>NZ_VFES01000001.1 GCF_007858185.1 Pseudomonas grimontii
TTGACGACCATAGAGCATTGGAACCACCTGATCCCATCCCGAACTCAGTAGTGAAACGATGCATCGCCGATGGTAGTGTGGGGTTTCCCCATGTGAGAGTAGGTCATCGTCAAGATTAAATTCCGAAACCCCATTTGCGAAAGCAGATGGGGTTTTGTTTTGCTCGGTCGAAAAGTGCAGAAAGAGGCACGACAAATTTGCACAGTTATTTCTGAACCAGACCACTAGAATAGGTACCTAACCTTTTTTAGAGTCAGAGCCCTATCTATGCCGGATCCGGTTGATACCCTTGAGGTGTCGGATTTATCACTGGACAACCTCGTGGCATGCCATGAGTGCGACTTGCTGATGCGCAAACCCGTGCTCGCCCTCGGTGAAAAAGCCCAATGCCCGCGTTGCGGTTATGAGCTGTACGCTCACCGCCATAATGTTGTGGAGCGCAGCCTCGCCCTGGTATTCGCCGCGCTGTTGCTGTACATCCCCGCGAACTTTCTGCCCATCATGCAGCTCAATCTACTCGGGCAGTCCTCAGAAGACACCGTGTGGAGTGGCGTAGTCGGCCTGTTCGATACTGGTATGCAAGGTGTCGCCGCCGTGGTGTTCCTGTGCAGCATGGGTATTCCGCTGCTTAAGTTGCTTTGCCAACTGGCGGTGCTGCTCAGTATTCGTTGGAAGATCGGCCGTAGTTACGGCCTGCTGCTGTACCGCATCTACCACCATATGAAAGATTGGGGAATGTTGGAGGTCTACTTGATGGGCGTACTGGTGGCGATCGTGAAACTCGCCGACATGGCCTCAATCACGATTGGCCTGGGTCTGGTCTGCTTCGTCAGTCTACTAATGGTTCAGGTTCTGCTTGAGGTGGTGATGTCGCCGCACCAGATCTGGCAAGCGCTGTCAGGAGAGGATGAGCATGCGGGCGATTGATGCAGGCATTCTGATTTGTACCGAATGTCACGAGTTGAACAGGCAGGAAGCCGATACCGATGAGCAGATCTGCACCCGTTGTGGTGCGTTGATCCATGCCCGTCGTCCCAATAGCCTCGCACGTACCTGGGCTTTGCTGATCACCGCAGCGATTTTATATATCCCTGCCAATCTGTTGCCGATCATGACCATTAACTCCCTCGGCCAGGGGGATCCCAGCACCATCATGGCAGGCGTGATCCAACTGGTGCAGCACGGTATGTTTCCCATCGCCGCCGTGGTATTTATCGCCAGCATCCTGGTGCCGACATTCAAGCTGGTAGGCATCGGCCTGCTACTTTTTTCGGTGCAGCGCCACCAACCGCTTTCCGCGCAACAACGCATTGTGATGTACCGCTTTATTGAATTCATTGGACGCTGGTCCATGTTGGATATCTTCGTGATCGCCATACTGGTGGCGGTCGTAAACTTTGGACGGCTTGCCAGTGTCGAGGCCAACCTTGGCGCTGCGGCGTTCGCCAGTGTGGTGATTTTGACGATGCTTGCCGCTGTAACTTTTGATCCCCGACTGATTTGGGATAACACGGAGTCGGACGACGACCATGAGTGATTTGCCAAAAGCTAAAACCCGCCCGGCCTCCAACTGGTCGGCCATTTGGGTGTTGCCCCTGATTGCCCTGATCATCGGGGGTTGGTTGGGGTGGCGTGCCTATTCCCAGCAGGGTATTGAGATCCAGGTGCGCTTTGAAAGCGGCGAAGGCATCCAGGCCAACAAAACCGAAGTGGTCTACAAAGGCATGTCCGTGGGTAAGGTCAAGACTCTTGCCCTTGACGACGAAGGCAATAATCGCGGGGTGATTGCCACCATCGAGATGAACAAGGATGTCGAGCAATACCTCAAGACCAACACTCGCTTCTGGCTGGTCAAGCCCAGTGTCAGCCTTGCCGGTATCACCGGCCTGGAAACCTTGGTCTCGGGTAACTACATCGCCGCCAGCCCAGGTGACGGTGAGCCCACACGCAAATTCAAGGCACTCTCCGAAGAGCCGCCTTTGTCCGACGCCAAGCCTGGCTTGCACCTGACCATCAAGGCCGACCGCCTCGGCTCGCTCAACCGTGGCAGCCCGGTGTTCTATAAGCAGATACAGGTTGGCCAGGTCAAAAGCTACTTGCTCTCCGAGGACCAAAGCACCGTTGAGATCAAGGTGTACATCGAGCCGACCTACGCCAACCTCGTACGCAAACACACCCGTTTCTGGAACGCCAGCGGCATCAGCATCGATGCCAATCTGTCTGGAGTGAAGGTGCGCAGCGAGTCCCTCTCCAGTATCGTCGCCGGCGGCATTGCCTTCGCCACGCCGGAGAATCGCAAGGACAGCCCGCCGACCGATCCGAGCCTGCCCTTCCGCCTGTACGAAGATTTTGACGCTGCCGCTGCCGGTATCAAGGCCAAGGTCAAGCTCACTGACTTCGAAGGCCTGCAGGCTGGGCGTACACCGGTGATGTACAAAGGCATTCAGGTTGGCAGCCTGAAAACCTTGAAGATTGACCCGGACCTGTCCAGCGCCAACGCCGAGTTGACCCTCGACCCACTGGCCGAAGACTACCTGGTTCAGGACACTCAGTTCTGGGTCGTCAAACCTTCTATCTCGCTGGCCGGTATTACCGGCCTGGAAGCTCTGGTCAAAGGTAATTACATCGCCATTCGCCCTGGTGACAAAGGCAGCGCCCCGCAACGCGAATTCGTCGCCCGTGCCAAGGCGCCGCCGCTGGACCTGCGTTCCCCAGGCCTGCACATGGTCTTATTTACCGACAACCTCGGCTCCCTGGATGTCGGCAGCCCGATCCTCTACAAGCAGGTCAAGGTCGGTTCGGTGCAGAGCTACCAGTTCTCGCGCAAGAACAAGCAACTGGTGATCGGCGTTCATATCGAGAAGGAATACGAAAACCTGGTTAACGGCTCGACGCGCTTCTGGAATGCCAGCGGCGTCACCCTGACCGGCGGCCTCACCGGTGGTATCCAGGTGAAGAGTGAATCCCTGGCCAGCCTGATGGCCGGCGGTATTGCCTTCGAAACGCCGCAGCCGAACGTACCGCTGAAAAAGCGCATCCCACGTTTCCGCTTGTTTGCCGACCGTGAGGCTGCCAATCAGCATGGCACCCTGGTGACCATCAAGGTCGACCGTGCTGATGGTATGCGTCCAGGCACACCGGTACGTTTCAAAGGCCTGGATGTGGGCAAGATCGAGAGTGTAGACCTCAGTGCCGATATGCAATCGGTGTTGCTCAGCGCGCGTATTACCCAAGTAGCGGACCGCATCGCGCGCGTCGGCAGCCAGTTCTGGGTGGTCAAGCCAGAGCTCGGGCTGATGAAAACCTCCAACCTGGAAACCCTGGTCACCGGGCAATACATCGAGGTGCAGCCGGCCGCTAAAAATGCCGGCCCGCAGAAGAGTTTCGTCGCGCTGGACCAGCCCCCTGAAGCTGTCCGTCAAGAAGCGGGCCTGAGCCTGACACTCAGCGCCGCACGCCGTGGCTCGCTGAAGGAAGGTGTACCGGTGACCTACCGTGAAGTCACCGTGGGCAAGGTTACCGGCTACGAGTTAGGCCAGACCGCTGACCGCGTGCTGATCCACATCCTGATCGAACCCAAATACGCGCCGCTGGTACGCAGTGGCAGCCGCTTCTGGAACACCAGCGGTTTCGGCCTCGACTTCGGCTTGTTCAAGGGCGCGACGGTGCGTACCGAGTCCCTGGAGACGCTGGTGGCCGGCGGTATCGCATTTGCCACGCCAGATGGCGAGCGTATGGGGAACACCGCGCGGCCGCAGCAAACCTTCCCGCTGTTCGACAAATTCGAAGAAGAATGGCTGACCTGGGCGCCTAAAATCCCACTCGGTAAATAGACCGAGGCCCACATTTTAAATGTGTTCACAAATCCAATGTGGGAGGGGGCTTGCCCCCGATAGGGCCGTCAAAAACACCGCAAAACCCCAGCCCAAAAAAAGGCCGCGATCCATCCGATCGCGGCCTTTTTACATTTCAGCGCAAAGCGTCAGACCTCATCCAACTCCGGCTCATCCGCCTGCACATTCACCGTTGCCTTCACCACATCGTGGCGGCGGATGTACTTCCAGTCCGCCTCATCGATGTAGATCCCGTTCGGCCCGCTGCCGCCTTCCAGGTCGATTGCCACCTGGGCAGACACCTGCGGCTTCACACTCGCCAGGATCGGCACGAAGCCCAGTTGCAAGCTGGTTTCCAGCAGCGCTGCCTGGTTCTTCTCATCGATATCCGCCGCCTCGTCGAGGTAGTACGGCAGACGCACGCGGCCGGCCTGGTCGCGGTCCATCAAGTGCAGCAACAAGTACATGTTGGTCAGCGCCTTGATGGTCATGGTGGTGCCGTTGGACGCCGCACCGTCGATGTCGGTGTGGATCACCGGCTGACCGTGTACCTTGGTGATCTCGAAAGCCAGCTCGAACAGATCCTTGAGGCCCAACTGGTTATGGTTGGCGGCCACCAGGCGGGCCAGGTATTCCTTGGCCTCTTCGTTCTTGTTGTCCTGCTCGGCACTTTGGCTGAGGTCGAACACCGACAGGGTTTCGCCTTCTTCGTACTGGCCAGCACTGTGGATGATCTGGTCGATATGCTTGAGGGCTTCCTTGTTCGGCGCGAGCACGATGCGGAAGCTCTGCAGGTTGGACACCTGACGCTTGTTGATCTCGCGGTTGAACAGCGCCAACTGGTGTTCCAGGCTGTCGTAGTCGCTGCGGATATTGCGCAGGGTCCGCGCAATGTCAGTGACCGCCGCACGGCGTGCCTTGCCCAGTGTCAGTGCCTCATCAGTACGGTGCGCATAGGCGTTGATCAACAATTGCAGGCGACGCTCTACGTCATCCTCGCTGTCGAACTTGGCCACGCCCTTGAGGCGCACCTGAGCGTACAGTGCCTCGATCTGGCCATCGGCACGCAGCAAGCCCTGCCAGCTGTCCTGATAGTCATTGAGCAGCGGCAGCAGGTTGTCCATGGAGTCATCGACCGGGTCCATGAACGGCGTGCCGAATGGCAGGTCCGCCGGCAACAGTTGGCGACGGCGCAAGGCGTCATCCAACGTGCGTTGCTTGGCTTCCATATCGCCGATCTGCCGGCCTACCAGTTGCAGCTTGGCGGACAGTTGCTGGACGCGTTCGGTAAAGGCGTCACTGGAACGCTTCAACTCATCCTGGGCTGCTTCCATCTGCGCCAGGTTTTCCAGTTTTTCGCCTTCCTCTGCACTCAGGGTTTGCGCGCGGCGGAAGTCTTCCAGAGCCTTTTGCGCGTCGAGCACCTGCTGGTACAGCGCTTCGGTCTGGGTCTTGCTCGCAGCGCGGTCAGAGGCCACGGCTTGCTGGGTTTTCAGTTGCTTGAGTTCTTTTTCCAGGCGCTCTTTCTGGTCGCGCAAGGCCGCGCGATCCGCCAGGGCCTGCAACGCCGGTGGTTCGATGTGCGAGATGTCGATGGACAGCCCCGGCACTTCAAAGCGCTCGCCCTTGAAGCCATCCAGGATCTGCTCCAGGGATTTGACCCACTGGCCGTCCTCGTCCAGCGTGATGCCGTGCTCACCCAGCGGCAGGCTGAACAACGAGCTGTTGAACAGGCGCATCAGGCGCTCGACATCCTGCTGCGAAAACTCTTCGCGCAGTTTGGCGTAGCTGTTGTTATCCGCGTGATCAAGCTGCTGCTTGACCGACTTCAAGCGTTTTTCCAGGTCGCGCAGACGCTCGTCCAAATCCTCGGCGCTGAACTGCCGCGACTGCGCCAGGGCGCCCGCCAGTTCATCGTGAGCGTCCTTGGCCGCCAGCAGTTGCTGCTCCAGCACCTTGACGTCATCCACCAGGGCAAAGCGATGCTTGAGCACCGACAGCTCGCCCAGCCAACGCTGGATACCGCTGATTTCACGCTCCAGGCGCATCAACTCCTGGGTGCCGCCACGCTGGTCGTTCTGCAGCGCGTCCTGCTCGTTGCGGTAGTGCTCGGCCTGGATGGTCAGTTCTTCCTTGCGCGCACTGGCGTAGTCCGACCAAGTGCCCAGCAGCGAGTCCAGCAGCGGCGACAGGCGATGCAGTTTGCCGCGCAGGGCGTCGCGCTGCCGAACGCCATTGGCCAAGGCTTCGACCAGCGGGCCGGCAGCGACCAGGGAGTTATAGTCCTGCTCCATGCGTCGCACATCGCGGAAGGCTTCTTCGCATGCGGCAATGTAATCGACGCTGCCAGAACGCAGGCTGTGTTCGAACGCATCGAGGAACAGCTGCTTGAGCTTGGCAGCGGTGATTTCGCGCATGTGCAACAGGTTGATAAACAGCGCGCGGAAGGTCTTCAGGCTCTGTTCGCTGGTGGAGCGCAGCGGGATCAGGGTCAGGTCCAGCGGGATCGACGTGTGACCGCCCACTAGCAAACGCCGCAGTTCATCCGGCTTGAGTTCGTAGGCTTTCAGGCCCTCGCGCTCAAGGTTGGTGAACAGCTCTTTCTGGCGCAGGCAGGTGTCGTTTTTCTGGTAATGGGCCAGGTCCAGCTTGCCGGCATAGGCAAAGAACTGGTGACCAAAACCGCCGCCCGGACCGCGCCCGACCACGCCGATTACGTGCGGGCCGTGGGGCAGGGAGACTTCCACCAGGATGTAGCTGGTGTCGGTGGCAAAGTAGAAGCGCCGCGATTGCTCCAGGGTGTATTTGCCGAAACTCATGTCCGACATGCGCGCGAGGATCGGGAACTGCAAGGCGTTGATCGACGCGGATTTACCCAGGTTGTTGGCGCCATACACCGACAGCGGTTCTTCCAGCGGGAACAAACCCAGGCTGTAACCGGCGGTGTTCAATAGCGCGAAGCGGCGGATGCCGTAGCGTTCCTTACTCATGCGTCGGTCTCCTGTTCTTCGGCAATGGCGCGGGCCAGGGCGTCTTCTTCGCTTTCTTGCGCGAAGTCACTCAAGTCCAGTGGGTCATCGGTCTTCAGCAATTTTTCATCGCTGTCTTCGTCGATGATCACTGGCGCAGGCAACGGCAACACGCTGTGCACGCTGGCGGCGAGGTCACGGTCCTGCTGCACCGACAGGCACACGTCGAGGAAGCGGTGCATCGGTGGCAGGAAGCGATAGATGCCGTTGTCTTCGCTGGCAAAACCCAGTTGGGTCATGCGGCGCATGATTTTTTCTTCGAGTTCTTCCTGGGTCTGTACTTCGGCCTGGATAAACAGGTCGCGATACTTTTCCAGCAGGGACGGCAGTTCATCACGGCCGAGGCTGCCTCCGTCGAGAACGGCGATCGGGTCGCGGCCCTGGTCGGCCAGGTGCTCGACAATGATGAAGGTGAACAGCGCCAGGCGCTGGGCGGTCTTGTTGACCTGGGCGCTGGCAATCGCGGAGTCCGGCACGAAGTAGTAGAAGCCACGGGTATCGCACACCAGCTCAAAGCCCAGGGCCTTGAACAGCGTGCGGTACTGGTCCTGGAAGTTCGACAGCTGTGCGTACAACTCGGGGTCGCGGCGGCTGACGTGGTAACCCTTGAACAGCTCGCGAAAGATCGGCGCCAGCTGGGACAGTTCGGATAGATCAAGATGCATAAGGTGTACTCGCAGGATGCTCGGCGGCGTCGGTGCCGGCCGGGAGCAGGGCGAATGAGCGCAGGCTGACCTGGTGCTCGTGTGTGTGGTAGTCGCGGCGTTCCAGGCGCTCGCGCTTGAAGCGTTTTTCGCGCGAGAGCCGCGAGAACCAGTACAGCAATTCGTCGGTGGCACCGTCCGGCTCCTGCTCCAGCAGCCAGGTCATCAGGTCCGGCATCGGCAGTGCGTCTTCGCAGCGCTCGAGCATTTCCTTGACTGTACGCGGCGCGCGCTGGGCTTCGCCCTTGTGGGATTTGTGCGCCTTGGGGAACCGTGCCGGTTTCGGCTCGAAGTTCGCCAGCGCATACACATAGGCCTCGACCTGGCTGGCACTGCCCAGGAAGGTGCTTTGCGGCCGGGTAAACATCGGCATCGCCGCCTGCGGCACCGCGTCCAGGCCTTTACGGCGGATGGCCGAGAGCGCCAGCGCCGCGCCGCGGGTCACGGCATTGTGCCGACGCGCTTCTTCGCGCAGCGGCAACAGCAGTTCGCGGGCATGACGCAACGTCAGTTGGGCGCTGGTCTGCATTTCGAGGATGCGCGCGTGGGTGCGCAGCAGCATGTCATCGTCCACCAGGTGGCCGAGACGCTGTTGCTCGGTGAGCATGCGCAACAGTACGTTTTCCACCTTGCGCACGCCTTGTTCGAAGGCGCCGTCGGCGTTCACCAGTTGGATCATTGGTTCGACGTACTCGTCCCAGGTCGCCAGGACTTCGGCGTAACGCTGGCGCAACGGGATCTGCCGGTCGCTGGTCTTGGCGCGGTCGGCCACGGCCGCGAGGGCCTGTTCGTCGTTGGCGAGTTTTTTCAGTACGTCGCGTACGCGCATATCGAGCAGGCGCAGCTGGCGGGCCAGGTCGTGGCCATCACGGATGTCGAAGGCGTCCTGGATATAACCGGCCAGGCGCTCCAGATGGCGCAGGTAGGCCTCGATTTCCAGGCACAGGCCAAGCCGGTGCTCCTTGCGAAGATAAGCCAGGAAGTCGTGGATCTGCGCGTTGAGCTCGAAACGGTTGGGGCTCTTGGCGACAGGCACCAGGATGTCCAGGCGAATCCACACGTCCAGCAGGCTGGTGATGTCCTGGGGCGTGCTGTCCAGTTGTTGGGCGGCCAGTTGTGTGCGCAGCTCGCTCAGGCTCAGGGTGCCTTGGTCGAAGTGTTCGCACAGAGGCTCAAGTAAGGCCCAGTGTTCGGCGAGGGCGCGCAGGACGCGCTTGGGTTCGATCATGGGAATGGCCGGCTGGTTGGCGATTAAAAGTCGCGATTGTACTGCATCAGGCGCGGGATTTATCCACAGCCGGTCAGTGCACAGTGGGCGATTGTTACCGAACAGCGGTAGAATCCCCGCTCTTTACTTATCCACAAGTGGCCGAGCTGTGCTTATCGAGTCCCGACGTCGCGCTTACTTGACCGCCATGCAGGTGGTCAACTGGCTGCCCCGCACTGAACTGCCGTTCGCCGCCCCGTCGCGGCCCGAGCTGTTAGAGGCGCTTGAGCCCTATGAGGCGTTCGAGACCTCGGGCGAGGAGGCCGCCGCCCCGGTGGTGGTGGCCAAACCAGTGCCGCAGGCGCGCCCGGCGGTCGAACGGGCCAAGATCGAAGTGCCACGCCCCTCGCCCATGGCCAAGCCGGTGGTGGCCGAAGAGGCCGCCCCGGTGGTCAAGGCGCCGGTGGTGCCGCCACCGCGTTTCGCCCTGCAGCTGCTGCGGGCCGGGCGCTGCCTGCTGCTGGTGGAATTGCCCACCGGCGAGCGCTTCCAGACCCGCGACCCCGCCTACATGCTGCTCAAGGACATGTTGCGCGCCGCCGGCCTGCCCGACAGCCCGCAAATCGTTGGCGACCCGGTACGTTGGCCGTTGCTGGTGCGCGGCACCATGGACCAGGGCCCGGAAGCGGCGCGGGATTTTGTGCAAGGCTTCGTGTCGGCACGCCTGGAGGACGAACCCTGCGTGTGCCTGTGGCTGATCGGGCTGCCCGCCGTGCGGTTTGCCGGTGAGGCGAATGCAGAATCCTGGTACCGCGAACTGCAGGTCGAAGGCCTGGGTTCGGTATGGGCCCTGCCGGGCCTGGAATTATTAATGGAAGAGCCACAGCGTAAGGCTGATGTCTGGCAAGCCATGCGCCGGCTGATGGCGCGCTGGAAAACAACCGATGAGTGAGGCTTTATCCTTCCGCCCGATGACCGAGGCTGACCTCGACGCCGTGCTGAAAATCGAATACGCGGCGTTCAGCCACCCCTGGACCCGCGGGATCTTTCTCGATGGGCTGGGCAAGTACCAGATCTGGCTGATGTTCGAAGGCGAGCAGCAGGTCGGCCACGGCGTGGTGCAGATCATCCTGGATGAAGCGCATTTGCTGAACATCACCGTCAAGCCGGAAAACCAGGGCCGTGGCCTGGGTTTGGCGCTGTTGGAGCACCTGATGTCCCGCGCCTATGCCGCCAAGGCTCGCGAATGCTTCCTGGAAGTGCGCGACAGCAACACCGGCGCGTTCCGTTTGTATGAGCGCTATGGCTTCAACGAGATTGGGCGTCGTCGGGACTACTACCCGGCTGTCGGCGGGCGCGAAGATGCGGTCGTCATGGCCTGCACACTGGTCGATTAAGCACTGAAATCCATGTGGGAGGGGGCAAGCCCCCTCCCACATTTTTACCGTGTTGCATCAGCGGTTTCCGTCTACAGGGTCAATGTCGGCCAACTCGGCCTCATCCAAGCCATTCCCGCCGCCAATCTCATCTTCATCCACAATGCTCAGGTCATAATCCGCCGCATTATCCTCACCTTCCTCCCGAGCATCCCGCGCACCATCTTCATGGATCAGCGTTTCCGGGCTCATATCATCATCAGTCGATTCATGATCATCGGTCGAAGCCCCGGTCATTCCGGCCTCACGCACCCGTTCGTCGGGCATCAGGTGCTCGCGCTCGTGAAGGGGGATCTCGTTGCCGATCTCAGCCGTCGGCTCTTCTTCGTCAAAATCCAGCTCCCGCATCGAGCCCATGCGGTCTTCGTTGTCGTCAATCGGTTCGGGCTGTGTAGCGCCGTAGGGACGTCGTGATTCAGTCATGGCCAATCCTCATACTGTGGGGCTTATAGTGTGTGGACAGGCATGGCCCACCAAGATTCAAGTAATTGCCCGCCGGCTATCTTTATGATCGGCGTGACCCGGACGGGCGGTCGTCTGTCAAAGCTGCGCATCATTCCTGAGGCTTTCCCTGATGAACGAACTACAAGACCTGCTTGATAACAACGAACGCTGGGCGGATGCGATCAAACAGGAAGATCCCGAATTCTTCGCCAAGCTCGCCCGCCAGCAGACCCCTGAATACCTGTGGATCGGTTGTTCCGACGCCCGCGTACCGGCCAACGAGATCGTCGGCATGCTGCCCGGTGATTTGTTCGTACACCGTAACGTCGCCAACGTGGTGCTGCACACCGACCTCAATTGCCTGTCGGTGATCCAGTACGCGGTCGATGTGCTCAAGGTCAAACATATCCTCGTCACCGGCCACTATGGCTGCGGCGGCGTGCGTGCCTCGATGCAGGACCGCCAGTTCGGCCTGATCGACGGCTGGCTGCGCACCATCCGCGATCTCTACTATGAAAACCGTGACGTGCTGGCGCAATTGCCGACTGAAGAGGAACGGGTGGACCGCATGTGCGAGCTGAACGTGATCCAGCAGGTGGCCAACGTCGGCCACACCAGCATTGTGCAAAACGCCTGGCACCGTGGGCAGAGCCTGTCGATCCATGGCTGCATCTACGGCATCAAGGATGGCCGCTGGAAGAGCTTGAACACCACCATCAGTGGCTTCGAGCAGTTGCCGCCACAGTATCGCCTGCGCCCGTTGGGCGAAGCTTAAGGTCGCTTGCGCATCCGCCAACGGGTCATGAACGCCTGTCCTTCGGCGTTCAACGGCTCCTGGCTGCCGGTGATCCAGCCTCGGCAGTTCAGCTCGCCGCAGTGGCAAGCGAACTGCCGGAACAACGCGTCCTCGGTACTCGCGTAGTCCAGGGTCAACGGGGCGCCTGCGGGGATGGGCTGCACGGTCCAGAGCTCCAGGTAGGTGGTGTCGAAAAACACATTGGGGTTGCAGGAGTGCCGCATCAGGCCGCAGAACCAACAGTCGTAGAGGTGGATGCGAGGTGACAGTTGCAACGTGTGCGGACGTCGCTCGCTCACGGCGTAACCGGAGACCTTGGCGATGCGCAGGCGGCTGTCAAAGGCTGTGCGAGCCTGGACACCGGCCTCGGTGCCATCGGTGGCTTGTACGACCTGGAAGTGCTCGGACGAGGGGTAGCCGTCTTTGATGAGCAGCGGCTTGAATGGGTACAGGCAGCCAGACACAGTGGTTTTAGCCTTATCCATGGCTTGAGTCTTCATAACTCTCCTTGGTGGGGCTGCCTCGACCTGCGGATGGAGTCTGACTGCCAGTCTTGCAGCGGATGGGCCCGCCTCAAGACTCGCTGAACATGGATCTGATTTCTACTGTCAACCTTGACAGTAGAAATCGGATTTTTTGGGCGCTCTACAGCGCCGGGGCGGTGAGCGCAGGGGCAGGCGCTGCGTTTTTCAGCTGTTTGAGCTGCGCTTTGATCGCGGGCGTGGCGCATTTGGCATTCGCTTGTTCCGGGGTCAGGTTGCGCACCGAGGAGTAGAACAACTCACAGGTCTGCTCTTTGCGCGTGACCTGCCAGGTGTTCATGCAGGCCTTGAGCAGCACATTCGGATCGCTCGCCGGTTTCTGGCCCATTCCGGCCTGCCAGCAGGCGGCGCTCAAGTCCTGGCCCATCACTTTCAAGCCGGCGTCGTCGGCTTTCTGCTCGTTACCGTCATAGGTGTCCGGGCTGGCCGCGTACCAGATGTAGCTGGGGTGGTTGGCGCCCAGCACCGAGACGGTCTTGCCCGCGACAGGGCTGATCTGCGCCAGGCCCAATACACCCACGGTTTGCCCGTATTGTTGTTTGACCCAACTGCGCACCGGCGCGCCGAACGCGACCATTGGCAGTGAGCCGTTGGGGTGCAGGCTCAGTTCGCTGACCATGCGGGTCTGGTAGTCGGTGAAGTAGCCGTAGACGTTCTCCAGGTCCTTGCCCGCGTTGGACGGCGCGGCGATGGGCGCGATGTCGATGATGGTCTGGTAGGCCGGGGTTTCGGTGGCCGGCACGCCGTTGTCGGTGAGCAGGCTGGCCCAGCGGTCGGTGGTGGCCGACTCCAGGTAATCCTGGGCCTGGGTCAGTGAATAATCCGGCGGGAAATGCAGCAACTCGATGCTCTTGCGGTTTTCCAGGGCCATGCCCAGCGGCAGGAACAGGTACCAGTTGTAGGCCCACTTGCCGTCGCTGTTGAGTTTGCTCGCGCCCTGGTAGGCCAGGTCAGCAGTATTAAGCAGCGCGCTCAGGGGCTGGCCGTAACTCTCAGGTACACCGCTGAAGGTCGCCGCGAGCTGCCCTTCATGGTTTTTGACGCTGACCTTGGCTCGGCTATAGCCGTCACGCTGCAAGCTTTGGTTGAGGTAGTGCTCGGCGGTCTGCTCCAGCGTCCATGGCCGAAAGCAGATCACATTGCAGTTATTGGGGTAAGCGAACAACTGGGTGACCCGTTGAGCGCTGCCCAGTGGTACTTCGATGTCGGCGTGTACGACCGCACTGGCCAGCAGTGCGGCCAGGGTGAAGGACAACCTGGTCGGTTTGAACATACTTGGTTCCTTGTCAGCGAAGGCCCGTCTGCGCGGGATGAAAGCCCACCTCCTCACAGTAGCGGTTGACCAGGAAAACCGCGTGCTAAATCGCCAGGCATGTCGCTATTGGATAAGCGTCCTACACGCTGAACTGCAACGCGTTACTCAAATCCCCCATGGGTTTCTGGCCTCGGGCAATCATGGCGTCATCGCGTTGCTTGAGCCCGTCCAGGGCCTCCAGCTGGAAGACCCGCGTAATCAAACGCAGGATCGATGCGGTGTCGTACACCGTATGGTCCACGGTGCCTTTGCGCGCGAAGGGCGAGACCACCAGCGCCGGGACGCGCGTGCCTGGGCCCCAACGGTCGCCTTTGGGCGGGGCGACGTGGTCCCACCAGCCGCCGTTTTCATCGACGGTCACCACGACTACCATGTTTTTCCACTGCGGGCTTTCCTGCAGCACCTTTAAGGCGCGGGCGATATGGCGGTCGCCCGAGGCCACGTCGGCGTAACCGGCGTGCATATTCAGGTTGCCCTGGGGCTTGTAGAAACTCACGGCTGGCAGCTTGCCGGCCTGGGCATCGGCAAAGAATTTGTTGGTGCTCGACTCATCGCCCAAGCCGCCATCGCGCAGGCGCTTGTCACGCTCCGCACGGTTCTCGGGGCCTTGTTGCTTGAAATAGTTGAACGGCTGGTGGTGGTACTGGAAGTTTGGAATCTTCGGAATGCCGCCCGAATCCTTGAACTGATCCAGCGTCGCCTGCCACGCCCCGGCGTACCAGGCCCAGTCGACGTTCTTTTTCGACAGCTTGTCGCCGATATGTTCGTGGGTCTGCGGCACCAGCACGTTGGGCAGGTCAGGCTTTGCGTAATCCGGGTTTTCCGGGTCACGAATCCAGGTCGGCCAGTAAGGTGGCGCCAGGGTGTTCACAGCGTAGCCGTCAGGGGTCAGCGCGCTGGGGCCGAACTGCGGCGCGCCGGTCATGGCGCTGGCCGGGGATTTATCCAGGGGCTTGAGACGCGTATCGGTCGGGTCATCGCTTTGCAGCGTGGCGATCTGCGCCTTGGCCACCGACTGCGCGGCATTCGGGTAAAACGGCGCGGTGGCGCTGATCAGGTATTGATGGTTGAGGAACGAGCCACCAAACGCACCCTGGAAGAAGTTATCGCAGAGCACAAACTCCTTGGCCACGTCCCACAGGCGCAGGGAATAACGGCTCTGGGCGTAATGGCCCATGACCAGGCCACCGGAGTCGGCCCAGGCGACGAAACCGTCGTTCTTGCCGCCGTTGATCTGCATCTGGTTCTGGTAGAACACGTGCCACAAGTCGCGGGTGACCAGGCTCAACGGCAGGTCTTCAGCGTTCGGGCCCTTGAGGGCGAACGGGGCGTTGGGCAGGTTTTCCTGGAATTGCACTTCGCTGGGGTAAGTCACCCCGTCCACGCTTTGCGGGCCCACTTGCAGCACGCCGCCCCAGACGGGGGGCAGGGTGGTCAATAGGCTGCCGTCGCGGTCGCGTTGTTGTGTGTCGGTGGCAGAAAGCGCCGACAGCGGTTTCTCAACGCCAGGGAAGTCCGCAAACAGGTTGTTGAAGCTACGGTTCTCGGCGTAGATCACCACCACGGTCTTCACCTGGTCGTGCAAGGCCTTGTCCAGCTCCTGCGGTGTGAGCGGCCGCGCTGCTGGCTTGCCGGGCGCCTCACTGCTATTGCCGCAGGCACTCAAGGTCGCGCCGACCCCCAATACCGCCGCGCCCCCCAGGAAGCGCCGACGGCTGGTATCTACCGGCGGTTGGGCTGCGGAATCGGGGGCAGGGCGGTCTTCGTGATCGTCACTCATTGCGGGGAGTCCTTGCTGGCGAGTTGTTGCAAGATATTTCGCAGGACGGTAGCAATGCAATGTGACGGAACGAAGACAGCGTTTCGAGTCAGGCGATCACAGCAGACGCAGTGCCAATTGGCTGCCGGCGCGCAGGTACTCTACCTGAGCCGTCACGGCATCCTTGACGATTGCCTCGCCGGTGTCGGTCAGGGTGGCTTTTTTTGCATCGATAACGCTGGTCTGCAGTAGTTGCATGGCCACATCCATGGCTTTCTGGAAGGCGGTTACGTTGTTATGCAGGCCAAATTCCTTGATGACAGCAGCCATGCGGCGATCGGCTTCGTCTCGCAGGGTCTTGTACTCGACGAACGATACGTTGTCGTCTTTGTAAATATCATCGAGCAACTGCTCCAGTGATTTGGATAAAGGGGTCATTCGGATTTTCCTTGGGCTATGTGAGAGGCATCCAAGGTTAATCAAAGGGGCTGGCAGGAGGAGTCAGGGTTGTCATCGTATCGAGTAGGACAACCCCTATGCACGTCATCAGAAACGCCGTGCCCTACGGCATCACCGGCGGTAAATACTTCAAGGTCGTCCCCAGCGCCCACAGCAGGAACAGCACCAACGGTGTGTGCACCAGTAACTGTACAAACGAAAACCCGATCAAATCCCGCGCCTTCAACCCCAGCACGCCCAGCAACGGCAGCATATAGAACGGGTTGATCAGGTTCGGCAGTGCCTCGGCCGCGTTGTAGATCTGCACCGCCCAGCCCAGGTGGTATTGCAGGTCATTGGCGACCTGCATCACGTAAGGCGCTTCGATGATCCACTTACCGCCGCCCGATGGAATAAAGAAGCCCAGTACCGCCGAGTACACGCCCATCAGCAGGGCATAAGTGTCGTGGGAGGCGATGGAGGTGAAGAAGGTCGAGATATGGTGCGCCAGGGTCTGGCCGTCGCCGCCCTTGACCACGGTCATCAGCGCTGCAATCGAACCGTACAGCGGGAACTGGATCAGCACGCCGGTGGTGGTCGGCACTGCACGGGCCACCGCATCGAGGAAGCTGCGCGGGCGCCAGTGCAGCAGGGCGCCCACCATGATGAACAGGAAGTTGTAGGTGTTCAGCCCCGAAATCGCGCTGATCGCCGGCTTGGTCGAGAACTCATGGAACAACCAGCCCGCCGCCAGCAATGCCAGCAGAATGGTCAGCAACGGGCTGTGTTCCAGCCATTCGCCGGGGCGAGTTGGTGGTTGCAGCTTGGGCAGGTTGAAGGCCGGGTCGACGCCACACGCCTTGGCGTCACGGGCGCTGTTCGGGCCGGGAGCGGTGGCGTAGGCGATGATCAGCGACACCACGATCAGCGCCAGCAACAGCACGCCGGATTGCCACAGGAAGATCGTGTCGGTAAACGGGATAACCCCGGTGATCGACAGGATCGACGGCGGCAAACTGGCCGGGTTGGCCTGCAATTGTGCGGCCGAAGACGACAGCCCCAAGGCCCACACCGCACCCAGGCCCAGATAGGCCGCCGCACCCGCAGCACGGTAGTCCATGCGCAAATCCGTACGCCGGGCCAGTGCACGCACCAGCAAACCGCCGAACACCAGGGACAGGCCCCAGTTGAGCAATGACGCCACCATGGAGATCAACGCGACCCACGCCACGGCGGAGCGGCCGTTTTTCGGGATGCGCGCCAGGCGGTCGATCAGCTTGACCGCCGGCGGCGAGCTGGCGACCACGTAACCACCGATCACCACGAAGGCCATCTGCATGGTGAACGGGATCAGGCTCCAGAACCCGTCGCCAAAGGCCTTGGCGGCTTCGGTCGGTGCGGCGCCCATGCCCAGGGTCGCCACGGCGACGATGATCACGGCGAGGGCGGCGAACACCCAGGAGTCGGGGAACCAGCGCTCGGCAAAGTTCGAGCAGCGCAGGGCAAATCGGGCATAGCGGCTTTCTTCGATAGCATCGGCCACGAGTCATACCTCTTGTAGTTATTATGGGGGCGGCAGTTTTCGCGCATGTTCCTCCACGGCCATTGATATGGGAATGCAGTTATCTTCATCGATCAATGAGGAAAACAAATATATCTGCCGCGATTGCCATCATCCGGCTCAGCTCATAACCTGCACGCCATTTTGTTTGTCTGCCGAGCCTCAACATGACTGCCACCTCTGTTCCACAGGCGCAGCGTTTTTCCCGTTCCGACTACAAAACCCTGGGCCTGGCCGCCTTGGGCGGAGCCTTGGAAATCTACGACTTCATTATTTTCGTGTTTTTTGCGCTGACCCTCAGCCAACTGTTCTTCCCGCCGGAAATGCCCGAGTGGCTGCGTCTGCTGCAAAGCTTCGGCATCTTTGTCACCGGCTACCTCGCGCGCCCACTGGGCGGCATCCTCATGGCGCACTTCGCCGATCATCTGGGGCGCAAGCGCGTGTTCAGCCTGAGCATCCTGATGATGGCGTTGCCCTGCTTGCTGATCGGGATCATGCCCACCTACGCACAGATCGGCTACTTCGCACCGCTGATCCTGCTGGCGCTGCGTGTGCTGCAAGGCGCGGCGGTGGGCGGTGAAGTGCCGAGCGCCTGGACCTTCGTCGCCGAACACGCACCGCGCAACCATCGTGGCTACGCCTTGGGCTTCCTGCAAGCCGGCCTGACCTTCGGCTACCTGCTCGGTGCGCTGACTGCCACGCTGCTGGCGCAAGTCTTCACCCCGGCCGAAATTCTCGACTACGCCTGGCGTTTCCCCTTCCTGCTCGGCGGTGTGTTCGGCGTGATCGGCGTGTGGCTGCGGCGTTGGCTCAGCGAAACCCCGGTCTTCCTCGAAATGCAGGCCCGCCGCCAGGCCGCCGCCGAGATGCCGCTGCGCACCGTATTGCGTGACCATCGCGCCGTGCTGCTGCCGGCGATGATCCTCACCTGCGTGCTCACCTCCGCCGTGGTGGTGCTGGTGGTCATCACCCCGACCATGATGCAGAAAACCTTCGGCATGAGCCCCAGCCACACCTTTGCCTTGAGCGCCCTGGGCATCGTCTTCCTGAATATCGGCTGCGTCCTCGCCGGCCTGCTGGTGGACCGCATTGGTGCCTGGCGCGCGGTACTGGTCTACAGCCTGCTGCTGCCGGTGGGTATTTTCGTGCTGTACGCCAGCCTGATCAGCGGCGGCATCTGGCTCGGCGCGGCGTATGCGCTGGCGGGCTTGAGTTGCGGGGTGGTCGGTGCGGTGCCATCGGTGATGGTCGGCCTGTTTCCGGCGCAGGTGCGGGTGTCGGGAATTTCCTTCACCTACAACATCGCCTATGCACTCTGGGCGAGTACCACGCCGCTGATGTTGATCGCGTTGATGCCGACCAGCCCATGGATTTGCGTGGGTTATTGCGTGGTGATGGGCGCGGTGGGGGTGGCAAGTGTGGCGCTGTTTGGTAAGCGCCACACCTTGGCGGCCTGAAGGTCAGGTCAAGAAGTGCCACAGCACCAGCGTACCGACCAGGCCGACGACCGAAACAATCGTCTGCAACACCGACCACACCCAAATCGTCTGCTTCAGTTGCAAGCCAAAGTACTCGCGCACCATCCAGAACCCGGCATCGTTGACGTGGCAGAAGAACACCGAGCCGGCGCCGATCGCCAGCGCCACCAGTGAGCTTTGCGTCGCCGCCAACCCGGCCATCATCGGTGCGAGGATGCCGGCGGTCGTGGTGGTGGCGACCGTGGCCGAGCCGGTGGCCTGGCGCAGCGCCACGGCGATCAACCAGGCCAGCAGCAGGTACGGCATGTGCGCGCCTTCGGCGACTTTGCTGATGGTCTGGCTGACGCCGGCGTCGAGCAGGGTTTGCTTGAGGCCACCGCCGGCGCCGATGGTCAGCAGCAACACGGCGATGGGCGCGAGGGCCTTGCGCAGGGTGTTGCCGACTTCGGCGCGCGGCATGCCGGCGGCCCAGCCCAGGCAGATCACGGCGGCGATCACGGCCAGGCCGAGGGCGATCAGCGGTTCGCCGAGGAATTTCAGGGTCAGGCCCACGCTGCTTTCGGCCGGCAGCGCGACTTTGGCCAAGGTGCTCCCGAGCATCAAAATCACCGGCAACAGAATGATCAGCAATGACACGCCAAAGCTAGGCTGGCGCGGGGCCTTGGGCGGGGCGCTGAACAGCGCGCCGATGTCGGCTGGCTCATCCACATGCAGGCGCTTGGACAGCCAGTTGCCATACAGCGGCCCGGCGAGGATCGCCGCCGGCACCGCCAGGCAGAAGCCCAGCAACATGGTCAGGCCCAGGTCGGCGTGCAATGCGCCCACCGCAATCAGCGGCCCTGGGTGCGGTGGCATCAAGGCGTGCAAGGTGGTCATGCCCGCCAGCGCCGGGATGGCGATTTTCAACAGCGGCTGGTTCGAACGTTTGGCCATCACAAAGATGATCGGCACCATCATCACCAGGCCCACTTCGAAGAACAGCGGCAGGCCGATCACCATCGCCACCAGCGCCATCACCCACGGCAACGACTTGCCTTTGCCCAGCCCGAGCAGCGTGGTGGCGATGCGGTCGGCCGCGCCGGATTCCGCCATCAGCGCACCCAGCATCGAGCCCAGGGCGATGATGATCCCGGCTTCACCGAGGATCGCGCCAGCGCCTTTGCTGAAGGCTTTGGCCACCTCTTCCGCTGGCAGCCCAGCGCCGACCCCGGCGGTAAAGGTGCCGATCAGGATCGACAGGAACGGCGGCAATTTGGTCGCGCTGATCAGCACGATGATGCTGGCGATGGCCAGCAGTACGCAGAGCATGAGACGGGTGTCGTGAACCATCCACGCGGCAGTCGATAACGCCAAGGCGGGACTCCTTATCGAACAGGTTGGGAAAATTGTTTCTTTTTGTTTCTTGTCCGAAAAGCATACCTGATAACGCCCGCCGCAGAGCCATTGCTGTCGGATTTGTAATCTTTGCTCCACCGCTCTGATAAGTCGCGAACGCTACATTCTCCCGGCTTTTACTTTATGGGCGTGGAACTCTCGTTATGGCAATTTCCGTTAGAAAGCTGGTGGGGGCGACGTTGTTGTGGGGAGCTGCCAGCATTGCCCAGGCACAAACCCTCACCCTCGACGCCGCCCTGCAAACCGCCTTCGCCAACAACCCCGACCTGGCGGCTGCGCAATGGGAAATCGAGATCGCCGAGGGCGGTCGCCAGCAGGCCGGGCTGATCCCCAATCCGGTGGCGTCGTGGGATGCCGAAGACACACGTCGCGATACGCGTACCACCACCCTCAAGCTAAGCCAAACCCTCGAGCTGGGCGGCAAGCGCGGTGCCCGCATTGACGTGGCGACGCGTGCCCAGGACGCTGCCGCACTGGCCTTGGAACAGCGCCGCAATACGCTGCGCGCCGAGGTGATCGACGGCTATTACGGTGCCCTGCGCGCCCAGGAACGTCTCGACCTGGCGCAACGCTCCCTGGCCTTGGCCGAGCGCGGGCTGGTGGTCGCCAACGGTCGTGTCACCGCCGGCAAATCCTCACCGGTGGAAGCCACGCGGGCCCAGGTGCAGTTGTCGCAGATCCGCCTCGAATTCAACCGCGCGCACATGGGCCTCACCGACGCCTATCGCCGCCTGGCCGCCAGTACCGGCAGCGCGGCGACCGACTTCCAGGCTGTCGCCACGCCAAGCCACTCCACACCGCCGTTGCCCTCCGCCGCGCAACTGTTGGCGCGTCTTGAACAGACCGCCGAACTGCGCCTGGCCGAACTGCAGATCGTGCAGCACGAAGCCAGCGTAGGCCTGGAAAAAGCCCAGCGTATTCCCGACCTCGATGTATCGATTGGCAGTCAGTACGACGCCAGTGTGCGCGAGCGGGTGAACCTGGTCGGCGTGTCGATGCCGATTCCGTTGTTCAACCGCAACCAGGGCAACGTACTCGCCGCCACGCGCCGTGCCGATCAGGCCCGCGACCTGCGCAACGCTACCGAATTGCGCCTGCGTACCGAAACCCGCCAGGCCCTGGACCTGTGGCAAACCGCGAATACTGAAGTGCGCGCATTCAACCAGCAGATCCTGCCCGCCGCCCAAAGCGCGGTGGACAGCGCCACCCGCGGCTTCGAGATGGGCAAGTTCAACTTCCTCGACGTGCTCGACGCCCAGCGCACCCTGATCGCGGCGCGCACCCAATACCTTGCGGCCACCGCCCAGGCTACCGATGCCTGGCTGCGCATCGAACGGATTTACGGCGACCTCGCCCGGTTTTGATTTTTTCTGGAGTGCCTTATGAACAAACGACACGGCGTGGCGCTTGCCGTCGCCTTGGGCCTGATGCTGTCCGGCGTGGCCAATGCCGAGGAAGAAGAAGGCAAGCTTGAGCTGACTGAACAGCAAATCCAGGCCGCCGGTATCGAACTTGCCGAGGCCCAACCCCAGTCGATCAGCACACTGCTGACGCTGCCGGGGGAGGTGCGTTTCGACGAAGACCGCACCTCGCACATCGTCCCGCGCGCGGCCGGTGTGGTGGAGTCGGTGAAGGTCAATCTGGGCCAGGCAGTGAAGAAGGGCGAGCTGCTTGCGGTGATCGCCAGCCAGCAGATTTCCGACCAGCGCAGTGAGCTGGCAGCCAGCGAGCGCCGGGTTGAACTGGCGCGTATCACCTTCCAGCGTGAACGCCAGTTGTGGCAGGACAAGATCTCCGCCGAGCAGGATTACCTGCTGGCGCGCCAAACCTTGCAAGAAGCCGAAATTGCGCTGAACAATGCCCGCCAAAAGATGACCGCGCTCAGCGGCAACACCGTGCTGGTCGGTGGCAATCGTTACGAGCTGCGGGCGCCGTTCGCAGGTGTAGTGGTGGAAAAACACCTCGGCGTCGGCGAGGTGGTGAGCGAGACCAGCAACGCCTTCACGCTTTCTGACCTGTCGCAGGTATGGGTCACCTTTGGCGTATTTCCCAAGGATTTGAACAAGGTCCGACTCGGCAAACCGGTGAAGGTCAGCTCCACGGAAATGGGCACCGACGTGCTGGGCACCGTGGCTTATGTCGGCAATTTGCTCGGCGAGCAAACACGCACCGCCACCGTCCGCGTGACGGTGCCCAACCCCGATGACGCCTGGCGTCCAGGGCTGTTTGTCACCGTGCAACTGGCCACGGACACCTACCAGGCCAAGGTCACCGTGCCGCAAACGGCGATCCAGACCGTCGAGGAAAAACCGTCGGTATTCGTACGCACGCCAGACGGTTTTATCACCCGCCATCTCGAACTGGGCGCCAGTGAGAACGGCTACGTCGAAGTGCGCCAGGGCCTGGAGGCCGGTGCCCAGGTGGCCACCACCGGCAGCTTCATCCTCAAGTCCGAATTGGGCAAGGGCTCGGCCGAGCACGCCCATTGATCCTGCGAGTGATTTCTCATGTTTGAGCGCCTTATCCAATTCGCCATCGAGCAGCGCATCATCGTGCTGCTGGCGGTGCTGTTGATGGCCGGTGTCGGCATCGCCAGCTATCAGAAACTGCCCATCGACGCGGTGCCCGACATCACCAATGTGCAGGTGCAGATCAACTCGGCGGCGGCCGGTTTTTCGCCGCTGGAAACCGAGCAGCGCATTACCTTTCCCATCGAAACCGCGATGGCCGGTTTGCCGGGGCTGCAGCAGACCCGTTCGTTGTCACGCTCCGGCTTGTCCCAGGTGACGGTGATCTTCAAGGACGGCACCGACCTGTTCTTCGCCCGCCAGTTGGTCAACGAGCGCCTGCAGGTGGCCCGCGAGCAATTGCCTACGGGGATCGAAACCGCGATGGGGCCGATTTCCACCGGCCTCGGGGAAATTTTCCTGTGGACCGTGGAGGCCGAAGAGGGCGCCCGCAAGGACGACGGCACGCCCTACACGCCGACCGACCTGCGGGTGATTCAGGACTGGATCATCAAGCCGCAGCTGCGCAACGTGCCCGGTGTGGCCGAGATCAACACCATCGGCGGCTTCGCCAAGGAATATCAGATCGCCCCCGACCCCAAGCGCCTGGCGGCTTACAACCTGACCTTGAACGATCTGGTCACGGCGCTGGAGCGCAACAACGCCAACGTCGGCGCCGGGTACATCGAGCGCAGCGGCGAGCAATTGTTGATCCGCGCGCCGGGGCAGGTGGCGTCCATCGACGACATCGCCAATATCGTCATCACCACGTCCGACGGCACGCCGATCCGTGTGCGCAATGTCGCCCAGGTCGAGATCGGCCGTGAGCTGCGTACCGGCGCCGCCACGGAAAACGGCCGCGAAGTGGTGCTGGGCACGGTGTTTATGTTGATCGGAGAAAACAGCCGCACCGTGTCCCAGGCGGTGGCTTCCAGGCTCGAACAAATCAACCGCTCGTTGCCCGACGGTGTGGTGGCGGTTACCGTCTACGACCGCACCAACCTCGTCGAAAAAGCCATTGCCACCGTGAAGAAAAACCTCTTCGAGGGTGCGCTGCTGGTGGTCGCGGTGCTATTCCTGTTCCTCGGCAATATCCGCGCGGCGCTGATCACCGCGATGGTGATTCCCCTGGCGATGTTGTTCACCTTCACCGGCATGTTTACCCACAAAGTCAGCGCCAACCTGATGAGCCTCGGCGCGCTGGACTTCGGCATTATCGTCGACGGCGCGGTGGTAATCGTCGAGAACGCCATCCGCCGCCTGGCCCATGCGCAGCAGCGCCATGGTCGCTTGCTGACCCGCAGCGAGCGCCTGCACGAAGTGTTCGCGGCGGCCAAGGAAGCACGGCGTGCGCTGATCTTCGGGCAACTGATCATCATGGTCGTGTACCTGCCGATCTTCGCACTCACCGGAGTGGCCGGGAAGATGTTCCACCCCATGGCGTTTACCGTGGTGATCGCGCTGCTGGGGGCGATGATTTTGTCGGTGACCTTCGTGCCGGCGGCGATTGCGCTGTTCGTCACCGGCAAGGTCAAGGAAGAAGAAAATCTGGTGATGCGTACCGCACGCCGGGCCTATGCGCCGGTGCTGGACTGGGTGATGACCCGCCGGCCGCTGGTGTTCGGTCTGGCCGTGCTGACCATCGTCGCCTCGGGCGTGGTGGCCAGCCGCATGGGCAGTGAGTTTATCCCCAGCCTCAGTGAGGGCGACTTCGCCCAACAGGCCCTGCGCGTGCCCGGCACCAGCCTGACGCAATCGGTGCAGATGCAGCAGCAACTGGAAAAAACCTTGATGGCCCAGGTGCCGGAAATCGAGCGGGTATTTGCACGTACCGGTACGGCGGAAATCGCCTCCGACCCGATGCCGCCGAATATTTCCGACAGCTACGTGATGCTTAAACCGAAGGCGCAGTGGCCGGATCCGAACAAATCCCGCGAAAGCCTGATCGCCGATATCCAACGCGCCAGTGCGATTGTGCCGGGCAGCGCGTACGAGTTGTCGCAACCGATCCAGCTGCGTTTCAACGAGCTGATTTCCGGGGTGCGCAGCGATGTCGCGGTGAAGGTGTTCGGCGACGACATGGCGGTGCTCAACACCACCGCCGCAGAAATTGCCGAGACCCTGCAAGGCCTCGATGGGGCTTCGGAGGTGAAGGTCGAACAGACTTCCGGCCTGCCGGTGCTGACCATCAATATCGACCGTGACAAGGCCGCGCGCTTCGGCCTGAATGTCGGCGATGTGCAGGACACCATTGCCGTCGCCGTCGGTGGGCGTCAGGCCGGTACCTTGTATGAAGGTGACCGGCGTTTCGACATGGTCGTGCGCTTGTCCGACGCGCTGCGTACTGACATCGATGGCTTGTCGCGGCTGCTGATTCCGGTGCCGGCGCTGGCCGGGAATGCGGCGGGGCAGTTGGGGTTTATTGCGTTGTCCCAGGTCGCCAGCCTGGACCTGGTGCTCGGCCCGAACCAGATCAGCCGCGAGAACGGCAAGCGCCTGGTGATCGTCAGTGCCAACGTGCGCGGACGGGATATTGGTTCGTTCGTGGAAGAGGCCGAGGCTGCGATTACGGCGCAAGTGAAAGTGCCAGCGGGTTACTGGACCACCTGGGGCGGTCAGTTCGAACAACTGAAGGAAGCCTCCGAGCGTTTGCAAATCGTGGTGCCGGTGGCGTTGCTGCTGGTGTTCGGGTTGTTGTTCATGATGTTCAACAACCTCAAGGACGGGCTGCTGGTGTTTACCGGGATTCCGTTCGCGTTGACCGGTGGGATCATGGCGCTGTGGCTGCGCGATATTCCGCTGTCGATCTCCGCAGGCGTGGGCTTTATCGCTTTGTCCGGCGTGGCGGTGCTCAACGGCCTGGTGATGATTGCCTTCATCCGCAACCTGCGCGAGGAAGGGCGTTCGCTGTCGGTGGCAATCAATGAGGGCGCGCTGACCCGCCTGCGTCCGGTATTGATGACCGCGCTGGTGGCCTCCCTGGGATTTATCCCCATGGCCCTGGCCACCGGCACCGGCGCCGAAGTGCAGCGTCCGTTGGCGACCGTGGTAATCGGCGGGATCATCTCTTCTACGTTGCTGACCTTGCTGGTGCTGCCGGCGTTGTACCAGTGGGCGCATCGCAAGGAAGAGGAAATACCAGGCTGAACCGTGTAAACCGGCCTGGTTGGCTGCTGACGTCGGCGTGCCCCTGATGCAGGTGCATGATCGACTGCACAATGGTCAGCCCCAGCCCGGTGCCACCTTCGGCGCGGGTGCGGCTGCTGTCGGCGCGGTAGAAACGTTCGAACAGATGCGGCAGGTGATGCGCTTCGATGCCCCGGCCGGGGTTGCCCACTGACAGTGCGACGCTCTGCTCGTAGGTTTCCACCAGCAACAACACGCTGGCGCCGCTGGGGGTATGGCGAATCGCGTTGGACAGCAGGTTGGAAATGGCGCGCTGGATCATCAGGCGATCGCCCGTCACCCAGGCGTCGCCGCGCAGGCTGAGAGTGATCTGCTTGTCCTCGGCACTCAAGGAGAACAATTCGATCACCCGCTGCGCTTCGTCACCTAACGACACGGCGGCAAATCCGGCCCGTGCCGCAGGGTGGCTGACCTGGGCCAGGAACAACATGTCGGAAACGATGCGCGACAGGCGCTCCATTTCTTCGGCGCAGGATTCCAGCCCGGCCTTGTATTCCTCCGAGGGCCGTTCGCGGGACAGGGTCACCTGGGCCTTGCCCATCAGGTTGGTCAACGGCGCGCGCAGTTCGTGGGCGAGGTCGTCGGAGAACTGCGACAACTGCTGTACCCCGGCATCGAGGCGGTTGAGCATCACGTTGAAGCCTTGGGCCAACTCGCCCAGTTCATTGGGCAGGTTATCCACGGACAGTCGATGGGTCAGGTCCTGGGTGGTGACTTGGGCCGCCACGTGGCTGAACTGCTTCAACGGCGCCAGCCCGCGTTGTACCAGCCACCAGGCGCCCATACCGATCAGGATCAACAGCAACGGCAAGGCGATCACCGTGGAGCGCAGGTAGGCGCTGAGCAGCGCTTCATCGTCGGAGCGGTCGAGCGACAGCAATACGCGCACATACTCGCCGCCGCGCAAGGGCATCACGTGGGTGGCGGTGAGGATGCGATTGTCGCGACCGTCTACCCAATTCATGTATGCCAAGGTTTTGCCGGCGGGCGCATCCAGCAACAACGGCTGCTGGGGTTTGGCGCCAACGCTGAGCAGCACGGGCGGGTCCGGCTGGACGCCGGTAATGGTCAGGTAAATGTTGTCGTGACCCATCACCAGGTCCAGCAGCGAATGTGGGCGGGCGGCGATATCCTGGGGTTTGAGGTCCTGGCGCAGGCTGTGTTCCAGTTGCTCCATCTTGTTTTCCAGGCCCTTGCGCGCGAGGTTTTCCAGCTCGTGGGTCAGCGCCAGGTACGCCAGGGTGGCGAGCAACACCACCAGCCCAGCGCCCATCAGGCTGACCGTCAGCCCCAGGCGCATCGACAGGCTGCTGGTCCTCATTGGCGCGCCTCCAGCACATAACCCACGCCGCGAATGGTATGGATCAGCTTGACCTCGCTCTGGTCGTCGACCTTTCCGCGCAGGCGGCTGATGGAGACCTCGACCACGTTGGTGTCGCAGTCGAAGTTCATGTCCCACACCAACGAGATGATCTGCGTGCGGGTCATCACTTCGCCAGCCTGGCGCATCAACACATGCAGCAGGGCGAACTCCTTGGTGGTCAGGTCGATGCGCCGGTCGCCGCGATAGGCGCGATGGCGGCGCGGGTCCAACTCCAGGTCCGAGACGCGTAGCACCTCCGGCAGCGGGATATGTTCGCTGCGCCGCAGCAAGGTGCGTACACGGGCCAGCAGTTCGGGGAATTCGAATGGCTTGACCAAGTAGTCATCGGCGCCCATGTCCAGGCCTTTGATCTTGTCGGCCAGGCGGCCGCGCGCGGTCAGCATCATCACGCGCTGGTTGCCGTCACGGCGCAGTTGCTCAAGTACTTCCCAGCCGTCGGTGTTGGGCAGGTTCACGTCGAGGATCACCAGTTCGTAGATGTGCTGCCGGGCCAGGTGCAGGCCGTCGATGCCGCTGGCGGCGCAATCGACGACGTAGCCACTTTCGGTCAGGCCTTGCTGCAAGTAGTCGGCGGTTTTCTGCTCGTCCTCAACCACAAGGATACGCATGGGGATTTACCTTCAAGAAAAACGAAAGGAGATGACCTCATAGAGGCTTGAATGGACTGTAGGAAAACTCTGAAGCCTGAAGTAGCTTTAGGGTCAAGCCGCGCCAGGCCGGTGCGACGATTCGTCACTGACCGGGCACACAAAAAAAACGCCCCGGCTGGGGCGTATAAAATTCATCTCTGTTCCAAAGGAGCTACACAAAAGCCGCAGAGATGAGATGTGTTCGATGCGCAGTATAAAAAGTGCAACTTAACGAGAAGGTGAGGCCGATATTACAGTTCTGACAGACTTCAACCTGTGAAGAGATGTAGGGCATCGGCAAGTGAATGTAAGCGCGTCTTAAAGAATCGCCAGTGGGTATTCGACAATGACGCGGACTTCTTCAAGGTCGGACTCAAATGAACTTGAGCGCACGGTGGCCTGGCGCAGTCGCAGCGATAAATCCTTCAAGTTGCCGCTTTGCACCACGTACTTGGCTTCGATATCCCGCTCCCAGCGGCGTTGGTCGGTGAGCGGATCGCCGGCGGCATCGCGGCGCATATACACCGCGTTGGCGTTGCTGTAGTCGGCGCCGGTGCCCTTGCCGTAACGGGCCATGAACGACAGGCCGGGAATGCCGAATGGCTGCATGTCCAGGTCGTAGCGCAGCATCCACGAGCGTTCCTTGGGCGAGTTGAAGTCGCTGTACTGGATCGAGTTGTTGAGGAAGATCGAGTCCGACTGGCGCAGGTAATCGAAGTCGTCATCGCCGTTGTTGCGCTGGTGCGACACAGCCAGGCTGTGGGCGCCGACCTTCACGCCGATCCGGGCGCTCCAGATGTTGTTATCGAATTCACCCAGCAGCTTTTTGCCTTCGTCCACAGCCTTGTAGTAGTTGATGTCGCCGAACAGCGAGACGTCTTCGTTCAGCGGGTAACTGGCGGCGCTGCCGACGTAGTATTGGTCCCAGGCGTCCTTCAGGCGGCTGCTGTACAGGCTCAGGCTGAGGTGTTTGTTCACGGTGTAGTCGCCGCCGAAGTAGCCGATCCAAGGTGAATCGACCGGGCCGGCGTAAAACGTTGCGAACCCTTTGTTCATGCCGCTTTCATTGGGTTGGCTCATGCCGCTCAGGCGCCCGCCCTGCAAGGTCAGGCCCTCCAGGCTGGTGTTCTGCAGGGTCACGCCACGGAAGCTTTCCGGCAACACCCGCGAATCGCCGTAGGCCACCACGGGGGTCAGTGGGAACACGTCGCCGGCCTTGATCACCGTGTCCAATACGCGCAGTTTCGCCGCGCCGCCGACCTTGCTGTAGTTGTCTTCGGGATGGTTGTTGCTGTCCACCGGCAGCACGCCAAACGAGCCCTTGCCGCCGCTGCGGCCGGTACCCGAGTCGAGCTTCACGCCGACCATGGCGAAGGCGTCCAGGCCAAACCCGACGGTGCCTTGGGTAAAGCCGGATTCGAATTTACCGATCAGCCCCTGGGCCCAAGCTTCGGAATAGCCATTACCGGTGGGGCTGGACTGGCCCTTGCGGTCATCGCGGTTGAAGTAAAAATTGCGCGCCAGCACGTTCACGCTGCTGCCTTCGATAAACCCCTCAGGTTTGTCTTGCGCTGCCACGGCTGCCAGGGGGAATGTGGCGATCAGTGAAAGGGGAAGGGTGTAATAACGGATCCGCATGTTTCGCTCCTCGGTATTGGCAGTTATCAGCTTCTTATGGAGGCGGGCGTTCTTATTGATCTGGCCCGGGCTGATAGTTGCAAACCGTGGATAACGATTGGGTGGCGTGAACATTACAATTCTGGAAGCTCGCAGCCACCTAACAAATAAGTAATATTCCAGTGAACATGGCGTCAGGGTTCGTTCGTTAGTCTCGGCACTGAACTTTCAGTCGAGGAATATGTGATGAACTTTTCTACCGTAGGCTTGGGTGTATTAACGGCCGTCCTGTCATTCGGTGCATTGGCCGAAGGCGGAGGTGACCGGACCTTTGCCCTGATGATGGAACGCAATGAAAAAGCCATGGCCGCCTACGCCGAGAAAAACGGAAAACGGGCGCCCCAGGTCCAGGTGTATCGCTATGGCATGGACCTGGACATTGCCAAGGTGGTCAACGTGACGCCGCCGATCCGCGCATGCAATCCCGTGCCGTCGCGCATGACCTATGAAGACTCCAGCGGCAAGCTCACTACATTGGAATATCAAGTGATGGGCGTGTGCCGGAACAATGGCAGCTAAGGACGTGCAACCAACCTGGCAGGCTTGCGCTTGAGGTATCGTAAGCTTTTCGCATTAAGAGCCGATCCTCCATGAATTCGACCCACCGCCGCCCCGTTCCCTTGTCCAAGGCCTACCGTTTGCTCAACCACGGCCCAACCGTGCTGGTCAGTGCGGCCGACAACGGCCAGCGCAATATCATGGCGGCGGCCTGGGCCATGCCGCTGGATTTCGAACCGCCGAAAGTCGCCGTTGTGTTGGACAAGGCCACCTGGACTCGCCAACTGCTGGAAGGCGCCGGCACCTTCGTGCTGCAGGTGCCCTGTGCGGCCCAGGCCGACCTCGTGCAGACGGTCGGCAATACCACCGGCGCCGAGCGTGACAAGTTCGCTGCTTATGGCTTGCAAACCTTCAGCGGTGAACACACCGACGCGCCCTTGCTGGAAGGCTGCGTAGCGTGGCTGGAATGTCGCCTGCTGCCCGAGCCCCACAACCAGCAAACCTATGACCTGTTCCTCGGCGAAGTGGTCGCGGCCTATGCCGATGAGCGCGTGTTCAGCGAAGGTCACTGGCACTTCGAAGGGCATGATGAATTACGGACGTTGCATCATGTGGCGGGAGGGCATTTCCTGACCATCGGCGAGCCCATTGATGGACACTCGCTATAAGCCTGCCGGCGGCACCCTCAGCGCCCGAGCATCTTCACCCAACGCGACGGCGGCATACCGTAGGTGCTGCGAAATTGCCGAGTCATATGGCTCTGGTCGGTGAAGCCGGCGATCAGCGCGGCGTCCACCAGCGACTGTCCCTGCGCCAACAGGCTGCGCACCAGGTCCAGCCGGCGCATCGTCAGGTAGCGGTAGGGGCTGGTGCCGAACAGTAAGCGAAAATCCCGCGACAATGCCCAGCGGTCGCGGCCGGCGTGATCAGCGATTTCATCCAGGGTGATGCTGCGGCCCAGGGCGCTGTGGATAAACTCGCGGGCGCGCTCGGCGGCGACGTAATCGAAAGCCTTGCGGCTGACGATGGCGCCAGCGGCGTTGCTCAACGCGTGGGCCAGGTCGAACATCGCGTCCTGTTCCTGCAACGGGTCAATCGGGTGATCGAGGTTCTGCAGCAGCACTTCGCTGGCACGGAACAGCCTTGGGTCAGTGGATAAACCACTGGGGATAAACGGCAACGGCTTGCCGCCGAGGATCTGCTGGATCAGCGACGGCTCCACGTAAATCATCCGGTACTTGAAACCCTCGTCACTGCCGGCGTGGCCGTCGTGGGTCTCATCGGGATGGAGCACCATGGTCGTGCCGGGCAGGCTGTGGATCATGTCGCCGCGATAGTGAAAACTCTGCACGCCAGACAAGGTACGCCCGATGGCGTAGGTGTCATGGCGATGCGGGTCGAACGCAAAACCTGCAAAGTACGCCTCGATACGGTCCAGGCCGCTGGCATGCGGGGCACGGTGCAGCCAGTCGAAGTTGCGGGTCGGTTTGCCCATGGCGGCTTGTCACAAGAAGAGATGGAAATACGTTAACCCAGTCTGCATCCCTTGTCTGCCGGGGTCTTGTACGATTGTGCAGGTGGTAGGCGAGGTCTATGCTCCTCGCTCGTGCCCTGCGCTGATGGAGCTGCCCAATGGAATTTATCGACCCCGCCTACGTGGCTCCCCTGGTCTCACTGGCCCTGCTGTGGGCGGTGGCAGTGGTGACACCCGGCCCCAACTTCTTCAACACGGCACAGCTGGCTGCCAGTTGTTCGCGCCGCCATGGCGTGGTGGCTTCGGCTGGCGTGTCCACCGGCACGATCATGTGGGGGCTGGCGGGTGGGCTGGGCATCAAGTCGCTGTTTACCGCTGCGCCCATGTTGTACCTGGCGTTCAAGATCATCGGCGGCTGCTACCTGATTTACCTGGGGCTGAAACTGTTCAAGCGCTCGGCACCGGCGATGGGCCAGAGCCTGTTGCCGGACGACGCGCGACGTTCGCTGTTTTCCGCCTGGCGCCTGGGGTTGCTGGGCAACCTGTCCAACCCCAAGGCCGCGTTGTTCGTCGCCACCATCTTTGCCTCCACCATGCCGCCGTCGCCGTCGCCGATGCTGCTGACCCTGGCGGTGATCACCATGGCCACCTTGTCGTTCAGCTGGTATTCCTGCGTGGCCCTGGTGTTTTCCAGTGTGCGCATGGCCAACCTCTACAGCCGTTCGCGCAAATGGCTCGACCGTTTTGCCGGCGGTTGCTACGTGTTGTTTGGCACACATCTGGTAGCGAATCGCTGACCACCCGTGGTAAGAAGCCTTACTTTCAACAGTGAGGCCGGGTCATGAGCAAGGTGCGGGTAGGGATTATTTTTGGTGGTCGTTCGGCTGAGCACGAAGTCTCGTTGCAGTCGGCGCGCAATATTGTCGATGCACTCGACCGCACACGCTTCGAGCCAGTCCTGATCGGCATCGACAAGGCCGGCCACTGGCACCTCAATGACACCTCGAACTTCCTGATCAACCAGGAAAACCCGGCACTCATCGCCCTTAACCAATCCAACCGTGAACTGGCGGTGGTGCCCGGCAAGGCCAGCCAGCAAGTGGTGGAAACCGCCGGCCAAGGCGTGCTGGAACACATCGACGTGATCTTCCCCATCGTCCACGGCACCCTCGGCGAAGACGGCTGCCTGCAAGGCCTGCTGCGCATGGCTGACCTGCCTTTCGTCGGCTCCGACGTGCTCGGCTCGGCGGTGTGCATGGACAAGGACATCAGCAAACGCCTGCTGCGTGATGCCGGTATTGCCGTGACGCCGTTCATCACCCTGACCCGCAGCAACGCCGCGCGTACGTCCTTTGAAACGGCGGTGAATAAACTCGGCCTGCCAATGTTCGTCAAACCGGCCAACCAGGGTTCTTCGGTGGGCGTGAGCAAGGTTGGCAACGAGGCCGAGTACCACGCCGCTGTCGAACTGGCCCTGGGTTTTGATCAAAAGGTGCTGGTGGAATCCGCCGTGCGCGGGCGCGAAATAGAATGCGCTGTGCTGGGTAACGAAAACCCGGTCGCCAGCGGCTGCGGCGAGATCGTGGTGAGCAGCGGCTTTTACTCCTACGACAGCAAATACATTGACGGCCAGGCGGCGCAAGTGGTGGTGCCGGCAGATATCAGCCATGAAGCCAGTGAGCGTATTCGCCGCTTGGCCCTCGAGGCGTTTGACGTGCTGGGTTGCGCGGGATTGGCGCGGGTCGATGTGTTCCTGACCGACGACGGCGAAGTGCTGATCAACGAAATCAACTCACTGCCCGGCTTCACCCGCATCAGCATGTACCCCAAGTTATGGCAGGCGGCGGGGATGAGCTATAGCGAGTTGGTGAGCCGGTTGATCGAGCTGGCGTTGGAGCGGCATGCGGGGCGTAAGGGGTTGAAGATCAGCCGTTGATCCTCAGGGAGTGGCCAGTAACGCCATCAGGCGTTACTGAGGACTTCCCGAAAAACGTCTGGTCTTATGGCCGCAATATGCAGCAGTGAGCGTGCTGCACCGGAGGGGGAACGACGCCCCTGTTCCCACTCTTGAAGGGTTCTTACCGAAACCCCCAAAAGCTCGGCAAATTTGGGTTGCGACAGTCCTGTCTTGCTTCTTGCTTCGGCAGCTTGAGTGATTTCGATCTGCTGCACGGCGCCGTAGCGTCCTGCTTTAACATCCTGAATAGCGCTCAGTAATTCTTCGCCGATATTGCGTTTGGCGTCACGTTCCTTCAGTTGTTTATCAGTGAGTGGCATGGTTCATCTCCTTCGCAATTTTGTACAGGATGTGCGCTGGAATATTCTCCGTAGCGCCCTTGCCGTAAATCAGTAGGGCTACTATTGCTCCGCAAGCCAATTGAGTGGTGTAGATGACTCGCACTGCCCCCCCTTTTGCCCTGACCCTCCAAGCACCAGCGTACTTTTCGGCAACCGCCCGAGCCAGGAATAACATTCCCGGCATCGGGATGGCTGGCAAGAAACGCCATGAAAATACCCTTTTCATCTTCGCTCCAATAGTCAGGCCATAGTTTGCTGAACAATGGAGATTCTATGATCGTTAACACGAGAAATTCTACGTCTTTGACGTAGCCCCTGGCAAGAAAGTGCGGGCCAGAAAATCGCAGGTGAAAAGGCGCCGCTCAAGAGGGGGTTTATCGCAAAAAATGACATGGCATTTTGCGATCTGAAGACATGTCGAGGATTTGAGAAAGAGTGTTGTAGGCCTTCTCGTGTCAGTCTGTACGAGCAATCCACGAATAAATCAACGTCTTCGCTTCCTCCGGCTGATGCGTCCTTCTTCGGTAGCTGGCAAACGTCGGCGACGTGCAGTAGGTGCACACCTCGCTCACTTCGATCTGCTCACGCTTGACGCCCGCCGCTTGCAGCAACAACAACCCATACCCGCTCAAATCAAACCACGCACTGCCTGCTTGCCGTGCATGGGGCGGGGTAATTTCCGGGGACCGCAGCGGTGCTGGTTGGACGAAGCTCCACGGTGCCTGGGCGTGTTGCCACAGGTGCCCTTGGTCACTCTGGAAGTCGGCGATAAAGCCTTCGCTCACTTCATAACAGCACCGCTTGATCGATGGGCCGATAGCCACCTGCAGCTGGTCGGCTGCAATCCCGTCGGCGGCAAAACGCTGCATGACGTTGGCGATAATCCCGCGTTGCAGCCCCTTCCAGCCGCCATGGACTGCGGCCACCCGTTCGCCCGTTTTCGACGCGAACAGAATGGGCAGGCAATCTGCGGTGATCACCGCGATCGGGTGAGCGTGGTGCGTCAACACACCATCGGCCTCGATCTTATTGGCCACCTGGCCGGCCTGCCATTCAATCACCGAGGCGCTGTGGACTTGCTTGCAGATGAACGCCTCATCCGGGCGTAGCGGGTCATCGATCGAACAGAAACCGTGGTCGATGCCAGGGATGGCAGCGAGATTTTCAGCCTGATGCAAGGGATCACCTCCGTTCAATAAAGTCAGTCGCCGAGCGCTTCGCCTTCACGCCGAGGATCGGCGCCACCGCTCAGCGACACCTTGCCCAGGGCGTCCCGCTTGAGCACGATGGCCTGGATACCGCTGGTCATGTCTATCTCGCTCAGCTCATGGCCCTTGTCCTTCAACACCTGCTTCAGGCCTGGGCTGAACAAGCCCGCCTCCAGCTCGGTTGCCCCATTGCGGCTGCCGAAATTGGGCAGGCCGATGGCGGCTTGCGGGTCGAGGTTCCAGTCGAGCATCGCCACCAGGGATTTGCTCACGTACTCGATGATTTGCGAGCCGCCCGGCGAACCGAGCGTGGCCAGCAACTCACCGCTCTCGCGGTCGAACACCAGGGTCGGCGCCATGGCCGAGCGCGGGCGTTTGCCGGGTTGCACGCGGTTGGCTACCGGCTGGCCGTTTTCTTCGGGGATGAATGAGAAGTCGGTCATCTGGTTATTGAGCAAGAAGCCCTGGACCATCACATGGGAACCGAACGCGGCTTCCACCGTGGTGGTCATCGACACGGCGCCGCCCTGGTCATCTACGGCGACGACTTGTGACGTGGAGATTCGCAGTGGCGAACGGTCTGGTGCGTACGCGACTTGAATGCCGGCCGGTCGGCCTGGCTTGGCGATGCCCATGCTGCGCTCGCCGATCAGCGTGGCACGCTGTGCCAGGTAGGTCGGGGCGACGAGGCCGGCAACCGGTACCGGCGTGAAGTCCGCATCTGCCACGTACAACGCGCGGTCGGCAAAGGCCAGGCGACCGGCTTCGGCGATCAGGTGTACGGCCTCAGGCGTGGGCTCAAGCCCGGCAGGCGAGGCGCTTTTTATCGGTGTCATCGGCGCGATGGCCAGGTGCGGGTCGCGGGCTTCCAAGGCCTGCAATGTGCCGAGAATCTGCGCGACCGCAATCCCGCCTGAGGACGGCGGCGGCATGCCACAGACTTTCCAGCGTTTGTAATCGGTGCACAACGGCACGCGTTCCTTGGCGACATAGCCCTTGAGGTCCGCTTGAGTCAGGCTGCCCGCATTGCGGTTGCCCTGCACCTTGCGCGCAATCTCATCGGCAATCGGCCCGTGGTACAGGGCGTCCGGCCCTTCCTGGGCAATGCGCTTGAACACAGCGGCCAGCGCCGGGTTTTTCAACCGTGTACCGGTGGCTTTAGGCGTGCCATCGGCATTCAGGAAATAGGCCGCCATCTCCGGCGATTGCGCGATAAAGCGGTCTGCGGCGATCAGGCTGTGCAAGCGCGGCGAGATCGCGAAGCCCTGTTCCGATAAGCGAATCGCCGGTTCGAACAGCTTGGCCCATTGCAGGCGGCCGGTCTTCTTATGGGCCATTTCCAGGGCCCGCAGCACCCCTGGCGTGCCCACCGAGCGCCCGCCGATCTGCGCGTCGGTGAAGGCCATCGGCGTGCCGTCGGTGTTCAGGAACAACCGCTCGGTCGCGCCGGCCGGGGCCGTTTCGCGGCCGTCATAGGCGTGCACGTTTTTCCCATCCCACAGCATGATGAACGCACCGCCGCCAATGCCGGAGGATTGTGGTTCCACCAGGGTCAACACCGCCTGCATCGCAATGGCGGCGTCAATCGCCGACCCGCCTTGGCGCAACATCTCGCGTCCGGCCTCGGCCGCCAGCGGGTTGGCGGCGGCGGCCATATGGCGCTCGGCATGACGGGTGCCGAGGTCGGTGCGATAGCCCGAGCCCAACTCCGGCGCCGGTGGCTGTTCGTTGACCGGGGTGTGGCAGGCAGCCAGGGTAAGGGCTGCCGCCATGAGCGACAGTAGGCGGCGGGAAATCGAAAACACGTGCTGAACTCCGTTCATTTTGAGAATGATCTGTTGTCCTTGGGTACTGCGGTTTACAGGTAAATCGTGCCTTGCATGTACAGCACCGCCTTGCCGGAAATAATCACTCGGTCGCCCAGCAGCTCGCAGCGCAACTGGCCCTTGCGCTGGCCCCCTTGCTCGGCCGTCAAGCGCGACTTGCCCAGGCGCTCGGCCCAGAATGGCGCCAGCGAGGTGTGCGCGGACCCGGTGACAGGGTCTTCATTGATCCCCACATTCGGCCCGAACCAGCGCGAAATGAAATCAAACCGGGTGCTCTTGGCGGTGACTGCAATCCCGCGCTTGGGCAGGCCTTTGAGCTGCGCAAAGTCAGGCGTCAGCGCGGCGACCTGGGCTTCGTCGTCCACCAGCACGATGTAGTCATCGGTGCCGAACACGTCGGCGCGCTCGATCCCCAGGGCACTCAACATTCCGGCGGGCGGTTCGCAGCGCTGTGGCTGCCGGGCGGGGAAATCCATCGCCAGTTCATCGCCATTGCGCGTCACCCGAAGCTCGCCGCTGCGGGTGGCAAAGCGCAGCACCTGTGGTGCGTCCGCCAGCGCGTGAATCAACACCCACGCCGTCGCCAGCGTGGCATGGCCGCACAGGTCGACTTCGACTTGCGGGGTAAACCAGCGCAACTCATAGAACCCATCGCGGGGCACAAAGTAGGCGGTTTCGGAGAGGTTGTTTTCGGCAGCGATATGCTGCAGTTGCTCGTCGGGCAGCCACTCGGTGAGCGGGCATACCGCGGCAGGGTTGCCGCCGAAGATATGTTGGCTGAAGGCGTCGACTTGGTAGATGTCCAGTTTCACCGTGAAGCACTCCGTGTGTGGGGGAGGCTGGACACTAACAGTGGCAAGGGAGGGCGTCAAAAGCGGCCTAACCGAGGATAGGCCGACCCGTCGGGGGGCGTAAGAGCCGAGTGGCGGTGGCGCCTCAGCCCAGTCGCAACACCATAGCCCCGCCGGCAATGATGCACGCAGCCACGATACGGCGGCGGGTCAGTCGCTCCTTGAGCACCAGCGCCGAGATTACCACGCCAAACAGAATCGACGTCTCCCGGAGCGCTGAGACCGTGGCGATCGGTGCTGCCGTCATTGCCCAAAGCGCCAGGCCGTAGGACACGACGGTGCCGAAGCCACCGATAAAGCCAGGGCGCCAGTGGCGCGCCAGGCAGCGGCAGAATTCACGCCGCCTGACGGCAACTGCCCACACGGCAAGCGCAATGCCGGTGAGCAGGAATATCCACAGCGTGTAGGCCGCCGGGGCGCCGGATGTGCGCACACCCACACCGTCGATAAGGGTGTAGCCGGCGATGACCGCCGCATTGACCAGCGCAAGGAGGATTCCTTTTCGCTGACCGGTGCCGGGGGCGGCAGCCATGCTCAAAATGCCGATGCAGATTATGGCAATGCCGAGCCAGGCAAATGAGGACAGGGATTCGGACAACAGCCCTACGCTCGCTGTCGCCACCAGCAACGGCGCGGTGCCCCGCATGATCGGGTAGGTCTGGCTCATGTCGGCAATACGGTAGGTCGAGGCGACCAGCACGAAATACATCACCTGCAAAATCACCGACGCGCCGATGAAGGGCCAACTTTCCTTTGCCGGCAACGCCAGAAACGGAATGACCGCTGCTGCAATCAGCGATGCGATGGACGCGATCATGCACGTGGTCAGCAGCTTGTCGTCACCGCCCTTGACCACGGCATTCCAAGTGGCGTGGAGCGCAGCGCCCAGCATGATGATTGCGAACACATCAAGGCTCATGACGGGACATCCTGTTGGCTCAGTTCTGTATCCAGGGATGGGGCTGCGAGTATGCCCCAGGCACTTTCTTCGAGGCATAAAAAAACGGCCTACCTTGCGGTAAGCCGTTTTTAGTACTTGGTGGCTACACAGGGACTTGAACCCCGGACCCCAGCATTATGAATGCTATGCTCTAACCAACTGAGCTATGTAGCCAAGTGGCGCGCATTATTCGCGTAGAACGGGAAAGCGTCAAGCATTTATTTTTAGTTTTTATCTACGCTTTCAATTGTTTAACGGAAACGACCGGGTTTGGCGACGAGTGGTTCCTGATTCACTTCTCCAGTGAAGGGACGCCCGGGTGGCCGTTAACTCCCTGACGGGAGAGTCTTCCTTCTCGAAAAATGATGTTCGGTGCCGGCCGGATCGGTGCAGTGCTGCTGGGGCACTTGGAGTGCTGTTCACGGCTCGCACGCAAAGGCCTGATTCGGTTGGGCAGATATCCCTGCCGCCCAACGCTTGGCCAGCTAGCCGGGTTTACGGTCTAAACGGGTTCTGGGTGGCGCGCTTGAGCTGCTCGCGTGCCCGCGACAGTCGTGAACGAACGGTGCCGATAGGGATGTCCAATACGTCGGCCGTGTCCTGGTAGCTGCCGTCGGTTTCCAGCGAGGCATACATCGTCTTGCGCATTTCCGTCGGCAGGTGATCGATGGCGCTCAGGGTGTTCTCCAGGCGGCGGTTGATCTCAAACTCCCAATCCAGGTTGTTGTTTTCTTCCTGACCATGCCACAACGACTCATCAAACTCGCAATGCACGGGTTTGGCATACATGCGCCTGAAGTGATTGCGAATCAGGTTCTGTGCGATGCCGCACATCCAGGTGCTGAGTGACGCATTACCGCAGAAACGCTCGCGGTTGCGCCAGGCTTCCAGGTACGTGAGTTGCAGAAGATCATCCGCGTCTTCTGGGTTGAGTACGCGTTTGTGAATGAAACGTCGGAGTTTTTTTTGCTGGTCATCTGTCAGGTGAAGCATGAATTGAGGCGAGCTGCCAACGAGGTGAGCTATAGCTTCAATAGGGAGATTCATGTTTTTTTTCCTTAGGGTAGACGCAGTCGAACGGGTGTCGACAGGACCCTTTAGCACTCCCTGTGCCAAGCTTAAAAAAACACATAAGTTCATGATTTATATATATAAATATTTTTAGTTGGTGCATTTTTGCGCAGTGACTTGCACGGAGCGCCGAGGGCTTTTGCAAGTTTTTTCAAATTCGTTGTGCGAGCGAATTTCGATGGAACCGTATGGGAGGGCGTTGCCACACAGGTACACACTCTTCCTGTACTGGCGTGTCCATGAAAGTTGACCCCCACAACGATGTGCAAGCAGTCCGCCCTTTGGATCAAGCAGTTGTTAGCCATACCTCAGCGCCTGCGTCCGCGAAGGGCGTTGATGAGCTTGCCGATCTGTTCAGCCAGGAGGTGGGGTTAAACAGTCAGGAGTTGATGAAGCGGAAGGTGGAGGTGCGCGTGCCTCCAACCGAGCAGTTTTTGCAGCTTTATGATCAGTTGGGCTATCCGGCCCGGGCGACCCTGGCTTCCGTTTCACTACGCATCAGAATGCAATTGCTGCGCAGACCCAGTGTCGAAAAATTGCTGGCCCTGGCGGGAGGGGACCCGGCATGTGCGTATGTGGTGCTCAAGCATGTGGAGGCTCAGGCAGACAGCGAGGTACGTCAGCCCGAGGCCGCGTTGGCACGCGATGCCATTGCCAGGCTTGAAGTCCGTTTCAAAGGGCAAATCCAGGCAGGCCTGAACATTGCCGTGGCCTTGCAGGGGGCTGGGGTTGACCCGCAGGAACGCCAGGCGCTGCGTGTGCTGTATTACGCGAGCGTGGCCCCGCGCCAGTCCCTGACGACGATGATGCAGGCGTTGCTGGGTGTGTACGGTAGCGAGCGGCTCCACATTGGGCTCAATGCGATGAGTAAGGCTTTGGCGGATAACCTTGCGGTCCTGGAGACGTCAATGCCCACGCCGTTGTTGCGCACTTTGCTGCTGGGGCTGCAAAGCTGCAAGCAGTTGAGCACAGTGTTAGCGGGCTGCAGTGAGGTGATTAAGCGCTTGGGCATCGAGCATGACGCAGTAGGCCTGTTGCAGCGTGTGCTGGCGTACGCCGGCAGCGGCATCGAGACTACTGAGGCCCTGCGACTGGGGAATGATCTGGGTGGTGGTCAGTCCCAGAAGCAACTGGGCGCCCTCCAAGTGCTTTACCCGTTGTTCCAGCAGTTGCCCTTGGCCTGGTGGTCTGACAGTCAAGTACGTCGGGAGACCCTGTCTCGGCTGGTGATCGTGGTGGATGAGCTGGATCGGCACTTGCGCGGGCCCACACGGTTTGCCGGCGAGCCGAGGACCATGACGTGACCGCTCTGTCGGCCATCAACCGTGTGCTGCTCAAAGTGGCACAGCGCGCCGAGGTATTGGGTGCCGTGGTGGTCATGGCCATCATCTTTATCTTTATCGTGCCGCTGCCCACCTGGCTGGTGGATATTCTGATCGCCCTCAATATTTGCATTTCGTGTCTGCTGATCGTTCTTGCACTTTACCTGCCGGGTCCCCTGGCGTTTTCGTCGTTCCCGTCGATCCTGTTGTTGACCACCATGTTTCGTCTGGCCCTGTCGATTGCGACCACGCGTCTGATCCTGCTGGAGCAAGACGCCGGTGACATCGTCGAAGCCTTCGGCAATTTTGTGGTCGGAGGCAATCTGGCGGTGGGGATGGTGATTTTCCTGATCCTGACATTGGTCAACTTCCTGGTGATCACCAAAGGCTCGGAACGGGTTGCCGAGGTCGCGGCGCGCTTCAGCCTGGATGCGATGCCAGGCAAGCAGATGTCCATCGACAGCGATTTGCGTGCCGGCCTGATTGACGGCACGCAAGCGCGGGACAAGCGCGAGCAGTTGTCTCGTGAGAGCCAATTGTTCGGCGCCATGGATGGGGCCATGAAGTTCGTCAAGGGAGACGCTATCGCGGGGTTGATCATCGTCGTGGTCAACCTGTTGGGTGGTTTCTCTACAGGCATGTTTCAGCACGGTTTGAGTGCTGCCGATTCGATGGCGTTGTATTCGGTGCTGACCATCGGCGATGGCCTGATTGCGCAGATTCCGGCGCTGCTGATCTCCCTGACTGCCGGCATGATCATCACCCGCGTGGCGCCGGAGGGACGCAAGGGTGTCAGTAACATGGGCGCCGAAATTGCACGGCAAATGACCAGCGAGCCCAAGAGCTGGATGATCGCTTCGGTGGGGATGCTCGCGTTTGCGATAGTGCCCGGTATGCCTACCGGGGTATTTGTCCTTATTTCGCTGATAACCGGCTCCCTCGGGTATTACCTGCTGCGCCAGCGTCAACGAGAAGCAGAGCCCGCGTCCGAAACGGCCGACGTCGTTCGTGCCGAAGATAACGGGAGCGAGGACTTGCGCGGGTTTGATCCGTCGCGCCCCTACCTGTTGCAGTTCTCCCCGGTTATGCGTGGGGCGCCTGAGATGACGGAGCTTATTCATGGGATTCGCCAGGTCCGAAATGCGTTGGTTACCAACATAGGCCTGACCCTGCCGCCATTCGAAGTCGAACTCGATGATGTGCTGGCCGGCGACGAAATGCGTTTCTGTGTGTATGAAGTGCCGATGGTCAAGGCATCGATTGTCAACCATCTGGCCGTTGAGCGTAACGCGTTGATGGTTGAACCTGAGCACGGAATGCCTGGGCTGGCTGAGCGTGATGAACAGCGTTGGGTCTGGCTGGCCCCGGATGATCCACTGCTCGATGACCCGCAATTGGAGCGCTTCACTGCGACAAGTCTGATCATCGAACGCATGAAGCAGGCCATGATGCTCAGCGCGCCGCAGTTCCTGGGGATCCAGGAGAGCAAGTCGATCCTCAGCTGGCTGGAGCACAACCAGCCGGAACTGGTGCAGGAACTGCAGCGAATCATGCCGCTGTCGCGTTTTTCGGCGGTGTTGCAACGCTTGGCCAGCGAAGGGGTGCCGCTGCGGGCCGTGCGGCTGATTGTCGAATCGCTGATCGAATATGGCCAGCATGAGCGTGAACCCGAAGCCCTGGCCGACTACGCGCGTATTGCACTCAAGGCGCAGATTTTCCACCAGTACAGCGAGGCCGACGGCCTGCATGCCTGGCTGCTGTCACCGCAAACTGAAAACGTCCTGCGCGAGGCACTGCGCCAGACCCAGACCGGGGTGTTTTTCGCGCTTGACGACGACCACAGCGCTGCGTTGATCAACCTGCTCAACCAGGCCTTTCCCTTGCGGGCCAAGAGCAAGAGTGTGCTGTTGGTCGCGCAGGACCTGCGTAGCCCCCTGCGTACCTTGCTGCTGGAAGAGTTCAATCATGTCCCGGTGCTGTCGTTTGCCGAGTTGGGAAGCTCCGCGAAGGTCAAAGTGCTGGGGCGCATTGACCTGGGGCAGGACGAACTGATGCGTGGTGCGGCGGCATGAGCATTTGGCCATGGCCAGCGTGGAGGTTTCGATGATGTTTGAGCTGAGGGTGCTTGATGGTCTGCGCCAGGGCGCCGCGTTGCCGTTGTTTGGGGAGCAGTGGAGCATTGGCGCTCACCCGGAAGCAGACCTGATGTTGAATGACCCTGGAGTCGTCGAGCAGCATGCGCGCCTGCAGTTTATCTGCGCCAACTGGTTAGTGCAGGCCGAAGCCGGGCTGTTGCGAGACGCCGAAGGCCGGGTACTGGCGCAGATCACTAGCCTGGCGCTGAACACAACGTTTTCACTGGGGGGGGGTGCGTCTGTGCGTCACCTTGGCGGAGCAGCCTTGGCCCCAGCAGCTGGTCGCCCCTGAGGCGGTATCGCCGCCAACGCCCCATGAATCTGCGCAAACGATGACGTTATCGTCAATCTCGCACTTGCAGCAAAAGCGCCTCATCAGCCTGGTGTTGGTGGTAACGGCAATCCTTGTGGGAGTGGGCATGATCTCCACAGGGGAGCGTGAGGTACAGGCTTCTCTGATACCGCCCGTGGTTCAGAAGCAGGAATTGGCCTCGTCTTTTGAGGTCCGCCAGCAGTTGTTGAAGATGCTCAAGGAGCGTGAGTTGAGTCAGCGGGTGACCTTGCAACTGATTAATGACCAGGTCGCGCTCAGTGGGGATGTCTCCCAGGACGAGGTGGAACTGGTAGCGCGCATGCTCAGCCGTTTTGGTGAGCAATTTCACAGCACGGTGCCGGTGATCAGCCGTGTGCGTGTGCACGATCGCGAACTGCCGTTCAGGATTGTGCAGATCGTCGGCGGACCGAACGGCCATGTGGTGCTGGAAGAGGGCGGCCGACTGTTTTTGGGGGACGAAGTGGAGGGGCTGCGACTGGTGCTGATCGAAAACGGCAAGGTGGTCTTCGAGGGTGAACAGCGTTACGAGGTGCACTGGTGAGTGCAGAGCTGCAAGCCCGTCTCCAGGCCTGGCAGCAGCGTCAGGCCCAGTCACTGGCCAGCTTTGCGCCGGTGACGATGCGCGGCCGAATCCAGCGCGTCAACGGCATGCTGCTGCAGTGCCGGTTGCCCCAGGCGCGTATCGGTGACTTGTGTCAGGTGGAAAAAAAACCGGGCGACTACATGCTCGCCGAGATCATCGGCTTCGATCAGCAGGACGCGGTGCTCAGTGCCCTGGGTAATTTGGAGGGCGTGGGCGTCGGTGCCGGAGTGGAGCGCCTTGGGGTATCGCATCGCGTGCAGGTCAGCGAGGCACTGTTGGGTCAGGTGCTGGATGGCTTCGGACGATCGATTACGGGGCAGGGCGTGAGTGCGTTTGTCGAGGCTGACCTGCCGGATACCAGCGCGGTGTTGTGTGAAGCACCGTTGCCCACCGATCGGCCGCGGATCAACCGAGCGCTGGCCACAGGCGTGCGTTCGATCGATGGGTTGCTGACACTCGGCGAGGGTCAGCGTGTGGGTCTGTTCGCCGGCGCCGGCTGCGGCAAGACCACCTTGCTGGCCGAGATCGCTCGTAACGTCGAGTGCGATGTCATCGTGTTCGGCCTGATCGGCGAGCGGGGGCGGGAGCTGCGTGAGTTTCTCGACCATGAGCTGGATGAACAGCTGCGCGCCAAAGCAGTGCTGGTGTGTGCCACCTCCGATCGATCCAGCATGGAGCGCGCCCGTGCCGCGTTCACGGCCACCGCCTTGGCGGAAGGGTTTCGGCGCAAGGGGAAACGGGTATTGCTGTTGATTGACTCCCTGACCCGCTTCGCCAGGGCCCAGCGCGAAATCGGCCTGGCCGCCGGCGAACCCTTGGGGCGCGGAGGTTTGCCGCCGTCGGTCTACAGCCTGTTACCACGGCTGGTGGAGCGTGCCGGGTTGACGCGTGACGGCGTGATCACGGCGATCTATACGGTGCTGATTGAGCAGGACTCCATGAACGATCCGGTAGCCGATGAGGTTCGCTCGCTGCTCGATGGGCATATCGTGCTGTCACGCAAATTGGCCGAGCGTGGGCACTACCCGGCGGTGGATGTGTTGGCGAGCCTTTCACGGATCTTGAGCAACGTCGCAGAACCTGCGGATATCCAGGCGGGTACGGCGTTGCGACGTTTGTTGTCGGCGTATCAGCAGATTGAGCTGATGCTCAAGCTGGGGGAGTACCAATCCGGCAGCGATGCCCTGACCGATTTGGCGGTAGACAGTCGTCAGGCGATCGATGGTTTCCTGCGCCAGGACCTGCGTGAGCCTACGCCGATGTTGACGACGCTGGAGCAGCTTAAGGATCTGACGTCCCATGTCCCATTCTGATGTGCTTCTCGGTGAGGTCGAGACGCTGCGGCGCCTGCGCAGGCATCGGGCAGACCGGGCCGAGCGCGCGCTGCGTGAGGCGAAGCGCGCCCAGCAGAGCCTGCTCGCACACATCCAGCAGGCAAAGGATGCGCTTGAGCAGACTCAGCAGGAGGAGGCCCGACAAAGTGCTCAATTGCTCAGCCAGCACCAAGGCCAGGTTTTGACCCTGAAGGCCTTGAACTCCTGGGGAACGCAGGAGCGCTCCCTATGTGCCAGTACCCAGCGGGAGCTGAACCAGCTGGAGGCATTGCGCAGCCAGCAGGGTGAAAGGGACAGCCGTGTTGGCAGCGCCCAGAAACAGGTTACCGAGTGCCTCCGGCAGGTGGAAAAACTTCAGGAGTTATCCCTTTTACTTGCTCAGGAGCCGATATGACCCAGGTTTCAAATAAACCCACTGACGGGCCGCGCCGGCGTGAGCCGCAGGATGAGCGTGAGCGGGGGGCCACGGGAGGAGTGTCCATGGAATTCGGGAGATTATTCGCTCAGCTGTATACAGAAGACGTTGGAGGCACTGGGGCGGGGGCTTCCTTGTCGGGCAAGAAGGCGTCGGCCGGTATAACCCTGATCGAGGCACTTGCCGAACAACTGGCGCCTCGTGTACAGGCCGCTTCGCAGTGGCCGTTGCAGGCGGTGTTGTACTTGCCCCGCCTGGGACGGATCAATGCCAGCGTGCGCCGTGAACAGGGCGCCTGGACGATCGAGCTGGAGGCGGAACAGAACGAGACGGCGCGTTGGCTCAACGGTGTACGCCAACAGTGTGAGGATCGATTCGCAGGAGCGCTGGGGCTGCCAGTGAGCCTGCGTCTGCGCTGCATCGGTTGCGCATGCTGATGCCGCTGCTGACATTTCCCTTGATTAATGGCGATACAGTTGCCGCACGCCGTCGACTGGGGCGCGGCTTGCGCTTGCCGTTTCAGGTCGCCGGGCAGGACGGCGAGTTGCTGCTTGAGCCCGGGCGTGCCCCTGACGGGGGCCAGGCGGTCTGCTTTGAGACGGAGTGTGGCGTCCTGGCGTTGGCTGAAGCAGGGCCTTTGCTCAGTCTGTTGGGCGAATGCCCGGTGACCCTGGCCCCGTCCGGCAACGATCCTGAATCGTGGTTCTGGGCGTTGTACCAGCACCACATGAGTCCCCAGGTGCGGGCGCTGCTGGGCTATGTGCGCTTGCTGGAAACTGATCGACCCAAGGGGTTTGGCTGCCGGGTCAACGTAACCCTGGGGTCGTCCCAAATCGAAGGTTACATGTGGCTGGCTCCCGAAAGCTTCCTGGCGTTGTGCGAGGCAGGGCCCTGGCGCGCCACCGCTGCTGCGTTGCCGGCGTCGTTTCACCTGGCAATTGCCGTGACACTGGGGCGCGTTCCGTTACAGATTGCGCAGGCGCGCAACCTGCGCACCGGTGATGTGCTGCTACTTGGCCCGAGTTTTTTTTCAGTTCGGGGCAACGGCTACGTGCAGCTTGGCGGGCAGCGGTTGCATGGCTGCATTGACGATGACACCGGACCGTTGTGTCTGACGCTTACTTCTATCGAGGACACGTCCGTGGACGAAGATTTTGCAGTACCCCATCACTCGGGGCCTGAGGATGATAAACCTGTGGAGGATGTATTTGGCCCTGAGCCATTCGATGAGTTGAGCATGGCGCTGAATGTGCGATGTGGAACGCTGAGTCTTACCCTTGGGGAGTTGCGTAACCTCTCGCCCGGCACGGTACTGGGTATTGCCGGTTACGCTCCCGGCATGGCGGGTCTTTTTTACGGCGACCGGCCCATTGGCGAGGGGCAATTGGTAGAAGTTGACGGGCGCCTTGGTTTGCAGTTGTCTCGTGTGCTGTTCGGCCGATGATCCTTCAAGGCTTAGACCCGATAGTTCTGGCGGTCATTCTGGCGACGCTGTCTTTGCTGCCCATGCTGTTGATCATCTGCACAGCGTTTTTGAAGATTGTCATTGTGCTGATGATTACGCGCAACGCCATCGGTGTGCAGCAGGTACCGCCAAGCATGGCCATCAACGCCATAGCGCTGGCGGCCACGCTGTTCATCATGGCACCAGTGGGTTACGAGATCGCCGAGAGCGTCAAGGTCTCGCCCCTGGACATGAGTAACGTGCAAATGTTTCTGCAGACGGGCAATGAGGCCATCAAACCGTTGCGTGCATTCATGCTGCGCAATGTGGATCCGGATGTACTGACGCATCTGCTGGATAACACCGCGCGCCTGTGGCCCGAGCAAATGGCGCAGGAGGTGCAACGCGAAGACCTTATCCTGCTGATTCCTGCGTTCGTGTTGTCGCAATTGCAGGCAGGGTTCGAGATCGGCTTCCTGATCTATATCCCCTTTATCGTGATCGACCTGATTGTCTCCAACCTGCTGCTGGCGCTGGGCATGCAAATGGTCTCGCCGATGACCATTTCCCTGCCGCTCAAATTGCTGTTGTTCGTGTTGGTGTCGGGCTGGTCGCGCTTGCTCGACAGCCTGTTCCTTTCCTATCTCTGAGTGGCGTATGGAACCGATCATGCTGTTCAAGCAAGGCATGCTGCTGGTGGTGGTGCTGTCGGCGCCACCGTTGATTGTCGCGGTGTTGGTGGGGGTGCTGACGTCCCTGGTGCAAGCGCTGATGCAGATACAAGACCAGACGCTACCCTTTGGCATCAAGCTGGTGGCGGTCGGGGTCACACTGATCCTGACCGGGCGTTGGATTGGCATGGAGTTGATTCAACTGATCAACATGACCTTCGAAATGATCGGCCGATCGGCCCTGAACTGAGGTCTCGCCTGTGCTGCTTTATCTCGACTACCTGCCAAGCCTGGTTATCGGCATGGCGCGTATCTACCCCTGTGGGATCCTGGTGGCGGCGTTCTGTTTCCAGCATATACGTGGCATGCCCAGGCACGTCCTTGTGATGGTCATGGCACTGATGCCCGCGCCGGGCATTCATGCGGCGTTGGAGGGCCAGGACTACTCCGCGCTGATACTCGGTGCGCTGATACTCAAGGAGGTGGCATTGGGGTTGCTGCTGGGCGTGTTGTTGGCGATGCCGTTCTGGCTGTTCGAATCGGTGGGCGCGCTGCTGGATAACCAGCGTGGAGCCTTGGCCGGAGGTCAGCTCAACCCTTCGCTGGGGCCGGATGCGACGCCGATTGGGCATATGTTCAAGCAACTGGCGATTTTTCTGTTGATGGCCACTCTGGGGTTAGGCGCGTTGACCCAGGTGATCTGGGACAGTTACCTGATCTGGCCGCCCACCGTGTGGTTTCCACTCCCGGCGCCTAACGGCATGAGCGTATTTCTCGGCCTGCTTGGCGACACCTTCACGCATATGATGCTCTACGCTGCGCCCTTTATCGCGGTGCTGCTGTTGCTGGAATTCGGCATCGCTCTGTTGGGGGTCTACAGTCAGCAGCTGCAGGTGAGTACGTTGGCGCCACCGGTCAAGTGCCTGGCAGGGATCGGTATTCTGCTGTTGTACTTTGCGCTGCTGCAGGACCTGATCGTTGGTCGTATGGGCCAGTTGAGTGACCTGAAGCATTCGCTGGGTCTTTTATTCAAGGCCCCGATGCCATGAGTGACTCGGGGGAAAAAAAGCACCCGGCGTCAGCCAAGAAGCTGCGTGACCAGCGCAAGAAAGGCCAGGTCGCTCAAAGTCAGGATGTGGCCAAGTTACTGGTGCTGACAGCCATCAGTGAGATCGCCTTGTTCACCGCCGATACCAGCTTGCAACGCTTCCAGCAATTGATGGTGCTGCCGATCTCACGCCTGAACCAGCCCTTTGTGCGGGCTCTGGAAGAAGTACTGTTTGAAGGGTTAGTGGTGTTTTTCTCATTCGGCCTGCTGATGGCCGGTGTGACGATTGCCACGAAACTGATCGCCAGTTGGATGCAGTTCGGATTGCTGTTTGCCCCCGAGACACTGAAACTCGATTTCAATCGCCTCAACCCGGTCAACCAATTTAAGCAATTTTTTTCTGCCCAGTCGCTGATGAATCTGTTGATGAGCATCGCCAAAGCGTTTCTCTTGGGGCTGATTGTGTACGTAGTGGTCTGGCCCTTTCTTGAGACGTTGATCAACCTGGCAAACAGCGATCTGCAAAGTTACCTCCAGGCGTTGATTGCGCTGTTCCGCTACCTGCTGCATGCCTGTCTTGGGTTATTACTGGTACTGGCCCTCATCGACTTTACGTTGCAGAAGCACTTCTTCGCCAAGCGCATGCGCATGACCCAGGTTGAACTCGTCAAAGAGTACAAGGACATGGAGGGCGACCCGCATGTGAAGGGCCAGCGCCGCGCGTTGGCGCATCAGTTGGCCCAGGAAGAACCGAAGGTCAAACTGCGCAAGCTGGAGGAGGCCGATATGCTGGTGGTCAACCCGACCCACTTTGCTGTCGCCCTGTATTACCGCCCCGGCGAGACGCCGCTTCCGCTGCTGGTCAGCAAAGGCACGGACGACGACGCCCGCCAGTTGATTGCGCAGGCGAAGGCCGCCGAGGTGCCGGTCATCCAATGCGTGTGGCTGGCCCGCTTGCTCTATACCAAAGCGTTGGGCACAAGCATTCCTCGCGAAACCCTGCAGGCTGTGGCTCTGATCTACCGCACCTTGCGTGAGCTCGATGATGAGGCCAAGCGCGAGACTCTGGAGTTGCCGGAGTTGGAGCGGCGCTGATCAACAGCTGGCGCGTGCGTCCAGGGCTTCGAGATTGGCCAGCGACAGCATCCGGCTGAGGGTTCTGTCGAGCGCTTCGTGCGATGCCGACAGCGCGTGCCAGATCACCAGGGCATTCTGAGCGTCGAGGTAGATAAAACAGCCGTCGAATAGCACGGCCAGCTCAAAGCGTCGTTCCAACACCCGCCGCAATTGCCCGGCTTGCAACGCTTCACGGGCGATGTGCAAGGCCAGGCCCGGACGCTTGCCGGCGTGCAGTGCACAGGCCTTGATACCAGGAGCGAGTGTCAGGTGAGCGGCAGCGCCACTCACCAGATTGTCCAGAAATACCTGGCGTTGATTGTCGGGCATTTCCTGGAGGCTCATCGTTCCAGCGATATAGTCTGGTAGTCTGCCCGTTCCCCGGATGGGCCAGGCTCGGCGCGCATCTGCGGTGGCCACCAGATCACCATTTTGTCTTTGCTCGATTGCGGGCGTGAGCAGGAATCGCCCTTGCAGGTAGGTGTGCAGCCGGCGACGAGCAGTGCCGTACCGATCAGGGTGACGCACAGTAAGCGGTGTTTCATGGCGTGGCCTTCTGAGTTGGAGTAATCAAGGAGGGACGGGGCACGCTGAGGTGTTCATCCTTCACCACCGGGCGCATGGCGATAAATACCTCGGCTTCTTCACCCGGCTTGAGCCAGGCATGCGGCCACACGCTGACGGCCAGGGTCTGCGAGTTGCTGCATTCCTTTTCATCGATACGCACGTGGCGGTTGAAGTTGTTGCGCAGTACCACCACTGCCACGTTGAACTCAGGGCCCGCATACCATTGGCTGCGCTCGGTGTTCAGCGCGAGCAAGTCGCGGGTACTGCACAATGTGTCCAGCCCCAGAGGTATCGGCGCCTCCTTGAAGGCCTTGGGCACTTGCCCGCTGACCAGGTGCGCCAGGGTACTGATGATATTGCTGCGCTTGATCTCGGGTTCGTGAGCGCTGAAGCGCCGCGCCAATGGTGCGAGGGCTGCCTGCAGTTCGGCCTGTTCGGCTTGGGGCAGGTAGCGTGATGGGTCTGCTTGATCACCAATGACGCGCGGGGTGAGGATGAACAGGCGTTCACGCCGATTGTTCTGCCGTTCGGTCGAGGAGAAAAGCATATTGCCGAGCAGCGGGATATCACCCAGCAGAGGCACCTTGTTGCGCTTGTCGCTGCTTTCGGTGACGTGAAAACCACCGACCACCAACGAACGCTTTTCCGCCATGACCGCCTGCGTGCTGACCTTGCCCCGGCGTACATCAAGATTGCCGGGGGTGAGGTTGGTTTCGTCGAAGTTGCCATCCTCAATATCCACCGCCAGATGAATCTGATGGCTGCCACGGCTGGTGATGACTCGCGGGACAACCTGGAAACTGGTGCCCACGGTGACCGGTAAAATCGTTGCATTTTCCCGGCCGGGCGTCAGGTATTGGGTGCGGTTGAAGTCGATGACTGCCGGTTGGTTTTCCAGCGTGAGTACGGAGGGGTTGGAGACCATGCTCGCGAGTCCCTGCGCTTCCAGTGCGCGTATATCCGCGTAGAAACGCTCGCGGTTTTCAATCGATACCTGCGACGAGGTACCCGGTGCCATATTGACGCCGCCGCGGAACCGGCTGTTTTGAAACCCCCAATTCACCCCAAACTCGCGTAATTGCGTGCGCTCGATATCGAGAATGATCGCGTCGATTTCCACCAGCTTGCGCGCGACATCGAGTTGAGTGATCAGGTCGCGGTACATGGCCTGACGGTCCGGCAGGTCATAGATCAGTACAGCGTTATTGCGCACATCGGCTTCGACGCGAATCCTGTTGGTCGAGGTCGGAGCTCGCGGGGTGATTGTGTGAGGCGCGTCCATCTGCCCGGCGTTAGCGTTTGCACCCAGCATCTGCCCCAGTAAAGGGGTGTTCAATCGGGAGGAGGGCGGCATGAGGGGCGCGGGATTTGACGTGGAGCGTTGGTTCAGCCTGTCGAGGGTCGAGTTGGCGCGCGGCTCCAGCAACCCTTGTAGAATGCTGGCCACGCCCGGAATCGTGAGCTTCTCGCCGCGATAATCCACTTGGCGGTCCGTTGCATTGGCGAACTTAAGCGGGAAACTCAGCACACTCTGTTTTTCATCCAATGAGCGGCGCTGGCTGCTGAACTGTTTGATCTGTTCGATATAGTGTCGAGGGCCCGAAACGAGCACAACACCGTCCTCGGGCAACTCACCCCAACCGAAGCGGCTATCGAGCAGGCCAATATCGGTGAGAGCATGCTTAAGGTCGGCAATCGTCTCGGAAGAGACTTCCAGGCGCGCCGACTCTTGCTGGTCCAGGGTGCTGATATAGAGGGTGTTGCTGTACAGGTACCACTGGAAACGGTGTTCTACCCCCAGCCTGTCGAGCAATGACTGCGGGGTACTGGCGCGTATCTTGCCATTGACGCTGCCCTCCAGTGGGCCTTCGATTTGTAGTTGGGTACCAAAGGTATGGGCGAAGTCTTCGAGCACTTCGCGCAGGGACTTATTTTCGGCTTCATAGGCAAAGGCCGTGTTTTTCCATTCGGCGGGGATGGCTGCCCAAGCCTTTGGCGGCGGCGCCAGCAAAAAAGGTAGGGCCAGCAGACAGCACAAGCCGGTGCGTGCGTAGATGTTGTTATTCATGGCGAATTCTCGAATTCAGTGCGTCAGCGTCCGCAACGATTTAATGCTGCGCGGGGGCACAGTCGTGGTGAGGCGCGCGGATACGCTGCGCCAGGTATCACGTTGGTTGAGCAAGCTCTCCAGGGCGGCGAGCACGGTTGGCTGGCTGCACTGGCCTGGCAGGCGTTGGAGCAGCCACAGTTGCCCGCTTGCGGGCGCTTGCGCCAGCGCGCCCTGGTAGTGCTCAAGGCTTGACTGGCCCAGACGCAGCCAAGTGTGCAACGTGCGTATATCAGGGGGGGAACGGGTCAACTGGACGCGCAGCAACACATCCTGCGCGCTGGACTGGACATTGATTTCGTCGTCTGTTTCAAACAGCGTGGTGAGTTGATCACATCCGCTTGAACAGCCGGCTATTTGCTCGTGCCAGTCACTGAATCCCATCGATGACCACTTTGACTCTTTCGTTCAGAAAGTGTGTGAGGGTCGAAGTGGCAGTCATGCCGGAAGAGAGCTTGAGCTTTTCTTCGAATAAAGCGCTCATGGCCTCTTCGTGGTTTTGAGAGTCTACGCGGTTCTGTTCGAAGTGTTTTACGGTCCTGTCCAGTTGGCTGTAGAGCCTTGCTTGCAGGCGAGGGTCAAAAGTCATCGGTAGGTGTCTCCAGTTCCAGTGATTGATTCCTCTTGTGTGGCGACGGTGTTGTAACGGGTTCCCGCAACTGCGCTTTTATCGAAAAATAGCAAACAGCCACTTGACGAACAAAACCGTTATGAGGGCGGGGTTGGGAGCAACGTGCCGAGTGTGCTCTGCCAGTCGATATGGAAGTCGCCTTCGTCGGTTTCCAGGATCAGGGCCAGGGCGGTGACCTCGTCCTTGCAACGCAACGCCCAGGGCACGTAACTGTGCTGGTGGAGCCAGTGCTCTACCGCCGTCCGGTCTTGCGGGTTACACAGCAAGCATCCTTTGACCGCAGGCACTTGGCTGGCGAGCAGGTGTTTGAGCAGGACGGTGATACGTTGAGCGGGTGTTGCCTCATCGAGAAGGGTGCGAACGGCTGCCTGGGTTATGGACGCCGCGATGTGCTCTACGTTGTCACTCATGGCTTGGCGCTCCAGGTCCCAGCGCAGTAATTGGGCATTGGCTCGCTGCCAAAACTCCACGGATGCTTGTTCCAGCATCTTCTTACATTGGACCTCGGCCTGAAGAATAAGCGCCTGTGCTTGCGCCTCGGCGTTTTCAAGCAAATGACCGGCCTGGGCCAAATCAGCGAGCGTCTCTTTGGGAATGAGAGTAACGGGTAAGTTGGGGGCGCTTGCGTTCAACTCGATCTTGCGGACACAAAACATGGTCAGTTTTCTCGTAGAGGGACACGCTCAGGGTCGTTGTTCGTTGTTCGTTGTTCGTTGTCGAGATCGCGCGCCATATGGCTGCTTGCCACAGGGTATTCATGCGGCCGCTACTGTCGAGCAACCTGGGGTGTTGATCCAGCTCAAGTACCTGGCAACGGGAAAACCCCAACCGCAGCCGTTGCCAGACAGCGGGTTCAACCCAGGCGCGCAGGTAGTGCAGTGGCGCATCGGTGTCCACCGAAATCGGGTGAGGTGACAGCGCTTTGATCAAGCGTTGGCACCAGAGGTTTTGCTCGTCGTCCAGGAGGGTCTCCTGGCGTGGGTGGCAGACACCATTGACCAGCATGAGGGTGAGGTCCCGTTGGGCAGCATTAGCCTGAGCCAGCTGTAGCAGGGCAGGCGCGGGCGGCGGTGGTAGGCAAGGTCCAATCTGGAACAATGCGCTCAACCGTGCGTGATGGTGACGCGCGAGCGCTGTGGATAGGGTTAAGGCTGGGGTCGTTAGCCAGTCGGAATGAGCCTGTTCCCACGGGCACGCCCACCAATGTGCCCAGGCCAACTCTTCACTCATGGGCATTTGGGCGATCAGGCCCCGCTGGACGGGTAGGTTGTTGGCGCCTACGCCAGGATATCCAGGCAATACCTCCCAATACGGCGGCGATCAGCGGCGCGGCAACGCTGGTGCGCCAGAACCCAAGATCGTCTTCTGCTATTAGAAAAGGGCCGAAATAGACGAGCCTTTGTTGTTCCAGGTAAGCCACCGACGGCACAAAGACGACGGTAAGTTTTTGCGTGTTGTCCCCTGCCGTGCTCATTCCGGGGATACTGCTGGTCACAAGGCGGCGTACTCTGGCGGTGATATTGTCAGGGTCCAGACGCGGGTCATGTTTGATGAACACTGATGCGGCGGCTGGCTGCACCGGCTCGCCCGGTGCCACGCGTTCGGGGAGTACGACGTGCACGCGAGCAACAATTACCCCGTCGATGTTCGACAAGGTCGCTTCCAGTTCCTGAGACAGCGCATGAATGTAACGGGCGCGTTCCTCCAGCGGTGTGGAAATCACGCCCTCCTTACGAAATATATCTCCCAGCGTGGAGCGGGCCATCTTTGGCAGGCCCACGGCCTCGAGCGTGCGTACGGCACGGCTGATGTCTTGCTCCCTGATGCGGACAGTCACTCCATCCTTTGCCGGTACCTTTTGTGCGCGAATATGTTTATCGGCCAGTTCGGCAATGACTTCATTGGCCTCTTGCTCGGACAGCTGGCGATGGAGTTCAACACTTTCACCGCAGCCGCCCAGCATTAATGCCGACGATAAAAGTAGGGTGCTGGTTAGACGCCTGTACATGTTTGATCTACTGAAGGTTGGAGGTCTTCTCAATGAGTTGCACGCACTTGTTGATAATCTTGACCGACACGGCAAGTTGCTGATGGGATTCGGACAGGAACCTGGTAAGTTCCCGTGTCTCCTTGGTGTTTTTACTCAGGCTCAAGTCGCGCATGCCCTTGTTTATACCGTCCAACAATTTGCCCTGTCGTGTGGAACGATCAGCCAACAATGGCATGTCAATGGGGGATGTCGTGATGTTTCTGGGTGGTGCAGGGTTGTTCAGTTGGGATGCAAAGAAATCGACATCGGTGGTCTGATGGACTGGAGTGGATGTTTCGTTTTTGCGCAACCTCAGTGCCGCATCTGAAAAAACGTCTGTTCCGATCTGCATGTAATTCACCCTGAAATACAGTAAAAAAATTTGCCCAGTGACAGCCATCGCCAATGGGCATTGGCGATGGCGGTACATGAGTCAGAGCCGTATTTTGGTTAGGTTATCTTTTACAGCGGTGAGTATTTCGGATCGAAAACCTTCTTTTGCCAGTTGATACTGTTTGTCCTTTTTTTCTTCGTCAAGCTCGCGCATTTTGGCTTCGTGTAACTTATCGGACACGGCGGTAGTTGCACCGCCAAACAGAGTTCCCAAAGCGCCGCCTATAAGACCTAACATAATGGAGTGACCTCGATTCTGATTTGATTTAAGGTTGATGGCTTAAAATTTCGTGTGTGACGTTGAATGAATCGACGTACGTCGATCGTGATTTAAGTGGTCGGGTCTTAAGTTGAAGTTCCATGGTTCAAGCGGGTCTGTCTTCGAATGCCCACTTAACTTGTCGCTTAATGTGACAGCGTTAGTGTCATGGATATTCATCAGTCCAACGGTATTTCAAGCTGTTTCAGCCTGTAGTACAGCGTACGCTTGGCGATGCCCAGCTCACTTGCCACGGTATCCACGCAGTGCTGGTTGCGGCGCAGTGATTCTTCGATCAAGGCTTTTTCAATTTGCTGCAAGCGTGTTTTCAGGCTCATGGGGTGCGGTGGTTGGCTGCCTACGATGGTTGAGAGTGGTGGCAGTCCCAGCACGAAGCGTTTGGCGGTCGAACGCAGCTCCCGGACATTGCCCAGCCATGGGTGGCACAGCAGCTGTTGCAACAGTCCGCCAGAAGGAGGCGGTGCAGTGCAGTTGAATTGTTCGGCCTCCTGCTGAACCATCTCCTTGAACAGCGGGATGATGCGCTCGCGTCGATCCCGCAAGGTCGGGAGTTGCATACTGACCACGTTCAGGCGGAAGTAAAGATCGCGCCGGAAAGCGCCTTGCTCGACCATGATGTGCAGCGACTGCTGAGCCGACGCTATGACGCGCATATCCACGGAAATGAAGCGGGTCGAGCCCAAGCGCTCTACGCCACGCGACTCTAGTACGCGTAATAGTTTGGCCTGCAGGCTCAAGGGCATGCTGTCGATCTCGTCGAGGTACAGGGTGCCCAGGTGGGCAGCTTCGACAAAGCCGGCCCGTGATTGCATCGCCCCGGTATAGGCACCGCTGTTGACACCGAACAACTGGCTTTCGGCCAGACTTTCTGGAATAGCGGCGCAGTTAACGGCGACAAAGTTGCCTCTGCGTCCCGATAAGCGATGAATTCGTTGCGCCAACGTATCTTTACCGGTGCCGGTCTCACCCAGTAATAAAATGTCAACGTTGAGGGTTGCAGTGCTGTTAAGCGTGTTTTCTATCTCATGGCCTTCGATGAGTGAGACGTCTGTTTTACTATCCGTATGGACGGAGGCCGACATCGACTGGTACTCCATGTTCACTATTGCTTCACTGTTTAAAAGCGCAGTGTTTGAGCGCCAGTCAAGTAGAGCGCAGAATATAAAAGTTGTCATGCTTTCTTGATGCAGGATAAGTACCAAAATGGTGTGAGAGCATGACTGTTGTTTAATGATATGGAATTACATATTTTTTTGAGCTTGAATGCGATTAAGTAAATAAGAATAGTCTGAATGGGGGTTCAGCTTTGATGGTTTTTTTTTGGATTATTATTTAAGTTGCCGCCCGCAAAAAAGCCGATGCAGTGCATCGGCTTTTTGATTACTTAGGGTGTTGCAAGTGATACTTACACGTTAAAGCGGAAGTGCATCACATCGCCATCCTTGACGATATATTCCTTACCTTCCAGGCGCCACTTACCGGCTTCCTTGGCACCGGCTTCACCCTTGTACTGGATGAAATCGTTGTAGGCGATCACTTCGGCACGGATAAAGCCTTTTTCGAAGTCGGTGTGGATCACGCCAGCGGCTTGTGGCGCTGTGGCACCGACCTTGACAGTCCAGGCACGGACTTCTTCGACACCGGCGGTGAAGTAAGTCTGCAGGTTGAGCATTTCATAACCGGCGCGGATCACGCGGTTCAGGCCAGGCTCTTCCAGGCCCAGGGCCTCAAGGAACATGTCTTTTTCTTCGCCGTCATCAAGCTCGGCGATTTCCGCTTCGATCTTGTTGCACACCGGAACCACGATGGCGCCTTCTTCGTCGGCGATGGCCTTGACGACATCGAGCAACGGGTTGTTCTCGAAACCGTCTTCGGCAACGTTGGCGATGTACATCACAGGCTTGGTGGTCAGCAGATGGAAGCCCTTGACCACGGCCTTCTCGTCAGCGCCCATGGTCTTCATCAGGCTGCGTGCCGGCTTGCCCAGGGTGAAGTGGGCGATCAACTGTTCCAGCAGGCCTTTCTGGACCACTGCGTCCTTGTCGCCACCCTTGGCGTTGCGCGCGACTTTCTGCAGTTGTTTCTCACAGCTGTCGAGGTCGGCGAAGATCAGTTCCAGGTCGATGATCTCGATGTCGCGTTTCGGGTCGACGCTGTTGGAGACGTGAATCACGTTCTCGTCTTCAAAGCAGCGGACCACGTGGGCGATGGCATCGGTTTCGCGGATGTTGGCCAGGAACTTGTTGCCCAGGCCTTCACCTTTCGACGCGCCGGCTACCAGGCCTGCGATGTCGACGAATTCCATGGTGGTCGGCAGGACGCGCTTGGGATTGACGATGGCTGACAGTGCATCCAGGCGCGGATCCGGCATCGGCACGATACCGCTGTTGGGTTCGATGGTGCAGAAGGGGAAGTTCTCCGCCGCAATACCGGACTTGGTCAAAGCGTTGAACAAGGTGGATTTGCCGACGTTGGGCAGGCCGACGATGCCGCAATTGAATCCCATGGTGTTTCCCCTCGGAAAAAAGTCAGGCCTTCTGGCTGTGCAGGTTTTTCATCGCGCGGTTCCATTCACCGGCGAAGATATCCGGCAGCACGCCGAGGGCAAAGTCGATGCTGGCATCGAGTTTTTCCTGTTCGGCGCGTGGCGCACGACCCAGGACGAAATTTGAAACCATACTGGCGACACCTGGGTGGCCAATGCCGAGCCGCAGGCGGTAAAAATTATTCTGATTGCCCAACTGCGCGATGATGTCGCGCAGGCCATTGTGCCCGCCATGCCCGCCGCCGAGCTTGAGCTTGGCAACGCCGGGTGGCAGGTCCAGTTCGTCATGGGCCACCAGGATTTCTTCGGGTTTGATCCTGAAGAAGCCCGCAAGCGCCGCGACAGCCTGGCCGCTGCGGTTCATGTAGGTGGTGGGAATCAACAGACGAACATCCTGACCCTGATGCGAGAAGCGTCCGGTCAGGCCAAAATATTTGCGATCGGCCACCAGGTTTACACCTTGGGCGTGGGCGATGCGCTCAACAAAAAGGGCCCCCGCGTTATGCCGGGTCTGTTCGTATTCGGCGCCTGGATTTCCCAGGCCAACGATCAGTTTAATGGCAGTCACGACAGGGGCCCTTCCTTTGGAGTTGTGGATAACATCGTCTGACCTGAGTGCGGCGAAAGTGGACGACAGGAGCTAACTTATCCAGAGATAAACTTCGCGTTATCGCCCGCTTTCTCGCTACGTTTCGGTCCGCGATGTTTCCTCAAGCTCCGGCAATACAGAGTGAATTACTCTGCAGCGCCTTCTTCAGCTTCTGGAGCAACGCGTGGAGCGTGTACGTTTGCAACAGCTTTGTCATCACCGTGAGCCAGTGCGACAAACTCAACGCCTTTAGGGGCCTTGAGGTCGGACAGGTGGATGATTGTGCCGATTTCCAGAGCCGACAGGTCGACTTCGATGAACTCAGGCAGATCTTTCGGCAGGCAAGTCACTTCGATTTCGTTCAGGACGTGAGAGATCTCGCCGCCTTTCTTGATCGGAGCTTCTTCACCAACAAAGTGCACAGGCACGATAGCGGTCAGTTTCTGGCCGGCTACGACGCGTACGAAGTCAGCGTGCAGAACGTGACCCTTGGACGGGTGACGTTGCAGAGCTTTGATGATCACGTTTTGCTTAGTGCCACCAACGTTCAGTTCGATAACGTGGCTGTAGGCAGCATCGTTTTCGAGCAGCTTGGCAACTTCTTTAGCCAGCATGCTGATGGATTCAGGGGCTTTTTCGCCACCGTAAACTACAGCTGGAACCAGGCTTGCGAGACGACGCAGGCGGCGGCTCGCACCTTTCCCCAGGTCGGAACGCACTTCAGCATTCAGAGTAAAATCGTTCATGTTGTATCTCCAAAATAACCACATTCGCCCCAGCGTTTGCGACCAGCGCTAAAGGCGATATGGGCAAAAAAGCCCCGCCCCAACAGTATGCTGGGGCGGGGCGCTTTTCGTCAGTGAGGTGTTCCGAAGGTTTGACCCTTAGCGGAACATCGCGCTGATCGATTCTTCGTTGCTGATGCGGCGAACCGCTTCGGCAACTACCGGTGCGATATCCAGTTGACGGATACGCGCACAGGCTTGAGCTGCTGCGGACAACGGGATGGTGTTAGTCACCACCAGTTCGTCCAGCACGGAATTCTCGATGTTCTCGATCGCTCGGCCCGACAGCACAGGGTGTGTGCAGTAGGCGAAGACTTTAGCTGCACCGTGCTCTTTCAAGGCTTTGGCCGCGTGGCACAGGGTGCCGGCGGTGTCGACCATGTCATCAACCAGAATACAGGTACGCCCTTCGACATCACCGATGATATGCATCACTTCAGAGTGATTGGCTTTCTCGCGGCGTTTGTCGATGATCCCGAGGTCCACGCCCAGGGATTTGGCAACCGCCCGTGCACGCACGACGCCACCAATGTCCGGGGACACGATCATCAGGTTTTCAAAGCGCTGGTCTTCGATGTCATCCACCAATACTGGGGAGCCGTAGATGTTATCTACTGGAATATCGAAGAACCCCTGGATTTGGTCAGCGTGCAGGTCAACCGTGAGAACACGGTCAATGCCTACCACGGTCAGCATGTCAGCAACGACTTTCGCGCTGATAGCCACACGTGCGGAACGCGGACGGCGATCCTGACGGGCATAACCAAAGTAAGGGATTACAGCTGTGATTCGAGTCGCTGAGGAGCGGCGGAAGGCATCAGCCATCACGACGAGTTCCATCAGGTTATCGTTGGTCGGAGCGCAGGTCGGCTGAATAATGAAGACGTCTTTACCGCGGACGTTTTCATTGATCTCGGCTGTAATTTCGCCGTCGGAGAACTTACCGACAGAGATGTCACCGAGAGGGATATGCAGCTGACGTACGACACGTCGAGCCAGATCGGGGTTGGCGTTCCCCGTAAAGACCATCATCTTGGACACGCGCAGTACCTAGAGGCTGAGGGTAACCTGGATGAGTATTAGAAAATGGCAGGGGCGGCTGGATTCGAACCAACGCATGGCAGGATCAAAACCTGCTGCCTTACCGCTTGGCGACGCCCCTGTATCTGTTGCAACGAGTACCCAGTACTCGATTCCTTTTAGAGCAGACTTTGCAGCTTGCGATGCAACATCGAAACGTTGCTTCCCTTTGCTACAAACCCTGTAAGGGTCTCTGTAAGAAGGGCCGAGACTTTATCAGCTTCAGCTTTGCTTGGGAAGCCCCCAAACACACAACTTCCAGTTCCGGTTAATTTTGCTTCGGTAAATTTACCTAACAAATTCAAAGCGTTACGTACCTCTGGATAACGCCTTGCTACAACCGGTAAGCAGTCATTTCGACTGTTTCCCTTGGGAACGGGGCGCACTTTAATGGGAGGAGAGTTACGTGTCAACAGTGGATCTGAAAAAATTTCTGCTGTACTTACAGATACTTGCGGGACAAGCACGACATACCAAGGCTCTTCGGGGTATTCCGGGGTGAGTTTTTCCCCCACGCCTTCAGCAAAAGCGGCGTGTCCATGCACGAAAACCGGGACGTCGGCGCCCAGCGTGAGGCCCAGCGCAGCCAGGCGATCATGGTCCCAACCCAGTTGCCACAAGTGGTTCAGCCCCAGCAGTGTGGTCGCGGCATTTGAACTGCCACCCCCGATTCCGCCCCCCATGGGCAAAATTTTATCGATCCATATATCGATGCCCTGCGAACAATCGGACTGCTCCTGAAGTTTTTTGGCCGCCCTCACGATCAGATTGTTGTCGTGGGGCACGCCTTCGAATTCAGTGTGCAGCTGGATCACACCATCGTCGCGTAGGGCGAAGGTGAGCTCATCGCCGTAGTCGAGAAATTGAAACAGTGTCTGCAGTTCGTGGTAGCCGTCTTCACGGCGACCGAGAATGTGCAGCATCAGATTGAGTTTGGCAGGTGAGGGCAGGGTCAGTTTTTCTACGGTCACGTTATTGCCCCAGCTTGCGCGGTTGCCAGTCCTTGATTACCAGCGTGACGTCCAGGTCGGTGCCGTGCAGCTTGATGCGCTCTGGTAGCCAATAGCCGCCCTGTTCCACGTAGCTGAGGTACTCCACCTGCCAGCCATCTTGTTCCAGGGTGGCCAGGCGGCTGTCACCGTTAAGGCTCAGGCGGCTCTTGCTGTCCGGTGCGGGCAAGCCACGGACCCACCACACCAGGTGCGAGACCGGCAGTTTCCAGCCAATCTGCTCTTCCAGCAGTGTTTCGGGCGAGGTGGCCTCATAGCGGCCCTGATTGGCCACTTCGAGGCTGACTTGTCCCGGGCGACCGGTCAGGCGGGCGGCGCCACGGCCCAAAGGGCCGGACAAGCGAATGTCGTAGTAGTCCTGGCGTTGCAGCCAGAACAAGGTGCCGCTGCCGGAGTCTTTCGGCGCGCGCACACCCACTTTGCCTTCGATCTGCCAGCCGTCGATGCTGGCGAGCTGATCCTTGTGCTGCTTCCATTGCGCCGGGTTGCCCTGGCCTTCAACGGATTCACGGCTGCCTATGCCCGCGCAACCGGCGAGCAGGGCGATAAGACTGAACACTACAACGTGGCGCAAGAACATAAGCTTAAAGGGTCTCGGATCCGGTCAGGCGCTTGATGGTGCCGCGCAGGATGGGGCTTTCGGGTTGTTCCTTGAGGAATTTTTCCCAGATTTGGCGGGCTTCGCGCTGCTTGCCATTGGCCCACAGCACCTCGCCCAGGTGTGCAGCGACTTCCTGATCGGGGAAGCGCTCCAGCGCCTGGCGCAGCAAGCGTTCGGCTTCGTCGAGGTTGCCCAGGCGATAGTTCACCCAGCCCAGGCTGTCGAGTACGGCCGGGTCTTCCGGGTTGAGCTTGTGCGCTTGTTCGATCAACACCTTGGCTTCGTCGTAACGCGTGGTGCGGTCGGACAAGGTGTAGCCCAAGGCATTCAGGGCCATGGCGTTGTCCGGGTCGCGCTTGATGATCAGGCGCAGGTCTTTTTCCATCTGCGCCAGGTCATTGCGTTTTTCCGCCTGCATGGCGCGGGTGTACAGCAGGTTCAAATCGTCGGGGTATTGCAGCAAGGCTTGTTGCAGTACCTTCCAGGCGCGCTCACCCTGATTATTGGCGGACAAGGTCTCGGCCTGGATCAGGTAAAGCTGTATCGCGTAGTCCGGTTCCGCATCCCGTGCAGCGGCCAGGCGTTTTTCTGCCTCGTCGGTGCGACCGTTGCTCATCAGGATGTCGGCCTGGCGCAGTTGGGCCGGCAGGTAGTCGTTGCCTGGGCCGACTTGTGCGTATTCGAGCAGGGCGGCCTGTGGGTCGCTGCGTTCTTCTGCGATGCGGCCCAGGTTCAGGTGTGCCGAGTCGACATGACTTTCACGCTCGATCAGCTCTTCCAGATAACCCTTGGCCTCGTCCCAGGCCTTGGCTTCCAGGCACACCAGCGCCAGGGAGTAACGCAGTTCATCGTCATCCGGGTATTGCTGGAGCAGGTTGGCGAACTGCACTTTGGCGTCCTCCATGCGGTCCTGCTCCACCAGCGTGCGTGCATAAGTCAGGCGCAGGCGCTTGTCGTCCGGGTATTTCTTGATGCTTTTTTCCAGCAGTGGAATTGCTTCCTTGCCGCGATTGAGGTTCTGCAGCAGGCGCGCGCGCAGAAGAATCGGCGCGATCTCGCCCTCTTCCGGCGGGTTCTGTTCCAGCAGCTTCAGTGCGGCTTCGGCTTCATCATCCTGTTGCAGTAGCAGGGCCTTGCCGAATACCAGTTGGCTGTTCTTCGGGTGTTTTTGCAGCAGGCGGTCGAAACTCTTCATCAAACCGTTGCGCGTGTCCTGGTCGGTGTCGGCAGCCGACAGCGCAAGAAAGTCGAAATGGGTGTCGCCCTTGCCTTGCAGGACTTTCTCCATATAGACCATGGAGTCGTCATAACGCCCGGCCCGCGCCAATTGGATGGCTGCGGCCCGCTGGGCTTCCAGATCGTCCGGCGCGTTCTTCGCCCAGATCAGCGAGGTGTCCAGCGCGGCCTGATCGGCCCCCAAATACTCGGCAATGCGGAACGCCCGCTCGGAAATTCCCGGGTCTTGAGTGTTGATAGCCTGGGTTACATAGTTATCCAGCGCAATATCGAAGCGATTGCGCTGGCCAGCCAGTTCGGCGCTCAGCAGGCTGAAGATCGTTTCTTCACTGAACGAGGAATAAACCTTGGGCTTTTCAGGGGCGGGAGTACTGTCTTCCACCGGCGGCGTACCGTCCGGCGACGCGGGGGCCAAGGCCTGGCAGCCGCTGAGGAAGACAAAAGCAAGGAGCAACGCGGAGGATCTATTCATATAGGAAGAGGACGACTAACCTGCGGTCGGATCATCATGACACAAGCCTTCGGCCAAACATAACCGTGTAGGCGCGAGCTTGCTCGCGAAAAGCCTGAGGACAACGCGTTTTCTCAGGAGGCCGCGTCATGGTTCACGACCATCGCGAGCAGGCTTGCGCCTACAGATGGCCTTTTTATAGGCATAAGCTACTAGGACAATAGACGACGGTGGTTGTTCTGAATCTTTCGAAGTAGGACAATTGTCGGCTTCCCGACATCATCAGCGATATTGAATGGCCTTCCTCGCACTCGGTATTAACCACAAGACTGCCTCCGTAGACGTGCGCGAGCGCGTGGCGTTTACGCCAGAGCAGTTGGTTGAGGCCTTGCAGCAGCTCTGCCGTCTCACCGACAGCCGCGAAGCTGCGATCCTTTCGACCTGCAATCGCAGTGAGCTTTATATAGAGCAGGAACATCTTTCAGCGGATGTCGTACTGCGCTGGCTGGCTGATTATCACCATTTGAGCCTCGAAGACCTGCGCGCGAGCGCCTATGTGCATGAAGACGATGCGGCAGTTCGTCACATGATGCGTGTGGCATCCGGTCTCGATTCGCTGGTGTTGGGCGAGCCGCAGATCCTGGGCCAGATGAAATCCGCCTACGCCGTGGCGCGCGAGGCCGGCACCGTCGGTCCGCTGCTGGGCCGTCTGTTCCAGGCCACCTTCAATTCCGCCAAGCAGGTGCGCACCGACACCGCCATCGGTGAAAACCCGGTGTCCGTGGCGTTTGCCGCCGTCAGCCTGGCCAAGCAGATTTTCAGCGACTTGCAGCGCAGCCAGGCGCTGTTGATCGGCGCCGGTGAGACCATCACCCTGGTGGCTCGCCACCTGCATGACCTGGGCGTGAAGCGCATCGTGGTCGCCAACCGTACCCTGGAGCGCGCCAGCATCCTCGCCGAGCAATTCGGCGCCCATGCGGTGCTGCTGTCGGACATCCCGGCCGAACTGGTACGCAGCGATATCGTCATCAGCTCCACTGCCAGCCAGCTGCCAATCCTCGGCAAGGGCGCAGTCGAAAGCGCGCTGAAACTGCGCAAGCACAAGCCGATCTTCATGGTCGATATTGCCGTTCCCCGGGATATCGAGCCCGAAGTCGGCGAGTTGGACGACGTTTACCTCTACAGCGTCGACGATCTCCATGAAGTGGTTGCCGAAAACCTCAAGAGTCGCCAGGGCGCTGCCCAGGCTGCTGAAGAGATGGTCAGCATCGGCGCCGACGAATTCATGGTGCGCCTGCGCGAACTGGCGGCGGTGGACGTGCTCAAGGCGTATCGTCAGCAGGGCGAACGCCTGCGTGATGAAGAGTTGATCAAGGCCCAGCGCCTGCTCGCCAACGGCAGCAGCGCCGAGGAGGTGCTGATGCAACTGGCCCGCGGCCTGACCAACAAGTTGCTGCATGCGCCCAGCGTACAATTAAAAAAACTTACCGCCGAAGGCCGCCTCGATGCGCTGGCCATGGCCCAGGAACTCTTTGCCCTCGGTGAGGGCGCGCCCAGCTCTTCGGATAAAAAATCGCAATGAAAGCGTCACTGCTCAATAAACTGGACGTGCTCCAGGACCGTTTCGAAGAACTGACCGCCTTGCTCGGCGACGGTGAGGTCATCTCCGATCAGACCAAATTCCGTGCCTATTCCAAGGAATACGCCGAAGTTGAGCCCGTGGTGGCTACCTACACGAACCTGCTGAAAGTGCAGGCCGACCTCGAAGGTGCCCAGGCGCTGCTCAAGGACAACGACCCGGACATGCGTGAAATGGCCGTGGAAGAAGTCCGCGAAGCCAAGGAAAAGTTGGCCGAGCTGGAAGGCGACCTGCAACGCATGCTGCTGCCCAAGGACCCGAACGACGGTCGCAATGTGTTTCTCGAAATCCGTGCCGGCACCGGCGGCGACGAAGCGGCGATTTTCTCCGGCGACCTGTTCCGCATGTATTCGCGTTATGCCGAGCGTCGCGGCTGGCGGGTCGAGATCCTGTCCGAGAACGAAGGTGAGCACGGCGGCTATAAAGAAGTCATTGCGCGGGTCGAAGGCGACAACGTCTACGGCAAGCTGAAGTTCGAGTCCGGTGCCCATCGCGTGCAGCGCGTTCCTGCGACGGAATCCCAGGGCCGCATCCACACCTCGGCATGCACCGTGGCCGTGTTGCCCGAGCCGGACGAGCAGGAAGCCATCGAGATCAACCCGGCCGACCTGCGGGTCGACACCTACCGCTCGTCGGGCGCCGGTGGTCAGCACGTCAACAAGACTGACTCGGCGATCCGCATCACCCACTTGCCGTCGGGCATCGTGGTGGAGTGCCAGGAAGAGCGCTCCCAGCACAAGAACCGTGCGCGGGCCATGTCCTGGCTGTCGGCCAAGCTCAATGACCAGCAGACCAGCGCCGCCGCCAACGCGATTGCCAGCGAGCGCAAATTGCTGGTGGGCTCGGGCGACCGCTCCGAGCGCATCCGTACCTACAACTTTGCCCAGGGCCGGGTCACCGACCACCGGGTCAACCTCACCCTTTATTCCCTGGACGAGATTCTCGCCGGTGGCGTGGACGCGGTGATCGAGCCATTGCTCGCCGAATACCAGGCCGATCAACTGGCGGCGATAGGTGAATAAATGACCATCATCGCCAGCCTGCTGCGCGCCGCCGACCTGCCCGACTCGCCCACCGCGCGCCTGGATGCCGAGTTACTGCTGGCGGCGGCCTTGGGCAAGTCCCGCAGCTACCTGCACACCTGGCCGGAAAAAATCGTCAGCAGCGAACACGCCCTGGCTTTTGCTGGCTACCTGCAACGCCGCCGCGCCGGTGAGCCGGTGGCCTATATCCTCGGCCAGCAAGGTTTCTGGAAGCTGGACCTGGAGGTTGCACCCCACACGCTGATCCCGCGTCCGGACACCGAGCTGCTGGTGGAAGCGGCCCTGGAATTGTTACCGGCCACACCGGTCAAGGTCCTCGACCTCGGCACCGGCAGCGGCGCCATCGCCCTGGCCCTGGCCAGCGAGCGTCCGGCCTGGCACGTCACGGCCGTCGATCGCGTGCTGGAGGCCGTGGCACTGGCAGAACGCAATCGCCAGCGCCTGCACCTCAATAACGCCACGGTGCTCAACAGCCATTGGTTCAGCGCCCTGGCAGGTCACGCCTACGACCTGATCATCAGTAACCCGCCCTACATCGCCGACAACGATCCGCACCTGGTGGCGGGCGATGTGCGTTTCGAGCCGGCCAGCGCCCTGGTGGCAGGCCATGATGGTTTGGACGACCTGCGCCTGATCATCGCCCAGGCCCCAGCCCATCTGAACGCTGCGGGCTGGCTGCTGCTGGAGCACGGTTACGACCAGGCTGGCGCGGTGCGCGACCTGTTGCTGAGCCAAGGCTTCGAGCAAGTGCACAGCCGTATTGACCTGGGCGGTCATGAGCGCATCTCCGTGGGACGCCGGCCGTGCTGACCGATCAGGAGCTGTTGCGCTATAGCCGACAGATTCTGTTGCAGCATGTCGACATCGATGGCCAATTGCGCCTGAAAAACGGCCGTGCGTTGATCATCGGCCTCGGTGGCCTGGGCGCCCCGGTGGCCATGTACCTGGCCGCCGCTGGCGTCGGCGAATTGCACCTGGCGGATTTCGACACCGTCGACCTCACCAACCTGCAACGCCAGATCATCCATGACACCGACAGCGTCGGCCAGGCCAAGGTCGACTCGGCCATCCATCGCTTGAGCGCCCTCAACCCCGAAGTCAAATTGGTCGCCCATCGCGTCGCGCTGGATGCCGATACCTTGGCGGCGGCGGTGGCAGGCGTGGACGTGGTGCTCGATTGCAGCGACAACTTCTCCACCCGCGAGGCGGTCAATGCCGCCTGCGTGGCGATGGGCAAGCCATTGATCAGCGGCGCGGCGATTCGCCTCGAAGGGCAACTGTCGGTATTCGATCCGCGTCGCGCCGAAAGCCCGTGCTATCACTGTCTATACGGGCACGGCAGCGACACTGAACTGACCTGCAGCGAAGCGGGCGTGGTCGGCCCTCTGGTGGGCCTGGTCGGTAGCCTGCAAGCCCTGGAAGCCTTGAAGTTGCTGGCGGGTTTCGGCGAGCCGCTGGTGGGGCGCTTGCTGCTGATCGACGCATTGAGCACACGCTTTCGCGAATTGCGGGTCAAGCGTGATCCCGGTTGCAGTGTCTGCGGGACGCGACATGGGTAAGGACGCGCCGATCGGTGTGTTCGATTCCGGCGTCGGCGGCTTGTCGGTGCTGGATGAGATTCAGCAATTGCTGCCCCATGAGTCACTGTTGTACGTGGCCGATTGCGGGCATATCCCCTATGGCGAGAAAACCCCGGCGTTCATTCTTGAGCGTTCCCGTTCGGTTGCCGAGTTTTTCCGCGAGCAGGGCGCCAAGGCTTTTGTGATTGCCTGCAACACCGCAACCGTGGCGGCCGTCGCGGATTTGCGCCAGGACTACCCCGACTGGCCGTTGGTGGGTATGGAGCCCGCGGTCAAACCCGCTGCCGCTGCCACTCGCAGTGGCGTGGTCGGGGTGCTCGCCACCACCGGCACCCTGCAAAGCGCCAAGTTCGCCGCGTTGCTCGACCGTTTTGCCACCGATGTGCGGGTGATCACCCAGCCGTGCCCGGGCCTGGTGGAGCTGATTGAAACCGGTGACCTCGACAGCCTGGCCCTGCGTCATTTATTGCAGGGCTATATCGACCCGCTGCTCAGCGCCGGTTGCGACACCATCATCCTCGGCTGCACCCACTATCCTTTCCTCAAGCCGCTTCTGGCGCAGATGCTGCCCCCCAGCATCATCCTCATCGACACCGGCGCTGCCGTCGCGCGGCAGCTCAAGCGTTTGCTGGGCGAGCGCGATCTGCTGGCCCTAGGCGATCCTGAGCCTGCACAGTTCTGGACCAGCGGCGATGTGTATCACCTAAGAAATATCCTACCGACACTATGGAAACATTCTGGAGTTGTGCGAAGCTTCGGGTCGTGAAAATTTCGTGAAATGTCGCTGAACTTCTGAATGTGCGTCAGCTTCTATAGCGAGATGGCCTGTAAAAAATCATACAACTTCGTTTTCAAAGGACTGTTTCTTATGAAGCGCTTGTTCTGTTTAGCCGCGATTGCGGCTGTAGTGGTGGGACACTCTGTTTCGACCCAGGCCGCAGGCCTGGAATTTGGGGTGGGCAGTACCAGCGATTCGACGTTGACCTATCGACTGGGCTTGACCTCGGATTGGGACAAAAGCTGGATGCAGAGCGACGTCGGTCGCCTGACCGGCTACTGGAGCGGCGCCTACACCTATTGGGACGGTGATGAGCGTGCAGGTGCCAGCAGCCTGTCGTTCTCGCCGGTATTTGTGTATGAGTTTGCCGGCCAGTCGGTCAAGCCCTACATCGAAGCCGGGATCGGCGTGGCGGTGTTTTCCCGTACCAAGCTGGAAGACAACAACATCGGCCAGGCTTTCCAGTTCGAAGACCGCCTGGGTTTCGGCCTGCGCTTCACCGGTGGGCATGAAGTGGGCATTCGCGCCACGCACTACTCCAATGCCGGGATCAGCAGCAGTAACGACGGTGTAGAAAGCTACTCGCTGCACTACACCATGCCGCTGTAATTCCCAGGAACGCTGCAGAACAATGTGGGAGTGGGCAAGCCCCTCCCACATTTTGATCGTCATCAGTCTTTAGATCAGCGGTAGGCCGTGGCGATTCCTTCGCGTTCGGTCAGGCACTCCGGTGCGCCCATCTCGAACTCCCGGCAAATCAGCGGCCGACGCTCGTAGATCGTGCACATCATCGTGTCGCGATCCAGCGCCGCGCACCAGCCGTCGTCCAGGCGCAGCATCACTTCACCGCCCCAATCGTCAGTGTCGATATAGCGCTCCGGCACGCCGGTGTCGGTGATCAGCATCACTTCCAGCTGGCAGCAGCAGGCCGCGCAGGTCGAGCAGGTGACGGCGGGTTCGGTGATTTGAATGTGGGGGATGTTGGTCATGGGCGGCAGCTTCAAGCTTTAAGCTGCAAGCTGCAAGTAGAAGCCGACCAGCTTCATCTTTTGCCGGTCGCGGCGCGTGCCAGGAGTGAGAACACTACGGTCCAGAGAACGGCCAGCCCGGCCATTGTCGGGCCCAGGCCATAGCCAAACTGTACGCCGGCCAATTGGCTGCCAGCGTAATAGGACAACGGCCCACCCACCGCGCCCAGTAGTGCGGCGCGCCACCAGGGCCGGGCGCTCCAGGCCAAGCAATGGCGCAAAGTAGTCGCCAGCAGCCCCCACAGCAGCATCAGCCAGAACGGAATCAATGGCCCCGGTTCGCTGAACTGGAAAACCCCTGCGGCGCGCAACAGCGTGTCCAACGCCGTGCCCGCCAGTATTACGCTGATGATCAGCGCGCCGTCCTGGGCCCACGAACTTATCCACAGCAGGTGGATTGCCAGCACCGCCAGCCCCACCAGCAACCAGGGGCTATCGCCACCGAGTACGCAGGCAAACCACCCGCACTGGAACAGTATGGCGTTGGCCAGTGGTTTAAGCACTGAAGCGCCCGAGCAACGGAGGGTTGATGGCCGACGGTTTGGCCAGCAGCAATTGCGCAGTGCCAATGGTGCGCTCCATAAAGCCACCCTCGCAGTAGCACAGGTAAAACTCCCACAGCCGCAGGAAATATTCGTCGTAGCCCAACTCCGTCAGGCGGCCGTGGGCGTGGCGAAAGTTCTCGTGCCACAGGCGCAAGGTTCGCGCGTAGTGCAGGCCGAAATCCTCCATGTGCAACAGGTTCATGTCGGTGTCGCGGCTGACGATGTGCAGCATGTTCTGCACACTCGGCAGGGCGCCGCCGGGGAAGATATAGCGCTGGATAAAGTCGACGCTGTTCTTCGCCTGCTCAAAGCGTTGCTCACGGATGGTGATGGCTTGCAGCAACATCAGGCCATCGCGCTTGAGCAGGTGCGCGCACTGTTTGAAGTAGGTCGGCAGGAAGCGATGGCCCACCGCTTCGATCATCTCGATGGACACCAGCTTGTCGTACTCGCCGGTCAGGTCGCGGTAGTCCTGCAGCAACAACGTGACCTGGTCTTGCAAGCCCAGGGCCGCGATGCGTTTTTCGGTGTAGGCGAACTGCTCTTTGGACAAGGTCGTGGTGGTGACCTTGCAGCCGTAATGCTGCGCGGCATACAGGGCCATGCTGCCCCAGCCGGTGCCGATCTCCAGCAAGTGGTCGGTAGGTTTGAGCGCGAGCTTCTGGCAGATGCGTTCCAGTTTGTTCAGTTGCGCCTGTTCCAGGGTGTCGTCGGGCGTCAGGAACTGCGCGGCCGAATACATCATGGTCGGGTCGAGGAATTCTTCGAACAGGTCATTGCCGAGGTCGTAGTGGGCGGCGATGTTTTTCTGCGAGCCCTTGCGCGTGTTGCGGTTGAGCCAGTGCAGGCCTTGGGTGAACGGCCGCGCCAAGCTCGCCAGGCCACCCTCCATTGCGTCGAGCACATCCAGGTTACTCACCATCACCCGCACCACCGCCGTCAGGTCCGGGCTGGTCCAATAACCGTGGATAAAGGCTTCGCCCGCGCCGATGGAACCGTTGGCCGCCACCAGGCCCCAGACCGCCGAATCGACAATCTGGATTTCCCCCAGCAAGTGCGCTTCCCGTGCGCCGAATACCTGGCGCTCGCCGTCCTCGATCACTACCAACTGGCCATGGCGCAGTTGGCTGAGTTGGCGCAGCACACCCTTGCGCAGCAGCGCACTGGTCATGCCGTTGACGTTCAGGCGGTTGGTCTTGACCGATAAGCTAGGGGATTTCATGGCGACGATCCTTGGTGTACCCGACAGCTGTGCGAGAGGCGCCGTCGGCGGCCTGATGGGAAAAAATCGGTGTGCGCTTGAGCAACAGGCGCAGGGCCTGCCAATAAATGGCCAGGCAGGTCTTGGCGGTCATCCACGGAAAGCGCCACAGGTAACGGTGCAGGCTGGCGCGGTTGAGCGTTTCTTTGTGCAGGCTCAAGGTGGCGTCGAAGACTTTCACGTCGCCCTGCCAATCGGCCATGTGCACGCCGAGCTTGGCGGCGGGCGGGCTGAAGCTCATGCGGTATTCCAGGTCGCGCGGCAAAAACGGCGACACGTGAAACGCCTTGGCCACGGCGAAGTGCTGGTGCTCATCCGGGCCGAGGGCCTGGGCCGGCAGCACGTAGTGATAGCGCTCGCGCCATGGGGTGTTGGTCACTTCGCACAGGATCGCGGCCAGTTGCCCATCGGCCTCGAAGCAGTAGAAGAAACTCACTGGGTTAAAAGCCAGGCCCCAACTGCGGGCCTGGGTCAGCAGGCAGATAACGCCCAGGGGTGTATGCCCCAGGGCCTTGCCGACTTCCTGGCGCACGGCATCGGTCAAGCTCATGCCGTGGCGCGTGAATTCACGCAGGTAGTCCTGCTGGCGAAAACCGAAGGGTGCCAGGCGACTCGCGCCGGCCAGGGGCGAGAGCCCGAGCACTTCGTCTTGTTCGCTGAGGTCCAGGTACAGCAGGCCGATGCGGTAGCGAAAGGCGTGGGCCTTGGGTGCAAACCGTCGATGGGCGATCCAGCCGCTGTACAGGGCGCTGTTCACAGGCTTTCCCCAAAGGCTTCGGCCACGCGCAGGGCGCTGACGACACCATCTTCATGGAAACCGTTGGCCCAATAGGCACCGCAATACCAGGTATGTCGGGTGCCGTTCAATTCTTCCCAGCGTGCTTGCGCGGCCACGGCGGCCAGGCTGTATTGCGGGTGGGCGTAGGTGTAGCGCGCGAGGATCTTCAGCGGGTTGATCATCGGCGTCTGGTTGAGGCTGACGCAGAAAGTGGTGGCACTGTCGATGCCTTGCAGGATGTTCATGTCATAGGTGACAGCGGCCTGGGTCTGCGCGTCGCCGCTGAGCCGGTAGTTCCAACTGGCCCAGGCCAGTTCGCGGTCGGGCAGCAGGCGTGTGTCGGTGTGCAGCACCACGTCGTTGTCGGCATAGGGCAGGGCGCCGAGGATCTCCTGCTCGGCCTGGCTCGGGTCGCCGAGCAAGGCGAGTGCCTGGTCGCTGTGGCAGGCGAACACCACCTTGTCGAAAGCTTCGGTGCCGGCGGCGCTGTGAATGATCACGCCCTCTGCGTCGCGCTCGACCAGGTGCACGGGGCAGTCGAGGCGGATGTGCTCACGAAAGCTGCGGGTCAGCGGTTCGATATAACGGCTGGAACCGCCCTCGATCACGCACCACTGCGGCCGGTTGTTCACCGAGAGCAAGCCGTGGTTCTTGAAGAAGCGCACAAAGAATTGCAGCGGAAAGTCCAGCATGTCCGCCAGGGACATCGACCAGATCGCCGCCCCCATCGGGACGATGTAATGCCGGATAAATCGCGGCCCGTAACCCCCGGCTTCGAGGTAGTCACCCAAGGTCATCTCGGCGCTGATGCGCTGCTCTTGCAGGTCCAGCGGTGCCTGGCGATTGAAGCGCAGGATGTCACGCAGCATGCCCCAGAAGCCCGGCGACAGAATATTGCGGCGCTGGGCAAACAGGCTGTTGAGGTTGTTGCCGTTGTACTCGAAGCCGCTGCTCTGGTCGCACACCGAAAAGCTCATTTCGGTGGGTTTGAAGGTGACGCCGATCTGCCCCAGCAGGCGAATGAAGTTGGGGTAGGTCCAGTCGTTGAACACGATGAAGCCAGTGTCCACCGCATAGGGTTTGCCCTCGACGGTGACGTTGACCGTGTGGGTATGCCCGCCGATACGGTCGCCCGCCTCGAACAGCGTGATGTCGTGACGGCGGCTGAGCAGGTAGGCGCTGGTCAGCCCGGCGATGCCGCTGCCGATAATGGCGATCTTCACAGGTCGTCCTTCTTCGGTGGCGGGCTGCGCAACATGCGTTTGCCGATGATCAATTGCGCGCGGCTCGGCAGTTTCGACAGCGGCCACAGCGTGGCGATAAACACCGCCGGGAAGGCGATCTCCAGCGGGCGTTTTTCCAGCTTGGCGAAGATATGCCGCGCGGCCTTGTCGGCCGGCCAGCTCAGGGGCATCGGGAAGTCATTGCGTTCGGTGAGCGGGGTGTCGACGAAGCCCGGGCTGATCACCGTGACATCGATGTTCTCGGGCGACAGGCTGATGCGCAGGGATTCGAACAGGTAGCGCAGCCCGGCCTTGGACGCGCCATACGCTTCGGCCCGTGGCATCGGCAGGTAGGTCACGGCGCTGGCGACGCCCACCAGGTGTGGCGTGCGCCCGGCGCGCAACAACGGCAGCGCCGCTTCAATGCAGTAACTGCTGGCCAGCAGATTGGTGCGCACCACGTGTTCGATAATCGAGGAATCGAATTGCTTGGCGTCGACATATTCACAGGTGCCGGCGTTGAGGATGACGGTGTCGACCGAACCCCAGGCCGCGCCGATGTGTTCACCGATCTCGCGCACTGTCTGGCTATTGGTCAGGTCGCCGGCCACCACCAGCACCTGGCCGGGGTACCGTTGGGCGAGCGCTTCCAGCGGGCCTTTGCTGCGCGAACTGAGGGCCACGTGGGCACCGCTGTTGAGCAACTCCACGGCCAATGCGGCACCGATGCCACTGCTGGCACCGGTCAGCCAATAACGACGGGGCGGCAGTGCGTTCATCCCACTCTCCTTTTCAACCAACTGACGACCCCACCCAGCACGGGAAGGTGTTCGTACAACAGGGCGCCGGCATCGAAGTAATCGCGGTGGCGGTACACCTTGTCATGCCACATCAAATGCGAGCAGCCCTCCACGCGGATAACCTTGCCTTTGCCCAGGCGCGGGTGGCAGAAACTCATTTTCCAGCGCAGGTAACCTTCGCCCTCGGCCACCTGGTCGAAACCGTGGAAGTCGAAGCGCAGCTGGCTGACGTTGCTGTACAGCTCGGCGAAATACGTGTGCAGCGCAGTCAGGCCATGGATTTCATGCAGTGGGTCGGTGAACGCGATGTCCTTGCTGTAGAGGCTGTCGAGCAGCTGCAGGTTGTGCTTGTCCAGCGAGGCAAAGGTCTGGGCAAAGCGGCGCAGGAAGTCACTCATGTTCGGCGACCTCCTGGCGTGAAGGCAGGTTGCGAAAGGCCGCCAGGGCGCGTTCGCGGGATTTTTTCAGGTCGACAATCGAGCGCGGGTAATCCGCCACGCCAAACAAACCGCCAAGCGCTTGCGGGTTGTGCACTTCCTTCTTGTTCAGCGTGGCCAGTTCCGGCAGCCAGTGCTTGATAAATACGCCTTCGCTGTCGAATTTTTCCGACTGGCTCAGCGGGCTGAAAATCCGGAAATACGGCGCCGAATCGGTGCCGGTGGATGAACTCCATTGCCAGCCGCCGTTGTTGGCCGCGAGGTCGCCGTCGATCAGGTGACGCATGAAGAAGCGCTCGCCTTCGCGCCAGTCAATCAACAGGTTCTTGGTCAGGAACATCGCCACCACCATGCGCAGGCGGTTATGCATCCAGCCGGTTTCCAGCAGTTGGCGCATCGCGGCATCAATGATCGGCAGGCCGGTTCGGGCTTGCTGCCAGGCGGCGAGATCCCTGGGCGCATCACGCCAGGCCAGGGCTTCGGTCTCGGGACGGAAAGCGCGGTGACGGGAGACCCGTGGGTAGCCGACCAGAATGTGTTTGTAGAACTCACGCCACAGCAGTTCGTTGATCCACGTGATAGCGCCGATGTCGCCGCTTTCGAACTCGCCCTGGTTGGTTTGCAGTGCGGCGTGCAGGCATTGGCGCGGCGAAACCACGCCGGCGGCCAGGTAGGCGGAGAGCTGGCTGGTGCCGGGCTTGGCCGGAAAGTCGCGTTCGTCTTTGTAGTAGCTGATCTGCTGGTCGGCGAAGGCATCAAGGCGGCGGCGGGCTTCGTCTTCGCCGGCGGGCCAGAGGGCGCGCAGGGTCTCGCTGGGTGGTTCGAAGCCTTCGACCTGTTCGGGAATCGGATCGCGCTTGAGCGTGAACGGGGCTTGGGCCTTGGGCGTTGCGACCAGGCGCGGCAAGGCGCTGTGCAGGCGCGCGTAGCAGACCTTGCGGAACTGGCTGAACACCTGGAAGTAGGTACCGGTCTTGGTCAGCACGCTGCCCGGTTGGAAAAACAGTTGGTCCAGGTAGCGGTGGAACGTCACGCCGTCGGCTTCCAATACCTGGGCGACGGCGGTATCGCGACGGCTTTCGTTGATGCCGTATTCCTCGTTGACGTGCACCGACTCCATGGACAGTTCCCGGCACAATTGGCTCAACACGGCGGGGGCTTGGTCCCAGGTGGCGGCGTGGCGGATCAGCAAGGGAATGTTCAGTGCGCCCAGGGCCTGACTCAAGTGCTGCAGGTTGCGCAGCCAGAAATCCACTTTGCACGGCGCATCGTCGTGGGCCAGCCATTGCTCCGGCGTGATCAGGTACACGGCCGCCACCGGGCCGCGCTGGCAGGCGGCGGCCAGGGCGGTGTTGTCGTGAAGGCGCAAGTCGGTGCGCAGCCAGATCAAGTGCATTTAAATAAGTCCACGTTGGATCAGTAGCTGGTGGGCCGACAACGGGTCTTCGGCCACGAACAATTGCGCAATGTCTTGGGTTAATACGGCCAGCTCGGCCTGGTGGATGCATACCGTCGGTCCGACGATCAGTTTTGCGCAACCGACCCCGCCCAGCAGCTTGGTAAGTGCCGGCAATTGCAGGGCCTTGCTCGAGTACAGGAGCACGGCGCGCGGTTGCAGGTGTTCCGCCGCCAGGGCCAACTCGCCGGCGGGCAGCGGCCAGTCGAAGACTTCCACCGGGCAATCGGCACTGCTGGCCAGCCAGGCGCTGAGCCACAGGTGCGGCTCCAGGGGCAGGTCGGAGTGGTTGACCAGCAACAACGGCGCGCCGTGCAACTGACGATTATTGTGGTAGATACGTGCACCGAACTTGCTGCGCAGCCAGGACAGGAAAAACACCCGCTCCATCTGTGCGCCAAACTGGCCTTGCCAGCGTTGCTCCAACTCCTGCAGCAACGGCAGCAGCAGCTGCTCACACAGGGTGCGCGGCGGGTACAGCGCCATGGCCTGGTTGAATACATCGTCCACCCGGCGTTCGGCCAGCTCGCTGACGGCCTGTACCAGGTTCTGGCGCAAGGCTTGCCACTCGTTCTCTACCGAGTCGGGAAGGGCTTGGGCAGAATCGAGCAGGCCTTTGACCTGGCTGACCGGTACGCCGCGATTGAGCCAGGTGAGGATGGTGTGGATACGTTGTACATGCTCGGCGCTGAACAGCCGATGACCCTTGGGCGTGCGCTGGGGCACGATCAGGCCATAACGGCGTTCCCAGGCGCGCAGGGTCACGGCGTTGACGCCGGTCTGGCGCGCCACTTCACGAATCGGCAGCCAGCCGTCTTCGAGGGCTTGGGCGATGTCTGCGCCGGATTCGTCTTGCAAGACAGCGGTCATGACGCTTTTCATGGTTTAGATCGCATTACGCAGGCTGAGATTTTCCGGGTGCGGCTGCAAGTAGGCCTGCTGCGCGATGTAGCGATCCGGGTGTTGGCGAAAGTGATGCTTGAGCAGGGTCAACGGCACTACCAGCGGCACGATGCCCTGCTGGTACTGGCCGATGACCGTCTGCATTTCCTGTTTGTCATCGGCGCTGATGGCCTGCTTGAGATAGCCACTGATGTGTTGCAGCACGTTGGTGTGGGTGCCGCGGGTGGCGCACTTTTTCAGGCCGGTCATCAGGTCGCTGAAATAGCAGGCGGCCAACTCGTCGAGATTGACGTCCTTGGCCATGCTGCCGAGGCGGTGGCCCAGGCTCTTGTAATGCATCAGGCTGTGGGCCATCAGCAAATACTTGTAGCGCGAGTGAAAAGCCAGCAAGCGGTGGCGGGTCAGGCCCTCGGCCAACAGTTGTTGCCAACTGGCGTAGACGAAGACGCGGGTCAGGAAGTTTTCCCGCAGTACCGGGTCATTCAGGCGGCCATCTTCTTCAACCGGCAGGTTCGGGTGACGCGCGCAGAACGCCTGGGCGTAGATGCCACGCCCGCCGCCATCCACCGGCGCTCCGTTTTCACGGTAGACCTTGACGCGTTCCAGGCCACAGGACGGCGACTTCTGCATGAAGATGTAGCCGCACAGGTCGGTGTGCTCGGCGGCCATTTTGCGACCGTATGCATCCAGTGGCGCGGTGACATTCAGCTCGCGGTGCACGGTGCCAACGGCCTGGGGCTGTTCGGCGTCGCCCACCAGGCGAATGGTTTCACGGGGAATACCCAGGCCGATCGCCACTTCCGGGCACAGCGGCACGAAGTCGAAATACTCGGCGAGTACCTCGCTGCATAGCTGGGATTGCTTGTGACCGCCATTGAAGCGCACGTTCTCGCCCAGCAGGCAGGCGCTGATGCCAATCTTCGGCTTGATGGGCGGTGTGGTGGGCATGGCCAAACCTCTGCAAGATTCCTGTACAAGATTTAAAATCTGTACAACTAAGTCTCATCATAGGTTTGATGCTGTACAAGTCAAATGTTTTGTATAGGTATTTGCGAGGAGGCTATTTCCAGCCGATTTGCCAATCCTCGGCATTTTGCAGGGTTTGCCAGGCCAGGCGTTCAGCGCGCCTGGTCATCACGGCTTGCAACTCGATCTCCAGCAGAGTGCCTTCCTCGTCACGAAACAGCTCGGTCACCAGGAAGTGTTTTTCTTTATTGCGGGGCCGGGCTGCCGTCCACTTCGACAGCAGCAATTTGGCGGGGTTGATGCGGTTCATTGCAGGTGCTCGATCAACCGTCGCGCGGCTTCCTGGCCACTGAGCCATGCCCCTTCCACCCGGCCCGAGAGGCACCAGTCGCCGCACACGTAAAGGCCCAGGTCGGCGTCGGCCAGCACACCGAATTCATGGGCGCTGGAGGGGCGTGCGTAGAGCCAGCGGTGCGCCAGGCTGAAGGACGGTGCGGGCATGGCGCTGTGCAGCAATTCGGCGAAGGCCCCGTGCAGGTGTTCGATCACCGCTTCCTTGGACAGGTCCAGGTGGGCCTTGCTCCAGGTGCTGGTGGCGTGCAGCACCCAGGTGTCGAGGGTGTTGTCGCGCCCGGGTTTGCTGCGGTTGCGCGCCAGCCAGTCGAGCGGGCTGTCTTGCACGAAGCAGCCTTCCATTGGCGTATCCAGGGGCTTGTCGAAGGCCAGGGCAATGGCCCAGGTCGGGTCCATCTTCACGCCGGCGGCAGCACTCGCCAATTTGGGCGCTGCCGCCAGCAGCGCAGTGGCCTGGGGGGCAGGCGTGGCGACGATCACATGGCTGAACGGGCCGTGATTGCCGCCGTCGGCATCCAGCAGGTTCCAGTGTTGCTTGCCTTGGAACACTTCGGTGATGCGGCAACCGAACTCCACCGGCAGGTCGTCGAGCAGTGCGCGGGTGATTGCGCTCATGCGTGGCGTGCCGACCCAGCGGATTTGTTCATCGGGGGAGGGCGTGAGCTGGCCGGACTTGAAGTTGTACAGCTGCGGCTTCCATTGCTCGGCCCAGCCGTTGTTTTGCCAGCGCTGCACTTCGTTGACGAAGCGTCGGTCGCGGGCGGTGAAGTATTGAGCGCCCATGTCCAAGGCGCCAGCATCGCTGCGCTTACTGGACATGCGGCCGCCGCTGCCGCGGCTTTTATCGAACAGTTGTACAACGTGCCCGGCGTCTTGTAACGCTCGGGCGGCGGAGAGACCGGCGATGCCGGTGCCGATGATCGCGATGGGGACAGTCATGGGAGGCCTCGTTTTACCGTTGGGTACAGACTACGCCGACACCAATAGCTGTACAATATTGTTTTTTGGTATAAGTTTTGGCGTACCTGATCGCTTGGCGTGGCCTATGGTTAACCATGAGGCTTAAACAAAAGTCACGCCCGATTACAAATTGATCCCTGCTTATAAAATAGACTAGTGATCGGCGGCGAACGTTACATGAGGAGCGTCCCATGCATATTTTGCTGACCGGCGGTACCGGACTGATCGGTCGCCAACTCTGCCAACACTGGATTGCCGAGGGGCATCGCCTGACGGTGTGGAGTCGCCATCCTGAAGACGTCGCCCGGTTGTGCGGTGCCACGGTGCAGGGTGTTGGCCGTCTGGAGGACGTGACCGACGCGGTGGACGCGGTGGTCAACCTGGCTGGCGCGCCGATCGCTGACCGTCCCTGGACCCACAAACGCAAGGCGTTGTTGTGGAGCAGCCGCATCGGCTTGACCGAAACCCTGTTGGCCTGGCTCGACGGCCTGGCGCAAAAACCGGCGGTGCTGGTTTCCGGTTCGGCGGTGGGTTGGTACGGCGACGGTGGCGAGCGCGAACTGACCGAGGCCAGCGGCCCGGTACAGGACGATTTCCCCAGCCAACTCTGCATCGCCTGGGAAGAAACCGCCCAGCGCGCCGAAGCGATGGGCATTCGCGTGGTGCTGGTGCGTACGGGGTTGGTGCTGGCGGCCGAGGGCGGCTTTTTGTCGCGCCTGTTGCTGCCGTTCAAACTCGGGCTGGGCGGGCCTATCGGCAAGGGGCGGCAGTGGATGCCGTGGGTGCATATCAAGGATCAAATCGCCCTGATTGATTTTCTTCTGCACAAGGATGACGCCAGCGGTCCTTATAATGCCTGCGCGCCGCACCCGGTGCGTAACCGCGAGTTCGCCAAGACATTGGGCCAGATGCTGCACCGCCCGGCGTTCATGCCGATGCCGGCCTTTGCATTGAAGGTGGGTTTGGGCGAGTTATCGGGGCTGTTGCTGGGCGGGCAGAAGGCGATCCCCGAACGCTTGATGGCCGCCGGTTTCATTTTCCAGTTCACTGAGTTGCATGCGGCTTTGGATGACTTGTCCAGCCGCCTCTAAGAGATAGGAAGTTGCATGACGGATCACGCGTTGTTACTGGTCAACTTGGGTTCACCGGCCTCCACTTCGGTGGCCGATGTGCGCAGCTACCTCAATCAGTTCCTGATGGACCCTTATGTAATCGACCTGCCGTGGCCGGTGCGGCGCTTGCTGGTGTCGTTGATCCTGATCAAGCGCCCTGAGCAATCTGCGCATGCCTACGCCTCTATATGGTGGGACGAGGGTTCGCCGCTGGTGGTGCTCAGTCGTCGCCTGCAACAGCAGATGGCCGCGCAGTGGACCCAGGGGCCCGTGGAGTTGGCGATGCGTTATGGCGAGCCTTCCCTGGAAACGACGCTCACGCGGTTGGCCGCCCAAGGTATTCAGAAAGTGACTCTGGCGCCCCTGTACCCGCAGTTTGCCGACAGCACCGTGACCACGGTGATTGAAGAAGCCAAGCGGGTAGTGCGCGAGAAAAAGCTCAACGTACAGTTCTCGATCCTGCAGCCGTTCTACGACCAGGCGGAATACCTCGACGCGTTGGCAGCCAGCGCCCGACCTTATATAGATGCGCATTACGATCACTTGCTGCTGAGTTTCCACGGCTTGCCCGAGCGCCATCTGAAAAAGCTCGACCCTACGGGCGCGCATTGTTTCAAGGATGCGGACTGTTGCAAGAACGCCTCGCCTGAGGTGCTCGCTACCTGCTACCGCGCGCAATGCTTCAGCGTCGCCCGGGATTTCGCCGCGCGCCTGGGCTTGCCCGACGACAAATGGTCAGTGGCGTTCCAATCGCGCCTGGGCCGCGCGAAGTGGATCGAACCCTACACCGAGGCACGCCTGGACGCGCTGGCCCGGCAAGGGGTGAAAAAGCTGCTGGTGATGTGCCCGGCGTTTGTTGCCGATTGCATCGAGACCCTGGAAGAGATCGGTGATCGTGGTCGGGAGCAATTCCGCGAGGCGGGCGGTGAGGAGCTGGTGCTGGTGCCGTGTTTGAATGACGATCCACAGTGGGCAGCGGCGCTCAATGCTCTCTGCGAAAGAGCACCGCTGTCACTGTAGGAGCGAGGGGGACGCCTAGTTCTTGCTCGCGAAGGTCGTTAACGATAACGCAGTGCATCTGGGGTAACGCGGCGCTCTCAGGTGCTTCGCGAGCAAGGGGGGATTAGAGGTTGAGAGTCAGGCTGACGGTGAGATTGCGCGGTTCGCCGGGATTGACCCAGTAATTGCTGTAGGACCGCTCGTAGTACTTTTCATCGAACAGGTTGTTGAGGTTCAGGCCCACGGTGACGTTCTGCGTGGCCTTGTAATGGGCCAGCAAGTCGACGGTGTGGTAGGCGGGCAGTTCAAAGCGGCTGCCCGCTTCACCCGAGCGATCCCCTACATAGGTGAACGCCGCGCCCAGGTCTGAACCGCGTAACGCACCTTCCTGGAATTCATACACCCCCAACAGACTGCCGCTGCGCTTGGCCACGCCGAGAATGCGGCTGCCCGCCGGAATGGCTTTATCACCCTTGGTCACTTCGGCATCGATGTAGGCAAAAGCGCCGATTATCCGTACGGCATCCGTTAGCTGTCCTGTCAGTTGCAGGTCGAAGCCCTGGCTGCGTGCCTTGCCCATGGCGCGGTTGGTATTGGTGGCCGGGTCCAGGGCCAGCACGTTTTCCTTTTCGATATGGAAGGCGGCTAGGGTGGCGCTGAGTCGGTCGTCGAACAGCTCGCTCTTGATCCCCACCTCATAGCCCACGCCTTCTTCGGGCTTGAAGGTTTTACCGGTGGCGTCCAGGCCGCTGTTGGGCTTGAACGAGGTGGAGGCGTTGGCGAACACCCCTACCTCAGGTGTCAGTTGGTAGAGCAGGCCAGCGCGCTGGGTGAGTGCGTCGTGGGTTTGCCGACTCTTGGCGTGGTTGCGGGTGAAGTCGTCGGTGCTTTGTTCGAAGTGCTCGAGGCGCGCGCCGACCATGCCGCGCAGGCGGTCGGTGAAGATGATCTGGTCTTGCAGGTTCAGCGCCTGGCTTTTGGTCTGTTCGAAGAAGTCGGTGCCGGAGCTTGCGCCATTGGGTTTGGGCTGGCCGTAGACCGGGTTGTAGAGGTCGATGGCGTAGGGGCTGCCGGCAATGGCGGTGACGCGTTCTTTCTTGCGGTAATCCTCGTACTCGGTGCCGACCAGCAGTTCGTGCTGCCAACTGCCAATGTCGAACAGACCGCGCAGTTCCAACTGGGTGATGCTGTCGTGCCAACCCATGGAGCGTTCGCGGTAACGGCGGTCGAGGGTGTGGCCGTCAGCGTTCAGTGCGCGGTTTTCCGAGGCGTCGCCCCACAGGCTGCCCTGTTTGTAATGGCTGGCCAGGCGCAGTTTCCAGGCGTCGTTGAGGTGATGCTCAAGGGTGGCCTGGATGCGGTTGTTGTGGTTATCAATATCACCGTCGTTGGGCTCGCCGAGGAAGGTGGCGCGCGATACGCCTGGGGCGTCGACGATGCCCCGGTCGAAGGTGGAGCTGTGGCGTACGAATTCGCTTTCCACCAGCAGGCGGGTGTCCGGGTCCAGCTGCCAGCTGAAGGAGGGCGCGACAAATACGCGCTTGCTCTCGACGTGGTCGCGGAAGCTGTTGTTGTCCTCCACCGCCAGGTTGACCCGTGACAGCAGGTTGCCCTCACTGTCCAGCGGCGTATTGACGTCGACGGCAGTGCGATAACGGTCCCAACTGCCGGCGCTGGTTTGCAGGGTGGTGAAGGCTTCAGGCTGAGGCTTTTTGGTGACGATATTCACGGTGCCGCCGGGATCGCCACGGCCGTAAAGGCTGGCGGCCGGGCCTTTGAGCACTTCGATGCGTTCGATATTGGCCGCGTCCGGCGTGCTCGGGTAGCCCCGGTTGGCGCTGAAGCCGTCCTGGTAGAACTCCGACGTGGTGAAGCCGCGCACGCTGTATTCGTAGAGCGTGAGGCCGCCAAAGTTGTTCTGCTTGGACACGCCGCCGGCAAACTCCAGGGCGCGTTCCACGTTGGTGCTGCCCAGGTCCGTGAGTACCGAGGCAGGAATCACGCTGATGGACTGTGGGATGTCGCGCAGGGCGGTGTCGGTTTTGGTCGCACTGGCAGAGCGCGTGGCGCGGTAGCCTTTGACCGGGTCGGTGGCCGATTCATAGGCGTCGGTGGTGACGCTGATGGCGTCCAGCTCAACGGTGTTGTCTTCGGCAAAGGCGGGGTCCAGCAGCAAACCCAAGGCCAGGCCAGCCAAGGGGGCAAACTTTCGAGACGGCATGATAGAGCGTTCCAATAACGATATTGAAACAATATAACATGTCTAATGAGAATGAATTTGCTTTGAAATATGAGCTTACAGGTACCCGCAAACGGGTACCTGGCGCGGTGGTTTATTCTTCTTCCTTGACCGGTGCAGGCGGTGGACGCAGGCCGATTTCCGCCAGCAGCTTGATTTCTTTACCGTTGCGCATCACCTGGATCGCCACCTTGTCGGTCGGCTTGATCCGCGCCACTTGGTTCATCGATTTGCGACCATCACCGGCCGGTTCGCCGTTGATGCTGAGGATCACATCCCCCAATTGCAGGCCGGCTTTCTGCGCCGGGCCATCGCGGAAGATCCCGGCGACCACGATGCCAGGGCGCCCGGTCAGGCCAAACGATTCGGCCAGTTCCTTGGTCAACGGCTGTACTTCAATCCCCAGCCAGCCGCGAATGACCTGGCCGTGCTCGATGATCGACTTCATCACTTCCATCGCCAGCTTCACCGGGATCGCAAAACCGATGCCCTGGGAACCGCCGGACTTGGAGAAAATCGCCGTGTTGATACCGGTCAGGTTGCCATTGGCATCCACCAGCGCACCGCCGGAGTTGCCCGGGTTGATCGCCGCGTCGGTCTGGATGAAGTCTTCGTAGCTGTTAAGCCCCAGCTGGTTACGCCCGGTCGCGCTGATGATGCCCATGGTCACCGTCTGGCCCACCCCGAACGGGTTGCCGATGGCCAGTGCCACATCACCCACCCGCAGCCCATCGGAGCGGCCGAGGGTGATGGACGGCAGGTTTTTCAAATCGATCTTCAGTACCGCGAGGTCGGTTTCCGGGTCGCTGCCCACCACACGGGCCAGGGTCTCGCGGCCATCGCGCAGGGCCACCACAATCTGGTCGGCGCCGGTGGTCACGTGGTTATTGGTGAGGATGTAGCCTTCGGGGCTCATGATCACCCCGGAACCCAGGCTGGACTCCATGCGGCGCTGCTTGGGCCCATTGTCACCGAAATAGCGGCGGAACTGCGGGTCTTCAAACAACGGATGCGCCGGCTTGTTGATGACCTTGGTGGTGTACAGGTTGACCACGGCCGGAGCGGCGATGACCACCGCGTCCGCGTAAGTCACCGGGCCTTGCACCACCGCGCTGGTCTGCGGCGCCTGTTGCAGGTTGACATCAAGGCTGGGTAAGCCCACCAACTGGGGATAACGCTGAATAATCAGCATCGCGATCAGCACGCCAGCCAGCAATGGCCATCCAAAAAAACGCAGTGCCTTGAGCATCAAGTAAGTCCTGACAGGTTGCAGGGGGCGGGAGAGCGCCCATAATGTCGCGCATTATACGAGGCTGCGAGCGCCTCGGAACGGGATATTTAGGAGTCTTTTATGGCCGTCCCCCTTACCACCCTCGTCGAGGAAGCGGACCGCTACCTTGGCAGCGCAAAAATTGCCGATTATTGCCCCAATGGCCTGCAGGTCGAGGGCCGGCCGCAAGTGATGCGCATCGTCAGCGGCGTTACCGCAAGCCTTGCCCTGCTGGACGCGGCCGTCGAAGCCCAGGCCGATTTGATCCTGGTGCACCACGGTTATTTCTGGAAAGGCGAAAATCCCTGCATCACCGGCATGAAGCAACGCCGCCTGAAAACCCTGCTCAAACACGACATCAGCCTGCTGGCCTACCACCTGCCACTGGACCTGCACCCTGACGTTGGCAATAACGTGCAACTCGCCCGCCAGCTGGACATCACCGTCGAAGGTCCGCTAGACCCGAGCAACCCCAGGATCGTCGGCCTGGTTGGCTCGCTCGCCGAACCGCTGTCACCCCGCGACTTCGCCCGCCGCGTACAGGACGTGATGGGCCGCGAGCCGCTGCTGATCGAAGGCAGCCAGATGATCCGCCGCGTCGGCTGGTGCACCGGCGGTGGCCAGGGTTACATCGACAACGCCATCGCCGCCGGTGTCGACTTGTTCCTGAGTGGCGAAGCTTCCGAGCAAACCTTCCACAGCGCGCGCGAAAACGACATCAGCTTTATCGCCGCCGGCCACCACGCCACCGAGCGCTACGGCGTACAGGCGCTGGGCGATTACCTGGCGCGGCGCTTTGCCCTGGAGCATCTGTTCATCGATTGCCCCAACCCGATTTGACTGCCAAACCTTGGGGCATATTGATATACCGTTTCGATCTAGATGGCGCCCTGAATAGAAGCAGGTGCTGTGCTAGCATGCCCCGCTCGAACACGGCCCGCTGGCCGTCCATAAGATCGTTTTTCCGTGAGTAACCATGGTCGACAAACTGACGCATCTGAAACAGCTGGAGGCGGAAAGCATCCACATCATCCGCGAGGTCGCCGCCGAGTTCGATAACCCGGTGATGCTCTACTCGATCGGTAAAGACTCCGCCGTGATGCTGCACCTGGCGCGCAAGGCCTTCTTCCCGGGCAAGCTGCCGTTCCCGGTGATGCACGTCGACACCCGCTGGAAATTCCAGGAGATGTACAAGTTCCGCGACAAGATGGTCGAAGAACTGGGCCTGGACCTGATCACCCACGTCAACCCGGACGGTGTGGCGCAGGGCATCAACCCGTTCACCCACGGCAGCGCCAAGCACACCGACATCATGAAGACCGAAGGCCTCAAGCAGGCCTTGGACAAGCATGGTTTCGACGCTGCCTTCGGCGGTGCCCGTCGCGATGAAGAGAAATCCCGTGCCAAAGAGCGCGTGTACTCGTTCCGCGACAGCAAGCACCGCTGGGACCCGAAGAACCAGCGCCCGGAGCTGTGGAACGTCTACAACGGCAACGTCAACAAGGGTGAGTCGATCCGTGTGTTCCCGCTGTCCAACTGGACCGAGCTGGACATCTGGCAGTACATCTACCTGGAAGGCATCCCGATCGTGCCGCTGTACTTCGCCGCCGAACGCGATGTCATCGAGAAGAACGGCACGTTGATCATGATCGACGACGACCGCATCCTCGAGCACTTGTCCGACGAAGACAAAGCCCGAATCGTCAAAAAGAAAGTACGTTTCCGTACCCTTGGCTGCTACCCGTTGACGGGCGCGGTGGAGTCCGAAGCCGAGACGCTGACGGACATCATTCAGGAAATGCTCCTGACGCGAACTTCCGAGCGCCAGGGCCGTGTCATCGACCACGATGGTGCAGGCTCGATGGAAGATAAAAAACGTCAAGGCTATTTCTAAGGGGCTGTCATGTCGCATCAATCTGATTTGATCAGCGAGGACATCCTCGCCTACCTGGGCCAGCACGAGCGCAAGGAAATGTTGCGCTTCCTGACCTGCGGCAACGTCGACGACGGCAAGAGCACCCTGATCGGGCGCTTGCTGCACGACTCCAAGATGATCTACGAAGATCACCTGGAAGCCATCACCCGCGATTCGAAGAAGTCCGGCACCACTGGTGACGACATCGACCTGGCGTTGCTGGTCGATGGCCTGCAGGCCGAGCGTGAGCAGGGCATCACCATCGATGTCGCCTACCGCTACTTCTCCACCGCCAAGCGCAAATTCATCATCGCCGACACCCCCGGCCATGAGCAGTACACCCGCAACATGGCCACCGGTGCCTCCACCTGTGACCTGGCGATCATCCTGATCGACGCCCGCTACGGCGTGCAGACCCAGACCCGTCGCCATAGCTATATCGCCTCGTTGCTGGGCATCAAGCACATCGTGATCGCCGTCAACAAGATGGACATCAATGGCTTTGACCAAAGCGTGTTCGAGTCGATCAAGGCGGATTACCTGAAGTTCGCCGAGGGCATCGCCTTCAAGCCGAGCACCATGGCATTCGTGCCGATGTCGGCGCTCAAGGGCGACAACGTGGTGAACAAGAGCGAGCACTCGCCCTGGTACACCGGCCAGTCGCTGATGGAGATCCTCGAGACCGTCGAGATCGCCAACGACCGCAACTACACCGACCTGCGCTTCCCGGTGCAGTACGTCAACCGTCCGAACCTGAACTTCCGTGGGTTTGCCGGCACCCTGGCCAGCGGCATCGTGCACAAGGGCGATGAAGTCGTGGTGCTGCCGTCGGGCAAGAGCAGCCGCGTCAAATCCATCGTCACATTCGAAGGTGAGCTGGAGCACGCCGGCCCAGGCCAGGCCGTGACCCTGACCATGGAAGACGAGATCGACATCTCCCGTGGCGACCTGTTGGTGCATGCCGACAACGTGCCGCAAGTGACCGACGCCTTCGACGCCATGCTGGTGTGGATGGCCGAAGAGCCGATGCTGCCGGGCAAGAAATACGACATCAAGCGCGCCACCAGCTATGTGCCGGGTTCCATCACCAGCATCGTGCACCGTGTGGACGTGAACACCCTGGCCGAAGGCCCGGCGAGTTCGCTGCAGTTGAACGAGATCGGCCGGGTCAAGGTCAGCCTCGACGCCGCCATCGCGTTGGATGGCTATGACAGCAACCGCACCACCGGTGCGTTTATCGTCATCGACCGCTTGACCAACGGCACCGTGGGCGCCGGCATGATCATCGCACCGCCGGTCACTCACGGCAGTGCGGCCCATCACGGCAAGTTGGCCCATGTCGCCACCGAAGAGCGCGCCCAGCGTTTCGGCCAGCAACCGGCCACTGTGTTGTTCAGCGGCCTGTCGGGCGCGGGCAAGAGCACCTTGGCCTACGCGGTCGAGCGCAAGCTGTTCGACATGGGCCGCGCGGTGTTTGTGCTGGATGGCCAGAACCTGCGTCACGACCTGAATAAAGGGTTGCCCCAGGACCGTGCCGGGCGTACCGAGAACTGGCGTCGTGCCGCTCACGTAGCGCGTCAGTTCAACGAAGCCGGCCTGCTGACCCTGGCCGCGTTCGTCGCTCCGGATGCCGAAGGCCGTGAACAGGCCAAGGCGCTGATTGGCAGCGACCGCCTGCTGACCGTGTACGTGCAGGCCTCGCCGCTGGTGTGTGCCGAGCGTGATCCGCAGGGCTTATACGCTGCCGGTGGGGACAACATCCCTGGCGAATCCTTCCCGTACGACGTGCCGTTGAATGCCGATCTGGTGATCGACACCCAGGCCCTGTCGCTGGAAGACAGCGTCAAGCAAGTGCTGGAACTGTTGCGTCAGCGCGGCGCGATCTAAACCTCGCGGCCACAAAAAAGCCCGCCCCCGAGTGATCGGTGGCGGGCTTTTTTACATCTTCAAGATCGGGCTCGGTCAAATGTGGGAGGGGGCTTGCCCCCGATAGCGGTGGATCAGTAACAGATGTGCTGACTGACACACTGCTATCGGGGGCAAGCCCCCTCCCACATTTTGGTCATCGTTTGCCTGGGAAGTCTGTGTGCAGCTTGTCCAGCAACGCATCCTTGGCTTCCCACAGTTGGTTAATCCACCCCTGGAACGCCAACCGATATTCCCCATCCTGTTCATAATTCTTACCGATAAACTCGGTCGGAATCTGCACCTCTTCAAACTGCACCACCACGTCCTGCACGTTCCCGCACAGCAAATCCCAATACCCTGGGCGTCCGCCAGGGTAGTGAATGGTCACGTTGACCAGTGATTTCAGCTGTTCCCCCATGGCGTCCAGCACAAACGCGATACCACCCGCCTTGGGCTTGAGCAGGTAGCGAAACGGCGACTTCTGCTGTGCGTGCTTGTCCGGCGTAAAGCGCGTGCCTTCGGCAAAGTTGAAAATCCCCACCGGATTGTCGCGAAACTTCGCACAGGTCTTGCGGGTGGTTTCCAAGTCTTTGCCTTTCTTCTCCGGGTGTTTTTCCAGGTAGGCCTTGGTGTAGCGCTTCATGAAGGGAAAGCCCAGCGCCCACCACGCCAAGCCAATCACCGGCACCCAGATCAACTCCTGCTTGAGGAAGAACTTCAGCGGGCGAATGCGTCGATTGAGCACGTATTGCAGGACCATGATGTCAACCCAGCTCTGGTGGTTGCTGGTCACCAGGTACGAATGCTGGTAGTCCAGGCCTTCAAGGCCTTTAAGGTGCCAACGGGTGCTGCGCACCAGGTTCATCCAACCCTTGTTGTTGGTGACCCAGGCTTCATGGGTGTGGTTCATCAGCCATTCGCTGAAGCGCTTGGCGAAGGGCAGGGCCTTGAACAGCGCCACGATGAACAGGAATGAGCACAGCAGGATCGTGTTCAGCGCCAGCAACAAGGACGCGATCACCCCGCGCACGGCGGCAGGTAGAAAATCCAGCATTTAGATATCCATAGGTCGGTTGGCGGCTTGGATCGCAGTCAGTGCGATGGTGTACACGATGTCGTCGACCTGGGCGCCGCGTGGCAGGTCGTTGACCGGTTTGCGCAGGCCTTGGAGCATCGGCCCCAGGCTGACGCAATCGGCACTGCGTTGCACGGCCTTGTGGGTGGTATTGCCGGTGTTCAGGTCCGGGAACACAAACACAGTGGCTTTGCCGGCGACCAGGCTGTCGGGGGCCAGTTGGCGGGCGACGGTTTCGTTGGCGGCGGCGTCGTATTGCAACGGGCCGTCGATCAGCAGCGAGCTTTGCTGTTCGTGAGCGAGCAGGGTGGCTTCGCGGACTTTTTCCACTTCTTCACCGCTGGCTGAATCGCCACTGGAGTAGCTGATCATCGCCACGCGCGGGGTGATACCGAAGGCGGCGGCCGAGTCGGCGCTTTGCAAGGCGATTTCCGCCAGCTCGGCGGCGCTTGGGTGCGGGTTCATCACGCAGTCGCCGTAGACCAGCACCTGCTCGGGGAACAGCATGAAGAACACCGACGACACCAGGGTGCAGCCCGGCGCGGTCTTGATCAGCTGCAGGGCCGGGCGAATGGTGTTGGCGGTGGAGTGGATAACCCCGGAGACCAAGCCGTCCACTTCATCCAGTGCGAGCATCATGGTGGCGATCACCACGGTGTCTTCCAGTTGCTGCTCGGCCATCGGCGCATTCAGGCTCTTGCTCTTGCGCAGGGCGACCATGGGCTCCACGTAGCGCTGGCGAATCAGGTCCGGGTCGAGAATCTCCAGGCCCTCGGGTAATTCGATGCCTTGGGCGCGCGCGACGGCTTCCACGTCAGCCGGCTTGGCCAGCAGCACGCAGCGCGCGATACCCCGGGCCTGGCAGATGGCGGCGGCTTGCACGGTCAGCGGCTCACTGCCCTCGGGCAGCACAATGCGTTTGTTGGCGGCCTGGGCGCGTTGGATCAACTGGTAGCGGAACACCGCCGGCGACAGGCGCATCTCCCGTGGCGTGCCGCAGCGCTGGTGCAGCCAGCGCGCATCGAGGTGGCTGGCGACGAAATCGGTGATGATCTCCGCGCGCTCGCGGTCATCGATCGGGATTTCCTTGTTGAGGTTGTTGAGCAGGTTGGCGGTTTCGTAGGAACCGGTACTTACCGACAGCACCGGCAACCCGGCCTGGAACGCGCCGCGGCACAGATCCATGATGCGCGGGTCGGGCAGGGTATCGCTGGTCAGCAGCAGGCCGGCCAGGGGCACGCCGTTGATCGCGGCCAGGCTGACGGCGAGGATGATGTCGTCACGGTCGCCAGGGGTCACCACCAGCACGCCGGGCTTGAGCAGTTCCACGGTGTTACGCATGGTGCGGGCGCAGATGATGATCTTGGTCATGCGCCGGGTTTCGTAGTCGCCGGCGTTGAGGATCTGCGCGCCCATCAGGTCGGCCACGTCGCGGGTGCGAGGGGCGTTGAGTTCCGGCTGGTAAGGAATGCAGCCGAGCAGGCGGAAATCGCCGCTGCGCAGCAAGGGCGAATGCTCCTTGAGGCGTGCCGAGAAGGCTTCCATGCTTTCGTCGGTGCGCACCTTGTTCAGGATCACACCGAGCACTTTCGGGTCTTTCGGCCCGCCGAACAGTTGGGCCTGCAGTTCCACGCGGCCGGAGAGTTCGGTGAGCACTTCGTTTTCCGGGGCCGAGACCAGGATCACTTCCGCATCCAGGCTCTTGGCCAGGTGCAGGTTGACCCGTGCCGCATAGCTGGCGCTGCGGGTCGGTACCATGCCTTCGACGATCAGCACGTCCTTGCCCACGGCGGCTTGCTGATAAAGGGTGATGATTTCTTCGAGCAGTTCGTCGAGCTGGCCGTCGCCGAGCATCCGCTCCACGTGAGCCAGGCCTAGGGGCTGTGGCGGCTTGAGGCCATGGGTGCGAGCCACCAGCTCGGTGGAACGCTCGGGGCCGGTATCGCCAGGATGTGGCTGGGCAATCGGCTTGAAAAAACCGACTTTCAGGCCGGCTCGCTCAAGGGTGCGCACCAGCCCAAGGCTGATGGAGGTCAGACCCACACCAAAATCGGTGGGCGCGATAAAAAAAGTCTGCATGCGAATTCTCTGGAGGTGCATGGCTTCGGTGGCGCTCTATGGTTGAGTGTCTACCGGGAATCAGGCGCCAAGGTTATCGTTATTCGGGCGCTTGCGCACACCAGCCGCAGGCAAAGGGCTGACCTATTTTTTCCAGGCGCTGCGCGGCGTCGAGTACCCAGGCGCGCGACTGCCACGGCGGCAGGTGGCGCAGGTGCTGGGTATGGCCGCAAGACAGCGCGGCAACCCAGTGACCCTCCTCGTCCTGGTGGAAACCGATGATCAAGGATGCCGTTGATCGGCCCCGTCCGTCCGGGTTCTGTTCGCTTTCGGGCAAATCCTTGTTTAGACTTGTCCGTTCTTCATTCTTATGCAAAAGGTCTCGCCCCATGACGATCGCCGCTAACAAGGCTGTCTCCATCGACTATACCCTGACCAACGACGCTGGTGAGGTCATCGACAGCTCAGCCGGCGGCGCGCCGCTGGTCTACCTGCAAGGCGCGGGTAACATCATCCCAGGCCTGGAAAAGGCTCTGGAAGGCAAGGCTGTCGGCGATGAGCTGAAAGTGTCCGTAGAACCTGAAGATGCCTACGGCGAATACTCCGCCGAGCTGGTCAGCACCCTGAGCCGCAGCATGTTCGAAGGTGTTGATGAGTTGGAAGTGGGCATGCAGTTCCACGCTTCCGCGCCGGACGGTCAAATGCAGATCGTCACCATCCGTGACCTGGACGGCGACGATGTCACCGTCGACGGCAACCACCCTCTGGCTGGCCAGCGCCTGAACTTCCAAGTGAAGATCGTTGCCATCCGCGACGCTTCCCAGGAAGAAGTGGCCCACGGTCATGTCCACGGTGAAGGCGGTCATCACCATTGATTGATGTTTTGATCAAGTGGTAGCAAAAACGCCCCGACTGGTTCGGGGCGTTTTTTTGGGTCTGAAAATGTGGGAGCAGTGGTGTTTTTCAGGCACAAACAAAAATGCCCCAGACCTTTCGGTATGGGGCATTTCTTAACTGTTTCGCAACCGGGGTTGCGTTGCAGTTGCTACCACTTAGGCTGCAGCAGGAACGCTCAGAGCCTTGATGTGGCCATTCAGGCGGCTCTTATGACGAGCGGCCTTGTTCTTGTGGATGATGCCTTTATCGGCCATACGGTCGATAACTGGCACAGCCAGAACGTAAGCTGCTTGAGCTTTTTCAGCGTCTTTGGTGTCGATGGCTTTAACTACATTCTTGATGTAGGTACGAACCATGGAACGCAGGCTGGCGTTGTGGCTGCGACGCTTCTCAGCCTGTTTTGCACGTTTTTTGGCGGAAGGTGTGTTGGCCACCGTCGAGCTCCTCGAAAGACTTTTTAGGAAATAGCAAACAAAATAGGCCGCGAATCATGCCGATGACTTGATGTGTTGTCAAGGCCGGCTGATGCGAACTGCTGAGTGGTCGATCTGAAGAGGCGGGTGATTTATTTCCGGCGCTTGACCTGTAAACTCGCGAGCTTTGGCGCTGTGCTGTTGCAGGCGCGCAGTATCGCATAAGTGGGCGCTTAGTTCGCCTGCTCTTTATCTATAGGCGCAAACTCTTTCAATGAATCTGCTCAAATCGTTGGCTGCCGTCAGCTCTATCACGATGATCTCCCGGGTTTTGGGGTTTGTGCGTGACACCCTGCTGGCGCGTATTTTTGGCGCGAGCATGGCCACGGATGCGTTCTTTATTGCGTTTAAACTGCCGAACCTGCTGCGGCGGATCTTTGCCGAGGGCGCATTTTCCCAGGCGTTCGTGCCAATTCTGGCCGAGTACAAGACCCAGCAGGGGGAGGAGGCGACCCGTACTTTCATCGCCTACGTCTCGGGCCTGCTCACCCTGGTGTTGATGCTGGTGACCATCGTCGGCATGTTCGCCGCGCCTTGGGTGATCTGGGCCACGGCGCCGGGTTTTGCCAATACCCCGGAAAAATTCGCGCTGACCACTGATCTGTTGCGGGTGACCTTTCCTTATATATTACTGATCTCGCTGTCATCCCTGGCGGGTGCGATCCTCAACACCTGGAACCGTTTCTCGGTACCGGCGTTCGTGCCGACGCTGCTTAACGTCAGCATGATTATCTTTGCGCTGTTCCTGACCCCTTACTTCGATCCGCCGGTCATGGCCCTTGGCTGGGCCGTGCTGGCCGGTGGCCTGGCGCAGTTGCTCTACCAGCTGCCGCACCTGAAAAAGATCGGCATGCTCGTATTGCCGCGCCTGAACCTCAAGGACACCGGCGTCTGGCGCGTGATGCGCAATATGCTGCCGGCGATCCTTGGCGTATCGGTGAGCCAGATTTCCCTGATCATCAACACCGCGTTCGCCTCGCTGCTGGTATCCGGCTCGGTGTCATGGATGTATTACGCGGACCGCCTCATGGAGTTACCGTCCGGTGTGCTGGGCGTGGCCCTCGGCACCATTTTGCTGCCGACGCTGGCGCGCACCTATGCCAGCAAGGATCGCCAGGAATACTCGCGCATCCTCGATTGGGGGCTGCGCCTGTGCTTCGTCCTGGTATTGCCGTGCGCACTGGCCTTGGGGATCCTGGCCGAGCCGCTGACAGTGTCGCTGTTCCAATACGGGCAATTCGATGCACATGATGCGTTGATGACCCAGCATGCGCTGGTGGCTTATTCCGTCGGCCTGCTCGGCATTATCGTGATCAAGGTGCTGGCGCCTGGTTTTTATGCCCAGCAAAACATCCGCACGCCGGTAAAGATCGCGATCTTCACCCTGATCGTCACGCAACTGCTCAACCTGGTGTTTATCGGCCCGCTGGCCCACGCCGGCCTGGCCCTGGCCATCAGTGCTGGTGCGTGCATTAATGCCGGCCTGCTGTTTTATCAGTTGCGCAAACAACAGATGTTCCAGCCTCAGCCTGGCTGGGGCATGTTCGCCCTCAAGTTGCTGGTGGCCGTTGCAATGATGTCGGCGGTACTGCTCGGCCTGATGCATTTCATGCCTGCCTGGGATGAAGGTCATATGCTGGAGCGCTTCATGCGCCTGGGCGCTCTGGTTGTGGCCGGTGTGGTGGTGTACTTCGGGATGTTGCTGCTACAAGGCTTCCGCCTGCGGGATTTCAATCGCAAGTCATTGAGTTAGAGAGTTTGCCGCGATAAAACGGTTGTTTTATCGATTCGATCCATTTGCCCTGCGCTGTTGCCTGTCGTCCGGGGCCGGGTGTGGTTATAATCGACCACTTTATGAGCAAGAAGCGCGTTATGCAGCTGGTTCGAGGTCTCCACAACCTGCGCCCTGAACATCGGGGCTGCGTCGCCACTATTGGCAACTTTGACGGTGTTCACCGTGGCCACCAGGCTATCCTGGCCCGGCTGCGCGAGCGTGCGGTCGAGTTGGACGTACCTAGCTGCGTGGTGATTTTTGAGCCACAGCCGCGGGAATATTTCACCCCGGAAACGGCGCCGGCACGTCTGGCCCGCTTGCGGGACAAACTGCAACTGCTGGCTGAAGAAGGTGTGGACCGAGTCCTCTGTCTGGCTTTCAACCAGCGTTTGCAGAGTCTCAGTGCCGCCGAGTTCGTTGATCGTATCCTCGTCGATGGTCTCGGCGTACAGCACCTGGAGGTCGGCGACGACTTCCGTTTCGGGTGCGACCGCGTAGGCGATTTCGATTTCCTGCAACAGGCTGGTATCCAGCAGGGGTTTACCGTCGAAGCCGCACAAACCGTCGAACTCGATGGCCTGCGCGTGAGCAGCACCCAGGTGCGTAACGCCCTGGCCGCTGCCGACTTCGCCTTGGCCGAGCGCTTGCTCGGTCGCCCGTTCCGCATTGCCGGGCGGGTATTGCATGGCCAGAAGCTGGCGCGCCAACTGGGCACGCCAACCGCCAACGTGCAACTCAAGCGCCGTCGTGTACCGCTGACCGGGGTTTACCTGGTGAGTGTCGACATTGACGGCCAGCCGTGGTCGGGAGTCGCCAATATAGGCGTCAGACCCACGGTTGCAGGTGATGGCAAGGCCCACCTGGAAGTTCACCTTTTGGATTTTGCCGGTGATCTGTATGACCGGCGTTTGACGGTGGTTTTCCACCAGAAGCTGCGTGAAGAGCAGCGTTTCGCCTCGCTTGAGGCGTTGAAAACGGCGATCAATGCGGATGTCGCCGCCGCCCGTGCACTAGCCGCACCTAGCGCCCATCGCTAACCGAAGAGCCTTAAATGACCGACTATAAAGCCACGCTAAACCTTCCGGACACCGCCTTCCCAATGAAGGCCGGCCTGCCACAGCGCGAACCGCAGATCCTGCAGCGCTGGGACAGTATTGGCCTGTACGGAAAGTTGCGCGAAATTGGCAAGGATCGTCCGAAATTCGTCCTGCACGACGGCCCTCCTTATGCCAACGGCACGATTCACATCGGTCATGCGCTGAACAAGATTCTCAAGGACATGATCCTGCGCTCGAAAACCCTTTCGGGCTTCGATGCGCCTTATGTCCCGGGCTGGGACTGTCACGGCCTGCCGATCGAACACAAGGTCGAAGTGACCTACGGCAAGAACCTGGGCGCCGATAAAACCCGCGAACTGTGCCGTGCCTACGCTGCCGAGCAGATCGAAGGGCAGAAGTCCGAGTTCATCCGCCTGGGTGTGCTGGGCGAGTGGGACAACCCCTACAAAACCATGAACTTCAAGAACGAGGCCGGTGAAATCCGTGCCTTGGCCGAAATCGTCAAGGGCGGTTTCGTGTTCAAGGGCCTCAAGCCCGTGAACTGGTGCTTCGATTGCGGCTCGGCCCTGGCTGAAGCGGAAGTCGAATACGAAGACAAGAAGTCTTCCACCATCGACGTAGCCTTCCCGATTGCCGACGACGCCAAGCTGGCCCAGGCGTTCGGCCTGGCAAGCCTGAGCAAACCGGCTGCCATCGTGATCTGGACCACCACCCCGTGGACTATCCCCGCCAACCAGGCGCTGAACGTGCACCCGGAATTCACCTACGCCCTGGTGGACGTCGGTGATCGCCTGCTGGTGCTCGCCGAGGAAATGGTCGAAGCGTGCCTCGCTCGCTACGAACTGCAAGGTTCGGTGATCGCCACCACCACCGGTTCCGCGCTGGAGCTGATCAACTTCCGTCACCCGTTCTATGACCGTCTGTCGCCGGTGTACCTGGCTGACTACGTTGAATTGGGTTCGGGTACTGGCGTGGTTCACTGCTCGCCCGCCTATGGCGTGGACGACTTTGTGATCTGCAAGAAGTACGGCCTGGTCAACGATGACATCATCAACCCGGTGCAAAGCAATGGCGTTTATGTGCCTTCGTTGGAGTTCTTCGGCGGCCAGTTCATCTTCAAGGCCGACCAGCCGATCATCGACAAGCTGCGTGAAGTCGGTGCGCTGATGCAAACCGACACCATCAAGCACAGCTACATGCACTGCTGGCGCCACAAGACTCCGCTGATCTACCGTGCCACGGCGCAGTGGTTCATCGGCATGGACAAAGCGCCAACCAGCGGCGACACCCTGCGTGTGCGCTCGCTCAAGGCCATCGAAGACACCAAGTTCGTCCCGGCCTGGGGCCAGGCGCGCCTGCACTCGATGATCGCCAACCGTCCGGACTGGTGCATCTCCCGTCAACGCAACTGGGGTGTGCCGATCCCGTTCTTCCTTAACAAGGAAAGCGGCGAGCTGCACCCACGCACCGTCGAGCTGATGGAAGTGGTGGCCCAGCGTGTTGAACAGGAAGGCATCGAAGCCTGGTTCAAGCTGGACGCCGCCGAGCTGCTGGGCGACGAAGCACCGCTGTACGACAAGATCAGCGACACCCTCGACGTGTGGTTCGACTCGGGCACCACCCATTGGCACGTACTGCGCGGCTCGCACCCAATGGGTCACGAGACCGGCCCGCGTGCCGACCTGTACCTGGAAGGCTCCGACCAACACCGTGGCTGGTTCCATTCCTCGTTGCTGACCGGTTGCGCCATCGACGACCACGCCCCGTACCGCGAGCTGCTGACCCACGGCTTCACCGTCGATGAGACGGGCCGCAAGATGTCCAAGTCGCTGAAGAACGTGATCGAGCCGAAAAAGATCAACGACACGCTGGGCGCCGACATCATGCGCCTGTGGGTGGCCTCGACCGACTACTCGGGCGAGATCGCTGTGTCGGACCAGATCCTGGCCCGTAGCGCCGATGCCTACCGCCGTATCCGTAATACCGCGCGCTTCCTGCTGTCGAACCTGACTGGTTTCAACCCGGCTACCGATATCCTGCCGGCCGAGGACATGCTCGCCCTGGACCGTTGGGCCGTGGACCGTACCCTGTTGCTGCAGCGCGAGTTGCAAGAGCACTACGGCGAATACCGCTTCTGGAACGTGTACTCGAAGATCCACAACTTCTGCGTGCAGGAACTGGGTGGTTTCTACCTCGACATCATCAAGGACCGCCAGTACACCACCGGCGCCAACAGCAAGGCCCGCCGTTCGGCGCAGACCGCGCTGTACCATATCTCCGAAGCGCTGGTGCGCTGGATCGCCCCGATCCTGGCCTTCACCGCCGACGAACTGTGGGAATACCTGCCGGGCGAGCGTAACGAGTCCGTCATGCTTAACACCTGGTACGAAGGCTTGACCGAACTGCCGGCCGACTTCGAACTGGGCCGCGAGTACTGGGAAGGCGTCATGGCCGTCAAGGTTGCGGTGAACAAGGAGCTGGAAGTTCAGCGTGCGGCCAAGGCCGTCGGTGGCAACCTCCAGGCCGAAGTCACCCTGTTTGCGGAGGAAGGCCTGACTGCCGACCTGACCAAGCTGAGCAACGAGCTGCGCTTCGTGTTGATCACGTCCACTGCGAGCCTGGCACCGTTTGCACAGGCACCGGTGGACGCCGTGGCCACCGAAGTACCGGGCCTCAAGCTCAAAGTGGTCAAGTCGGCCTTCCCTAAGTGCGCCCGCTGCTGGCACTGCCGTGAAGACGTCGGGGTGAACCCTGAGCATCCGGAAATCTGCGGTCGTTGCGTCGACAACATCTCCGGTGAAGGCGAGGTTCGCCACTATGCCTAATGCCGCCAGTCGTTTCGGACGTCTGGGCTGGCTCGTACTGAGCGTGCTGGTCCTGGTCATCGACCAGGTCAGCAAGGCTCACTTCGAGGGCTCCCTGGAAATGTTCCAGCAAATCGTGGTGATCCCGGATTATTTCAGCTGGACCCTGGCCTATAACACCGGCGCCGCTTTCAGCTTCCTGGCTGACGGTGGTGGCTGGCAGCGCTGGCTGTTCGCCCTGATCGCCGTGGTGGTCAGTGCGGTGCTCGTGGTCTGGCTCAAGCGCCTGGGCCGCGATGACACCTGGCTGGCCATCGCCTTGGCCTTGGTGCTGGGCGGCGCGCTGGGCAACCTGTACGACCGCATTGCCCTGGGCCATGTGATCGACTTCATCCTGGTGCATTGGCAGAACCGCCATTACTTCCCGGCGTTCAATTTTGCCGACAGCGCCATCACCGTCGGCGCAATCATGCTGGCGCTGGACATGTTCAAAAGTAAGAAAACCGGAGAGACCGTCAATGACTGATCAGGTATTGGCTGAGCAACGCATCGGCCAGAACACGGAAGTCACCTTGCATTTCGCACTGCGCCTGGAGAATGGCGACACGGTCGACAGCACGTTCGACAAAGCCCCGGCGACCTTCAAGGTCGGCGACGGCAACCTGCTGCCGGGTTTCGAAGCGGCCCTGTTCGGTTTCAAGGCCGGCGACAAGCGCAACCTGCAGATCCTGCCGGAAAACGCTTTCGGCCAGCCCAACCCGCAAAACGTGCAGATCATCCCGCGTTCGCAGTTCCAGGACATGGACCTGTCGGAAGGCTTGCTGGTGATTTTCAACGATGCGGCGAATACCGAGCTGCCCGGTGTGGTCAAAACCTTCGATGACGCGCAAGTGACCATCGACTTCAATCACCCGTTGGCCGGTAAAACCTTGACGTTCGACGTTGAAATCATCGACGTTAAAGCACTTTGATCAACGCCCCGATCTAAAATGTGGGAGCGGGCTAGTGTGGGAGGGGGCAAGCCCCTCCCACCTTCGATCTCTATTGTCAGTTCAGAAGCATCAACTCTGACCCAAGCGCCAGACACGAGGCACAGCATGCAAATCAAACTCGCCAACCCCCGTGGCTTCTGCGCCGGCGTGGACCGGGCGATCGAAATCGTCAACCGCGCCCTGGAAGTCTTCGGGCCGCCGATTTATGTGCGCCATGAAGTCGTCCACAACAAGTTCGTGGTCGAAGACCTGCGTGCACGTGGCGCCATCTTTGTCGAAGAGCTGGAGCAGGTGCCGGACGACGTTATCGTTATCTTCAGCGCCCACGGTGTTTCCCAGGCCGTGCGGACCGAAGCGGCTGGGCGCGGCCTGAAAGTATTCGACGCCACCTGTCCGCTGGTCACCAAGGTACATATCGAAGTCGCGCGCTACAGCCGTGACGGTCGTGAATGCATCCTGATCGGCCATGCCGGGCACCCGGAAGTCGAAGGCACCATGGGCCAATACGACGGCAGCAATGGTGGCGCCATCTACCTTGTGGAAGACGAAAAAGACGTCGCCAGCTTGCATGTGCACAACCCTGAGCGTTTGGCGTTTGTGACCCAGACCACCTTGTCCATGGACGACACCAGCCGCGTCATCGACGCGCTGCGCAGCCGCTTCCCTGCCATCGGCGGGCCACGCAAGGACGACATCTGCTATGCCACCCAAAACCGCCAGGATGCAGTCAAGCAACTGGCCGATGAATGCGATGTAGTGCTGGTGGTCGGCAGCCCTAACAGCTCCAACTCCAACCGTTTGCGCGAGTTGGCCGAACGCATGGCTACACCGGCGTACCTGATCGACGGTGCTGAAGATATGCAGCGCAGCTGGTTCGATGGCGTCGAGCGTATTGGCATCACGGCGGGCGCTTCGGCCCCGGAAGTCCTGGTGCGCGGCGTCATCCAGCAGTTGCATGCGTGGGGGGCTACGGGCGCCGATGAGTTGGCCGGTCGTGAAGAGAACATCACTTTCTCCATGCCCAAGGAGCTGCGGGTTCGCTCGCTGCTCTGAATACCAGGGTGCCGGAGTAACTCCGGCACAACGCCTGTTCGGTTCTATCGCTGCGCAGGCTGATGCGTCCACTGGGCGCCAGCACCACCTGGTGCAGGCTCTGTACCGAGTCCGTGGCGCATATGTGTACAGTGCCAGCACGAAAACCTCCCCCAGCAAATACCGGCTCTCCCAGCCCGCTGAAGCGTACCTGGCTTTTGACCGGTCCATTTCCGACTATCGCTACGCGACCGCTGCCCTGGCGCTCCAGTAACACCGGGTTGTCGTCGTCCAGATGGCCGCGCCCGCTTACATCCAATACGACCCGCCAACCCTGGCTCCAGTCATCGTCCAGTGCGTGGATGACCACCGCTCGGTTACGCGTGATGGCTTCAGTGCGTGCGAAGCGAAGCCCGTTCGTCAGTGATTGCGCCGCGCTTTGTTGCTGCTGTGACTCCAGCAGTCCCATGAAGTTGGGTGTGGCCAGGTGCGCCAGGATGCCGCTCACGATCAGCCCGAGCAGCAGTTCGATCAGGGTGAAACCTCGTTGTTCCATAGGCCGTCCCTCCGTGGACGTGCGTAGATAGCAGGTTGAGACATAGGTATAGCGTCCGGCTCGGAGTGTCGAATGATGGCCTTTATGTCCAAAGTATTTCCCTTTGTTCCGTGACCAGCGCCGGATAAAAACCGCCGCTAGTCTTGGGTCGCCCCGCAGGGTTTTCCTGCTTTTTTTCGGCCTTCGACACGGATGACGCCGGTAATGCTTGTTTGCCTGAAAACCTGTTTCCCCCCGACTTTTCCTCGGTACCAAATCGGCATGACGTTGATCGAAGTGCTGGTGGCGGTGCTGATTCTCGCCGTCGGCCTGTTGGGCGCGGTGACGCTCCAACTCAACGCCCTCAAGTACACCGACAGTTCGAGGATGACCAGCCAGGCCAGTTTCATCGCCTACGATATGCTCGACCGAATTCGCGCCAATTCCGGTGCCGACTACTCATCGCTCCGTGGCGCTCGGGCGCCGGCCGGTACCACGACCACCAGCGTACGTGACCAGGACCTGCATGATTTCGAGGCCAATATTCGCGGTTTTGCCGGGGAGAGCGCCAAAGGCTCGGTGGCGGTCAGTGCAGATGAAGTAACTGTCAGTATCAGTTGGGATGACAGCCGGGGTGCAAACATGCCTGGCGCGCGGGAAACCTTCACCCTGACCAGTCGCATCGACAATGAACCTGGGGTGACGCAATGAAGCATCGGGGTAGAGGTTTCAGCCTGGTGGAATTGTTGCTGGCCCTGGCCGTTGGTTTGGTGCTGGTGCTTGGTGGGAGTCAGGTGCTGATCAGCTCCCGCACGACCCACGCCAGCCAGCAGGCGGCCATGTTGCTGCAGGATGATGCGCGGTTTGTGCTGGGCAAGATGATTCAGGACATTCGCCAGGCGGGTATGTTTGGCTGCTTGGCCACGGCCTTTATCGAGAACGCCCCGCCCGCCTTTGAAAGACCTGTCAGTTGGAATGCCGGGGGCAGTTCAAAGTCGCTGACGCTGGTCACTACCGATGTCGGCGTAGGGGGTGGCAAGCCTGATTGGACGGTGCTCTCCGACTGCACTTCTACCGCTCAAGCCTATGCAGGTAACTCACCTTCGCCTGCTCCTGGGCAGATTCGTTTTGCGATTCGGCAACTGACCTACACCTTCGAGGCGGGCCAGTTGAAGGTCAGCACGCTTGCCGCGCCGGCCAGGACTGTGTTGGTGGATAACGTACGTGCTTTCGATGTCAGTTTCGGCGTGGCTGCCAGGCCGGCATCAGCACAGGTTGTGCGCTATGACGCCATCCCAACCGATGAATCCTTGATCCGCAGCGTACGCATCCGCATGACGCTGCAAGACCCGACGGGACGTGTAAAAGATCAAACCTACAGCGTCGTGGCGGCGTTGCGAAACCGTGTGGGGTAGGGCGGACATGGTGCTTGCTCAGGGTGTTTTTCTGCGGCAGAGGGGGATGGTCCTGCTGATAAGCCTGGTGTTTTTGCTGCTGTTGTCGTTGATCGGCCTGTCTTCGATACAGGGGGCTGTAAGCCAGCAAAAGATCGCCGCTAGCCTGTGGCATCGCAACCAGTCGCTGCAAACCGCAGAAAGTGGTTTGAGGCTGGGAGAGCAAGGTGTGAGGCGAAAGGGGGTTGCTCTGCCGCAATGCCATTCGATCGTCGCCTGTGGGCCACCGGATGAGGCGTCTTCGGTGGTGGGCGCCGGTACCAATCCAGTGTCATCGGTTAACTGGGTTGCCATCAAGGGTGGGCTCTACGGTATCCAATCCCTGGGTCCTGGCGTAGGGCTGCCGCATGTGCCACCGCAAAGCCTGGCAACGTTGTACCGGGTGACAGCGGTCGGGCTCAGTGGCCAATCGCGCACAGTTTTGGAGAGTGTGTATGTGCGGGTAGAGGAGGAAAGTGGCTCGCGTTTTCGGCGGGTTTCGTGGCGGCAACTTCAATAAGGAGCAATGGAATGGGCATGGACAGCCAGGGTTTTACCCTGATCGAGCTATTGATCGCCGTGGCGATTATCGCGTTTCTGGCCGGAATCGCTTACCCCGGGTACACCGGCCATGTGAAAAAGGTCTATCGCGCGGAAATTGTCGCGCTGTTGACTGAGCAAGCTCAGCACCTGGAGCGGTTTTATATGAGGAACGGCACTTTTATTGACGCCAGCGGCGTCAGTACGGGCAATGATCGCTATAGAATCACCGCAGCGTTGAACCCTCAGGATTTCTACCTGGTCGCTACGCCGGGTGCTGATTCGACGATGGCCGGTGACCCTTGCGGTGACTTCAGCTTGGGCAGCAGCGGTGCGCGTGGCAATCCGGGGGCGGCCCCCGAAATGTCGCGCCAGGCATGCTGGGGTCAATGATGAGGGTGCTGGATGATTGGGCGCCCGGTGCGCTTGTTCCTATTTATCGACTGGATCAAATGATGGCTAAGCAACAGCAAGTGGTGATTGTCGGTGGCGGAGTCATCGGCTTGTTGACGGCGTTCAACCTGGCGACCCAGGGGCAGGCTGTGATCCTGTTGGAGCGCGCCGGTGTCGGGCAGGAGTCGTCATGGGCGGGCGGAGGCATTGTTTCGCCACTGTATCCGTGGCGCTATAGCCCGGCGGTCACAGCGTTGGCCCATTGGTCCCAGGATTTTTATCCGCAATTGGCTGAGCGGCTGTTTGCCGCCACCGGTGTCGACCCGGAGGTTCATACCACGGGCTTGTACTGGCTGGACCTGGACGACGAAACCGAGGCGCTGGAGTGGGCCGCTCGTGAAGGCCGGCCTCTGAGCAAAGTGGATGTGTCTGCCGCCCATGATGCGGTTCCTGTCTTGGGGCGTGGGTATTCCCAGGCGATCTATATGGCCAACGTGGCCAACGTGCGCAACCCGCGCCTGGTCAAATCCCTGAAGGCCGCGCTATTGGCTCTGCCTGCCGTGACCGTTCACGAACAGTGCGAAGTGACCGGTTTTATCCTGGATGGCGGCAATGTAGTGGGCGTGGATACGGCCGAGGGGCCGATTCTGGGGGATCAGGTGGTGCTCGCAGCGGGGGCGTGGAGCGGCGAGTTGCTCGGTACGTTGGGCCTGGCGCTGCCGGTGGAGCCGGTCAAGGGGCAGATGATTTTGTACAAATGCGCCTCGGACTTTCTGTCGAGCATGGTCCTGGCCAAAGGGCGTTATGCGATCCCCCGGCGCGACGGCCACATCCTCATCGGCAGCACCCTGGAACATGAGGGGTTCGACAAGACGCCCACCGAAACTGCGCTGGAAAGCCTCAAGGCCTCGGCTGTGGAATTGATTCCCGCCCTGGCCGACGCTGAAGTGGTGGGGCATTGGGCCGGTCTGCGGCCCGGTTCGCCGGAAGGCATTCCCTACATCGGCCGGGTACCCGGCCTCAACGGGCTGTGGCTCAACTGCGGGCATTACCGCAACGGGCTGGTCCTGGCCCCGGCATCGTGTCAGTTATTTGCCGATTTGCTACTGGAGCGTGCGCCGATTATCGACCCGGCACCCTATGCGCCCGAAGGTCGGATCAACGCTGGATAGACTTCGGTCCTTGCTCCAGATGCGCCTGGGTGCAATACCACTCCTCGCGCGAACTTAAGGCGCGATCCTGTGGCAAGTGCACGCCGCAGTGTGCACAACGCACCATCAATGCCGCACCGGGCTCGCTGGTGCGTTGTTGCCTGGCGGTCGGGCTTTTGAATTTGCGCCAGAACCATACCGCGGCAGCAATAACGGCAATCCAGAACAGAAGACGAAGCATGATGGGCGGTTTCTCGATAAGGAATGCGCCAGTTTAGCCAAGGACGTGGCAGGCGCACAGCGCAATAATGCCTACCCATAAAAAAGGAGCCCCGAGGGGCTCCTTTTTTGCGTTGCGTCGGCAGACTCAGTCGAACACGCCGAAGGTCATATAGCTGAACCACGAGCGGTCCTGGTTGTTGCCCAGGGCCTGTGGCTCTTCCTCTTCGATCACGTCGCCGTTCTCGTCGTGCGGCTTGAGGTCCGAAGGAATGGCTTCCTTGGCATCCTGGAATTGCTTCATCACGTCCTGGTTGGCGCGGGTTTCGCCCGGCGGCAACGGTGGGCGCGACTCGATCAGGCCCAGGGTGTACTTGCTCAGCCACGAACGGTTGTCCGCTTCGGCAACCTGAGGCACGAACTGGCCGTCTTTGAGGCTCGGGTGATCAGGGTAGTTGAGCTTCAGGGTTTCCAGGCTGGTGGTGGCCAGCTCGTCCAGGTGCAGACGCTGGTAAGCCTCGGTCATCACCGCCAGGCCGTCACCCACCGAAGGGGTTTCCTGGAAGTTCTCTACGACATAACGACCACGGTTGGCGGCCGCTACATACGCCTGACGCGTCAGGTAGTAGTGGGCCACGTGGATTTCGTAGGAAGCCAGCAGGTTGCGCAGGTAGATCATGCGCTGCTTGGCGTCCGGCGCGTAACGGCTGTTTGGGTAGCGGCTGGTCAGCTGGGCGAACTCGTTGTAGGAGTCGCGGGCAGCGCCCGGGTCACGCTTGGTCATGTCCAGCGGCAGGAAGCGCGCCAGCAGGCCAACATCCTGGTCGAACGAGGTCAGGCCCTTCAAATAGTAGGCATAGTCGACGTTCGGGTGTTGCGGGTGCAGGCGGATGAAACGCTCGGCGGCGGACTTGGCAGCTTCCGGTTCGGCGTTCTTGTAGTTGGCATAGATCAGCTCAAGCTGGGCCTGGTCGGCGTAGCGCCCGAACGGATAGCGCGACTCCAGTGCCTTCAGCTTCGCTGTGGCGCTGGTGTAGCTATTATTGTCCAAGTCTTTCTGTGCCAGTTGGTACAGCTCGACTTCGCTCAGGTTTTCGTCGACGACTTCCTTTGTTGACGAGCAAGCAGCAGTCATGGCGAGGATGGCGATCAGCAGCAGGTGTTTCACTTGCATGGCGGCTTGCGTCCCTATGACGGCCGCTGTCTTGGGCGGGGCCGTCCTGTTATGATGAGCGCCCCGTTGAAAGCCTCGGGGCAAAAGACGCCGTATTTAACCACAAGCGCGCAGCCGAAACCAAAGGCTGTGCCACGCCTAGTCTGAGCATGTCCGATAAAATTGAACTTCGCGCAGAGGTGCCGTCCGAATTGGGCGGCCAACGCCTCGATCAAGTCGCCGCACAATTATTCGCTGAGCACTCGCGCTCGCGCCTTTCCGCCTGGATCAAAGACGGCCGCCTGACTGTGGATGGAGCGGTTATCCGCCCGCGAGACACAGTCCATGGCGGTGCGATTCTTGAGCTGACTGCCGAGCAGGAAGCCCAGGGAGAATGGGTCGCACAGGACATCGAGCTGGACATCGTCTATGAAGACGACGACATCCTGGTCATCAACAAACCCGCAGGCCTGGTGGTTCACCCGGCGGCCGGGCACGCTGATGGCACCTTGCTCAATGCCCTGTTGCACCACATCCCCGACATTATCAACGTACCGCGTTGCGGCATCGTGCACCGTCTGGACAAGGACACCACCGGCTTGATGGTGGTGGCCAAGACCATTCAGGCGCAGACGCAACTGGTTACGCAATTGCAGAGCCGCAGCGTCAGCCGTATCTACGAATGCATCGTGATCGGCGTGGTCGTGGCGGGTGGCAAGATCAACGCCCCGATCGGTCGCCACGGCCAGCAGCGCCAGCGTATGGCGGTGATGGAAGGTGGTAAGCAGGCGGTGAGCCACTACCGTGTGCTCGAGCGTTTCCGTTCCCACACCCATGTGCGGGTCAAGCTGGAAACCGGTCGTACCCACCAGATTCGTGTGCATATGGCCCACATCAACTTCCCGTTGGTGGGCGATCCTGCCTACGGTGGCCGTTTCCGCATTCCTCCAGCGGCGAGCCAGACCATGGTCGAGTCGCTCAAGACGTTCCCGCGCCAGGCGTTGCATGCACGTTTCCTGGAGCTGGACCATCCGACGAGCGGTAAGCGCATGAGTTGGGAATCGCCGCTTCCAGACGATTTCGTCTGGCTGCTGTCGCTGCTCAAGCAGGATCGCGAGGCGTTTGTCGGATGAATGACTGGCTGATTCCTGACTGGCCCGCGCCTGTCGGGGTGAAAGCCTGTGTGACTACCCGTACGGGCGGCGTCAGCCTGGCGCCGTTCGACAGCCTCAACTTGGGCGATCACGTCGAGGACAGCCTTGAGGCCGTCCTTGAGAATCGCCGTCGCCTTACCGAAGCCTTCGATATTCAGCCGGCCTGGCTGAGCCAGGTCCATGGTGTGGCCGTGGTCGAGGCCGACCCTGGCCGCGTGGCTGAAGCCGATGGCAGCTGGACCAGCACCCCCGGCATTGCCTGCACCGCGATGACCGCCGATTGCTTGCCCGCATTGTTCTGCAATCGTGTCGGCACGCGGGTCGCCGCAGCCCATGCCGGTTGGCGTGGGCTGGCGGCTGGTGTGTTGGAAGCCGCTTTTGAACGCCTGGATGCCGAGCCTGCCGACGTACTGGTCTGGCTGGGCCCGGCGATTGGCCCGCAAGCCTTCGAAGTCGGCCCGGAAGTGCGTGAAGCCTTCATGCAGCAACTGCCGACAACTGCCGAAGCCTTTGTGCCAAGCAGCAATCCCGGCAAGTTCATGGCCGACATCTATCAGTTGGCACGCCTGCGCCTTGCTGCGCGCGGCATCACCGCTGTTTATGGTGGTGGCTTCTGTACCGTGACCGACCCACGCTTCTTTTCGTACCGGCGCAGCCCTCGCACCGGACGTTTTGCCTCCCTTATCTGGCTTGAGCGCTAGACTCTGCTGATCTGGGTCAATGCTGATCCATATCAACCGCCGCTTGCTTGAATCTTCCAGAATCCACCCCATCTATAAGGGCATCTGGCAGGTTTCTTCATTCAGGATGTTTTATAGCTCCGGCCTGCTCAAAAGGAAGGTGACTAATGCGTATTGATCGTTTAACCAGCAAATTGCAGTTGGCCTTATCGGACTCCCAATCCTTGGCGGTGGGTCTTGATCACCCGGCCATTGAGCCTGCGCACTTGATGCAGGCGCTCCTGGAACAGCAAGGTGGTTCTATCAAGCCCTTGCTGATGCAGGTGGGCTTTGATGTCAGCAGCCTGCGCAAGGAGTTGAGCAAAGAGCTCGACCAACTGCCGAAAATCCAAAACCCAACCGGCGACGTGAATATGTCGCAGGACTTGGCGCGCCTGCTCAACCAGGCCGATCGCCTGGCCCAGCAAAAGGGTGACCAGTTCATCTCCAGCGAACTGGTGCTGCTCGCCGCCATGGACGAGAACAGCAAGCTTGGCAAGTTGCTGCTCGGCCAGGGTGTGAGCAAGAAAGCCCTGGAAAACGCCATCAACAACCTGCGGGGCGGTGACGCGGTTAACGATCCTAATCACGAGGAGTCGCGCCAGGCCCTGGACAAGTACACCGTCGACCTGACCAAGCGCGCCGAAGAAGGCAAGCTTGACCCGGTGATCGGTCGTGATGATGAAATTCGTCGCACCATCCAGGTCCTGCAGCGTCGCACCAAGAACAACCCGGTGTTGATCGGTGAACCTGGCGTGGGTAAAACCGCGATTGCCGAAGGCTTGGCCCAGCGCATCATCAATGGTGAAGTGCCGGACGGTCTTAAAGGCAAGCGCCTGCTGTCCCTGGATATGGGGTCGTTGATCGCCGGTGCGAAGTTCCGCGGTGAGTTCGAAGAGCGCCTGAAATCCCTGCTTAATGAACTGTCGAAGCAGGAAGGGCAGATCATTCTGTTTATCGACGAATTGCACACCATGGTCGGCGCCGGTAAAGGCGAGGGCTCCATGGACGCTGGCAACATGCTCAAGCCAGCCTTGGCGCGGGGCGAGTTGCATTGCGTGGGTGCTACCACGCTTAACGAATATCGCCAGTACATTGAGAAGGACGCGGCCCTTGAGCGTCGTTTCCAGAAAGTCCTGGTGGAAGAGCCGAGCGAAGAGGACACCATCGCGATCCTGCGGGGCCTGAAAGAGCGTTACGAGGTCCACCATAAAGTGGCGATCACCGACGGTGCGATCATTGCGGCGGCCAAATTGAGCCATCGCTACATCACCGACCGTCAATTGCCGGACAAGGCCATCGATTTGATCGACGAAGCGGCCAGCCGCATTCGCATGGAGATCGACTCTAAGCCGGAAGTGCTCGACCGCCTGGACCGTCGCCTGATTCAACTGAAAGTCGAATCCCAGGCCCTTAAGAAAGAAGAGGACGACGCCGCCAAGAAACGCCTGGAAAAACTTCAGGAAGAAATCGTCCGTCTGGAGCGTGAGTATTCGGACCTCGAAGAAATCTGGACCTCGGAAAAGGCCGAAGTACAGGGCTCTGCGCAGATCCAGCAAAAGATCGAGCAGTCGCGCCAGGAGCTGGAAGCCGCACGTCGTAAAGGCGACCTGAACCGTATGGCCGAGTTGCAGTACGGGGTGATCCCGGACCTGGAACGCAGCCTGCAAATGGTCGACCAGCACGGTAAGGCTGAAAATCAGCTGTTGCGCAGCAAGGTGACCGAGGAAGAAATCGCCGAAGTCGTCTCCAAATGGACCGGTATCCCGGTGTCGAAAATGCTCGAAGGCGAGCGTGACAAGCTGCTGAAGATGGAGCACCTGTTGCATCAGCGCGTGATCGGCCAGGAAGAGGCGGTCGTGGCGGTGTCCAACGCGGTACGGCGTTCCCGGGCCGGTTTGTCTGACCCGAACCGTCCGAGCGGCTCGTTCATGTTCCTCGGCCCGACCGGCGTGGGTAAGACCGAGCTGTGCAAGGCATTGGCCGAGTTCCTCTTTGATACTGAAGAGGCCATGGTGCGGATCGATATGTCCGAATTCATGGAGAAGCACTCGGTGGCTCGCCTGATAGGTGCTCCACCAGGCTATGTGGGCTACGAGGAGGGCGGCTACCTGACCGAAGCCGTGCGGCGTAAGCCTTACTCGGTGATCCTGCTGGATGAGGTCGAGAAGGCTCACCCGGACGTGTTCAACATCTTGCTGCAAGTGCTGGAAGATGGGCGGCTCACGGACAGCCACGGGCGTACGGTGGACTTCCGCAACACGGTGATAGTGATGACCTCCAACCTGGGCTCGTCGCAGATCCGGGAGCTGGTAGGTGATCGTGAGGCCCAGCGTGCTGCTGTAATGGATGCGCTGACCACGCACTTCCGCCCGGAATTCATCAACCGGGTCGACGAAGTGGTGATCTTCGAGCCATTGGCGCGGGATCAGATCGCGGGTATCACCGAGATCCAGCTGGGCCGTCTGCGCGGTCGCCTGGCGGAACGCGAGTTGTCGCTGGAACTGAGTCGCGAGGCGTTGGACAAGCTGATCGCGGTCGGCTACGACCCGGTGTATGGCGCACGGCCTTTAAAACGTGCGATCCAGCGCTGGATCGAGAACCCGCTGGCGCAGTTGATCCTGTCGGGCAGTTTTATGCCGGGCACCAGCGTCGAGGCGACTGTGGAAAACGACGAAATCGTCTTCCACTGAGCCCGGATTGCACTGCAATAAGAGAAGGCCCTGCATCGCAGGGCCTTTTTTTTCGATAGGGCGTTGAACTGTAAGGCAAAGGCTTGTAAAGTGCGCCCCGCAGCATCGTCAGCCCACGGGTTTCTTCTCCCCAAGAAGAAATCAGAAAGAAGCGCAAATCATTGTCTTAAAAGCAATTTAAAGGGTTGACAGGGGTTTTTAAGATTGTAGAATAGCGCGCCTCAGAGACGCTAACGTAGCGATACGGACAGGGTCGAAGAGAAGGTTGCATCGCAGTAAAAGTTGTACATTTGAAATATGTAGTTCCGTGATAGCTCAGTCGGTAGAGCAAATGACTGTTAATCATTGGGTCCCAGGTTCGAGTCCTGGTCACGGAGCCAATTTCAAACCGGGGTATAGCGCAGTCCGGTAGCGCGCCTGCTTTGGGAGCAGGATGTCGGGAGTTCGAATCCCCCTACCCCGACCATATTTGGGTCGTTAGCTCAGTTGGTAGAGCAGTTGGCTTTTAACCAATTGGTCGTAGGTTCGAATCCCACACGACCCACCATTTTTGAGACCAGTTAACGCTGGAATCGAATCTTAAGATCAGAGGCCAAAAGCGCTGATCGAAGAAGGCGACTGAAAGGTCGCCTTTTTTTTCCGGGGTATAGCGCAGTCCGGTAGCGCGCCTGCTTTGGGAGCAGGATGTCAGGAGTTCGAATCCCCTTACCCCGACCATATTAAAAATCCTCGTATCGAAAGATACGGGGATTTTTTTTGTCTGAAATTATCTTAAATCCAATAAAAAACTAATGTGGGAGGGAGCAAGTCCCTTCCCACATTGAACGGGGCCCGTCAGGGGCCCTGTTGTCAGTGAAGTTTCAGGCGCGGTTCAGTCCCGCGTCCAATCTTGCTGCCCAGCATCAGCATCGCCGTTCGGAAGAAGCCATACAGCGCCATCTGGTGCATGCGGTACAGCGACACGTAGAACATCCGCGCCAGCCAGCCTTCCAGCATCACGCTGCCGGTCAGGTTGCCCATCAGGTTACCCACCGCCGAGAATCGTGACAGCGAGATCAGCGACCCATAGTCGGTGTACTTGTACGATGGCAGGTCCTTGCCTTCGATACGCAGTTTCAGCGACTTGGCCAGCAACGAGGCCTGTTGGTGCGCGGTCTGGGCGCGTGGCGGTACATTGCGGTCGCTGTCCGGTTGCGGGCAGGCGGCGCAGTCGCCAAAGGCGAAGATGTTTTCATCGCGAGTGGTTTGCAGCGTTGGCAGCACTTGCAGTTGATTGATGCGGTTGGTTTCCAGGCCATCGATGTCCTTGAGGAAACCCGGTGCACGAATCCCTGCGGCCCACACCTTGAGGCTGGCAGGAATCACCTGGCCACTGCTGGTGATCAGTGCGTCGGCGGTCACTTCGCTGACCGCTGAGTTGGTCAGTACCGTCACCCCGAGCTTCTCCAGGGTTTTATGCACAGGCCCGCCAATCCGCTCCGGCAGGGCAGGCAGTACACGTGGGCCTGCTTCGATCAGGGTGATGTGCATGTTTTCCGGCTTGATGCGATCCAGGCCGTACGCCGCCAGTTCGTGGGCCGCGTTATGCAGCTCTGCGGCCAGCTCGACGCCCGTTGCACCCGCACCAACGATGGCGACGCTGATCTTTTCCACCGCATCGGTCTGCCCGGCATGGGCGCGCAGGTAGTGGTTGAGCAACTGTTGGTGGAAGCGCTCGGCCTGCTTTCGGGTATCAAGGAACAGGCAGTGCTGTGCCGCGCCCTCGGTGCCGAAATCATTGGTGGTGCTGCCCACTGCAATCACCAGGCTGTCATAGCCCAGCACGCGCGCAGGCACCAATTCGCGGCCTTCTTCGTCGAGGGTGGCGGCCAGCTGGATTTTCTTCTGCTCACGGTCGAGTCCGCTCATGCGCCCCAGCTGGAACTCGAAGTGGTTCCATTTGGCCTGGGCGACGTAATTGAGTTCGTCTTCCGAGGAGTTCAGTGAGCCGGCAGCCACTTCGTGCAGCAAAGGCTTCCAGATATGGGTGAGGTTGGCGTCCACCAGCGTGATGCTGGCGGTGCCGCGCTTGCCCAGGGTCTTACCCAGGCGGGTAGCCAACTCCAGACCGCCGGCGCCGCCGCCGACGATAATAATACGATGGGTCATGGGGGTATCTCGCAAGGCTAAAGGAAATCGGAGCAGTTACCCCCGCGAGCGCCAGGCAGCTCATAGCGTCAGGTAACTCAAAAGGCGGCTCAGCAGGCCGAGCCCGATCACCACCACCAGCACCACACCAAGGAGCAGCCACGGCCGGAAAGGCTTGCGCTCGACTCGGTTTTGGGAGAGTTGCAGGTACTCTTCGACATGCTGTTGGTCGTCGGGGTTCAGGCGGCTGGTCATATAAGGCCTCGTCAGGTAGACGTTGCAAAGGGGCGCCACGTTACAGTCAGGGGATCAGAGGCTGATGCCCACATCGAACACTATGCTGCGCCCCAGGTTGTTGCGCAAGAAATCCGGCGCGTCCGGGTGGGCGAACAGCACCCGTGCAAATGTCGGCCCCACCAGCGACAGCGAGCGCCAGCCCTGGCGCAAGTATTCGGTGGGGGGTGGAAAGTGGCTGTTGAGGTCGAGCACTTCACGCTTGAGGCTGGTGAATGCGACAAGGTCCAATTCGCCCAAGTCCATCCCGCGCTCTTTGTAGTTGTGGGCCTTCTTGCGCAACGTGGGCGCCAGGCGCAGCAGGAACTCATGGGCCGGGATGCGCCGAGGCTTGGCTTCGCGCCGCACCAGTTGGCTCAGGGAGAATGCACTGCGTCGGCGCAGCAGTTCGTCACGCCATTCGTCGTTCAGTCGTCGCCCTTCATCGAGGACGAAAAAAACCTCGAAACTGGCATCGCGAAACAGCACGTCGGGCGGTTCTTGCCCGGCGGCGTGAAACTCTTCGGCGCGATAGGGCACATTCAAGCCTTGCAGCAGGCGCTGGCAGACCCAACGCTCACGCTCCCATTTGCGGGCATTGGACAGGAACGCATTGGCTTGTTCGGCTGCTACGGTGAGCAGGCGCAAATAATCTGAGTCATCCATGCTTGCAGCTTAGCGTCCAAATGATGACCGCAGGAAGTCCCGCTGCAAAAGCCAGGGTGTAGACTGGCCTTTCAAGCGTAATTCCCCCCTTATGAGGAGCGTACAGTGAAGTTTCTTGTGGTGCTGTTGCTGAGTCTTTTACCAGTATGGGCACAGGCTGTTGAAGTGGGCGAGCGCGTCGCTCCCTGGACCTTGCTCGATCAATTCGACCAAGCCTATACCCTCGATAACCAGGCGCAGATTCTGTTGGTGGCGCGCAGCATGGATGCGGCCAAGCTGGTAGACGCGGCGCTGCAAGGCCAGCCTAAAGGCTACCTCGAAGCGCGGCATGCAGTGTTCGTCGCGGACATCCAGCGCATGCCTCGACTGATCGCCAAATTGTTCGCGGTACCTGCCATGCAATCCTACAACTACCGGGTCATGCTGGACCGTGAGGCGCGTATTGCCCCACGTTACCCCGCGGCGGCGGATAAAGTGCTGTGGCTGCAGCTGGATAACGGTACGTTGGTTTCTCAACATGAATACGGCACTGCTGCCGAACTGCGCCAGGCCCTGGAGCAGGTGAAGCCGTGATCAGCGCCGCAGTGCTGGCGCCCACAACCCTCGGCATCGGCTGGCTGTTGTATGCGCCGGTGCTGTTATGGGCGATCCTGCGCTCGCCCTGGGTCGAGTTGTTTGCCGACCGGCGGCGCCAGCATTTGCTATTCGGTACGGTGTTCGCACTGTTCATGTTGTGGCTGGTACGACGGGATTTCGACACCGGTGTGTCCTACCACTTTATCGGTATGACCGCCGTAACCCTGCTGCTGGATTGGCCCCTGGCCATCGTCGGTGGTTTTGCCGCCCAGTTCGGGTTAGTGCTGCTTGGGCGCCAGGACTTGGCAGCCCTTGGCATCAACGGCCTGCTGCTGATCGTGCTGCCGGTGCTGGTCACCGAAGGTTGTGCGCTTGTGGTCGAGCGAGCCCAGCCGCGCAATCCCTTCGTGTATATCTTCTGCTCCGGTTTTTTTGCTGCCGCGCTGTCGGCCTTGTTTTGCCTGCTGCTGGGGCTGGGGTTGCTGTGGTTCGACGGTCGTTTTGCCATGCCGGAATGGCTGGAGGATTTCGTCGGCTACCTGTGGTTGATCATCTTCCCAGAAGCCTTTATCAACGGCATGGTGATCAGTGCCCTGGTGGTGTTTTGCCCGGAATGGCTGGAGACATTCAACCGCACACGCTACCTCTCGGCACCCTGGAAGGATGACGAATCGCGGCGTTGACCCAGATCAAATCCCGCGCAGCCGAGCGGGCCCATGCTCTGCAAAATTTTCCTAGGCAAGGCGGGAGCACGAATCATGAGTGTGTACGAGTGGGCAAGGCAGGAGTTGCGCAGAAGCCAGGATGCGGCACAGGAAATCGGTTTCGACCCAGGCTTGACCCTGCGCGCGATGCTCAGTGCGGTAGTGCAGCAGAGCAAGGGCGTACGCAGTTTTGAAGACCTGGCCGACGAGCTGCAATACCTTGCAGAGAACCTCGACGACCAGCAGGAATACGCCTTTATGCGGCCTTAGTGGCGCGGCGGTAAATCTTCGGAAAACAGCTCGTCTTCGGCATCCGGAGCCACGGGAATCTTGTGTTCCTCAGCGGCCCAGGCGCCCAGGTCGATGAGTTTGCAACGGTCCGAGCAGAACGGCCGGTTGGGGTTGGCTGCATTCCATTCCACGGGTGCGCCGCAGGTTGGGCAGTCGACGGTCAAGGGTTGGCTCATGATCGGCCTCCACGCAAAGTAAGGTAAAAGTGGTGCAGTCGCTCGACCTCGCTGTGCAGCCAAGCGAGGTCCTGGTCATTGACCAGCACGTCATCGGCATGGTTCAGGCGGTCTTCACGGCTGGACTGGGCCTTGAGGATCGCCTGAACCTGTTGTTCGCTGATGCCGTCGCGCTGCAGGGTACGCTGAATCTGCAGCGATTGCGGCACGTCGATCACCAGGATGCGCTGGGTCATGCTGTACTGGCCGGATTCGATCAGCAGCGGTGACACCAGGATCGCATAAGGCGACCGGGCGCGAGCCAGGTGACTACGAATCTCTTCGCCAATCAGCGGGTGCAGCAGGGCTTCCAGCCAGCGGCGCTCTTCGGGCACCTCAAAGATCAGCTTGCGCAGCGCGGCGCGGTCCAATTGGCCGTCAGGCTGCAATACGCCAGCACCAAAATGCTCGGCAATGCGGGCCAGTGCCGGCCGGCCGGGTTCGACCACCCAGCGCGCGGCGTGATCGGCGTCCACGACGTCAATGCCCAGGTCGATAAAGTGCTGGGCGGCCGCACTTTTCCCGCTGCCGATGCCGCCAGTGAGGCCAAGAATCCAGGGTGTTGCAACAGGAGTGGTCATCTGAAACCGACAGACTGCAAATAGAAGTCGGTTATTTGACCACCCCAGAGCAATGCAATCCAGCCGGCAATTGCCAAGTACGGACCAAACGGCATCGGCGTGGACGCCTGGGTCTTGCGCAGGCGCATCAGTATCAACCCGACAAACACCCCCACCAGCGACGACATCAACAGCGTCAGCGGCAATATCTGCCAGCCACCCCACGCGCCGAGCATGGCCAGTAACTTGAAATCACCGTGGCCCATGCCATCTTTGCCGGTGACCAGCTTGAATAGCCAGAACACGCTCCACAGGCTCATGTAGCCGATCACGGTGCCCCATAGCGCGTCGGGTAATGTCGTCAGTAATCCAAAGCTGTTGGCGATCAGCCCCAGCCACAGCAATGGCAGCACCAGCACATCCGGCAGCAACTGGTGGTCTGCGTCGATCAGGCTCATTGCCAGCAACCCCCAACTCAACACCAGCACCGCTGCGGCTTGCCAGCCAAAGCCGAAATGCCAGGCGACCCATGCCGAGATCAACCCACATGCGAGTTCGGTGAAAGGGTAGCGGGGGCTGATGGCTCCCTGGCAGTGGGCACAGCGGCCCCTGAGCATCAGGTAGCTGAGCAGTGGGATATTTTCCCACGGCCGGATTGGATGATCACAGTGCGGGCAGCATGAGTTGGGGTGCATCAGGTTGTAGGTCGGCCCGTCAGGTTCGGCAGGTAGACCGAGCGCCTCATGGGCCTGGGCACGCCATTCCCGTTCGAGCATTTTAGGCAGGCGCCAGACCAGCACGTTGAGGAAGCTGCCGACGATGAGCCCCAGTACCAACGCTATGGCGACAAAAGCCCATGGATGCTCGTTCAGCAGCACGCTCAAAATGCGCTCCCTAATTGGAAGACCGGCAGGTACATGGCGATGACCAGCGCGCCGACAATCCCCCCCAGGACCATCATGATCAACGGCTCCATCAGGCTGGTGAGGTTGTCGACCTGGTTGTCCACGTCCGTCTCATAGTGGTTGGCGACCTTTTCCAGCATGTGTTCCAGGGTGCCCGACTCTTCGCCGATCGCCGTCATCTGGATCGCCATGCCGGGAAACAGACCGCTGTTGGCCATGGATTGATTCAGTTGCATTCCTGTGGATACATCGTGACGCATATGTTCGATTGCCTGTTTGAACGGGCCATTTCCCACGGCTCCGGCGACTGAATCCAATGCCTGTACCAGTGGAACACCGGCGGCAAAGGTAGTCGAGAGCGTGCGGGCGTAAAGGGCCACGGCGGATTTTGTCAGCAGTTTGCCTGCCAGGGGCGCTTTCAACAAACCGGTGTCCAGCCAGTAGCGAAAGCCCGACGATTTCCGATAGGCCTGGCGCAGCCCAGCGGCTCCCGCGACTATGCCCAACACCAGCATCCACCATGCGTGCTGCATGAACGCCGACCAGGCGATCACATATAAGGTAAATGCCGGCAGTTTGCTGTCGACTCCGGCGAACAGGGCCTGGAACTGCGGCACCACGTGGACCAGCAGTATGCCGGTGACCAGGCTGGCAACCACCAGGACTGCAATGGGGTACGTCATGGCCTTTTTGATCCTGGCCTTGAGCTGCTGACTTTTTTCCCGGTGGATCGCCACCCTTTCCAACAGAGTCTCAAGCGCCCCGGCCTGTTCGCCGGCTGCCACCAGGTTGCAGTACAACTCATCGAAATAACGCGGTTGTTTGCGTAATGCTTCAGCCAGGCTGCTGCCGGCAGCGATCGCCTGTTTAAGCCCCTGCACGCGTTCACGCACAGCGCGATTGTCGACGCCTTCGCTGATGATGTCGAAGGCTTGCAGCAGTGGAACCCCAGCCCTCAGCAGCATAGCCAGTTGGCGCGTGAACAGCGTGATGTCAGCCGCTTTGACTGATGGGGCGAGGCTTGGCAGCAGCGGGGATTGCTTGCGCACACGGCCGGGGCTGATCCCTTGCTGGCGCAGTTGCGCCTTGACCAGGGCAGGGTTGTGCCCCTTGGTTTGCCCGGACACCCTGCGCCCTTTGCGGTTGATGCCTTCCCAGGCGTAAATCGTTGACGCGTCGTTCATGTCGCGGTTCCGCATACAGGCTGTCGAAGATTTATAGCTTAGTCAGGTGACGGATTCGGGCATGCCGATGGCGCAGGATAAAAATGTCAGAATGTGCGTCTTGAGCGCGATTGACCGCTTGCGGGTGAGTACACTGGCGCCGTTGCAAAAACGGGGTGCAGGACGCGCCTTGTCATGAGTTCTATTCTGGAGAGTGAATGTGATACGTCAGAAAGGCTTTACCTTAATCGAGTTGTTGATCGTCGTAGCAATCATCGGCATTTTGGCCACGATCGGCCTGCCCATGTACACCACACACCAGGCCAAGGCCAAGTTCACTGCCGGCCTGGCTGAAGTTGCCGCGTTGAAGGCCGGTTACGAAGACACTATCAACCAGGGCACCGTACCTACCTTGGCCTTGATCGGCGGCACCAGCCCCACCGCCAACTGCAAGATCGACGTGGCAGGCGACGTGGCCACGGGAGCCGGCTCCATCAGCTGCGAAATACTCGACGCGCCGGCACCGGTGCTGGGCAAGACCATCAGCCTGACGCGCAGCGCCACCGGCTGGAAGTGCACGACTACCGCTGAAGCGAAATATGTCGGCAAGGGCTGCGGCGCCGACGGGGCATAACTGCTAAACCATCCACAGGGAAGTAGAGGTGGCCGATGGCGTTATCCGTACAGCAGCGAGGCGGTGTTTTCCTGATAGCAGCGGTGTGCCTGTTGACTGTCGGGATTTGCGCACCGTTCGGTGGGCATGATCTACAGCGTGTAATGCAAATTGCCATCGGGTTTTGCGCGGTGCTGTATGGGTTATCAGTTACCTCCACTGAGCCCTGGGTGGACAGGCCCACGGCCTGGGGAGTAGCGCTGGTTGTCGGGCTGGGTCTGCTGTCTTCGGCGCTGGCCCATCAGCCGCTGTGGGCGCTCACCGAAGTGGCGCTGTTTGTCGGCTGCGCGGCGATCGCCGTCGCCTTTACTCTGCTTCGCCGCCATGGCGGCGAGTCTTTGGATCGCGTGCTGATCCTGGTTGTGGTGTTGCTGTGCCTGATCAAGTCGGTCCAGTATCTGTATGCCGGTACGCATGCGCTCTCCAGTGGCGAGCGCATGCTGGACCTTGACCGGCTGCTGACCGGCTTTTCCAACAAGCGTTTCTACGGTCAGTTTCAGACGTTTACCCTGCCCTTGCTGGCGCTGCCCTTGCTGATCCCCAATCTCTCCCGAGCCCTGCGCGGTGCGGTGTTTACGTTGCTGTGTGTCTGGTGGCTGATCGCAATTAGCGGCGGTACGCGGGGCACCTGGCTCGGTATGGGCGTGGCAGGCGTGGTGTTGGCGGTGCTCGGGCCTTGGGGCCGTCGCTGGCTGGGCTGGCAGTTGGCCGCAGCGTTGGTTGGGCTGTTGCTGTATTGGCTGATATTCACGGTGCTGGCGGATTACCTGGGGATTGAGCTCTCCAGTGGTGCCAGTGATCGCCTTACCACCTCGCTGTCGGGGCGCGGCCCGATCTGGTGGCAGGCGTGGCACATGCTTGTCGAGCGGCCGTGGCTCGGTTTCGGGCCGATGCATTTTGCCGATATTGCCAACAAGATTGCCGCTCACCCCCATCAGGCGGTTCTGCAGTGGGCCAGCGAATGGGGTGTGCCGTCGGCTCTGTGCGTGGCGGTTTTGGCATGGCGAGGCGGCTGGGCCACGTTGGCAGTGCTGCGCGCGCGAGCGCTGTCTGCCGAGCGTGTTGACCTGCTGCGTTTGTGCCTGTTTGCAGCGTTGATCGGTGCGCTGGTGCAGTCCATGGTCGATGGTGTGATCGTGATACCCAACTCCCAGGTCTGGTTGGCGCTGGTGGTGGGCTGGCTGATGGCGCTGCATGTGTCGCGCACGCCAGCAAGTGCTGCGCTGCCGTTGGCCCGGAACCTATGGAAAGCCTTGGGGGTGTTGGCCGTTGGTCTGTTGGTGTTTATCGCGATGCGCGATGTGCCTCATATCCAGCAAGCCCAGCAGCAGTACCTGGACGGCGAAGGCAGTCACCTGCAACCACGCTTCTGGGCTCAGGGGGTCATTGCCCGTTGAAGGGCGCAAGTTGCCGGACGCCCGATGCGGTGCTAGCTTTAGCCCACCGCCCGTGTAGCTCAGTTGGTAGAGCAGCGCACTCGTAACGCGAAGGTCGCAGGTTCGATTCCTGTCTCGGGCAAAAAGGCACTACTGTTTTAAGGGCGGTGTTTTAAGGCCAGTGTTTTAGCGGCAGTGTTTCAAAGGAAATGTTTTCAGATGATCCCAGAATGGTTCTGAAGGCCAGACGAGTTGGCACTTGTGCCCACTCTTTTGTATCTGCGCAACCTTGATGACCCAGATGCATCCCCATTCCTCGATCTAAGAGAACAACATGACCACGACTGAAATGACCCAGGAAGTTCGGCACCAAGCAGCCCTCGAAAAATACCTTGAGGAATCGCCGCAGCTTAAAGAAGAGATCAAGGACCTGAGCGCCGATGATCAGCGCGACCAGATCCAGTGGGCTTTCGAGGACGAGGCCGAGAGCCAGGGCTTCCAGCCTTGGGAACTGACCCTCAAGTACACCTCGACGCCGGAAGAATTTGAAGCGGCACGGCTGGCCCTGCACAAGGAGGCGGCCGAGGTGCTGGGTGTCGAATGGGAAGAGTATTGCGAGATGAACGACCTGGTCGTTTAGACGCTGCTGCAAGTTTCAAGCTGCAAGCTGCAAGTTGGAACGCAGCCCTCTTGCAGCTTGAAGCTCACCGCTTGCCTCTCCTCAGATACTGAGGCGCATCGACAAATCCACCGCCTTCACATCCTTGGTCATCGCACCAATGGAAATGTAGTCCACTCCTGTCTCGGCGATAGGCAGCAGGGTGTTTTCATTGATCCCGCCGCTGGCTTCCAGCTTGGCCTTGCCGCCGTTCAGGCGCACGGCTTCACGCATATCTTCCAGGCTCAACTCATCGAGCATGATGATGTCGGCGCCCGCCGCCAGCGCCTCGCGCAGTTCGTCCAGGCTCTCCACTTCGATTTCCACCGGCTTGCCGGGTGCGATCTTGTGGGCGGCGCTGATGGCTTGGGCAATTCCGCCGCAGGCAGCGATGTGGTTTTCCTTGATCAGGAACGCGTCATACAAACCGATGCGGTGGTTATGGCAGCCACCGCAGGTCACCGCGTATTTCTGCGCCAGGCGCAGACCGGGCAGGGTTTTTCGAGTGTCCAGCAGCTTGACCTGGGTGCTGGCGACAAAATCCGCCAGGAACCGGGCGCGGGTGGCGACTCCGGACAGCAACTGCAGGAAATTCAGGGCAGAGCGTTCGCCACTGAGCAGCGAACGCGCCGGGCCTTCCAGGTGGAACAGTGCCTGATTGGGGCTGACACGCTCGCCGTCGGCCACCTGCCAGTGCACGGCGACCCTTGGGTCCAGTTGGCGGAATACTGCATCCACCCACGCCGTGCCGGCGATGACGGCGGCGTCGCGGGTAATGATGGTGGCCGTGGCCAGCCGTTCGGCCGGGATCAACTGCGCGGTGATGTCGCCGCTGCCGATGTCTTCCAGCAGCGCGCGGCGCACGTTGGCTTCGATTTCGGCGGTGAGGTCGGCAAGACGGAGGTTCGGCATAACAGGCTCCACAAACAAAGTGTCCCGATTATAGGGGCTGCGTGCGTTCGAACCCAGGCTCACCACTCATTTACAGCGCAATGTCAGAGTTTGCTGGCGCAACGGCACTCATTTGCAAGATAATCTCGCGCCTTGCAATTGGCGTCATAGCTTTGACGTACTGGTGATGGGCGGTTATCCACAGTGCTTATTGGGCCTGTACCCGATCTTTCCCCAACTCTTTACCGCCGTTTCAGGAGGCCAGGATGCACAATGACGGAAAGGTGGTGCCAATCAACAAGGCACAAGCCACGCCATCGCCGCTCGCGCGCCTGCCGGTGGTGTTGCTGCAGGTTCGCGACAAGGCGGCGCAGCAGTTGCAGCAGGGTTTGCAGGAACTGTTCGATAACGCCGACGACACTTTGTTCGAAATGGCCGACAAGGCCCGCAACAACGTGGACCACCATATCTTTTTTGAAGCCATGCGCGACTTGCGCCTCAAGCGCAAGAATTTCGAGCGGGTGTTCATGGAGCGGCTGTTCGAAGCCTTTGGAAACCTGGGGCAGGCGGGGCGTACTGAGCTTCAGTTGGTGCCGGTGGTGTCCTATGAGGCGGCCTCAGGCACGTCCAGGGATGACTTGGAAAAAGCCGTGGCACTTGAGGCCATGCTTGGCCGGGTGCGCCACCGCGACGGCCTGGCGCTGTCGCAACTCACTGCACGCTTAAGTGTCTTGCTCGGCAATCGCCTGGATGACCGTGAGAACCCCCTGGGCCCGGCGCTGCTGTGCGAGTTCTTCCTGCGTGCCGGGCGTAGTCTGGGCGTGGAGATCCGCGTCAAGCTGATCATGCTCAAGCTGTTTGAAAAGTACGTACTCAGTGACGCTGACCAACTGTACGGTGAGGCCAATCAACTGCTGGCCGCGACCGGCGTGTTGCCGGAACTCAAGGCCGCGCCATCCCGTCGTCCCTGTGGCCGTGCCACGCGTGATCATCATCGCGAAGAGGTATTGCCGAGCGTCGACCAACCGATCGACGAAAATGGCCTGCAAGCCTTTACCGCCTTGCAGGCGTTGTTGACCGCCGTGCGCGGTAGCGTGTCGCCTACGCTTGAAGCCAGCGCCGAACCCCAGCCTATCGCCACCCGCGATCTGCTGCGCCTGTTGTCCCATTTGCAGCAGTACGTCCCGGAGCCGGAAGCCGAAGATGATTTCGACCTGCGTAACCAACTCGAGCAGTTGCTCACCCGTGTCAGCGTCAAGAGTGGCAAGTCGCGGGTGGTGGAGGATGCGGACGAAGATGTGATCAACCTGATCGCCCTGCTGTTCGAATTTATCCTCAATGACCGCACGGTGCCGGACGCCTTCAAGGTCTTGATTGGCCGCCTGCAGATCCCGATGCTGAAAGTGGCGGTGCTGGACAAGAGCTTTTTCAGTCGGCCCGGCCACCCGGCTCGGCGCCTGTTAAATGAAATCGCTACGACAGCCATGGGCTGGAGCCCCGTCGATGACTTCCAGCGCGACAGCCTGTACCTGCGCATAGAGCAGGTGGTTCAGCGGTTGCTGAATGAGTTTGTGGAAGACCCGGCGATTTTTTCCCAATTGCTTACCGAATTCACTGCGTTCACCGCCGATGAGCGTCGGCGCAGCGCGCTGCTTGAGCAGCATACCCGCGATGCTGAAGAAGGGCGCGTGCGCACGGAAGCGGCGCGTGCGCGGGTGGCCGAGGTACTGAATCGGCGGATGCTGGGCAAGGTTTTGCCGCAGGCGGTGGTGCAGTTCCTGCAACAGGCCTGGAGCCAGGTGCTGTTGCTGGCCAGCCTCAAGCACGGCGAGCAGTCGGTGCAATGGCAAGCAGCGCTGCGCACCATGGATGAGCTGATCTGGAGTGTCAGCCTGCAGGCAGACACTGAAGCCGGGGTGCACTTGTTGGAGCAGTTGCCGGGGTTGCTCAAGGCACTGCGTGACGGGTTGACCAGCGCTGCATTCGACCCCTTCAGCACGCGTGATTTTTTTGTTCGCTTGCAGACCCTTCACGTCCAGCCGCCCGAGGGTGGCGATGGATGGCTCGAAGTGCGTGAGCCCTTTGTGTTCAACACACTGCCGCTCGATTCGGTCGAGGGCCTGCCGGAGGATGATCCGGACCTGCTCAAGGTGCACCAACTGCGAGTCGGCGACTGGTTCGTGTTCCAGCAGGGCCAGGCAGGCACCCTGCGGTGCAAGCTGACGGCGATCATGGTACCGACCAATACCTATATTTTTGTCGGCCGCACGGGGCTTAAAGTCCTGGAGAAGAGCGCCGGCCAACTGGCGATGGCATTCAAGCGTGGCGCGCTGCATAGCCTGGACGATGAACCGCTGTTCGAGCGGGCGCTGGCGGCGGTGGTGGGTAAGCTGCGTCAACTCAATCGCGGCAAGTGATCGCAACCACGGGGTCGAACGCGGCATACTGGTCACACTTAGTCACGTTCAAGGATCCTGTATGCAGTTGGACCCCGCCAGTGGTTGGTGCCAGGGCATTCGCCATTGCCCTTCACCCAACTTCAACGAGCGCCCGACAGGCGAAATCTCACTGTTGGTGGTGCATAACATCAGCCTGCCACCCGCGCAGTTCGCGACTGGAAAAGTGCAGGAGTTTTTTCAGAACCGCCTGGACGTCACGGAACATCCTTACTTTGAAGGGATTGCCGACCTACGGGTGTCTGCGCATTTTCTGATTGAGCGTGACGGCACGGTGACGCAATTTGTGTCCTGTATCGACCGGGCCTGGCATGCCGGGGTCTCGTGCTTCGAAGGGCGTGAGACGTGCAATGACTTTTCCCTGGGGATAGAGCTTGAGGGCACGGATGATTTGCCGTTCACCACCCCCCAGTATGTGTCGCTGATCGACCTGACCCGTCAGTTGCTGGCAGCCTATCCAGGTATTACGCCGCAGCGTATTTGTGGCCATAGCGACATCGCTCCGGGGCGCAAGACCGATCCCGGCCCCGCTTTTGATTGGACGCGCTTTCGCAGCGCCCTGCAGGATGGAGGACATGCACGATGAGTTTCCTGGTGTTGGTGTTGGCGGTGTGGATCGAGAAGTTCTCGGCCATGCGCCAGAGGTTGCAGCGTGATGGTGGCTGGTTGCGCGAATTGGCCAAGTTGGAATCTAGCCCGCGTTTGGGCAAGCAGCCTTGGCTGATTCTGGCCCTGCTGGTGCTGCTGCCGGTAGCGTTGCTGGCGTTGTTGCTGCTGGTGCTGGAGCCGGTGGCCTATGGTTTGTTGGCGCTGCCGGTGCACCTGCTGGTAGTGATCTACAGCCTGGGCCGTGGCGATCTATTGGCTGGATTGGGGCCATTTCGCGATGCCTGGCGCCGTGGCGACCTGCAGGCTGCCGAACATGTGGCCGAGCGCGACCTGAAGCTGGGCGCCGACAGCGGCGAGCAACTGTTGGAGCGCGTCCAGGGCCATCTGTTGTGGCAGGCCTACCAGAGCTTTTTTGCGGTGATTTTCTGGTACTTCCTGTTGGGGCCGGTCGCCGCGCTGGCTTATCGACTCTTGGCGCTTGCCAGTGAGCATAGCCAGAACCCTCTGGTGGCTGAGCGCGCCGGGCAACTGCGTCACGCGTTTGACTGGTTGCCGGTGCGCTTGCTGGCGGCCAGTTTTGCGCTGGTGGGCAACTTCGTCGCGGTCAGCCGGGTAATGCTTCACGAGCTGCTGAGCTGGGACATCAGCGCCGCGCAACTGGTGGAGAAAGTCGGCCTGGTCGCCGCTGAAATCCCGCCTCCGGCCGTGGGTGCCGACGGCATCAATAGCCTGGATCGCCTGTGGGAACTGCTGCTGCGTGCGGCGGTGCTGTGGTATGCCGGGTTCGCCATCTGGACGGTGTTGCCCTGATTGCTCTGATAAGCGGGCTTGTCCCGCGCCGGGCTGCCCAGCAGCCCCCTGCAATCTTGGCTCGTTAACTTTACGTTACAAAACTCCCTTTCAAATTGAGCTATACAGACAGAGCGCCAAATAGTGGCTTTCTGCCGCCGCCCTGCGCCTCAATAAAAATAAAAGAAAGGGGAGGTCACCTGTGAAGAGCTTGCTCTATCCCGCCGTCGCGCTGATGAACCGTCTTAGCTTCGGCATGAAGTTCAGCCTGATCAGCGTGCTGTTCCTGCTGCCGATGCTGGCCACCAACTATTACCTGGTGCGTGATTCCTGGCGCGAGTTCCAGGGCACCCGTGTCGAGCTGCAAAGCCTGGATTTGCTCGGCAGCAGCCTGGTGCTGCGCCGTGACTTGGAAACCCTCAATAACCAGGTGCAGATCAACGCAACCCTCGGCCAGTCGGGGAAGGCTGCTGACCTTGAGGGCAAGATCAGCGCCTTGGAGCAGAGCGTGCTCGCCCGTCTGCAAAGCCTCAACCCGATGGCTACCGAGCCTGACCAAATCGCGGCCTTTGAAGGTAAGCGCGACGAACTGATCGCGGCCTTCCAGGCCCAGCAACAGGAAAGCTCGCTGCAAAGCAAAAGTGCGTTGATCGGCAAGTTGCTCAACAAGGCACAGATGCTCAGCCAGATCATTGCCAGCCAGTCCGGCTTGAGCCGCGACCCCCAGAGTGACTTGCGCCAGCTCAGCGAACTGATCACCAGCGTCACCCCGCAAGTCACCCAGATCTTGGGGGAGGGCCGGGCGATGGGCGCCTATTCCCTTGGCCAGGGTTTTCTCAATTCATCTTCCAGTACCCGCTTCGACGAACTGCTGCAACAGTTGGAAAAGCTCCAGGCCGAATACGGCTTGAAATTGCAGGACGCCCTGGGCGCCAGCAAAGCCGCTCACGCGGCACTCGACAGCCCGGCCAAGGCCAGCAATGCCAGCCTCAAGCAGGGCAGTGAGCTGTTTGAAGAACAGGTGGTGATGGCCGAAACCCTTGACGCACCCTGGCAGGGTTTCTATGACAGCGTCAGCCAATTGATGGACCACACCTATCAGCTCGATGACGCCACCCTGACGTTTCTCGGGCAGCAGCTGGAGCAGCGCCTGGCGCAGAACCGTACGCACATGGTGCTGCTGGTCTCGGCGCTGACGGCGGTGTTTTTGCTGATCTTCTATCTGTATGCGGGGTTCTACGCGTCTACGCGCACCACGTTGCGGCGCCTGGGGGCGATGATGGACAAGGTGGCTGCCGGCGACATGACCGTTACCTTTGTCGCCCACAGCCGCGATGAGTTGGGCGATTTGGGCCAGGTGTTCAACGGCACCGTGGCGAAGATCCATGATTTGATCGAGCGCGTGGGGCACACCGTCAGCCAGGTCGAATTGCAGGCCGGCCAAGTGGAAACCGTCTCGGCCCGGAGCAATGAGGCGGTCTCAGGCCAGCGCATGCAGATTGAGCAGGTGGCGACGGCCATGAACCAAATGTCGTCCACCGCCCAGGAAGTGGCGCGCAGTGCCGCGGCGGCGGTCAGCAGTGCCCACAGCGTCAACGATGAAACCGTCAACGGTCGCGGCTTGGTGCAATCCCAGCAGGGCAGCATTGCGCGGCTGGCCTCTGAGATCGACCAGTCGGTAAGGGTGATCAACCAGTTAGCTACCGACAGCCAGTCCATCAGCGGCGTCCTGGAGGTGATCAAAAGCATCGCCGAGCAAACCAACCTGCTGGCACTCAATGCTGCCATCGAGGCCGCACGGGCCGGTGAGCAGGGGCGCGGCTTTGCCGTGGTGGCCGACGAGGTGAGAACCCTGGCCCGGCGTACCCAGCATTCCACCGAAGAAATCGAACAAATGATCAGCCGCCTGCACAGTGGCGTGGCAGCGGCCGTGAAGGCCATGGGCACCAGCCATGAAATGGCCAACGGTACCGTGGAGCAGTCGGATAAGGTCCAGCAGGCCCTGGAAAATATCCTCGGTGCCGTCGGCATGATCGTCGACCAGAATCAGCAGATCGCTACGGCTGTGGAGCAGCAGACCGCCGTGGCCCACGACATCGACCAGAATATCGTCGAAATCAATCGTGCCGGCGAACATGCTGCCCAAGGTGCGCATCAGACTGAAGCGGCGAGCCGGCAGCTATCGATCCAGGTGATTGAATTGAAGCAACTGATCGGGGCCTTTCGTGTGTAAGACAGTGGCGTAGGATTGGTCTTCTATCGATGTAGTGCCTGTCTTGAATTCCCGGAGTGCCTTTTTTGCGCGCGTGAATAAGTGAAAATTTGTTTCACTCAATTCAGGTCCAGGGGAGGCACGACGATGACCACTGCAGTCGGCATCAAGGGGCACTGCGCCCATTGCGACATCACGTTTGAACTCAAGCCTTGGCAGTTGAATGCCATCGCCATCGAAGAACCCTTTGATTGCCCGTATTGCCAGCACGTCCTGGAGTTGAACTGCCCCCGGCAGTTGCGCCATTTCAAGGCGCTGGACCACTGGGCACTGGTACGCCCGAGCATGGCCGTGCTGACCTGCGTGGTGTTGATCGTGGCGCTGGTGGCGGAGTGGGTGGGCCTGATCAGTGTGGTCGGGCAACTCAATGTGTCACTGGTGGTGCTGCTGGTGCATTTTCTGGTGTTGCGCTATGCCCGTCATCGGCAGCGAATGACCTTGAACCTGCAAGCGGTTACCCCGGCACTACCAATTGAACAGCTCGCACGCATTGCGTGTACTCGCCTCGGCCAGCAATAGAGGGCTGGTGCCCATGCGCTCGGCCAGGGCGGTGCAGATCGCCGGCAGGTGCGCCGGGCTATTGCGCTGGCCCGGGTACATGGCCGGCGCCATGTCGGGGGCGTCGGTTTCCAGCACCACCGCGCTCAGCGGCAGTTGTGCCAGCACCTTGTGCATACGCAGGGCCTGGGGCCATGTGGCTGCGCCGCCCAGGCCGAGCTTGAACCCCAGCTTGATGTATTCGTGGGCTTCTTCCCGGCTGCCGGCAAACGCGTGGATGATACCGCCCCGTGGCAGGCGGATGCGTTTGAGCGTGGCGATTACGGCAGCGTGGCTACGGCGTACGTGCAGCAGCGTCGGTAGTTGGAAGTCCACCGCCAATTTGAGTTGGGCCTCGAACAGGCTTTGCTGGCGCTCGCGATCCAGTTGTTCAAGAAAGTAATCCAGGCCGATTTCACCCACCGCGCAGAGCTGTCGATGGCCGTGCAGGCGCGTCAGCCAGTCGCCCAACTCCGTCAGGTCGGTGGGCTTGTGGTCATCGAGATACACCGGGTGCAGGCCAAAGGCTGCGAACAAACCCGCATCCGCCTGCACCAGATCCCACAGCCGCTGCCAATTCTGCTGATACACCCCCAACACCACCATGCGCCGCACGTCTAATGCACGGCTGTGGGCGAGGACTTCCCGGCGATCGCTGTCGAACTCCGGGAAATCCAGGTGGGTGTGGGTGTCGATCAGCTCCACGCTCAGGCCTCGTGGATACGCTGCTTGAAGGTCCGGCCGATGGCGTGCACGCCCGGTTGGTACTGCTCTTCTTCAATGGCTGCCAGGGCCAGGCGCAGGGCGGTGTCGGCAATCAGCTGATGTTGCTGGGCCATTGCGTTGACCGGCAGCGGTAGAAAGTCCAGCAACTGGGTGTCACCAAAGGTGCCCAGGCGCAGCGGTCGCGACTTGAGCGGGAAGTCATGCAGTGCGTCGAACACGCCTTGCAGCAACACGTAGGAAGTGGTCACCAGTGCGTCAGGCAGGTGCCCCAGTTGATGTAGAAGTTGCACCATCAACTGTCGGCCGCAGTCACGGCTGAAGGCTTCGCCGTGTTCGACGATCACCTCACCAGTGAAGCCTTGCAGCGCTTCACGGAAACCGGCGGCGCGCTCCTGGCTGATACTCAGCTCGGGCCGCGCGCCGATCAGCACGATCTGCTTGGGCAAGGGCTGCAGCAGGCTGCTGGTCAGCTGCTGGCAGGCCTGACGGTCGTCGCTGACCACCGAGCAGAAGTGTTCCGGCTCCATCACCCGGTCGATGGCGATCACCGGCAAGCCCTTTGCTTGCAGCTCACGGTAGCTGTCGTCACCGGCGGGCAGGCAGCTGGCCACGAACAACGCATCGCAGCGGCGAGCGCGGAACAGTTGCAGCAATTGACGCTCGCTGCCGGCCTCGTCGTCGGAACTGGCAATCAGCAATTGATAGCCGCGCGCGCGCGCGCCTTGTTCCAATAGCTTGGCGATCCGTGCGTAACTGGGGTTTTCCAGGTCGGGCAGGATAAAGCCCAAGGTGCGCGTGTGCCGGCTGCGCAGCCCGGCGGCCTGGGGGTTGGGCGTGAAGCCATGGGCTTCAACCACGGCACGCACCCGCTCGACGGTAGCGTTGCTGATGCGTTGCTGTTCGGCTTTGCCATTGATGACATAGCTGGCGGTGGTCACGGACACACCGGCGAGACGCGCGATATCACTGAGTTTCAAACCGGGATTTCCTTGTTTTTTGGAGCTTGCCCCGACATTTTGTCCAATCGTAACCGATTCCTGCACACGACTATTGTCTCAGCTCAAATGCCGAGTGGTCCTTCAAGGATGCACAATTAACGCGTAATCTGCCTTAAATTCTAGATTAAACGTTTCAGCCAGCGTATTTTTACGACGTTCGCGACTGAGTGCCTACTGCCAATTGACTGCTCAGTCAGTTACTTTCGAACGCCCTTACACTGTTTTATTCAAAACAATACCTAGTGCGTCCATCGCACTAACTAGGAGAACGGCATGCTTGAGCTCACTGTAGAGCAGATATCCATGGGCCAGGTGGCTGTGGATAAATCTGCCGCCCTGCACCTGCTCGCAGACAAACTGGTGGCCGATGGCCTGGTCGCCGAGGGGTATCTCAGCGGCTTGCAAGCCCGTGAAGCCCAAGGCTCGACGTTTCTTGGCCAAGGTATTGCCATCCCCCACGGCACCCCCGAAACCCGCGACCAAGTGTTTTCCACCGGTGTGCGCCTGTTGCAGTTCCCCGAAGGGGTGGACTGGGGCGATGGGCAGATTGTGTACCTGGCCATTGGTATTGCCGCCAAATCCGATGAACACCTGCGCCTGCTGCAACTGCTCACCCGCGCCCTCGGTGAAACCGACCTGGGCCAGGCGCTGCGCCGCGCCGGCACGGCTGAAGCGTTGCTGAAACTGCTGCAAGGCGCACCCCAGGAGCTGGCGCTGGACGCGCAGATGATCAGCCTGGGCGTGTCTGCCGATGACTTCGAAGAGCTGGTCTGGAGAGGCGCACGCCTGCTGCGCCAGGCCGATTGTGTGAGCAATGGGTTTGCCGCCGTGTTGCAGCAGGTCGATGCGCTGCCGCTGGGTGATGGCCTGTGGTGGCTGCATAGCGAGCAGACCGTCAAGCGCCCGGGCCTGGCGTTTGTCACCCCCGACAAACCCATGCGCTACCTCGGTCAGCCCCTTAACGGTCTGTTCTGCCTGGCCAGCCTGGGTGAAGCCCATCAGGCCTTGCTCGAACGCTTGTGCGCCTTGTTGATTGAAGGTCGTGGCCAGGAATTGGGGCGCGCCACCAGCAGTCGCGCGGTGCTCGAAGTGCTCGGCGGCGAACTGCCACCTGACTGGCCCAGCGCCCGCATCACCCTGGCTAACGCCCATGGCCTGCACGCGCGGCCGGCGAAGATCCTCGCGCAATTGGCAAAAAGTTTTGACGGCGACATCCGTGTGCGCATCGTCGATGGCCCGGTGGGCGCCGTGTCGGTGAAGAGCCTGAGCAAGTTGCTCAGCCTTGGCGCCCGGCGTGGCCAGGTGCTGGAGTTTGTCGCCGAGCCAACCATTGCCGGTGATGCGCTGCCCGCGTTGTTGGCGGCGGTCGAGGAAGGCTTGGGCGAAGAGGTCGAGCCACTGCCGACCGTCAGCGCGCAGCCCGAACCCCTCGACATTGCTCCGGTGCTCAGCGCACCGCCGACCGGCAGCCAGATCCAGGCCATCGCTGCCGCGCCTGGCATCGCCATAGGCCCTGCGCATATCCAGATCCAGCAGGTGTTCGACTATCCCCTGCGCGGCGAGTCCTCGGCCATTGAGCGCCAGCGCTTGCAGGACGCCTTGGCCGATGTACGCCGGGACATCCAGGGCCTGATCGAACGCAGCCAATCCAAAGCCATCCGCGAGATTTTCATCACCCACCAGGAAATGCTCGACGACCCGGAACTCACCGATGAAGTCGACACCCGTCTCAAGCAAGGTGAAAGCGCACAAGCGGCGTGGATGAGCGTGATCGAAGCCGCCGCCAAGCAGCAGGAGTCGTTGCAGGATGCCTTGCTCGCCGAGCGCGCCGCCGACTTGCGCGACATCGGTCGCCGGGTGCTGGCGCAATTGTGCGGCGTCGAAACCGCCCAGGAGCCGAGCGAACCCTACATCCTGGTGATGGACGAAGTCGGTCCTTCCGACGTCGCGCGCCTGGACCCGGCCCGCGTCGCCGGCATCCTCACTGCCCGTGGCGGCGCAACGGCCCACAGCGCCATCGTCGCCCGTGCCCTGGGTATTCCGGCGTTGGTCGGCGCCGGCCCGGCGGTGTTGCTGCTGGCCGCCGGTACGCCGTTGCTGCTGGATGGCCAGCGGGGTCGCCTGCATGTAGACGCCGACGCGGCCACCCTGCAACGCGCCACCGTTGAGCGTGATACCCGTGAGCAACGCTTGCAAGCCGCCTCGGCCCAGCGCCACGAACCGGCGCTGACCCGTGATGGTCACGCCGTGGAAGTGTTCGCCAATATCGGCGAAAGCGCCGGTGTGGCCAGCGCGGTGGAGCAGGGCGCCGAAGGCATCGGCTTGCTGCGCACCGAACTGATTTTCATGGCTCACCCGCAAGCCCCGGACGAAGCCACCCAGGAAGCCGAATACCGCCGCGTCCTCGATGGCCTCGGGGGCCGTCCGCTGGTGGTGCGCACCCTCGATGTGGGCGGCGACAAACCGCTGCCGTATTGGCCGATTGCCGAGGAAGAAAACCCCTTCCTCGGCGTACGCGGTATTCGCCTGACCCTGCAACGCCCGCAGATCATGGAAGCGCAATTACGCGCGCTGTTGCGCTCGGCGGATAATCGCCCGTTGCGCATCATGTTCCCCATGGTCGGCAGCGTGGATGAGTGGCGTGCGGCGCGGGATATGACCGAACGCCTGCGCCTGGAAATCCCGGTGGCCGACCTGCAATTGGGCATCATGATCGAAATCCCGTCGGCGGCCTTGCTCGCGCCGGTGCTGGCCAAGGAAGTGGACTTCTTCAGTGTCGGCACCAACGACCTGACCCAGTACACCCTGGCTATCGACCGTGGCCACCCGACCTTGTCGGCCCAGGCCGATGGCCTGCACCCGGCGGTACTGCAACTGATCGACATCACCGTGCGCGCGGCCCATGCCCACGGCAAATGGGTCGGTGTGTGCGGCGAACTGGCGGCAGACCCGCTGGCGGTGCCGGTGCTGATCGGCCTGGGTGTGGATGAGTTGAGCGTGTCGGCCCGCAGCATTCCCGAAGTGAAGGCGCGGGTGCGTGAATTCAGTCTGAGCGAGGCCCAGGGCCTGGCGCAAAAAGCACTGGTGGTGGGCTCGCCCGCCGAAGTGCGTGCCCTTGTGGAGGCCGTGTAGATGGCAAGGATTCTGACCCTGACGCTGAACCCGGCGTTGGACCTGACGGTGCGCCTGGCGCGCCTGGAACCGGGTGAAGTCAACCGCAGTGAAACCCTGCTCACCCATGCCGCCGGCAAAGGCGTGAATGTGGCGCAAGTCTTGGCCGACCTGGGTCATCAAGTGACGGTGGGCGGCTTTCTCGGTGAGGACAATCCCCAAGCCTTCGAGGCGCTGATCGCACAACGTGGTTTTGCCGACGCGTTTATCCGCGTGCCCGGCGAAACCCGCAGCAATATCAAGATTGCCGAGCAGGACGGCCGGGTCACCGATATCAATGCGCCGGGGCCGTTGGTCAGTGAGCAGGCGCAGCAAGCGTTGCTCGACCAATTGACGCGCAGTGCGCCGGGCCACGATGCGGTGGTCGTCGCTGGCAGCTTGCCGCGCGGCGTCAGCCCGCAGTGGTTGCAGGGGCTGTTGGAACACCTGAAGCGTCTGGGCTTGAAAGTCGCCCTGGACACCAGCGGCGAGGCGCTGCGTGCCGGTCTCAAGGCGGCCCCGTGGTTGATCAAACCCAATACCGAAGAGCTCGCCGATGCCCTGGGCAATGCCACCAACGTCATCAGCCAACTGCATCAGCAGGGTGTTGAACATGTGGTCGTCTCCGACGGTGCCGCGGGCGTGAGCTGGTACAGCCGGGCTACGACCCTGCATGCCACGCCGCCCAAGGTGACGGTGGCCAGTACGGTAGGTGCCGGCGATTCGTTGCTGGCCGGCATGCTCCACGGCTTGCTCAGTGGCGAGGCACCGGAACACACCCTGCGCCGCGCCACGGCAATCGCCGCCATGGCGGTGACACAGATCGGTTTTGGCATCGGCGACGCTGCGCAGTTGGCGCGTCTTGAAAGCGGCGTCGCTGTACGCCCGCTGACAGAACAATAAGAGGGTTTGTCATGAAGTTAGCCATTGTTACTGCCTGCCCGAACGGCATGGTCACCAGTGTGCTGTGCGCCCGCTTGTTGGACGCCGCCGCACAGCGCCAGGGCTGGAGCACCAGCGTCGAGGTGGTGGATGTGCAGCGCCCTGAGCGCCAGTTGTCCCAGGCCACCATCGACGATGCCGAATGGGTGTTGCTGGTCACCAGCACCGCGGTGGATATGCAGCGGTTTGTCGGCAAGCGTGTGTTCCAGAGCACACCGGCCCAGGCGCTGGCGGATGTCGAAGCGGTGTTGCGCCGGGGCGCTGAAGAGGCCCAGGAGTATGTCGCCAGCCAAGCACCGGCTGCGTCGAAGCATGCCCCGCGTATCGTCGCGATTACCGCCTGCCCGACCGGCGTGGCGCATACCTTCATGGCCGCCGAAGCCTTGCAGCAGACGGCCAAGCGCCTGGGCTATGACTTGCAGGTCGAGACCCAGGGCTCGGTCGGTGCGCGCACGCCGTTGAGCCCGGAGGCCATCGCCGAGGCCGACGTGGTCCTGCTGGCGGCCGATATCGAAGTCGCTACCGAGCGCTTCGCCGGCAAGAAGATCTACCGTTGCGGCACCGGTATTGCGCTCAAGCAATCCGAGGCGACCCTCAACAAAGCCCTGGCCGAAGGCGCAGTGGAAAGTGCGGCCAGCGGTACCGTGGCCAAGAAAGAAAAAACCGGCGTCTACAAACACCTGCTGACCGGTGTGTCGTTCATGTTGCCGATGGTGGTGGCGGGCGGGTTGCTGATCGCCTTGTCGTTCGTGTTTGGCATTCATGCGTTTGAACAGGAAGGCACCCTGGCCGCTGCGCTGAAAACCGTCGGCGACCGCGCCTTTATGCTGATGGTGCCGTTGCTGGCGGGTTACATCGCTTACTCGATTGCCGACCGCCCGGGGATTGCTCCCGGCATGATCGGTGGTCTGTTGGCGGGCACGTTGGGAGCCGGTTTTATCGGCGGCATCTTCGCCGGTTTTCTCGCCGGCTACTGCGTCAAGCTGATCACCCGTGCGGTGAAGTTGCCGCAGAGCCTGGAGGCCCTCAAGCCGATCCTGATCATCCCGTTGCTGGCGAGCCTGTTCACGGGCTTGGCGATGATTTACCTGGTGGGGCCGCCGGTGGCGCGCATGCTCACAGGCCTGACCGATTTTCTCGCGACCATGGGCACCACCAATGCGGTGCTGCTGGGCATCTTGTTGGGCGGCATGATGTGTGTCGATCTGGGCGGGCCGATCAACAAGGCGGCGTATGCGTTTTCCGTCGGCTTGCTGGCGGCGCAGAGCGGCGCACCGATGGCCGCGACCATGGCGGCCGGCATGGTGCCGCCGATCGGCATGGGCATCGCCACGTTCCTGGCGCGACGCAAGTTCGCCCAGACTGAACGCGAGGCCGGCAAGGCGGCGATGATTCTGGGCATGTGCTTTATCTCCGAAGGCGCGATTCCGTTTGCCGCCAAGGACCCGTTGCGCGTGATCCCGTCCAGCATCGCCGGTGGCGCGTTGACAGGGGCGTTGTCGATGTACTTCGGTTGCAAACTTGCCGCCCCGCATGGCGGCCTGTTTGTGTTGATCATTCCGAACGCGATGAACCACGCGCTGCTGTACTTGCTGGCGATTGTCGCCGGTAGCCTGCTGACGGGCCTGGTGTACGCGCTGATCAAGCGTCCGGAAGCCATCGAGCTGGCGGTCAGCCCTGTAAAAGCCTGATCCATTCGCACCTGCTTTCAGCGGATTGGAACAACCGAGCGGTGAACGCCTGAGAAATGGAATGACCATTTCGTAGCCGGGCATTCACGCTCGGAAAATGCGCAAAAAAGTACCCCTGGCGTCTGCCTACCATAGGCCTGCGATACCCATCGCATTACGACGCCAGGAGCCTGCCATGCCCAATTCCATTAAACACCACCTCTTGCATTCGATACCCTCTGTGGGGTGCTGGCTGACACTTGCCAGCCCTGCGGTCACCGAGCTGCTTGCCCACTGCGGGTTTGACTGGCTGGTCATCGATACGGAGCACGGTCCAGGCGATGTCCAGGATGTCGCCGCGCAATTGCGTGCTATCGACGCCGCCAACGCGCAGGGCGCAAGGGTCACCGGCGCCGTGCGGGTGACGACCAACGACGCTGCCCAGGTCAAGCGTGTGATGGATTGCGGGGCGCTGACCCTGGTGTTTCCCAACATCGACAATGCAGCCCAGGCGCAGGCAGCCGTGGCCTCCATGCGCTTCCCGCCAAGCGGGGTCAGGGGCGTTGCCGCGATGGTCAGGGCCGGGCGGTATGGGCTGGACGCTCACTACGTCGAATTAGCCAACAGCCAGGCCTGCGCCATTATCCAGATCGAGTCGGCCGTCGCTGTCGAGCATATCGACAGCATCGCCCAGGTCGAGGGCGTGGATTGCCTGTTCATCGGCACCGCTGATCTTTGCGCGAGCATGGGCTTGCTCGGGCAACCCGGTCATCACACGGTCACGCAGGCGATCGACCAGGTGCTCGAGGCCGGCCGCAGATACTCCAAGGCCGTGGGGATCTTTGCGACGTGCGTCGAGCAGGCCTGCCATTACCGTGAACGGGGCGTGACCTTTATTGCATTGCACTCCGATACCGGTTGGCTGGCCAAGGGTGCAGTCGGTGCCCTCGAGGCTTTCGGTTCCACCTCTCAGAAATAATGCGCGATGAGCCTCGCGAGGCTGTTCACCGTTTGTGGAGATGCACGTATGTCGATGTCTGATCGTGATGGAAAAATCTGGATGGATGGCCAATTGGTCGAATGGCGCGATGCCAATGTCCATGTGCTTACCCATACCCTGCATTATGGAATGGGCGTATTTGAAGGCCTGCGCGCCTATGAAACGGTGCGCGGCCCTGCCATTTTTCGCCTGGAAGCCCATACCCGGCGCCTGTTCAATTCCGCCAGGATCTTTCAGTTGGAACTGCCCTTTGATGAAGAGGTGATGAGTGCTGCATGCGGGCACGTGATTCGTGCGAATGGCTACGGCGCGTGCTACCTGCGCCCCTTGGCCTGGATCGGCTCGCAGGTGCTGAGTATCGCGGCAACGAATAACCGGATTCATGTGGCGGTGGCGGGATGGCCCTTGGGTGCCTACCTGGGTGATGAGGGCATGGAGAGGGGGATCCGAGTGAAAACCTCGTCGTTTACCCGTCATCATGTCAATGCCGCGATGGTCCGCGCCAAAGCATGCGGCCATTACGTCAATTCGATCCTTGCCAACCGGGAAGCCGTATCTCTTGGGTTTGATGAGGCGTTGCTGCTGGATACCGAGGGGTATGTCAGCGAGGGGGCAGGGGAGAATATCTTCGTGGTGCGGGATGGGATCATCTACACGCCCGATGTGGCGTCGTGCCTGGATGGTATTACCCGTGACTCGGTCAAGGTGATCGCCCAGGACCTGGGCTTCGAGGTGCGGGAGAAGCGCCTTACCCGTGACGAGGTGTACTGCTGCGACGAGGCTTTTTTCACCGGTACCGCTGCAGAGGTCACCCCGATTCGCGAACTCGACGGGCGAAAAATCGGGGCAGGGTCGCGAGGTGCCGTTACCCATGCAATCCAGCAGGCGTATTTTCGTGCCGTGCAGGGCGTCGATGAACAGTATGCCCATTGGCTGACCTATGTCTGATCGTTCCAAAAAAACGCCGGCTCGGCCCGTTGTAGCGAGGATCCTGCACAACCCGTCGCTCTTGTTGCTGATGCTGGTCGCCGTCCTGTTTTGCCTTGGCTGACAATGTTTTGCTGGATGTTTACGCGTGCCGTAGGCTTGAACAATCGTGCGATAACGTCGCCTTCCATTCATGCCCTGGAGCACGGCATCCAGCGTCGATGAGGTGAAACGGAGGTGGCAAAAATAAAACTGGATGCGACGGACCGTCGGTTATTGGCTGCTCTTCAGAAAAACGCCAGGCTCTCCAGCGCGGAGCTTGCCGAGTTGGTGTCGTTGAGTGCGTCACCCTGTTGGCGACGGGTCAAACGGCTTGAAGAGGCCGGCGTGGTGCGGGGCTACCATGCGAGTATCGATGCGAAAATGCTGGGGTACAGCGTCAGGGCGTTTGTCCAGGTGGCGCTGGATCAGAAGGATACCGCTCACATGCAGGCTTTCGAGGTCTCCATGACGTCATTCGAACAAGTGATTGCCTGCCACTGCATTTCCGGTGTTTTTGATTATCAGCTGACCGTCCTGGCCACCGACATGCCGGCTTTCAGTGAGTTTGCCAGGCAACATATCAACGGATTTCCCGGAGTGAAGGATGTGTGCACCGCGTTCGTCGTCAATGAGATCAAGGCGGTCAACATAACGGCCGGGTTGCTCTAGCCCGTCCCGGAGCAGGTGTCATACGTCTTTCACGCACGCGTGCTTAAGTGCCTTTTTGATCCGAAAAAGGGACCCTCCATGAGCCACTTCGATCTCGGCCGTCGCCGTGTGATGCAAGCCGTCGGCGCCGGTCTGTTGCTGCCGGGCCTGGCCCCGGCGGTGATCGCCTCGGTGAAAGACCGGCCGCAACTCACCGACGGCGTGCAGTCCGGCGATGTGCTGGGCGACCGCGCGATGATCTGGAGCCGCAGCGACCGCCCGGCAAAAATGGTGGTGGAATGGGACACCCGCAGCATGTTCAGCAACCCGCGTAAATTCGTCTCGCCCCTGGTCGACAGCCGCACCGATTTTACCGCCCGCGTCGAACTCACCGGGCTGCCTGCCGACCAGGCGATTTTCTACCGCGTGCACTTTGAAGACGCCCAGACTGGTGTCGCCAGCGAGCCGTGGTTCGGTCACCTGCGCAGCGTGCCGCAACAGCGTCGCGATATCCGTTTTGTGTGGAGTGGCGACACCGTCGGCCAGGGCTTTGGCATCAACCCGGACATTGGCGGCATGCGTATCTATGAAGCCATGCGCCTGCGCCTGCCGGACTTCTTCATCCACAGCGGCGATACCATCTACGCCGACGGCCCGGTACCCGCGCAATTGCCCACCGAGGGCGGGCGTATCTGGCGCAATATCACCACCGACGCCAAGAGTAAGGTCGCCGAAACCCTCGACGAATATCGCGGCAACTACCGCTACAACCTGCTGGATGAAAACGTGCGCCGCTTCAATGCCGAAGTGCCGCAGATCTGGCAGTGGGACGATCACGAAGTGGTGAATAACTGGTCGCCCGGCAAACAACTCGACGAGCGCTACCAGACCAAGGACATCAACACCTTGGTCGGCCGCGCACGCCAGGCCTGGCTGGAATATTCACCCATGCGTCGGCAAAGCGCAGACGGCGGCGGACGGATTTATCGCAAGCTCAGCTATGGCCCGCTGCTGGATGTATTCGTGCTCGACATGCGCAGTTATCGCGGCCCCAACGATGACAACCTGGGCGGCGAAAAAGCCTTCCTCGGCCGCGAACAGTTGGACTGGCTCAAGCACGAACTCAAGGCCTCCCAGGCCCAGTGGAAAGTGATCGCCGCCGACATGCCCATCGGCCTCGGCGTGCCCGACGGCGAAGTCAGCCCCGGCGTGGCGCGTTGGGAAGCCATCGCCAACAATGACCCCGGCCCGGCGCAAGGCCGCGAGCTGGAAATCGCCGAATTACTGGGCTTTCTGCGCGCGCAGAAGGTGCGCAACCATGTGTGGCTGACGGCGGATGTGCATTACTGTGCGGCCCATCACTACCACCCGGATCGCGCGGCGTTCCAGGATTTCGAGCCGTTCTGGGAGTTTGTCGCCGGGCCTCTGAATGCGGGCAGCTTCGGCCCGAACCCACTGGATAAAACCTTTGGCCCTGAGGTGGTGTTCGAGAAGGCCCCACCGGCGCAGAACACCTCACCGTTTGCCGGGTTTCAGTTTTTTGGCGAAGTACAGATTGATGGGCAGACGGCGGAGTTGACCGTTATTTTGCGCGACCTGGATGGGGTCTCGGTATTCGAACAGAAGCTGCAACCCACCTGACTTGAAATGCAATCCAAGTGTGGGAGGGGGCTTGCCCCCTCCCACATTGGATCGCCTCAGTAGACATCCCGGCGGTAGCGACCTTGTTCGATCAAGCGCTCCACCGCTTCACTCCCGAGGATGTCGTGCAGCGCCTGGTCTACGCCCGCCGCCATCCCCTGCAAGCTCCCACACACATAAATCGCCGCGCCGTCCGCGAGCCATTTACGCAGTACATCGGCGGATTCGCGCAGGCGATCCTGCACGTAGATTTTCTCCTCCTGATCCCGGGAAAATGCCAGGTCCAGCAGCGCCAGATCACCACTGGCCAGCCAGCCTTGCAGTTCTTCCTGGCAGAGGAAGTCGTGGGCGATGTTGCGCTCGCCGAACAGCAGCCAGTTGCGTTGCTGGCCATCGGCAATGCGTGCCTTGAGCAAGCTGCGCAGGCCGGCCAGGCCGGTGCCATTACCGAGCAGAATCAGCGGTATGGGCGCGTCCGGCAGGTGGAAGCCACTGTTGCGGCGCAGGCGCAGGCTGATGCTCGAGCCGATGGCCGCGTGTTCTGTGAGCCATCCCGAGCCCAGGCCCAGGCTGCCATCCGGATGGCGTTCCTGGCGCACGATCAGTTCCAACACGCCGTCGCTGGCAATCGAGGCGATGGAGTATTCGCGCATGCCCAGGGGCGCGAGCGCATTCACCAGCGCTTGGGCATGCAGGCCCACCAGATGTGCGCGGTTGTCCGGCAGTTGGCGGGTCGCCAGGGCTTGGTTGAGGGTATGCGCGAGGCCGTCGACCAGCACGCCGTCGGCGCCGGTCAGGCCCAGGCCTTCGAGGAAGTGCTCGATGGCCCCGGGACAATTGCGCGGCAGGATTTCCACCAGGTCACCGGCCAGCCAACGTTGCGGCGATGGTGAGGTGAGGCCCAGCAGGTAGACGCCCGCGCTGGCGCTGCCAGGGTTCAGCAGGGTGCGCTGGCTCAGTGTCCAGTTTTCATACTGGGCGGTCGGCCAGGCCGCCGCCGGCGCGTGGCCGGTCAGTTGGCCAAGCTGTTGTTGCCAGTGCAGCAGGGCGTCAGTGTCGCCGCTGTCTACTTCCACCGGGGCGAACAGTGGGCTACCGCCTTGGTGGGTCAGCCAGAAATGCAGGCGCCGGGCAAAACCACAGAAGTGTTCGTACTGGCGATCACCCAGGGCCAAGATCGAGTAGTTCAGGCCCTTGAGCGACAGGTCCTGGCCGAGCACGCTGCGCTCGAAACCTCGGGCACTGTCGGGCGCCTCGCCGTCGCCGAAGGTGCTGACTACGAACAAGGCATTTTCCGACTGGCGCAAATCGTCCTGGCTGACCCTGCCCAAGGGCTGCACCTTCACCGGCAGGCCGGCCGCCTGCAATTGCCCGGCGGTCTGCCAGGCCAGTTGCTCGGCAAACCCGCTCTGGCTGGCAAAGCCGATCAGCCAGGCCGGGGCATCACTGTGGTTGGTGTACAGGCCTTTACGTGCATCGCGCACCTGACGTTTTTTGCGGCGACGGTCCAGGTACAGCAGCCAGCCGGTGATGAAAAACAGCGGCATGAGCAGCGAGCTGACGGTGAGGATAATGCGCCCCGCCAGGCCGAAATAACTGCCGGTGTGCAGCGCATAGATGCTGGTCAGTAACTGCGACTTAAAGGTTTTGCTGGCGTATTGGTCATGGGATTTGACCTCACCGGTGGCCGGGTCCAGGTTGATCTGGTTCAGTGCGCGGTCATGGGATGAGTCTTTCAGCAGGTAATAGACGATGGCGGGTTGCCCGGCGACGGCGGGCATGCGGATGTTATAGGCACTCAAGCCTGGGCCGGCATTGCTGTAGATGCTGCTCCAGATCGCGTCGTAGTTGGCCACCGGTGCCGGGCCTTCGGGCGGCGGGCCGCGCTTGCGCATCCGTTCATTTTGCGGCGCGTCGGACAGCAGTTTGGTCAGGCCCTGGCTGTACCAGTCGTAGGACCACGACAGCCCGGTCAGTGCCGCCAGCAGGTAGGCCAGCAGGCACCAGGTGCCGAACACCGAGTGCAAATCCCAGTTGAAGCTGCGGCCCTTTTTGCGCCAGTCCAGCGTCAGCCAGGCACGCCAGCTTGCGACCTGGCGCGGCCAGCGCAGGTACAGGCCGGACAGGCAGAAGAACACCAGGATCAACGTACAGGCGCCAGTGATCTGCCGGCCGGTTTCGCCCATGGCCAGGAAACGGTGCAGTTGCAGGATAAAGCCGAGCACATCCTGGCCGACCGCGTCGCCCATGTAGTCGCCGGTGTAGGGGTCGAAGTAGCGCATCTGGCCACGGCGCTCACCCGGCGGTGGGGTGAAAAATACACGGGCGGCGTTGCCGCTTTCGCTCTCCACCCACAGCATGGACACGGTCTTGCCTTCGGTGGCTTCCAGCTTGCGCACCAGTTCGGCGGGCGGCAGCACGCCGGCTTCGCGTTTCTCCACGCTCAATACGTTCGGGTTGAGCGCCTGCAGGATCTCATCCTGAAACGAGACCGCGGCCCCGGTGATCCCCATCAGGGCCAGCACCAGCCCGGCAGTGATGCCGAAGAACCAGTGCAACTGGAACAGGGTTTTCTTCAACACGTCGGACTGCCTCGTCTGTCTGGATGTAAATGCCAAGGCGCGCATTATGCCGTGAGTTATCGAGAAACATTCTTTTTAAACACAAAAAAGCCCACGACAGGGCGTGGGCTTTTTCTTGCAGCTTAAGGCTTGGCGATACGGTTATACGTAGAACGACTTCAACGGCGGAAAGCCATTGAACTCAATCGCGCTGTAGCTGGTGGTGTACGCACCGGTCGACAACCAGTACAAACGATCACCGATCGCCAGGTTCAGCGGCAGGCCATACTTGTAGTTTTCGTACATGATGTCGGCGCTGTCGCAGGTCGGGCCGGCGATGACCACTTCTTCCATCTCGCCTTTCTTCTCGGTCCAGATCGGGAACTTGATCGCTTCGTCCATGGTTTCGATCAGGCCGGAGAACTTGCCCACATCCGTGTACACCCAACGCTCGACGGCAGTACGGGATTTACGTGCAACCAATACCACTTCACTGACCAGGATACCGGCGTTGGCGATCAACGAACGGCCCGGCTCCAGGATGATTTCCGGCAGGTCATCGCCGAAGTCTTCCTTGAGGAAACGGATGATCTCTTCGGCGTAGGTTTCCAGGCTATTGGTACGGGTGATGTAGTTGGCCGGGAAGCCACCGCCCATGTTGATCAGCTTGAGGTGGATGCCGTCTTCTTCCTTCAGGCGTTCGAAGATCACTTTGACCTTGGCGATTGCCGCGTCCCACACGCTGATGTCGCGTTGCTGCGAGCCAACGTGGAACGAAATGCCGTACGGCACCAGGCCCAGGTCACGAGCGAGGATCAGCAGGTCCATGGCCATGTCGGTCTGGCATCCGAACTTGCGCGACAAAGGCCAGTCTGCGGTGGTCGAGCCTTCGGTGAGGATACGCACATACACTTTCGAACCCGGAGCGGCCTTGGCGATGTTGCGCAGGTCGGCTTCGGAGTCGGTGGAGAACAGGCGCACGCCCTTCTCGTAGAAGTAGCGGATGTCCTTGGATTTCTTGATGGTGTTGCCGTAGCTGATACGGTCGGCGCTGACGCCGCGGTCCATGACCTTGTCCAGCTCATAGATCGAGGCGATGTCGAAGCTCGAACCCTTGTCTTTCAACAGGTCGATGATCTCGACGGCAGGGTTGGCCTTGACCGCGTAATACACCTTGGCGAATTCGAAACCAGCGCGCAGGTCATCGTAGGCCTGGCTGATCATCGCGGTGTCGATCACCACGAACGGGGTTTCTTGCTTGTCGGCGAACGCCTTCATTTTGTCAAAAGTGGCGCGCGCGAAATAATCTTCGACGTTGATCGACATGCTGGGAACTCCTAAGGGCAAACTAAATTGATCAATGGGTGCAAATGAACGTCCTCCGTATCCCCACTTTGGTTCGCCTACTTCCCAAGGCATGTCGCCGAAAGCAAAAAGGCCATGGGAACAACCGCTTCCCTTGGCCTTGCTGTCTCGTCGTCAGTACTTGAGCCGGATGGATCGTTTCCAGCATGGACGTTCGGCGCGAACTTTAGGACGTGAGGGGCTATAGATCAACTAAAAATGTCGCGTTTTTGCACGCGTTCGTCGCGGGACCGCGTGCAGCTACTTATGTAACCGACACGTGTGACGGAATGATGTTCCCCGCTGAGTGGTAATCGAGGCGATTTCCCTGACTCACCGAAGGGGAAATGTGGGAGGGGGCTTGCTCCCGATAGCGGTGGATCAGTGACAGATGAAGTGACTGACACACCGCCATCGGGAGCAAGCCCCCTCCCACATTTTTTACCGCGTTGTGTCAGGCCAGGGCGGTCTCGGCAGGGGAGACAATACTGGTCTTGCCCCCACGGGACTTACCGGAACTCAGGTACTCGGCAATCGACTCCTGGGTCACTTCACCCAGGAACACCCGCTCCGCGTCCATTACCGGCAGCCACGAGCGATTGAACTCGTACATGCGCGACAGCAGGATGCGCAAATGCTCGTCGTACGCCGCCGTGGCGTTGAACTCGCGCAGGTACTGGCCGCAGGTGCCGGCCTGACGGTGCAGGTCGCGACGCCGGACATAACCCAGCGCCTTGTTCTCCGCACAGGTGACCACCACATAGCGGCGGTCGGTTTCGTCCATCAACTCCAGGGCCTCGGCCACCGGGGTTTCCGGGCTCACCGACGGGGCGTTGTCCGCCGCATCCTCAGCCTTCACCAGCAGCAGGCGCTTGAGGGTGCTGTCCTGGCCCACGAAGTTGCTGACGAACTCATCGGCCGGATGCGCCAGCAGGGTGTCTGGATGGTCGATCTGCAGCAGCTTGCCGGCGCGGAAGATGGCGATCTTGTCACCCAGCTTGATGGCTTCGTCGATGTCGTGGCTGACCATGATCACGGTCTTGTTCAACGCGCGCTGCATCTCGAAGAATTCGTTCTGGATCATCTCGCGGTTGATCGGGTCGACCGCGCCGAACGGCTCATCCATCAGCAGCAGCGGTGCATCGGCCGCCAGTGCGCGGATCACGCCGATGCGCTGTTGCTGGCCGCCCGACAGTTCACGCGGGTAGCGATGCAGGTACTGCTTGGGTTCCAGCTTGATCATGCTCATCAACTCACGGGCGCGGTCGTGGCATTTCTGTTTGTCCCAACCGAGCAGCTTGGGCACGACCACGATGTTTTCCTCGATGGTCATGTTCGGGAACAGGCCGATCTGCTGGATCACGTAGCCGATGTTGCGACGCAGGGTCACTTCGTCGAGGTCGGTGGTGTCTTCGCCGTTGATCAGGATCTTGCCCGAGGTCGGCTTGATCAGGCGGTTGATCATTTTCAGCGTGGTGCTCTTGCCGCAACCCGAAGGGCCGAGGAATACGCAAATCTCGCCTTCGTTGACGGTCAGGCTTACGTCGTTCACGGCCGAAACAGTTTTGCCGTTGCTTTGAAAAGTCTTGGTCAGGTTTTGAAGTTCGATCATTTGAGCAGTCCTTTTGGAGTCAGCGAGCGTTGCAGCCATTGCAGAAGCAGGTCGGCGAAGATGGCCAGGAGACTGACCAGCACGGCGCCAACGATCAGCATCGACATGTCGCTGCGGCTGATGGAAGCCAGAATAAGTACACCCAGGCCACCGGCACCGATGGTAGCGGCGATGGTCATGACGCCGATGTTCATCACCACGGCGGTACGCACACCGGCGAGGATCACCGGCACGGCGATGGGCAGTTCGACCATGCGCAGGCGCTGGCCGAAGGTCATGCCGATGCCTTTGGCGGCTTCGCGAATACCCGGTTCAACCCCGGTGAGGGCCAGGTAGGTGTTACGCATGATCGGCAGCAGTGAATAGAGGAACACGGCGGTGATCGCCGGCATCGGCCCCAGGCCCTGGCCGAACTTGGAGTAGAACGGCAGCAGCAGGCCGAACAGCGCGATGGACGGCACGGTCAGCAGCACCGTGGCGCTGGCTTGCAAGGGGCCGGCGAGGGTTGGGAAGCGGGTCATCAGCACGCCGAGGGGCACGCCGACGACAATCGCCAGGATCACCGCGATACCGACCAGGGTGATGTGCTGCCAGGTCAGGTGCAGGACCTGGGCCCAATCAAGATGGGAAAAGGCGTTCAGGAATTCCATGTCTTCTCCTTCTTAGTTGATCGGATGTTGGCGCAGGAAATCGGCGGCAACAGCGGATGGGCTTTCATGCTCGACGTCGACCCGTGCATTCAACTCGCGCATGGTTGCGTCGTTGAACAGTTCGGCCAATGGCTTGAGCTCGGCGGCCAGTTGAGGGTGCTGGTCGAGGTATTGCTGGCGAATCACCGGGGCGGCGGTGTAGTCCGGGAAGTAGTGCTTGTCGTCTTCCAGCAGCTTCAATTTGAACGCGTTCAGGCGACCATCGGTGGTGTAGACCAGACCGGCAAACACCTGGCCGTTACGCAACGCGGTGTAGACCAGGCCGGCGTCCATCTGCCGGGTGTTTTTACGCGTCAGGTTCATGTCGTACAGCTTGACCATGCCGCCCATGCCGTCGGAACGGTTGGCGAACTCGGTGTCCAGGGCCACCAGGCGCGTGCCTTTGGTTTTCTCGGCAAGGGCTTGGGTCAGGTCGCTGATGGTGTTGATCTGCGGGAATTCCTTGGCCACGTTTTCCGGCAATGCCAGGGCGTAGGTGTTGCTGAATTTCGACGGCGACAGCCAGGCCAGGCCTTTTTTCGCGTCGAGCTCTTTAACCCGGGCGTAGGACTGTTCGCTGTCGAGCTTCTCGTCCACATGGTTGTAGGCCACCAGCGACACGCCGGTGTATTCCCAGATCAGGTCCAGTTGCCCGCTTTCCTGGGCACTGCGCGCCAGGTTGCTGCCCAGGCCGCCGGTCACGCGGGCGTCGTAGCCCTTGGTGCGCAGGTACTGGGAGGTGATTTCGGCCAGCAGGGTCTGTTCGGTGAACACCCTGGCGCCGATGCGGATCACGGGTTTTTCAGCGGCTTGCGCAATACCTGCAAACAGTAGGACGCAGCTCAATATCAGGGTCAGTCTTTTCATGTGATTTCCTTTGCCAAGCCTTAAGACGGACGCAACCCGCGTTCCAGCCAGAGGCGGCTGGCCATGGTCACCAGACCGTCGAGCAGCAACGCCAGCAACGCGGTGCACGCGGCGCCGAGCAGCAGTTGCGGCTGATTGTTCAGGGCGATGCCGGGGAAAATCAGGCTGCCCAGGCTGTTGGCACCAATCAGAAACGCCAGTGGTGCGGTACCGACGTTGATCGCCAGGGCCACGCGCACGCCGCCGATGATGATCGGCACGGCGTTGGGCAATTCGACGCGAAACAGCACCTGGCGCGGGGTCATGCCGATGCCGGTGGCGGCTTCTTTCAGCGAGCCTTGAACGTTTTTGAGGCCTTCGTAGGTGTTGCGCACGATGGGCAACAAGGAGGCGAGGAACAGCGCGAAGATGGCCGGGCCACTGCCGATGCCGAGGACGCCGAGGGCGATGGCCAGTACGGCCAGGGGCGGGACGGTGTTGCCGATGTTGAAGATCTGCATGAAGCGTTCTGCACGCCCGACCATGTTCGGTCGGCTGAGCAGGATACCGGCGGGGATGCCCACAATCAGGGCCGCCAGCATGGAGACTAGAACAAGGATCAAATGAGCTTGCAGGTAAAACAACAAATCGTCGCGGTACAGTTCGATCGTGTTGATGCCGATCCAGTGGACCAGCAGGGCCAGGAGAGCGACGACAACCACTCCTCCTATCAGCCCTTTGCCATAGCGAATAGCCACAGGCGGACTCCTTTTTTCTTTTGTCGGCGAACACATTTCCGAGCGGCAATGCCATTCCTGGCTGTCGGCGAATGTAGTCGCGAAAAGCAGCTCGCCAATACCGGCAACGCGGTATCAAATCGAGCCATGAGCGCAGCCTCGTCAGGCTAACTTGCTGATTTTTCAGCCCCTGTTACGAGTGCGGTAGCAGGGGAGTGGACGTCTCTACCTTTTAAAAGGTTCCATACTTGGCAGCATTTAGCCACCCCCAATAGGCTGAACGGTGGTCCGGCCTCCTGGGTTTGCGCTATACTCGCCGCCCTTTTTTGACTCACCTGCCAGGCGATTTCCCATGACCCACCAGGCCGCCGAAGTCGCGAAACGCCGCACTTTCGCCATTATTTCCCACCCCGATGCCGGTAAAACCACCATCACCGAGAAGCTCCTGCTGATGGGCAAGGCGATCGCAGTGGCCGGCACGGTGAAATCGCGCAAATCCGACCGCCATGCCACCTCCGACTGGATGGAAATGGAAAAACAACGGGGTATTTCCATTACCACGTCGGTCATGCAGTTCCCGTATCGCGACCACATGGTCAACCTGCTCGACACCCCGGGTCACGAAGACTTCTCCGAAGATACCTACCGTACCCTGACTGCGGTGGACTCGGCACTGATGGTCCTCGACGGCGGTAAGGGCGTCGAGCCACGTACCATCGCGCTGATGGACGTATGCCGCCTGCGCGACACGCCGATCGTCAGCTTCATCAACAAACTCGACCGCGACATCCGCGACCCGATCGAATTGTTGGATGAAATCGAAGCCGTCTTGAAGATCAAGGCCGCGCCGATTACCTGGCCGATCGGTTGCTACCGCGACTTCAAGGGTGTGTACCACCTGGCCGATGACTACATCATTGTCTACACCGCCGGTCACGGTCACGAACGCACCGATGTGAAAATCATCGAGAAGCTCGATTCCGACGAAGCCCGCGCCCACCTGGGTGACGAGTACGACCGCTTTGTCGACCAGTTGGAACTGGTGCAGGGCGCCTGCCACGAGTTCAACCAGCAGGAATTCCTCGACGGCCAGCTGACCCCGGTGTTCTTCGGGACCGCATTGGGCAACTTCGGCGTCGACCACGTGCTCGACGCTGTCGTGGACTGGGCACCGAAGCCTCTGGCCCGTGTTGCCAACGAGCGTACTGTCGAGCCTGTGGAGGAGAAATTCACCGGCTTCGTGTTCAAGATCCAGGCGAACATGGACCCCAAGCACCGTGACCGCATTGCCTTCATGCGCATCTGCTCCGGCAAATACGAAAAAGGCATGAAGATGCGCCACGTGCGCACCGGCAAGGACGTGCGCATCGGCGACGCCCTGACGTTCTTCTCCTCCGAGCGTGAACAGCTCGAAGAAGCCTACGCCGGCGACATCATCGGCCTGCACAACCACGGCACCATCCAGATCGGCGACACCTTCACCGAAGGCGAAGCGCTGGGCTTCACCGGCATCCCGCACTTCGCGCCGGAACTGTTCCGCCGCGTGCGCCTGCGTGACCCGCTGAAATCCAAGCAACTGCGCCAAGGCTTGCAGCAACTGGCGGAAGAGGGCGCCACCCAGGTTTTCTTCCCCGAGCGCAGTAACGACATCATCCTCGGCGCCGTCGGCGTGCTGCAGTTCGATGTGGTCGCCAGCCGCCTGAAAGAGGAATACAAGGTCGAGTGCTCCTACGAGCCGATTACCGTGTACTCCGCGCGCTGGATCGATTGCAGCGATAAGAAGAAGCTGGAAGAGTTCTCCAACAAGGCCGTGGAAAACCTCGCGGTCGATGGCGGCGGTCACCTGACCTACCTGGCGCCGACCCGGGTCAACCTGGCGTTGATGGAAGAGCGCTGGCCGGATGTGAAATTCCGCGCGACCCGCGAGCACCACTAAGGTCCGAGCGCCGCAAAACAAAATGTGGGAGGGGGCTTGCCCCCAATAGCAGTGTGTCAGCCAGTACCTTGGGGGCTGACACTACGCTATCGGGGGCAAGCCCCCTCCCACATTTTTGGTCTCCACCAGGCATGGGATTGGCGAGAATCCGGCATCGGGTCTAGCGTTTACCCACCAACTGCAAAGGAGACCACCGTGCGAAATGCTCAACGCGCCATTCCCCTGGTGTTGCTGGCTGCCCTGGGGCTTACGGCCCTTCCGGCCCTGGCGGGCGCAGGAGCGCCGCAGTGGAAAGACACCGGCCCGGTCACCAAGAAAAAGCAGAACGAGGTCAACTCCGGCAGCTGGCAACCCCAGGCCCAGCCCGCGCCCAAGGAAGATGCAGAAAACCCCTACAACGAAGGGGAAGACAGCGAAACCTATGACGATGGGGATACCTGACAGCTGGCGCAAACCCTGTATCCCAACTAGCTTCAAAGGCTGGCGATGGTAAATCGCTGTCGTGCGGGACTCACCTACTGACGGGACGGAAATCGACCATGAGTATTTTTCAGCGAGTAGTGCTGTTGATAAAAGTGCTGGTGCTGATGTCGTTGGGCATGTCGGCGGCCTGGGCGCATAACCCGGTGCAGAGCCAGGCGGGCTTGTCGGCGGTGCAGAGCGAGCAGGGCAAGCCCCTGCAATTGGCCAAGTCCGAGGCCGAGCCGGGTGATCAGGACCAGGGCGGCAGTAAGGACGACGATGACACCACCAACGACCCGGACAGCGACGACCCGGACGACGATGATGGTGACAGCCAGACGTAGGTTCCAGCCAAAAGAAAGCCCCTCCCGCCAGGCTGATGCGCAACCTGACGGGAAGGGCTGTAGAACGCTGTATCACTTCTCACATATTTCTAATCTGACCTCCAGTAGCCGCTGCCGAGCCTTGGCGAGGCTGCGTTTTCGGTCTGTCTGACACACCGCTGACGCAGCCTCGCCAAGGCTCGGCAGCGGCTACGGGCCAGGGTTTCAGGCCACGAATTGCTCCGCGTAGTGGCAAGCCACCTGGCGATTATCCAACGCCCGCAACTGCGGCTCCTCGCTGCTGCAACGCGCTGTCGCATAAGGGCAGCGCTTGTGGAAAGCGCATCCCGGCGGCGGGTTCAGTGGGTTAGGCAACTCGCCAACGATTTTGATCTTCGGTTTGTTCGGATCCGGATGAATGGTCGGGGTGGCCGACAGCAGCGCCTGGGTGTACGGGTGCAAGGGGCGGGCGTAGATGTCTTCCTTGGGGCCCACTTCCACCGGACGGCCGAGGTACATCACCATCACGTCATCGGCGACGTGCTGCACCACCGCCAGGTTATGGGAGATGAACACGTAGGCGGTGTTGAATTCCTGCTGCAAATCCATGAACAGGTTGAGCACCTGGGCCTGGATCGATACGTCGAGTGCCGAGGTTGGCTCATCCGCCACCAGCACTTTCGGTTGCAGCATCATCGCGCGGGCCAGGGCGATCCGTTGGCGCTGACCACCGGAGAACATGTGCGGGTAGCGCTGGTAATGCTCAGGGCGCAGGCCCACTTGCTTCATCATCGCCTGCACTTTCTCGCGGCGTTCGGCGGCGGACAGGTTGGTGTTGATCAGCAATGGTTCGCCCAGTTGATCACCGACCTTCTGGCGTGGGTTCAACGAGGCGTAGGGGCTCTGGAACACCATCTGCACGTCTTTGCGCAATTGCTTGCGCTGGGCCTTGTCGGCACCGGCGACTTCCTGGCCGGCGATTTTCAGGGAACCGGACGACGGCTCTTCAATCAGCGTCAGTGCTCGGGCCAGGGTGGATTTTCCGCAACCCGACTCGCCCACAACGGCAAGGGTCTTGCCGGCTTCCAGTTCAAATGACACACCATTAAGCGCGCGTACCAGTGCATGGCCCTTGAACAGGCCACGGGACACTTCGTAGTGACGGGTCAGGTCGCGGGCGGTAAGAACGACGGCCATTACGCCACCTCCTGGTTCAAGGGGTAGAAGCAGCGCGCGAGGCTGTTGGATTTAGGGTCAAGACCTGGGCGGGTCTGGCGGCAGCTTTCCTGCACGTACGGGCAGCGTGGCGACAGCAGGCAACCCTGCGGGCGGTCATAGCGGCCGGGTACGATACCCGGCAGCGTGGCCAGGCGCGTGGCGCCGAGGCTGTGCTCGGGGATCGCCTTGAGCAGCGCTTCACTGTATGGATGCGCCGGGATGTCGAACAGTTGCGGCACCTGGCCGACCTCCACCGCTTGGCCGGCGTACATCACGCACACGCGCTGGGCGGTTTCCGCCACGACCGCGAGGTCGTGGGTGATCAACACCAGGCCCATGTTCTGCTCTTTTTGCAGGGCCAGCAGCAGGTCCATGATCTGCGCCTGGATGGTCACGTCCAATGCCGTGGTCGGCTCATCCGCGATCAGCAACTTCGGCTCGCCGGCAATCGCCATGGCGATGGCCACACGCTGGCTCATACCGCCGGAGAGTTGGTGCGGGTAGGCGTCCATACGGCTGGCGGCGCCTGGGATCTCGACTTTTTCCAACAGTTCGATGGCGCGTTTGCGCGCTTGCTTGCCGGACATCTTCAGGTGCAGGCGCAGCACTTCTTCAATCTGGAAACCCACGGTGTAGCTGGGGTTCAAGGCGGTCATCGGGTCCTGGAATACCATCGCCAGGTCTTTGCCAACGATCTGGCGACGCTGGCGGTTGCTCAGCTTGAGCATGTCCTTGCCGTCGAAGTTCAGGGCGTCGGCGGTGACGATGCCGGGGTGCTCGATCAGGCCCATCAGCGCCATCATGGTCACGGATTTACCCGAGCCCGACTCGCCAACGATGGCCAGGACTTCGCCTTTGTCGACGCAAATGTCGAGGCCATCGACCACCGGCACGGCGGTCTTGTCGCCGAAGCGGACGTTGAGATTCTTGATTTCTAACAGTGACATGGGAATCTCCTCAGGCGGCGTTCTTGAGTTTCGGGTCCAGCGCATCGCGCAGGCCGTCACCCATCAAGTTGATTGCCAGCACGCTGAGCAAAATGGTCAGGCCAGGCAGGCTCACCACCCACCAGGCGCGTTCGATGTAGTCACGGGCCGAAGCCAGCATGGTGCCCCACTCCGGGGTTGGCGGTTGTACGCCAAGGCCAAGGAAGCCCAGGGCCGCGGCATCGAGGATCGCCGAAGAGAAACTCAGGGTCGCCTGCACGATCAGCGGCGCCATGCAGTTAGGCAGCACGGTGATGAACATCAGGCGTGGCAGGCCGGCGCCGGCGAGGCGGGCGGCAGTCACGTAGTCGCGGTTCAGTTCGCCCATCACCGCAGCGCGGGTCAGGCGCACGTAGGACGGCAGCGAGACGATGGCGATGGCAATCACGGTGTTGATCAGGCCAGGGCCGAGGATCGCGACAATGGCAACCGCCAGCAGCAACGAGGGCAGGGCCAGCATGATGTCCATCAGGCGCATGATGGTCGGCCCGAGCAGGCGCGGGAAGAACCCGGCGAACAGGCCCAGCAGGATGCCCGGGATCAGTGACATCACCACCGACGACAAACCGATCAGCAGGGACAGGCGCGAGCCCTGGATCAGGCGCGACAGCAGGTCGCGGCCCAGCTCATCGGTGCCGAGCAGGAACTGGATCTGCCCGCCTTCCAGCCACGACGGCGGGGTGAGCAGGAAGTCGCGGTATTGCTCGCTGGGGTTATGCGGCGCTACCCAGGGGGCGAAGATCGCGCAGAACACGATCAGCAACATGAACAGCAGGCCGGCAACCGCGCCTTTGTTCTTGGAGAAGGCTTGCCAGAATTCTTTGTACGGCGACGGGTACAGCAGGCTTTGATCGACTGCTGACACTTGAGTAGGTGTGGTCATGGTCATGATCTCAGCGCTGGTGACGGATGCGTGGGTTGGCGAAGCCGTAGAGGATGTCCACCACGAAGTTCACCAGGATCACCAGACAGGCGATCAGCAGGATGCCGTTTTGCACCACCGGGTAGTCCCGCGCGCCAATGGCTTCGATCAGCCATTTGCCGATGCCGGGCCACGAGAAGATGGTTTCGGTCAGGACCGCACCGGCCAGCAGGGTGCCGACTTGCAGGCCGACCACGGTGAGGACCGGGATCAACGCGTTACGCAGGCCGTGCACGAACACCACGCGCGCTGGCGACAGGCCTTTGGCCTTGGCGGTACGGATGTAGTCTTCACGCAGCACTTCGAGCATGGATGAGCGGGTCATCCGTGCGATCACCGCCAACGGGATGGTGCCGAGCACGATGGCCGGCAGGATCAGGTGGTGCAGCGCATCCCAGAACGCGTCCGGCTCGTCAGCCAGCAGGGTGTCGATCAGCATGAAGCCGGTGCGCGGCTCGATGTCGTAGAGCAGGTCGATACGCCCGGAAACCGGGGTCCATCCCAGGCTCACGGAGAAGAACATGATCAGGATCAGGCCCCACCAGAAGATCGGCATCGAATATCCCGCCAGGGAGATGCCCATCACCCCATGGTCGAACAGGGATCCTCGCTTGAGTGCCGCGATCACCCCGGCCAACAGGCCCAGGATGCCGGCGAACAACAGGGCGGCCATGGACAGTTCCAGGGTCGCCGGGAAGAGGGCGGTGAACTCGGTCCACACGCTGGTACGGGTACGCAGCGATTCGCCAAGGTCGCCTTGGGCGAGCTTGCCGACGTAGTCCAGGTATTGCGCATACAACGGCTTGTTAAGGCCAAGGCGTTCCATTGCCTGTGCGTGCATCTCGGGGTCGACGCGCCGCTCGCCCATCATGACTTCGACGGGGTCGCCAGGGATCATGCGAATCAACGCAAACGTGAGCAACGTGATGCCGAAAAACGTGGGGATCAATAACCCCAGTCGGCGGGCAATAAAACTAAACATCTTGTGGTGTACCTCAATCAGCCGGTTAGGCAGGTTCGGCACCGTCCTGGTGGGCGGTGCCGAGCGTTTCTCTTATTTACTTCACCTGGGTAGTGGCGAAGTTATTGTTCGTCAGAGGACTTTGGGTATAACCCTCGACGTTCTTGCGCATGGCGGTGAACATTTTCGGGTAAGCCATGGGGATCCATGGTTGGTCCTTGTCGAAAACGTCCAGTGCTTGTTCATAGAGTGCGGCGCGTTCGGTGGGTTCAGCGATTGCGCGGGCCTTATCGATCAAGTCCTGAAACTCTTTGTTACACCAGCGCGCGTAGTTTTCGCCGTTTTTTGCTGCATCGCAACTCAGGTTCGGCGTGAGGAAGTTGTCCGGGTCGCCGTTATCACCGGCCCAGCCGGCAGAAACCATGTCGTGCTCGCCGGCTTTGGCGCGCTTGAGCATCTCGCCCCATTCCATGACCTTGATGTTCACTTTCAGGCCGATTTTCGCCAGATCCGCCTGCATGCGCTGGGCGCCGAGCATCGGGTTAGGGTTGGTCGGGCCGCCGCCGTTACGGGTGAACAGGGTGAACTCGGTGCCTTCCGGTACGCCGGCTTCCTTGAGCAGGGCACGGGCCTTGTCCAGGTCGCGCTCAGGGTTTTTCAGCTTATCGTTGAAGCCCAGCAGCGTCGGTGGGTACGGACCGGTGGCATCAACGGCGTTGCCTTTGCCGTACAGGGATTCGTTGTAGCCTTTCTTGTCGAACGCGATATTGATCGCATGACGCACCCGCGCGTCGCTCATGTACTTGTGGGTGGTGTTCAGGGCGGTGTAGGCGGTGGTCATCGCCGCCAGTTCGGCGACCTTCAGGTTCGGGTCTTTCTTGATGCTGGGCAGGTCATCGGGCTTGGGATACAGCGCGATCTGGCATTCGTTGGCCTTGAGCTTCTGCAGGCGCACGTTGTTGTCGACTGCAATGGCCAGGATCAACGGATCGGCCGGAGGCTTGCCACGGAAGTACTCCGGGTTGGCCTTGAAGCGCACCTGAGCATCCTTCTGGTAGCGCGTGAAAATGAACGGGCCGGTGCCGATCGGCTTGCTGTTGAGCTCTTCGGTCTTGCCGGCGGCGAGTAGCTTGTCGGCGTACTCGGCGGAATGGATGGCGGTGAACGGCATCGCGACATCGGCCAGGAACGGCGCCTCAGGGCGGGTCAGGGTGAAGACCACGGTATGGTCATCGGTCTTCTCCACGCTCTTGAGCAGTTCCTTGAAGCCCATGCTTTCAAAGTACGGGTAGCCCACGTTGGACTTGTTGTGCCATGGGTGTTTTGGGTCCAGCTGGCGCTGGAAGCTCCAGAGCACGTCGTCGGCATTCATGTTGCGCGTGGGTTTGAAGTAGTCGGTGGTGTGGAACTTGACGTCGTCGCGCAGGTGAAATGTATAGGTCAGGCCGTCGTCACTGATTTCCCAGGAAGTGGCGAGCGCTGGCACGATCTCGGTGGTGCCGGGCTTGAAGTCCACCAGGCGGTTGAACATGGTTTCAGCGGCGGCATCGGCGGTGACGGCGGTGGTGTACAGGACCGGGTCAAAACCTTCCGGGCTGGCTTCGGTGCAGACCACCAGGGGTTTGGCCGATACGCCGATAGCGACGCTTAACAGCGCAGCGGCAACGGCAGCTTGTAGCGGGAGCATTTTCATTCAGAGCCCTCTGCAATCGATGGGACCAGACAAGCGTAGACGGCGGGCTCGTCCTGAGCCCGCCGTCTACCTAGCGCTAATTAAAGAATGTTGAACGGGATGGTGGTGACCAGGCGGAACTCTTTGATGTTGCCGTCAGCCTGTTGTGCGCTGGCGCGGTGAGTCACGTAGGTGCCACGGATGGTGGTGGCCTTGAGTGGGCCGCTCTGAATCGCGTAGGACGTGCCAACGCCGTATTCCTGGTGTTTCTCGCCGTCCATCAGGCGCAGGTCGCTGCGGCTCTCACCGGCAGTACCGTAGGCGGTACCGTTGTAGTGAGTACCGTCGATGCCCCAGCCGCGCGCGGAGTAGACGTTGAACTTCAGGCCCGGCACGCCGTATTCGGCCATGTTGATGCCGTAGGCGATCTGGAAGGACTTCTCGTTCGGGCTGTTGAAGTCAGAAGTCAGGGAGTTGGCCAGGTAGATGCCGTTGGTTTCGTGCAGGTAGTCGAAGTACTCGTCACCGTTAACTTCCTGGTACGAGAAGGTCAGGCTGTGGGCCTGGTGGGTCAGCCCCAGGGACAACGAGTATGTGTCGTTGTCGATGTTGCCCATCTTCTTGCTGCCGGTGTCGGTGGTTTTGTAGTAGTTCAGGCCGGTGGTCAGTGCCAGGGTCTGTGCATCACCCAATTCGTGGGTGGCACCGAAGTAGTACTGGTTCCAGAAGTCTTCGACGTTAGCCGCGAACACACTGGTTTTCAGGCTCTTGAACGGCTGGTAGTTGAAGCCCAGGGTCTTGACCTTGTCGGTTTCCTGGCCATTGCCGTACTCGGAACGGAATTTCGACAGGCTTTGTTCGGTACGCGGCGAAACGCGATCAAAGATGCCGCCCTGGAACGACAGGTTGCTGAACTCTTCGCTGTTGAAGCTCACACCTTCGAAGCTCGAAGGCAGGGCACGGTTGCCGATGGTGTCGACGATGCCGCTGCTGAAGTTCTGGCGACCGGCGGTCAAGGTGGTGTTGGACACGCGGAACTTGACGTTGGCCAGGCCCAGTTTGCTCCATTGGCCTACTGCATCACCGTCGGAGTCAGCCAGGGTACGGTTGGAGCCGCCCTTGATATCACGCTTGCTGCGGTCCAGGACCACCGCGTTGTAAGCCGCGACTTCGGTCGCCACACCTACGGTGCCTTGGGTGAAGCCCGAGGAGTAGTTGAGGATGGTGCCTTGTACCCAGTTTGTGCGGTTCGCGTCGGTGCGTGTCTGATTGTGTTTCTCATAGGAGAAACGCTGGCCACGGAATTTCTTCTCGGTGGAGTACCAGTTACGGGTAGTACCGCCCAGGCTTTGACCGTCGATAAAGCCCTTGGCCTCGCTTTGGGCGCTGGCGCCGGCGAGTGTGGTCGGAACGAAGTCCTGGCTGGCGGGTTCAGCGTAGGCGGTGGCCGTGATGCTGCTGATGGCCAGGGCCAGAAGCGCTTTGCTGCTCAGTTTCATGGGTTGAAGCTCCTTTGGTTCTCTTTTTAATGCCGGTCTTTTTTGGTGATCCGGCTATTGGGTGTGTAACTCGATCAAGCTGGTGCAAACGTTTGCTGTAGGAAAAATCCCGACAAAAGGCTGCACGTTTACGAGAGAGCCAACTTCGCTCTCTGCAATCCGGTTATTTTCTTATGGGGTAATGCTGACGCCCGAAAACACGTTGCGGCCGAAGGGGCTTACTTTGAAGCCTTCGACTTTGGCGCTTAACGGCTGGTTGACCGTCGAGTGGGCGACGGGCGTGATCGGCACCTGCTGCTTGAGCAGTTGCTGCGCCTGTTTGTACAGAACAGTCCTTTGTTCTCGGTCGGTCACGACCTTGGCTTGCTTGATCAGCTTGTCGTACGCCGGGTCACACCACATGGAGTAGTTGTTCCCGCCGATGGCGTCGCAGCTGTAGAGGGTGCCCAGCCAGTTGTCCGGGTCGCCGTTGTCGCCGGTCCAACCGATCAGGCTGACATCGTGCTCACCGTTCTTGGTGCGCTTGATGTATTCGCCCCACTCGTAGCTGACGATCTTGACCTTGAGGCCGATCTTGGCCCAGTCGCTTTGCAGCATCTCGGCCATCAGCTTGGCGTTGGGGTTGTACGGACGTTGTACCGGCATCGCCCACAGGGTGATCTCGGTACCTTCCTTCACGCCGGCAGCCTTGAGCAGTTCCTTGGCTTTTTCCGGGTTGTAGGCGGCGTCCTTGATGCTGTCGTCGTAGGACCATTGGGTCGGTGGCATGGCATTGACTGCCAACTGCCCGGCGCCCTGGTACACGGCGTTGAGGATGCTCTGCTTGTTCACCGCCATGTCCAGCGCCTGGCGCACTTCGAGCTGGTCGAATGGCTTGTGGCGCACGTTGTAGGCGATATAGCCCAAGTTGAAACCGGGCTTGGTCAGCAGTTGCAGGTTCGGGTCGGCCTTGAGCGCGTCGACGTCGGCCGGGCGCGGATGCAGGGTGACCTGGCATTCGCCGGCCTTGAGTTTCTGCACGCGCACCGAGGCGTCGGTGTTGATGGCAAAAATCAGCTGATCCAGCTTGACCTTGCTCGGGTCCCAGTACTGTTTGTTACCCACATAGCGGATCTGCGAGTCTTTCTGGTAGCGCTGGAAGACAAAGGGGCCAGTGCCGATCGGCTTTTGGTTGATGTCGCTGGGTTTGCCTTCCTTGAGCAACTGCTCGGCGTATTCGGCCGACAGGATGGCGGCAAAGCTCATGGCGATGTTCTGCACAAACGCGGCGTCGACCGTGTTGAGTGTCATCACCACGGTATGCGGGTCGGTTTTCTCGACCTTGGCGATGTTCTTGTTCAGGCTCATCCCGTTGAAGTACGGAAACTCGGTAGGGTAGGCCTTGCGAAACGGGTGGTCGGGGTCAAGCATGCGGTTGAAGGTGAACAGCACGTCGTCGGCGTTGAAGTCCCGCGTCGGCTTGAATTCCTTGTTGCTGTGGAATTTCACCCCTTCACGCAGGTGAAAGGTGTAGGTCAGGCCGTCTTCGGAAATATCCCACTTGGTCGCCAACCCAGGTACGACGTTTGTCGCTCCCTTTTCAAACTCAACCAGGCGGTTGTACAGCGGCTCGGCCGCATCGTTATCGGTGGCGGTGGTGTACTGCGCGGTGTCAAAGCCTGCCGGGCTGCCTTCGGAGCAGAACACCAGGCTTCGCTTATCGGCGGCGTGGCCCATCGTGGCCACAGCCAGCAGGCTGGTGCCAAAAATTGCGGATAGAACGGTGGTATGGCGCATGACGATCCCGATCCTTGTTTGTAGTTGTCATCAGCAAGCAATCACCCCGGCGTATGGCCAGGGGGACATTACTGATCCCACACACAGCAAGTGCCTTTCCCAGATTGGAGCCTCTGCTGTCCTACGACGGTATGGGTCGCGGACTTCGCAGTAAATGCGCCAAATCGGACTGACCTTGTAGGCAAAAGAGCTGCTTATCGCAGTTCGCAGCTGTAGGAAGCGGCGATTGCGAGCGTGGTCTCTTTCCTACGGTCCTGGCGGATGCAATAACGGCGACGTTATGAAACGTCGCCGTCATTGGTCCTTACTTGCCGCTTACGCTCACGCCATAGAAGGAGTTCAGGCCAAACGGGCTGATCTTGAAGTCCTGTACGGTGTTGCGCATGGGTTGATACACCGTCGAGTGCGCGATAGGTGTCATCGGGACTGCATCTTTGAGGATATGTTGCGCCTGCTTATACAGCTCGGTGCGTTTGGCGACGTCCGACGTAGCCTTGGCTTCTTTCACGATGCCGTCGAATTTCTTGTCGCACCATTTGGAGAAGTTGTTGCCGCTCAGGGAATCGCAGCCGAACAGCACGTTCAGCCAGTTGTCCGGGTCACCATTGTCGCCGCTCCAGCCAATGATCATGGCCTGGTTCTCGCCGCCTTTGGAGCGCTTGATGTATTCGCCCCATTCATAGCTGACGATGTTGACCTTCAGGCCGATCTGTTTCCAGTCGTTCTGCAGCATCTCGGCCATCAGCTTGGCGTTCGGGTTGTACGGACGCTGAACCGGCATCGCCCACAGGGTGATCTCGGTACCTTCCTTGACGCCGGCTTCCTTGAGCAAAGCCTTGGCTTTGGTCACGTCGTGCGGGGCATCCTTGATGGTGGTGTCGTAGGACCATTGGGTCGGCGGCATGGCGTTGACGGCCAGTTGGCCGGCGCCCTGGTACACGGAATCGATGATCTGCTGCTTGTTCACCGAGATGTCCAAGGCCTCGCGTACACGCAGGTCGGACAGTGGGTTAGGCGCGGTCTGGCCTTTGAGAACAGGCATCACGTTGTAGGCGATGTAACCCAGGTTGAAACCGGCCTGGTGCGGCAGTTTCAGGTCCTTGTCTTCGCCCAGCGCCTTGAGGTCGGCCGGGCGTGGGAACAGGGTGATCTGGCATTCGTTTTTCTTCAGCTTCTGGATACGCACCGACGGGTCGGTGGTGATGGCGAAGATCAGGTTATCGATCTTCACGTCTTCAGGTTTCCAGTAGTCCTTGTTGCCGGTGTAACGAATGTTCGAGTCTTTCTGGTAGCTCTTGAACACGAACGGGCCAGTGCCGATTGGCTTCTGGTTGATGTCCTGAGGCGTGCCGTTTTTCAGCAACTGGGCGGCGTACTCGGCGGACTGGATCGACGCGAAGCTCATCGCCAGGTTCTGAATGAAAGCGGCGTCCACGGTGCCAAGGGTGAACTTGACGGTGTGGGCATCGACTTTCTCGATGTTCTTGATGTTGGTGTCCATCCCCATGTCCGTGAAGTACGGGAACTCGGTGGGGTAGGCCTTACGGAATGGATCGTCTTTGTTGATCATCCGATTGAAGGTGAACAGTACGTCGTCAGCCGAGAATTCACGAGTGGGCTTGAAGTACGGGGTGGTATGGAACTTGACGCCTTCGCGCAGGTGGAAGGTGTAGGTCAGGCCATCCGGGGATACGTCCCAGCTGGTGGCCAGGCCAGGAACAACGGCGGTGCCGCCCCGTTCGAACTGGCTCAGACGGTTGAACATGGTTTCGGCCGAAGCATCGAAGTCTGTTCCGGTGGTGTACTGGCCTGGATCGAAACCGGCCGGGCTCCCTTCGGAGCAGAACACCAGGTTAGTCGCCGCTTGGGCGAATGGGGCCGCAGCCAAAAGGCCTGCGCTCACTAATAACGGAAGGACTGCGTGTTTAAGCATGTTGGCCTCATGATTTGTTGTCATTTTTGGTGGTGAGGGCGACCTCGTGAGTCGGCCTGCGGATACTTATGCAGGCGCCATACCCATTGCAAGATGCGGAACCGTTGCAAGGTGGAAAGAGTGGTACGAACGTACAGGAATGTCGCAATTATGAAAGTTTTGACATATTTGAGCATATTTATAGGTTTTTTTCGGTGCAGGAGGCGCACCAGGAAGGGTCAGCCGAGGCGTCTGGCGCACTCGGCTGGGGCGTTGCTGTTACTTATCTAGACTCACGCCGTAGAACGGCGTCAGCCCAAAGGGGCTGATCTTGAAGTCCTTCACTTCCTTTCGCAGGGGTTGGAAAACCGTCGAGTTCGCAATAGGCGTTATAGGTACTTGTTCCTTAAGGATTTTCTGTGCCTGTTGATACCACTTGATGCGTTGCTCGCGGTCGCTGCTGACCTTGGCCTGCTGCACCAGTTTGTCGTAGGCCGGGTTACACCATTTGGCGTAGTTGCTGCCCTTGACCGCAGCACAACTGTAGAGCACGCCGAGCCAGTTATCCGGGTCGCCATTGTCGCCGGTCCAGCCATAAATCATCGCATCGTGCTCGCCATTTTTGGCGCGCTTGATGTACTCGCCCCACTCATAGCTGACGATATTGGCCTTGATGCCAACTTTTTCCCAATCCTGCTGGATCATCTGCGCGGACATGCGCGCATTCGGGTTGGAGGCGCGTTGCACGGTCATCGCCCAGAGGTTGATGGTGGTGCCGGGGGCAATCCCTGCTTCTTTTAGTAGCGCGCGGGCTTTGGTCGGATCGTGCGGGGCATCCTTGATGGAGGGGTCATAAGACCACTGCGCCGGTGGCAGTGCGTTCTGCGCCAATTGTCCGGCGCTCTGGTACACCGCCTTGATGATCGCCGGCTTGTCGATGGCCATGTCCAGGGCCTGGCGGACCTTGAGTTGGTCCAACGGCGGGTGGGTCACGTTGTAGGCCAGGAAGCCCAGGTTGAACCCGGCTTGCTGCAGTACACGCAGGTTGGGGTCCTGTTTCATCACTTCGATGTCCGACGGGCGCGGGTAGCCGCTGACCTGGCATTCGCCGGCCTTGAGTTTTTGCAGGCGCGACGCCGCATCCGGGGTGATGGCGAACACCAGGTTGTCGAGCTTCACATCCTCGGGCTTCCAATACTGTTTATTGGCCACGTAGCGGATTTGCGAGTCTTTCTGATAGCGCTTGAACACGAAGGGGCCAGTGCCGATCGGCTTCTGATTGATGTCTTCGGCCTTGCCTTCCTTTAGGAGTTGGGCGGCATATTCGGCCGATTGCACCGAGGCGAAACTCATTGCCAGATTTTGCACGAAGGCCGCATCGACGTTGTTCAGGTTGAAACGCACGGTGTGGTCGTCGAGTTTGTCGACGCTCTTGATCGTGGTGTTCAAGCCCATGTCGGTGAAATAGGGCGACTCGGAAGGGTAGGCCTTGCGAAATGGGCTGTCGGCATCCAGCAGTCGGTTGAAGGTGAACAGCACGTCGTCTGCGTTGAAATCGCGGGACGGTTTGAAGAAATCGGTAGTGTGGAATTTGACCCCATCGCGCAGGTGGAAGGTATACGTCAGCCCGTCTGTGGACACCTCCCAACGGGTTGCAAGGCCAGGTTCGACTTCGGTACCGCCGCGCTTGAACTGGGTCAGGCGGTTGAATACGGTTTCGGCGGACGCATCAAAGTCGGTGCCGCTGGTGTACTGGCTGGGGTCGAAGCCGGCGGGGCTGGCTTCGGAGCAATAGACCAGGGTAGTGGCGGCCTGGGCCATTGGCATACAGGCTAGAAGTCCAGCGGCGAGGAGCAGCGGTTTGAAGGCGATTCTTTCCATGGAGACCCCTGAAGTGGCAGGCATATAAAAGCTGCCTAAACGAAAACGGCGGTCACCGAGGTTACCGCCGTTTATGGCGTATCAGGTAGGGTAAATCACGTTATCCACCGGTTCAGACGCTCATACCACAGAGGGTGTCGATACCTCTATTTTGGTCGGTGCGGATCGGTCGATGCTGAAACCTCCGCTGTCCAATTCGTTGCTCTCACGTATGGTGAAGGTTCTCGTACTGACAATATCCAGGTCTTTAACATTAATCATTGCGTCATCGGCGATCTGCCTTAGCTGCCATTGAGTCATGGCCTTGACCGTATGAACCTGGCCAGCAGGGTCGTAATTGATGATGAAGTTCTTCTCCCTGGCACTTACGGAAAAACCCTCTTTAAGGGTCGGCGGCATTAGCTCGATGAGGGCCGGGAACGAACTCCCCTGGTGGGCGACTTCAGAGATGCGGGCGCGGAGCTCCGGGTCAGGAACCGTTTTCTCCAGGGTCGCGATCCTACGCTCGACGGTATCTTCAAACGTCTCTCCCTGATAATCGATATTAGTCCGCACCTCTCCAGTGGGTTGCTTTGTGATTACGCTGTAGCGTTCCCGGTTCAAATCGGGGGCGAAGCTGGAAGAGTATTTACTGCCAGAGACGGAGATGGGTTGAGCCTTTTCCCCTGGGGAGACGGTAAATGCGCGATCGTCAACTTGCCATGAAGTGGTGAGCCTACGCTTTATGGTGGTGCCGTCCTGATAAAGGCTATTGCTGAAGAGGTAGTCATTGTTTTCCTTGAAGTTGAGATAGTCGTCGAACTTTTCTGCGCTCTCGTTTTTCGAGCCGTCGGCCTGGAGAAAGCGCTCGGAAAACTTGGATAAACCTCTTGTTTCACTGCTGGGGATCTGCGAAGGCGTGCTCCTCCATGGCAGTCTGATACCTCCATCCGCCGGAGCGCGCACCCATTCACCGTCCACGCCGAGGCCGACCCGCAGCGCCGGTTTTCCGGTTTTCGGGTTGATGATCTGCGTGACTTTCCCGCCGATCTTATAATCCTGCGCGATTTCGAACACCCTGCTGGTGTCGGTTTCATCGATACACCGGATGAACTGCCAGTACGCGCCTTCGCTGTCTTTGACTTGATAGACACCCTCTGCGTTGGGCGTGACGCCCTCGATGAACTGCTCGCCATTGGGCACCGCGTGCTCGCTCATTTTGACCAGGCTGGTGGAAGGTGGCTGTGGTGCGCTTTTTGGCACGCGTACGCCTGAACTAGTGCCCGGAACCGGTTCTTCCTGAAGGGAAGGTACGACCTCCGCACCTTCCGAGGTGGCCGGGGTTTCGAGGGGCTTTGGCAGTTCGCCTTCAGGTATGCCCAGGGGGCGGGCAGAGCCCTTCAGGCCCCCTACTGAAAACAAGACGTTAAGCAAACCGTCGAATGCCTTGGACGCGCCGTCCTCGCGTTCGGCGAGTGTATCGCCGGAGGAACTTTTTTCCTCACCGAGGGCCAGCTCAGCGAGCCCGGTGACCCCTGCGGCCGCGGCCACGGGCAGTGCGATAGGCGCCAGCTTGGCCAGCAGGCCGGCAGCCACAGTGATGTCGTTGAGCCAAGTATCCCGCGTCACCTCGCTGTTGGATTTGATCATGACGTCGGCATCGCTCGTCATCCGCGCTTTGCTGGATGAGGTCATTGCCGCGAACACATCGCCCTTGATGCTCGCCCGCTCGCCTTGGTAGGTCGGCTTGTCCAGCGTCCCGTTGGCGAGTTTTTCGAGGGTCGTGTCCAGGCCGTCTGTTTTGTCGCCGACATTCGTAAACCACAAGATAGGCATGAATACCTTCGCCGTGTGTACGAGGGTGCTGGCTTCATGGTCCTGGCGCGTGAGCAGCGGAAAGTGTGCGGCCAGGGCGGCGCGCTTTTTAGAAGCCTTGGTCTGATCGATGACCCACTCATCCAGTTTCTCCATGGAATCGAAGCGCAGAAACGCCGGCTCGGCCCCAGGGATGTAAAGGACTTGCCGACCATCGTTGGCATCGGTGAAGCGGAGAATGTCGTTGGACACAAAGCCCCTGATATTGAAGGCATGGGCCTGGACCGCACCTTTTTCAGGGGCTTCGGCCTTGAGTTGTGCGACGTTGAGCGGTGCATTTTCGTCGAGTGGAAGATTGGACACCGCGCCCATGACCAAGCGGTAGTCCTCCCGGGTGAACCGATGCTCGGGTGCTTGCAGCGCTTGCTCGGCCGGCGGCCTGGCGGCGGCTGTCTTCAGTTGTTTTCGAGCCTGGTAGGCGAACTCGCCTTTGATCGCTGTCTGGTAGTCCTTGCTGTGGGTGTTCCAGAAATCGTCTATTTTTTGCGTCATGACCGATTGGAAGTCGGTTTTCCAGCTCGTATGCATAAGCGCCGAAGGGGCCAGCGGGAATTGGTTATGCGCACCGTAACCCACCGTTTTACTTTTACCTGGGCCGTCTATATATAAACCGGCTTCCGAGTCCAGATTGCCGGGGACCCAATCGTTTTCAGAGAAGTTCTTCAGCAATGCATCCGGCAGGCGCAGGGAGACAGTCGGCTCCTCGTCCATATGTTCCCAGCCGGTAGCGGTGGGAGCGCTTTGCGAGCCATTGAAACGGTTCAAATAAAGGGTATCGGCATCCACGTGTTTGCCTGTCAGTTTGAAAATGACGGATTCCGCCCATTGTTTTGCTTGCGCGCGCACGTTTGGCAGCGTCTCGGCAACCTCTACTGCCAGGTGTTTATAGGCCAATGCCTGGGGCGCCTGGGTATAAAACGTTTCGACACTGAGTTTGAGCTTTTCAAGGGCTTGCGTAGAGCGCTGGTTGGCCGGGCGCACGAGATCATCCGGCGGGATGGGGTCGAAGGCGTGGTTGTGTTCCAGGCGCCTGATTTGCGTCCTCGCCTCGGCCAGTGAGGTCGGAAGGCGTTCACCCTGGAAGTTGGCGACCAGCCCTGCGCGGACTTGTATGGAGTCGTCGCCGAAGCGCACCTGCAACCGCTCGACAGTTCCCGGCGCAATGACTTTGGCAGCTTCAAGAAGCGGGCGGCTAATTTGGCCCCAGCCGGAGTTGTCCGTGAGGGAGAAGGTTTTCACTTTCCCGTCCGCTGCGGCTGTCAGCGTGCCTGTGCGGGGGTTGACGGTTAAAATCGTGGTCTGGTCGATCTTCTGATCGTGCATCCAGCCTTGGACCACAGGGTGTTGCAATTGCGTCCGATACACCTCGAGCCACTGGCCCAAATTGCTCTGGGGGGGGACTTTTATAAGTTTGGGATTGTTACCCAGCACTTTGCTCTGCACCGCTGCCAGGTAGTTGTTAAGCAGCGCTGTTTCGTGAGGGGACGTCGACAGCTCAGGATTGTCTTGCGGTGCCCGCGTGATGGCTGATTCGGTGTTCGTTGTCGAACCGTTTGAAAGAGGATTGATGTGTTGTCGAAGAGGCGAGGTGGTAGTGCTGGGAGATGCGAGCATGGTTTTCAGTTCTCATGAAGTAAATAAATACCGCCACAGCACTCCCTGTTAGCTTTGGCGCTGGTTTGTGTAACGAAAACCGGGTGGTTGATTCCAACGAATATGCCGCTGGATATGACGTTGCCGTGTGGGCCAAGCGCAAAAAAGGCGCAAACCCGTGAGGGCTGCGCCTTTATTTTGTCGCGACAGGGGTTATTGCAAGACTTCGATCACCCCATCGGCACTCATGCTCACCTGGCTGGTACCTGCTTCTACTTCCGGCGTTGGCGCCGAATCCATCATGGCGGCTTTCATCATCATCCCGCCGCGCGCGTAGGGCTGTGGATAACCATTGGTGTTGAAGTTCAAGTTGACGATCTTGTAACCCTTACCGCCCAGGGCGTCGGTGGCCAGTTGTGCGCGTGCTTTGAACGCGGCAACCGCGTCCTTGAGCAGGGCGTCTTCGCTGGCCTTGCGCGTGGTGTCGGCAATGGCGAAGTCCATGTTTTCCATTTTCAGGGTGTTGAGCAACTCGCCGGTGAGTTTGGACAGCGCCGGGAAGTCCGCGCTTTCCAGGCGCAGTTCGGCGCGCTCACGCCAGCCGGTGATCTTCTGGTTCTTGTTGTCGTAGATCGGGTAGCTGTTGCGACTGCCCTGGCGCAAGGTCACGCCGTTGACTTCGCGAGCCTGGCCGAGGGCCTTGTTCATGGTAGTGGTGATTTCTGCGGCGAGCTTGGCCGGGTCGGGGTTCTGGGACTCGGTGTAGAGGGTGACGATCATCTTGTCGCGCGCCACTTCCTGGCTGACCTCGGCGCGCAGGGAAATCTGGTTGTAATTCAGTGCATCGGCGGCCAGTGCCGGAAGGCTGGCCAGGGCGCTGGCGCTGAGGGTGAGAACGGCTGCACTGCGAATGAAACGAGACATGGAAGCTCCTTAGGGTGTTCGTATCGGTATGACTGTAGACGGTGGTATCGGGTTCTTCGGGTTTACGAATTAGAAAAAAAGTTTCAAGCGGCAAGCTGCAAGTTGACGGCGAAGAGGTTTCTTGCAGCTTTTGACTTGGGGCTTGCTGCCGCGGTGCCCATGCGTCAAAGAGCCACACACCCAATGTCCGAGGCGCCGCTTCGTTTATACTCCTGCCGATCCGCCTGCTGCGCTCATCGGGAGAGCTCATGCTCGCCGCCGTAAAACTGACTTCCGCCACCCGCCAGAACCTCTGGCGCCTGACGTTCATTCGCACCCTGGTACTGGCCGCACAGGCCGGTTCGGTCGGGCTCGCCTATTGGTTCGACCTGCTGCCGCTGCCCTGGCTGCAACTGGGCGTGACCTTGGGTTTCTCCATCGTGCTGTGTGTGTTTACCGCCATTCGGTTGCGCACCACGTGGCCGGTGACCGAGCTGGAATACGCCCTGCAATTGGCCTGCGACCTGTTTATCCACAGCGTGTTGCTGTATTTCTCCGGCGGTTCCACCAACCCGTTCGTTTCTTATTACCTGGTACCACTGACCATTGCTGCGGTGACCTTGCCGTGGCGCTATTCGGTGGTACTGTCGGGTATCGCCCTGACCCTGTACACCCTGCTACTGGCGCGGTTCTATCCGTTGCAAACATTCCCCATTGCCCGCGAAAACCTGCAGATCTACGGGATGTGGCTGAGCTTTGCCCTGTCTGCCGCCGTGATCACTTTCTTTGCCGCGCGCATGGCCGAGGAGCTGCGCCGTCAGGAAGAGCTGCGTGCCATTCGCCGCGAAGAAGGCTTGCGTGACCAGCAACTGCTCGCCGTCGCCACCCAGGCCGCCGGCGCGGCTCACGAATTGGGCACGCCACTGGCAACCATGAGCGTGCTGCTCAACGAAATGACCCAGGACCATCACGACCCGGCGCTGCAAGAGGATCTCGGCGTACTGCGCGAACAGGTCAAGCAGTGCAAACAAACCTTGCAGCAACTGGTGCGCGCGGCTGAAGCCAATCGCCGGCTGGCGGTCGATATGCAGGACGTGACCCAGTGGCTCGACGAAGCCCTGAACCGCTGGCACCTGATGCGCCCCGAAGCCAGCTACCGTTTCCATTTGCTGGGGCAGGGCACTGTGCCGCGCCTGGCACCACCGCCGGACCTGACCCAAGCCTTGCTCAACCTGCTCAACAACGCCGCCGACGCCTGCCCCGAAGGCCTGGAAGTCCGGCTGGATTGGGATGTGGATGACCTGACGATCAGCATTCGCGACCACGGCGCAGGCGTGCCGCTGGCGATTGCCGAGCAGATCGGCAAACCTTTTTTTACCACCAAGGGCAAAGGCTTCGGCCTGGGCCTGTTTTTGAGCAAGGCCAGCGTGACCCGCGCGGGCGGCTCAGTGAAGCTCTATAGTCATGAGGAAGGCGGCACGCTCACCGAGCTGCGCCTGCCCCGTGTCGCACGAGGAGATATCGATGAGTGACGAGATCCAAGTCGAAGGCGAAGAACTGCCGCACCTGTTGCTGGTAGATGATGACGCCACGTTTACCCGCGTGATGGCGCGCGCCATGAGCCGTCGCGGCTTTCGCGTGAGTACTGCAGGCTCCGCCGAGGAAGGACTGACCATCGCCCAGGCCGACTTGCCGGACTATGCCGCGCTCGACCTGAAAATGGACGGCGACTCCGGCCTGGTGCTGTTGCCCAAACTGCTGGAACTCGACCCGGAAATGCGCGTGGTGATCCTCACCGGTTACTCCAGCATCGCCACTGCCGTCGAAGCCATCAAGCGCGGTGCCTGCAACTACCTGTGTAAGCCGGCGGATGCCGATGACGTACTGGCTGCGTTGCTGTCCGAGCACGCCGACCTCGACACCCTGGTGCCGGAAAACCCGATGTCGGTGGACCGCTTGCAGTGGGAACATATCCAGCGCGTACTCACCGAACACGAAGGCAACATCTCCGCCACTGCCCGCGCCCTGGGCATGCACCGCCGCACCCTGCAACGCAAGCTGCAAAAGCGCCCGGTACGACGCTGAACCTGGGCTGAACAACCCGCTTCAGGCCGCACGGATACCTGAACCGATCATCTATGATCGGTTCAAACGCCTGTCACCTCCCTCCTATCGAGCCTGAACGATGAATCAGAACGCTGAGTATTCCGCGGTCAATGACGCGGTGCGTGGGCAATTTTTTCGCCGAACGTGGGCGATGATCACGCCTTATTGGCGCAGTGAAGAGAAGGGCAAGGCCTGGTTGTTGCTCGCAGTGGTGATCGGCCTGTCGCTGTTCAGCGTGGCCATTTCCGTGTGGCTTAACCACTGGTACAAGGATTTCTATAACGCTCTGGAAAAGAAGGACACCGCCGCCTTCTGGCAGCAGATCGTTTATTTCTGTGGTATCGCCACGGTGGCGATTCTCGGCGCGGTCTACCGCCTCTACCTCACGCAGATGCTGACCATTCGCTGGCGCGCATGGCTGACCGAAAAGTACTTTGCCCGCTGGCTTGGCAACAAGAACTACTACCAGCTGGAGCAGGGCGGCTACACCGATAACCCGGACCAGCGGATTTCCGAAGACCTCAATAGCTTTACCTCGAACACCTTAAGCCTTGGCCTGGGCCTGCTGCGCAATGTGGTCAGCCTGGTGTCATTCTCGATCATCCTGTGGGGCGTTTCGGGCAGCATCGAAGTATTCGGGATCACCATCCCCGGCTATATGTTCTGGTGTGCACTGGTCTATGCCGGGGTCGGCAGTTGGTTGACCCATCTGATCGGTCGGCGTTTGATCGGCTTGAGCAACCAACAACAACGTTTCGAAGCGGACCTGCGTTTCTCGATGGTACGGGTGCGGGAGAATGCCGAGAGCATCGCCCTGTACAACGGCGAGCCCAACGAGAATCAGCGTTTGAGTGCGCGGTTCGGGAAGGTCTGGCATAACTACTGGGACATCATGAAGGTGTCCAAGCGCCTGACGTTCTTTACCGCCGGCTACGAACAGATTGCGATCGTGTTTGCGTTTATCGTGGCTGCACCGCGCTATTTCTCCGGCAAGATCGAGCTGGGCGAGTTGATGCAAATCAACTCGGCGTTCGGCAATGTCCAAGGCAACTTCAGCTGGTTTATCAGCGCGTACGCCGACCTGGCCAGCTGGCGCGCGACCAGCGACCGTCTGCTGAGTTTTCAGCAGGCCATGAGTGAGAACGAGCAACGCCCAGCCGCCATTGATGTGAGCGCGGAGGGCGAGCGTCTTGTGGTGCAAGGGCTGGGCATGAACCTGGCGGATGGTCGTCACCTGCTCACCGATGCCAACATGATCGTCGAGCCGGGTCAGCGGGTCATGCTCAGCGGCCGCTCCGGCAGCGGCAAAAGTACCCTGCTGCGTGCGATGGGGCATCTCTGGCCTGCGGGTCACGGCAGCATTCGCCTGCCGGCCAAACGTTACCTGTTCCTGCCGCAGAAGCCCTACCTGCCAATCGGCACCCTGAAGGCCGTGTTGAGTTATCCACAGGACGACAGCGTCTACTCGGCAGAACGTTATGCACAGGTCCTGCAAACCTGTCGCCTGCCGCACCTGGTGGCGCACCTGGATGAAGCCAACCACTGGCAACGCATGCTCTCGCCGGGCGAACAACAGCGCCTGGCCTTTGCCCGTGCCCTGTTGTTCGCACCGCAGTGGCTGTATATGGACGAGGCCACTTCAGCCATGGATGAAGAGGATGAAGCGACGCTGTATCAAGCGTTGATCGATGAGTTGCCGGGGTTGAGCATCGTCAGTGTCGGGCATCGCAGCAGCCTCAAGCGCTTCCATGGACGGCATGTGCGGATCGAGGGCGGTTGGTTGCAAGAACAAACCATGTCCTGAAGAGTGAGGCCCAATAAAAAGCCCGGTTGATCATCGATCAACCGGGCTTTTTTATTGCTTGAAAATAACTTACTTCTTCAAGCCGTAATGCTCATCCAGCATGCCCGGGGCGTTCGGCGTTTTTGGCGCGTAGTCCCGAGGTGGTTCCTGGTTTTCCCGGGGTGGGGTCAGGCGTTCCCGTGGAGTTTGCGGTGCATCGGAATGCAGCGCGGCCAGCAGACGCTGACGGGTGATGTCGTCGAGGGCCAGGCGGTTTGCGCCATCGGCGAGGTGATCCTGTACTTCCTGGTAGCTCTGGGTGAGTTTCTTGACCAGGGTCGCGGTGCTGTTGAAGTGGGTAACAACCTCGTTCTGATAACTGTCAAAACGTTCCTGAATGTCATCCAACTGACGCTGCGTGCGGTTAGGCGCGGCATTCGGCAGCAGGCGGGCAACCAGGAATCCAATGGCGACACCGGCAACCAAGGCGAGAGTCGGCAACAACCAAACTAAGAGCGAGTGTTCCACGAGTCCTTCCTCTATAAACGGCTTTGCTTTACGTTAACGGCTCAAACCTGCGCTGTATACCGCGATTAAGCTCGCAATGATGCCATGCACAGACTTTTAGCTAGACGAGTCGACCCTTTGAGAGGTCACGGAGTTCATTCCTTGCTCATGCGTGAAACCCCCGTTTTGATCGATGGCCCGGTAGGCCAATTGGAAGCCCTGTACCTGGATCACCCCGAGCCACGTGGCCTGGCGCTGATCTGCCACCCTAATCCGGTGCAGGGCGGGACCATGCTCAATAAAGTCGTTTCGACCCTGCAACGCACCGCCCGCGATGCTGGTTTGATCACGTTGCGTTTTAATTATCGCGGTGTCGGCGCCAGTGCCGGCAGCCACGACATGAGCACCGGTGAAGTGGACGATGCCGAAGCGGCTGCCACCTGGTTGCGGGAAAAGCATCCCGAACTGCCGATCACCTTGCTCGGTTTTTCCTTTGGCGGTTACGTCGCAGCCAGCCTCGGCGGTCGCCTGGAAGCCAAGGGCGAAAAGCTGGCCCACCTGTTCATGGTCGCTGCTGCGGTGATGCGCTTGCGCGACACTGATGTGCTGCCCCAAGGCTGTCCGTTGACCCTGATCCAACCGGAAACCGACGAAGTGGTCGACCCGCAACTCGTCTACGACTGGTCCGCCGCCTTGAAACGCCCCCATGAGCTGCTGAAAGTGGCAGAATGCGGGCACTTTTTTCATGGCAAGCTCACCGATCTCAAGGATCTGGTGCTGCCGCGCCTCTCGAATTGATAGCAGTCTGATAAGCGATTACCCATGACGACTCGTACCCGTATCCTCACCGGCATCACCACCACCGGCACGCCGCACCTGGGCAACTACGCCGGTGCGATCCGCCCGGCGATCCTTGCCAGCCAGGACGCCAATGCCGACTCCTTCTACTTCCTGGCCGACTACCACGCCTTGATCAAATGCGATGACCCGCAGCGCATCCAGCGCTCGCGCATGGAAATCGCCGCGACCTGGCTGGCTGGTGGCCTGGATGTGAACCGGGTGACCTTTTATCGTCAGTCCGACATCCCGGAAATCCCCGAGCTGACCTGGCTGCTGACCTGCGTGGCTGCCAAGGGCCTGCTCAACCGCGCCCATGCCTACAAGGCCTCGGTGGACAAGAACGTGGAGACCGGCGAAGACCCGGATGCGGGCATCACCATGGGCCTGTACAGCTACCCGGTGCTGATGGCGGCGGACATCCTGATGTTCAACGCGCACAAGGTGCCGGTGGGTCGCGACCAGATCCAGCACGTGGAAATGGCCCGCGACATCGGCCAGCGCTTCAACCACCTGTTCGGCAACGGTAAAGAGTTCTTCACCATGCCCGAGGCGTTGATCGAAGAAAGCGTTGCCACCTTGCCGGGCCTGGATGGCCGCAAGATGTCCAAGAGCTACGACAACACCATCCCGCTGTTCACCAGCGCCAAGGACATGAAGGACGCGATCTCGCGGATCGTCACCGACTCCCGCGCGCCCGGCGAAGCCAAGGATCCGGACAATTCGCACTTGTTTACCCTCTACCAGGCGTTCGCGACCAAGGCCCAGGAAGAAGAATTCCGCGGCGAGCTGCTGCAAGGCCTGGGCTGGGGCGAGGCGAAGAGCCGTCTGTTCCAACTGCTGGACAGCCAGCTGGGCGAAGCGCGCGAGCGTTACCACCAGTTGATGTCGCGCCCGTCGGACATGGAAGACCTGTTGCAGGTCGGCGCCAAGAAGGCTCGTGCGGTGGCGGCACCCTTCCTGGCTGAACTGCGGGAAGCGGTGGGCCTGCGTTCGTTCGTCAACCAGGCTGCGGCGCCGGTCGCGACCAAGAAGAAGGCCGCGAAAGCCGCGCGTTTCGTGAGCTTCCGTGAAGCTGACGGCAGCTTCCGCTTCCGCCTGTTGGCCGCCGATGGCGAGCAATTGCTGCTGTCGCGCAACTTTGCCGATGGTAAAGCGGCCGGCGCGGTGACCAAGCAACTGCAAAGTGGCGCTGCGCTGGACGTACGCACCGACGCCCTGAGCTTCAGCGTATGGCTGGACGGTGCCGCAGTGGCCGACAGCGCCGAGTTCGCCGATGGTGCATCACGTGATGCCGCCGTCGAAGCCTTGCGTATTGCGTTGACCCCAATCGAGGATTAACCCGACCAAGGGTTGATTGCCATTATCCAGGGCCGTCGTTACAGTGACGGCCCGTTTTTGTTGCCTTGCTAACGAAATTATGACGCCCCTAGAACGATACCAAGCTGATCTGAAACGCCCTGAATTCTTCCATGACGCGGCCCAGGAAACGGCGGTGCGTCATTTGCAGCGCCTGTACGACGATCTGGTCGCGGCCTCGCAAAGCAAGCCGGGGATGCTCAGCAAGCTGTTTGGCAAGAAAGACCGCACGCCGGTCAAAGGCTTGTATTTCTGGGGCGGTGTAGGCCGAGGCAAGACCTACCTGGTTGATACGTTCTTTGAAGCGCTGCCCTTCAAGGAAAAGGTCCGTACTCACTTCCACCGCTTCATGAAGCGCGTGCACGAAGAGATGAAGACCCTGCCGGGCGAGAAAAACCCGCTGACCATCATCGCCAAGCGTTTCTCCGACGAAGCGCGGGTCATCTGCTTCGATGAGTTCTTCGTCTCCGATATCACCGATGCCATGATCCTCGGCACCCTGATGGAAGAGCTGTTCAAGAACGGCGTGACCCTGGTCGCCACCTCGAACATCGTGCCCGACGGCTTGTACAAGGACGGCCTGCAACGCGCGCGCTTCCTGCCGGCCATCGCGCTGATCAAGCAGAACACCGAGATCGTCAACGTCGACAGCGGCGTCGACTACCGTCTGCGGCACCTCGAGCAAGCCGAGTTGTTCCACTTCCCGCTGAACGAAGCGGCGCATGAAAGCCTGCGCAAAAGCTTCCGCGCCCTCACGCCGGAATGCACCCAGGCGGTGGAAAACGACAAGCTGATGATCGAGAACCGCGAAATCATCGCCCTGCGTACCTGTGATGACGTGGCCTGGTTCGAATTCCGCCAACTGTGCGACGGCCCGCGCAGCCAGAACGACTACATCGAACTGGGCAAGATCTTCCACGCAGTGATCCTCAGTGGCGTGGAGCAGATGAGCGTCACCACCGACGACATCGCGCGACGGTTTATCAACATGGTCGACGAGTTCTACGACCGTAACGTCAAGTTGATCATCTCGGCGGAAGTCGAGCTCAAGGATCTGTATACCGGCGGTCGCTTGAACTTCGAGTTCCAGCGCACCTTGAGCCGCTTGCTGGAAATGCAGTCCCACGAGTTCCTGTCGCGCGGGCACAAACCTTAAGAACGATGCAGGTCAAATGTGGGAGGGGGCTTGCCCCCGATAGCGGTCTTTCAGTAACAGATGCACTGACTGATCCACCGCTATCGGGAGCAAGCCCCCTCCCACATTTGCTACGCGGCCTGTTGGAACTGTTGCCGATATTGGTTCGGTGACAGCTCCGTGTGCTGCCTGAACAACCGCGCAAAGAAACTTGCATCGTCGTAACCCACCTCATAACTGATGGTCTTGATGCTCTTTCGGCTGCCCGAGAGCAGGCCCTTGGCCGTCTCGATACGCAGTCGTTGCAGGTAATGCAGCGGCTTGTCGCCGGTGGCGGTCTGGAAGCGGCGCATGAAGTTGCGGATGCTCATGCCGTGTTCCCGGGCGACGTCTTCGAAGCGGAATTTGTCGGCGAAGTGCTCTTCGAGCCAATGCTGGATCTGCAGGATGATCACGTCCTGGTGAAGCTTCTGGCCGCCAAAACCGATGCGTCCGGGTGAATAGCTGCGCTGCACTTCGTAGAGGATGTCGCGGGCCACGGCCTGGGCGATGTTGGCGCCGCAGAAGCGTTCGATCAGGTAGATATAGAGGTCGCACGCCGAGGTGGTACCGCCGGCGCAATACAGGTTGTCGGCGTCGGTGAGGTGTTTGTCCCGATTGAGCTGGACCCTGGGGAAGCGTTCGCTGAAGGCGTTGAAGAAACGCCAGTAGGTGGTCGCCTCCTTGCCATCGAGCAGGCCGGCTTCGGCCAACCAGAACACCCCGGTGGCTTCGCCGCAGAGTACGGCGCCGCGTGCGTGTTGTTCGCGCAGCCAAGGCAGCACTTGCGGGTAGCGCGAGCACAGGGCGTCGAAGTCATCCCAGAAGGCCGGTAGTACGATGATGTCGGCGTCTTCCAGGCCGCCATCCACCGGCATGATCACATCACTGAAGCTGCACACCGATTTTCCGTCGGGGCTCACCAGGCGGGTTTCGAACGCTGGGGTCAGGCCCAGGCCTTGCTGTTTGCCATAACGCAGGCTGGCGAGATGGAAGAAATCCTTGGCTTGCATCAGGGTTGAAGCGAATACCCGATCAATCGCCAAAATGCTGACGCGCCGCAACGGCGTGGAGATTTGGTTAGACATAATTTCATTTATTCTTATAGGGGAAAGTGGTCACCAGACGGCTGGATCGTCTTATTTTTTGTCGCATGTGTCCAGTGTCCTGTGAGGCCATCGGGGCATAGGCTCTGTGGGCTCGTCCTTGTCCGACAATCCACGCAGGTGACCCATGATTCCGAGAACCTTGTTCAGCCCGGAGCACGAACTCTTCCGCCAGAGCGTGCGCACTTTTCTTGAAAAAGACGCTGCACCGTTCCACGGGCAATGGGAGAAACAGGGCTACATCGACCGTAACCTGTGGAGCAAGGCGGGGGAGGCGGGGATGTTGTGTTCCCATCTGCCGGAGGAATACGGCGGGCTGGGCGCGGACTTTCTCTACAGCGCGGTGGTGATCGAGGAGATCAGCCGCCTGGGCCTGACGGGCATCGGCTTCTCCCTGCATTCGGACATTGTCGCGCCCTACATCCTGCATTACGGCAGTGAGGCGCTGAAGCACAAGTACCTGCCCAAGTTGATCTCCGGCGAGATGGTCACGGCCATCGCCATGACCGAGCCGGGTGCCGGGTCGGACTTGCAAGGGGTCAAGACCAGCGCCGTGCTGGACGGTGATGAGTACGTGATCAATGGCTCCAAGACCTTTATCACCAACGGGTACCTGGCTGAGCTGGTGATCGTGGTCGCCAAGACCGATCCCAAGGCCGGCGCCAAGGGCACCAGCCTGTTTCTGGTGGAGGCTGACACGCCTGGCTTCGCCAAGGGCAAGCGCCTGGAGAAGGTCGGCATGAAGGCCCAGGACACCTCGGAACTGTTCTTCCAGGACGTGCGGGTGCCCAAGGAAAACCTGCTGGGCCAGGCCGGCATGGGCTTCGCCTACTTGATGCAGGAGCTGCCTCAGGAGCGATTGACGGTGGCAATTAACGCACTGTCATCTGCTGAGGCTGCGTTGCAATGGACCCTGGAATACACCCGTGAGCGCAAGGCGTTCGGCAAGGCGATTGCCGACTTCCAGAACACCCGCTTTAAGCTGGCGGAGATGGCCACGGAGATTCAGATTGGCCGCGTGTTCGTCGATAAATGCATGGCGCTGCACCTGGAGGGCAAGCTGGATGTGCCCACCGCCGCGATGGCCAAGTACTGGGCCACGGACCTGCAGTGCAAGGTGCTCGATGAGTGCGTGCAGTTGCACGGCGGTTACGGGTTCATGTGGGAGTACCCGATTGCGCGAGCCTGGGCGGATGCGCGGGTGCAGCGGATTTATGCGGGGACCAACGAGATCATGAAGGAGATTATTGCGCGGGCGCTTTGATGGTGGGGTGTTGCTGAGGACCCCATCGGGAGCAAGCTCCCTCCCACATTTGAAAGTACTCACAAATCAAAGTGTGGGAGGGGGCTTGCTCCCGATAGCGGCCTAAAGGTCAATCAAGGTGCCGGGTTCGGATGATCCTTCTGAATCGCCTCAATCCCCTCCAATACCTCTTTCGACAGTTTCAGGTCGGCGCTGGCAATGTTGCTGTCCAACTGCTCCAGGCTCGTCGCCCCAATAATGTTGCTGGTCACGAACGGTTGCTGGGTCACGAATGCCAACGCCATCTGCGCCGGATCCAGGCCATGCTCCCGCGCCAGTGCCACATAACGGCTGCATGCCGCCTCCGACTGCGGGTTGAAGTAGCGGCTGAAACGGCTGTACTCGGTCAGGCGCGCCTTGGCCGGGCGGGCGCCACCTTCGTACTTGCCGCTGAGCATGCCGAACGCCAGGGGCGAGTAAGCCAGCAGGCCGCACTGCTCACGAATGGCAATTTCCGCCAGGCCCACTTCAAAGCTGCGGTTGAGCAGGTTGTAGGGGTTCTGGATCGATACCGCACGCGTCCAGCCACGGGCTTCGGCCAGCGCCAGGAACTTCATGGTGCCCCATGGGGTTTCGTTGGACAGGCCGATATGGCGGATCTTGCCGGCCTTCACCTGTTCATCCAGCGCTTCGAGGGTTTCCTCCAGCGGGGTCAGGTCGTCTTCGTCCTTGTGCTTGTAGCTCAGTTGGCCGAAGAAGTTGGTGCTGCGCTCCGGCCAGTGCAACTGGTAGAGGTCGATCCAGTCGGTTTGCAGGCGCTTTAGGCTGGCGTCCAGGGCTTCGACGATGTGCTTGCGGTTGTGGCGCAGGTGGCCGTCGCGGATGTAGTCGATGGTGTTGCCGGGGCCGGCGATCTTGCTGGCGAGGATCCAGTCGGCACGGTCGCCACGGCTTTTGAAGTAATTACCGATGTAGCGTTCGGTGGTGGCGTAGGTGTCGGCCTTGGGCGGCACCGGGTACATTTCCGCGGTGTCGAGGAAGTTGATCCCTGCGGCCTTGGCCCGTTCGATCTGCGCGAAGGCCTCTGCCTCGCTGTTTTGCTCGCCCCAGGTCATGGTGCCCAAGGCTATCGCGCTCACGTTCAGATCCGTACGGCCCAGCTGTCGATAATCCATCGGGTACTCCTTCAGGGAAAACAATCATAAAAGCAGGTTGAATTTTTTTTCGCAATCTGCATAATTGCCCACCTCTTTCTGCAGTGGAAGTGATGCGCCGCCTGCCGAAGAATCTTGCCGTTGAACGGACGCGCCGACCCGAGCCCCCGATAGCGTCTGTATCCGGCTGCCTTTGACTTGTCAAAGTAAGCACTATTCAGTAAGATCCGCCGTCTAATTTACAGGGCGGCCCCTGAGGCTATTAAAGAATGACAACTTTTACTGCAAAACCGGAAACAGTTCAGCGCGACTGGTTTGTCGTCGACGCCGCTGGTCAGACCCTGGGTCGTCTGGCCACTGAAGTCGCCAGCCGTCTGCGTGGCAAGCACAAGCCTGAGTACACCCCTCACGTTGACACCGGTGACTACATCGTGATCATCAACGCTGAGCAGGTACGTGTTACCGGCAACAAAACGCAAGACAAAATGTACTACCGTCACTCCGGTTTCCCAGGCGGTATCAAGTCTTCCAACTTTGAAGGCCTGATCTCCAAGAAGCCTGAAGCCCCGATCGAAATCGCGGTCAAAGGCATGCTGCCGAAGGGCCCACTGGGTCGCGATATGTTTCGCAAGCTGAAAGTCTATGCGGGCGCTGTACACCCTCATGCTGCTCAGCAGCCCCAAGAACTGAAGTTTTAACGGAATAGTTCATTATGTCGGCGACTCAAAATTACGGCACTGGCCGTCGCAAAACCGCAACCGCACGCGTTTTCCTGCGTCCGGGCACTGGTAACATCTCGATCAACAACCGCACTCTGGACAACTTCTTCGGCCGCGAAACTGCCCGCATGGTAGTTCGTCAGCCGCTGGAATTGACCGAGACTGTTGAAAAGTTCGACATCTACGTCACCGTTATCGGTGGCGGTGTAAGTGGTCAAGCTGGCGCAATCCGCCACGGTATCACTCGCGCTCTGATGCAGTACGACGAAACCCTGCGTGGCGCTCTGCGCAAAGCTGGCTTCGTAACTCGCGATGCTCGTGAAGTTGAACGTAAGAAAGTCGGTCTGCGTAAAGCGCGTAAGCGTCCGCAGTACTCGAAGCGTTAATTCGCTTTACGTTCCACAAAAACGCCCAGCCTCCTTTATGGAGCTGGGCGTTTTTTATTGCCTGCGATTTATGCACATTTTTCACCGTGACAACTTGCCACATCCGTAGACCCCCTATACTACAAGGCCTGGAGGCGGAGGCCCGGGCAATTCCCTTGTCAGACGTGGGGCTTTTCATTACCATTCGGCAAAATTTTTATAAGTTCAGATTTAATACTTAGTAGACGCCTGATTTAACAGGCCAAAAAGCTGATGGGAGAGGACTGAATGAGCAATGACGGCGTGAATGCAGGCCGGCGTCGCTTCTTGGTAGCAGCCACATCCGTGGTGGGTGCTGCAGGAGCGGTGGGGGCTGCGGTCCCGTTCGTGGGGTCATGGTTTCCCAGTGCCAAGGCGAAAGCCGCAGGTGCACCGGTGAAGGTGAATATCAGCAAGATCGAACCAGGCCAGCAGATGATTGCTGAGTGGCGCGGCCAGCCGGTATTCATTGTTCGTCGTACTGAGGAAATCCTGGGAAATCTGAAAAAGATCGAAGGCCAGTTGTCTGACCCCAAATCTGAGAAATCCGACCAACCCGCCTACGCCAAAAACGAAGCACGTTCGATCAAGCCAGAGATTCTGCTGCTGGTCGGCCTGTGTACCCATTTGGGATGCTCACCTACCTTCCGCCCGGAAGTCGCCCCAGTCGATCTGGGTAAAGACTGGGTCGGTGGTTATTTCTGCCCCTGCCACGGTTCCCACTACGATCTGGCGGGTCGCGTCTACAAGTCCCAGCCCGCGCCCTTGAACCTGCCCGTGCCTCCGCATACCTACGAAACTGACGACCTCATTGTCATTGGCCTCGATAAGGAGAACGCGTGATGAGCAAGTTCATGGATTGGGTGGATGCGCGCTTCCCCGCCACTAAAATGTGGGAAGACCATCTCAGCAAGTATTACGCCCCGAAGAACTTCAACTTCTTCTACTTCTTTGGCTCCCTGGCACTGCTGGTGCTGGTCAACCAGATCGTCACGGGTGTCTGGCTGACGATGAGCTACACCCCGTCGGCGGAAGAGGCGTTTGCTTCCGTCGAATACATCATGCGTGACGTCGAGTACGGCTCGATCCTGCGCCTGCTGCACTCCACCGGCGCTTCAGCGTTCTTTATCGTGGTCTACCTGCATATGTTCCGTGGGTTGCTCTACGGTTCGTACCAGAAGCCCCGCGAGTTGGTGTGGGTGTTCGGCATGCTGATCTACCTGGCGCTGATGGCGGAAGCCTTCATGGGCTACTTGCTGCCATGGGGCCAGATGTCGTACTGGGGCGCGCAGGTGATCATCTCGCTGTTCGGTGCCATTCCGGTCATCGGCAACGACCTGACCCAGTGGATCCGTGGTGACTACCTGATCTCCGGCATCACCCTGAACCGCTTCTTCGCCCTGCACGTCGTGGCGCTGCCGATCGTGATCCTGGGCCTGGTGGTGCTGCACATCCTGGCGCTGCACGAAGTGGGCTCCAACAACCCGGATGGCGTGGACATCAAGAAGCACAAGGACGAGAACGGCATCCCGCTGGATGGCATTCCTTTCCACCCGTACTACACCGTGAAAGACATTGTCGGCGTGGTCGTGTTCCTCTTCGTGTTCTGCTCGATCGTGTTCTTTTTCCCGGAGATGGGGGGTTATTTCCTCGAGAAGCCCAACTTCGAACAGGCGAACGCCTTCAAGACACCTGTGCACATTGCCCCGGTCTGGTACTTCACGCCGTTCTACGCGATCTTGCGGGCGATCCCCGACAAGCTCATGGGCGTAATCGCCATGGGCGCGGCCATTGCGGTGCTGTTCGTGTTGCCGTGGCTCGACCGAAGCCCGGTCAAGTCCATGCGCTACAAAGGCTGGCTGAGCAAAATCTGGCTGTGGGTGTTCTGCATTGCATTCGTGATTCTGGGCGTGTTGGGCGTATTGGCGCCGACCCCTGAGCGTACGCTGCTGTCGCAGGTCTGCACCTTCCTGTACTTCGCCTACTTCATTCTGATGCCGTTCTACACCCGGCTCGAGAAGACCAAACCGGTTCCGGAAAGGGTGACTGGCTGATGAAAAAATTATTCGTTGCATTGATGCTTGCGGCGCTGCCGCTACTGTCCTTCGCCGCCGAGCAGGGTCCTGAGCTGGAAAAAGTCGATATCGACGTGTCAGACAAGGCCGCGTTGCAGGATGGCGCTCGTACCTTCACCAACTACTGCATGGGCTGCCACAGCGCCAAGTTCCAGCGTTATGAGCGTGTCGCCGATGACCTGGGCATCCCCCATGAAGTGATGCTGGATAAGCTGGTGTTCAGCGGCGCCAAAATCGGCGATCACATGACCATCGGCATGAAGCCGACAGACGCCAAGGCCTGGTTCGGTGCTGCACCGCCGGACCTGACCCTGGTGGCGCGCGTGCGCGGTACCGACTGGCTCTATGGCTACCTGAAGTCCTTCTATGAGGACCCTACGCGGCCTTACCAGGTGAACAACCGAGTATTCCCGAACGTCGGCATGCCTAACGTTCTGGTCGGCCTGCAAGGCAAGCAAGTGGTAGGATGCAAGCAGGTTCAGGTCGTTGAAGACGGCAAGAAGCAATATGATCCGTTGACCGGTACGCCTTTGACTCATGAAGCGTGCGATCAACTGAAGATAGAAACCCCTGGTTCGTTGACTGACGAGCAGTTTGACGAGAAGGTCAAGAATCTGGTGACCTTCCTGGCCTATTCGGCTAACCCGGTCAAACTGCAACACCAGCGCATCGGGACGTATGTCTTGCTGTACCTGGCTTTCTTCTTCGTATTCGCTTATCTGCTTAAGCGCGAATACTGGAAGGATGTGCATTGATCCAACCGTAAGCAATTGCTGTTAATCTTGCGCGCCCAGCGGCATCTCTAACCCGTAGCGATCTGGACTTTCCAGAGGCTGCAGAGATGCTTTCTGGGCGCGCTCGTTTTTGAGCTTTCCATAATTTCAACAAGCGAGGAGGACCGCCATGGGCGTGACCAATCGGTTGGCCTGTTACTCCGACCCCGCCGACCACTATTCCCACCGAGTACGCATCGTACTCGCAGAGAAGGGTGTCAGCGCCGAGATCATCAGTGTGGAGGTGGGTCGTCATCCGCCGAAACTGATCGAAGTGAACCCTTACGGCAGCTTGCCCACCCTGGTCGATCGTGACCTGGCGTTGTGGGAGTCAACCGTGGTGATGGAATATCTGGATGAGCGTTACCCGCATCCGCCTTTGCTGCCGGTGTATCCGGTGGCCCGTGCCAACAGCCGCCTGCTGATCCATCGGATCCAGCGAGACTGGTGTGGGTTGGTGGATTTGATTCTGGATGCCCGCAGCAAAGAAGCCGCTCGTGTGCAGGCGCGTAAGGAATTGCGCGAGAGCCTGACAGGCGTTTCTCCGCTGTTCGCGGATAAGCCTTTTTTCCTCAGTGAGGAACAAAGTTTGGTGGATTGCTGCCTATTACCGATACTCTGGCGTTTGCCGATTCTCGGTATTGAACTGCCACGGCCAGCCAAGCCGTTGCTTGATTACATGGAGCGCCAGTTTGCGCGTGAGGCTTTCCAGGCAAGTCTGTCTGGTGTCGAACGCGATATGCGCTAAGGCTTAAGGAGCCGTTGATGAACTCCAGTCGACCTTACCTGGTCCGCGCGCTCTATGAGTGGATTGTGGATAACGATTGCACCCCGCACATGCTGGTTAATTCCGAATTTCCTGCGGTTCAGGTACCGCAGGGGTTTGCCAGTGATGGGCAGATTGTGTTGAACGTGTCACCCAGTGCTGTGCGCCACCTGCACATGGACAATGAAGCGGTCAGCTTCGAAGGGCGTTTCGGTGGTGTGCCGCACACGCTGTTCGTGCCGATTGGCGCTATCCTTGGCATCTATGCCCGGGAGAACGGCCAAGGCATGGTGTTCGATCTGGAGTCGCCTTTCGAGGACGACGAGGCGATTGAAAGCGAAGACGGTGATGATGTGCCGCCACCGGATACCGAGCCGCCGCGTCCAAGCGGTCGACCGAGTTTGAAAGTGGTGAAGTAAAATGCGTAAGTCTCCGGGCCTGCGTTAAAAAATGCCTCGGCTCTGCCGGGGCATTTTTTTGTCAAAAACTCCCCGCTGTTTCGCTGGCGGCCCCCGTGGTGAACTGAGTGTTGAGGCCGTCTTGCCAGTAGACCTCGTTGACATTGCTCAGGCTGCGGATCAGGCATTTCCATTCGATGTGTTGCTGTGTCGGCCACACGACGGTGCCGCTCCAGCGATTGGATGCGCCGGGTTGCAGTGCGATGGCATGGGCCGGGTCCCAGGCGCCGAGCTCGATAGGCGATCCCACTGCGTAGACTGCCTGGCCGAGCCCCGGCCTGACGTTGTCGCAGTGCAAAATGGTCGTGGTGTCGGAAGATGCCGGGGCGGCCTGCCACGAGCGGATGCGCTGCCCGTCCGCAAACAGAGCAGGGCTGAAGCCGTCAGGCACCTTGGAGAGGTCGGAGTCCAAGGCGATCAGCAGGCGCTTGCGGCTGCCTTGGATGGCGGCCACCAACCCGGAATAGTTGGGCTGGAAACTGATGGGTGAATCGGCCCTGATGCCGGCGCCCTTGCGCAGGCTGATCAGCTCGCGGATCAGGTCGCCCCGGCCCCAGTCGTACATGTCGGGCCAATACACAGCCGGCGTACCGGGGCTCAGCAGGATATAGGCATAGGCGATATTGCGTTGCGGATCGGCAAGAGACCAATGGTGCTGCCCGCCGTATTGCCCTGGCGAATAACCGGTGTCGTGGTTATCGACAAAGGTCACCGCGATCTGTCGCCATGCCGGGTCGGGGTTGCCATTCAAGCCATGGCGCCACTCGGCCACGCTGCCATTTTGCATGCGCTCCTTGAGGGCGAAATCGAACACGCTGCAGTGGGAGCGATCCGACCAGTCCTTCAACGCATCCTGCCAACTGGCCTGACTGCGCCAGTCGTTCGCCGGATATTCGCTGGGGCCTTTCCACAACTCGCCGACGCAGAACGCTTGGTCACCAAAGTTTTTCATCCACACATCGACCCGCTCCGCCGCGTAGCCGCGCGCAAAATCGAAGCGCAAGCCTTTGGCGCTGTAGTTGTCCCGCAGGTTCCTGAATTCCTGCATGAAGCGCTGCGAGACTTCCGAGTTGCTTGTGTTGAGGTCGGCCGAGCCGCTCATGAACGCGTCGCCCTCATCACAGACGATGGGCGTTGTGCAGTCATCGCGCCACAGCTTGAGGCCCCTGGGGAAGCGTATCTGTTGACTCGGTAGCTTGTCGTTCATATGGTTGGGCACCAAGTCGTATATCGCTTGAACGCCGGCGCCTGCCAAGGCGGCGACCGCCTGTTTGAGCTGGCTGTCACTGCCGTATCGGCTGTTCTTGTCGAAGTCGCTCCAGAAGTAACCTTCACCGCCGCCGGATGTTCCCGACGCCGCGTCGCTCCAACTGGATTGATCGGTCCAGGCGGGCGGCAGCCAGATTTTGGTGAAGCCGTCCTGGCCGATAGTGGGGGCCATTTGTGCCAGCACCTCATACCATTTCTGCGGGGTATTGCGGCTGGAGTTCCAGTGGAAGCCTTGCAGCAGGATGTCTTCGCCACCGCCATTGCGCACACTCGGCGACGCAGCGTGGACGGTGCATGCCAGCAGCCAGACAATCGTTGTGCAATACCAGCCTGTGCGTTTCATCACCCGTCACCTGTTTGCTGGAACAGGCTTTACTCTGCTACGGGGAGGGAACATCGTCTGCTGTCATAATTGCCAGGTGCGCGAGAACATTTGGCACTAATACCCAGGCTTGAAGTAGCCGTGCGTTATGTTCGAGTTTGAACCCGTTTGTGCGGGTGCCGTTGGTGGCTGGGGCTGAAAGCTGACGGCGTGTATATGAAAGTGCGGTACAAACGGTGATCGTACAACCGCCATGGGCTATGATGCTGCTTTAGTCCACCGAGATAGATGACCCCAAATGGAAAACGCCAGCACCGCCCCTCGTCTTCCCCGCAAGCGCCGCAGCCTTGCCCAGGAATTGGTCACGGTGTTGTCCGAGCAGATCAGGGACGGTGAGCTCAAACGGGGCGACAAGCTGCCCACTGAGTCAGCCATCATGGAAGCCCATGGCGTCAGCCGCACCGTGGTGCGCGAAGCCATCTCACGTTTGCAGGCAGCGGGGCAGGTGGAAACCCGTCACGGTATCGGCACCTTTGTGCTGGATACGCCGAGCCCCAGCGGCTTTCGCATCGACCCGGCTACCGTCGTTACCCTGCGGGACGTGTTGGCGATCCTGGAACTGCGTATCAGCCTGGAAGTGGAGTCGGCAGGGTTGGCTGCGCTGCGTCGCAGCGATGAACAACTGGCAGCCATGCGCGCGGCGCTCGATGCGCTGAATGAAAGCGCGGCCCATGCTGGCGATGCAGTTGCTTCCGACTTCGCCTTCCACCTGGAAATTGCGCTGTCCACCGGCAACCGCTATTTCACCGACATCATGACCCACCTGGGTACCAGCATCATTCCGCGTACCCGCCTGAACTCGGCGCGCCTGGCCCATGATGACCAGCAGCACTACATGGGACGCCTGAGCCGCGAACACGAAGAGATTTACGAGGCGATTGCCCGCCAGGATTCGGATGCGGCGCGCGCGGCCATGCGTTTGCACCTGACCAACAGCCGCGAGCGGCTGCGCCATGCTCATGAAGAGGCTGAAAGGGCAGGCTGATTGTCAGCAGATGGCTCATGTGCCGTTCAGCGTTTTTCCATGACGCTTGCATTGATTGGATGTAGGACGCTAACGAGTCTAGTGTCGCTTCATTCGCCACGTCGTCAGGAAGGTTCAACTGAAGCGCCTTCACGGACGTGTCAATCACACGACGCCTTTCGTTCTCGTCAGCAATCAGCTCGGCCAAAGGCATATCGGGATCAAAGTCTTGATTCTTTATCCCGATTGGCTTCGAAACTGGAGGCCAGTAGGCCGAAAATTTCATCAGTGGTTTTCATGACGCACCTCTCTCATCAACCTTAGTAAAAGAAGCAAAAATCAAGCACAGACTGGAGCTGGCGCAACGTTATGGCCTTTGATGTTCAGTTGCATTGATTGTCGTGGGGCCCATTCCCTTGCCGGCCTACGATGCGGTGGCCTGAGGCTTCAGGCATCGGAAGGGCTGCAACAAATCGCCTCAGGAGCCAATTCCTAAGCCCCTGAGGTGTGTTATCCGCCCTTGATGAACGGTGCATAACTGTTAGAACTCACAGTATCGACAGGCGATACCGCTTAAGCCGGGGTATTTGGCTTGTAATCCTTGAGCAACAAATACGTACTCCACCCCCACCAATCATTGGTCCAGTGCTGGTCGTTGAGGTCATTCACGTCCTTGCGTCGCAGCACCTTGTCGCCCTCCATCTTGAACAGCGGCGAGAAATTATTTGCCGGGTTTTGCGCCGCGTTCAGGTCCGGCACATGCAACGGCGCCTTGAAGTTGGCGGGGGAGGGGGCGACACCGCTGATAAAGGTCTCGAAGAGCTCATCGGCCGAAGCCTGCACCGCGCGTTTGACCTGCACCCGATTGGCCGCGTCGATTGTGTCGAAATAGCGTTTGTCGCCATAGGCATGCCACTCGTCATTCAACGCATTGCGCACCTTGAGGCCGAACTTGCTGTCTTCATCGTGCATGAAGCGGCTGATCAGAGAACCCAATTCGCCCGGTGTGACGACCGCTGCCAGCTGTTTGCGCGGCACTCGCAGGTGCCCGGCAGAAAATAGATCGGTCAAGAAGTGATCAGCAAAGCTGTTCATGGCATAGGCCAGCTCCAACGCTTGGTCGGTACCGGTTTGATGGGCCACCACGGCCTGTTGCAACGCTGCAGTATGCCCCGCCAGGTAGGCTGCCAGCGCCCATTCGCCGAAGTGGTCGGCATTGTCCGCCGCCAGTTTCAGGTAGCGCCCCAGTGGGATCAGTGCCGAAACCGCGCTGCCGCCACCGGTGATGCGGTTCCATTCCTCGGACAACGCATCACCCAGGGCGTCATAGGCCTCGTGGGCTTGCTTGCCGTCTTTGATCGCCTGGTTGACCGCGTTGATCTCTTTTTGCATCACCGCCAGGATCTTCGGCGCTTCGTCCCGTGAGGCTGGTAGCACGGCCAGTGAGTTGAACGCTGCGCTAAAGCGTTGCACGCGATCGGCAGGTGAGGTGCCCTCGTTGATGGACTGGCCGGGAATGCCATAAAAATCACCGCCCAGGGCGATCACCTGGCCGTAGGTCAGCGCCAGCCCGTTGGGCAGGTGCAGTTCGACTTGGCGGGCGGGAATCGCCGGCGTGTCCTTGGCAAAACGCAACAACGTGTCGTCGCCGATGGCGGTGTGTTCACCCCCTTCGAAACGCAGGGTGGGCGGATTTTCTTCGGGTGCTGCGAGTTCAAGACCTGACATGTTAGCTCCTTGCTATGTCGTAGGAATCTTCCTTGATTACTGTATGCATATACAGTTAATGCCGAGCATAGAGGAATAATTTCCTACGTCAAGAACGCGGCCGCCAACGCTATTCAGCTCACACAAGTGCTCAACGCCGATGAATTGCAGTTGACGAAATTATTTATAGTTGTACGATGACGTACGACATCAACAAAACCAACAACCTTTCAATAGAAAGTCTTCGCCCAGGGTGTTCGAATAATGAATCCACAAGAACTGAAGTCCATCCTCTCCCACGGTCTGCTGTCTTTCCCGGTGACCGATTTCAACGCCCAGGGTGACTTCCACCAGGCGGGCTACATCAAGCGCCTGGAATGGCTGGCCCCTTACGGCGCCACCGCTTTGTTCGCAGCGGGCGGCACCGGTGAGTTTTTCTCCCTCGCCGCCAGCGAATATTCCCAAGTGGTCAAGACCGCCGTTGATACCTGCGCCACCAGCGTGCCGATCCTCGCCGGTGTCGGTGGTTCCACTCGCCAGGCCATTGAGTACGCGCAAGAGGCCGAGCGCCTGGGCGCCAAAGGCCTGCTGCTGCTGCCGCACTACCTCACCGAAGCCAGCCAGGACGGCGTTGCCGCCCACGTTGAAGCCGTGTGCAAATCGGTCAAAATCGGTGTGGTGGTCTACAACCGCAACGTGTGCCGCCTGACCGCTCCGCTGCTGGAACGTCTGGCCGAACGCTGCCCGAACCTGATCGGCTACAAGGATGGCCTGGGTGACATCGAGTTGATGGTGTCGATCCGCCGTCGTCTGGGCGATCGTTTCAGCTACCTCGGCGGCCTGCCGACCGCAGAGGTTTACGCCGCTGCCTACAAGGCCCTGGGCGTGCCGGTGTACTCCTCGGCGGTGTTCAACTTCATCCCGAAAACCGCGATGGACTTCTACCACGCCATTGCCAAGGATGATCACGCCACCGTCGCCAAGATCATCGATGACTTCTTCCTGCCTTATCTGGACATCCGTAACCGCAAGGCCGGCTATGCCGTGAGCATCGTCAAGGCGGGTGCAAAAATTGTCGGCTATGACGCAGGCCCTGTGCGCACGCCGCTGACCGATCTGCTGCCGGAAGAATACGAAGCCCTGGCCGCGCTGATCGACAAGCAAGGTCCGCAATAAATTATCCACAAGGCCGCTGAGCAATCAGCGGCCTTTTGCGTCAGGAGAAGATTCGTGTCCCAAGTAAAGCGTTTTGAGAACTACATCAACGGTGAATGGGTTGCCGGCGCCGACTATTGCGTCAATCTCAACCCGTCGGAGTTGTCCGATGTCATTGGTGAATACGCCAAGGCTGACGTCACCCAGGTCAACGCCGCCATCGACGCCGCCCGCGCCGCGTTCCCGGCCTGGTCCACTTCCGGTATCCAGGCTCGCCACGATGCCCTGGATAAAGTCGGCAGCGAAATTCTCGCCCGTCGCGAAGAACTCGGCACCCTGTTGGCCCGTGAAGAAGGCAAGACCCTGCCTGAAGCCATCGGTGAAGTGACCCGCGCCGGTAACATCTTCAAGTTCTTCGCCGGTGAATGCCTGCGGTTGTCCGGCGACTACGTGCCGTCGGTGCGCCCGGGCGTCAATGTTGAAGTCACCCGCGAAGCCCTGGGTGTGGTCGGCCTGATCACCCCGTGGAACTTCCCGATTGCCATTCCTGCCTGGAAGATCGCCCCGGCCCTGGCCTACGGTAACTGTGTGGTGATCAAACCGGCTGAACTGGTACCGGGCTGCGCCTGGGCCCTGGCGGAGATCATCTCCCGCGCCGGTTTCCCTGCCGGTGTGTTCAACCTGGTGATGGGCAGCGGTCGTGTGGTGGGCGACGTGCTGGTCAACAGCCCGAAAGTCGACGGCATCAGCTTCACCGGTTCCGTCGGTGTGGGCCGTCAGATCGCTGTCAGCTGTGTGTCTCGCCAGGCCAAAGTGCAGTTGGAAATGGGCGGCAAGAACCCGCAGATCATTCTTGACGACGCCGACCTCAAGCAGGCCGTCGAGTTGTCGGTACAGAGTGCGTTCTACTCCACCGGCCAGCGTTGCACCGCGTCCAGCCGCCTGATCGTCACTGCTGGCATTCACGATCAGTTCGTCGCGGCCATGGCCGAGCGTATGAAGTCGATCAAGGTCGGCCACGCGCTGAAAAGCGGCACCGACATCGGTCCGGTGGTTTCCCAGGCCCAACTGGACCAGGACATGAAGTACATCGACATTGGCCAAAGCGAAGGCGCGCGGCTGGTGAGCGGTGGCGGTCTGGTGACCTGTGACACCGAAGGCTACTACCTGGCGCCGACGCTGTTTGCCGACAGCGAAGCCGCCATGCGCATCAGCCGTGAAGAGATCTTCGGCCCAGTGGCCAACGTCGTGCGCGTGGCGGACTACGAGGCGGCGCTGGCCATGGCCAACGACACCGAGTTTGGTTTGTCGGCGGGCATTGCCACCACGTCGTTGAAGTACGCCAACCACTTCAAGCGTCATTCCCAGGCGGGGATGGTGATGGTGAACCTGCCGACGGCAGGTGTGGATTACCACGTTCCATTCGGTGGCCGTAAAGGCTCCTCCTATGGCTCGCGGGAGCAAGGTCGCTATGCGCAAGAGTTCTACACCGTGGTGAAAACCAGCTACATCGGTTCGTAATACGCAACACCCAGTGGGGGCCGGATGCCTGCCGGTCTCCACGACAAAAACAGAAAACCATTACCCGCAAAAAAAATAATTAGTGGGAGTACTTCTACATGCAAGCGACCAAGCCGACCCATGTCCGCTATTTGATCCTGTTCATGCTGTTCCTGGTGACCACGATCAACTACGCCGACCGGGCCACCATCGCCATCGCGGGCTCCAGCCTGCAAAAAGACCTCGGCATCGACGCGGTCACCCTCGGTTATATCTTCTCCGCATTCGGTTGGGCCTACGTGGCCGGGCAAATTCCCGGCGGCTGGCTGCTGGACCGTTTCGGCTCGAAAAAAGTCTACGCCCTGAGCATCTTCACCTGGTCGCTGTTCATCGTGCTGCAAGGCTATGTCGGTGAGTTCGGTGTCTCCACTGCGGTTGTTGCGCTGTTCATGCTGCGCTTCATGGTGGGCCTGGCCGAAGCGCCGTCCTTCCCCGGTAACGCGCGTATTGTCGCCGCCTGGTTCCCAACCGCCGAACGCGGTACGGCGTCGGCGATCTTCAACTCGGCGCAGTACTTCGCCACGGTGCTGTTCGCACCGTTGATGGGCTGGATCGTCTACCGCTTCGGCTGGCAGCACGTGTTTATCGTGATGGGCGTGATCGGCATCGTGTTCTCGCTGATCTGGCTGAAAGTTATCCACAGCCCACGCCAGCACCCGATGATCAACGAAGCCGAGCTCAATCACATCGCCGCCAATGGCGCGATGGTCGATATGGACCAGGACAAAGGCAAGGGTAAGAAAACCGACGGTCCGAAGTGGGATTACATCCGTCAGTTGCTGACCAACCGCATGATGCTTGGCGTGTATCTGGGCCAGTACTGCATCAACGGCATCACCTACTTCTTCCTGACCTGGTTCCCGGTGTACCTGGTGCAGGACCGTGGCATGACCATCCTCAAGGCCGGTTTCATCGCCTCGTTGCCGGCGATCTGCGGGTTTATCGGTGGCGTGCTGGGCGGGGTGATTTCCGACTACCTGCTGCGCAAAGGCCATTCGCTGACGTTCGCCCGCAAGGCACCGATCATCGCGGGCCTGCTGGTTTCCAGCAGCATCATTGCGTGTAACTACGTTGACGTTGAATGGATGGTGGTGGGCTTCATGGCCTTGGCCTTCTTCGGCAAAGGCGTTGGCGCACTGGGCTGGGCGGTGGTGTCCGACACCTCGCCGAAACAAATAGCCGGTCTCAGTGGCGGCTTGTTCAACACCTTCGGTAACCTGGCGTCGATCACCACGCCGATTGTCATCGGCTACATCATCAGCACCACCGGCTCGTTCAAATGGGCACTGGTGTTCGTCGGCGCCAACGCGCTGGTGGCGGTGTTCAGCTATCTGGTCATCGTCGGTCCGATCAAGCGTGTAGTACTCAAAGAGCCGCCAAGCAAGGGGCCTGAGTTGACCAACCTAACCGAAGCGCATTCCTGAGAGGCCCCGTGATGCAGTTGATTGAACATGCCGACTCGCCGCGCTCCATTCGCCTGCACGAGCGCGACAACGTAGTGATCGTGGTCAACGACCAGGGCGTACCGGCCGGGACCGAGTTCCCGGACGGCCTGGTGACCGTGGATTTCATCCCCCAGAGCCACAAAGTGACCCTGGAAGACATCCCCGAAGGCGGTCAGATTATTCGCTACGGCCAGACCATCGGTTACGCCCTGGCGCCGATTCCGCGCGGCAGTTGGGTCCAGGAGGATCAACTGCGCATGCCGACCGCGCCGCCGCTGGACAGCTTGCCGCTGTCCACCGAGGTGCCTGAAACCCAGGCACCGTTGGAGGGGTTTACCTTCGAAGGCTATCGCAACGCCGACGGCACCGTGGGCACGCGCAATATCCTCGGCATCACCACCACGGTGCAGTGCGTGACGGGTGTGCTGGACCATGCGGTCAAGCGCATCAAGGACGAATTGTTGCCCAAGTACCCCCACGTCGATGACGTGGTGGCGCTGACCCACAGCTACGGCTGTGGGGTGGCGATTACTGCGACGGATGCCTACATCCCGATCCGTACCGTACGCAACCTGGCGCGCAACCCGAACCTGGGCGGCGAAGCCCTGGTGATCGGCCTGGGCTGCGAGAAATTGCAGGCCGGGCAGGTGATGCACGACAACGACAGCTCCGTCGACCTCAGCGAGCCATGGCTGTATCGGTTGCAGGATTCCAGTCATGGCTTTACCGAGATGATCGAGCAGATCATGGACTTGGCCGAAGTCCGCCTGAAGAAGCTCGACCAGCGCCGCCGGGAAACCGTGCCGGCGTCCGAGCTGATCCTGGGCATGCAGTGCGGCGGCAGTGATGCGTTTTCCGGTATCACCGCCAACCCGGCGCTGGGCTATGCCTCGGATTTGTTGCTGCGGGCGGGGGCGACGGTGATGTTTTCCGAAGTCACCGAAGTGCGTGATGCCATCTATCTGCTGACTTCGCGTGCGCAGACCAAGGAAATTGCCCAGGAGCTGGTGCGGGAAATGGACTGGTACGACCGTTACCTGGCCAAGGGCGAGGCGGATCGCAGTGCCAATACCACGCCGGGCAACAAGAAGGGCGGGTTGTCGAACATTGTCGAGAAGTCCCTGGGTTCCATCGTCAAGTCCGGCAGCAGCGCGATCAACGGTGTGCTGGGCCCGGGCGAGCGCTTCAAAAGCAAGGGTCTGATCTTTTGCGCGACGCCGGCCAGTGATTTTGTCTGCGGCACGCTGCAATTGGCGGCGGGGATGAACCTGCATGTGTTCACCACCGGGCGTGGCACGCCTTACGGGTTGGCGATGGCGCCGGTGGTGAAGGTTTCGACGCGTACAGAGCTGGCACAGCGCTGGCCGGACCTCATCGATATCGACGCCGGGCGCATTGCCACCGGGCGCGCGACCATCGAGGAGCTGGGCTGGGAGTTGTTCCACTTCTATCTGGACGTGGCCAGCGGTAAGAAGCAGACCTGGGCGGAGCATCACAAGCTGCATAACGACATTACGTTGTTCAACCCGGCGCCGATCACCTGAGACCGAGTCGCCTGCATCGGGGTTAAGCCCCCTCCCACACTCGACCGCATTCCTACAGGATAAATGCGGTCAAACTGTGGGAGGGGGCTTGCCCCCGATAGCGGTCTATCGGGCACTGCGCGTTTGTATGGCTTATCATTAGCCACCTAACGACGCTCACCAAGGTTCTCCCCGGCATGCTGGCTATCTTCCTCACCACCCTCACCATCACCGCGCCGGTATTCGCCATGCTGTTCCTGGGTGTGCTGCTCAAGCGCATCAACTGGATCAACGACAACTTTATCCACACGGCTTCGTCCCTGGTGTTCAACGTCACCATGCCGGCGTTGCTGTTCCTGGGCATCCTGCATGCCGACCTGCACTCGGCGCTCAAGCCGGGTTTGCTGATCTATTTTGCCGTTGCCACGCTGGTGAGCTTTGTCCTGGCCTGGGGCTGGGCGATCTTTCGCTGCAAGCGTGAAGACCGCGGTATCTACACCCAGGGCGCCTTTCGCGGCAATAACGGGGTGATCGGCCTGGCCCTGGCCGCCAGCATGTACGGCGACTACGGCATCTCCCTCGGCGCGATCCTCGCGGCGCTGGTGATCCTCTTCTACAACACGCTCTCGACCATCGTGCTGGCGGTGTACAGCCCGGTGATCAAGTCCGACCCGTGGAGCATCTTCAAAAGTGTGGTGGCCAACCCGCTGATCATCAGCGTGATCGTGGCGGCACCGTTTGCCTATTTCCAGCTCGGCCTGCCCGGCTGGCTGGAAAAATCCATGCAGTACCTGGCGGACACCACCTTGCCGCTGGCATTGATCTGTATTGGTGGCACATTGTCCCTGGCGGCGTTGCGCAAGAGCGGCAATATGGCGCTGAGCGCGAGCTTGATGAAGATGGTCTGGCTGCCGGTGGTCGCGACTCTGGGCGCGTGGCTGCTGGGCTTTCGCGGGCCGGAGTTGGGGATTCTGTTCCTGTACTTCGGCGCACCGACCGCCGCGGCGAGCTTCGTGATGGCCAGGGCGGCCGAGGGCAATCATGAACTGGCGGCGGCGATTATCGTGATCACCACGCTGATGGCGGCAGTGACCACGAATATCGGGATTTTCGTGTTGCAGGCGGGTGGCTGGATCTAACCTTCTTTCTGATAGGTGTCGATCACTTCCTGCGCCGCCCGAAACGCATCAATCGCCGCCGGTACGCCGGCATACACCGCGCAATGCAGCAGCGCTTCGCGAATTTCCTCCACGGTGCAGCCATTGTTCAGCGCGCCGCGTACGTGGCCCTTGAGCTCCTGCGGGCACTTGAGCGCGGTGAGGGCGGCGAGGGTGATCAGGCTGCGCGTCTTCAGCGGCAAGCCTTCGCGGGTCCACACGCTGCCCCAGGCGTGTTCGTTGACGAAGTCCTGCAGTGGCTGAGTGAACTCGGTGGCGTTGCCCAGGGCGCGGTCGACGAATACATCGCCCATCACCTGGCGACGCATTTCAACCCCGGGCTTTTTCTGATCGGTCATTGCGATTCCCTCTTGTGTTGGCGGCGCCAGGCTCGCAGCGTGCTGAACAACAGGAAAGCCACCAGCACTGGCAGGACGTAATACAGCATCAGTTGTTCAAGCTTGTTGGCCAGGGGCATGCCGGTGGTGAACGACATCACATGCAGTCCATACGCCAGGTACAGGCCCAACAGCACCAGGCCTTCGGCGCGGGTGACGCGGTAACCGGTATAAAACACCGGCAGGCACAGCACCACCACGCCAAGCATCACCGGCAAGTCGAAGTCCAGGGCGTTGGGCGACACCGACAGCGGCGAGGGCGCGAGCAGCGCGGTCAGCCCCAATACGCCCAGCAGGTTGAACAGGTTGCTGCCGATCACGTTGCCTACGGCAATTTCCCGCTGGCCGCGCAGGGCGGCAACCAGTGAGGTGGCCAGGCATGGCAGCGATGTGCCGACGCCGATCAGCGTGAGGCCGATGATGCGCTCCGACAGGCCCAGGTCCGCCGCCACATCCACCGCTGCGCCGAGCAGCAAGTGCCCGGCCAGCACCAGGATCAACAGCCCGCCGAGCATCTGCAGCACACTGCTTAGCCAGGGCGCCCGGGCGACGGTATCCAGGGTGCGCGGACGGCGGGAATGGCGAGTCTGGTAATGCAGCACGCCGAGGTAGGCCAGCAGGGCAATCAGCAGCAGCAGGCCGTCGACCGGTGTCAGCTCTTCATTCGCCGCCAGGGTAAACACCAGCAACCCCGCGAGGATCATCATCGGAATATCCAGGCGCACCAGCTGCCGCGAGACGCGCAGGGGGATGATCAGCGCCGACAGGCCCAGGGTCACGAGGATGTTGAAGATACTGCTGCCGATCACGCTGCCCACGGCAATGTCGGTATTGCCGGCCAGGGTGGCCTGCAGGCTGACGGTCATCTGTGGCGCGCTGCTGCCGAACGCGACGACCGTAAGGCCGATGATCAGCGGCCGCACCTTGAGGCTGGCGGCCAGGCGCACGGCGGCGCGCACCAGGATTTCGGCGCCGAGGATCAGCAGCAACAGGCCGCTGACCAGTTCAAGCAGGCTCCAGGGCGAGAGGGCGGTTAATCCGAAAATGGCCAGGGCTCCCTCTTCAGTTGCTCAGGGCTTGCACGCGAACCCGTGCAGTGCCGCTGCTCAGCATGCCCAGTTGCTCGGCAGCCTTGCGTGATAGATCGATCAAGCGCCCGCGGGTATGCGGGCCGCGATCGTTGATGCGGACCACGACGGATTTGTCGTTGTCGAGATTGGTGACCTTGACCTGGGTGCCGAAGGGCAGTTGCCGGTGGGCGGCGGTCAGGGCGTTCTGGTTGAAAGGTTCACCGCTGGCGGTTTTTTTGCCATGGTGCTTGGCGCCGTAATAAGAGGCGGTGCCGGTTTCGTTGTAGCCGTTGGGGTCGATGAGGCCGCTGGCGCAGCCGGCCAGTAGGGAGAACAGGGCTAAAAGGCCAAGTAAACGCTTCATTTCCAAGCTTACCCCTGTATCGAATATGGGCGCGGGCTTATGTGGGAGGGGGCTTGCCCCCGATAGCGTTCTGTCAGACACAGATGTGCAAGCTGATAGACCGCTATCGGGGGCAAGCCCCCTCCCACAGGGTCCGAGGCAATTATGAAATCTGCCTCGGGCTAATCATTGCAATCAGCCTTCGAGCTTGCTTTTCAGCAGTTCGTTCACCTGTTGCGGGTTGGCCTTGCCTTTGGAGGCTTTCATCGCCTGGCCGACAAAGAAGCCGAACATCTTGCCGCGCTTGGCTTCGTCTGCCGCACGGTACTGTTCGACCTGCTCGGCGTTGGCCGCCAGCATTTCATCCAGCACGGCGGAGATGGCGCCGCTGTCGGTGACTTGCTTGAGACCGCGCTTGTCGATGATCTCGTCGGCGCTGCCTTCACCGTTGGCCATGGCTTCGAACACGGTCTTGGCGATTTTGCCGGAGATGGTGTTGTCCTTGATGCGCAGCAGCATGCCGCCCAATTGCTCGGCCGACACCGGCGCTTCGTCGATCTCCAGGCCCTGTTTGTTTAACAGGCTGCCCAGCTCGACCATCACCCAGTTGGCCGCCAGCTTGGCGTCACCGGCAATGCTCACGACTTTTTCGAAGTAGTCGGCTTGCTCACGGCTCGAAGCCAGCACGCTGGCATCGTAGACCGACAGGCCGAACTGCGCCTGGAAACGCTCGCGTTTTTGCGGTGGCAATTCCGGCAGGGTGGCGCGGATGTCATTGAGGAACGAATCTTCAAGCACCACCGGCAACAGGTCCGGATCGGGGAAGTAACGGTAGTCGTTGGCTTCCTCTTTGCTGCGCATGGCGCGGGTTTCGTCTTTGTTCGGGTCGTACAGGCGCGTTTGCTGGATCACCTTGCCGCCGTCCTCGATCAGTTCGATCTGGCGACGCACTTCGGTGTTGATCGCCTTCTCGATGAAGCGGAACGAGTTGACGTTCTTGATCTCGCAGCGAGTGCCGTACTCGACCTGGCCTTTTGGCCGCACCGAGACGTTGCAGTCGCAACGCAGCGAGCCTTCGGCCATGTTGCCGTCACAGATGCCCAGGTAACGCACCAGCGCGTGGATCGTCTTGACGTAGGCCACGGCTTCCTTGGCGCTGCGCATGTCCGGCTCGGACACGATCTCCAGCAGCGGCGTGCCGGCACGGTTCAGGTCGATACCGGTGGCACCGTTGAACTCTTCGTGCAGGCTCTTGCCGGCGTCTTCTTCCAGGTGCGCACGGGTGACGCCGACACGCTTGATGGTGCCGTCTTCCAGCGGGATGTCCAGGTAGCCCTTGCCGACGATCGGCAATTCCATCTGGCTGATCTGGTAGCCCTTGGGCAGGTCCGGGTAGAAGTAGTTCTTGCGCGCGAACACGTTGTGCTGGCCGATCTCGGCGTCAATCGCCAGGCCGAACATCACCGCCATGCGCACCGCTTCCTGGTTCAGCACCGGCAGTACGCCGGGCATGCCCAGGTCGACCAGACTGGCCTGGGTATTCGGCTCGGCACCGAACGTGGTGGCGCTACCGGAGAAAATCTTCGATTGGGTGGCGAGCTGGGTATGAATCTCCAGTCCGATCACAACTTCCCATTGCATAGTGTTTTCCTCAGAAGCCGGTAGGGGTGCGAGTGTGCCAGTCGGTGTTCAACTGGTACTGGTGCGCCACATTGAGCAGGCGGCCTTCCTGGAAATACGGGGCGAGCAATTGCACGCCCACCGGCAGGCCATCGACGAAACCGGCAGGCATGGACAAGCCCGGCAGGCCCGCGAGGTTGGCGGTGATGGTGTAGAGGTCTTCCAGGTACTCGGCAATCGGGTCGCCGGTCTTGGCGCCGATTTTCCAGGCCGGGTTCGGCGTGGTTGGGCCGAGGATCACGTCGACTTCTTCAAAGGCAGCCATGAAGTCGTTCTTGATCAGGCGCCGGATTTTTTGCGCCTTGAGGTAGTACGCGTCGTAATAGCCGGCCGACAGGGCGTAGGCACCGACCATGATCCGGCGTTGAACTTCGGCACCGAAGCCTTCACCTCGGGAGCGTTTGTACAGGTCGGTCAGGTCCTTCGGGTTTTCGCAGCGGTAGCCGAAGCGCACGCCGTCGAAACGCGACAGGTTGGAGGAGGCTTCTGCCGGCGCGATCACGTAGTAGGCAGGAATCGCATGCTGGTTGTTCGGCAGGCTGATTTCCTTGATCACCGCGCCGAGCTTTTCCAGCTCCTTGACGCTGTTGTGCACCAATTCGGCGATGCGCGGGTCGAGACCGGCGCTGAAGTATTCCTTCGGCACGCCGATGCGCAGGCCCTTGAGCGAGGTATTGAGGCTGGCGCTGTAGTCCGGCACCGGTTCATCGATGCTGGTGGAGTCCTGGGCGTCGAAGCCTGCCATGCCTTGTAACAAAGTTGCGCAGTCTTCGGCTGTGCGGGCCAGGGTGCCGCCCTGATCGAGGCTGGAGGCGTAGGCGATCATGCCCCAACGGGAAACGCGACCGTAGGTCGGCTTCAGGCCGGTGAGGTTGGTGAAGGCCGCCGGCTGGCGGATCGAGCCGCCGGTGTCGGTGGCCGTGGCGGCCGGCAGGAAGCGCGCGGCAACGGCCGCAGCCGAACCGCCGGACGAACCGCCGGGCACGTGTTCCAGGTTCCACGGGTTCTTGACTGCGCCGTAGTAGCTAGACTCGTTGGCCGACCCCATGGCGAATTCGTCCATGTTGGTCTTGCCCAGGGTCACGGCCCCGGCAGCGGCCAGCTTGGATACCACGGTGGCGTCGTAGGGCGCCTTGAAGTTGTCGAGCATCTTCGAGCCGCAGCTGGTGCGAATGCCCTGGGTGCAGAACAGGTCCTTGTGGGCGATAGGTGCACCCAGCAGGGCACCGTTTTCACCGTTGGCGCGGCGTACATCCGCGGCCTTGGCCTGGCTCAAGGCCAGCTCTTCGGTGAGGCTGATGAAGCTGTTGACCTTGGGATCCAGCTCGGCGATGCGCGCAAGCAGGGTCTTGGTCAGCTCTTCGGAAGAAAACTTTTTGTCGGCGAGACCGCGGGCGATCTCGGCCAGAGTCATGTGATGCATTGCAGGCTCTTTCCCTTTAGTCGATGACTTTCGGAACCAGGTACAGGCCGTTTTCGACCGCTGGCGCGATGGACTGGTAGGCCTCGCGATTATTGCGCTCGGTCACGACGTCTGCGCGCAGGCGCTGGCTGGCTTCCAGCGGGTGAGCCAGGGGCTCGATGCCGTCGGTATTCACGGCCTGCATTTGGTCAACCAGCCCTAGAATGCTGTTCAGGGCTGCGGTGGTCTGTGGAAGATCGGCTTCATTCAGGCCAAGCGAGGCCAGATGAGCGATTTTTTCCACGTCGGAGCGTTCAAGCGCCATGGGAATCTCCAGTGGAAAACAGAACGGAGGCTGTCCGTGTGTTAGATTGTCGGAACACTACCGCATTTCTACGGTCTTACGGCCGCGATTGTGGGGGTTGGTGCACAGAAAGTCGGCCAATTTAGCACATTGGCGCCTTGCCCAAAATCCCTGTCGTTGTTAGAGTTTGCCGCACTTTTTTACCCACGCGTTGCCTAGGGTCCTTTCCCCATGTTCAAGAAACTGCGTGGCATGTTTTCCAGCGATCTTTCCATTGACCTGGGCACTGCCAACACCCTTATTTACGTGCGCGAGCGCGGTATCGTCCTGAATGAGCCATCGGTTGTGGCCATTCGGACCCATGGTAATCAGAAAAGTGTCGTTGCCGTCGGCACCGAGGCCAAGCGCATGCTCGGCCGAACACCAGGCAATATTGCTGCCATTCGTCCGATGAAAGACGGCGTGATCGCCGACTTCAGTGTCTGCGAGAAGATGCTGCAGTACTTCATCAACAAAGTTCACGAAAACAGTTTCCTGCAGCCCAGCCCTCGTGTGCTGATCTGCGTCCCGTGCAAGTCCACCCAGGTGGAGCGTCGTGCCATCCGTGAATCGGCCCTTGGCGCCGGTGCCCGCGAAGTGTTCCTGATCGAAGAGCCGATGGCTGCTGCGATCGGTGCCGGCCTGCCGGTTGAAGAAGCCCGCGGTTCGATGGTGGTGGATATCGGTGGTGGTACCACTGAAATCGCCCTGATTTCCCTGAACGGTGTGGTGTATGCCGAATCCGTACGTGTCGGCGGCGACCGCTTCGACGAAGCGATCATCACTTATGTGCGTCGCAACTACGGCAGCCTGATCGGCGAATCCACCGCCGAGCGCATCAAGCAGGAAATCGGTACCGCTTACCCGGGCGGCGAAATTCGCGAAGTCGATGTTCGCGGTCGCAACCTGGCCGAAGGCGTTCCACGTGCCTTCACCCTGAACTCCAATGAAGTGCTGGAAGCTCTGCAAGAGTCCCTGGCCACCATCGTTCAGGCTGTGAAGAGTGCCCTGGAGCAATCGCCGCCGGAACTGGCTTCCGACATCGCCGAGCGAGGCCTGGTGTTGACCGGTGGTGGCGCCTTGTTGCGCGACCTCGACAAATTGCTGGCCCAGGAAACCGGCCTGCCGGTGATCGTCGCCGAAGACCCGCTGACCTGCGTTGCCCGTGGCGGTGGTCGTGCACTGGAAATGATGGATAAACACACCATGGACCTGCTCTCCAGCGAATAAGATCGTTGGTTGCACCATGTTTCGCCCACAGGCAGCACTTTGCAGTGCTGCCTGTTGGCGTTTATCTTCTTCAATCTGCATCCAGGCCGGTTAGATGCCGTATGAATAAAGAGAATATTTGCCTGGGAGGAGCGGCTTATTAAACCGCTTTTCGCCAAAGGCCCCTCATTGGGCGTGCGCTTATTGGTGCTGGTCGTGCTTTCGGTCGCATTGATGGTGGTCGATGCCCGCTTTGCACTGCTCAAGCCGGTGCGTAGCCAAATGTCGCTGGTGTTGATGCAGACCTACTGGATCACCGACCTGCCGCAACGTCTCTACCAGGGCGTGGCCAGCCAATTTGGCAGCCGCACCGAGCTGGTTGCCGAGAACGAAAAACTCAAGACCGAAAACCTGCTGTTGCAGGGGCGCATGCAAAAGCTGGCGGCCCTCACCGAGCAGAACGTTCGGCTGCGCGAGTTGCTCAACTCTTCCGCGTTGGTCAACGAAAAGGTCGAAGTGGCCGAATTGATCGGCATGGATCCCAACCCCTTTACCCATCGCATCATCATCAACAAGGGTGAACGTGACGGAGTGGTCCTTGGTCAGCCGGTACTGGATGCTCGGGGACTGATGGGGCAGGTCGTAGAGTTGATGCCCTACACCTCGCGGGTCCTGCTGCTGACGGACACCACCCACAGCATTCCGGTGCAGGTGAACCGTAACGGCTTGCGCGCGATCGCCAGCGGCACCGGCAACCCTGAGCGCCTGGAATTGCGTCACGTCGCGGACACGGCCGACATCAAGGAAGGCGACCTGTTGGTCAGCTCCGGCCTGGGCCAGCGCTTCCCGGCGGGTTACCCGGTGGCAACGGTCAAGGAAGTGATCCACGATTCCGGCCAGCCATTCGCCATTGTGCGCGCCGTGCCCACTGCCGCCCTGAACCGCAGCCGCTACCTGTTGCTGGTGTTCAGCGACAATCGCACTCCGGAAGAGCGCGCCAACGACGCCGCCCAGGCCCAGGAAGCGGAAGACAAGAAGAACGGCACTGCGCCGATCATTCCCGCGACCGTGCCCAAGCCTCAGTCGACTACCCCCGTTGTACCGGCGGCAACTCCGGCAGCTACTGCGCCTGTGGCCACACCGGTCAAGCCGGCGGCCCATAGCGTGCACCCGGTGAAGCCGACTGCCGCGAAACCACCTGCCACCACGACGCCCGCTGCGAAGCCTCCAGCCGCAGCCCCGGCAACCACACGGCAGAGGGAGGAATAATGGCCGGTACTCATTCGAGCAATGGCTGGATCGTCTGGCTGACATTCGCCATCGGCCTGCTGCTCAGCGTTTCGCCGCTGCCGCAGTTCATGGAGATCCTGCGTCCGCTCTGGCTGGCATTGCTGCTGGCATTCTGGTCGCTGAACCTGCCGCATAAAGTGGGCATGGTTACCGCCATGTTCCTGGGCTTGGCGGAAGATGTGCTGTATGGCACCTTGCTGGGCCAGAACGCGTTGATCCTGACCCTGATCACCTTCCTGGTGCTGTCGTTGCAGCAGCGCCTGCGGATGTTCCCGATGTGGCAGCAATGCCTGGTGATCCTGGTGATCTTCGGCCTGGCGCAGTTGGTACAGCTGTGGCTCAGTGCCTTGACCGGTAACCGCCAGCCAACCCTGGCGCTGGTATTGCCGGCCCTGGTCAGTGCGCTGCTGTGGCCGTGGATCAGTTTCGGCCTGCGCGGGTTACGTCGTCGCTATAAAATCAATTGAATGGATTGCGAGGCTCTGCCTGGTTATCGAACTCCACAGGGAGAGCCTGCAATGAATTCGCTTTATCTGGCCTCAGGCTCCCCGAGACGGCGTGAACTGCTGACCCAGATCGGTGTGCCTTTCACCGTGGTCAGCGCCGCTATCGATGAAACTCCCTTTACCAATGAATCGGCTGTTGCCTACGTTGAGCGTCTTGCGCGCGGCAAGGCGGCGGCGGGATTTGCTGCGCTTGGGGAAACCCCAGGTGCTTGCGTACTGGGCGCCGATACGGCGGTGGTTGTGGACGGCCAGATCCTTGGCAAGCCGGTGGACCAGGCTGATGCCCTGGCGATGTTGATGGCTTTGGCTGGGCGTGAGCATGAAGTCCTCACCGCCATCGCGCTCACCGACGGCCCGCGCTGTGAAACCCGATGTGTCAGTAGTCGAGTACTTTTTCGTGGGATTTCTGTCGAGGAGGCTACAACCTACTGGCACAGTGGCGAACCCCAGGACAAGGCGGGCGGCTATGCTATTCAAGGGCTTGGGTCGGTGTTTGTGGCCGGGCTCAACGGCAGCTATTCCGCCGTGGTAGGGCTGCCGGTGTGCGAAACCGCGCAACTGCTCGACCAATTCGGCATACCCTGTTGGCAAAACCTTACCGCGCGCTGAACGCGTTACTCCAGCGCCCAGCCTTAAGCGACCGGTCACTATTGTGAAAACGCCTGAACGAGACCCAGCCATGAGTGAAGAGATTCTGATCAATATCACGCCGATGGAATCGCGCGTGGCGGTGGTAGAGAACGGTGTTCTGCAAGAAGTGCATGTCGAGCGCACCCAAAAGCGCGGGATCGTCGGCAATATCTACAAGGGCAAGGTGGTGCGGGTGTTGCCGGGGATGCAGGCGGCATTTGTCGACATCGGCCTGGACCGGGCGGCGTTTATCCACGCCTCGGAGATCTCCCTGCGCGAAGGGCCGGCGGTGGAAAGCATCAGTGCCTTGGTGCATGAGGGGCAAAGCCTGGTGGTGCAAGTCACCAAGGACCCCATCGGCTCCAAGGGGGCGCGGCTGACGACTCAGCTGTCGATTCCTTCGCGCTACCTGGTTTACATGCCGCGCACCGCCCATGTCGGCATCTCCCTGAAGATTGAAGACGAAGCCGAGCGCGAGCGCCTGAAAAAGGTGGTCAGCGACTGCGTGGCCGCCGAAGGCATCAAGGAAGCGGGTGGCTTTATCCTGCGCACCGCCGCCGAGGGCGCCGGTGCTGACGAAATCCTCATGGACATTCGCTACCTGCGGCGTTTGTGGGACCAGATCGGCGCACAGATCAAGACCATCGGCGCGCCGAGTGTGATCTACGAAGATCTGGGCCTGGCCCTGCGCACCTTGCGCGACCTGGTCAGCCCCAAGATTGAGAAAATCCGCATCGACTCGCGGGAAACCTTCCAGCGCACCACGCAGTTTGTTGCCGAGCTGATGCCGGAAATTGCCGACCGCCTGGAGCACTACCCTGGTGAACGGCCGATCTTCGACCTGTATGGCGTCGAGGACGAAATCCAGAAAGCCCTGGAACGCAAGGTACCGCTCAAGTCCGGTGGCTACCTGGTGGTGGACCCGGCGGAAGCCATGACCACCATCGACGTCAACACCGGCGCGTTTGTTGGCCATCGCAACCTTGAAGAAACCATCTTCAAGACCAATCTCGAAGCCGCCACGGCGATTGCCCGCCAACTGCGCCTGCGTAACCTGGGCGGCATCATCATCATCGACTTCATCGACATGGAAGATGAAGAGCACCAGCGCCAGGTGCTGCGCACGCTCGAAAAGCAGCTGGAGCGCGACCACGCCAAGACCAATATCATCGGTATCACCGAGCTGGGCCTGGTGCAGATGACCCGCAAGCGCACCCGCGAGAGCCTGGAGCAGGTGCTGTGCGAGCCGTGCAGCAGTTGCCAGGGCCGTGGCAAGTTGAAGACCCCGGAAACGGTTTGCTACGAGATTTTCCGGGAAATCTTACGAGAGGCACGGGCCTATCAGGCCGAAGGCTATAGAGTGCTTGCCAACCAGAAAGTGGTTGACCGCCTGCTGGATGAAGAGTCCGGTAACGTGGCTGAACTGGAGGGTTTTATCGGACGTACGATTCGCTTCCAGGTCGAAACCATGTACTCCCAGGAACAATACGACGTGGTGCTGCTCTGATCCCCATTCGCTTTCTTTTTACGAGACTCGCAGACCTGGATCTGCAGTCCGACTACTGCCTTGAGGGTCGCCTGACATGGAGCGTCTGATACGCTTTTTTGCCGCTTTGACCCGTTGGGGCCTAGGCCTGTGCGCCTTGCTTCTGGTATTGGCGGCGGTGTATGTGAGCCTGGGTCGTGAATTGACCCCGCTGGTGGCCGAATACCGCGCGGAAATCGAAGCCAAGGCCCAGGCTGCGGTGGACATGCCTGTGCACATCGGCAGCCTCGAAGGCCGTTGGAGCGGCTTCGCGCCCGTGTTGCTGGCCCACGACGTGATGGTCGGCGAGGGCAGCAGTGCCTTGCGCCTGGACCAGGTTGAAGTGGTGCCGGACATGTGGGCCAGCCTGATGGCGCGCGAAGTACGTATTGCGCACCTGGAAGTCAGTGGCCTGCAACTGAGCGCCAAGGAAGACAAGGACGGCCATTGGGCGCTGCAAGGCCTGCCGATGCAGGACGACCAGCCGCTGGATCCTGAGCAATTGCTCAAGCGCATGCAGATGGTCAAGCGCGTGTCGCTGCTCGACAGCCAGGTCACCCTGCAACCGCTCGACCAGGCCCCGCTGACCCTGACGTATGTAGGCTTGAGCCTGCACACGGGCGTCACCCGCCAGCGCCTGGACGTTCGCCTGACCTTGCCCGACGGCCAGCCCCTTGCCCTGAGCCTGCGCAGCCGCATTCGCGCGAGCCAGTGGAAGGACGCCGAAGTCCAGGCCTACCTGAGCCTGCCGCAGAGCGACTGGGCCAAGTGGATTCCCGCCAGGCTGACCCAGCAGTGGAAACTCACGCAGTTCAAGGCTGGCGGTGAGTTCTGGCTGAACTGGGGTAAAGGCACTGTGCAAAGTGCGGTAGTGCGCCTCAACTCGCCGCAAGTGAAGGGCAGCTACGCCGAGCGCAAGCCGGTCCATATCGAAAACCTTGCACTCACGGCCTATCTGCAGCGCAGTGATACCGGCTTGAAGGTGTTGTTTGACTCCTTGGCGATGAACCTGGGCGAGACCCGATGGGAATCGCGCCTGCAATTGCAGCAGACCCTGGCTACCGACAAGGACCAGGAAGCCTGGCAGCTGCAGGCTGATCGCCTCGACCTGACCCCCATCACACCGTTGCTCAACGCCCTGGCACCGCTGCCGGAAGGCGTCGCCAAGACCGTCGAGCATCTGAAGGCCACCGGCCTGCTGCGTAATGTGCTGGTGGATTTCCGTCCTCAGGACACTACCGATCAAAAAGTCAGCTTTGCCGCCAACCTGGAGCGGGTCGGGTTTGACGCTTACTTCGGTGCACCGGCCGCGCGCAACGTTTCCGGCAGCATCAGCGGCGACCTGGGCCATGGCGAGTTGCGCATGGACAGCAAGGATTTCTCCCTGCACCTCGATCCGATCTTTGCCAAGCCCTGGCAGTACCTTCAGGCTAATGCCCGCCTCACGTGGAAGCTGGATAAAGAAGGCTTCACCCTGATCGCCCCGTATATCAAGGTGCTGGGGGAAGAAGGCAAGATCGCCGCCGATTTCCTGATTCGCCTGCATTTCGACCAAAGCCAGGAAGATTATATGGACCTGCGGGTCGGTATGGTCGATGGCGATGGACGCTTTACCCCTAAATACCTGCCGGCCGTGCTGAGTCCCGCGTTGGATGAGTGGCTGCGCACGGCGATTCTCAAGGGCGCAGTGGATCAGGGGTTCTTCCAGTATCAGGGGGCGCTGAACCACGACGCGTTGCCGGCCGCGCGCAATATCAGCCTGTTTTTCAAGGTGCATGACGCCGAACTGGCGTTCCAGCCGGGCTGGCCCCATGTGAACAAGGTCAATGGTGAAGTGTTTGTCGAAGAGACTGGCGTGCGCATCCTGGCCAGCAAGGGGCAGTTGCTCGACACCAAGGTCAAGGACGTCTACGTCAATATTCCCCACGCGCCGTCCGGAAAGGAAAGCCATCTGCTGCTGACCGGTGGTTTTGCCGGTGGCCTGGGTGATGGGCTGAGGATCCTCCAGGAAGCGCCAATTGGTACTGCATCCACCTTCGCCGGCTGGAAAGGCGAAGGAGACCTGCAAGGTTCACTGGATCTGGACGTTCCGCTGGTCAAGGGCATCGAACCCAAGATCGTGGTGGATTTCCAGACAGATAAGGCCCGTCTGCAATTGGCGGAACCGCCCTTGGACCTGACGCAGCTCAAGGGCAGTTTCCGCTTCGATAGCGCCAAAGGCCTGAGCGGCGAAAAGATTACAGCCCAGGCATTTGACCGGCCGATCACCGCGCAGATCTTTGCCGATGGCAAGCCGGGCAACATCAGCACCCGTGTCGCCGCCAGGGGGCAGGTGACGGTCAAGCGCCTGACGGATTGGTTGAAAGTCAGCCAGCCGTTGCCGGTGTCCGGTGATATTTCATATCAGTTGCAGCTCAATCTGGACGGTGCCGACAGCCAACTGATGGTCAGCTCCAACCTCAAGGGCGTTGCGGTGGACTTGCCTGCGCCGTTCGGCATGCCGGCCAGCCAGGGACGTGACAGCGTATTTCGCATGACCTTGCAGGGAGCTGAACGCCGCTATTGGTTTGATTACGGTGAGTTGGCCAACTTCACCTTTGCCGCACCGCCGGACAAACTCAATGACGGCCGTGGCGAGTTGTTCCTCGGCGATGGCGATGCCGTACTGCCAGCAGCCAAGGGCCTGCGCATCCGTGGCGTGCTCTCGGAACTGGATGTTGATCCGTGGAAAAAACTGGTGAACCAGTATGCTGGCAATGACCCTGGTGGCAGTGCCAAGCAACTGCTGAGCGGTGCCGAATTCAAGATTGGCAAGCTCACCGGCCTGGGTACCCAGTTCGATCAGGTCAACCTGTTGCTGGATCGAAAGTCCGCTGCCTGGGGCTTACAGTTCGACAGCCAGCAGGCCAAGGGTGCCGTGAACTTGCCGGATGCCAAGGGCGCGCCGATTGCGGTCAACCTGCAATATGTGAAGCTGCCGGCGGTGGACCCGACGGTACAGGCTGATGAAAATGCACCGGATCCGTTGGCCAGTATTGATCCCAAGGATATTCCGGCGCTGGATATTGCTATTGACCAACTGTTTCAGGGGCCGGACCTGATAGGCGCCTGGTCACTCAAGATCCGACCCACTGCCAAAGGCCTGGCCTTCAATAATCTGGACCTGGGCCTCAAGGGCATGCAACTTAAGGGCGCCGGCGGATGGGAAGGGGTTCCGGGTGACAGCAGCAGTTGGTACAAGGGCCGCCTGGACGGCAAGAACATCGCCGATGTACTCAAAGGCTGGGGCTATGCGCCCACGGTAACCAGCGAGGACTTCCACTTGGACGTGGATGGGCGTTGGCCGGGTTCGCCGGCCTGGGTCGGGCCTAAACGTTTCTCCGGCAGCCTGGATGCGACGTTCCGTAAGGGGCAGTTTGTTGAGGTGGAAGGTGGCGCCCAGGCACTGCGGGTGTTCGGCCTGCTCAACTTCAATTCCATTGGGCGCCGGCTGCGCCTGGACTTCTCCGACTTGCTGGGCAAAGGCTTGAGTTATGACCGCGTCAAGGGTCAATTGGCCGCCAGCAATGGTGTGTTCGTGACGCGCGAGCCGATCACCATGACCGGCCCGTCGAGTAACCTGGAGCTCAATGGCACACTGGACCTGGTGGCCGATCGTGTCGATGCCAAGTTGCTGGTGACGTTGCCGGTGACCAACAACCTGCCGATTGCCGCGCTGATCGTGGGTGCGCCGGCGATTGGTGGCGCACTGTTCCTGATCGACAAGCTGATCGGTGACCGTGTTTCGCGTTTCGCCAGCGTGCAATACAAGGTGGAAGGCCCTTGGAAGGATCCAAAAATCACCTTCGACAAACCATTTGAAAAACCAAACTGAGAGCCTGTGGAGTAGCATGGCCGCATGCCTTTTGCGGAGTATCGGCCCATGTCCTTTGCGGTAATTCAAATGGTCAGCCAAAGCGATGTGCTGGCCAATCTGGCCCAGGCCCGGCGGTTGTTGGAACGAGCGGCGGCCGGCGGTGCGAAGCTGGCGGTGCTGCCGGAAAACTTTGCCGCCATGGGCCGCCGCGACGTGGCGGATATTGGTCGTGCCGAGGCGCTGGGTGAAGGTCCGATCCTGCCATGGTTGAAACAGACCGCCTGCGACCTCACCTTATGGATAGTGGCTGGCACACTGCCGTTGCCGCCCAAGGATCAACCGCACGCCAAATCCAATGCCTGCTCGCTGCTGATCGATGATTGCGGCGAAGTCGTTGCCCGTTACGACAAGCTGCATTTGTTTGATGTGGATGTGGCGGATGCCCGGGGTCGCTATCGGGAGTCCGATGACTATGCTTTCGGGAACAACGTGGTGGTGGCGGATACGCCGGTCGGCCGTTTGGGCCTGACGGTATGTTACGACCTGCGCTTCCCCGAGCTGTACAGCGAGCTGCGCGCGGCGGGGGCTGAATTGATTACCGCGCCCTCGGCCTTTACTGCCGTGACCGGTGCCGCCCACTGGGATGTACTGATTCGTGCGCGGGCCATCGAAACCCAGTGTTACCTGCTGGCGGCCGCCCAGGGCGGTGTACATCCAGGGCCACGGGAAACCTATGGTCATGCGTCTATCGTCGACCCATGGGGCCAGGTGCTGACACAACAGGATCAAGGCGAAGCGGTGTTGCTGGCCGAACGCAATAGCAGTGAACAGGCGTCGATACGGGCGCGCATGCCGGTGGTCAACCATCGGCGCTTTTTCTCGCAGGGCGCACAGCGGCCTGCTTCAGAACGATGAATTTAAGGCCAAACCTATGAGCGAGTTGTTGTCCTCAGTCAGTGAACACCTCCTGGCACCCGGTGGCGTGACCATCGAAAGCTTGCAAACCGTGCTCGGCGATCTGGCCGGGCCGGGCATCGATGCAGCGGACCTGTATTTCCAGGGGCAGATCTCCGAGTCCTGGGCCCTGGAAGATGGCATCGTCAAGGAAGGCAGTTTCAATCTTGACCAAGGTGTAGGCGTACGCGCGCAATCCGGTGAAAAGACCGGTTTTGCCTACAGTAACGCGATCACCCTGGAGGCGCTGGGCCTCGCTGCGCGTGCCGCGCGTTCGATCTCCCGTGCCGGCCAAAATGGCACGGTGCAGGCGTTCAGTACCCAGGACGTGGCGCAGTTATATGCGCCGGACAACCCTCTTGAAGTGATCAGCCGTGCGGAAAAGGTCGAGCTGCTCAAGCGTATCGATGCGGCCACCCGCGCCCTGGACCCGCGTATCCAGCAGGTCTCCGTGAGCATGGCCGGTGTGTGGGAACGCATCCTGGTGGCGTCCACCGACGGTGGCCTGGCGGCGGATGTGCGGCCGTTGGTGCGTTTCAACGTCAGTGTGATCGTCGAGCAGAATGGCCGCCGCGAGCGCGGTGGTCATGGCGGCGGCGGGCGTACCGACTACCGTTACTTCCTCACCGACGACCGTGCGATGGGCTATGCCCGTGAGGCTTTGCGCCAGGCGTTGGTAAACCTGGAAGCTATTCCGGCGCCGGCCGGCACATTGCCGGTGGTATTGGGCTCGGGCTGGTCCGGCGTATTGCTGCACGAAGCCGTGGGTCATGGCCTGGAAGGCGACTTCAACCGCAAGGGCAGTTCCGCCTACAGTGGGCGTATGGGCGAGATGGTTGCGTCCAAGCTCTGCACCATTGTCGATGATGGCACCCTGGCCGGTCGTCGTGGCTCGCTGAGCGTCGATGATGAAGGCACGCCGACCGAGTGCACCACCTTGATTGAAAACGGTGTGCTCAAGGGCTACATGCAAGACAAGCTCAATGCCCGTCTGATGGGCGTGGCGCGCACCGGTAATGGCCGTCGCGAATCTTATGCGCACCTGCCGATGCCCCGCATGACCAACACCTACATGCTCGGTGGCGAAAGCGACCCGGCGGAGATCATCGCTTCGGTGAAGCGCGGCATCTACTGCGCCAACCTCGGCGGCGGCCAGGTGGATATCACCAGCGGCAAGTTCGTGTTCTCCACCAGCGAGGCGTACCTGATCGAAGACGGCAAGATTACTGCGCCGGTCAAAGGGGCAACGTTGATTGGCAATGGCCCGGAAGCCATGAGCAAGGTGTCGATGGTCGGCAACGACCTGGCCCTGGACAGTGGTGTGGGCATGTGCGGGAAAGATGGGCAGTCGGTGCCGGTAGGTGTCGGCCAGCCAACGCTGAAAATTGATGCGATCACCGTGGGTGGTACGGGGTCGTAAGGGGTGGAGCTTCGGGTGGCGAAGACCGCCACCCGGGGAAGGGCATCAACGCAGGCCGCGTTGAGTCTCGTCCAGCTCACGGATGTATTTGAAGATTTTACGGCTGGTGGCCGGCGCCTTGTTATGCGCCTGCTCGTGCTGGGCCTGACGGATCAGGGAGCGCAGTTGCTGGCGGTCCGCGTCCGGGTAGTCCAACACGAATTTCTCCAGCACCGCGTCATCGCCCGAGATCAGGCGGTCACGCCAACGTTCCAGGTTATGGAAACGTTCGTTGTACTGGCGAGTGGAGGCATCGGTTTGATCAAGCAAAGCGAGAATGGCGTCAGTGTCCTGATCGCGCATCAGCTTGCCGATAAACATGATGTGCCGTTTACGCGCGATATTCGCGGTGTGCTTGGGTGCATCCGCAAGCGCCCGGCGCATTTCGTCGGTCAGTGGCAGTTTTGCAATCAAGTCTTTCTTGAGCGTTGTAAGGCGCTCGCCGAGGTCAACCAGCGCATGCAGCTCGCGTTTGACCTGGGTTTTGCTTTTCTCCCCATCGAGGGAGTCGTCGTAAGAATCAACCATGGTGGCAGTCCGCAAAGAAACGCCGCCATGATAACCAGTCGGGGGCCGCTTGTCCGGCCCGGTCGCTCGATGGCCTTAACCGAAAGCAGAATTTGAGTGGAGAAAACCATGAGTGCAGCCCAAAGCGTCGGTCCGCAAGCGTTACCGGCCCTGCAGGAACAAGTCGAGCAGATCCTTGCCGAGGCCAAGCGCCAGGGGGCCAGCGCCTGTGAAGTGGCGGTGTCGCTGGAGCAGGGGCTGTCGACGTCGGTGCGCCAGCGGGAAGTGGAAACCGTCGAATTTAACCGTGACCAAGGCTTTGGCATCACTTTGTACGTGGGGCAGCGCAAAGGTTCGGCCAGTACGTCGGCCAGCGGCCCGGAGGCGATTCGCGAAACCGTTGCCGCCGCGTTGGCGATTGCCCAGCATACCTCCGAGGATGAAAGCTCGGGCTTGGCCGATAAGGCGCTGATGGCCAAGGACTTGAAGGATTTCGATCTGTTCCATGCCTGGGATATAACGCCTGAACGGGCCATCGAGCTGGCGCTGACCTGCGAAGCGGCTGCGTTCGATGCCGATGCCCGCATCAAGAACGCCGATGGCACCACGTTGAACACTCACCAGGGCTGTCGCGTATACGGTAACAGCCACGGGTTTATCGGGGGGTATGCGTCCACTCGCCATAGTTTGAGCTGCGTGATGATCGCCGAGGCCAATGGCCAAATGCAGCGTGATTACTGGTACGACGTAAGTCGTCAGGGCGAATTGCTCGCAGACCCGGTCAGCATTGGTCAACGTGCTGCACAACGTGCCGCGAGTCGCTTGGGCGCGCGCCCGGTGCCGACGTGTGAAGTGCCTGTGCTGTTTTCGGCGGAACTGGCAGGTGGTTTGTTTGGCAGTTTCCTGGGGGCCATTTCTGGCGGCAATCTGTATCGCAAGTCCTCGTTCCTTGAGGGAGCGATCGGCCAGACGTTGTTTCCCGAGTGGCTGACCATCGATGAGCGTCCGCACTTGATGCGGGCCATGGGCAGTTCGGCGTTCGATGGGGACGGCCTGGCCACGTATGCCAAGCCGTTCGTCGAAAACGGTGAGCTGGTGTCTTACGTACTCGGCACCTATTCAGGCCGCAAACTCGGACTGCCCAGTACCGCGAACGCCGGTGGCGTGCATAACCTGTTCGTGACCCATGGTGACGAAGACCAGGCGGCGCTGTTGCGGCGCATGGGACGTGGCCTGCTGGTGACCGAACTGATGGGCCATGGCCTGAATATGGTCACTGGGGATTATTCTCGTGGCGCGGCGGGTTTCTGGGTGGAAAACGGTGAGATTCAGTTCGCTGTCCAGGAAGTGACCATTGCCGGCAATATGCGCGATATGTTCAAGCAGATCGTTGCTGTGGGAAACGACCTGGAGCTGCGCAGTAATATTCGCACAGGCTCGGTCCTGATCGAGCGGATGACCGTCGCGGGCAGCTAATTCCGCGACAGCTTCACAAAAGGCGCGCCATCTTACGGATGGCGCGCCTTTTTTTGTAGCGGGTTTCAGGCGGATTGCTGTGCCACTCTTGTTTTGATTCTCAATATCATTTAATAATAAATATCATTACCGAGCGAGTGTGGATCATGAGTTCTGTCCTGCATGAGGATCCGTATCTGGAAAGCTGGCGCTGGATGAGTCGTCAGATTCGCTGCGGTCTGGATCCCAATGAGCCTCGCCTGATCGAACATTACCTCAATGAGGGCCGATACCTGGCGTGCTGCACCGCGACCCATCCGTGGACTATCGCTGAAACCTCATTCCGCCTGCTGATCGACACCGCCAGCGATATTGCACTGCCGTGGCATTGGCGCTCCATGTGCCTTGACCAGGCCTGGCGCCCATTAAGCGACCTGGAAAAACTCTCTCACTGTGCCTGCCGCCTCAAGCGCTGGCAGACCTTTGCCTGGCAATTGGCCACCTGCGAATTGCTTCCTTCCATTTCCGTTTCTGACCTGGTGCAAGGATCTTCCGATGAGTAACACCCGTATCGAACGCGACAGCATGGGCGAACTGCAAGTCCCCGCCGAGGCCTTGTACGGCGCGCAAACCCAGCGCGCGGTGAACAACTTTCCGATCAGCCACCAACGCATGCCGGCGCAATTCATTCGCGCGCTGATACTGGCCAAGGCGGCGGCGGCCAAGGTCAACGTCGACCTCAAGCAGATCAGCGAAGGGCAGGGCAAAGCCATCGTAGACGCGGCCCAAGGCTTGCTCGAAGGCGATTACATGCGGCACTTCCCGGTGGACATCTTCCAGACCGGCTCCGGCACCAGTTCCAATATGAACGCCAACGAAGTGATTGCGACGCTCGCCAGCCGTTTGCTCGGCGAAGCGGTCAACCCCAACGATCATGTGAACTGTGGCCAAAGCAGCAACGACATCATCCCGACCACCATCCACGTCAGCGCAGCGCTGGTGTTACATGAGCAGACATTGCCAGCATTGCTGCACCTGGTGCAGGTGATCGAGCAGAAGGCCGAAGAGGTTCACCCGTTCATCAAGACCGGCCGCACGCACCTGATGGACGCCATGCCCGTACGCATGAGCCAGGTGCTCAATGGTTGGGCTCAGCAACTCAAGGCCAACATCGGCCATCTGCAAGATTTGCTGCCGAGTCTGCAGGCTTTGGCCCAGGGTGGTACGGCGGTGGGTACCGGGATTAACGCGCACCCGGAATTCGCCGCGCGTTTCAGTCAACAACTCAGCAGCCTGGCAGGCGTGAAATTCACGCCGGGTAAGAACCTGTTCGCGCTGATTGGCTCCCAGGACACTGCCGTCGCCGTCTCCGGCCAGTTGAAGGCCACCGCCGTATCGCTGATGAAAATCGCCAACGACCTGCGCTGGATGAACTCGGGCCCACTTGCCGGCCTGGGGGAAATCGAGCTGGAAGGTCTGCAACCGGGGTCCTCGATCATGCCAGGCAAGGTCAATCCGGTGATTCCGGAAGCCACCGCCATGGTGGCTGCACAAGTCATCGGCAATGACACGGTGATCACCGTTGCCGGCCAATCCGGCAACTTTGAATTAAACGTGATGCTGCCGATCATTGCCCAGAATTTGCTCAGCAGCCTCGAGTTGCTGGCCAATTCCAGCCGTCTGCTGGCAGACAAGGCGATCGCCAGCTTCAAGGTCAACGAAGCCAAGCTCAAGGAAGCGTTGTCGCGCAACCCGATCCTGGTTACCGCACTCAACCCGATCATTGGTTACCAAAAGGCCGCTGAAATTGCCAAGAAGGCCTATCAGCAAGGCCGCCCGGTGATTGATGTGGCCCTTGAGCACACCGATCTGCCCCGTAGCCAACTGGAAATCCTGTTGGATCCGGAAAAACTCACGGCTGGCGGCGTGTAATCACCGACCCTGCTTTGGAGGCTCACCATGGAGCACTGGAAGCGCACGATCGAGCGGGCCAATCGCTGTTTTATGCAGGGCGAATTGGTTGACGCTCGCGAGGCCTATCTGCAAGCCCTGGCCCTGGCTCAAGTGCTGTTCGAGCGCTGGGCGAATGCCGACGAAGCAGTGGCGGCTTGCGTCATTTCCCATCACAACCTGGCGGACTTGCACTTGCGCCTGAATCAGCCCGAGGAAAGCGCCGAATACCTCTGCGCTATCCATCAGCGCTTGCTGCAGGCCATGCAGGACGAGCGTCTGAGCCCGCAGCTACGCGAAGCGGCCCTGCGCCAGAGCAGCAAGACGTACGTCGAACTGCTGAGTTTCATCAGCGATCACGGCGAGTACCCGCGCACCCATCGCTTACTGGGCGGTACTGCGGTGCAGCCGACCACGTCTCAATACGGAGCACATTGATATGACCTACACCTTGCCTGCCTTGCCCTATGCCTACGATGCCCTGGAACCGCATATCGATGCGCAAACCATGGAGATTCACTACACCAAGCACCACCAGACCTACATCAATAACCTCAATGCGGCGGTTGAGGGCACCGAGTTTGCGGATTGGCCAGTGGAGAAGCTGGTGTCCAGCGTGCAGCAATTACCGGAGAAACTGCGTGCGGCTGTGATTAACCAAGGCGGTGGCCACGCCAACCATTCGCTGTTCTGGGCAGTGATGTCGCCTAAAGGTGGCGGCAAGCCCGACGGCGCGCTGGGAAAAGCCGTTGAAGAGCAACTCGGTGGTTTCGACAGTTTCAAGGAAGCCTTCACCAAAGCTGCTTTGACCCGTTTTGGCAGCGGCTGGGCCTGGCTGAGCGTCACGCCGCAGAAGACTTTAATAGTGGAAAGCAGCGGCAACCAGGACAGCCCGCTGATGAATGGCAATACGCCAATCCTCGGCTTGGACGTCTGGGAGCATGCTTATTACCTGCGGTACCAGAACCGTCGCCCTGAATACATCAATGCCTTCTACAGTGTCATTAACTGGCCGGAAGTTGCCGCACGCTATCAGGCTGCGTTGGCCTGACATTCACCTCGATAACAAGATCTAAGGCCGACTATGGGCACTGAAACACTGGCGATCAGCAGCGTGCGAATGTTTCGTTATGCGTTTGGCTCGCTGCTGCTATTGGCGGGTATTGCATTGCTGGTGGCCCACGGGCTGGCCTGGCTGGACCTGGAGCCGCGCATCATGCGCGCCTTGCAGGGCGGAGCGATTTGCGCGCTCGGCACGGCACTGGGTGCGGTTCCAGTATTGGTGATTCGGCGGATGCCGGTGGCGTTGAGCGATACCTTGTTGGGCTTTGGTGCCGGTGTAATGCTGGCAGCGACTGCCTTTTCGCTGGTCGTGCCGGGTATTGCCGCTGCCGAAGCCCTTGGTCTTTCGCTGTGGGGCGCTGGTGGGCTGATCAGCTTCGGCATCATGCTGGGGGCATTCGGGTTGTATCTGGTGGACCGCAAGGTCTCCGGCGCCAGCCCGGAGATGTTGGTGGGCACGCCGGATAAACCAGTGATTCCACCGCGCATCTGGCTGTTCGTGTTTGCCATCATCGCCCACAACATTCCCGAAGGCATGGCTGTTGGCGTCTCGGCCGGTGGTGGCATGCCGGATGCCGACAGCTTGGCGATGGGCATTGCTTTACAGGATGTGCCCGAAGGTCTGGTGATTGCGCTGGTATTGGCAGGGGCCGGGATGTCGCGGGTCAGGGCATTCCTGATCGGCGCTGCGTCAGGCTTGGTGGAGCCGGTGTTCGCGGTGCTTTGCGCCTGGCTGGTGACCCTGGCCGAGGTACTGTTGCCGTTGGGCCTGGCGCTGGCCGCTGGTGCGATGTTGTTGGTCGTCACTCATGAAGTGATCCCGGAGTCGCGCCGCAATGGCCACGAAAAGCTTGCCAGCCTGGGGTTGTGCATGGGGTTCTGCTTGATGATGGTGATGGATACTGCTTTGGGGTGAAACCTGCTCCTGCAGAGGGGTTATTCGCCTTCATCGAAGAAGTTATTGATCAGCGCCACCAGGGCGTCCATCGCTTCCTGTTCTTGCTCGCCTTCGGTCTTCAGGTGGATCTTGGTGCCTTTGCCGGCGGCCAGCATCATCATCGCCATGATGCTTTTGCCATCGACCATGCTGTCCGGTGTGCGCCCGGCGCGGATCTGGCAAGGGAACTGCCCGGCAACACCGACGAATTTGGCCGAGGCGCGGGCATGCAGGCCCAGTTTGTTGATGATTTCAATTTCCAGAGCGGGCATCGCGGGGGTGTTCCTTTCAGCTAAGGTCGCGGTGGCGAACCTGGACATTCTTGAGGGTTTGTTGCAGCACCTGGCCCAGGCGCTCGGTCAGGTACACGGAGCGGTGGTGGCCGCCGGTGCAGCCGATGGCAATGGTGACATAGGCTCGGTTGCTCGCGGCAAAGCGCGGCAACCATTTGAGCAGGTAGCTGGAAATGTCCTGGAACATCTCCTCCACATCCGGTTGCGCGGCCAGGTAATCGGCTACAGGCTGATCCAGCCCCGATTGGTCGCGCAGCTCCGGCTTCCAATAAGGATTAGGCAGGCAGCGCACATCGAACACCAGGTCGGCATCCACCGGCATGCCGCGCTTGAAGCCAAACGACTCGACCAGAAATGCCGTGCCAGGCTCCGGCTGGTTCAGCAGGCGTAGCTTGATGGCATCGCGCAGCTGGTACAGGTTGAGGCTGGTGGTGTTGATCTTGAGGTCGGCGAGGTCAATGATCGGCCCCAGCAGCTTGGTTTCGTCCTCGATGGCTTCGGCCAGAGAACGGTGTGGGCTGCTGAGAGGGTGGCGTCGACGTGTCTCGGAGAAACGCTTGAGCAGAGTTTCTTCGTCGGCGTCCAGATACAGCACATCGCAATGAATGTGCTTGGCGCGCACCTCTTCGAGCAATTCCGGAAAGCGCGTGAGGTGGCTCGGCAAGTTGCGGGCGTCAATCGAGACGGCAACCAGAGGCTGCGCCAATTCGGTATGGATCAGCGCGCGCTCCGCCAATTCCGGGAGGAGACCGGCCGGCAAGTTGTCGATGCAATAGAAACCGTTGTCCTCAAGAACGTTGAGGGCGGTACTTTTACCTGAGCCGGAGCGGCCGCTGACGATGATCAAGCGCATGATTACTGCCCGTTTTGTTCATCCAGAACAACTTGATACAGCGCTTCGTTACTGCTGGCGCTGCGCAGTTTGTCACGTACTTCCTTGCGGTCGAGCATGCTAGCGATCTGCCGAAGCAGTTCCAGGTGCGCATCGGTGGCGGCCTGTGGAACCAGCAGAACGAACAGCAGGTCGACCGGGGCACCGTCGATGGCGTCGAAATCGATAGGCGCGTCCAGGTGCAGCAGGGCGCTGACAGGTGTCTCGCAGCCTTTGAGGCGGCAGTGAGGAATGGCGATGCCGTTGCCAAAACCGGTGGAGCCGAGTTTTTCACGGGCAATCAGAGCCTCGAAGACATCTTGCATCTCCAGTTCAGGCACTTGGCTGCTGATCAGGTTGGCAATTTGTTCGAGGGCTTTCTTCTTGCTGCCGCCCGGCACGTTCACGAGGGAACGGCCGGGGGTCAGGATGGTTTCAAGTCGGATCATGGGGGGAGAGTTAACGACCTGTGCCCTGAAGCAGGCTCAGATTCTTTTCCTTATGCTTTTTGAGTTGGCGGTCAAGCTTGTCTGTGAGCAAGTCGATTGATGCATACATGTCTTCATGTTCGGCATTGGCGACCACTTCGCCGCCGGGTATCTGAAGTGTCGCTTCGATTTTCTGCTGAAGCTTGTCGACCTTCATGATGACCTGCACGTTGGTGATCTTGTCGAAATGGCCCTCAAGCTTCCTCAGCTTCTGCTCGACGTAGTCGCGTAGTGGAGGGGTGACTTCTATATGGTGTCCACTGATGTTGACTTGCATACAGCTTCTCCTTCGTTGCCAGTGCATAAAGCGGCGGGTAGGAATACCCGCCACTGGAACGCTGTGGCCCGCCCGTCACATCAAACGCTTACGCTCGCTGGAAGGCGCGATCCCAAGGGATTCGCGGTACTTGGCGACGGTTCGACGGGCGACCTGAATGCCTTGTGCTTCCAGTAAACCAGCGATCTTGCTGTCACTCAACGGCTTTTTCTGATTTTCCGCAGCAACCAGTTTTTTGATGATCGCGCGGATCGCCGTGGACGAGCATTCACCGCCTTCCGAGGTGCTGACATGACTGGAGAAAAAGTATTTCAACTCATAAATACCCCGTGGGGTATGCATGAATTTTTGTGTGGTCACCCGGGAAATCGTCGACTCGTGCATGCCCACGGCTTCTGCGATGTCGTGCAGAACCAGCGGCTTCATCGCCTCGTCGCCATATTCCAGGAAGCCGCGCTGGTGCTCGACAATCTGGGTGGCAACTTTCATCAGGGTTTCGTTGCGGCTCTGCAAGCTCTTGATGAACCAGCGCGCTTCCTGCAACTGGTTGCGCATGAAGGTGTTGTCGGCACTGGTGTCGGCGCGGCGAACAAAACCGGCGTATTGCGGGTTGACCCGCAGGCGCGGCACTGATTCCTGGTTCAGTTCTACCAGCCAGCGCTCGTTGTCCTTGCGCACGATCACGTCGGGAACGACGTATTCGGCTTCGCTGGACTCGATCTGTGAGCCTGGACGCGGGTTGAGGCTTTGCACCAGCTCAATGACCTGACGCAGGTCGTCTTCCTTGAGCTTCATGCGCCGCATCAACTGGCTGTAGTCGCGGCTGCCCAGCAGGTCGATGTAGTCGGTGACCAGGCGCTGGGCCTCGGCGAGCCATGGAGTCTTGGCAGGCAGCTGACGCAGTTGCAGCAGCAGGCATTCGCTCAGGCTGCGGGCTCCGATGCCGGCGGGCTCGAACTGTTGGATACGGTGCAGGACGGCTTCGATTTCGTCCAGCTCGATGTCCAGCTCCGGGTCGAAGGCCTCGAGAATCTCTTCGAGCGTCTCGTCCAGATAACCCTGGTTATTGATGCAGTCGATCAGGGTCACGGCGATCAGGCGATCGGTGTCCGACATCGGCGCGAGGTTCAGTTGCCACAACAGATGGCTCTGCAAGCTCTCGCCGGCGGAAGTGCGGGTGGTGAAGTCCCACTCGTCATCATCATTGCTGGGCAGGCTGCTGGCGCTGGTCTGGTAGACGTCTTCCCAGGCGGTGTCCACCGGGAGTTCGTTGGGAATACGTTCGTTCCAATCGCCTTCCTCAAGGTTGTCCACCGTGGGGGCGGTTTCCTGGTAGGAGGGTTCCTGTACGTCGGAATTGGGTTTTTGCTCGATGTTGTCAGCCAGCGGGTCTGCATTATCGAAGTCGTCGCCTTCTTCCTGGCGTTCGAGCATCGGATTGGACTCCAGGGCCTCCTGGATTTCCTGTTGCAGGTCCAGGGTCGACAATTGGAGCAGGCGGATGGCCTGTTGCAGCTGCGGTGTCATCGTCAGCTGCTGGCCCATTCTCAGGACTAGCGATGGTTTCATGGCAGGGGCTTAACACCTTATTCGCCGGCGCAATGCGCCATCCACGACAGGGCGCGTGAGCGCCAAACATAAGCAAATTATATGCCTGATATCGGGGGCTTTGCCTAGAGCGCGGTAACAATAAAAATCCGGAGGTTTTCATTGACTCCCGCGCATCAGGCAAGCGACCTGCCACCGCCTTGTTTTTGCAGGCGGCTTTACAGGCGGAACTCGTGACCCAGGTACACTTCCTTGACCAGCTCGTTGGCCAGGATGGTGGCAGAGTCGCCTTCGGCAATCAGCTGACCATCGTTGACGATATAGGCGGTTTCGCAGATGTCGAGGGTCTCACGCACGTTATGGTCGGTGATCAGCACACCGATGCCCTTTGCCTTGAGGTGATGGATGATCTGCTTGATGTCGCCGACCGAGATGGGGTCGACGCCGGCAAACGGTTCGTCCAGCAGGATGAACTTGGGGGCAGTGGCCAGGGCGCGGGCGATTTCCACGCGGCGTCGCTCGCCACCGGACAGGCTCATGCCAAGGTTGTCGCGAATGTGGTTGATGTGGAATTCCTGAAGCAGGCTTTCCAATTCTTTCCGGCGGCCGTCACGGTCGAGTTCCTTGCGGGTTTCAAGGATGGCCATGATGTTGTCGGATACCGACAGCTTGCGGAAGATCGACGCTTCTTGCGGAAGATAGCCGATACCAGCACGGGCGCGGCCGTGCATTGGCTGGTGGCTCACATCCAGGTCGTCGATCAGGACGCGACCTTGGTCCGCCTGGACCAGGCCGACGATCATGTAGAAGCATGTGGTCTTGCCGGCGCCGTTGGGGCCAAGCAAGCCGACGATCTGGCCGCTGTCGATCGACAGGCTGACGTCGCGCACGACCTGACGGCTTTTATAGGCCTTGGCCAGATGCTGGGCTTTCAGGGTTGCCATTACTCGGCCTTCTTCTTCGGCTGGATAACCATGTCGATACGTGGGCGTGGCGCGGTGACTTTGCTGCCATTGGCGCGACCGGCGTTGGCGATCTGCTTCACGGTGTCATAGGTGATCTTTTCGCCTTCCGTGGAGTTGCCATCGGGGCTGAGCACCTTGGCCTGGTCGATCAGCACGATGCGATTCTGTTGGGCGTGATACTGGATGGTCTTGCCGTAGCCCTTCATCGGGCCGGTATCGGTAGCTGACTGCTTTTGTTCGAAGTAAGCCAGGTTGCCCACCGACGTCACCACGTCGATATCGCCCGCCTGGGTGCGCGTCAGTGTCACCGTGTTGCCGGTGATCTTCATCGAGCCCTGGGTGATGATCACGCCGCCGGTGTAGGTGGCGACGCCTTGCTTGTCATCCAGCTGCGCATCGTCAGCCGAGATGTGGATCGGTTGCTGGCTATCGTTCGGCAGAGCCCAGGCGCTCACGCTTCCCAGTGCTGCGCCCAGACCGAGCAAAATAGGGAGAGTTTTAACGAGCCTCATACTGTCCTCTTACGTTCGATAGCAGGTGTATCCTGCTTTCTTTCAAATACGCTTTCATTCCCTTGCCAGTCGATACACCGCCAGCGCCGTCGATTCTAACGTCTTGCTCGGTCTGCGCATATTGCTTCTGTGGGAATACGGTCATGCGACTGCTGGTAATCACGGTGTCACGGTTTTTGGCGTCAGTACGCGCGACGCGTACCGAGTCAATCAGTTCTACCTCGGTGCCGTCCGGATTCACCTCGCCACGCTTGCTCGTGACATGCCATGGGAACTCGGTGCCGCGGTAGAGGTTCAGGTCCGGGTTGGTCAGCAGGGTGACTTCGGTAGCCTTCAAATGCTCGACCTTGTCCGAGGTCATCTCGTACTGCACCTTGCCGTCGGGCAGGAACTGCACGCTGTAGGCATTGGTTGCGTAATAGTCGATAGCCCCTCCGTCAACCTGCGCCGCAGGCTGGTCGAGGAAGCGCCCCGGGCTGATATTCCAGTAGCCCACCGCAAGGAACAGCGCGGCGATGACTCCGAATAGCAGGAAGTTGCGAATCTTTTTACTCAGCATAAAACGCTCTATAGGTAGGCGGCGTGGGCCGCTTCAAGACTGCCCTGGGCTCGCAGGATCAGTTCACAGAACTCGCGGGCGGCACCTTCGCCGCCACGGGCAATGGTGATGCCATGGGCGTGCTCGCGAACAAACGTCGCCGCATTGGCAACGGCCATGCCCAGGCCCACTCGGCGAATGACCGGCAAGTCGGGCAGATCATCGCCCAGGTAGGCGACCTGCTCATAGCTTAGGTTGAGTTGGCCAAGAAGCTCGTCCAGAACCACCAGTTTATCCTCGCGGCCCTGATACAGGTGAGGAATACCGAGGTTTTGTGCGCGGCGTTCCACAACGGGAGTTTTTCTGCCGCTGATAATCGCCGTTTGCACGCCCGCAGCCATCAGCATCTTGATGCCCTGGCCGTCTAGGGTGTTGAACGTCTTGAATTCGCTGCCGTCTTCGAGGAAGTACAGGCGGCCGTCGGTCAGCACGCCGTCAACGTCGAAAATCGCCAGTTTGATGTTTTTGCCGCGTTGCAACAGGTCGCTGGTCATTTACATCACTCCTGCACGCAGCAAGTCGTGCATGTTCAAGGCGCCAACCGGGTGGTCGTCGCTATTGACCACCACCAGCGCGCCGATCTTGTGGTCTTCCATGATCTTCAATGCTTCGGCTGCCAGCATTTCAGGGCGTGCAGTCTTGCCATGTGGGGTCATCACGGCGTCGATGGTCGCGGTGCGGATATCGATGGTGCGGTCCAGGGTGCGGCGCAAGTCACCGTCAGTGAATACCCCGGCCAGGCGTCCATCGGCTTCCAGGACGACGGTCATGCCCAAACCCTTGCGGGTCATTTCCATCAGCGCGTCCTTCAGCAGGGTACCGCGCTGGACGTGAGGCAATTCGTCGCCCGAGTGCATGACATTTTCCACTTTCAGCAACAGGCGGCGGCCCAGGGCGCCACCAGGGTGGGAAAACGCGAAGTCTTCAGCGGTGAATCCGCGGGCTTCCAGCAGCGCCACGGCCAAGGCGTCGCCCATGACCAGGGCGGCGGTGGTGGAGGAGGTCGGCGCCAGGTTCAGCGGGCAGGCCTCGTGGTCCACGTGAACATTCAGGTTCACGTCGGCGGCCTTGGCCAGCGTAGAGTCCGGGTTGCCGGTGAGGCTGATCATCTTGATGCCCAGGCGCTTGATCAGTGGCAGCAGGGTCACGATTTCGTTGGTGGTGCCGGAGTTGGATAGTGCCAGGATGATGTCATCCTTGGTGATCATGCCCATGTCGCCATGGCTGGCTTCGGCAGGATGCACGAAAAATGCGGTGGTCCCGGTGCTGGCCAGGGTGGCGGCGATCTTGTTGCCGACGTGGCCCGACTTGCCCATGCCGACCACGACAACGCGGCCCTTGCTGGCCAGAATCATCTCGCAGGCGCGTACGAAATCTGCGTCGATATGGGCCAGCAAGCCTTCCACGGCTTCAACTTCGAGGCGGATGGTGCGTTGTGCGGATTGAATAAGGTCGCTGGATTGGCTCATGTCTGAAGTCGTATAGCCTGACGAAAAGTCGGCGATTATAGCGGTAATGATCAAATCCCTCACGCAAGTTCGTCAGGCTTTATTCAACGGATGCCTGAGATCGATCCTCAGTAACATAGCCCGCAACGGTTTTTCCCTGTCCCTAAACTGAACTAGCGCTGTTCCGGCCTTGGGCGCCTTGTACCAGCAGTGATATAGTTCGCCGCCAGTTCGGTTCGCCCAGCCCATGTGGCTATCTATATGCGTCACCGTTGCAAACGTTTGTCGCATGCATGGTGTCTGAGTGAGAGGCTGCATCCCAAGGAGTTTAGATGAGTGCCGATAACGCCTACGCGGTCGAGCTGAAGGGACTGACCTTCAAGCGCGGGACGCGCAGCATCTTCAATAACGTCGATATTCGCATTCCCCGCGGCAAGGTCACGGGCATCATGGGTCCGTCCGGTTGCGGCAAGACTACGCTGTTGCGTCTGATGGGCATGCAATTGCGCCCCAGCGCCGGTGAGGTGTGGGTCAACGGCCAGAACCTGCCGACGCTGTCGCGCAGTGATCTGTTCGACGCGCGCAAGCATATGGGCGTGCTGTTCCAGAGCGGTGCGCTGTTTACCGACCTCGATGTGTTCGAGAACGTGGCGTTTCCGCTGCGGGTACATACCCAGCTGTCCGACGAAATGATTCGTGACATTGTGTTGCTGAAATTGCAGGCCGTAGGCCTTCGCGGCGCCATCGACCTGATGCCCGACGAACTGTCCGGCGGTATGAAGCGTCGTGTGGCCCTGGCGCGTGCCATCGCCCTCGACCCGCAGATCCTCATGTACGACGAGCCCTTCGTCGGCCAGGATCCGATTGCCATGGGCGTGCTGGTGCGCTTGATCCGTTTGCTCAACGACGCGTTGGGTATCACCAGCATTGTGGTTTCCCACGACCTTGCAGAAACCGCGAGCATTGCCGATTACCTCTATGTAGTCGGCGATGGCCAGGTGCTGGGGCAGGGCACGCCAGAAGAACTGATGAACGCCGACAACCCGCGTATTCGCCAATTCATGACCGGCGATCCCGATGGCCCTGTGCCTTTCCACTTTCCGGCAGCGGATTACCGCTCAGACCTTCTGGGGAAGCGCTGATGCGCAAGACATCTCTTATCGAGAAGGTTCGCCTTTTCGGTCGCTCCGGTATCGACATCGTCGAAGTGCTGGGCCGCTCGACGATTTTCCTGTTTCACGCCTTGCTTGGCCGCGGCGGCATTGGTGGCGGCTTTGGCCTGTTGATCAAGCAGCTGCATTCGGTGGGCGTGATGTCCCTGGTGATCATTGTGGTCTCCGGGGTGTTCATCGGGATGGTGCTGGCGTTGCAGGGCTTCAATATCCTGTCCAGCTACGGTTCGGAGCAGGCGGTGGGGCAGATGGTTGCCCTGACGCTGCTGCGTGAGCTGGGGCCGGTCGTGACCGCGTTGCTGTTCGCCGGTCGCGCGGGTTCCGCGTTGACTGCCGAAATCGGCAACATGAAGTCCACCGAGCAGTTGTCCAGCCTGGAAATGATCGGCGTGGACCCGCTCAAGTACATTGTTGCCCCGCGCCTGTGGGCCGGCTTTATTTCCCTGCCTTTGCTGGCGATGATCTTCAGCGTGGTCGGTATCTGGGGCGGTTCGTGGGTGGCGGTGGACTGGCTGGGCGTCTACGAGGGTTCCTACTGGGCCAACATGCAAAACAGCGTGACCTTCAACGGTGACGTGCTCAACGGCATCATAAAGAGCATCGTCTTCGCCTTTGTAGTGACCTGGATCGCCGTATTCCAAGGCTATGACTGTGAGCCCACTTCAGAAGGGATCAGTCGCGCCACCACCAAGACCGTTGTGTACGCCTCACTGGCAGTACTGGGCCTTGACTTCATTTTGACCGCCTTGATGTTTGGAGATTTCTGATGCAAAACCGCACTGTGGAAATCGGTGTCGGCCTTTTCTTGCTGGCTGGCATCCTGGCTTTACTGTTGCTGGCCCTGCGAGTCAGCGGCCTTTCGGCCAGCCCCACCGCCGATACTTATAAACTTTACGCGTACTTCGACAATATCGCCGGTTTGACTGTCAGAGCTAAAGTGACCATGGCCGGTGTGACCATCGGCAAGGTCACGGCAATCGATCTGGATCGCGATAGCTTCACCGGGCGAGTGACGATGCAACTGGACAAGAAGGTCGATAATCTGCCGACCGACTCCACTGCATCTATCCTCACTGCGGGTCTGCTGGGCGAGAAGTACATCGGTGTCAGCGTGGGCGGGGAAACAGCCCTGCTCAAGGATGGTTCGACCATCCACGACACTCAGTCGTCGCTGGTGCTTGAAGACCTGATCGGTAAATTCCTGCTCAATACGGTCAATAAAGACGCCAAATGAGGAATCTGTACATGATCTCTACCTTGCGACGTGGCCTCCTGGTACTGCTTGCAGCGCTGCCGTTGATGGCCAACGCAGCAGGTTCTGCGCACGAACTGGTGCAGGACACTACCAACAAGATGTTGGCTGACCTGACTGCCAATAAAGAGCAGTACAAGCAAGACCCGAGCAAATTCTACGAAGCGCTGAATACCATCGTCGGTCCGGTCGTCGATGCTGAAGGTATTTCGCGCAGCATCATGACGGTCAAGTATTCGCGCAAGGCCACCCCTGCGCAAATGCAAACGTTCCAGGAAAACTTCAAGCGTGGCCTCTTCCAGTTCTATGGCAACGCTTTGCTTGAGTACAACAACCAGGGCATTACCGTCGCTCCCGCCGGGGATGAGTCGGGTGATCGCACCAGCGTCAACATGAGCGTCAAGGGTTCCAACGGCGCTGTCTACCCGGTGCAGTACACGCTGGAGAAGATCAATGGCGAGTGGAAGCTGCGCAACGTGATTATCAACGGTATCAACATCGGCAAGCTGTTCCGTGACCAGTTCGCCGACGCCATGCAGCGCAATGGCAACGACCTGGACAAAACCATCAATGGTTGGGCCGGTGAAGTCGCCAAGGCCAAGGAAGAGACCGACAAAGCTGCCGGGAAGCCTGCGCAATGACCGAGTCGGGTGTTCGTCTCGGTGACGCTGGCGAGCTGTTCCTCAGCGGCGTGCTGGATTACCGCACCGGGCCTGACCTGCGCAAGCAGGGCCAGGCGCTGATCAAGACCAGCGCCGCCCCTGCGTTGGTGCTCGATTGCTCGGCTGTGACCAAGTCCAGCAGCGTCGGCTTATCGCTGCTGCTGTGCTTTATGCGCGATGCCGAAGCGGCCAAAAAACCGGTCAGCATCCGTGCATTACCTGAAGACATGCGCGAAATTGCCGAGGTTTCCGGTTTGACCGAGCTGTTGGCACATCCTTAATACACATTATCGATGAAGCCCCCCGTCAGAGTCCTGCTATGCGGGGTTCGCAGGCGCGGGGCTTTTTTGTATGATGTGCGACCCGTGCGCACTGGGCGCCGATAGAGGTTGATCATGCAGGCCCTAGAAGTTAAGAGCTTTCTTGAAGGAAAGCTGCCGGATACGAACGTAGAAGTTGAAGGCGAAGGCTGCAACTTCCAGCTGAACGTGATTAGCGATGAACTGGCGGCACTCAGCCCGGTCAAGCGTCAGCAGCAGATCTATGCCCATTTGAACCCGTGGATCACCGATGGCAGCATCCATGCGGTCACTATGAAATTTTTCAGCCGCGCGGCCTGGGCCGAGCGCACCTGAGCCCCCAAGGCGTCGAGATTCTTATGGATAAATTGATTATTACCGGCGGTGCCCGCCTTGATGGCGAGATTCGCATTTCCGGTGCGAAAAACTCTGCCTTGCCAATCCTGGCCGCGACCCTGCTGTGCGATGGCCCGGTAACCGTAGCCAACCTGCCGCACCTGCACGACATCACCACCATGATCGAGCTGTTTGGTCGCATGGGTATTGAGCCGGTAATCGACGAGAAACTGTCAGTCGAAATCGATCCGCGCACCATCAAGACCCTGATCGCCCCGTACGAACTGGTGAAAACCATGCGTGCGTCGATCCTGGTATTGGGCCCGATGGTCGCCCGTTTCGGCGAAGCCGAAGTCGCATTGCCTGGTGGTTGCGCCATTGGCTCGCGTCCGGTGGACCTGCACATCCGTGGCCTTGAGGCCATGGGCGCGACCATCGATGTCGAAGGCGGCTACATCAAGGCCAAGGCGCCGGAAGGCGGCCTGCGCGGCGCGAACTTCTTCTTTGATACCGTCAGCGTGACCGGTACCGAGAACATCATGATGGCCGCTGCCCTGGCCAACGGCCGCAGTGTGCTGCAAAACGCTGCGCGCGAGCCTGAAGTGGTCGACCTGGCCAACTTCCTGATCGCCATGGGTGCCAACATCACCGGCGCCGGCACCGACACCATCACCATCGACGGTGTGAAGCGCCTGCACCCGGCCACCTACAAAGTGATGCCGGACCGCATCGAGACTGGTACCTACCTGGTTGCTGCCGCCGTCACCGGTGGTCGCGTCAAGGTCAAGGACACCGATCCGACCATCCTGGAAGCGGTCCTGGAAAAACTGCGCGAAGCCGGTGCCGAAATCACCACCGGTGAAGACTGGATCGAGCTGAACATGCATGGCAAGCGGCCAAAAGCCGTTAACGTGCGTACCGCTCCATACCCGGCGTTCCCAACCGACATGCAAGCGCAGTTCATCTCCTTGAACGCGATTGCCGAAGGCACCGGTGCAGTGATCGAGACCATCTTCGAAAACCGCTTCATGCACGTTTATGAACTGCACCGCATGGGCGCGAAGATCCAGGTCGAAGGCAACACCGCCATCGTTACCGGCACCGAGAAGCTCAAGGGCGCGCCAGTCATGGCCACCGACCTGCGCGCTTCGGCCAGCCTGGTGATCTCGGCGCTGATCGCCGAAGGCGATACCCTGATCGACCGCATCTACCACATCGACCGTGGTTACGAGTGCATCGAGGAAAAACTGCAGATGCTCGGCGCGAAAATCCGCCGCGTACCGGGCTAGTCCCCACTGCATTGTAGGCGCGAGCTTGCTCGCGAAGAACTCGTGGGCACCGCGTTGAGTCTGAATAAACGCGTTATCGTTGACGTTTTTCGCGAGCAAGCTCGCTCCTACATACACTGGTTTGTTTCAAATCGAGGCTGTCATGGTCTCGATCTGTGTCTGGCGCCGTTTGCGACCGGACAGCAATAGCCTGATGAAGGACTGACGTTTCCCATGTTGACCATCGCACTGTCCAAGGGCCGCATCCTTGACGACACTTTGCCGCTTCTGGCTGAAGCGGGCATCGTGCCGACCGAGAATCCGGACAAGAGCCGCAAGCTGATCATCCCCACGACCCAGGACGACGTTCGCCTGCTGATCGTACGGGCTACCGACGTGCCAACTTACGTTGAACATGGCGCGGCCGACCTCGGTGTCGCCGGTAAAGACGTGCTGATGGAATACGGCGGCCAAGGCCTGTACGAGCCGCTGGACCTGCGCATTGCGCTGTGCAAGCTGATGACGGCCGGCCGTGTCGGTGATGTTGAGCCCAAAGGCCGCCTGCGCGTGGCCACCAAGTTCGTCAACGTCGCCAAGCGCTACTACGCCGAGCAAGGCCGCCAGGTCGACATCATCAAGCTCTACGGCTCGATGGAGCTGGCGCCGCTGATCGGCCTGGCCGACAAGATTATCGACGTGGTCGACACCGGCAACACCCTGCGTGCCAACGGTCTCGAACCACAGGACTTTATCGCCGACATCAGCTCTCGGCTGATCGTCAACAAAGCGTCGATGAAGATGCAGCACGCCCGTATCCAGGCGTTGATCGACACCCTGCGCAAGGCAGTGGAGTCTCGACACCGCGGTTGACTCACCCGCGTAGCTGAAAAGCCGCGCCCGTCTATCCGCCTCATAGCCAGAATTCTCAGGTGCCCAAGCGGAAACGACTGCTAGTTTAGGGCGCCTGAGTTTTTGCCAATTCTATTGAGGCCCTCGCTATGACCACGTCCACTGCAATTGCCCGACTCAACGCTGCCGACCCGGATTTCGCCCATCATCTGGATCATCTGCTGAGCTGGGAAAGCGTGTCCGACGACTCGGTCAACCAGCGGGTGCTCGACATTATCAAGGCCGTGCGCGAGCGCGGTGACGCGGCGCTGGTGGACTTCACCCGCCAGTTCGACGGTCTGGACGTCAAGTCCATGTCCGACCTGATCCTGCCTCGCGAACGCCTGGAACTGGCCCTGACGCGCATCACCGCGCCGCAGCGCGAAGCCCTCGAAGTCGCCGCGACCCGAGTGCGCAGCTACCACGAAAAACAGAAGCAGGATTCCTGGAGCTACACCGAAGCCGATGGCACGGTGCTGGGCCAGAAGGTCACACCGCTGGACCGTGCGGGTCTGTACGTACCGGGCGGCAAAGCTTCTTACCCGTCCTCAGTATTGATGAACGCGATCCCGGCCAAAGTTGCCGGCGTGACCGAAGTGGTCATGGTGGTACCGACCCCGCGCGGTGAAATCAATGAGCTGGTACTGGCTGCCGCCTGCATTGCCGGTGTCGACCGCGTGTTCACCATCGGCGGTGCCCAGGCGGTTGCCGCCCTGGCTTATGGCACCGAAAGCGTGCCGAAGGTCGACAAGGTGGTCGGCCCCGGCAACATCTACGTTGCTACCGCCAAGCGCCATGTGTTCGGCCAGGTGGGGATCGACATGATCGCCGGCCCGTCTGAAATCCTCGTGGTGTGCGACGGCCAGACCGACCCGGACTGGATCGCCATGGACCTGTTCTCCCAGGCCGAGCACGACGAGGACGCCCAGGCGATCCTGGTCAGCCCGGACGCCGAGTTCCTCGACAAGGTCGCCGCCAGCATCAATAAGCTCCTGCCGACCATGGACCGCGCCGAGATCATCGAGAAGTCGATCAATGGTCGTGGCGCGCTGATCCTGGTGCGTGACATGGAGCAGGCCATCGAAGTGGCCAACCGTATCGCGCCGGAGCACCTGGAGCTGTCCGTGGCCGATCCACAGGCCTGGCTGCCGTCGATTCGCCATGCGGGTGCGATCTTCATGGGCCGCCACACCAGCGAAGCGCTGGGTGACTACTGCGCCGGTCCTAACCACGTGCTGCCGACTTCCGGTACCGCGCGCTTCTCGTCGCCGCTGGGGGTGTATGACTTCCAGAAGCGCTCGTCGATCATCTTCTGCTCGCCACAAGGCGCTTCCGAATTGGGCAAGACTGCCTCGGTGCTGGCCCGTGGTGAATCCCTGAGCGCCCACGCCCGTAGTGCCGAGTATCGAATCCTGGAAGAGGGGAAATAACACATGAGCAAATTCTGGAGCCCCTTCGTCAAGGACCTCGTGCCTTACGTGCCCGGCGAGCAACCGAAGCTGACCAAGCTGGTCAAGCTCAACACCAATGAAAACCCCTACGGCCCATCGCCCAAGGCGCTGGCGGCGATGCAGGCCGAGTTGAACGACAACCTGCGCCTGTATCCGGACCCCAACAGCGACTTGCTCAAGCAGGCCGTGGCCAAGTATTACGCGATCGACGCCAGCAAGGTGTTCCTCGGCAACGGCTCCGATGAAGTCCTGGCGCACATCTTTCACGGCCTTTTCCAGCACGAACTGCCGCTGCTGTTCCCGGATATCAGCTACAGCTTTTATCCGGTGTACTGTGGTCTCTACGGCATCCAGTCCGACCCGGTGCCGTTGGGCGAGCAGTTCCAGATCCGCGTGGCCGACTACGCCAGGCCCAACGGCGGGATCATCTTCCCCAACCCGAACGCACCGACAGGCTGCGTCCTGGCGCTGGATGCCGTGGAGCAGATCCTCAAGGCCAGCCCGGATTCGGTGGTGGTGGTTGATGAAGCCTATATCGACTTTGGCGGCGAAACCGCCATCAGCCTGGTGGACCGCTACCCGAACCTGCTGGTGACCCAGACCCTGTCCAAGTCACGCTCACTGGCCGGCTTGCGTGTAGGCCTCGCCGTGGGCCACCCGGACCTCATCGAAGCGCTGGAGCGGGTCAAGAACAGCTTCAACTCCTACCCGCTGGATCGCCTGGCGATTGTCGGCGCGGCGGCGGCGTTCGAGGACCGTGAGTATTTCGAGAAGACTTGCCAGTTGGTGATCGACAGCCGTAACAAGCTAGTCGCGCAATTGGAAGGCAAGGGCTTTGAAGTGTTGCCGTCAGCGGCCAACTTCATCTTTGCCCGCCACCCACGGCACGACGCTGCCGGCCTGGCGGCCAAGCTGCGTGAGCAGGGGGTGATCGTGCGGCACTTCAAGCAGGAGCGGATTGCCCAGTTCCTGCGGATCAGCATCGGTACGCCGGAGCAGAACCAGGCGCTGATCGATGGTCTCGGCGAGCTTTAACGGGCGCTGAAATCAAATGTGGGAGGGGGCAAGCCCCCTTCCACATTGGTTTGTATTGGCAGTTAGATCAGCGGCTCATCCGGCTTCTTGTTCTTCCAGCCATCATTGCCCGGCAGCAGCAGGTTCAAACCAATCGCTACCACCGCACACAGGGCGATGCCCTTCAGACCGAAGTCATCCGGACCCGTCCCGGTTCCCACCAATACGCCGCCAATGCCGAACACCAGGGTCACCGACACAATCACCAGATTGCGCGCTTCACCCAGGTCAATCTTGTGGCGGATCAACGTGTTCATCCCCACCGCGGCAATCGAGCCGAACAGCAGGCACAGGATCCCGCCCATCACCGGTACCGGGATGCTTTGCAGCAGTGCACCGAACTTGCCGATGAACGCCAGGCTGATGGCAAACACCGCCGCCCAGGTCATGATCTTCGGGTTGTAGTTCTTGGTCAGCATCACCGCGCCCGTCACTTCGGCGTAGGTGGTGTTCGGCGGGCCGCCAAACAGGCCGGCTGCCGTGGTGGCGATACCGTCACCGAGCAAGGTGCGGTGCAGGCCAGGTTTCTTCAGGTAGTCGCGACCGGTCACGCTGCCCACTGCAATCACACCGCCGATATGTTCGATCGCTGGGGCCAGGGCCACCGGGACGATAAACAGGATCGCCTGCCAGTTGAACTCCGGCGCGGTGAAGTGGGGCAGGGCGAACCACGGTGCTGCGGCGATCTTTGCCGTGTCGACCACGCCAAAGTAGAACGCCATGGCAAATCCCACCAACACGCCGGAGATGATCGGCACCAGGCGGAAAATACCCTTGCCGAACACCGCCACGATCAACGTGGTCAGCAGCGCAGGCATCGAGATCATCATCGCTGTCTGGTAATGAATCAACTCGGCGCCATCGCCGGATTTACCCATCGCCATGTTCGCGGCAATCGGTGCCATGGCCAGGCCGATGGAAATGATTACCGGGCCGATCACCACGGGTGGCAGCAGGCGGTCGATGAAGCCGGTGCCTTTGATCTTCACGGCCAGGCCGAGGAAGGTATAGACAAAACCGGCTGCCATCACCCCGCCCATGGTCGCCGCCAGGCCGAACTGGTCCTTGGCGAGAATGATCGGGGTGATGAAGGCAAAGCTCGACGCCAGGAATACCGGCACCTGCCGCCCCGTCACCACCTGGAACAACAACGTGCCCAGGCCAGCGGTGAACAGTGCGACGTTTGGATCCAGACCTGTGATCAGCGGCATCAACACCAGCGCGCCAAATGCTACGAAGAGCATTTGTGCGCCAGACAGGATCTGGCGCCAAAGCGGGTCGTTGAATTCATCCTGCATGTTCACGCGTCCTTCTGCTTGGTGCCGAAGATCTTGTCACCGGCATCGCCCAGGCCTGGGATGATGTAGCCGTGTTCGTTCAGGCGCTCATCGATGGAGGCGGTGTAGATCTGCACGTCCGGGTGGGCTTTCTCGACGGCGGCGATGCCTTCGGGCGCGGCCACCAGCACCATGGCGCGGATGTCCCGGCAACCGGCTTTTTTCAGCAGGTCGATGGTGGCAACCATGGAGCTGCCGGTGGCGAGCATCGGGTCAATGATCATGGCCAGGCGTTCGTTGATTTCCGGTACGAGTTTTTCCAGGTAGGTGTGGGCCTGCAGGGTTTCTTCGTTGCGGGCTACGCCGACGGCGCTGACCTTGGCGCCCGGAATCAAGCTGAGCACGCCTTCGAGCATGCCGATACCGGCGCGCAGGATCGGCACCACGGTGATCTTCTTACCGGCGATTTTCTCGACCTGGACGGTACCCGCCCAACCTTCGATGTCGTAGGTTTCCAGAGGCAAATCTTTGGTGGCTTCGTAAGTGAGCAGCGCTCCGACTTCCTGAGCAAGCTCACGGAAATTCTTCGTGCTAATGTCGGCACGGCGCATAAGGCCGAGTTTGTGTCGGATCAGCGGGTGGCGGATCTCGCGAGTGGGCATGGGAAAGGCTCCGGCGGCGGGCAAAAAAACCGGCCTAGATTAATCTATCCGAGGGTGTTGTCCTATAGACATCTAGTACGTTAGTCCATTAAGGCTTGATCGTTGCGCCTCACATGCGTACCTTTGCCCGCTTTTCTTGCCACAGCACCCCTTGGAGAGCGCCATGTCCGCTGATCTCGAGCATATCCGTCAAATCATGCGCGAGGCTGACTGCCTGTATACCGAAGCGCAAGTCGAAGCAGCGATCGCCAAGGTTGGCGCACACATCACCCGCGACATGGCCGACACCAACCCGGTGGTCTTCTGCGTGATGAACGGTGGCCTGATCTTCGCCGGAAAATTGCTGACTCACCTGCAATTCCCGCTGGAAGCGTCCTACCTGCACGCCACTCGCTATCGCAACGAAACCACTGGAGGCGACCTGTTCTGGAAAGCCAAGCCGGAAGTCTCGTTCATCGACCGCGACGTGCTGATCATCGATGACATCCTCGATGAAGGCCACACCCTGGGTGCGATCATCGACTTCTGTAAACACGCTGGCGCACGTAAAGTGCACACCGCCGTGCTGATCGACAAAGACCACGACCGCAAGGCCCGTCCAGAGTTGAAAGCCGATTTCGTCGGCCTGCCATGCATCGATCGCTACATCTTCGGTTACGGCATGGATTACAAAGGCTACTGGCGCAACGCCAATGGGATCTACGCCGTCAAAGGTATGTAACGTATGACTCGCTTTCTTGATCAGACACTGTTTGCCGAGCTGGCCGAGAAAGCGGCCGCCAGCCCCCGTGGCCGGCATCATCACAACTTCCATCAGATGGACGAGCCGTGCCATCGGTTGGCCGTGGGCCTGCAGCCCAGCACGTATGTGCCGCCACATCGGCACTTGAGCGCGGACAAGGCGGAAACCTTGCTGGTTCTCCAGGGCCGCTTGGGCTTGCTGGTGTTCAGCGATACCGGCGAGGTGCTCGCCAAGCGTGTGATGCAGGCCGGCGGTGAATGTTCGGGCGTCGACCTGCCGCCCGGCGTGTTCCATGGCCTGGTGGTACTGGCGCCCGATACGGTGATGTTCGAGTGCAAGGCCGGGCCTTATCGGCCGGTGGGCGAAGGCGAACTGGCCGATTGGGCGCCCCGTGAAGGCGACGCCAACGTGGCCGAGTATCAACGTTGGATGCTTGCCCAGTTCGATTGAGCTACAGTGCTGGGCCACCTCTTGCGGAGCGGCCCATGAGCCTGTTGATACGCACCTGCGCCGCCCTGGCGTTGACCTTCAGTCTGCCGCTGGCTGCGGCGCCTGCGCCGATGCATGCGCAGTTCCTGCCGCCGGACGATCTCACCCTGCGCGCCGAAAGCCCTGACCAGCAACAGCTGTTGCAAGTCACCGAGTACGCGGTGGTGGTGGGCAACCAGCGTCAATCCACGCAACAGCCGATTCCGGTGACCTCCCCGCTGATGATCCGCCTCAAGGGCAAGTCCCTGAACAAAGGCGCGAGCATCAATCAGGTGGTGCTCAACTTCGATGCCGAAAGCAAAAGCCTGAAAAAGCCGGCATACGATGACAAGAGTAAAACCTTGACCCTGTCGTACCCGCTGACCCAGTACCGAGTGATTGTCGACCTGCTGCGCAATGACACGGTGTATGTGCAGTTCCTCAGTTACGCCAACGGGCATATCTGGGCGGATTTGCATACCGGTGCTGTTCGTACCAAATAGCAACAACACTGAAGATCCAACTGTGGAAGGGGGCTTGCTCCCTCATTGGTTCTTCAGCGCTTTCGAAGCCCGCGCCTCGCAGGTAGACTTCAAACCCCGTGTAAATGTCTGCTGGCTGGAGTCGGTAATGCGTAAAGATAAGAAACAGGTGATTGGTGACGAGATCGGCGACGATCAGATCAAGTTGTTCCTGGACTTCGAGCCGGTTGACGCGACTTCCCCGTCCCTGCACAAACTGATCAAGGCCTACCGCGGCCTGCGTATCGACGACTTCGAGCGCTTCCTGGGCTTTTTCAAGGAGGCCGGCCTGGACCTGGATGGCAAGGATGAGCACGGTCAGACCTTCGTCGACCTGATCAAGGACCAGCGTAACGCCGCCGAGTACATCGAGCTGATCGACAACGCCCGCGGCTGATTCTTCCTGGCCATAAAAAACGCCCCGTTCTCATCGTGAGAGCGGGGCGTTTTTTATTGCGGCAATGCCTTAGGCGTAGCTCTCGGCCTGGTTGCTCTGCTCAACCAGCTCCAGGCTGATGTTGTTCTGCGCGTTGATCTTGCGATACAGCTCAGCATCAGTCTCCAGGACCTTCTCCCGAGCCGGGAAGATCTCGTGCAGCTTGGTCGCCCACTCACCGGCAGTTTTCTCCGGGAAGCAGCGCTCGATCAGTTCCAGCATGATCGACACGGTCACCGAGGCGCCTGGGGAGGCCCCCAGCAGCGCGGCCAGCGAACCGTCCTTGGCCGCGACCAACTCGGTGCCAAATTGCAGCACGCCGCCTTTTTTCGGGTCTTTCTTGATGATCTGCACCCGTTGGCCGGCCACTTCCAGGCGCCAGTCTTCGGCTTTCGCCTCGGGGTAGAAACGGCGCAGGGATTCCAGGCGCTGTTCCATGGACTGCATCACTTCGCTGACCAGGTACTTGGTCAGGTCCATGTTGTCGCGGGCCACGGCCAGCATCGGGCCGATATTGCCGGCGCGAACCGACAGCGGCAGGTCGAGGAACGAGCCGTGCTTGAGGAACTTGGTGGTAAAGCCGGCGTATGGCCCGAACAGCAGGGATTTCTTGCCGTCGACTACGCGGGTGTCCAGGTGCGGCACGGACATCGGCGGCGAGCCCACGGCGGCCTGGCTATAGACCTTGGCCTGGTGGTGCTTGACCACTTCCGGGTTGTCGCAACGCAGCCACTGGCCGCTGACCGGGAAGCCGCCAAAACCTTTGCTTTCTTCGATACCCGAGGCTTGCAGCAGCGGCAGGGCCGCGCCACCGGCGCCGAGGAATACGAACTTGGCGTCCACTTCGCGACTGTTGCCGCTGTTGACGTCCTTGATGCTCACGGTCCAGCCGGCGCCGTTACGCTTGAGGCCGGTGACGCGCTTGCTGTACTTGACCTGGGCGTCCGGTGAGCTGGTCAGGTGGCTGAGCAACTGGTTGGTCAGGGCGCCGAAGTTGACGTCGGTGCCATTCATCACGCGGGTGGCGGCGATTTTTTCGTCGAGCGGGCGGCCCGGCATCATCAATGGCATCCACTCGGCCATCTCGTTGCGGTCTTCGGTGTAGTGCATGTCCGAAAACGCATGGTGCTGGCTGAGGGTTTCAAAGCGCTTCTTGAGGAAGTCCACGCCTTTTTCGCCCTGCACGAAGCTCAGGTGCGGCACCGGGCTGATAAAGGACTTGGACGAGCCAAAGGTGCCCTTCTTGGTCAGGTAGGCCCAGAACTGCTTCGACACCTCGAACTGGGTGTTGATGTGCACGGCTTTCTTGATGTCGATGGAGCCATCGGCGGCCTGGGGCGTGTAGTTCAGCTCACACAGCCCGGCGTGGCCGGTACCGGCGTTGTTCCACGGGTTGGAACTTTCCGCGGCACCCGAATCCATCAGCTCAACGACTTCCAGCTTGAGGCCGGGGTCGAGCTCTTTGAGCAGTACGGCCAGGGTGGCACTCATGATGCCGGCCCCTACCAGTACTACGTCGACTGCTTCGTTATGCGCCATTTAACGCGTCTCCAAAATCTGCAGCACCAAATTGACGGCATGGCTGCCAGGAGTGACGGGGCGGTTCACGTGTTGCCCCAGGTTACCCATGGCAAGGATCGCCATGTCCGTTTCGCAATTCTTTGCAAGTTCAGCACACGCTTCCTGCCGGGCCTAATCTGCCTATGAACGCATTCATGGGCGCCTGTGGCAATTCGACTTATGGTCAAAGCGTGCGATTCGTGCAATCAATCCGTAGCGGACAGGCTCAAGCTCCGGTGTTTGCGGAGTACTCGGTCCTGTGTGGTTGGGCTGTTCCAGACGCTGATGGTGCTTGTACAAACGCCAAACTATTCATTTGCTCGCCACACTCTTGTGAAGTTGTGAAAACCCGTTTTTTTCACGCTCTTTTGAAGACGTGAACCTCAAAAAAGGGCTGCCCCAGCCTGGCACCTGGCCCGCAAACTTCTGCCGACATGCGGCAAAACGGGCAAACAACTCAAGTGGCCGAGCGCAATGGCAGCTCTGGCAGATTCGGTAAAGACGGGTGGTTTGCAAAGGAAACAGCAAGCGCGCCAGCTTCACTCGATCTGTGTGGGCGGCTCTCTGTGGGCGATTCTTGGGGTTAATACCGAGGCATTAACGATGCTGCGAGGCCCGATCAGGAGACGTCCTTATAATCGGGGGGAGATTGTAGCGAAGAACGCCGGAGAAATGGGCGTGTTTTATGACTTTTATTAGGCGTTTGGTCAAGCGGCCAACGGCTGGTGACGGGGCGACCGCGCAGGGCGTGGGCTTACACGGGCGCGGGCCGGCAACGGACGATGCATCCAGCTCAGGCGAATTTCTTCGATTTCCACCCAGCCGTCGCCGACGGGAGGCTGGCTGCACTCTTTGAACGCCTGGCAGCAGCCTTGCGCATCGAGCAGGGCGAACTGGCGAAGGGCGGGCTTGCGCGTAAACAGCGACCAGAGAAAATGCATGGCGATCAACCTCCTGAGATTGAGACCAAGCATGCCAGCCCGGGATGACGAGCCCATGTAAGGCCTGTGACATCTGGGTTACATCGAACCGCAGCGGCGGCGCTGGGTCATAGGTTGTAACTGACGCTAGTTCACTGCAGTGGCGCCCCGCTATACTGCCGGCCTGTCGGTACCTGATTTCTGGAGAGAAGCGCATGTTGCAACGCCTGTTGTTCGGTTTGATCACTGTGACCAGTTTGACCCTGGTTGGCTGCGCCAACAGCCCGCAACAACTCAGCCCGCAACCGAAACTCACCACGCAGTTGGCCCCGGTGGGTCACGGTCAGCCGGTGTCGGTGCGTGTGGTGGACGGTCGTCCGTCGCCGACCCTGGGCTCTCGCGGCGGCCTGTATCCGGAGACCGCGCTCATCTCGGTGACCGGCCAGGACGTGCTGCCCAAGCTGCAAGCGCAGGCTGAAGCGGCCGTGCGCCTGTTGGGCTTCACCCCGAGCCCCAACGCCCCAGGCGCTCCCCAGTTGACCATCACCTTGGCTGAGCTGAAGTACCAGTCGCCCAAAGAAGGCCTGTATGTGACTGAAGCGGCCATCGGCGCAACGTTCAAGTCCGACGTCACCGCCGGTACCCGTCGCTACAGCGGCCGTTACGGTGCGTCGCTGAACCAGCGCTTTGGCATGTCGCCGAACCAGGAAACCAACACCAAGCTGGTCAGCGACGTCCTGAGTGACGCCTTGACCCGCCTGTTCAAGGATCCAAGCATCGGTTCATTGCTCAGCTCGCAGTAACCGCTCAAACAAAAAACCGGGCTCAGCGATGAGCCCGGTTTTTTTATGCCTTCAGTTTCACGCCGCGGTGTCGATACAAAAGTCCAGCATGCTCACCCCCGTCAACAGATCGGCCTCCGGCAAGTCCGCATGCTGGTGCCCGCCAAGGGCGCAATACACCAACCAGTGGCGGTCCTGCACGTTGAACGCGAGGCCGCCGATCAGCGCTTCCTGCTCATCGCTTGGGGCTATCAGATACAGCCGATCCTGGTTGTGCGCGTGCAGCATGACAAGCTCCTGAATGTTCGAAGGGCAACAGAGTGGCTTGTTAAGGTGACGTTCAGGTGACGCCGTAAATTACTGGATACATTAGCCGTCAATGGGGGAGGGAGCATTTCAAGCGCCGGAGGCCACTATCGTTCAGGTTTGTATCTGAATCGATACCACAACACTGTTTTATTGAGGTCTGCGATGGCGCTTCCCGCACTATTGATTAATGCCGTGGCTTTATTGGTGGCCTGCCCAGGTGCAGCGCTGCTGTTCATCACCCGCCTGCGCGAGCAACGCGCCATGGCTGACCTGGCTGCGCAAAGTGAAGAGCGCGCGATCGACCAGCCCATGCTGTTCCTGGATGTGCGCGCCGAGCGGGCAAATCGTGTGGCTTACCGCATCGGGTTCGCCTGCCTTGGGCTGGCGCTGCTGATTTCTTGGATCAGTACTCATCTTTAAGAACACTGCGAAGCAAATGTGGGAGGGGGCTTGCCCCCGATAGCGGTGTATCAGTCAATTAAGATGTCGACTGACACACTGTCATCGGGAGCAAGCCCCCTCCCACATTTTTTTGATCGGTGTTTACAGCGGGATACCAGCCTTGACCCGGTACTGATTGCGCACCGGCGTCGCATATTGCACCACCAGGAACGGCCGATGCTCGGGTGGGCACTCGTTCAAGCGACGCTCCCATTCAGCCTTCGCCTTGGCCAGTTCATCGGCCGGGAACACGTCGGCCGCCTTCGGCACCTGCAACTGCGGGTCGGCATCGCTCCACTGGGCGTACGCCAGGTAGTGCACCGGGAACAGCCGGTAGCCGCCGAGAATCTGCCGATCCATTTCCACGGCCAGCACTTTGGTGTCTTCGAAACGCTCGGTAATCGGCGGCGCGAAGTTGATATGTACGCGGCCTTTGTAGCCGGTGATGCCCAGGGCAATGCTCACGTCATCTTCGCCCTGCGCCTTGACGTAGGTGCCGGTGGTGGCGCGGATATACAACTCGCGGGCCTTGGCTGCATCGCACGGGTCGTACTCGTAGCTGATGGACACCGGCGTCAGGTTCAGGGACTGGATCACCTCGGCAAACGGCTCGTCCTTGCGGCTGACATGGAACATCTTGAGGATCGCCGACTCGGTGCGGTCATCCCCATCCTTGGCGCGGCCTTCGGCCTGGGCGATCCAGATCGACTGGCAGTCGTTGCGGATCGAATGGTTGATGTAGGCCGACAGCAGGTTGAACGCCGCCATTTTTTCCTTTCGCCCGGTGATCGAGCGGTGCACGATGAAGCTCTTGTTCAGGCGCATCAGGTCGCTGACAAACGGCTTTTGCAGCAGGTTGTCGCCGATGGCGATGCGTGGCGTCGGCAGGCCGGCGTGGTACACGGCATAGTTGACGAAGGCCGGGTCCATCACGATGTCGCGATGGTTGGCTAAAAACACATAGGCGGTGCCCGATTTGAGCTGTTCCACGCCGGTATAGGTAACGCCGTCGGTCGCCCGGTCAATGGTATGGTCGACGTAATACTCGACTTTGTCCTGCAGCGTGGCCACGGTGGTGACACCGGCGAACTCACGGCGCAATTTGCGGGCGATCATCGGCTTGAGCAGCCAGCCCAGGGCGCCGGCAAAGCGCGGGAAGCGAAAGTGGGTCAGGATGTCCAGAAAGGCCTTGTCACTGAACAGCCGGGCCAGCACTGCCGGGACTTCGCTGTCGTTGTAAGGTCGGATGGTATCGAATTCGCCCATCATGCTCTCTTGTTAGAAACGGCTAGGGTAAGTAGAGGAAATACCAGGGTGCGGTCCGGGTAATTGGCCCGGCCGGAAAATAGCCCTGTAAATAGACCGGCGATTATACGCACAAGTCACTTGGGAGACTGCGATGCTGGAAACTGCGCTGTACGATTGTCCTTATTGTGGTGAAGCGGTAGAGACCTCGGTGGATTTATCCGGCGGTGACCAGACCTACATAGAGGACTGTCAGGTGTGTTGCCGACCGATCATTTTCAACCTGCAGGTCCATGGTGAAGAGTGGATGCTCGAAACCCGCAGTGAAAACGAATAACAGGTACGCCCATGCAGCGAATCTACGAACCGGAAAACCTGATGGAAGGCGAGCTGTTGCAGCAAATGCTCGCCAGCGAGGGCATTGAAGCGCACCTGGTAGGGCGCCATCTGCTCGGCGGCACGGGGGAGTTGCCGATCTTTGGCCTGCTGGGGCTGGAAGTGGATAACGACCGGGCGGCTGAAGCCCGCGAGTTGATTACCGCCTATATCGGTGCGCAACCCCTGCCCGGTGATGAACCCGACAGCTTCCCCGACGTATTGGTCTGTTAGGCTGTCGGTCGGTTTACCCCAAGAGTCGTGTTGCCCCATGTGTGGACGTTATGCCCTGTTTCGCTGGAACCCCACCTTTGCTGCCTTGCCGGGCTTCCCGCCCGACCAGCAGGCCCAGTGGAACATCTCCCCGAATGATTCGGTGCTCATCCAGCGCCAGAGCGACGGCCAGCGCACCCTGGCCCGCGCTCGCTGGGGCCTGACGCCGCCCTGGCTGACGGACCTTTCACGCACTCCGGCCCATGCCCGTGCCGAAACCCTGGCCGAGCAACCGATGTTTCGCGAAGCGTTTCGCCAGCGCCGTTGCCTGCTGCCGGCCAACGGTTTCTACGAATGGCGCGGCACCCAGCGCAAACGCCCGTACTGGTTGACACCGGGGGAGGGCTCTACCCTGTTTTTTGCAGCGATCTGGGAGGCGTACCCCGTGCAGGAGCAGGTGTGGCTGAGCACGGCGGTAGTGACCCAGGCCGCCCAGAGTCAGCGCCGGCCGTTGATTCTGGACGCGGCGGGGCAGGCCGCCTGGCTCGATCCCGAGACGCCCTTGCATGTGTTGCAAGGTTTGCTGGCCAGTGAGCCGGTCGCGTTGCGCGAGCGGGTTCTGGCCAACATGGTCAATGATCCCAAGCTCAACGGGCCGGAGTGCCTGACCCCGGCTTGAGCCTTGAACTGATTGGTCAAGCGCCGTTGTCGAGTGCTGTGGGATGTGTCTGAAAATCAGCGGTTACACGTCTGGTGTATCTAGCGCTGATACAAATGAGCGCCTACGATACGCGCCATGTTTTCAGGGCGTCTTTTCAGGGAGAGTGTATTGATGAAGAAATCATTGGCTGTAAGTGTATTGGCAGCAGGCGTGTTGCTGGCCGGATGTCAGTCGGTCAACACCACCAGCGGCGGCGCCGTTGGGGTTGAGCGCAAGCAATATATGTTCAGCATGCTGTCGAGCCAGGAAGTCGACCAGATGTACGCCCAGTCTTATCAGCAGACCCTGGGCGAAGCCAGTAGCAAAGGTCAGTTGGACAAGACCAGCGCCAATGCCAAGCGCGTGCAGGCTATCGCCAATCGCCTGATCGCCCAGGCGCCCACCTTCCGCCCGGATGCGGCGCAGTGGAAGTGGGAAGTGAACCTGATCAAAAGCGATGAGATGAACGCCAATTGCGGGCCTGGCGGCAAGATCTTCGTGTACAGCGCGTTGATCGACAACCTCAAGCTCACCGATGATGAACTGGCCGCCGTGATGGGCCATGAAATTGCCCACGCATTGCGTGAGCACGGCCGCGAAGCCATGTCCAAGGCCTACGGCATCGAGATGGCCAAGCAGGGCGCCGGTGCGTTGTTCGGCCTGGGCCAGGACAGCCTGGCGCTGGCCGATACCGTGGCCAACTACGGCATGACCTTGCCCAACAGCCGCAGCAATGAAAACGAAGCGGACCTGATCGGCCTGGAACTGGCGGCCCGCGCCGGCTACAACCCGAACGCGGCCATCACGCTGTGGAACAAGATGGCCAAGGCTTCCGAAGGCGCGCCACCGGAATTCATGAGCACTCACCCGGCCTCCGACAGCCGGATCGCCTCGTTGCAGGCGGCGATTCCGAAGGTGATGCCGCTCTACCAGAAGGCTAAGAAGTCCTGACAATCCAGGTCATGTGAAGATCTAAATGTGGGAGGGGGCTTGCTCCCGATGGCGGTCTCTCAGCCAAATATTCATTAGCTGACCCGCCGCTATCGGGAGCAAGCCCCCTCCCACATTGGATTGGGTTTGCAGGCTTGGATCCCTAGATCCAGCCGCTGCTCTGCATGGCCTTGTACACCGCCACAATCGCCAGGACAAAAAACGCCGTAGCCGCGAGTCGACGAATCAACGTCAGCGGCAGTTTCTCCGCCGCAAAATTCCCCGCCAATACCACCGGTACGTTGGCAATCAACATGCCCAGGGTGGTGCCGATAATCACCAGCCACAGTTCCGGGTATTGCGCCGCGAGCATCACCGTGGCGATCTGGGTCTTGTCACCGATTTCCGCCAGGAAGAATGCAATCAGCGTAGTCAGGAACGGCCCGAACTTGCGGGTGGTGCTGGCTTCGTCATCGTCGAGTTTGTCTGGCACCAGGGTCCACAGCGCGGTGGCGCAGAAGCTGGCCGCGAGAATCCAGTGCAATACCGCATCCGAGAAGAAACTTCCGAACCACGCCCCCACGGCACCGGCCGCCGCATGGTTGGCCAGGGTCGCGGCAACGATGCCGGCGATGATCGGCCAGGGCTTGCGAAAGCGCGCGGCAAGGATAAGTGCGAGCAGTTGCGTCTTGTCGCCGATTTCGGCCAAGGCAACGATTGCGGTAGGAACGAGCAATGAATCCAGCATCAGGTAGGTTTCCAGGGGCGGGTCGACACGGCTATGACACGTACAGCCTTCCCGCCCCGGGTAAGGTGTGCGTGTCATAGGTCTTGTCAAACCCCGGTCCGTCTGTGCGGACTCCTGGGTCGCATACGCCATGGCCTGTTGACCAAGTATGTTGACGTATGCCGGACGAGCGTGGCGCTCGTGGGAGACTACTCCCCTAGGACGGAGCGGATTCTGCCTAGGCAAAATCCATTCGGCAAGCCTTCTTTTTCAAACGCCCGTCAGCCGCGCTTGGCACGGTAGATGCGAAAACCATTGCCCTCGGCCTTGATTGCACACACGCCCAAATGCTCTTCGATCAACGGCTGGTACTTCAGGAAACTGTTGGCGACCAGACGCAGTTCGCCACCTTTTGCCAGGTGTTTCGCCGCTTTTCGCAGCAAGTTCTCGGTGGCGAAATAATCGGTATGCACCCCGACATGGAACGGCGGGTTGCTCAAAATCGCGTTCAAACCCATCGGCGCGGCGTCGATGCCATCACCGGTCAGCACCTCGGCTTCCAGCCCGTTGGCGGCCAGGGTCAAGCGACTGCTGGCGGCGGCGAACGCGTCCACATCCAGCATCGTTACGGTGTTGTGCGGGTAGCGACGTTTGACCGCCGCGCCCAACACACCGGCGCCGCAACCGAAGTCCAGCAAATGACCGCTCGGCAGTTTGTCCAGGTGCTCCAGCAACAGCTCGGTGCCGCGATCCAGGCGGCCGTGGCTGAATACACCCGGCAGGCTCACCACCTTGAGCGGCCCTTCGGCCAGCGGTACGTCGAACACCTGCGCCAGGCTCTCCAGCTCGACCGCTTGCGGGGCATTGGCCACGGTGATTTGCCATAGCTGGCAATGCCGCGCGTTGTCGAGCTTGCGCGGTTTGCCGAAGGGGGCCATCTGCTTGGCGGCGCTTTCGATGCCGCTTTTTTTCTCGCCGACCAGAAACAGTTCGGCGCCGGGCAGGCGCGCTGCCACCGCGTTAAGCAGGTAGTCGGTGAGGTCCTTGGACTTGGGCAGGAAGATCACCGCTGCATCAAACGCGCGCTCGGGCACGTTCACGCCGAATTGGCTGCGCTCCGGGAAGCGTGCGTCGAGCGCCGCCTGGTCGCCGGCGTGCCAGCACCAGCCGTGGGCGTTGGGCAGGCGACCCAGCAGGTCATCGGCGGGCAAGCCCACCAGCAGCAGGTTGCCTTGAAAAAGTTCGGCCTGACGAAGCAGTACTTCACTGCGCGGATCCATGGTCTGCTCCTTGAAAAGGGGCGCAGTTTATCAACTGACGACGCGCAGCGGGGCGCCGCAGAAAAAGCCCCGTGCGTTTTCCGCCAGTTGGCCGACGATACGCTGCCGCGCTTCACGGCTGCCCCAGGCATTGTGCGGGGTGACGATCAGTCGAGGAATATCGCCGGCCAGCAGCGGGTTGCCATTGACCGGTGGCTCAACACTCAGCACGTCGGTCGCTGCGCCGCCCAGGTGGCCGCTGCGCAACGCGTCAGCCAGGGCCTGTTCGTTGATCAAACCACCGCGCGCGGTGTTGACGATGAACGCGCCGGGCTTGAGCAGCGCCAGTTCACGGGCGCCGATAAAGTCGCGGGTGTGTTCATTGAGCGGGCAGTGCAAGGTGAGTGCGTCTACCTGCGCGAGCAATTCATCCAGCGGCACGCGGTCGGCACGGGCGGGGCGCCCGGGAATCGCGCCGAGTAGCACGCGCATCCCGAAGGCTTCGGCCAGGCGCGCCACAGCACTGCCCAATTCGCCATGGCCCAGCAGGCCGAGGGTTTTGCCTTCCAGCTCGACAATCGGGTGGTCCAGCAGGCAGAACTGCTTGGCCTCTTGCCATTTGCCGGCGCTCACATCGCGTTGATAGTCCTTCAGGCGCGTCGCCAGGTTGAGCAACAGCATGATCGTGTGCTGCGCCACCGACGGCGTGCCGTAGCCCTGGCAGTTGCTCACGGTGATGCCATGGGCGCGGGCAGCCTCCAGGTCAACGTTGTTGGTGCCGGTGGCCGATACCAGGATCAGCTTGAGTTCCGGGCAGGCCGCCAGGGTCTCGCTGTTGAGCGGGATTTTGTTACTGATCGCCACCTGCGCGCCTTGCAGGCGCTCGACCACATTCTGCGGCGTGGTGCCTGTCAACAACTGCAAGTCGCTGAAACTGTCTCGCAACTCGCTGAGATCGAGGTCGCCCAGATCCAGGGACGGGTGATCAAGGAAGACGGCGCGGTGATTGTTCGTCATCAACTGTACCTTTTGCGACAGGGTTCGAAGGCGTAATCTGCCGAGCCTATCAGATGAAATAATCCGTTACTTAATGGAGTGAGTATGTACGCCGCCGAGTTTTTGACCGTAGCCCTGATTCACCTGTTGGCGGTGGCCAGTCCCGGCCCGGATTTCGCGGTGGTGGTGCGCGAAAGTGTTACCCACGGCCGCCGCGCCGGAACCTGGACTGCGCTGGGCGTGGGCTCGGCGATTTTCCTGCATGTGGGTTATTCGTTGCTCGGCATCGGCCTGATCGTGTCCCAGTCCATCGTATTGTTCAACGCACTGAAATGGGCGGCGGCCGCCTACCTGCTGTACATCGGCTTCAAGGCCCTGCGCGCAAAACCTGCCAAGCCAGCCGCCGAGGGCGAGTTGCACCGCGAAGCGGGCGAGCGCACCCCGCGCGGTGCGTTTACCGCAGGCTTCGTGACGAACGGCTTGAATCCCAAGGCGACGTTGTTCTTCCTGTCGCTGTTCACCGTGGTGATCAACCCGCACACGCCGCTGGCGATTCAGGCCGGTTACGGCGTGTACCTGGCGGTGGCGACGGCGTTGTGGTTCTGCCTGGTGGCGATGCTGTTCAGCCAGCAGCGCGTACGCGCAGGCTTTGCGCGGATGGGGCATTGGTTTGATCGGACCATGGGGGCGGTGTTGATTGCCATCGGCGTGAAACTGGCGTTTACCAGCGCGAAATAAACGCTGTTCTCAAGTAAACACAATCCAGTGTGGAAGGGGGCTTGCTCCCGATGGCGATGTTTCAGTCGACACATGCAGTGACTGATCCACCGCCATCGGGAGCAAGCCCCCTCCCACATTTGACTTCTATCGCTCCTGGGTGGTGGCGTAAAGCTAGCATTTCCCAGCCTCCGCAAATCATTCCTTTGGCTGATTTAGCTGAAACATAACCTCTCTACAGTGCAGGTCTTCAAGCCAAGACCGTGCAGTCATAAAAGGGATTCGTATGTTGCAGACCCGTGTTATTCCGCCCGCTGAAGGTGCGTACCAATATCCGTTGTTGATCAAGCGCCTGTTGATGTCCGGAACCCGCTACGAGAAGACCCGGGAAATTGTCTACCGCGACAAACTGCGCTACACCTACCCGACCCTGATCGAGCGGGTCGCGCGCCTGGCTAACGTGCTCAGCGAAGCGGGGGTCAAGGCCGGTGATACCGTGGCGGTGATGGACTGGGACAGTCATCGTTACCTGGAATGCATGTTCGCCATTCCGATGATCGGCGCGGTAATCCACACCATCAACGTGCGCCTGTCGCCGGAACAGATTCTCTACACCATGAACCACGCCGAGGACCGCTTCGTGCTGGTCAACAGCGAGTTTGTGGGGCTCTACCAGGCCATCGCCGGGCACCTCACCACCGTCGAAAAGACCCTGCTGCTCACCGACGGCGAAGCCAAGACCGCCGAGTTGCCCAACCTGGTGGGTGAGTATGAAACCCTGCTGGCCGCTGCCAGCCCGAAGTACGACTTCCAGGATTTCGACGAAAATTCCGTCGCCACTACCTTCTACACCACCGGCACCACCGGTAACCCGAAAGGCGTGTACTTCACCCATCGCCAACTGGTGCTGCACACCATCGGCGTGGCGACCATCATGGGCAGCGTCGACAGCGTGCGCCTGCTGGGCACCAACGACGTGTACATGCCGATCACGCCGATGTTCCACGTGCATGCGTGGGGCTTGCCGTATGTGGCGACCATGCTCGGTCTCAAACAGGTCTACCCCGGTCGCTACGACCCCGAATACCTGGTGGAGCTGTGGCGCAAGGAGAAGGTCACCTTTTCCCACTGCGTGCCGACCATTTTGCAAATGGTGCTCAACGCCAAGGCCGCCCAGGGCGTGGATTTTGGCGGCTGGAAAATCGTCATCGGCGGCAGCGCCCTCAACCGTACGCTGTATGAGGCGGCGAAGGCGCGTGGGATTCAACTGACCGCCGCGTACGGCATGTCCGAGACGGGCCCGCTGGTGTCCTGCGCCCACCTCAACGAAGAACTGATGGCCGGCACCGAGGACGAGCGCATCACCTACCGCATCAAGGCCGGTGTGCCTGGGCCATTGGTGGAAGCGGCGATCATGGACACCGAGGGTAACTTCCTGCCCGCCGACGGCGAGTCTCAGGGCGAGTTGGTGCTGCGCGCGCCGTGGCTGACCGAGGGTTATTACAACGAACCGCAGAAGGGCGCCGAGCTGTGGGCGGGTGGCTGGATGCACACGGGCGACGTGGCCACCCTCGATGCATTTGGCGTGATCGATATTCGCGACCGCATCAAGGACGTGATCAAGACCGGTGGCGAATGGATCTCCTCCCTGGCCCTCGAAGACCTGGTCAGCCGTCACCCGGCGGTACGCGAAGTAGCGGTGGTGGGCATCGCCGACCCGCAGTGGGGCGAACGCCCGTTTGCGTTGCTGGTGGTGCGTGATGGTCATGAGATTGGGGCCCGCGAGCTCAAGGAGCATCTCAAGCCTTTTGTCGAATTGGGCCATTTGAGCAAGTGGGCGATCCCGAGCCAGATCGCCGTTGTTACGGAAATTCCCAAGACCAGCGTCGGCAAGCTCGACAAAAAACGTATCCGCGTTGACATCATTGAATGGCAGGCCAACAACAGCACCTTCCTGTCCACCCTCTGAGCTGATTTGCCGTGCCTTCGTGGCACGGCGATGCTCTATCTCGCGCCTTCACTTGTGATTTGCCAATTTTCAGCCATCCTTGCCGCGTCGGCCTTCGCCGACATGGCGAAAGGGCTGTGGCAGACGGGTTGGTGATGCAAATCACACTTTAGAGGGATCAAGCGGTACCCCCTGCTGGCTATAGTCCCACCCAGAGTTTTTCAAGGATGCGTCGCTTCGGGCCATGGAGGTTCAGTTGCCAGGCGGCATTGGAATCGTTGTATTCCGGCCGTTACAAGCATCACAGACAGAACTCACTGCCATAACAATAATGCACATGGAGTAGCGTCGATGACCTCAGTAAACCAGTTCTGGCGCCGGGCAAAGTTGCCCCTGGCCGTCAGTCTCGCCTCTACGCTCGCCGGGCCCGCATTCGGCGTCAGTTTCAATATCGGTGAAATCGAAGGTAGTTTTGACTCGTCGCTGTCTGTGGGGGCGAGCTGGTCGACAGCCAAGCCCAACCGTGACCTCATTGGTGTCAACAATGGTGGCAAGGGGTTGTCCCAGACCTCCGATGACGGCCACTTGAACTTCAAGCGTGGCGAAACGTTCTCGAAGATCTTCAAAGGTATCCACGATCTGGAATTGAAATACGGCGACACTGGCGTATTCGTGCGTGGCAAGTACTGGTATGACTTCGAACTCAAGGACGAAAGCCGTGAGTTCAAGGACATCAGCGATAACAATCGCAAGGAAGGCGCCAAGTCTTCCGGCGGGCAGATTCTCGACGCCTTCGTCTATCACAACTATGCCATTGCCGATCAGCCGGGCAGCGTGCGGTTCGGTAAGCAGGTGGTGAGTTGGGGCGAAAGTACCTTCATCGGCGGTGGTATCAACTCCATCAACCCGATCGACGTGTCTGCGTTCCGTCGTCCAGGTGCGGAAATCAAGGAAGGCTTGATTCCGGTCAACATGTTCTATGTGTCGCAAACGCTGACCGATAACTTGTCGGCGGAAGCCTTTTATCAGTTGGAGTGGGACCAGACGGTTACCGATAACTGCGGCACTTTCTTCTCTCAACCTGATGTTATTTCCGATGGCTGCAGTAACAATTTGCGAGTGTTGAACAGCCGTCGCTTCCTCCCTGCCGGAGTACTGCCAGGGCTCGCCGCAAATGGCGTCGACGTCAATAACGAGGGCGTACTGGTGCGTCGCGGCCCGGACCGTGATGCGCGCGACAGTGGTCAGTTCGGTGTCGCGTTCCATTACAATTTCGAGCCTCTGGATACAGAGTTCGGCGCTTATTTCATGAACTACCACAGTCGTGCGCCGATCTTCAGTGCCCAGGGGGCCCCACAATCGGCCTACACTGGCGCAACGCCAGGTGTGCCTGGCCAATTGCGTCCGTTGGTGGTCGCCGGTAACTCCAATTATTTCGTCGAGTACCCTGAAGATATCCGTCTCTATGGTTTGAGTTTCTCCACCACCCTGCCCACAGGGACTGCATGGAGCGGCGAGTTGAGCTACCGTCCTAATGCCCCGGTCCAACTGAGTACCACAGACATTCTCTTTGCCGGTGTCACGCCCCTTCCGCCCTTCAATAATGCATCTGTGTTGAAAGGGTCGCCGGGTCAGGATTTGCATGGCTACAACCGCAAGGAAGTCACCCAGTTCCAAACCACCTTCACGCACTTCTTCGACCAAGTCATGGGCGCCAGTCGCTTGACCACCGTCGGTGAAATCGGCGTGACCCACGTGGGCGGTCTGGAGAGTAGGTCCCAGGCGCGTTATGGCCGCGATCCGGTGTTCGGTCCGGGCCAGTTGCCGGGTGGTTTCTGTACCGCACTCAACAACTCCACTGCTCAAGGCGGCGGCCAGGCCAATGCTGCCAACCTCAACACCAACTGCAATAACGATGGCTTCACCACCGCCACCTCATGGGGCTACCGCGCGCGTGCAATCTGGGAGTACCCGGATGTGTTCGCTGGCGTCAACCTCAAGCCAAACGTGGCCTGGTCCCATGACGTAAAAGGTTATTCGCCAGGCCCTGGTGGTAACTTCGAGGAAGGTCGAAAGGCCGTCAGCCTGGGCCTGGATGCCGAGTACCAGAACACCTACACCGCCAGCCTGGCTTACACCAACTTTTTCGGTGGTGATTTCAGCACGGTGAATGACCGCGACTTCGTCGCCCTGAGCTTCGGCGCCAACTTCTAAGCACACTGTATTTTCAGGAAGACCAGAACATGAAAATAACCAAAAGTCTGTTGCACGTCGGTGTGCTTGGACTGTCGATCCTGGCGAGCAATGTCATGGCGGCAGTGTCGGCGGATGAAGCAGCCAAGCTGGGCACGACCCTGACGCCGATGGGCGCGGAAATGGCCGGTAACGCAGCGGGCACCATCCCTAAATGGTCGCCTATGCCGACCAACGCCGGCGCTGTGGATGCCAAAGGTTTCCTCGCCAACCCGTACGCCAGCGAACAACCGCAATTCACCATCACTGCGCAGAACGTCGAGCAGTACAAGGACAAGCTGGCACCGGGGCAGTACGCGATGTTCAAGCGTTACCCGGAAACCTTCAAGATGCCGGTCTACCCGACCCATCGCGGCGCTACCGTGCCGGCCGATGTGTTCGCGGCCATCAAGAAGAACGCCACCACCACCAACCTGGTGTCGGGCGGCAACGGCCTGGAAAACTTTGAAACCGCCGTACCGTTCCCGATCCCGAAAAGCGGTGTGGAAGTTATCTGGAACCACATCACCCGTTATCGCGGCGGCAGCGTGACCCGTCTGGTGACCCAGGCCACGCCGCAAACCAACGGTTCCTACAGCCTCGTGTACTTCCGCGACCAGTTCGTGTTCCGCGACAAGATGAAGGACTTCGACCCGAAGAACCCGGGCAACGTGCTGTTCTACTTCAAGCAGCAAGTGACCGCGCCGGCACGCCTGGCCGGTGGTGTGCTGCTGGTGCACGAAACCCTGGACCAGGTGAAGGAGCCGCGTTCGGCGTGGGTCTACAACGCCGGCCAGCGCCGTGTGCGCCGGGCGCCGCAAGTGTCCTATGACGGGCCAGGTACCGCCGCCGATGGCCTGCGGACCTCCGACAACCTTGACATGTACAACGGTGCGCCGGATCGCTACGACTGGAAACTGGAAGGCAAGAAGGAAATCTACATCGCCTCCAACAGTTACAAGATCGACGATCCGAAGCTCAAGTACGCCGACATCATCAAGGCCGGCCACATCAACCAGGACCTGACACGCTACGAGCTGCGCCGTGTCTGGCACGTGGTCGCGACCTTGAAGGAAGGCCAGCGCCACATCTATGCCAAGCGTGATTTCTTCATCGACGAAGACACCTGGCAAGCGGCGGTGATCGACCACTACGACGGTCGTGGTCAACTGTGGCGCGTCGCCGAGGCCCATGCCGAGAACTACTACGACAAGCAAGTGCCGTGGTACGCCCTGGAAACCCTCTACGACCTGCAGTCCGGCCGCTACCTGGCCCTGGGCATGAAGAACGAAGAGAAACAGGCCTATGACTTCGGCTTCACCGCCACCACCAGCGACTTCACCCCAGCGGCCCTGCGCCAGGACGGTGTTCGCTAAGCTGCACGAGTGACTCAATGTGGGAGGGGGCTTGCTCCCGATAGCGGTGTGACAGTCAACGCATGCATTGACTGATCCGCCTCTATCGGGAGCAAGCCCCCTCCCACTTTTTGTTTGTGGCGATATTTCTTGTCTCAGTTCTTTTTCAGGCAAATGTTGCAAAGATCTACAAACCCACCGCTTTTACCGCTAGTCTGCGGACATCTGCAATGCCGACAACAGCCTTCTACAAGAGCCCGGCGATGACTGATCTGTCCCGAATCCAAGGGCCTGCCAGTAGGGTAATCCCGACCCTGGAAGGTCGCTTCTACAGGCCTCCGCTGCCTGACGGCTACGTGCCGCGCCCGCGCCTGTGTGAACGGCTGAGTGCCGGGCTGGAAGGGCGGTTGCTGTTGGTCAGCGCACCGGCTGGGTTCGGCAAGAGTTCATTGGCGGTGGAGTTCTGCCAGGGCCTGCCGGCTCACTGGCAAAGCCTGTGGTTGGGCCTGAGCCCACGGGACAACGACCCGGGGCGTTTTCTTGAGCGCCTGCTCGAAGGGTTGCAGCATTACTTCCCCGCGCTCGGCGCCCACTCCCTGGGCTTGCTGAAAATGCGCCAGCGGCACCAACCCTTCGCGTTTGAAGAATGGCTCGATGGCCTGCTCGATGAACTGACCGTGCACCTGTCCACCCGTGCGCCATTATTGCTGGTGCTGGATGACTACCATCTGGCCCAGGGACCGGTGCTGGACCGTTGCCTGCAATTTTTCCTCAACCATCTGCCCGATGGCCTAGTGGTGCTGGTCACCAGTCGCCAGCGCCCGGACTGGCATCTGGCGCGCTTGCGGTTGTCACGGCACTTGCTGGAGTTGCACGAGCAAGACCTGCGCCTGACCCATGCCGAATCCCAGGCGTTGCTGGATCGCCACAGCAGTTCCTTGAGTGGTGAAGCCCTCGACAACCTGATCCGCCGCAGCGAAGGCTGGGTGGCCGGCCTGCGCTTTTGGCTGCTGGCGGCTTCCGAAGCCGGCAACGAGAGCGCCTTGCCGCAAAGCCTGCACGGTGGGGAAGGGCTGATCCGCGACTACCTGCTGGAAGAAGTGATCGACTGCCTGCCACCCGAAGTGCAGGCGTTCCTGTTCGACACTGCGCCCCAGGACCGTTTTTGCAGCGAGTTGTGCGATGCCGTGCGCGAAGCCCATGACAGCGCCGAGATCCTGCGTTACCTGCAAGCCCACCAGGTGTTTCTGGTGCCGTTGGACGAGCAGGGGCACTGGTACCGTTATCATCATTTGTTCTCCGACCTGCTGCGCACCCGCCGCGCGAGCAGCAATGTATTGCCGGCCGCCAGCCTGCACCTGCGCGCGTGCCGTTGGTTCAACGCCTAGGGCTTGATCGACGAGGCGGTGGAGCAGGCGTTGCGCGCCGGGCACCTCGACGTGGCGGCCAACCTGGTGCAGAACCTGTCCGAAGAACAACTGCTGGCCGAGCAGAATGTCGGCATGTTGCTGCGCTGGAAAATGGACTTGCCCGACAGCCTGCTGATCAGCACGCCGCGCCTGATTGTGCTGTACAGCTGGGCATTGGGGTTGGCCTGCCAGCTGGATGCGGCGGAGGAATTATCCGCGTACCTCAGTCGCTTCCTGCCAGCGCCCTCGGCCACTGCACAGCGCTCGATGCTGGCCCAGTGGCTGGCGCTGAGCGGGATTATCGCCCGGGGCCGCGGGGATCGTGAATTGACTCAGCGCTATTGCAGCGAGGCGTTGGAAAGCCTGCCGCAACGGCGTTACGGCCAGCGTCTGGTGTGTCTGTCGACCCTGTCCAACCTGGCCATCGCCGATGGTGATTTGTGGCGCGCCCGAGGCCTGAACCGCGAATCCCTGGAACTGGCGCAGCGCGTCGGCAACCCATTGTTCGAAGCCCTGGCCCATTACGACCGTGCACGGGTGCTGCAGGCACGTGGCGAAATCCTGCGCGCCCTCGATGAAGTGCGCCAGGGCCTGCAACGCCTGCACGGCCTGGCACCGCAGCGGTTGTATGCGGTGCGTGCGCGGCTGTCGCTCTACGAAGGCTATTTGCTGTTGGTGCGCAACCAGCCTGAAACCGGCATCGCCCACCTGCGCGCGGGCCTGGCTGAGGCGCGCGCCTGTCGCGACATCAGCGTGCTGATCGGCCATTGTGTGATCGCCAGCTTCGAAGGGCGGCGCAATGACTTTCCCAAAGCCTTCGCCGAACTCGCCGAAGCCGAGCGCCTGATGCATATCTGGGATGTGCCGCCGATCTACTACCTGGCGATGATTACCCTGATCAAATGCGAACTGTGGCTGGCCCAAGGCCGCACCGACCTGGCGGATGCCTGGCTGACGCGGCTGGGGCAGACTTACCACGGCGAACAGGCCGCCGCTGCACCGGAATTCCACCCGCACTTGCCGCAACATATCGGGCTGCAACAAGCCGCCCTCGATGCCGTCCGCCATCAACCCCAGGCGGCGCTGGAGCGGCTCGAAGCACTGGCGCACCAGGCTCACAACTGCGGGCGCCAGATGATTGCCCTGATGGCGCTGACCCAGCAGGCGCAGTTGCTGCTGGAGTGCGGTCAGGAAGCCAAGGCGCGTCCGGTACTGGCCCAGGCGTTTGAGGCGGGCGCCGGGGGGGCGTTACAGCCGTTCCAGCGCTTGTTGGACGGGTATCCGGACTGGATGCGCGAGCAATTGGGCAAAGACCCGCAAGGTCCGCTGCACCAGAGCCTGCTCGCACTTCTCCCAGCGGTGGTGACTCCCGAGGTTACGACCACCCACGAAACCCTGAGCACGCGCGAGCTGGCGGTCCTGCAACTGATCGCCCAAGGCTGTTCTAACCAGGAAATCAGCAACCAGCTGTTTATCTCCCTGCACACCGTCAAGACCCACGCCAGCCACATCAACAGCAAACTCGGGGTGGAGCGACGCACCCAGGCCGTGGCGCGAGCCAAGGCGATGGGGTTGCTGGCGTAATGGCCGGACGGTTTACGGCGCAGGCGGGCACTGGCCGGCTGACCTGTCGACCGCCTGCCTGACCTGCGCGGCAAAGCGCTTGAGATTGTTTTGATGGGCGAGCACCACGTTGTCGATGCTCGACCCGGCGGGCGACTGCAATGTGGTCCGGCAGGTCAGCGGCGGGCGCTCGGTGCCGCCGGCCGGGCGTAGACGCCATTTGACGTCGAGCAGCGCGTACTGGCCGGGCACGGAGTCAAAGCGCTGCACTTCAAGACGCAACAACATCGATTGCCGAGGGTTGCTGTTGGCCAATTGGTCCACCAGCGCACTCCTCAGCTCATCCGCGAGGCTCGCAGCCCACCACTGGGTTTCCAGGATGGCCACGCCGCTGTCGCCCTGGCGAATCACGATCTGCGGTCGGTCGACCTGGGGTGGAACGGTGATGCTTTCGATCCGGATGCTGCCCGCGTCGGCCCCAGTGGCCGTATTCCAGTGCGCCGGGGTCAGCGTATGAAAGGTGATCGGAGTACTGCTACACGCCGCCAGCAACAGCAGCATGCCGATCACTGTGATTTTCAACGGAAACGTCATGGCGCTTGCTCCAGGGGTCATTTGCGCGGAGGTCCTTGCAGGTCCAGGGGCGCGGCGTTGTCGGGGCGTCCGCGAATCAGCGATTCCGGGTGACGGCCCAGGTAGTCCGACAGCTCGCGCAGGGAGCGCGACATGCGGCTCAGTTCATCCAGGGTCTGGGTCAGCTGTTCGCGCTGCGGTGAATCCTCGGCCAGGGTCGAACTGGCCGATTGCAGCGTCTTGCTCACATCAGCCAGGGTGTTCTGAACGCTGGGCAGGGTTTTGGCGTTGAACTGGGTCAGGCCTTTGCGCAGCTCGACCAAGTTGCTGTCGAGGTTGCCGGCAATGCGTTCGATCGGCAGTTGGTTGATCTTGTTGACGATGTTCTCGAGTTTTTCCTGTAGCTGCTCCAGGTTACCGGGAATGGTTGGAATGCTGACAGGGCGCAGGCTGGGGTCAAACTTGACCTTCTCGGCTTTCGGGTAGAAGTCCAGCGCGATGTATAACTGGCCGGTCAGCAGGTTGCCACTGCGCGCCTGGGCACGCAGGCCATTTTCGATGAACGAGCCGATCAGGCGTACGCCGGCGGCCTCATCGTCGGGGTTATGGTTCATGACCTTGAGCAGTTTGGTGTGGGCCTGCCCGAGCAACTGTGGGTAGATCACGATGCCGACGTTGAGCGGGAAGCTGCGTTTTTTTGCGTCGTAGTCCAGGTTGATCGACACCACTTTGCCAAATTCAACGCCGAGGAACTCCACCGGCGCACCGACCTTGAGCCCGCGCAATGCCTGGTCGAATCGCAGGGCCATGTATTGCCCCTCGCCATTGGGTGGGGCCAGGGCGCTGACTTGGTCGTCGAACAGCTCAAAGGTACGGGCTTCGTCGGCTGGTTTGTCGTTGGGGCTGTACGGCGGCGCCTGAAAGGCGATGCCACCCACCAGCATGGACGAGAGCGATTCGGTTTTCAGCGCGAAGCCATTGGCGCCTACGCTCAGGTCAATTCCGCTGGCGTTCCAGAAACGCGTGTTTTCGGTGACATAGGCATCATTCGGTGCATGCACGAATACCTCGACATTGATGCCCTTGCCTTCGACGTCCAGCTCGTAGGCCACCACCTGGCCGACCTCGATTTTGCGGTAGTACACCGGTGAGCCGATATCCAGCGAACCGAGGGTCTGCGTGTGCAGCGTGAAGCGCTTGCCCGGTTCGCCGTAGGTGATGGGCGGCGGGTTTTCCAGGCCTTTGAAGTGTTTGGCGCGTGTGTCGGATTGGCCGATGTCGGCACCGATGTAGTCGCCGGAGAGCAGGGTGTCGATGCCGGATACACCGCCGGCGCCGATACGCGGGCGCACTACCCAGAACTGCGAGTCGGCGCGGGTGAAGCTTTCGGCCTGCTTGGCCAATTGAACGGTCGCGTTGACGCTTTTCTGGTCGTCACTCAGGGCGACATCGGTCACCTGGCCAATTACCACGTTGCGGTACTTGACCTCGGTTTTATTCGCGGTCAGGCCACTGCCAGTCTTGAAGTTGAGAGTGATGGTCGGGCCCTGCTGGAGGACGCTGTGTACCACCAGCGAAATCCCCACCAGCACCGCGACGATCGGCACGATCCACACCAGCGAAACGCTGAAGCGTCGTGTCTTGATCGCAGGCGACCCTGGGGCTTGCGGGGTGTCAGTGGGATGTGACGTCATCCGCGGTCTCCTTGTTGTGTGGGGTTTCCCAGATCAGCCTCGGATCGAAGCTCATGGCGGCCAGCATGGTAAACACCACCACCAGACCGAAAAACAGGATGCCCAGGCGCGGCTCGATGGTGCCCAGGGCCTGGAACTTCACCAGCGCGGCCACCAGCGCGACCACGATGACATCGAGCATGGACCAGTAGCCAATCAGCTCGACGAAGCGGAACAGCTTCGACCGTTCCTTGCGTGCCCACAGGCTATTGCGCTGCACGGTGACCAGCAGCAGGGTCAGGGACACAAACTTGATGCCGGGCACTGCGATGCTGGCGATGAAAATAATCAGCGCAATGTCCCACGCGCCATGCTGCCAGAACTCCAGAACGCCGCTCATGATGGTGCTGTCCGCCCCCGAGCCGAACATCGTGGTGTTCATCACCGGCAGCAGATTGGCCGGCACATAGAACGCCAGTGCGGTGAGCATGTAGGCCCAGGTGCGCGTCAGTGAGCTGACCTTGCGCCGGTGCAAGGGCGCGCCACAGCGCTCGCATTCGGTCGGCCCGGTGCGCATGTCACAGGACAATCCGCAGCTGTGGCAGAGGCACAGGTCGAGCTCGCTGGCCGTCGGCGGTGTGTTCATACGCTGTCCCACAGGTCGCGCACATCGCGTCCGGCAATGCGGATCAGCAACAGGCTGAGCACGGCCAGGGCAAACAGGCCGGTGCCGGGTATCACATCAAGCATGCCGGCCAGCTTGAACACCGCCACCATCGCACCGAGCAGGCATACCTCCAGCATGCTCCAGGGCCTGAGCGCCTCCAGCCAACGCATACACAATCGGAATGCGGGTGAGCGTTTGCCCCTGAGGGCAAAACTCAGGACCCACATCAGTAGCAGTAACTGGAACACCGGCGCGATGATGATGGAAATGGCCGCCACCAACGCGATAAACGTGATCGGCCCCAGGCTCAGCGCTACCACCGAATCCCATAACGTGGCGCTGCTTTTCAGGCCTTGCAGGCTGATACTCATCACGGGATAGAAATTGGCGAACGTCCACAGCACCGCAGCCGTCAGCGTCAGGGCTAGGCGCTGTTGCACCAACAGGCCGTTGTAGCGCTGGAGCACGCCGGCGCAACGTACACAGAAGGCTTTTTGATGTCTGGCGAGCGTGACTTTTTCGTAAACGCAATCGCAGTGCTCGCAGATGATCAGTTGATTCGCCATGGGGCTCGCTCCAACGCGGCATGCTTGTGGGGGCCTGGATTGTTTTTCGATGGCGCTGGCAAGCTTAGCAGTCGCTGCTCTTCAGGTCTGGCGCCTCGTCAACCATACTGTGCGGAATATGCCATAGAGCCCGCAGGAGCACCGATGAATATTGAAAAAGCCGCGCTGATCCGCGAAACCTTCCCGGTCGGCCCGTTGCAGTGCAACTGCACGATCATTGGCGACCCCATCACCAAAAAGGCCATCGTGGTCGACCCGGGTGGCAACCATGAGTTGATCCTGGCACGTCTCGATGCGCTGGGCCTGAAAGTGGTGAGCATCATCCACACCCATGCCCATCTCGATCACTTCCTGGCCTCGGGACAATTGAAGGAAAAGACCGGTGCCACCCTGCATCTGCACAAGGAAGACCAGTTTCTCTGGGACAACCTGGAGATGCAGTGCCAGATGTTTGGTGTGCCCTACACCCCGGTGCCGTCGCCGGATCGCTGGCTGGCCGATGATGAGGCGTTGGCCTGCGGATGCGGTGTTGCGCTGCATACACCGGGGCACACGCCAGGTTCGATGAGCTTCTGGTTTGCCGATGCCAAACTGCTGATTGTCGGGGACACGCTGTTTCGGCGCGGCGTAGGGCGTACGGATTTGTGGGGTGGGGACCAGGCGACGATCGTGCGTTCGATCAAGCAGCGGCTCTACACGCTGGACGAAGGCGCGACGGTGGTGACCGGTCATGGCCCGGATACGCGCCTGGGTGACGAGATGCGTGAGAACCCGTTTGTGCGGGCGTGAAAGGAAGTGTTCAAACGGCAATCCGCTGTAGCAAAAACTCAGGCCGCGTTCAGCGTGTGTCTGCTACGGTTTCTGTCGTAGCGCAAGTCCCGAACGTTTTGTTACAGCTCGGGGCGCGCCCACGGAATTTTTACCGTTTGTCGCGTTCCAAACTCGGCACGGGTCCATTGCCAATGTCCTTTGCACCACAGAATGCAAAAAGTAGGAGCTCCCTTCATGTTCACTCCGCGTCGTCTGCTTGTTGTTGCTACCGCCGTAGCCCTGTTGTCCGGCTGCGCTTCACCTAATCCTTATGACGGCAGCAGCCAGGGACAGGCGAATAATGAATCCAGCGGTATGAGCAAGACCGCCAAGTACGGTGGCCTGGGTGCCCTGGCCGGTGCATTGGCGGGTGCTGCCATCGACCATAACAACCGTGGCAAGGGCGCGCTGATCGGTGCGGTGGTTGCGGGTGCCGGCGCTGCGGGTTACGGCTACTACGCCGACCAGCAGGAAAAGAAACTGCGCGAGAGCATGGCCAATACCGGGGTTGAAGTTCAGCGCCAGGGCGACCAGATCAAGCTGATCATGCCGGGTAACATCACGTTCGCCACCAACTCGGACGCGATCTCCAGCAGCTTCTACCAGCCGCTGAACAACCTGGCCAACTCCCTCAAGCAGTTCAACCAGAACACCATCCAGATCGTCGGCTACACCGACAGCACCGGCAGCCGCCAACTGAACATGGACCTGTCCCAGCGTCGTGCCCAGAGCGTGGCCAACTACCTGACTTCCCAAGGCGTCAACGGTGCGAACCTCAGCGCGCGCGGTGCCGGCCCGGATAACCCGATTGCCAGCAACGCCGACGTGAACGGTCGTGCGCAGAACCGTCGCGTAGAAGTAAACCTCGGCCCGATCCCCGGCCAGCAGTACGGCCAGCCTGGCGCGCAGCAACAAGCGCCGCAGCAGAACAACCAGTTCCAGGGCAACCCGTATCAGCAATACCAATAAACGCTGACCACTAAAAAGGGCGCCATGCAGTCAATGCATGGCGCCCTTTTTGTCGCCGGATATTTTACAGGTGGAACCGGCTGACGAGGGTGTTGAAAGACGTCGCGAGGTTCGACAACTCTTGGGTCGATGCATTGGTCTGGTGCGCGCCGGCTGCTGTTTGTGTCGACAGGTCCTGGATATTCACCAGGTTGCGGTCGACTTCACGCGCCACATGGGCCTGTTCTTCCGAGGCTGTTGCGATCACCAGGTTGCGCTCGTTGATCTGGGAAATTCCCTCGGCGATCTGTTCCAGCGCCTCGCCCGTGGCCTGGGCCAGGGTCTGGGTGTCGTTGACCAATGCCTGGCTTTTGCCCATGGCGCCTACGGCCTGGTCGGCACTGCTTTGCACAGCATTGATCATGCTTTCGATCTCTCCGGTCGAGGCCTGGGTGCGGGCGGCGAGGGCGCGTACTTCATCCGCGACCACGGCAAAGCCGCGACCTTGCTCCCCGGCCCTGGCAGCCTCGATGGCGGCATTGAGGGCCAGCAGGTTGGTCTGCTCGGCAATGCCCCGAATCACGTCCAAGACCTTGCCGATATCACGCACCTGGCCGGCCAGGTCCTTGACCATGGTGGTCGACGTGTCGATCTCGCCAGTGGCGTGGTTGATCGCGGTGACAGCCTTGCGCGCCTGGTCGCGGCCGTTGGTGGCCTGTTCGCTGGTGGTGCGGGAAGCCTCGGAGGTGGACACCGCATTACGCGCCACTTCTTCTACCGCTGAGGTCATCTCGGTCACCGCCGTCGCGGCTTGCTGGATCTCGTCGTTCTGGCGAACCAGGCTGCGGCTGCCGTTATCGGTAACCGCTGTGAGTTCTTCTGCGGCAGACGCCAATTGGTCAGAGGCGCTGGCAATTTGCTGGATCGTTTGCTTCAAGCTCGATTGCATATCGCCCAGTGCGCTCAACAGTTGGCCGGTTTCGTCGCGGCTGGTGCTGACGATGGCCTGGGTCAGGTCGCCATCGGCAATGCGCCGTGCGCTGGTCACGGCCGTGGCAATTGGGCGGCTGATCAGGCGGCTGATAAACAGGCCCAAAAGGATCGCCGCAATAAACGCCAGCACAATGCCCGAGTACAGGGTGTTCTTCGCCAAAGATTCTTGCACCGTTGCATCCGTTGCGTTCTCTGCAACCTGGCGATCATTGGAGTCGACCATGATGGTCAGTTCATCCATCACGGTGCGATAGTTTTTTTGCAGGTCACCGAACAGCAGCGTTCGCGCCTTATCCAGCTCATGCGCATTCAGCAGCGCGATGTACTGCTGGACCATGGCTTGATACACCGGCCAGTCACGCTCCATTTTATCGCCGGCTGCGCGCTCATCATCCGCCAGAGGGCGCTGGCGATAGAGGGTAAATGCCTTCTCGCTTGCCAGTCGATTGGCGTTCATCGAGGCGATGAATTCGTCTTTCACCGACTGGGATGCATCGTTGGCGTGGGCGATATACAGGCGATACAGATCGCGACTTTGCCCCACGGCCTTGATCTTGGTCTGAGCGCTGTTGGCGATGGCGACCAGGTTGTTGTTGAACACCGACCTGAGGCTTTCCGACAGCGCAGATACCCCCCGGCTACCCAGCACGCCCACGCCCAGGGTAATCAGGGCGCAGAGTGAAAAGGAGGTGATCAGTTTGGTTGAGAGTTTTGCATCGTTAAGCCAGCTCATCGGTTCGTCCTGGGAGATGCTGATGGATTCATCAACGAAGTGAGGGCCGGCACCTCTGCGGTGACGGCAGTTGTCGTACCTCTATCGACAGCGTTTTACAGGACTGAAGGCTAAATGACAGCACACACGTTCAAGCATCACGAAAATTTAAAGAAATTCGTCTGTTTTTTTCAAAAATATCATTAACGTGACCACGAAGAATTCCGGTGATGCTTCGAAAGCATTGATTTAGACGCGTCTGAATGGATGCTCGACTGATGTCATTTGGCCTTTAAATTTGTTGCCAAATATTGCGTCGCGTGAAATATTCGCGGCGTGCTGTCATATGACGTCCTATGACATCTCGAATTTTCGATGATTCACAGCAACGTGTGAGTCCACGAAAGTCATGAATACAGTGCTTAAGGTAAAAGTCATGCCGCGTAAAACGGGTAGGGGAACAAGCACTAGGTATGTGCTGGCGAGCGTGCTCACGCTTGTCGCGTGTATCGCCAGCAGTGCTCAGGGCCAGGCGCTGGATGACACTTCGTCACCCGGCAAGCGCCTGGCGATCGCAGCGGATTGCGTGGCGTGTCACACCGCGCCAGGCGGCCAGCCTTTTGCGGGCGGCTACCCGCTCAGCTCGCCGATGGGGGTGATTTATTCGACCAATATCACCCCGTCCAAATCTGCGGGTATCGGCGGCTATACCGCTGAGCAATTCGCTCGTGCGGTAAGGGACGGCGTCACGCCGAATGGCACGCACCTCTATCCAGCAATGCCTTACACCTCCTACGCGAAGATGACCGATGCCGATGTAGCGGACCTCTACCACTACTTCATGCACGAAGTGCAGCCCGTCGACGCCACGACACAGAAGACCGATCTGGACTTCCCGTTCAACATCCGCGCGTCGATGCTTGGTTGGAATGCGTTATTCCATAGCCAGAAGCGCTTCACCCCGGATCCCGGGAAATCCGCCGAAGTGAACCGTGGCGACTACCTGGTTAATGCCCTGGCCCACTGCGACACCTGCCACACCCCGCGCAATGTGCTGATGGCGGCCGATAACAGCAAGCCACTCGCCGGTGGCGCATTGGGCAGTTGGTACGCGCCCAACATCACTTCTGACAAAACCAGCGGCATCGGCGCCTGGTCCAGCGATGATCTGGTGGCTTACCTGCGTACCGGCCATGTGGAAGGCAAGGCGCAGGCCGCCGGGCCAATGGCAGAAGCGGTCGAGCACAGCCTGCAGCATCTGGACGATGTCGACCTCAAGGCCATCGCCGCTTACCTGCTGCAAACCCAGCCGATCAACACCGGTGAGACCAAAGCTCGGCATGAGTTCGGCCAAGCCTCCAGCGATGAGTTGACCCTGCGCGGTGGCAAACCCGAAGACAACCCTGGCTGGCATATTTTCAGCGGCACCTGCGCCAACTGTCACCAGGCCAATGGCCAGGGCACCCGTGAATACCCGTCGCTGTTCCACAACACCGCCACCAGCCGCAGCGACAACCTGATCGCCGCAATCGTCTATGGCGTGCACCGCGAGGTGGATGGCGTGGCTATCGACATGCCGGCGTTCGGCCCGGATGCGTTGTTTACCGATCGCCTCAATGACCAGCAGATTGCCGACGTGAGCAACTATGTGCTGTCCCGCTACGGCAATGATGCGCAGAAGGTGTCCGCCGCCGATGTGGCTCAGGTTCGCGCGGGTGGCCCCAAGGCGCCGTTGGCGGTGATGGCCAAGTTCGCGCCTCCGGCGATCATCCTTGCCTGCATCCTGATTGCCTTGGCGGTGATCCTAATTGTCCGTCGCCGACGTCTGGAGGTTTGAACCATGGACTCATCAATCAATGCACTCTCACGCCGCAGCTTGTTGCGCGGCTCGGTCACGTTGGGGTTGACCGCGCTGGTCAGCGGCCTGGTGCCCTGGCAGTCGGTTATGGCGGCCGCTCAGTCGGACGCCGACTTTGCGGCCCTGTCGCAGTTTCTGGTCAGTCGTCCGGTCAACGCGGTTCTGGCGGCTCGTTACTACGCGGCCCTGGATGAACGTGCGCCGAACTTTTCGACCCATGTGATCGCCCTCAAGCAGTTGATCTCCGAACGTGGCCTCAAGCATGTCGATGATTACCTGGCGCTGGCCGATGCCGATCCGTCGTTGAAGATAACGGCTACCAGCATCATTTCGGCCTGGTACCTGGGCATCGTCGGCGAGCCGGCCGACGCGGAACTCGTCAGCTACAGCGAAGCGCTGATGTACCGGCCCACTCACGGCACTCTCATCATCCCCACTTACGGTGGCGGCCCGGACTCATGGGGCCCCAAACCTAAAGCGCCACAGGACTTCAAACTATGAGCAAGGCTGATTTCGATGCCGACGTAGTCATCATCGGCTCCGGTGTCATGGGCGGGCTGATTGCCACCGGCTTGGCCAAGGCGAACAAGTCGGTGATCGTTCTTGAGGCCGGCCCTCGGGTCAATCGCCGCGATGTGGTGGAAACCTTTCGCAATGCGCCGGTCAAGCTGTCACTGGCCAACGCCAAACTGCAGGGCGCAGGTTCGCCATACCCGAGCCTGCCCCACGCGCCGTCGACCTATGGCGATTACCTGCAGCAGGTCGGCCCGGTCAAATACAACACCTCGTATTTGCGGGTGGTGGGTGGCACCACCTGGCACTTCGGCTCATCGTTATGGCGCATGTTGCCGAACGATTTTCGCCTGAAATCGTTGTATGGCCAGGGCCGCGACTGGCCGATCAGCTACGACGAGCTGGAACCGTTCTACGCCCGCGCCGAAACTGAGCTGGGCGTCTCCGGCGTCGATGGCCAGGACGAGAGCGGGCAGGGCGGTGAGGCTTACCCGCCGCGTTCGATCCCGTACCCGATGGAAGGCCTCAAGCCCAGCTATATGTTCACGCGCCTTTCGGAAATGCTCGGCAAGGGCGGCTATAACCCGATCCTGGAGCCCAACGGCCGCGCGACCCGTCCGTACGGCAAGCGACCGCCGTGCGCCGGCAATAACAACTGCAACCCGGTGTGCCCGATTGCCGCCAAGTACGACGGCTCGATGCACATCGACGAGGCCGAGCGTCATGGCACCAAGGTTCTGGAAAACTCGGTGGTGTATAAGATCGAGGCGGGGGAGGACGGCAAGATCACTGCTGTCTGGTACATGCGCCCCGACAAGTCGACCCACAAGCTGACGGCGCGTTATTTCGTGTTGGCCGCCTATGGCATCGAATCGCCGAAGCTGTTGCTGATGTCGACCTCCGACAAATACCCTAATGGCATTGCTAACTCGTCCGACCAGGTGGGCCGCAACCTGATGGACCACACTGGCATCAGCATGAACGTCATGACCAAGGAAGACATGTGGCCCGGAGAGGGCCCCACGCAACTACTGGTGTACCTGAACAGTCGCGACGGTGCGTTCCGCAAGGACTACCCCGGCTACAAGATCAAGGTCCGCAACACCGTGCCGACGTCGCAAATCACTTCCAACCTGATCGCCAAGGGCGTGCTGGGTTCCAAGCTGGATGAGCAGATTCGCCTGCAGTCCGCACGCTCACTCAACTGGGCGGTGGACTTCGAGACCTTGCCGCTGCCGGAAAACCGCGTCACCCCGAGCAAGACCAAGTTCGATGCCATAGGCCTGCCGGTGCCGGAGATCTATTACAGCGTTCCAGCCTATTGGCATGCCGGTAAAGAGAAGGCCCTGGAGGACTTCAAGCAGTTCGCCAAGCTGCTGGATGCGGATATCCTCAGTACGGACGTCGGTTTCCAGAACCGTCAGCACATCATGGGCACGACCATCATGGGTGATGACCCGAAGGACTCGGTGGTTGACCGGGATTGTCGCAGCCATGATCACGCGAACCTGTTTATTGCGGGCACCAGCGTGATGCCGTCGTCATCCTGCGTGAACCCGACGCTGACCGGTGCCGCCTTGAGCATTCGTATCGCCGACGTGCTGGTGAGTGAAGTCTGAGTCACCAGGCCGCTCGATAAAAAAGCCCCCTGACGCCAATGGCGCAGGGGGCTTTTTTTGTACGGGATTTACATCAGTCGATGTATTCGAACACTTTCACAATCTTCTGTACGCCCGAGACGCCCTGCACCAGGTTGGCTGCACGCGTGGCTTCGGCCTGGGTCAGCAGGCCCATCAGGTAGACGATACCGTTATCGGTGACGACTTTGATTCGCGAGCCGGGGATGGCGTTGTCGGTCAGCATCTGCGCCTTGATCTTGGTTGTCAGCAGGGCATCGTTGCTGATGGCCAACAGGGTGATCGGGTCCATGACCTGCAATTCGTTGTGGACCTTCTTGACCCGTTGTACGGCCGAGGCGGCTTGTTCGGCTTGGGCCTTGAGGTCGGCGCGCGGCGTTTGGCCGGCGAGCAGTACCACGCCGTTGAAGCTGGTCACGACAATGCGCGACGCGCCGTTGCCCAGGTCCGTGGCGGCTTTGGCGATGTTGACTTCGACCTTGGTTTCGATCAACGAGTCGTCGATCTTGCTACCGAAGGTACGGGTGCCCTTGTCATCCTGAATAGGGGTGTCACGTGTCGCAGTGATTGCCGTGCTGCAGCCACTGATGCCGAGGCACAGCGTAATGGCCAAAAGGCCGAGGCGGTTAACGGTCATTCTTCACTCCCAAACAGTTGGCTGTCGATCAGATCGCACAGGCAGTGGATCGCCAGCAGGTGGACTTCCTGAATACGTGCGGTGACATTGGCCGGGACGCGAATCTCCACATCTTCGGGCAGCAGCAGCGAGGCCATGCCGCCGCCGTCGCGTCCGGTCAATGCTACGACAATCATTTCGCGATCATGTGCGGCCTGGATCGCTTGAATAATATTCGCCGAGTTGCCGCTGGTGGAAATCGCCAAGAGCACATCGCCTGGTTGGCCCAGGGCGCGGATCTGCTTGGAGAAAATTTCGTTGTAGCTGTAGTCGTTGGCGATCGAGGTGATCGTTGACGAATCGGTGGTCAAGGCGATGGCCGGCAGGCTCGGGCGCTCACGCTCGAAGCGGTTGAGCAGCTCGGACGAAAAATGCTGGGCATCGCCGGCCGAACCGCCGTTGCCGCACGAAAGCATTTTGCCCTCGTTGAGCAAGGCATTGACCATGACCTGACTGGCTTGCTCGATGTGCGGTGCAAGTACGTCCATCGCCTGTTGCTTGGTGTCGATGCTGGCCTGGAAAAGCTGGCGAATTCGGGATTGCATGTCCATCTGTGTGACCTTAAGTAGCGCGGCTGTTTGGCACAGAAATGTGCAGCCCGCAAAGCAAAGAGCAAAAGTGTGTGATGAAGGTGTCCGGGGAATCAGCTGTCAAAGGCATTTTGCAGCCAGTTCAGATCAACTTGACCAGACGGTGTGCTTTCCATGGCAACCACATCGAAACGGCAGGGGGCGTCGGCCCAGCGATGCTCTTTTTGCAGGAAAAACTGCGCAGCGAGTATCAGCTTCTGACGCTTGCGCCCGTCGATACTGGCGAGCGCGCCACCCCATTGTGCGTGTTTTCTGTAGCGGACTTCGACGAATACTACTGTATCGCCGTCAAGCATGACCAGATCAAGCTCGCCGCGTTTACACAACCAGTTCTGCGCCAGAAGGCGCAGACCCTGTTGTTGCAAGTGTTTCAGTGCTTGAAGTTCGGCATCCTTGCCGCTTTGTGCAGTAGACCGCTCCTGCATCAGCGCGGGGTGTCCGGCAGGCGTTGGATCTCGCCACCGACGAACTTCGCCCATGGCATCTGACGATCGACGCGCTGGTTGGTGCTGATGCCCAGGTTGCCCGAGAGGCCGTCAACCCGTGTATCCGGCAGTGCCTTGAGCTGGCCAAGGCGCGGCGCCAGGCGGTAGGCGTCAACGCCCATCGCATACAGGCGGCCAAGGCTGCCGTTGGCTTGCGGCCACTGTGCTGCAACCTGGTTACGCAGCGGGTCGGTGGTGTTGAGCAGCCAAGGGGTTTCGCAGAACATCACGTTGGTCATGTCCAGGTACTGGTTCTTGTCACCGCTGGCGCTGAACACGTGGGACGTGGCGTACACCGGCACATCACCGGCGTACTGGAAGTTCAGGGTCGGCTTGATCTGTTGTGCCAGTTGCGGGGTGACGGCCAGGAAGATGAACTCGATGTCCTGGCGGCGCGACGGTTGTGCCGCTACGTCAGTACCGACGGTGCTTTGCAGGCTCTTGGCGCGACCTTCGCTTTTACGCAGTTGGAACAGGTCGGCGATTTGCTGTGCAAGGGCGACCGGCTGGTCGACATACTCGACACCGACAACCGTGCCACCGTTGGCCTCCCAATCCTGACGGAAAGCCCGGTAGACACGCTCGCCCCATTCGCCACGGGGCACCATGGCAGCGGCGCGATGCAGGCCGTCGGCACGGGCGCGGCGCGACACTTCGCGGGCTTCGTCTTCAGCGGCGAGGCCGAACTGGAACAGTTGCGGCGGGCTCTGGTCGGTCTCGCTGTAGTTCAGCGCGAGGGTAGTGATCGGCAATTGAGGGCGGGCGCTGAGTTGTTTGACCAGTGGCTTCTCCAGCGGGCCAACCACCAGTTGCACGCCGGCAGCCTGGGCCTTGGCATAGAAGTCGTCGATGGAAGTCAGGCGCGAACTGTCGTAGAACTCAATGACCGGTGGCTTCTGCCCGGCTTGTTCAGCCTGGTAGTGGGCGGCCATGAAACCTTCGCGCAGCGCCTTGCCGACGGAGGCCAGTGGGCCTTCCTGCGGCAGCAGCAGGGCGATCTTGTTCAAGGGCTGGCTGGCCAGTTCCTTGAGCTTGGTCAGCGGTGTTGGCAGTTGCACGGCGGCCGGGTGGCCCGGGTTCTGTGCGCGCCAGGTGTCGATAGCGGCCTGTTGTTGCTCGAGCGTACCGGCGCCCTTGACCGCCTGGGCCAGGGTGATCCAGCCGTCCAGGGTCGGGTTGCCGCTGGCTTGCAGTTGTTCTGCCGGCAGTGCGGCGATCAAGATCCAGATGGCTTCGTGATTGCTTTTAGCGGCATCGCCGCTGAGCAGTGGCGCCATGGCAACGCGCTCGCGAGCAGCGGCCAGGGTCTGGCCATCGGCTTCATAAGCGCGGGCGTGTACGGTACCGGTGCGGATCTGCTGTTCGGTCGGCAGCTCCTTCAGGCTTTGCAGGCTCGGATGGTTCAGCGCGGTCAACGCGGCCTTGGGCTGGTTGCGCGTCATGGCCAATTCGGCCGCCAGGGTGCTGGCAAAGACTTGTGCGGCTGGCTTTAGAACATCCAGGGACACTTGCGCAAGAATCTGCGACGAGCGGCCAGGGTTGTTCTGGTGGTAGGCCATGTCTGCCGCACTCAGGCGCAGCAATGCGGCCTTTTCCGGCGTCTTGGCGGTAGTGGCCTGTTCGAGCAGTTGCTCGATACTGGCATCCGGGGTCCGTGGAAGTTCGCCAAGGCTGGACGAGGGCGAGCTGGCGCAAGCCGCCAGTAAGGCAGCGAGGCAGAGGGCGGAGAGCAGCCGCAGGCAAGCGATCATGTAAGTGTTCCTGATACCGATCAAATTAGCGTGGAATTGTACCCAAGCACTGGCCCAGGCGCGATGTTACTGGCGTGAAACCTTTGATTTAGATCGTGCAAATGTTGCTGTTGGCAATTGATGGCAGAAAAGGCATCGGCCGTGATGGCATATTTTCAAGGCGCCTACGCGCTACAATATGGCTTTTGCCAACCATCGAGGTGTGCGCTTTGACTGCTCCAGGTCCTTTGAATTCCACTGCAGGCTCGCTTTTTGTCGTGGCGACGCCCATTGGCAACCTGGACGACATCAGTGCTCGGGCATTGAAAGTGTTGCGCGAGGTTAAATTGATCGCGGCCGAAGACACGCGGCACTCCCAACGGTTGATGCAGCATTTTGGTATCAGCACGCCATTGGCGGCCTGTCATGAGCACAACGAGCGCGAAGAAGGCAGTCGCTTTATTGTCCGCCTGCTGGCCGGTGACGATGTAGCGCTGATATCCGATGCGGGTACGCCGCTGATCTCCGATCCGGGCTACCACCTGGTTCGCCAGGCGCGGGCTGCTGGTATCAATGTAGTGCCTGTTCCGGGGGCGTGCGCGCTCATAGCAGCATTGTCGGCGGCGGGCCTGCCATCGGATCGCTTTATCTTCGAAGGTTTCCTGCCGGCCAAGGCGGTGGGGCGTCGCGCGCGGCTCCAGGCGGTAAAGGAAGAGCCGCGTACCCTGATCTTCTACGAAGCCCCGCACCGTATCCTTGAATGCCTGCAGGACATGGAGCTGGTGTTTGGTGGCGAGCGTCTTGCGTTGCTGGCGCGTGAACTGACCAAGACGTTCGAAACCCTCAAGGGCTTGCCGCTGGAAGACCTGCGGGCGTTTGTCGAAGGCGACAGCAATCAGCAGCGTGGAGAGTGCGTGGTGCTGGTGGCAGGTTGGACGGCGCCGGAGGCGGAAGACGCGGTCGGCAGCGAGGCCATGCGTATCCTCGACCTGCTGCTCAAGGAGATGCCCCTCAAGCGCGCTGCGGCGTTGGCGGCGGAAATTACCGGTGTGCGCAAGAATGTGCTGTATCAAGTCGCGCTGGATAAACAGAAAGCCGAATAGTTCCGGGGTTAAACCAGTATTCCGTCCGAACGTGATGGCAATGCTGCACTTTTAATACTTGTCCTGAGGCCGCCGTGCCGTTAACCTGCGCGGCGGAGAGTCGATTGGACAGTCGCTGCCTTCTATGAAAATTAGGGGGGGGAGGAAAGTCCGGGCTCCATAGGGCGAAGTGCCAGGTAATGCCTGGGAGGCGTGAGCCTACGGAAAGTGCCACAGAAAATAACCGCCTAAGCACTTCGGTGCCGGTAAGGGTGAAAAGGTGCGGTAAGAGCGCACCGCACGACTGGCAACAGTTCGTGGCTAGGTAAACCCCACTTGGAGCAAGACCAAATAGGGTCCCAAGGCGTGGCCCGCGCTGGGACCGGGTAGGTTGCTAAAGATGTCCAGTGATGGCCATCGTAGACGAATGACTGTTCAAGACAGAACCCGGCTTACAGATCGACTCTCCACCTTTTTTCTTCTGTCCGAATCTCGGGCAGAAAACCGGTAGTAACGCAAGAATCCCTCCCTGCCGAATCATTGGCAGATGCATCTTCGTAATACCAAAAAAATCTTACTCTTAATAAATTACTTTAACTTTGAGCTCTAGCTCTTTGAGCTATTTGTGCTTGTCGAGCCAAAAACACTGCCGAACTCTGGTTTCTCCTCCTTTTACGCTCCTAAATCTCCGATCTGTAAGGCTTTTCCTTGAATCCGCGCCTTGACGGTGTGGTGGGCGCATTCCTATAGTGTGCGCAAGTGGCGGAAAGTGGCACAAAGTGGGTTTTTTGAACGTAAAACGCTAAAATTTGGAGAAACGCATCTGTGTTTCGCGGAGCTAACGCTATCAGTCTCGATGCAAAAGGCCGTCTCGCCATGCCGAGCCGGTATCGTGACGAGCTGATTTCGCGAAGTTCCGGACAGTTGATCATCACCATTGATGCCGTTGACCCTTGTTTATGTGTTTACCCCCTCGATGAGTGGGAGTTGATTGAGACCAAGTTGCGTGCCCTGCCTTCATTGCGTGAAGAAAACCGCCGTCTGCAGCGTTTGCTGATTGGTAATGCCGTCGACCTCGAGCTCGATGGCAGTGGTCGTTTCCTGGTGCCACCGCGTTTGCGCGAGTACGCCAAGCTGGATAAGCGCGCAATGCTGGTCGGCCAACTGAACAAGTTCCAATTGTGGGACGAAGATGCCTGGGATGCTGTTTCTGCAGCTGACCTGGCTGCTATTCAACAACCGGGCGCCATGCCTGATGAACTGCGTGATTTGATCCTGTGACTATTGATAGCGGCTTTAACCACATCACCGTACTGCTTGACGAAGCCGTTGAGGCTCTCGCCGTACGCGCGGATGGCTGCTATTTGGACGGCACCTTTGGCAGGGGCGGGCATAGCCGGTTGATACTCAGCCAGCTCGGGTCCGACGGCAAGCTCCTCGGGTTCGACAAAGACCCCCAAGCGATTGCCACCGGGCAAGCGCTAGCGGCCGAAGACGGCCGCTTTGTCGTTGTGCAGCGCAGCTTTGCCGAGTTGGGTGCCGAAGTCGCCGAGCGCGGCATGGCGGGCAAGGTGGCCGGGGTTTTGCTCGACCTGGGCGTGTCATCGCCGCAGCTCGATGACCCGGAGCGCGGCTTCAGCTTCATGAATGACGGCCCCCTCGACATGCGCATGGACCCGACCCGTGGCGTCAGTGCCGCGCAGTTCATTGCCACCGCGCCGGTGGAAGAAATCGCCCGCGTGTTCAAGGAATACGGTGAAGAACGCTTCGCCGGCCGCATGGCCCGTGCCGTGGTCGAGCGCCGCGAAATCCAGCCGTTCGAACGCACTGCCGACCTGGCTGAAGTGCTGAAAGTCGCCAACCCTGCTTGGGAAAAAGGCAAGAACCCGGCGACCCGTGCGTTCCAGGGCTTGCGTATTCATGTCAACAACGAATTGGGTGACCTGGAGGCTGGCCTTGAGGCTGCCCTCGATGCGCTGGAAGTGGGCGGTCGCCTGGTGGTGATCAGCTTCCACTCCTTGGAAGACCGCATCGTCAAGCTGTTCATGCGCCGTCTGGTCAAGGGTGAGTCCGACAACCTGCCGCGCAACCTTCCGGTACGTTTCGAAGCCTTTGTGCCGAAAATCAAAATCCATGGCAAAGCGCAGTTCGCTTCCGAAGCCGAACTCAAGGCCAACCCTCGTTCCCGTAGCGCCGTCATGCGCGTCGCGGAGAAGTTGCGGTGAGCAAGCTTTTCGCCAAGCCCCTCCCGGGCGGCAGCTTCTTTATGTTGCTGCTGTTTGTCGGCGTGCTCGTGTCCGCAATTGCGGTGTCCTACAGTGCCCACTACAACCGCCAACTGCTCAATACCCTCTATGGGGAATTGAGCGTGCGTGACAAAGCGCAGGCGGAGTGGGGCCGGTTGATCCTCGAGCAAAGCACCTGGACGGCCCATAGCCGCATCGAAGTGCTGGCCACCGAACAGCTGAAAATGCACATCCCTGGCGCGGCCGAAGTTCGCATGGTGGCGCCATGATGAAGCTCGAAGGCGCACTCTACCCATGGCGCTTCCGCCTGATGCTCGGTTTGCTGGCATTGATGGTGGGGGCGATTGCCTGGCGGATCATCGACCTGCAAGTGGTCGACCGTGACTTCCTGATCGGCCAGGGGGATGCCCGTAGCCTGCGTCATATCCCGATTCCTGCGCACCGCGGCCTGATCACTGACCGTAACGGCGAGCCGTTGGCGGTGAGTACGCCGGTGACCACCCTATGGGCCAACGCCAAGGAATTGCAGGTTGCCAAGGACAAGTGGCCACAACTGGCTGCCGCCCTCGGCCAGGACCCAAAAGCCTTGGCTGAGCGCCTTGAAGCCCAGGCAAATAAAGAATTTATCTACCTCGTTCGCGGCCTTACTCCCGAGCAAGGCCAGCAGGTGCTCGACCTTAAAGTCCCCGGTGTCTACGGCATCGAGGAATTCCGTCGTTTCTACCCGGCCGGTGAAACCACTGCCCATATGGTCGGCTTTACCGACATCGATGATCACGGTCGTGAAGGCGTGGAACTCGCCTACGATGAATGGCTCGCCGGGGTTCCCGGCAAACGACAAGTCATCAAGGATCGGCGCGGCAGACTGATCAAGGATGTCCAGGTCACCAAAAACGCCAAGGCCGGTAAGCCCTTGGCGTTGTCGATTGACCTGCGCCTGCAATACCTGGCCAACCGCGAGCTGCGTAACGCGATCATCGAGAACGGCGCCAAGGCTGGCAGCCTGGTGATCATGGACGTGAAGACCGGCGAGATCCTCGCCATGGTCAACCAGCCGACCTACAACCCGAATAACCGTCGCAACCTGCAACCGGCGATGATGCGTAACCGCGCAATGATCGACGTGTTCGAGCCGGGTTCGACCATGAAAGCTATCTCCATGAGTGCCGCCCTGGAAACCGGACGCTGGAAGCCCAGCGACAAGGTCGAGGTGTATCCGGGTACTTTGCAGCTGGGCAAATACACCATCCGTGACGTGTCCCGTACTGAAGGCCCGGTGTTGGATTTGACAGGTATCCTGATCAACTCCAGTAACGTGGGCATGAGTAAGGTCGCCTTCGATATCGGCGGCGAAACCATCTACCATCTGGCGCAGAAGATCGGCCTGGGGCAACCCACCGGCCTGGACTTTCCGGGTGAGCGCGTCGGCAACCTGCCCAACTACCGCGACTGGAAAAAAGCCGAGACTGCCACGCTTTCCTACGGCTATGGCCTATCGGTGACCGCGATCCAACTGGCCCATGCCTTCTCCGTGCTGGCCAATAACGGCCGCATGGTGCCGCTCAGCCTGATCCACGTCGACGAGGCGCCGAAAGCTACCCAGGTGATCCCGGAAAACGTCGCCAAGACCATGCAAGGCATGCTGCAACAAGTGATCGAAGCTCCGCGTGGGGTATTCCGTGCCCAGGTGCCGGCGTATCACGTGGCTGGCAAGTCCGGTACCGCACGTAAAACGTCGGTCGGCACCAAGGGCTATGCCGAAAACTCCTACCGCTCGCTGTTCGCCGGCTTCGGCCCGATGAGCGACCCGCGCTACGCCATCGTCGTTGTGATTGATGAGCCGAGCAAAGCCGGTTACTTCGGTGGCCTGGTATCGGCGCCGGTGTTCAGCAAAGTGATGTCCGGCACCCTGCGCCTGATGAACATCACGCCGGATAACCTGCCGCCGACGCAACAAGCGAATGCCGGACCACCGGCCGCTGCAGTAAAAGCCAATGGAGGGCGCGGCTGATGTCTCTAAGCCTGAACAAGATTTTTGCCCACGCCGGCCGCGATCTGCTGATTCGCGAGTTGACCCTGGACAGCCGTAACGTGCGCGCTGGCGACCTGTTCCTGGCGGTGCCGGGCGGCAAGTACGATGGCCGTGCGCACATCGCCGATGCGTTGCAGCGCGGCGCGGCTGCCGTGGCTTATGAGGTGGAAGGCGCCACCGTGCTGCCGATCACCGACGTGCCGCTGATTCCGGTCAAGGGTTTGGCCAAGCAGCTGTCCGATATTGCCGGGCGCTTTTATGGCGACCCGAGCCGCCACCTCAACCTGGTGGGCGTGACGGGCACCAATGGCAAGACCAGCGTGACCCAATTGGTCGCCCAGGCCCTCGACCTGCTGGGCCAGCACTGCGGCATCGTCGGCACCCTGGGCACCGGTTTTTATGGCGCGCTGCAAAGCGGCCTGCACACCACGCCGAACCCTATCGCCGTGCAAGCGACCCTGGCCGACCTGAAGAAGGCCGGTGCCAAGGCGGTTGCCATGGAAGTATCGTCCCACGGCCTGGACCAGGGCCGCGTCACCGCCCTGGCCTTTGATGTAGCGGTGATGACCAACCTGTCCCGCGATCACCTGGATTATCACGGCACCATGGAGGCGTATGCCGCCGCCAAGGCCAAGCTGTTTGCCTGGAATGACCTCAAGTGCCGGGTGGTCAACCTGGACGACGCCTTTGGTCGCCAATTGGCTGCGCAAGACAGCGAAGCGCGCCTGATCACCTACAGCCTGGAAGACTCCAGCGCGTACTTGTATTGCCGTGAAGCCCAATTCAATGACGAAGGCGTGCGCGCTACGCTGGTGACGCCTCAGGGCGAGCACCACTTGCGCAGCACCCTGCTTGGGCGTTTCAACCTGAGCAACGTCCTCGCCGCCATCGGCGCGTTGCTCGGCCTGGATTACGCCCTCGACGAAATCCTCAAGGTACTGCCGAAGCTGGACGGCCCGGCCGGTCGCATGCAGCGCCTGGGCGGCGGTACTCAACCGCTGGTGGTGGTCGATTACGCCCATACCCCGGACGCCCTGGAAAAAGTCCTCGAAGCCCTGCGCCCTCACGCCAAGGGCAAATTGCTTTGCCTGTTCGGCTGCGGTGGTGATCGTGATCGCGGCAAGCGTCCGTTGATGGCCGAGATCGTCGAGCGCTTGGCCGATGGTGTGCTCGTGACCGACGACAACCCGCGCAGCGAAGACCCGAGCCGGATTTTCGAGGACATTCGCACCGGCTTCAAAGACGCGTCCAAGGCCACCTTCGTCGCCGGTCGCGGTGCGGCAATCGCCCAGTTGATCGCCAGTGCCAGCGCTGACGACGTGGTCGTGCTGGCCGGTAAGGGGCATGAGGATTACCAGGAAATCAATGGCGAGCGTCATGCGTTCTCCGATCTGGTCGAGGCCGATCACGCCTTGACCGCCTGGGAGGTTGCCCATGCTTAAGGCGATGACGTTCAGCGAACTGACCCAAGCCTTGTCGGCCCGCGTACTGTCGAGCGATTGCAGCTTCAGCGGCGTGAGCATCGACAGCCGGGCGATTAAACCGGGGCAACTGTTTGTCGCCCTGGCCGGCCCGCGTTTCGACGGTCACGACTACCTCAACGAAGTCGCCGCCAAAGGTGCCGTAGGTGCCTTGGTACAGCGCGAAGTAGCCGATTCCACCTTGCCGCAACTGCTGGTCGCCGATACCCGCCTGGCCCTCGGCCAACTGGGGGCGCTGAACCGCGCCGCTTTCGATAAGCCCGTTGCCGCCATCACCGGCTCCAGCGGCAAGACCACGGTCAAGGAACTGCTCGCCGGTGTCCTGCGTACGCGCGGCCCCGTGTTGGCGACCCGTGGCAACCTGAACAATGATTTCGGCGCTCCGCTGACCCTGCTCGAACTGGCCCCGGAACACACGGCGGCGGTGATCGAGCTGGGGGCTTCGCGTATCGGCGAAATCGCCTACACCGTGGCGCTGACCAAGCCCCACGTTGCGATTATCAACAACGCCGGTACTGCCCACGTTGGCGAATTCGGCGGCCCGGAAAAAATCGTCGAAGCCAAGGGCGAGATCCTTGAGGGCCTCGATGCATCGGGCACCGCAGTCTTGAACCTGGACGACAAGGCCTTTGAGACCTGGCGTGTACGCGCCGCCGGTCGCAAGGTCCTGACGTTTGCCGTGCTTAACGCAGCGGCTGATTTCCATGCATCCAACATCACCGTCGATGCCCGTGGCTGCCCGTCCTTCACCTTGCATACCCCGCAAGGTGACGAACACGTGCAACTGAATTTGTTGGGCAACCATAACGTCGCCAATGCTTTGGCCGCCGCCGCTGCCGCCCATGCCTTAGGCGTGTCGCTGTTCGGTATCGCTACAGGCCTGGGCGCGGTGCAACCGGTCAAGGGCCGTACCGTGGCGCAGTTGGCAACCAACGGCATGCGTGTGATTGATGACACCTACAACGCCAACCCATCTTCCGTTAATGCCGCTGTAGACCTGCTCAAGGGTTTTGACGGTCGCAAGGTGCTGGTACTGGGTGATATCGGCGAATTGGGCGACTGGGCTGAACAAGGCCACCGCGAAGTCGGCGCCTATGCCGCAGGCAAAGTCGACGCCCTCTATGCCGTTGGCGCGAACATGGCTCATGCGGTAAGCGCCTTCGGCCCCGGTGCGCGACATTTCGCAACCCAGGCCGAGCTGATCCAGGCGCTGGGCGTGGCAGAACAAGACAAACACACAACCATTTTGATCAAGGGATCGCGCAGCGCGGTGATGGAAAACGTCGTCGCGGCCTTGTGTGGCTCAAGTACGGAGAAACATTAATGCTGCTGCTGCTGGCTGAGTATCTGCAACAGTTCCACAAAGGCTTCGCGGTCTTTCAGTACCTGACCCTGCGCGGGATCCTGGGTGTGCTGACTGCGCTGTCTTTGTCGCTGTTTTTGGGGCCGTGGATGATCCGCACCCTGCAGAACCTGCAAATTGGTCAATCGGTTCGTAATGACGGCCCGCAGTCGCACCTGTCCAAGTCCGGCACCCCGACCATGGGCGGCGCGCTGATCCTGTCGTCCATCGGTATCAGCACCTTGCTGTGGGCCGACCTGCACAACCGCTACGTGTGGGTGGTGTTGCTGGTGACCCTGCTGTTCGGCGCCATCGGCTGGGTCGATGACTACCGCAAAGTGATCGAGAAAAACTCCAAGGGGCTGCCAAGCCGCTGGAAGTATTTCTGGCAGTCGGTGTTCGGCCTTGCCGCCGCGATCTTCCTGTACACCACTGCGCCAAGCGCGGTGGAAACCACCTTGATCATCCCGATGCTCAAGGACGCCAGTATTCCTCTGGGCATCGGCTTCGTGGTGCTGACTTACTTCGTGATCGTCGGCTCCAGCAACGCGGTGAACCTGACCGACGGCCTCGACGGCCTCGCGATCATGCCGACGGTGATGGTAGGCGGCGCGCTGGGCATCTTCTGCTACCTGTCGGGTAACGTGAAATTCGCTGAGTACCTGCTGATCCCCTACGTGCCGGGCGCGGGTGAGCTGATCGTGTTCTGCGGCGCATTGATCGGTGCTGGCCTGGGCTTCCTGTGGTTCAACACCTACCCCGCACAAGTCTTCATGGGTGACGTCGGCGCACTGGCGCTGGGCGCGGCCCTGGGCACCATCGCGGTGATCGTTCGCCAGGAAATCGTGTTGTTCATCATGGGCGGTGTGTTCGTGATGGAAACCCTGTCGGTGGTCATCCAGGTGGCGTCCTTCAAGTTGACCGGGCGCCGCGTGTTCCGCATGGCGCCGATTCACCACCACTTTGAACTCAAGGGCTGGCCTGAGCCGCGTGTGATTGTCCGTTTCTGGATCATCACCGTGATTCTGGTACTGGTCGGCCTTGCCACCCTGAAACTGAGGTAGAAACGAGTGTCCCTGATCGCTTCAGACCACTTCCGCATCGTTGTCGGCCTCGGCAAGAGCGGCATGTCCCTGGTTCGCTTCCTGGCGAACCGGGGCACGTCGTTTGCCGTGGCCGATACGCGGGAAAATCCACCGGAGCTGGTCACGCTGCGCCGTGACTACCCGCACGTGGAAGTGCGTTGTGGCGAGCTGGATGTCGAGTTTCTGTGCCGCGCCGATGAGCTCTACGTGAGCCCGGGCCTGGCCCTGGCGACACCGGCCCTGCAAGCCGCAGCGGCCCGTGGCGTGAAGCTGTCCGGCGACATCGACCTGTTCGCGCGTAATGCGAAGGCGCCGATCGTGGCCATCAGCGGTTCCAACGCGAAAAGCACCGTGACCACCCTGGTCGGCGAGATGGCGATAGCGGCCGGCAAGCGCGTGGCCGTGGGCGGTAACCTCGGCACGCCGGCGCTGGACCTGCTCAGCGACGACATCGAGCTGTACGTGATGGAGCTGTCGAGCTTCCAGCTGGAAACCACCCACGACCTGGGCGCTGAAGTGGCCACCGTGTTGAACGTCAGCGAAGACCACATGGACCGCTACAGCGGCCTGCCGGCCTACCACCTGGCCAAGCACCGGATCTTCCGCGGCGCCAAGCAATTTGTGGTCAACCGCCAGGATGCACTGAGCCGTCCGCTGATGGGCGAGGGCATGCCATGCTGGACTTTCGGCCTGAGCAAACCCGACTTCAAGGCCTTCGGCATTCGTGAAGAGAACGGCGAGAAATACCTGGCCTTCGAATTCCAGAACCTGATGCCGGTGCGCGAGCTGAAAATCCGTGGCGCGCACAACCAGTCCAACGCCCTGGCGGCGTTGGCGCTCGGCCACGCAGTTGGTTTGCCATTTGATGCGATGCTCTCAAGCCTGCGCACGTTCGGCGGCCTTGAGCACCGCTGCCAGTGGGTGCGCGACCTCAATGGCGTCAGCTATTACAACGACTCCAAGGCCACCAACGTGGGGGCTGCCCTGGCTGCTATCGAAGGCCTGGGTGCCGATATCGAAGGCAAACTGGTGCTGATCGCCGGTGGCGACGGCAAGGGTGCCGATTTCAAAGACCTCAAGGCACCGGTGGCTGCGCATTGCCGCGCCGTGGTGTTGATGGGCCGCGATTCCGATTTGATCGCCGCCGCGCTGGGCGACGCCGTGCTACAGGTGCGCGCCACCTCCCTGGACGACGCCATCGCCCAGTGCAAAGCCCTGGCCCAGCCAGGCGATGCGGTACTGCTGTCGCCGGCGTGCGCCAGTTTCGACATGTTCAAGAACTACGAAGAGCGCGGCCAGTTGTTCGCCCGCGCCGTGGAGGGCTTGGCATGAGCATTGATTTCAGAAACATCATCAAGCCATACCCGTCGCCGATCATTACCGGGCGTGGCATCGACCTTGATTTCCCGATGCTCGCCGGTTGCCTCGCGCTGCTGGGCCTGGGCCTTGTGATGATCACCTCGGCCTCTTCCGAAGTGGCCGCCGTGCAGTCGGGCAACACCCTGTACATGATGATCCGTCACCTGGTGTACCTGATCATCGGCTTGGGCACGTGCATCGTGACCATGATGATCCCCATCGCCACCTGGCAACGCCTGGGTTGGCTGATGCTGATCGGCGCGTTCGGCTTGCTGATCATGGTGATCCTGCCCGGCATCGGCCGCGAGGTGAACGGCTCGATGCGCTGGATCGGCTTCGGCGCGTTCAACGTGCAGCCGTCGGAAATCGCCAAGGTGTTCGTGGTGATCTACCTGGCCGGTTACCTGGTGCGTCGCCAGAAAGAAGTGCGCGAAAGCTGGATGGGCTTCTTCAAGCCATTCATCGTGCTGCTGCCCATGGCCGGCCTGTTGCTGATGGAACCCGACTTCGGCGCCACCGTCGTGATGATGGCCGCGGCGGCGGCGATGCTGTTCCTCGGCGGCGTGGGCTTGTTCCGCTTCAGCCTGATGGTAGTGCTGGCGGTGGCTGCGGTGACCATCCTGGTACAGGCGCAACCCTACCGGATGGCGCGTCTGATCACCTTTACCGACCCCTGGTCCGACCAGTTCGGCTCCGGCTACCAATTGACCCAGGCATTGATCGCCTTCGGTCGCGGCGAATGGCTGGGCGTGGGCCTGGGCAACAGCGTGCAGAAGCAGTTCTACCTGCCGGAAGCGCACACCGACTTCGTGTTCTCCGTACTCGCCGAAGAACTCGGCGTGGTCGGCTCGCTGTGCACCGTCGCGCTGTTCGTGTTCGTGTGTGTACGCGGCATGTACATCGGCTTGTGGGCCGAGAGGGCCAAACAGTATTTCGCCGCTTACGTGGCGTACGGCTTGTCGTTCCTGTGGATCGGCCAGTTCCTGATCAACATCGGGGTGAACGTCGGCCTGCTGCCGACCAAGGGCCTGACCTTGCCGTTCCTCAGTTACGGCGGCAGTTCGTTGGTGATCTGCTGCGCCTGTCTTGGCTTGTTGCTGCGCATCGAGTGGGAGAGTCGAACCCACCTGGGCAGCGAAGAGATGGAGTTCAGCGAGAGCGACTTCGCCGAGGAGCCGACCCATGGGCGCTAACGTGCTGATCATGGCCGGCGGCACCGGGGGGCATGTGTTCCCGGCCCTGGCGTGCGCGCGGGAATTCCAGAACCGTGGCTACACCGTGCACTGGCTGGGTACTCCGCGCGGCATCGAAAACGAACTGGTGCCGAATGCCGGCTTGTCGCTGCATCTGATCAACGTCACGGGCCTGCGCGGCAAGGGCAAATTGTCCCTGCTCAAGGCACCGTTCGTATTACTCAAGGCGGTGTGGCAGGCGCGCAAGGTCATCCGTGAATTGCAGCCGGTGTGTGTGCTCGGCTTCGGTGGTTATGTGACCGGCCCGGGTGGCGTCGCCGCCAGGCTTGCTGGCGTGCCGGTGATCGTGCACGAGCAGAACGCCGTGGCCGGTACCGCCAACCGTTTGCTGGTGCCGTTGGCTGCACGGGTGTGTGAAGCGTTTCCCAACACCTTCAGTGTGTCGGATAAGCGCCGTACCACCGGCAACCCGGTGCGTACCGAGCTGTTTATGGACATTGCCCGCGAAGCACTGGCGGGGCGCAAGGCGCACCTGCTGATCCTGGGCGGAAGCCTGGGCGCCGAGCCGCTGAATAAATTGCTGCCGCAAGCCGTGGCGCAACTCCCTGTGGAATTGCGCCCGGAGATCTTCCACCAGGCCGGCAAGAACCACGATGAAGTCACCGCCACGCGTTATCGCGAGGCCGGTGTGGAGGCCAATGTGCAGCCCTTCATCAAAGACATGGCCCATGCCTATGGCTGGGCCGACCTGGTGGTCTGTCGCGCTGGTGCGCTGACCGTCAGTGAACTGGCCGCCGCCGGTCTGCCGTCCTTGCTGGTGCCTTTGCCCCATGCCATCGACGATCACCAGACCCGCAACGCCGAATATTTGGCCGGGGAGGGCGCTGCCTTCCTGCTGCCGCAAAGAACGACTGGCGCCGCCGATTTGGCCGCACGCCTGACCGAGGTTTTGATGCAACCGGAACGACTCAACAACATGGCGAGCACCGCAAGCCGCCTGGCCAAACCTGACGCAACCCGCACCGTGGTCGATATCTGCCTGGAGGTGGCCCATGGTTGAGAATCAGAAAGCCATGCCACAACCGGAAATGCGCCGCATCCGTCGCATCCACTTCGTCGGTATCGGCGGCGTGGGCATGTGCGGTATCGCCGAAGTGTTACTGAACCTGGGCTACCAGGTGTCTGGCTCGGACTTGAAAGAGTCGCCGGTCACCGAGCGCCTGAAGTCCTTTGGCGCGCAGATCTTTATCGGCCACCGCGCCGAGAACGCCGCCGAAGCTGACGTGCTGGTGGTGTCCAGCGCCGTGAACACCTCCAACCCGGAAGTGGCCACTGCCCTCGAGCGCCGCATTCCCGTGGTGCCACGCGCCGAGATGCTCGCCGAGCTGATGCGCTATCGCCACGGCATCGCCGTTGCCGGTACCCATGGCAAGACCACCACCACCAGCCTGATCGCTTCGGTGTTCGCCGCCGGTGGCCTGGACCCGACCTTCGTGATCGGTGGCCGCCTGAATGCAGCCGGTACCAACGCCCAGCTCGGTACCAGCCGTTACCTGATCGCCGAAGCCGATGAAAGCGACGCCAGCTTCCTGCACCTGCAGCCGCTGGTCGCCGTCGTCACCAACATCGATGAAGATCACATGGCCACCTACGACGGTGACTTCAACAAGTTGAAGAAAACCTTCGTCGAGTTCCTGCACAACCTGCCGTTCTACGGTTTGGCCGTGGTGTGCCTGGACGATCCGGTGGTGCGTGAAATTCTGCCGCAGGTCAAGCGTCCGACCGTGACCTACGGCTTCAGCGAAGACGCCGATGTGCGCGCGATCAATGTGCGCCAGGAAGGCATGCAGACCTACTTCACCGTGCTGCGTCCCGACCGTGAGCCGCTGGATGTGTCGGTGAACATGCCGGGCAACCACAACGTATTGAACTCCCTGGCGACCATCTGCATCGCCTCCGATGAAGGCGTCAGCGATGAAGCCATCGTCGAGGGCCTGTCGCGCTTTGCCGGTGTCGGCCGTCGCTTCCAGGTCTACGGCCAACTGCCGGTAGAAGGCGGTGACGTGATGCTGGTGGACGATTACGGTCACCACCCGACCGAAGTCGCTGCGGTGATCAAGGCCGTACGCGGTGGCTGGCCGGAGCGTCGCCTGGTGATGATTTACCAGCCGCACCGCTACAGCCGCACCCGCGATTTGTACGACGATTTCGTCAATGTATTGGCCGATGCCAACGTGCTGCTTCTGATGGAAGTCTATCCGGCCGGTGAAGAACCGATCCCGGGCGCCGACAGCCGCAAGCTGTGCAACAGCATTCGCCAGCGCGGCCAGTTGGACCCGATCTACATCGAGCGCGGTGTGGACCTTGCGCCGATCGTCAAGCCGCTGCTGCGCGCCGGCGACATCCTGCTGTGCCAGGGTGCCGGTGATATCGGTGGCCTTGCCCCTAAACTATTGGCGAGCCCGCTGTTTGCCGCCGAGAAGGGGAAGTCGAAATGACCACCGACTACGGCTCCCTGTTCTCCACCCTCACGCCTGCCGACTTCGGCCGCGTGGCCGTGCTGTTTGGCGGCAAGAGCGCCGAGCGCGAAGTGTCGCTCAAGTCCGGTAATGCCGTGCTTGAAGCGCTGCAAAGTGCCGGTGTGAATGCGTTCGGGATCGACGTGGGCGATGACTTCCTCGCCCGCCTGCAGGCCGAGAAGATCGACCGTGCCTTCATCATCCTGCACGGCCGTGGCGGCGAAGACGGCAGCATGCAGGGCCTGTTGGAGTGCGCCGGCATTCCTTACACCGGCAGCGGCATCCTCGCGTCGGCGCTGGCCATGGACAAGTTGCGCACCAAGCAGGTGTGGCACAGCCTGGGTATTCCAACCCCGCGTCACAGCGTTCTGTGCAGCGAAGACGATTGTATTTCTGCAGCCAAGGAACTGGGCCTGCCTTTGATCGTCAAACCTGCCCATGAAGGCTCCAGTATCGGCATGGCTAAAGTGAACTCGGCCGCCGAATTGATCGACGCATGGAAAGCGGCAAGTACCTACGATTCGCAAGTGTTGGTGGAACAGTGGATCCAGGGTCCCGAGTACACCATCGCCACCCTGCGTGGCCAGGTATTGCCGCCTATCGCCTTGGGCACGCCCCACACCTTTTACGACTACGACGCCAAGTACGTGGCCTCCGATACCCAGTACCGGATCCCGTGCGGCCTGGACGCAACTAAAGAGCAGGAATTGATGGACCTCACGGCGAAAGCCTGTGAGGCGTTGGGTATTGCCGGTTGGGCACGGGCAGACGTGATGCAGGATGACCAAGGGAATTTCTGGTTCCTGGAAGTCAACACTGCGCCGGGTATGACCGACCACAGCCTGGTACCTATGGCCGCTCGCGCAGCCGGCCTGGATTTCCAGCAGTTGGTGCTGGCAATTCTTGCCGCCAGCATCGAGCCAAGAGGCTAAGGACATGAAAGGCGCATCGCTTCGTCATCAGCCCCCACAAGCACCGAGCCGCAAGCCGGTGCCACGGGGTGCCAGTCGAATGGTGGCTAAAGAGCCGATGTCGGCGCGCCTGCCGAAAGCCAACTTTGGTTTCCTCAAGGCGCTGTACTGGCCGGTGTTGCTGGTGGTGCTGGGCTTCGGCACCTACGAAGGCGCGCAGCGTCTATTGCCGTATGCCGACCGGCCGATCACCAAGATCAGCGTGCAGGGCGACTTGAGCTACATCAGTCAGCAAGCGGTGCAGCAGCGCATCGGCCCGTACCTGGCGGCGAGCTTCTTCACCATCGACCTGGCCGGTATGCGCCGGGAGCTGGAGCAGATGCCGTGGATCGCCCACGCCGAAGTCCGCCGTGTGTGGCCGGACCAGGTGACGATCCGCCTGGAAGAACAACTGCCCGTGGCCCGTTGGGGTGATGAGGCGCTGTTGAACAACCAGGGCCAGGCGTTCACCCCGCGTGAGCTGGCTAACTACGAGCACCTGCCGCAGTTGTTCGGGCCGCAGCGGGCGCAGCAGCAAGTGATGCAGCAGTACCAGGCCTTGAGCCAGATGCTGCGGCCAATGGGCTTCTCCATTGCACGCCTGGAATTGCGTGAACGGGGGAGCTGGTTTTTGACGACCGGGGCAGGCAGTTCCGGCCCGGGCATCCAGTTGTTGCTTGGACGCGACCGCTTGGTGGAAAAGATGCGCCGCTTCATCGCCATCTATGACAAGACCTTGAAAGAACAGATTACGAACATTGCGAGCGTCGACCTGCGTTACGCCAACGGCCTTGCCGTCGGCTGGCGTGAACCGGCTGCGCCCACGGCAGCGCAACCCGCTGTCGCGAAGAATTAAGAAGAGGCAGGACCCATGGCAAACGTGCAAAGCGGCAAAATGATCGTCGGTCTCGATATCGGCACCTCCAAGGTGGTGGCGCTGGTGGGCGAGGTCGGGGAAGACGGCACGATCGAAATCGTCGGTATTGGCACGCATCCGTCCCGGGGCCTGAAGAAGGGCGTGGTGGTCAACATCGAGTCCACCGTGCAATCGATCCAGCGCGCCATCGAAGAAGCGCAGCTGATGGCCGGTTGCCGGATTCACTCGGCGTTCGTCGGCGTGGCCGGTAACCATATCCGCAGCCTGAACTCCCACGGCATCGTGGCGATCCGCGACCGTGAAGTCAGCGCGGCCGACCTTGAACGCGTCCTCGACGCCGCCCAGGCCGTGGCGATCCCGGCTGACCAGCGCGTGCTGCACACCCTGCCGCAGGACTATGTGATCGATAACCAGGAAGGCGTTCGCGAGCCCCTGGGCATGTCGGGCGTACGTCTGGAAGCCAAGGTCCACGTGGTGACCTGTGCCGTCAACGCCGCACAGAACATTGAAAAATGCGTGCGCCGCTGCGGGCTGGAAATCGACGACATCATTCTCGAGCAGCTTGCCTCCGCGTATTCGGTACTGACCGACGACGAAAAAGAACTGGGCGTGTGCCTGGTGGACATCGGCGGCGGCACCACCGACATCGCGATCTTCACCGAGGGTGCGATCCGTCACACCGCGGTGATCCCGATTGCCGGCGACCAGGTGACCAACGACATCGCCATGGCGCTGCGTACGCCGACCCAGTACGCCGAAGAAATCAAGATCCGCTACGCCTGCGCCCTGGCCAAGTTGGCCGGTGCCGGTGAAACCATCAAGGTGCCGAGCGTGGGCGACCGTCCACCGCGCGAGCTGTCGCGCCAGGCCCTGGCCGAAGTGGTCGAACCGCGCTACGACGAGCTGTTCACCCTGATCCAGGCTGAACTGCGCCGCAGCGGCTACGAAGATTTGATCCCGGCCGGCATCGTGCTGACCGGTGGCACCTCGAAGATGGAAGGCGCGGTCGAACTGGCCGAGGAAATCTTCCACATGCCCGTACGCCTGGGTGTTCCCCATGGTGTGAAAGGCCTGGGCGACGTGGTGCGCAACCCGATTTATTCCACCGGTGTGGGCTTGCTGTTGTACGGGCTGCAAAAGCAGACCGACGGCATTTCCCTGTCGGGCCCGAGCAACCGTGACAGCTACCGCAGCGACGACGAGGCCAAGGCACCGTTGTTCGAGCGGCTGCAGGCTTGGGTTAAAGGGAACTTCTGACGAAGTTGGCTTCAAGCGACAAGTTACAAGCTTCAAGCTTGCGGCTCATGGCTTGCAACTTGGAGCTGCTGTAAAGCAGTAGGCGAAAAAACTAGAGAAAACGAAAGGAGAGGGAACATGTTCGAACTCGTAGACAACATCCCCGCCAGCCCGGTCATCAAAGTGATCGGTGTCGGCGGTGGCGGCGGCAACGCTGTCAACCATATGGTCAAGAGCAACATTGAAGGCGTTGAATTCATCTGCGCCAACACTGATGCCCAGGCGCTGAAAAGCATCGGCGCGCGGACCATCCTGCAATTGGGCACAGCCGTGACCAAAGGCCTCGGCGCTGGCGCCAATCCGGAAGTCGGCCGTCAAGCCGCGCTGGAAGACCGCGAGCGTATTGCAGAAGTGCTGCAGGGCACCAACATGGTGTTCATCACCACTGGCATGGGCGGCGGTACCGGTACCGGTGCAGCGCCAATCATTGCCGAAGTGGCCAAGGAAATGGGGATTCTGACCGTCGCAGTCGTGACTCGTCCGTTCCCGTTCGAAGGTCGCAAGCGCATGCAGATCGCCGACGAAGGTATCCGTCTGCTGTCTGAAAGCGTCGACTCGTTGATCACCATTCCCAACGAGAAACTGCTGACCATCCTGGGCAAGGACGCAAGCCTGCTGTCCGCGTTCGCCAAGGCTGACGACGTACTGGCCGGTGCCGTTCGCGGTATCTCCGACATCATCAAGCGTCCGGGCATGATCAACGTCGACTTTGCCGACGTACGTACTGTCATGAGCGAAATGGGCATGGCGATGATGGGCACTGGCTGCGCCAGCGGTCCTAACCGTGCACGCGAAGCCACTGAAGCGGCCATTCGCAACCCGCTGCTGGAAGACGTGAACCTGCAAGGCGCACGCGGCATCCTGGTGAACATCACCGCCGGTCCTGACCTGTCCCTGGGTGAGTACTCCGACGTGGGTAGCATCATCGAAGCCTTCGCTTCCGAGCACGCCATGGTCAAAGTCGGTACCGTTATCGATCCGGACATGCGCGACGAACTGCACGTGACCGTGGTTGCTACCGGCCTGGGCGCGAAAATCGAGAAGCCTGTGAAGGTCATCGACAATACCGTTCATACCAGCCACGCCAGCCAAGCGGCTGCCGCTCCAGCGCCTTCGCGCCAGGAACTGCCGTCGGTGAACTACCGTGACCTGGACCGTCCGACCGTGATGCGCAACCAGGCTCAGGCCGGTGCTGCGGCGTCCCGTAGCCCGAATCCGCAAGATGATCTGGACTACCTGGACATCCCGGCATTCCTGCGTCGTCAGGCCGATTAATGGAATGTATCAGGGCTATGAAGGTGATTGGTGTTCAGCAAAGGTCTGGTCTGCTATTATCGCCAGCCTTTGTTGATACCAGTTCGCAATTTGCGCTGAAGCGGTCCAAGCCATGATTAAACAACGCACCCTGAAGAATATTATTCGTGCCACAGGTGTAGGTCTGCACTCCGGGGAGAAGGTATACCTGACCCTCAAGCCTGCACCTGTCGACACCGGCATCGTGTTTGTGCGTGCCGACCTGGACCCTGTGGTGCAGATTCCTGCTCGCGCGGAAAATGTTGGCGAAACCACGATGTCGACCACGTTGGTCAACGGTGACGTCAAAGTGGACACGGTGGAGCACTTGCTCTCGGCCATGGCCGGTTTGGGCATCGATAACGCCTACGTCGAGCTCTCCGCGTCCGAAGTCCCTATCATGGATGGCAGCGCTGGACCCTTCGTATTCTTGATTCAATCTGCCGGCCTGGAAGAACAGGACGCAGCCAAGAAGTTCATACGCATTCTGCGGGAAGTGACAGTAGAAGACGGCGACAAGCGCGCCACCTTCGTCCCGTTCGAAGGCTTTAAAGTGAGCTTTGAGATCGATTTCGATCACCCGGTATTCCGTGACCGCACCCAAAGTGCAAGCGTGGATTTTTCCAGCACTTCGTTCGTAAAAGAAGTCAGCCGCGCCCGTACCTTTGGTTTCATGAGTGACATCGAGTACCTGCGCAAGCACAACCTCGCACTCGGCGGCAGCGTTGAAAACGCCATTGTGGTCGACGCGGATGGTGTACTGAACGAAGACGGCCTTCGCTATGAAGACGAATTCGTGAAGCACAAGATCCTCGATGCAATCGGTGACCTCTACCTGCTGGGCAATAGCCTGATAGGCGAGTTCAAAGGCTTCAAGTCGGGCCACGCCCTTAACAACCAGCTGCTGCGCAAGTTGATTGAGCAGACAGACGCTTGGGAAGTCGTGACCTTCGAAGATGCCAGCACCGCACCGATCTCTTACATGCGTCCCGTTGCGGCGGTGTAAGTAACAACTCTCTTTCTTTAGTTTTTAAAGGCTGCCTTCGGGTGGCCTTTTTTATGGCTGCGGGTCAGACACTGTGGATAACGAGCGAGCTTGCTCGCCACATTAGTCCGCTTGCCTCATGGCAACGTCGTGGCGTCCACAATCCGATTGCGCCCCGTGTGCTTGGCCTCATACAACGCCCGGTCCGCACTGAGCAGCAAAGCCTCCAGGGACATGCGGCTGCGCTTGTCCCAGGTGCTTATGCCGATGCTCGCCGTGATCGGCCGCTCGTCCCCTGCCACCCTTGGCAAATGCTCGATGCTGCTGCGGATATGCTCGGCGATGACCCAGGCACCCTTGGCATCCGTATGGGGCAGTACCACCGCAAATTCCTCGCCGCCATAGCGCGCCGCAAGGTCAGCCGGGCGGCGGATATTGGCGCCGATCACCTGGGCCACGGTGCGCAATGCCGCGTCGCCACCGTGATGGCCATGGCGGTCGTTGAAGGCCTTGAAGTGATCCACGTCGATCATCAGCACGGTCAGTGGTTCGAGCGAACGTTGCGCGCGGTCCCATTCAAGGCGCAGGCGTTCGTCCAGGATGCGGCGGTTGGCCAGGCCGGTCAGGGCATCGGTGGCTGCCAGTTCTGACAGCACACGCTCTGCGCGATAGCGACGCCGCAGTTCCCGGCGCAGCATCCAGGTCAGCCATAACAAACCGATACAGAGAATGCCTGTGGCGCCACCGGTCAGCAAAGCGGCGCGTTTCCAAGGGGCGAATACATCTTCACTGGACAGTGCCACCACCACAATCAGCGGCAGCTCACCCACATTGGTGAAGGTGTACAGGCGCTCCTTGCCACTGATGGCTGAGAGGGCCTGGAAGCTGCCACTGCCTTCACGCAGGATTCTCTTGAAATTCGGCCGCTCGCTCAGGTCCTTGTCGATCATGTCGCGTTCGAGCAACGGCTGTTGGGCCAACAAAATGCCTTTGGTGTTGAGCAGATTCACGCTGCTGCTGTTGCCGATCGTCAGGGTATTGAATAGTTGGTCGAAATACGCCAGGCGCATGGTCGCGACCGCAACGCCGGCAAACTCGCCATTAGGCCCAGACACACGCCGGCTGAATGCCATGCGCCAGACCTGGTCGCAGTCGCAATGGATCTGGAACGGTCGGCTGATAAACAAGCCGGCCTGGGCATCCTTGGCATGCACCTGGAAATAATCGCGGCTGGCAAAGTTGCGCGGGGTGGGGTGCAGGGTGGAGGAGTCGGCGATCACCGCGCCATTGGCGTCCAGCAATAGCACTTCACCCTTGAAAGGTGCTGCCGTGGACAAGTCAAACTGCACCAGGTGCTGGATATTCTCGGCAACCTGCGACAGATCTTCACGTTGCTTGGCGGCAATCAACCCTTTGAGGGCCAGATCGTAGAGTTCGACGTTACGCAGCACGTCGGCGTTGATCAGTTGGGCAATATTGGTGGTTGAACGCGTGGCGGCCTGCAGGGTGCTGGCGTGTTCACGGACCAGCAATGCTGCGACGATGATCACAATCAGGACAACGGTGAGACCGCTGCCGAGGATCAGCAGCAACTCGGGGTGTGCAGGCGCGGTACGAACACGGCGTTGACTCATCGGGCAGACTTCAGCGGGGTGAATGCTGGCAGTTTAGTTCTACCCGATGAAAATTAAATCGTTAGTTAAAAAGAAAGATCCGTGGACTCAGAACACGTTAATCGGGTAGTCGACGATCACCCGGTATTCATCCACATCCCGATCCACCGCCGAGTAGCCGTTGCTGCCGCGATTGGTCGCCCATTGCAGGCGCACGGCCAGGTCCTTGGCCTTGCCACCTTGCACCACATACTTTAAATCGATATCCCGTTCCCAGTGTTTGGCGTCCTTGCCATCGGCGCTGTACCAGGCGCTATAGCCACGGCTTTGCGGGTCGACCTTGGTCAGGTCGGTCTTGCCGCTGATGTAGGACACCGCCGAGGTCAGGCCAGGCAGGCCGAGGCCGGCGAAGTCATAGGCGTACTTGAGTTTCCACGAGCGCTCGTTGGGGCCGTTGAAGTCCGAGTACTGCTGGGAATTGTCCAGGTACACGCTATCGCCCTGGCTAATGTAGTCGAACGGCGTGTTGCCGTTGACCCGCTGGTACGCGGCGGTGACGCTGTGGTGACCGACGCCGACGGTGAAGTGCAGGCTGTAGGTGTTGTTGTCGATACCCCCCAGCAGTGACTGGCCGGTGTCCTGGGTGTGGTAGTAGTGCAGGCCCGGGTTGAGGCTGACCAGGTCGTTCAACGCGTAGGTGTAGTCCAGGTCGTAGTAATACTGGTGCCACACGTCCTTGAGTTCGGAGGCATACAGGTTGCTGGTCAGGCCGGGAATACCGCTGAAAGACACACCGGCCCAGTTCATGTGCTGGCTGTCAGTGTTGCTCGGCAATGCGCCATAGCTGGTGCCGATGCGCCGGTGGCCGCTCTGGTTGTAGAGCTTGGTGAAGCTGGCCTGGCCGCCTTCGAGCATCCAGCCGTCGAAGCTGTGGTTGCTCAGGCTTACGCCCCGGAAGGTCTGCGGCAGCATACGGGTCATGCCGCCGGCGATCACCGGGTTGTTGAGGAACAGGTCGCCGGCCTTCAACTCGGTGTCGAAGGCGCGCATCTTCAAGGTGCCACCAGCGGTGGAAAATGAACCGGGCGCTTTGCCGCTGCCGTCAGTGCTGCCGTAGGGAAGGATGCTGGAACCGTCGGTGCCGCCACCGCCGTCGAGCTTGAGGCCGAGCATGGCGTGGGCGTCCAGGCCGAAGCCGACGGTGCCCTGTGTGTAGCCGGATTCGAAGGTGCCTATAAAACCCTGGCCCCATTCCTTGCTGTCATCGGTGTGGATGTCGCGACGGTCGCGGTTCATGTAGTAGTTGCGGGTGTTGATGTTGAGGTGCGAGCCTTCGACGAAACCGTCGGTGGGGGTAGTGTCTGCCGCGTGGGCAAAGGGGACGATCGTTGCTGCAATCGCGAGGAATAACGGGGTGAACGTCAGCGAGTTCTTCACCGGTACAGCTCCTTTGGTCAATCGAAAACGGCCAATGTCGTGGGGGTGTGCCTGGCCTTTTTTTACGGCAAAAAAAAGCCGCTGAAGTCAGCGGCTTTAAGACAGATTCCCAGTGTAGAGCCCTGGAAATAAGTCGAGGGAAATTCGGGTAAGCGGGTCAGCTGCCTTTGCCGTCGCGCTCATCGATGCGTCAAATTAACGCAGGCGAGCGGTACGATACAGAGTGTAACAAGATAATCACTGTTGCCCAAATCGCAACAGTGCTGGTGTGGGGAGGCCCCATGTGTGAGGGGCAAGCCCCCTCCTACATTTGAACGAGTTGTCTAAACCGGGAGGGTAATGCCGAAGGTATTACCACTCACGTCGCTGCGCACGAACACATCGCCGCCATGCATCAGCGCAATCGCCTTGACGATCGCCAGCCCCAAACCGTGATTGGCCCCGCTGTTGCTGCGCGACGCGTCCACCCGATAGAAGCGTTCGAACAGGCGTGGCAGGTGTTCGCTGGCAATCACATCGCCTGGGTTGGTCACGCCGATCGCCACATGATGTTCCAGCACGTCGATGTTTACCTCGATCACCTGTCCGGGCGCAGTGTGTTGTACCGCATTGCTCAGCAGGTTGATCAGCGCGCGGCGCAGGTGGGCTTTCTCGATCTGCACCTGGGCGTCGCCGTGGACCTGCACCCGGACCTGGGCGTCTTCGAGGATGAAGTCCAGGTAGTCGAGGGTGGTGGCTACCTCGTCGGCCAATGAGCTTTCAATCAGCTTGGTGGCCTTGCTGCCCTGGTCGGCGCTGGCGAGGAACAGCATGTCGTTGATGATCGAACGCAGGCGCTCCAGTTCCTCGAGGTTCGATTGCAGCACCTCGAAATAATGCTCGGCCGAACGCCCGCGAGTCAGGGCGACCTGGGTCTGGCCGATCAGGTTGGTGAGCGGCGAGCGCAGTTCGTGGGCGACGTCGGCGTTGAACGACTCCAGGCGCGAGTAGGCCTGTTCCACGCGGTCCAGGGTGGAGTTGAACGAGTTGACGAACTGGCTCAGCTCCGGCGGCAGCGGCGACAGTTGCAGGCGCCCGGAGAGCTTCGGCGGCGCCAGCTTCTGTGCTTCATCCGAGAGTTTGCTCAGCGGCTTGAGGCCAATGCGCGACACCCAGAACCCCAGCAGCGCCGCCAGCACCACGCCGACCAGCGCCAGGCTGACCAGCGCCACCAGCAGATGGTGCTGGGTGGCGCGGAAGTTTTCGGTGTCGATGGCGATCATGAAACGCAGCGGTGGGCGTTGGTCCTTGGCCGGGAACTGGCTCACCAGCACCTTGAACGGGTATTCGCGCCCCGGCAGGCGCAGATCGCGCTTACCCGTCGGGCCTTCGGCGAAGGCGCGGATCTGCGCATCGGGGTTGCCATACTCGTAGTTCGGATCGCTGCTGACGACCCAGAAGCGGATACGCTTGTCTTCCTCACCCAATAATTTGAGCTTGGCTTGAATCTTCACCCAATGGTCCGGTGTACCGAAGCGGTTCACAGAGGACTCCAACACGCTGTAGCGCGCATCCAGCTCCGCCCCTGGCAGCAAGCCCAGGCTGCGATCCACCTGCTGATAGAGCACGCCGCCGATCAACAGGAATATCAGCGCCGCCACCAGGGTGAACATGCTGCTCAGACGCAGGGCAATGGAGTTAGCCGACACTACGATTCTCCAGCACATAACCCATGCCGCGAATGGTGTGCAGCAGCTTGTGTTCGAACGGCCCGTCAAGCTTGGCGCGCAGGCGCTTGATCGCCACCTCCACGACGTTGGCGTCGCTGTCGAAATTGATGTCCCAGACCATTTCTGCAATCGAGGTCTTGGAGAGGATCTCGCCCTGGCGCCGCGCCAATACGCTGAGCAACGAGAACTCCTTCGCGGTCAGGTCCAGGCGCACGCCGTTGCGGCTGGCCTTGCGGCTGATCAGGTCGATCCACAGGTCGGCGACGGTCACTTGTACCGGCTCGTGGCCGCCGCTGCGGCGGGTCAGGGCTTGCAGGCGCGCCACCAGTTCAAGGAATGAAAACGGTTTGCCGAGGTAATCGTCGGCGCCTTCGCGTAGCCCGCGGATACGGTCTTCCACGCGCTCGCGGGCGGTGAGCATGATCACCGGCGTCTGCTTGCGCGCACGCAAGGCTCGCAATACGCCAAAGCCATCGAGGCCGGGCAGCATCACGTCGAGCACGATCACCGCATAATCGTTCTCCAGCGCCAGGTGCAGGCCCTCGACGCCCTCGCGCGCCACGTCGACGGTGTAGCCTTGCTCCGTCAGGCCACGGTGCAGGTAGTCGGCGGTTTTTTCTTCATCTTCAACAATCAGTACGCGCATGAGCCTTTTGCTCCAGGGCGGTGCCTTGGCCTCAGTGTGTGGTCGCCAGCTCGGCAGCTGGTTTGGGCCGGTGGAAAATTTTCTCAAGGTACAAGTATATGACTGGTGTGGTGAACAACGTCAGCGCCTGGCTCACCAGCAAGCCGCCGACCACCGCGATGCCCAGGGGCTGGCGCATTTCCGCGCCGGGGCCGGCGCCGAGCATCAGCGGTACCGCGCCGAGCAGGGCGGCGAGGGTGGTCATGATGATCGGGCGGAACCGCGTGACGCAGGCTTCATAGATCGCTTCCTCCGGCGGCAACCCGCGTACCCGCTGGGCGTCCAGGGCGAAGTCGATCATCAGGATGCCGTTCTTCTTCACGATGCCGATCAGCAGCACCAGGCCGATCAGCGCCATGATCGAAAAGTCCTGGCCCATCAGCGACAGCATGATCAGCGCGCCCAACCCCGCCGAGGGCAAGGTGGAGATAATCGTCAGTGGGTGCACGAAGCTCTCATACAACACGCCCAGAATGATGTAGACCGCCACCAGCGCCGCGAGGATCAGCCAGGGCTGGCTGGCCAGCGAACTCTGGAACGCCTGGGCCGCGCCCTGGAAGTTGCCGATGATGGTGGTCGGCATGCCGATTTCATTCTTGGCCTGGTTGAGCAAGATCACCGCATCGCCCAGCGCCACACCGGGGGCCAGGTTGAACGACAGGTTGGCGGCCGGGAACATGCCGTCATGGCTGATGGACAAGGGCCCCACGGTCGGCGGGTCGACCTTGGCCACCGCCGACAACGGCACCATCTCATTGGTCAACGGCGAGCGCAGGTAGAAGTAATTCAGGCTTTCGGCCTTGCCGCGCTGTTGGGTGTCGAGCTCCAGCACCACCTGGTACTGGTTGATCTCGGTCTGGAACTCGTTGATCTGGCGCTGGCCGAAGGCGTCGTACAGCGCCTGGTCGACATCGGTGGCGGTCAGGCCAAAGCGCGCGGCGGCCTGACGGTCGATGCTGATATGGGTGATGCTGCCGCCCAGTTGCAGATCGTTGGACAGGTCGCGAAAGGCCGGGTTGGCGCGCAGTTTTTCGGTCAGGCGTTGGGTCCAGGTGTTGAGTGTCGGGCCGTCATTGCTCTTGAGTACGTACTGGTACTGGGCGCGGCTGGGGCCGGAGCTGAGGTTGATGTCCTGGCCGGCGCGCAGGTACAGCACGATGCCCGGCACTTTCGCCAGCTTGGGCCGGATGCGGTCGATGAACTGGCTGGCGGACACGTCGCGATCGCCCCGGTCTTTCAAGGCGATCCAGAAGCGGCCATTGGCGATGGTCTGGTTGCTGCCGGTCACGCCCACCGAATGGGAAAACGCCTGGACCGCCGGGTCGTCCTTGACGATCTCGGCCAGGGCCTTGTGCTTGGCGACCATGTCCGGGTACGACACATCGGCCGCCGCTTCGCTGGTGCCGAGCACAAAACCGGTGTCCTGTACCGGAAAGAAGCCCTTGGGAATAAACACGTAGCCGACCACGGCCAGGGCCAGGGTCACCACGAAAATGGCGGCCATGGTGCGTTGATGGGCCAGCGCGCGGCGCAGGTTGCGCGCATAGCCGGCCAGCAGGCGTTCGCTGAAGCCGGGTTTGTCGTGGGCGGGATGGGTCGGGGCGCGCATGAACAGCGCTGCCAATGTCGGCGCCAGGGTCAACGAGACCACCACCGAAATCAGGATGGTCGAGGTGGCCGTCAGTGCGAATTCCTTGAACAACCGTCCGACCACACCGCCCATGAACAGCAGCGGAATAAACGCCGCCACCAGCGAGAAGCTGATGGACACCACCGTAAAGCCAATCTCTCCGGCGCCTTTGATCGCCGCTTCGCGCTTGTCGAGCCCGGCTTCGAGGTGGCGGTGAATGTTCTCCACCACCACGATGGCATCATCGACCACAAAGCCCACGGCGATCACGATTGCCACCAGGGTCAGGTTGTTCAGGCTGAAGCCCATCAGGTACATCAGCGCAAAACTGGCGACCAGCGACACGCCGAGCACGCTGGACACAATCAGCGTCGCCGACAACTGGCGCAGGAACAGCGCCATCACTGCCACCACCAACAGGATGGCGATCAGCAGGGTCACCTCAACTTCATGCAGGGACGCGCGGATGGTCTTGGTGCGGTCAGACAATACGCTGACCTGCACCGAGGCCGGCAGCATGCCTTGCAGGCGCGGCAGTTCGGCCTGGATGCGGTCCACCGTCTCGACAATGTTGGCGCCGGGCTGGCGCGAAATCACCAGGTTGACGCCCGGCGTGTCGCCGGACCAAGCCTGTACGTAGGCGTTTTCCGAACCGTTGATGACTTTGGCAATATCGCGCAATTGCACCGGTGCACCGTCCTTGTAGGACACGATCAACTGCGCGTAGTCCTCCGGATGGAACAGCTGGTCGTTGGTCGACAGGGTCGACACGCTGTTCTGCCCGTAGATCGCACCCTTGGCCAGGTTGAGGCTCGATTGCTGGATGGCCAGGCGAATATCGGCCAGGGTCAGGCCGATGGCCGCGAGTTTGTCGGGGGAAGCCTGCACGCGGATCGCCGGGCGTTGCTGGCCGGTGATGTTGATCTGGCCGACACCGTCGATCTGGCTGATCTGCCGCGCCAGCAGGGTTTCCACATAGTCGCTCAGCTCGGTGCTGGGCATGCTGTCGGAGCTGACACTGAGGATGAGTACCGGGCTGTCCGCCGGGTTGACCTTCTTCCAGGTGGGCAGGCTTGGCATGTCGCTGGGCAGCTTGCCGGAGGCGGTGTTGATCGCCGCCTGCACTTCTTGCGCGGCGGTGTCGATGCTCTTGTCGAGGGTGAATTGCAGCGTCAGCAGGCTTGAGCCCAAGGCACTGCTGGAGGTCATCTGGGTCATGCCGGGGATGGCGCTGAACTGCACTTCCAGCGGCGTCGCCACCGAGGAGGCCATGGTATCCGGGCTGGCGCCGGGCAATTGTGCGGTGACCTGGATCGTCGGAAATTCCGCTTCCGGCAGTGGCGCGATGGCCAGGCGCGGGAAGGCAATGATCCCGAGCAGCACCAGGGCGAAGGTCAGCAGCAGGGTGGCGACCGGGTGGTCGACGCACCAGGCTGACGGCGAGCGGCTCATGGCTGCACCCTGGCATCGACGGTCTGGATCACCTGCGGTGGCTCCTTGAGCACCTCCACCTGGGCTCCGGCCTTGAGCCGCGACTGCCCATCACTGACCAGCACGTCACCGGCCTGCACACCCTTGATGATGTTCACGTCGCTGTTTTGATAGGTGACTTGCACTGGCACCACGTCGACCTTGTCACCGTTGACCCGGTACACGAAGTGCGAATCCAGGCCGCGTTGCACCACGGTCGGTGGCACCACCAAGGCATTTTTGTCGAGGGCGGTCTGGATCTTGATGGTCACCAGTTGCCCCGGCCACAGGCGTTGCGAGGCGTTGTTGAACTCGGCCTTGGCGCGCAGGGTGCCGGTGGTGGAGCTGATCTGGTTGTCGATCAGGCTCAAGTGGCCTTCCCCCAGCAAATCACCGGTCTGGCCGTCGGTGTCGGCACCCAGGTAGGCGTTGACGCTGGCCTGGGTCGGTGCGGCGATCAGGCCTTGCAGAGTCGGCAGCATCTGTTGTGGCAGAGAGAACTCAACGGCAATGGGGTCGATCTGGGTCACGGAGAACAGGCCCTGGGTATCGCTGGTGCGCAGGAAGTTGCCTTCGTCCACATTGCGAATACCGACGCGGCCGCTGACGGGTGAGCGAATCTGGGTGTAGGAAAGCTGGACCTGGGCTGCATCGATTGCGGCCCGGTTTCCTTGAGCGGTGGCCTTGAGCTGGTTGACCAGGGCTTGTTGCTGGTCGTAGGTCTGCTTGGACACGCCGTCGTCGACGCTCAATGCCTTGTAGCGCTTGAGGTTGACCAGCGCCACCTGCAACTGCGCCTGGCTCTCGCCCAGTTGCGCCTTGGCCTGGTCGAGGCTGGCGCGGATCGAGCGATCATCGATTCTGGCCAGCAAGTCGCCGACCTTGACCAACTGGCCTTCCTTGACCAGCAACTGGGTGAGAATGCCGTCGACTTGCGGGCGAATGACCACACTGTGCAAGGACAACACTGTGCCGATGCCGCTGACAAAGCGTGGAACGTCCTGCTGCGCTACGCTCACCACCCGCACCGGGATCGCGGTCGGTGCCGCCAGTTTGGCCTTGGCGGGCCGGGTCAGTGCCCATGCTGCAATCGCCACGACCACGAGGACACCCACGATCAGGGCAGTTTTTCGTTGAATGTGCATGGAAAGACGCCGTTAGCGCAGTTGCAAGTGTCAAGCTGCAAGCTGCAAGTTGAAGTTTGGATAGCAGCTTTATAGCGGGGATAACCGGTCAGGATCGTGACGGCAAACTGACAGCCATGACAGCTAAGGCTTTTAACTTGCCGCTTGAAGCTTACCGCTTGCACCTCCGGCCCCGCTATACTCGCGCTTTTACACCAATCGCTGCGCCGGAGCCCTTATGACTTCCCCGACACAACCCCCTGTTGAAGCGACCGACATCGTCGATTCGGCCAGCGCCGAAGGCGTTGAAAAAGCCGAGATCCCGGCGTTCAAGTTTCCGTTCAAGCCGGGTGAGCTGGCTGGGGCGAGGAATGCGGCCCAACCGTGGTACAAAAACGGCGCCAAGAATGGCCATACCAAGTCGCCAGGCATGGCGCCGCCGGGTACGCGTCGTTCGATGGGTAAACGCTGAGGTTAACAAGTCGCACGTTTTGTCGACTATTGCCTACAGCTTCTGCTGAAATTTCTGATTGTAGGCCTACGACCGTTTCTTGAAAGCTTGCACAGCCTTTGCTCTGCCCCAGTGGTTTCAGGGGGAGTGGGGTGATGCTGGTCTTTCCGGAAAAGGACGACGCCCTTGGCCCTGATACACATCTGTGTAATGTTTGCGCTGTTGCTTTCGGCTGATGCCTCTGCGGCCGATGATCAACCGCAGCGTGAAATCCGTTTCGCCGTTGCCGCACAATTCCCCCCCTTCCAGAGCCGCGACCCGCAAGGGCAGCTGATAGGCTTGAATATCGAGCTGGGCAACGCCCTGTGCGTGCAGATGAATGCACGTTGCATCTGGGTCGACCAGGTACTTGCCGAAGATTTCACCTCCCTTGAAGCCAGGAAATTCGACGCGATCATGGGAATGGCGCCAACGTCGCAACGGCGACGTTGGGTGAGCTTCACCGATAACCTCTACCCGTTCACCACGCGCCTGGTGGCGCGCAGTACGTCCGGCTTGCAGCCCCGTGCAGTGTCGCTCAGGGGCAAGCGCGTCGGCGTGTTGCTGGGCAGCAATCGCGAGGCTTTTGCCCTGTCGGCGTGGGCGCCCGGGGGCGTCATCGTCAAGAGTTTCTGGCTCAATAGTGAACTGGTACGCAGCCTTATAGCCGGCGAAATTGATGCGACCCTGCAAGGCACCGTGGAAATTCGTGAAGCCCTGCTCGACACCGAAGACGGTCACGATTTCGACTTCGCAGGCCCCGCCGTTTCGTCCGCGCTTTTGGGGGATGGCGTGGCCATCGCGGTGCGCAAGCCCGACACGGCATTGCGCAACGAACTCAACTGCGCCCTTGAACAGCTGAAGCAGAGCGGCGAGTACCTGAGGATTATCCAACCCTACCGCCTTGACGCCGTTCCTGCCGAGCAGTGACGGCTGATTAATCGTGACCGTCGCGCGATGTGGCCGGCAAGGTTTACGCCGCCCGCAGCGAGATAAACGCATAGTTGGCCGGCACCTCGGTGGCAATCTGCGCGCCGGCATCCAGCAACTGTTCGGCGATGTCCATTCCCGATACGTGGAACACCCACTCATTGGCCATGGACGGCTGATCCACCGCCAGTTCAATCGCCTGGGCAAACGCGCCCATGTCCGGCAGGTACGCGGTAAACCCATCCCCCTTGAGCGCCGTGGTGCGAATGCCCAGCAAGGCGCACACCGCCTCCTTGGTCTGCACGTCGTCTCGGTCGGCCTGGCGCGAGCGCTGGATCAGGTCCGCCAGCTCCTGGTCCACCAATTCACCACCGACGATCAACACCGGGCCCTGTTCCCAGGATTCCGGTGGGCAATCCTTGGCAGCGGGGCTGAGCGGGATATGCGGGTTGATCTCCATCGGGTAGATGCGGCACACCAACGGGCGACGCTCATAAATGCGGCACAGGTTATCTGCGTCAAGATTCCGGCAGCGCCCGGCGTTGTAGGCGGCAAAGGTGATTGCCACAAACGCCTCGGTGTTGCCGCTGGGTACCACCACCGAGCGGCGCTCGGCATGTTCGCGCTGCTGCTGAGGCAGGCCCAGGCCACTGCTCAGGAAGCCTTCCACCAAAACGATGACGTTACCGCCGTCAGCCGCCCATTGGCGGGCTTCCTGGAGGGTCAGGGGCACGTGATGATCGCTGCAGCATTTGCCGCAACCGACGCAGGAAAAATGGGTGTTCATGGCGGATCTGTCACCAGGCTAGGTCAGAGGGCACGCAGGAACGGTGACGGGTTTTTACCTCTATCCACCGTAGTGCTGCTCTGGAAGCAAGTTATGCGCCAGCACGTGTCAGTCGTCGGCGACCACATCGCGCAACACAAAGACCATGCCCGCGCTTTCGTACAGTTGTCGGGCGCGCAGGTTGCTCTCCAGCACCTTCAGGTCGACGTAGGGTTCGCCGCGTTGCTTGAACACCTGGAAGCAGTGCAGCAACAACGCCCGGCCCAAGCCTTGGCCTTGAGCGCAAGGATGCACGGACAGGTTCTTGATAAACGCGCTGGTCCAGCACTGCGCCACGCCGAGAATGCCATCGCCGTTGCTGGCTACCAGGCATAGCGTGGGGTCGAATTCGGCATCGGTGATGAACTGATGCTGCCAGGCTCGCAGATGAGGAACGCGGCCACCCCCTTGCTCCTGGGTCATGCGCAGCACCGCGTGGATCGCCGGGGCCAGCTCGTCGCGGTAATGATCCAACTGCGTATTGGCCGGCCATTGCGGCGCAGGCAGGCTGCCGGTGAGATTGCGGCGCAGCAGTTGGAAATACTCCGCCACGGGTTAAAGTCCCTGTTGCGCCACAGTCTGGGCGGCTATCACCAGGCACTTGGTCAGTTCGGGCGAGGAGAACTTGGTCAGCACCGCGTTGGCACCGGCCAGGCGCGCCTTTTCGCTGTTCATCGCGCTGTCCAGCGAGGTATGCAGCAACACGTAAAGATCCTGGAAATCCGGGGTTTCGCGCAGGGTGCGGGTCAGGGCGTAACCGTCCATTTCGGACATCTCGATGTCCGACACCACCACATTGATCTGTGCGGCGGTGCCTTGCAGCTCCAGCAGCACATCGATGGCTTCCTTCGCGCTGCGTGCGGTGTGGCAGGTCAGGCCGAGGTTGCGCAGGGTGTGCACCGACTGCTGCAAGGCGACCTGGCTGTCATCCACCACCAGGATCCGCGCATTGCCGAGCACTTCCGCCTCTTCCATGGTCAGGTCGGTGGGTGCCGCTTCAATCGGCGCCGGGGCGATACCGTGGATGACTTTTTCGATGTCCAGCACCTGCACCAGGCCGCCTTCCACCTGGGTCACCCCGGTGATGAACGCACGGTTGCCGCCGGAGCCGTAGGGCGGCGGGCGGATGTCGGTGGTCAGGCAGTGCACGATCTTGCTGACGGCCTGCACATGCAGGCCCTGCTTGGAACGGCTCACGTCGGTGACGATCAGGCAGCCTCCGTCCGGATCTTCCAGGGGCATTTCCCCCAGGGCGCGGCTCAGGTCGATCACCGCCAACGAGTTGCCACGCAGGGTGGCGATGCCTTTGACGTGCGGGTGGGACTCCGGCAGCTTGGTCAGCGGCGGGCAAGGGATGATTTCGCTGACTTTCAGCAGGTTGATGGCCATCAGCTTGCCGCTGCGCAAGGTAAAGAGCAGAAGCGAGAGTGAGTCTGCGCGGGCTTTGGTGGTGGACATAAAAACCTTCTGTGGATCAGGGATGACGAACTTCTATTGAGTGTTATCGACCCATTCGCCGGAAACTGTAGGAGCGATCAAGGCCCTTAACATCAGCCCTTCCACACCTGCGGGTTCACCAGGTCCTGCGGGCGCTGGCCCAGCAGGGCGCTGCGCAGATTGTCCAACGCGCGGTTGGCCATGGCTTCGCGGGTTTCATGGGTCGCCGAGCCGATGTGCGGCAGGGTCACTGCATTGCTCAGCTGGAACAGTGGAGATTCGGCCAGCGGCTCCTGCTCATACACATCCAGCCCGGCACCGCGAATGGTCTGGTTTTGCAGGGCCTGGATCAGCGCCGGTTCGTCGACCACCGGGCCACGGGAAATATTGATCAGGATTGCGCTGGATTTCATCAGCCCCAGCTCGCGGGTGCTGATCAGGTGGCGGGTCTTGTCGCTCAACGGTACCACCAGGCAGACGAAATCCGCCTCGGCCAGCAACTGGTCCAGGCTGCGGAACTGCGCGCCCAGCTCCTGTTCCAGCGCGGTCTTGCGGCTGTTGCCGCTGTACAGGATCGGCATATTGAAGCCCAGGCGCCCACGACGGGCCACGGCCGCGCCGATATTGCCCATGCCGACGATACCGAGGGTCTTGCCATGCACGTCACAGCCAAACAGCGGTGCGCCGACGCTGGCTTTCCACTGGCCGGCCTTGGTCCAGGCGTCCAGCTCGGCGACCCGGCGCGCGCTGCTCATCAGCAGGGCGAAGGCCAGGTCGGCGGTGCTTTCGGTGAGTACGTCGGGGGTGTTGGTGAGCATGATCCCGCGCTCGTTGAAGTACGGCACGTCGTAGTTGTCGTAGCCCACCGACACGCTGGAGACCACCTCCAGCTTGCTCGCGCCTTCGAGTTGCGCGCGGCCCAGCTTGCGACCTACGCCAATCAAACCGTGGGCGTGGGGCAGGGCTTCATTGAATTGAGCGTTAATATCGCCCAGCTTGGGGTTGGGGGCGATCACGTCGAAATCCTGTTGCAGGCGTTCGATCATTTCCGGGGTGACACGGCTGAAGGCGAGGACTGTCTTTTTCATTGCAGGCGGGCTCATCGACTACGGAAGAATGCCAAGCACGCTAACATTTATCTCCTCCACGCAACACCACAAGCTTGCACCTGCAGCCAGCGGCTCAATGTCTGGACGGCATGCTGTATATAACGAATGGATTCGCTGGGTATCATCAATTGCACTGAGAAACTGTGAACTCTAACAGTGTTAAACGCAGTATTTTTATTGCAGGCTATTTACGAAAGAGGGGGAAGTGGCACTTTTCAGGAGTGAGCAATCATGAGGTATTTATTAGTGTTTGGTTTGATCGCCTGGCTTTCAAACTCAGCGGTACTGGCCGAGAAAGGTTTCACTGATCAAGATTGTATAGATCAATGGTTGAAGAGCACCGCTTCCAGAACATGTTTCACAAGGCCTGGCAATATAGTTGCCATGGATCCTTTTGATAAGCGTACTTATGATCCGCGACCGATGAGTCAGTCGTACGATTACGAAAAGAGAGAACCCGTTAAATTTTGCAGTGTTACAGCGGAGTGCTTTACAGAAGGCACTAAAGAGATAGAGACGGGGCGCGTTGCGGGAGAAACTCAAGTGATAAATACGCGTAAAACGGGTGATTATGTGTTCCGGTTGGACTCTTTGGATCGCGTTATCAACAAGGATGGAGCGCTACAGTAAAGTTACCGACGTTGAATAAAGCGTGTAGGGCGGAACATCGTCCAATACCGACACATGCCTGGCGCTTCCAGAGAAGCGCCCTGGCTGTGTTACTCAAGCCAGCCGCGCACCGCTCAGGCTGCCGCTCAACTCATACGCCACCAGCTCCGCCTGGTGCGCCGCCAGGATCTCCGGCAGCGAGCCGCGCAGGTATTCCACCCAGGTCTTGATCTTCGCATCCAGGTACTGGCGCGAGGGGTAGATGGCGTACAGGTTCAGTTCCTGGGAACGGTAGGTGGGCATGACCCGCACCAATGTGCCGTTGCGCAGGCCTTCGATGGCCGCATATACCGGCAACAGGCCGACGCCCATGCCGCTGGTGATCGCGGTTTTCATCGCGTCGGCCGAGTTGACCAGGAACGGCGATGTATTGATCGCCACGCTTTCCTGGCCTTCGGGGCCGTTAAAGGTCCACTTGTCCAGCTGGATCACCGGGCTGACCAGGCGCAGGCAGGCGTGGTTGAGCAAGTCGTGGGGGCGATGGGCACAGCCCTTGGCCTTGACGTAGTCCGGCGAGGCGCAGGCGATGCTGTAGGTGATGCCCAGGCGTTGGGACACGAAGCCCGAATCCGGCAGCTCACTGGCCAGCACGATGGACACGTCGTAGCCCTCGTCCAGCAGGTCCGGCACGCGGTTGGCCAGGGTCAGGTCGAAGGTCACGTCCGGGTGGGTGCGGCGGTAGCGGGCAATCGCGTCGATGACGAAATGCTGGCCGATGCCGGTCATGGTGTGCACTTTCAACTGCCCGGCGGGGCGGGCGTGGGCGTCGCTGGCTTCGGCTTCGGCTTCTTCGACGTAGGCCAGGATCTGCTCGCAGCGCAGCAGGTAGCGTTTACCGGCCTCGGTGAGGGCAATTCGGCGGGTGGTGCGATTGAGCAAGCGGGTTTGCAGATGTGCCTCAAGATTGGAGACCGCGCGCGAGACGTTGGCGGTGGTGGTGTCCAGTTGTGCGGCGGCGGCGGTGAAGCTGCCCGCTTCAGCCACGCAACTGAAGGCGCGCATGTTTTGCAAAGTGTCCATGGAGAGTTCTCAGGGGAGATACCAAATTGTGACAGAAAGTTACGCTGTCCAGTGATCCCTACCAACGGATTATCGCTTGAACGGTAACAAAGATTCACAGGAATGCCAGCTTATCGTCCTCCATGCCGCCGCCTAGAATTGCGCCACCTCTCCCCGCAACACCACCTCAGGAATTCGTTCGCCGTGCCGCGTCGCATCAGCAGAGAGCTGAAGACTCTCATTTACAGGGAGCTGAAGGCTCTCAGTGTTTGCGCCTTATCGTTAGCAATCAGCGGCTGCATCGGAACCGGAGGAATCGCCCCCCAAGGCCAGGCTCTCAACGCCACTACCCTGGCCACCGACGAAGCGATCCGCAGCGCCGCCCAGGACGCCCACTGGCCCACCGCGCAATGGTGGCAGGCCTACGGCGACCCGCAACTCAACCACTGGGTCGAACTCGCCACCCAAAGCAGCCCGAGCATGGCCATGGCCGCCGGGCGGGTGCGGGAAGCGCGGGCCATGGCCGGGGTTGTCGAGTCGGCCGAGTCGCTGCAGATCAACGGTGATACCAGCCTCAAACGCCACAATTGGCCGAAGGATCAGTTCTACGGCCCTGGTGAATTGAGCGGTGCCAACACCTGGGACAACAATGCATCCCTGGGCTTGAGCTACGCCCTCGACCTGTGGAGCCGCGAAAGCAACGCCACTGAACGTGCCGTCGACCTGGCCCACATGAGCGCCGCCGAAGCACGCCAGGCCCAACTCGAACTGCAGAACAACGTGGTGCGCGCCTATATCCAGCTGTCGTTGCATTACGCCAATCGCGATATCGTCGCAGCGACCCTGGCCCAGCAACAGCAGATCCTCGACCTGGCCAACAAACGCCTGAACGCCGGGATCGGCACGCATTTCGACGTGAGCCAGGCCGAAACGCCACTGCCGGAAACCCATCGCCAATTGGATGCCCTGGACGAAGAAATCGCCCTGAGCCGTAACCAGCTGGCGGCGCTTGCCGGTAAAGGTCCGGGGGAGGGGGCCACGTTACAGCGTCCGACGTTGTCCCTCGCCGCACCGCTGAAACTGCCTTCGAGCCTGCCCGCGCAATTGCTCGGCCAGCGCCCGGATGTGGTCGCCAGCCGTTGGCAGGTGGCGGCGCAAGCCCGTGGCATCGATGTCGCCCACGCCGGTTTCTACCCCAACGTCGACCTGGTCGGCAGCCTAGGCTACATGGCCACCGGCGGTGGCATGCTGGCGTTTCTCGCCGGCAAGAAATTCAACTACAGCGTCGGCCCGGCGATCACCTTGCCGATCTTCGACGGTGGCCGCCTGCGTGCGGAGCTGGGTGAAGCCAGCGCCGGCTATGACATCGCCGTGGCGCGCTACAACCAGACCCTGGTCAACGCGCTCAAGGGCATCAGCGACCAGTTGATCCGCCGTGAGTCCATGGACAAGCAAGCCGCATTTGCCGCGCAGTCGGTGGCCTCGGCGCAGAAGACCTACGACATCGCGATGATCGCCTACCAGCGCGGCCTCACCGATTACCTCAATGTGCTCAACGCCCAGACCTTGCTGTTTCGCCAACAACAGGTCGAGCAGCAGGTACAGGCCGCGCGGCTTGGCGCCCATGCCGAACTGGTAACCGCACTGGGTGGCGGCCTCGACGCCGGCAAAGACGTACCGCAAGACGCCAGAACCCTCCCGAGCAAGACCCCGGCGGCGCTTGCCGTGTTTGATCACTGAGTAGGATTTAATGACTCCCTTGCCTGCACCGCTGCGCTGGCTGCATTCCCTTGAGTGGCGCCGTGGTTTTTTTGACTGGGCACGCAGTGACGGCGTGACTTGGGTATACATCTTCAAGGTGCTGATCGCCGCGTTCTTCACGCTGTGGCTGGCGATGCGCCTGGAACTGCCGCAACCACGCACCGCGATGATCACCGTATTTATCGTGATGCAACCGCAGAGCGGCCAGGTGTTCGCCAAGAGCTTCTATCGTTTCCTCGGCACCCTGGCGGGGTCGGCGGTGATGGTGTTGTTGATCGCCTTGTTTGCGCAGAACACCGAGTTGTTCCTCGGCGCATTGGCGATCTGGGTCGGTATTTGCACCGCTGGCGCGACGCGTAACCGCAACTTTCGCGCCTATGGGTTCGTGCTCGCGGGGTATACGGCAGCGATGGTCGGCCTGCCGGCCCTGGCCCATCCCGACGGTGCCTTTATGGCGGCGGTCTGGCGGGTGTTGGAAATCTCCCTGGGGATTCTGTGCTCTACGCTGGTCAGCGCGGCGATCCTGCCGCAGACCTCCAGCGCCGCCATGCGCAATGCGCTTTATCAGCGCTTTGGCGTGTTTGCGCTGTTTGTCACCGACGGCCTGCGTGGGCGCAGCCAACGTGAGGGTTTCGAGGCCAGCAACGTGCGCTTTATCGCCGAGGCCGTGGGCCTGGAAGGGCTGCGCAGCCTCACGGTGTTCGAAGACCCGCATATGCGCCGGCGCAATGGCCGGCTCAGCCGCCTCAATAGCGAGTTCATGAGCATCACCACGCGCTTCAATGCCTTGCACCAATTGCTCGAACGCTTGCGTACGGACTCCGCGGACCATGTGGTGGCGGCGATCAAACCGGGCCTGCAGGACCTGGCCGAAGTGCTCGACGGCTTCTCCGGTCGTGCCCTCACCAGTCCCGATGCCGCGCGCCTGGTCCACCAGCTCAGCGCCTACAAGGACGGCTTGCCCGCCAAGGTGCGCAGCCTGCGCGCGACCTTCCAGGAGGGCTGCCCGAGCGAAGCCGAGCAACTGGATTTTCACACCGCTTATGAGCTGCTCTACCGCTTCGTCGATGACCTGCACAACTACGCGCAAACCCATGCCTCCCTGGCCGATCACAGCCATGCACGGGAGCAATGGGACGAAACCTTCAGCCCGAAAACCAACTGGCTGGCCTGCGCCGCCTCGGGGATTCGCGCGTCGTTCATCCTGATCGTGCTGGGCAGTTATTGGGTGGCCACGGCCTGGCCCAGCGGTGCCACCATGACCATGATCGCCGCTGCTACGGTCGGCCTGTCCGCCGCTACGCCCAACCCCAAGCGCATGGCCTTCCAGATGGCCTGCGGCACGTTGATCGGTGCGTTGGTAGGCTTTGTCGACATGTTCTTCGTGTTCCCGTGGATCGACGGCTTCCCGCTGCTGTGCGTGATGCTCGCGCCGGTGATCATCCTCGGTGCTTTCCTCGCTTCACGCCCGCAATACGCCGGGGTCGGCGTGGGCCTGCTGATTTTCTTCAGCACCGGCTCGGTGCCGGACAACCTCACTGTCTACAACCCCTACACCTTTATCAACGACTACATCGCCATGATCATCGGCATGCTGGTGTGTGCGGCGGCGGGAGCGATCATCCTGCCGCCCAACAGCCGCTGGCTGTGGCGCCGCCTGGAGCAGGACCTGCGCGAACAGGTGGTGTATGCCATCAGCGGTAAGCTCAAGGGGTTGGCGTCGAGTTTCGAAAGCCGCACCCGTGACCTGCTGCACCAGGCCTATGGCCTCGCTGTCGGCCAGCCGCAAGTGCAACGCGACCTGCTGCGCTGGATGTTCGTGGTGCTGGAAATCGGCCACGCGATCATCGAGTTGCGCAAGGAACAAGCGATCCTGCCGGTGCACCCGGCCTACGCCGAGTCCCAGCCCTGGCGCCAGGCGATCCGGGTGATGGGCCGCTCGTTGGTGCGACTGTTCCTGCAACCCAGCGCCAGCAACCTGGAGCGTGGCCTGATCGCCGTCGACCACGCCATCAGCCGCGTGCAGGCCACCGACGAACCCTTCGCCCCGCACTTCGACACCTCGGCCCTGCGCCGGGTGAAAAGCTACCTGCACTTTATCCGCACCTCGTTGCTGGACCCGCAATCACCGCTGGCGGCCCTCAAAGGAACCCCGAATGCCTCGTGAAATCGCATTCCACGGCATTTATATGCCGACCATGACCCTGATGTTCCTGATCGCGGCCGCGCTGGCCTGGGCCCTTGACCGCTTCCTGGCCGGGTTCGACCTGTACCGTTTTTTCTGGCACCCGGCGTTGTTGCGCCTGAGCCTGTTCGTTTGCCTGTTCGGCGCCCTGGCGCTGACCGTCTACCGTTGAGAATGCCCCGATGAAAAAGTTTTTCAGCCTGCTCGCGACCTTGCTGGTACTGGCTTTGGCGATCTGGATTGGCCGCACGTTGTGGGTGCACTACATGGAAACGCCATGGACCCGCGACGGCCGGGTGCGCGCCGACATCATCAACGTGGCGGCCGACGTCACCGGCGAAGTGGTCGACGTCCCGGTGCGCGATAACCAGTTGGTGAAAAAGGGCGACCTGCTGATGCAGATCGACCCCGAGCACTACCGCATTGCCGTCAAACAGGCGCAATCCCTCGTGGCCTCCCGCAAAGCCACCTGGGAAATGCGCAAGGTCAACGCCCACCGCCGCGCCGACCTCGACGCCCTGGTGATCTCCAAGGAAAACCGCGACGACGCCAGCAACATCGCCGACTCGGCCCTGGCGGACTACCAGCACGCGCTGGCACAACTCGAAGCGGCCGAACTCAACTTGAAACGCACCCAGGTCGTGGCGGCGGTGGACGGCTACGTCACCAACCTCAACGTGCATCGCGGCGACTACGCACGCATCGGCGAAGCCAAGATGGCCGTGGTCGATATGAACTCGTTCTGGGTCTATGGCTTCTTCGAAGAAACCAAGTTGCCCCATGTGAACGTCGGCGACAAAGCCGACATGCAACTGATGAGCGGCGAGACGTTGAAGGGGCACGTAGAAAGCATCTCGCGCGGCATCTACGACCGTGACAACCCGGAGAGTCGCGAGCTGATCGCCGATGTGAACCCGACGTTCAACTGGGTAAGGCTGGCCCAGCGGGTGCCGGTGCGGATTCACATTGATGAAGTGCCTGAGGGGGTGTTGTTGGCGGCGGGGATTACGTGCACGGTGATCGTTAACCAAACGCCGAACTGAAATGTGGGAGGGGGCTTGAGCCCCCTCCCACATTCGATTTTTGTTGATAGGCAGATTGGGCACCGCTTCAGGTTTGTGCGTTGGCTCTGATTTTTCGTCGACGTTTGACCCGCAGCATGCTGACGAAGCGGCGGTGGTTTCTTGTATTAAGAATCAGCAGGCAGAACAGCGATTGAAATAGTGGGAATAGTGCAAACAACGTAACTGGGTTGTTCCCCAGGTAGCCTGCCGAAAGCAAGGCGTTCAAGGCCGCGACGCCTGCAAGCAGTGGCGGCCCAGAGCGAAACCCCACCGCCACCAAGGTCAGGCCAATGCACATGGCCAGTAGCAGTGCCATGCTCGCCACGACCGCATATTCGCCAGGGAGATAATTTATTCGTGCGTAATACGACAGGCTATGTGACAGGTTGCTGAACTGCTGACTAAGTTCATTGAGACCCCCATACCTACCGTGAATGCAAAACGTCGGGTGTATCGAGTTAAGTTTCGGGGGTCTTGCAGGGTATTGATGTCATTGTTCATGGCTGCTGAACTCTTCATAAATGCCGATAACAATAGGGTTGATATTTCCGGACCTGCCACTTCCCGCAAAATCACCCGTTTGGGCCTGATACTGCACAACGGCACAAACTCACGCAGCACCGTCACCTGATAGTCACTGTTGATATGCACTACCCCGGCCCCGACGATGGCCGGGTCGGCGTTAATGGTTCGATACAGTTTGGGCAGGTCCAGCAGACTCGTCAGTCGCTGGCGAGTCGTGGTGTGCGCATCCGGCACACCGCTTCGCAGGAAATTGCTTGGCATCCTTTCACCTGTGAGTAGACCGAGGTGAAAGAGCCTGGGGATAGTTTCCTTGTAATGATGTCAGGTCGTTCGCTGTTTTTTGTAGGATTTGGCCAGGCAGTTATTTCATTGCGCTACATAAGTTTCATGCAGATGACGCCACAGGAGTGCACCACTGGCCTGTTTCTCAAACACTGCGGTGGCACGGCGATTGTCGATAGCGTTCGTTGAACCTGGGACAGGGCCACGAGCACAGCATGAGATTGGCCCGGCCTTGTTAGCCAAAGAAACTAAATAGAGCGCCAATGCCGCCAGCTGGATCTGTACCCACGACGTTCGCGCCAACGATAACGCGTTGGTCGCCCCGCTCGGTTAACACCAAAGGGGTGGACATGACGGGGGCGTCCAGATCGATGTAGCCCTTATTGTTGAAGTCTATATTCAGCGAGCCATCGGCTTTGAATTGAGCGATGTATATCCAAGCACCTTCGGATGCGGTCGTAAGGTTCCCAGAGTGGGTGTTCATGATGCGCTGCCAGCCAATGTCACGGTTGTCATCAAATTGGCTGACCATCGGTTTGCCCTTATTGAACAGTTGATGCGCTGCTCCATTGGGGGTAATGGCCTGGATCAGGCCTTTCGTCGTTCTATTGTCGTTCAGGCCAACTTGACCGGCGCCAATAAGACTCTTGTCCGCTCGTTCAACGAGATCGTAAAGCGTGGTGTGATCCGCAATGCTATCAATGCGGTGAAAACCAGGGGTCTGCGGGCTGCCAAAACCGGTATCCGTGGTTCCGTCAGGGTTGAGGCGGGCGAAGAAGGCTGTTTGGAGCCCTGGGGTGAACTGGGCATGGCCCGCAATCACTATTTTGTAATCGCTACCTTGGCTGATGCATGCGTTGATGGCAGTTGCGGCAGCGGGGTCGAGAAGTTTGAAGTCGAGCTTGCCATTGCCGTTCAATCCAGTATCCAGCGCCCCATTGGGTAACAGGCGAAACAGCACACCTACGGTCAGGGCTGGATTGTTGCGTTTTGAATAATTGGCGCTCACCAGAATGCATCCGTCCTGTTGGACATGCACTTTTACCGAGTCCTCTGTCAGCCCTTCATCTGGCCTGGTTTGAAGAATGCACCAGCCTTGTTCGGCAAAATTTGTGTCGGGGCTGCCCTTGCTGTCGAAGCGCGCAACAACCAAGTCTGCCCAGTTATCGTATGAGCTGCGCGATGTCCAGCCAGCCATCAGGATTTTCCCGTCGGCCTGTAGAGTCAGCCCTGAACCTCCGGCCGGTAACGACGGCACAAAATCACCGGTGACCAGTGCATTTTGCGTAAACGTCGTATCCAGGCTCCCGTTGAGGTTCAGGCGCCCTAAACCATAGACGTAATGATCTTTTTTAAACAGGCTGGCACTGAACAGAAGCTTGCCGTCGTTATCCGTAGCAAGCCCCTTGAGTCGAAAACGAACGGTCAGGCCAGGAATATCGTTGAGAATCGAAGACAGGGTTGTGTTCCCATTGATGCCAAAGCCGGGGTCCGGGGTACCGGGTTGTTCCAATGAATCACTGTTGGATGAACTCATCGCAGCATTCCTTCGCGCAGTGAAGAGGACGATGTGCCAAGTCGATAAGCAGCAGGCTTTGGCTGGAATACCGTTCAAGTCTGTTCTCGGTGCAATACCTCGTCTACTGTCAAATCTAACAGGTGCTAGTGGCCATTATTGGCTACGAGCCTGAGGCACAAATGTCTCATGCAGATGACGCCAAAGCATCGTGCCACTGGCCAGCTTCTCGAACACTACCGTCGCACGGCGATCCGTCTGTGTGCCGCTGGCGTCGACCTGATGCTCGCGATAAGTCACCGTCGCTCCGCGCGCATGCCGGTCAATCCCGGTCATTTCACTCAAGGTGATCTTCAACCCCGGGCGCATTCCGCCCAGGCGAGTGAACAGCGCGTTGACCCCGGCTGCATTGACGCGTGCGCCGGTGGCGGGGGCGATCATGCTGAACTCGGGCGAGAAGCGCGCAAGCAGACTTTTCAGGGTGCCTTCTGGCGCAACACCGGCAAACCATTGTTCGATTTCGACGTGGGTCTGGATCACTTCTTCAAAAAAATCGCTGTAGTCGATCATTGGGCACTCGCTGTTAGGCGCCGAGCTGACGAATCACGTTCACCAGAACGGGGGAGAAGGGTTTTAGACGGTTGTTGGTGTCGGGCTGTTCCAGCTCTTCCTTGAGCAGCGTCAGTAAGTCGAAGTCGGCCACTTCAAGACCGTCGCCCTCCATCCCGCTGTCGTAGAGCAGTGCATCCAGGATCGACTTTCTAGCGCCGAACAAGGCGCGATTGTTTTCGCGACAGTCGCCAAGGTTTAACACTTGGATGGAGGTCACTGCTCTGGGGCTTAGGCCTTCTACACGGCCAGACAGATAAAATTTCAGCTCGGTTTCGCACTCATCCATCAGGGATGTCAGCGGCAAAACCTGATGTGCGTGCGCTCGTCCGCACTGTTTGCTGCGGTTGCAACTGGCGACGATATTGGAGAAGTCTAACGAGCGGCGGGGTGCGACCTCTCTGGCCTCAACGTGTTCGTTGTGGGCGCTGTCTGATGAGATTTCGTGGCAGCAATATGCGCATAGGCCATGTTGTTCTTCCACGCAGGCTTGGCGGATGCGGGTTCTTTCTTCAGGACTTAAATCTGAGTAGCGGCCCGTCGGGTGTTTGCGCTTCCATTGCGTCAGGGCTGCTGGTTCCTCTCCTTTGGTGATCTTACGCACTGCGCAGCTCCAACTTGCGAATCAGCAGGGCGGCTTTGGCAAGTTCGATATGGCCAGGTTCAAGCTCTGCAGACAGCTCTTTAAAAAGTGTCTTGGCTTCTTTCAGTTTTTTGTCTTGCAGCAGCTCCAGCAAACGATCAAGGCGCGCCTGAACTTCGCTGTTGCGCACATCGGTGTCCATGACGCTGAGCAGTACTTGATTGGCGTCCAGGCCGTAGAGACCGTTGCGCTCTTCCAGTTCGCCGTCGTCAAGGACGTAGCACAGAACGTTCTTGGTATCGCTGATCACCAAAGGGGAGTGGGTGGTGAGGATGAATTGGCAGTTGGGGAAGGTTTCGGTGAGTTGGTGGATAAGGCGGCGTTGCCATTGAGGATGAAGATGGAGGTCTACTTCGTCGATTAGGACGATACCGGCGCCTTCAAGTGGATTGCTCAATGACGGGTTCATGATTGCCAAGCGGCGAGCAATGTCGCCGACAAGTGCCATCAGTGATTTCTCCCCTTGAGAAAGCTGAGACACATTGAGTGTATTGCCTGACTTGTCGATGGCCATATGCAATCTAGGCTTTCGTTGGACTCGAAGGTTTTTAAAGTGAGGCATGAACTTGTAGACGGCGGATCGCACAGCATTTAGCTGTGGGTCGCGTGACGCTAGGTGCAAATTTTTCAGCTCAGATACCAGTTTTTTGTCGGAGCTAGAGATTTTTTTCAACTGTTCCATTACGGCTGAGGATATTCCCTGCTCGTTCTCGGTATCTTCCCTGTCACGGAACCATTCAAAAAAACGTCCGAAATCTACGCCACCATTTAGAGCGTTTTCATATCCATCAAATTGATCGAATGGTTTTTCGGATTTTCGGGTTGTTAGTGGAACGTCAAGGACGGATCTTTCGACAGGGTAGAAGGCGACAAGCGGAAGTGAGCCGTTGTCGTCAATCAGCCCTATATGAAAGCGATAGAATTCAGCCAGCTCAGTTAATTTACTAAGAGAACTATTTACCTTTGCTTTATGCCCTCGCAAGGTGCGAGCGAGTGTCCATGAGTAGGTCTCGGAAGCTGATGCTGAGGGGCGGGGGACACCGCCGACTTCAGCATCGATTGAGGCGAATCGCTCGCCATTTGTGACCACATCTTCTTGGATGGGACTGCCACCACCATTATCGGTTCGAATGCGCCCTACCAGCCAACTTAACGACGTAGCTATCGACTTCAAAATAGTCGTCTTCCCCGCCCCATTGTTCCCCACAAACACCGTCACCTTCGACGCATGCTTATCAGTAGGCGCAAAGGCGACTTCCAAGTCGGTAAAACGACCGACGTTATTCAGTCGAATTTTTCTGATTTCCATCGCATTACCCTTGTGGGGCCAGTCAGTTTCTAGAGGCAGGCGGCGATTATGGCACTCATCCTGGGTTTTGGCAGGTGGGCTTCACCCTTGCTTACAACACACCGCCCAAGCCAAAGCGCTTCTTTAACACCGTCTCCAACAACCCCTTAGGCAACAACGCCGCCATCAACGGCAACGCCCGGCTGCCATTGCCCGAGCGCAACAGGCGCGGCGGCTGTGGTTGTTGCACCGCCTTGAGCACATCCGCCGCAAACACGCTGGCCGGGGTGGGCTTGTCCTGAGAGGCCTGGCTGCGTGCGCGAATACCTTCGCGCAACGGCCACCATGGCGATTTTTCGTTGATCAACAGCTCGGCCTGGGCGCCGGCGTTTTTTGCAAAGCTTGTATCGATGGCGCCGGGCTGCACTTCCATCACCCGTACGCCAAAGGGTGCCAGCTCCATGCGCAATGCATCACTCAACGCATGCACTGCCGCCTTGGAGGCGCAGTAGGCGCCGGCGAACGGCGTGACCAATACGCCGGAGACGCTGCCGATATTCACCACCAGGCCTTTACTGCGGCGCAGGGCCGGGAACAGCGCCTGTGTCACGCCGACGAGGGAAAATACATTGGTCTGGAACTGACGCTGCATCGCGTCGGTGCCGCCATCGAGCAGCGGGCCCATGGCGCCGTAGCCAGCGTTGTTGACCAGCACATCCAGCTCACCCAGTTGTTCGGCCAGGCGCTGTAACGCGGCACTGTCGTTGACGTCGAGTTCGACTGCATTGAAACCCGCGGCGGCGAGGGCGGTTACGTCTTCCGGGCGGCGGGCGCTGGCCCACACGTTGAAGCCGGCGGATTTGAAGGCATCGGCCAGGGCGCGGCCAATACCGCTGGAGCAACCGGTGATCAGTACGTTGGGCATGGATCAGTCCTTTGTCAGTCCGAGAAACTGCCTTGCAGGTGCTCGGCACGAAATTCCAGGGTTTGCGGGCGGTAGCCGGGGCGCAGCGGCGGGGTGGGCAGGCAGTCGTCCCAGGTGGCGCCGGCCTGCAACTCGCCGGGGCCGCGATAGCGTGGAGCGGCGTAGACGTTGTCGGCCAGGTTGACGGTGTCGCCCGGTGCATAGGCGGCGACGCGCCAGCGCAGTTCGGTGAGGGGCACGTCGTTGCCGTTGTTCAGGGTCAGCTTGAGCGGTCGGTCGGCCGGGCATTCCTGCGGGGCGTAGGTGATGCGTAGTTCCAGGCGCGCCAGTTGTGAGGCTTCACGGTTGTCCAGCCAGACCACCCAAACGGCTACGCAACCCAGGCCAGCCAAGGCAGCGAGGGAAACCGGAAGGGCTTTGGCCGGGTAGCGCAGCAGGAGGACCAGCCAGGTGATGATCAGGAGAACGCCGAAGAACATGGAGACCACCTCGAATAGGGAACGAGCATCCTAACTTAAGCGTAGGTGGGATTGGCTACCTTGAGTGCTGTGGTGGCCGGGGCGGGCCTCATCGGGGCATAGGTATTTACACAACTTTTCAGACCCTGACAAATCTCCCTGTGGCGAGCGGGCTTGTCCCGCGAGGGGCTGCTACGCAGCCCAACGCGGGGCAAGCCCGCTCGCCACAGGTGCCCTATCTGCCGGGTGTTCAGCGTGGGGCCAAAGTTGTGTAGATACCTATGCTCATCGGGGGCAAGCCCCCTCCCACATTTGAATGTATTCGCAGATCAAAGGTGGGAGGGGGCTTGCCCCCGATGAGGCCCTCACCGCCAGCGCAAATCCCAAACAAAAAGCCCCCACCCAACCCACTGCGGATAGGGGACGCAATGGGCTGGGCGAGGGCTTCTTTTTACGACTGTTTTACTGCGCGATAGTTTTCACCGAAACGCCACGTTCAACCGGCGTCGAGCGACCATAGATATCTTCAAACCGCTCGATATCGTCTTCGCCCAGGTAGCTGCCCGATTGCACTTCGATGATCTCCAACGGGATCTTGCCCGGGTTGCGCAGGCGGTGCACCGAGGCGATCGGGATGTAGGTGGACTGGTTCTCGCAGAGCAGGAACACGTTCTCGTCACAGGTGACTTCGGCAGTGCCGCTGACCACGATCCAGTGTTCGGCGCGGTGGTGGTGCATTTGCAGCGACAGGCACGCACCCGGCTTGACCGAGATGTGCTTGACCTGGAAGCGGCCGCCCATGTCCACCGAGTCGTAGGAGCCCCACGGACGATAGACTTCGCAGTGGTTCTGGGTTTCGCTGCGGCCCTGTTCGTTGAGGGTGTTGACCATCTGCTTGACGCCCTGGACCTTGTCCTTGTGGGCAATCATCATCGCGTCCTTGGTTTCCACCACGACGATGTTTTCCAGGCCGATCACCGACACCAGTTTGCCGTTGCCGTGGATCATGCAGTTCTTGCTGTCCTGGATCACCACGTCGCCCTTGGTGACGTTGCCGTTGGCGTCTTTGTCGTTGACCGCCCACAGCGAGGCCCAGCAACCCACGTCGCTCCAACCGGCACTCAACGGCACCACGCAGGCGCGCTGGGTTTTTTCCATCACGGCGTAGTCGATGGAGTTGTCCGGGCAGCAGGCGAAGGTGGCTTCGTCGAAGGTCACGGTGTCGGCGTCTTGCTGGCTGCGTTCCAGGGTCAGCACGCAGGTGTCGTAGATGTCCGGATCGTGCTTTTTCAGCTCTTCCAGGAAGCGGCTGGCGCGGAACAGGAACATGCCGCTGTTCCAGAAGTAACCGCCGCTTTTGACGAACTCGACGGCGCGTTTTTCATCGGGTTTTTCCACGAACTGTTGTACGCGGCTCACGCCTTCGGGCAGCAGCGAATCGTTGGTGGACTTGATGTAGCCGTAGCCGGTTTCCGGACGGGTCGCCGGCACGCCGAACAGCACCATCTCGCCACGCTCGGCGGCCACGGTGGCCAGGGCCAGGGCGCGTTGCAGGGCTTTCTGGTCGTCGATCACGTGGTCGGCCGGCAGGACCAGCATCAGTTCATCACGGCCTTCGTTGACCAGCATCATCGCGGTCAGGGCCACGGCCGGCGCGGTGTTGCGGCCGAACGGTTCCATCAGGATGCGCTGGCACTCCAGCTTACGGTTGGCCAGTTGCTCGTTGACGATGAAGCGATGGTCCTTGTTGCAGACCACGATCGGGGAGTCCATGCCTTCGAACACCAGGCGTTCCAGGGTTTGTTGGAACAGCGTGTGCTCGCCGGTCAGGGCCAGGAATTGTTTTGGGAACTGTTTACGGGAAAGCGGCCAAAGACGTGAGCCGCTACCACCGGAAAGGATTACTGGGATCATGTGTTTCTCCTTGAATCAATTTGGGTCAGAGCCTGTGGGAGGGGGCTTGCTCCCGATGGCGGTGATTCAGTCAGTACATCTGTTACTGAACCACCGTATTCGCGAGCAAGCCCGCTCCCACAAGGGGGAGCGTCAATTTCAAAAGCTAATCAGCGGGTCGACACCGGGCGCTTGACCCAAACTGGCGACAAGCTCGAACCCGAGCCGGTGACATACAGCACCGCCGCTTCACCACGTTCCAACGCAACCGGCTTCACATCGCCGACTTTCTTGTCGCCGTCATACAGCGCCAGGCTGACCTTCACCGGGTTGATTTCGCGCTCGCCACGACCTTTGGCGGCCACCGACTTGACCACGTCGGTCTTGCCGTCGGCGGTCTTCAGGGTCAGGGCCTTGTCGCTCAGGTTCTGCACGCGCACCAGGGATTTCTGCTTGTTCTTGAACGGCGGTTCTTCGATCAGCTGTGGCTGGCCGCTGCTGTTGTTGACCAGGGTGTAGTAGTGATCGGCGGCGAGTTTGACCGGCACGGTTTGGCTGCCGATCTTGGCGCTGTAGTCGCCGCCGGGCATGAAGCTGAAGTCGCTGCTGGCCAGCGGGGCCACTTCGTTGAGGTTGGTGCTGCCAACTGTCGCGCTGACTTCCTGGTTGGAGGCGTTGTAGACACGCACGAAGCTTGAGCCTTTCGGTGCGACTGGGCCGTACAAGGCTGCGTCACCGGCGAAGGCGGACAGGGATACCAAGCTCATACCGGCAGCCAGGGCCAGAGTCTTAGCGAGACGACGCGGAGTAGTAGTGAAAGTCATGTGAGTTACCTCTCTTTCAGTTTTGCGCCCGGTCGGGCGTCTCGGATTTTTTAAGGGTGTTCTGTGCCATGTTTTGTTGGCGCGAACCGGCTTGTTTAAGTTGCGCAACCCACGATGGGTCGGCATCACCGATTTCGTTGTTTACGGGCAGATAGCGTTCAGGAAACTCCCAGATCAGCACCTGTGGCGGGCTGTTCTTGAAGTCGTCACTTTTCAGGTAGCTGAGCATCGGCAGGATCGGGCCGTGGCCGTCTTCGGCATAGCTGACTACGTCGCTGCCGAGTGCTTGCTTGAGGGCGCCGACGAAGTTCCAGTTGGGGTTGGCGCTGTAGCTGGTGCCCACCAGTGCCACCGGGGTTTCGCTGTCGCTGAACAGCGCGTCGTCGCCTTTGGTTTCGGCCAGTTGCGTGACGCGTTTTTCCAGCGGCTCTTTCGGTGGCATCAGGTTTTCGAACAGCGGGTCCAGGGGCAGGAACAGACGCAGGTCGCCGTTGTGCGGCTCGGTCTTCTCGGCCTCGGTGACAAAACGCTGCGGCTCGCCGTGGAGCGGGGTCTTGTCGGCGATGGTTTTAGCCAACTGCTTGGCAGCGATTTCGGCGCCGTCCGGGGTCCAGTGGGTGTCGGTGCGCAGGAACACTTGCTTGCCGCCCAGCTTGGCCTGTTGCAACGGGCCGAGCAGGTCCGGGGCGATGATCTTGTCGGCGGCGACACGGGCGTGGAAGTCCTGGTACAGGTTGGCGTGGATGCTCGCCGGTTTCACTTCACCCAGGTGTTCCGGGTACAGGCGCACCTTGGCCGGCACGATCGCCATCACCAGTTGGATGCCCTGGGCCTTGAGCTTCTGGCGCACGCCTTCGACCAGCGCGTAGTTGCCTTCAAGGTTCTGGTCTTCGTTGACGGCGGGGTTGAACTCCTCGTCGCTGTACAGCCAGTGATCGCGGCCCAGCACCACGCCAGGGCGGCCTTCATTGAACAGCTTGTAGTCCAGTGCGGCCCAGAGGTTGGTGCCCAATCGCTTGATCGGGAACGCCTCGTCGTAATGGGTCTCGACGGCCTTGGTCCAGCGACCGTTGAGCACGGTCGCGTCGGCGTTGGTGCTGAAGCCCAGGAAGCTGCGCAGCGACCAGGCGCCCAGGGCGAGCAGCACCACCAGGAACAGGCCGATATAGAGGACGCGTAATGAACGGGTCATGGTCGGCTCCCTCAGAATTGGAAGTAAAGGAACGGCGAGAAACTCTGCGCCGACAGTTTGAGAATCGACGCCACGAACAGCAGCAGCACCGCAGCGCGCATGGCGTAGCGTGGCCAGTCAGCGGTCCAGTAGGCCGGTTGCACGGCAGCGTCACGGCCAACGGTGAAACCTGGCTCGTGGATGCTGCCCGGGTTGTCGCCCGGCACGGCCTTGATCAGGCTCGGGTCGGCCGGCTTGGTTTTTTCCGCAGGGCGGTTGGTGTAGAAGTCACGCAGGCCGAAGAACGCCAACGTTGCGTACGCCACCACCAGGGTCGCCACTTGCAGGCCGGTGAGGTTGGCGCGGTTGAGTTCCGACAGCGACCACTCGCCAAAGCTGAACATCGCACCGTACATACGGCCGGCGACGTGCAGGTTTTCGGCGCGGAAGATCACCCAGCCCATCACCACCAGCAGGAACGTGAAGGCCCAGCGCAGGACGTTGAAACTGCGTGGTGCGGTGTTGAGGCCGATGGCTTTTTCAATCGCCAGCCACATGCCGTGCCAGGCACCCCAGACGATGTAGGTGATGTTCGCACCGTGCCACAGGCCACCGAGCAGCATGGTCAGGAACAGGTTGCGGTAGGTGGTCAGCGTGCCTTTACGGTTGCCGCCCAACGTGATGTACAGGTAGTCACGCAGCCAGGTGGACAGGCTGATGTGCCAGCGGCGCCAGAACTCGGTGATCGACTGGCTGATGTACGGCTGCTTGAAGTTTTCCATGAAGCGGAAACCCATCATCAAGCCCAGGCCGATGGCCATGTCGCTGTATCCGGAGAAGTCGAAGTACAACTGTGCGGTGTAGGCCAGCGCCCCCAGCCAGGCATCGCCGGTGGTGGGGTTTTGCAGGGCAAAACAGTGGTCGGCCACCACCGCCAGGGTGTCGGCGATGAAGACCTTCTTGATGAAACCCTGCATGAACCGCGTGCAGCCCTCGGAGAACTTATCGAGGGTGTGGGTGCGGTTATTGAACTGGTCGGCCAGGTCGCGGAAACGCAACACCGGGCCGGCGATCAAGTGCGGGAAGATCGCCACGAACGCCGCGAAGTCGATGAGGTTGCGGGTCGCCGGGGTATCGCCACGGTAGACGTCGATGATGTAGCTGATGGACTCGAAGATGTAGAACGAGATCCCGATCGGCAACAGCACGTGGGTGAGGATGAATGGCTCCAGGCCCGCCGACTTCATCATCACGTTGATGCTGTCGACGCCGAAGTTGGCGTACTTGAAGTAGCCGAGGATGCACAGGTCGACCACCACGCCGAGCAGCAGCCAGCGCTGGGCCGGCTTGGTGCGCACGCCAGCGGCACCGACCTTGAGGCCGATCCAGTAGTTCCACAGCGTGACGGCCGCAAACAGCGCCAGGAAGTCCACTCGCCACCAGGCGTAGAACACGTAGCTGGCCAACAGCAGCAGCAGGTTGCGATAGCGTTGCCCGCTCAAGTAGTACAAGCCGAGAAAGATCGGCAAGAACAGAAACAGGAACACATTGGACGAGAAAACCATCCCGATCTCTCCATGTTTAACCAACAGTCAAGGGCCGCAGCCCCCCCAAACCCCCCCACGAATTCCGGGGAGGGCGGTACAACAATTTCACTGTCAAGCGCGGTTCAAGTGTGGGAGGGGGCTTGCCCCCGATAGCGGTGTGTCATTCAACACAGATGGCGACTGTTACACCGCCATCGGGAGCAAGCCCCCTCCCACATTTCTAACCGCGTTCCGTCAGCTGCCTTTGTTGCCTTTTTCATGCGCCGGGTCGTAGACCTTGGTCAGGTCACCCCCGAGGCGGAAGGTCTTGAACGGTTGCATCCCATGCTTGCGCTCGATCACATCCGGCGCGCAGGTGTAGAGGGTGCAGAACGGTTCGAGCCAGGCATACTTCATGTCCTCCTTGAGGTCCTTCATGTCCTGCTCTTTGCCGTTCTTCTGTTCGAAGATCTCCGGGTCCTTGACCCCGGCCAGCACTTTGTCGCCCAGGCGCTTGAGCGCGCTGTTGTTTTCCTGGCGCAGGTCAACCCCGTTGACCAGGGCAAAACTGGCGATCATCGACAGTGGCGGCAATGCGTAGTTGTGGTACGACAAGGCGCGTTGCTGACGCTTCAATTCGTTGGGCAGGAAGCCCTGGTCGTCGACCTGGTTCACGCCGACTTTGTATTCCTTCACGGCCCAATCAAACAGGTCGCGACGGTTGGTGGCGATGGAGGTTGCCATCACCGACCAGGCGGCCCAGTAGGAGTGGTTGTTGGTTTTTTCCAGCGGCAGGTTGTCCCAGTCGCTGACCACCTGATCGGCCAGTTTGTTGAACCAGGCTTCGATCAGTTGCGATTCCTGCTGGTGGTTGGCCAATGGGTGCGAGTCGGAGAACTTCAGGCGTACATAGGCCGACGCCATGCTGCCCAGTGCCCATTTGCGCATGGACTTGCCGGTGTGGTTGAAGTCCTTGGACATCAACGCATCGGCCTTGGCCCAACTGGTCAGCCAGTTGAGCGTGCATTCCAATTGTTCCGGACGACCGTCGCGCATGAACTGCATCACGCGCTTGCTGGTGTCTTTTTCCAGCTTGGTGATGTCGGCGGTGCTGTCGCGAAAGGCTTTTTCCGACTGAACATTCAGCGTGGAACGGGCCTTGTCGGAGCCTTCGTACTTGCTGCGAAATTGCAGCGAGCCAGTGTACGGCGCCGGCATGGCATCGCAGTCATTCTTGAAGTCGCCGGTCTTGAACGCTTCAATCGGTGCGAAATAGCCCTGGGGCGGACGCAGTGGCGCGGCGGCGTTGGCTGCACCGGCGAAGATCGCCAGGCCCAGCAACGATGGAATCAATAACTTCTGCATAAGTAACCTCATTGCCCTGTCGAGGCAGTCTGTTGACCACCCGCTGGGAATACGTTGCGTGTGCAAATTTTCGCTTCGACCTTCTGCGCGGCAGCACCCGCTTCGGGGCCCTGCACTTCCACGGCCAGCAAGTTCTGCGAGGCCCAGTCTTCATCGGTGCGCAGTTCAAAGGCGAAACGCCCGTCTGTATCGGATGTTTCGGGTTTCTCGATCTTGATGTCCTCGTGGCGCCCGTTCATGTACCAGAGGGTGGCTTGCAAGGTTTTCACCGACGGGTCGGCGAAGCGGATATCAACCTGGTGATTGGCATTACGCAGGTCTTTGTTCGAACTGTTAACCATCAATTCGTTCTTGCCGGGTTTCAATGTAGTGCTCGCGCTCATCTGCGCGGTCTTGCCTTCGCAGCCGTTGTCGAGCAGCGACATCATCTGGCGGTAGATGGTCTCCTGGTCCAGGCGATACAGCGGTGAAAACTCCCAGATAAGGATTTTCGGCGGGCTCTTCTGGAATTCGTCGCTGCCCAGGTACTGGATCATCGAGCCTTCCAGGCCACCGCCGGGGAAGGCGACGTTGAGGATGTCGGCGCCGATTTCTTCTTCCAGGAACCCGGCGAAGTTGTAGTTCTTGCCGCTATGGCTGGTGCCCACCAGGGTGATCTGCGGGTTGCCCGAATCGCCGAACAGGTCGCCATCACCGGCTTCGCCTTTCGGCTCGGTGGTGAACTGGTCCATGTACTGGATCGCATAACTGGTGCCGCACAGTTGCCCGGCCATGTTGTGCAGGGTGCCGGTCTTGCCCATGCGCCCGGAGCGCTTGGTCTCGAATTCGCGCTTGGGTATCTCGGCGTACTCAGGCATCTGCTTGATCTTGGCCGCGACGATTTTCGCCGTGCGCTGGGCGCCGTATGGGGTCCAGTGTTGGTCGCCACGGAAGTAGAAATCGTGGGCCGGCAATTCATCCGGCAATTGCTCATTGGTCAACGGCGACAGGTCCGGCACCACGTAGCCCATCTTGGCGAAACGGCCGAGCATGGTTTTGTAGTTGCCCAGGGCTTTGTCGAAATCGAACGAAGCTTTTTCGGCAGGGTTGAGCTTGTTGCGGTTCACCAGGCCACGGGTCGGCTGGTAGACCACCACCAGTTCCACGCCCTTGGCCTTGAACGCATCGTGTAGCTGCTGCATGCGTTTGTAGCCGGAAGGGCTGGTGTCGAATTCGGTGCGCAGATCTTCCTGGGTACGGAACAGCCAGTCGCCCTGGGCTTGTACCAGGGTGGTGAAGTTCTGCTGGTAGCGCGTGGTGTAGTTCTTCGCGTCGTGCGCGGCGGGGCACAGGCTGCAGCACGGTTCGGCGCTGAACGTTGGGGCTTTCACTTCATCGGCGCGTACGCCCTGGCTGGCCGCGAGCAGGCCGAGGGTCAGACCCGAGAGGCTCAGCAGTTTGATCATGTGTGGGTGCATAAGGGTCATCCTCAGTCCTGCATTTCGGTCTGGCGTTCGACAGGGTCGATCAGCACGGCTTTCTGCTGGCGCACCAGCAGGTCGAGAATTTCTTCCTGACGATCGCCCAGCACGCCGGAGAAGCTGATGCCGCTGGATTTGGTCGGCGCCAGCATCGACACGCGGTACAGCTCGATACTCAATGGCGAGTCGATGGACAGCGGCCCGCTGCCGTTGCCCGCCAGTTCACCGCCGACCACGATCAGCGAGACCTTGGCGTCGAATGGGTCGAGGGCGATGTCGCGGTCGGTGTCGGTCAAATCCTTGATGTGGCCGTACACGCCGGTCAGGCCGTTGGCCATCGAGGTGTTTTCGTACAGCTTGATGTTCACGCTGTTACGTATGCGGATGCCGTGGCGACGGTTGCTGATCACCTTGTTGCCCCACAACAGGTTGTCGCCGCTCTCATAGAGGGTGATGCCGTCGGTGTGGTTGCGGTAGATCTCGTTGTCGGCGATCAGGTTGTTCACGCTGTTACGGTCGATCACCAGGCCCGAAAGCTTGTTGTCGTAGCTGCGGTTGTTGAAGATGAAGCTGTCGTTCACTTCCCGGGAAATGATGATGCCGTGCTTCTTCTTGGTGCCGTACACGGTGTTGTCCGCGATGATCAGGCCGTGGGAACGGTCATGGGGGTCAATGCCGTAGACGATGTTGTCTTTGTAGGTATTGCCCTTGATCACGAAGCCCGTGGTCTCATAGCAGTAGAAGCCGTACCACATGTCCGAGAACTCGGAGTCGATGATCCAGCCGGTCGGCTCAGGGCGCTTGAGCACCTTGGCCATGTTCGGCGTGTACTGGGAAATACTCACCCCGTACGACTTACTGTTGGCATAGCCGAAGCTGGCCATCTTGGTTTTGGAGATGTAGGTTTCGGTGCCGCCCCAGGCCAGCAGGAACGGGCGGAATTCCTTGGGCGACTGGAAGGTCGCCGGGCCGTTGGCCTTCTCTTTCCAACCGGTGATCCGGGTGTCACGCACAAACAGCTGGCCGTCGTTGATCAGGAACGAACCGGCTTCCTGGGACAGGCGCAGTTCTTTGGTCTGCTTGTCGATGTCCAGGATGCCCTTGCGGCCGACCACGATCGGCAACTTGGCCAGGAATACGCCCGGCGAGGTTTCGCTGAAGTACTGCTTGGGCACTTTGCCGAGCAGGTCCTTGAGGTTCATGTAACCGTCGTCGACAAAGATCGCCTGGGGAATGCCGTGCTGGCGCACCACCCATTCGGCCATCTTGTTGTCGCCGCCGATAAAGTCCTTGAGGGCATCTTCCTGCATCATGCGACGGATGCTGATCTTGCCGGGCTTGGTGCGGACGATCTTCTTTTCCATCGCTGCGGCGGTATAGCCCGACAGGTCAGGCAGGGCCGGCTTGGCCATTTCCAGCGGCGCGGTCGGCGGGCTGGAAATGGTGTAGGTCTTGGCCTGTTGCAGTTCCTTGGCGATGGTCGGCGCCTTGGCCGCCGTATCGGCAAACGCTGTGGCACTGGCCACTAGCATTGCCGCGACGAGTAGGCTTTGAGCATTCATTGCACAGGCTCCCATCAGAATTTCCAGATCACGTCGACAAACGCGCGATGCATGTACGAGTCGACCTGGCTGCCATAGGCGTCACCCGGTTTGAACACACCGGCGCGGAAACGCACCAGGGCTGATGGCTCTTCAACCGACTGGCTGAGCGCGGCCGGCAGCAGGCCGGTCTTGAAGTACTTGGTGACCACCAGGTCCATCTCCTGGCCCAGGTCTTTCTTGCCGTCTTCAAGGGGCAGGGAAGTGCTGGACAGGATCGCGCCGGTCACGTCATCGGTGTTGTTCTGCACCGCATCGATGCCGTTGCTGCCCACCGGCTTGTTGCCGTCGACACGCCAGAACTTGTGGTACACGAGGCTGGCGTCGTAGTCCTCACGCAGCTGCCAGGAACCGAACAGGCTCATGGACTGCATGTTGTTCATCTCGCCGCGAAACGCTTCGCCGAAACGGTGGACGCGGGACTGGGTGCCGGTGAAGTTCGAACGGTTGCTTTGCAGGCCGTTCTGCTCGTATTCGGCACTGGCGCGGGCATAGGCCGCACCCACTTGCCACTGCGGGTCGAGGCGCAGGCGGATACCCAGGTCGGTAGCCCAGCCACTGACGTCATCACTGCGTTTGGCTTCTGTCGGGCGGGTGCCGTCGGCGTTCAAGGCATTGACCGAGTCGCGGTCGCCTTTCATGCCGGTGATGCTGGCCCAGTAGTTGACGGTGTTGGTGTTGCGCCAGTTGTAGGCGTCGCTGTTGGCTTCGATGCCGAGCCAGGTCAGGTCGCCGTTCTCGCGCTTGTCCAGCGAGTCGGTGGCGACGCCCGGTTCCGGGTAGTCGAGCTTGCCGTTGTCATGGGTGTGGTGGCCCCGCAGGCCGATCCACTGGCCTGGCGTCCACTGGTAGGACGCATCGGCGTAGAGGTGCTGACGGTCCTTGTCCTTGGGCGACAGTTCCTTGAGGTCGGTGCGGTATTCGCTGAAACGTTCGGCGACGCCGACGTTGGCCTTGAGCAGGGTGGTGTCGAAGGTCCAGTTCAGCGCTTCGATGTTGGTGTCGCGCCATTGGCCGTCGTCGTTGCGCAGGCGTTGGCGACCGAGCTTGAGGATCTCGCCGGGGTAGGGCGTGAAGCCGCTGTAGCCGACCCAGAACTCGCGCATGGCCAGGTAGTTTTTCTTGGTCTTGCGGTCGTTGTTGGTGGTTTGCTGGTTTTCGTCATCCGCCGACTGTTGCAGGGTGTCGGTCTCGATGATGTCGCTCGAAGCAACCGCCTGGCCCATGGCATAGGCGCTCCAGTTACCGCTTTCGCCGTAGATCCACGGGCGCAGGTCGAGGCCGATACCGTTGACGTCGCCGCCTTTCTGGGTGCCGAGGTCGCGGTCATCTTCGGACTGCGCGGTGGCTTTGACTTCCAGGCCGAAGTTCTTGGCTTCGGTCAGCGCGGCCAGGGTCGGGCACGACCACAGCAGGGCGAAGGTCAGGCCGATGCCGGCCTGCACGAATGGATTGAGCTTCATAGGGATTCCTCGCCGTCTTCTTCTTCCAGGGCGTGCAGTTGCAGCGTGCTCTGGGCCAGGGTGCCGCGTGCGGCCAGTTCCTGTTGCACCAGGCGTTGGCCTTGGGCGCGTTGTTCTGGCGTGAGCGGAGCTTCGAGCTGCGTGGCCAGGTCATTGGCCTCTGGCGTGTCCTGGGCTTTAGCCAATTGGCTGAAGACATAGGCATTCAATGGGTCGGGCTTGGTGCCCTTGCCTTGGGAAAACAATTGGGCGATGGCGAAGTCGGCGCTGTTCTGGCCGTTGCGCGCAGCGGTCAGCAGGTGGTCCAGGGCTTTTTGTGAATAGACCTGGCCCAAGTAACCACGGCGATAGATCTGGCCGAGGTAGTAGTCGGCAGCCACTTCGCGGCCCACTGCTTTCTGGAAGTGCGCTTCAGCCGCCTTGGCGTCCGCCGGCACCCACTTGCCTTCGTAGTAGAGCTTGCCCAGCAACAGTTCGGCGCGCGGCTGGTCGGCGGCGCGGCCGTTGTCCAGGTACTTCATCATCTGGTCGACGTCGCCCAGTTCGGGGAAGTCGTAGAGCAGTTGCGCCAGGCTGACCCAGGAAGCGGGGTAGCCGGGGGCGATTTTTTCCAGCAGGGCCTGGGCGGTTTTCTCATCGGTCTTGCCCAGCGTGGCGTCGCCCAGTACGCGGGCTACGCTGTCGACGCGTTGTGCGGTGACAGTGCCGCGGCTGTAGCCGGCTTCCATCTGCTTGAGCAATTCGGCCTGTTTTTCCGGCTCGGCTTTTTTCTGGTAGACCGTGGCCAGCTCGACATAGCAGATGTCGGTGGTGTTCAGCGCGGCCTTGCAGATGCGCTCAACGTCATCCAGATGCTGGTCGTAGGTGTCCTGGGTGCGATACAGCAGCACCTGGGCCAGGCCGGCTTCCGGGTAACCGGCGGCCTGCCATTTGCTGATCTGCTGCTGGGCATTCACGTTGGGGAAACTGTGCGGGTATTGCAGGTACAGCATCGCCAGCGGGATCAGGGTATTGCCTTCGCCATTGGCAAAGGCCTTTTTCAGCAGGCCTTCGGCTTCATGGTGTTCGGCTTCGGTGGAGCCTGGCTTGGCCACCAGCAGGCGACCGAGACGCGCCTGGGCGCGCGGCGAGGTATCCGCCGCTGCACGGTAGGTGGCCTCGGCCTGTTTGATTTGCGCCGGATCGCGGGTGCCTACCTGGATGTCGGCCAGGCCCACCTGGGCCTCGCTGTAGCCCAGGTCTGCCAGTTGCTGGTAATTCTGCTGCGCGGTGACGGTATCGCCACGCTTGAGCGCTTCATTGGCCAGGCGTTGGTCGGGCAGGCCGGCGCAACCGGCGAGGGCGATGGCCAGCGCCAGGGGCACAGGCAGGGTTCGAAGGGCGCTCATGATTAAAGACCCGCAGCCATGGCTTTATCGATCAGCCAGTTCAGGGATGGGCCACGGTCGCTGGTCACTTCCACCGGGCGGCCGGCGTAGGCGCTGTCCAGCGGGGCGTCAGGCTTGATCTGTACGCGGATGTCGGAGGACAGGTCGGCGCTGTTCAGGCTGGTGCTGCTGACGATGGTGCCGGTGCGCACTTGTTCTTCGTCGGCTACCTGGAAGCTCACCGGGGTACCTGGGCGCACGTCACCGAACTGGCGATAGGTAAAGCGAGCTTCGACGTTAGCCTGGCTGCCGCGTGGCACCAGTTGGAAGATCACGTCGCCTTTGCTGGCGTACTGGCCGTCGGCGACCATTTGCTGTGCTACCACGCAATCGCACGGCGAGGTGAGCGTGCCGGTCATTTGCTTGCCGAACAGTTCTTCGACCTTGGCCGGTTGCAGTTGGTCTTCGTCCAGGTGGCCCTTGAGCACATCCAGCATGCTGGTGCTGAACGTCGCCAGTGGCGCGCCTTTGGCCGCCACCGAATCACCTTTGAGCAGGCTTTGCACGGTGCCGTCGCGCGGCATGGTCACGTTCATGCCAGGCACGCTCACCAGGCCGGCCTGGGCGTGGCTGACGAAGTACATGCCGTACACCGATTTGAACACGAAACCGAAGGCCGCCAGGCCCACCAGGAAGATCGCCAGGCTGAACGTCACGGCGCGCAGGCGGCCGAAGGCGCTCATGTTGCTGCCGCCGTCCTTGACCTTGCGCGCCTTGGTGAAGTTGTCGCGTTGCAGGGTCGCCAGCACGTCACCCATGGTCACGATGTCGCCGGACAAGTGCGAGGTGATCAAGTGGCGCAGGGTGGAAATATCCTGGGCGTCGAGGTTCTGGAACTGGCAACCGGTACGGCCGCTCTGGCGGTCGTAGGAGCGGATCTGCAACTCCACATCCATGGCCAGGCCGAGGTTATCGATGACGAATTGCAGGCGACCCTTGTGCACTTCACCCACGGTCAACGGCTGGGTGGCGGTGAACGCCAGGCCGCCGGCGGACAGGTCGATGACCCGTGCTTCGGTCTGGGTGCGGTCAGTGTTGAAGAAGCGCAGCTTGGCCGGGATTTTGACCCGGGCATGTTGACGCTGGGCTTCGGATTCGTGGACAACGTTGGCGTTTACTTGACTGTTTATGCTCATTAGGGATAGCTCCTAGGTTAATTCAGGCTTGGCTGTCAGACCATCATCAGCAACACGGCAACGAAGATGCTGCCGGCGGAGAAGGTCATGGTCCGAGACGACCAGGTGTTGAACCAACGTTGAAAGCTGGCCAAATCGCGGGTCAGTTTGGTGTCCTGGCGGGTCCAGGACTGTTGATCAAGGCGGAAGAACACGTAGATCTTCACCAGCGCGCCCATGATCTGGTTGTAATAGAGAATCACCGGGTAAGCCGGGCCGATGTTGTGGCCGGAGCACGACAGCAGCAGGGTCAGGATCAGGCGGGTGATACCGATCCACAGCAGGTACGCGAGGATGAACGCGCCGCCGTACTTGAAGGTGGCGATGATTGCCACGGTCAGGCCGAGCAGGGAGGTCCACATCGACACGCGCTGGTCGAACAACACGATGCTGGTGAACAGGCCAAGGCGGCGTACACCCAGGCCGAGGGCACGGGAGTTCTGGCGCAGGTTGTTGCCGTACCAGCGGAACATCAGCTTGCGGCTGGCCTTGATAAAGCTCTTTTCCGGCGGGTGTTCTACGGTGTGGATCGCCGCATCGGGCACGTAGAAGGTGTCGTAACCCAGGCGCATCAGGCTGAACCAGCTGGACTTGTCATCACCGGTGAGGAACTTGAAGCGGCCCAGGCGCCAGTGTTGCAGCGAGTCGCTTTCCACGTCGGCGATAAAACCCGGGTCGGTTACGACGTTGGCACGGAACACCGACATGCGACCGGTCATGGTCAGTACGCGCTTGGACAGGGCCATGGAGCACATGTTGATGTGGCGTTGGGCGAAGCGCAGTTTGTGCCACTCGCTCATGATGTAGCCGCCGCGCACTTCGCAGAATTCGTTGGTGGTCAGGCCGCCGACGTTGCCGAACAGCTGGAACCACGGCACGGTCTTGCGCACGACGCCTTCGGCAAGCACGGTGTCGCCATCGATCACGGCCACCACGGCGCGGTCGTCCGGCAGGTGGCGGGAGATGGCGCGGAAACCGAAAGCCAGGCCGTCGCGCTTGCCGGTACCGGCGATACGCACGAAGTCGAGTTTGACGTGGTCCGGCGGGTTCATGCGTTCCCACAGGCTCTTGACCAGCAGCTCATCGGACATTTCCACCAGCGAGCAGACCACGGTGGTGGGGAAGCCGCATTCGATGGCCTCGCGAATCACCGAGCTGTACACCTGCGCGGTGGTCAGCGCATCGATACGGAAGCTGGTGACCATCAGGAACACGTGGGACGGGTCGGCAGCCTTGCCCAGCTTGCGCACTTTACGGCGCAGGTGTGGGTAGACCACGTACAGGAACAGCATGCCGCGAAAGAAATGCGTAGCACCCATCGAGTAGCGCCAGATACCGACGGCGCCAATCAGGAAAATAAAATTCTTCGACTCGGAGTCGAAGGTGCTGGCTGGCAGAGCCAGAGCCAGAAGCGCTAAGAGCCCCAGATAAAGTAGCCAGCCAGTCGCTTGGTTTAACCGTTGCATATTCGTGTCCGTCACGGGGGAGTAGGGCTACAAGCCGCAAGCTACAAGCTGAAAAACGTCGCTTCTAACTTGCCGCTTGCCGCTTGAAACTAACCGCTGCCCCTTACCAACAAATGCCTTCGGTACGGCCGGTCGAGCTGGTGGCCTTGGACATGAAGCCCACCAGGTCGATCACTTGCTTGCCGTGCGGTGCGTTCTGCGCCAGGGCACGGAACTTCTCGTCACGGTTGCCGAGGATGATCACGTCGGAGTTGTTGATCACGTCATCGAAGTCCGAGTTGAGCAGGGACGACACGTGCGGGATCTTGCCTTCGATGTAGTCCTTGTTCGCACCGTGCACACGGGCGTACTCGACGTTGCTGTCGTAGATGCTCAGGTCGTAACCCTTGCCGATCAGCATTTCGGCCAGTTCTACCAGCGGGCTTTCGCGCAGGTCGTCGGTACCGGCCTTGAAGCTCAGGCCCAGCAGGGCGACTTTGCGTTTGTCGTGGCCGGCGACGATATCGAAGGCGTTTTGCACCTGGGATTCGTTGCTGCGCATCAGCGAGTTGAGCAGCGGCGCTTCCACGTCCAGGGAGCTGGCGCGGTAGGTCAGGGCGCGTACGTCTTTAGGCAGGCACGAGCCGCCGAACGCGAAGCCTGGGCGCATGTAGTACTGGGACAGGTTGAGGGTCTTGTCCTGGCAGACCACTTCCATCACTTCGCGACCGTCGACGCCGACTGCCTTGGCGATGTTGCCGATCTCGTTGGCGAAGGTGACCTTGGTGGCGTGCCACACGTTGCAGGTGTACTTGATCATCTCGGCCACAGCGATGTCCTTGCGGATGATCGGTGCGTCGAGTTCTTCGTACAGGGACTGCAGGACATCGCCGGAGGCTTTGTCGAACTCGCCGATGACGGTCATCGGTGGCAGGTCGTAGTCGGCGATGGCGGTGGATTCGCGCAGGAATTCCGGGTTGACCGCAACGCCGAAGTCGACGCCGGCTTTCTTGCCGGAGCAGTCTTCGAGGATTGGGATCACCACGTTGGCGACGGTGCCCGGCAACACGGTGCTGCGGACCACGATGGTGTGGCGGGTGGTCTTGTCACGCAGGACAAAACCGATCTCGCGGCATACCGATTCGATGTAGTTGAGTTCCAGGTCGCCGTTTTTCTTGCTTGGCGTGCCGACGCAAATCATCGACAGGTCAGTATCACGAATGGCTTCGGCGAAGTTGGTGGTGCCGCGCAGTCGACCGTTTGCGATGCCTTGGCTCAACAGTTCGCCCAGACCCGGCTCAACGATCGGCGATTTGCCGGCATTGATCAGGTCGATCTTTTCCTTGGAGATGTCTACGCCGACCACTTCGTGGCCACGGGCAGACAGGCAACCGGCACACACTGCGCCAACGTAACCCAAACCAAATATGCTGATGCGCATCGCAATTACCTCTTTGTCATTGAAGACGGTATTAAAATCATGCCATTAGATGGCCGGAGTTCATGTTTGCAAACGTCACAAATGCCGCGAAAGTTGGGCGAATAGACGCCGACTTGCCGCGTACAGGCATGTTGAATAACGAGTGACTAACTATTGCACTCAAGTTGTGCGCAACTTGGCCTTGTTATTGGGGCCTGCCCTGAAATGCAGCCAGCCTTCCTGGGGGAAGGGCTTGGCGCCAGTGCCGCAGGGCCTTGATAGAGGCTATAAGCCTTTAAGTATCAATGCCTTGGGTTGTCTCACTGACCCATTAGGGTAAGCACAGCCTTGGCCTTATAGTTCGTGGCAATGGATCCTTATCGCCGCTCTCAACTAATCGGTTGGTAATGTGACCACTGAGTCAAAGTTGAATATGACAACTTCGCTACTTCCGTTGGTCCGCCTTGTAAGTCATCTCCTACAGAAACAGAGAATTTCGTTACCGGTGGTATGAGCGGTGCTTTAGGACGAAGTTCCTGGCCGCTCATCCTGTTTCCGGAAATTTCTTGAAATATGGGCAAAGATGGCACTGGTACTATATTGATAGCACTTGCTATTTGGGCCAGTAGTTACAGGTAGTTGGCGCGTAGGAATAGTTTTGTGCCACTAGTGATTTAAAAAAGTGGTGCCACTACGAAAAAAAATCGGAAATGTCGAGTGAAAGAATTGTTAGGGATGTGTCGGTATATTTTTTGACGTCAAATAAATGACGATTTTTGGTGTGGAGCGCGGACAAAAATGTGGGAGGGGGCTTGCTCCCGATTGCGTTGTGTCAGTCGCCTATGTATCGACTGATGCACTGCCATCGGGGGCAAGCCCCCTCCCACATTTGGATTTCATTGTCTGAAGGAGGCTGGTACGGCCTTATTCCGGTGCGTGATCGCGCAAAAACACCAGATTATCCGGCTTGGATTGCTCCGCATTGAAGCGGTAACCCTGCACATCGAACTGCTTGAGCTTGGCCGGATCGTTGACGCGCTCTTCGATCACGAAGCGGCTCATCATGCCCCGGGCCTTTTTCGCGTAGAAGCTGATGATCTTGTACTGGCCGTTCTTGAGGTCCTTGAACTCGGTGTTGATGATCCGCGCGTTCAGGGCCGTGCGCTTGACCGCCGAGAAGTACTCGTTGGACGCCAGGTTGAGCAGGACGTCGTCACCTTGTTCGGCCAGGGCTTCGTTCAGCCATTCGCTGATGCGCGTGCCCCAGAAGGCGTACAGGTCCTTGCCGCGGGCGTTGGCGAGTTTGGTGCCCATCTCCAGGCGGTACGGCATCATCAGGTCCAGGGGGCGCAGCAGGCCGTACAGGCCCGAGAGCATGCGCAGGTGGTCCTGGGCGTAGCTGAAGTCGGCATCGGTGAAGGTGTCGGCGTTGAGGCCGGTGTACACGTCGCCCTTGAACGCCAATAAGGCCTGCTTGGCATTCTCAGGGGTGAAGGCCGGGGTCCAGCTGCCGAAGCGGGCGGCGTTGAGGCCGCCGATCTTGTCGGACACGTGCATCAATTCGCTGATCTGCGCCGGGCTCAGTTCGCGCAGTTGCTCGATCAGCGCCTGGGAGTGGTCCAGGTACTGTGGCTGGGTAAAGCGCTGGGTCGCCGGCTTTGACTCGAAGTCGAGGGTTTTGGCGGGGGAAATCACCATCAGCATGAAGTCGTCTCCTGTAATCGTGCGGGGATTCTAGGGGCTCGGGCGTTTTGACTCCACCTATGATGGCGATAGGCGCGATCCGCTATGATGGCCGACGACTCTGGAGAGGGAGACCCTGCGTGCGAATAGCGCTTTTGTTGTCGGCTTGCCTGCTGTGCCTGAATGCCCAGGCGGCACCGGTGGATGTAGCCAGCCTGGACCGTGGCACCTGGCCGGAAAAACTCAGCAGCCCCGCGCTGTTCGATGTGGCTTCGCGCGCGGAAATCCTGATGTTCGCCCACAGCCTGCTGGCCAGTGAATCCCTGGATGAAGCCGCACTCAAGCAGCGCCTGGGCTTGAAGATCATCAACCTGGCCGCCATTGACGACCTGCGCCGCGAGCTTTGGCAGCGGTTGTTGGAGAACTACACCTTCGCCCAGCAAAGTTGCGAAGTCGACGCCTCGTTCTGCTACCTGGTGGAGAGCATGGACGACCTGCGAGAGCAGGCCGGCAAGTTGGCGATCAGCGAAGACTCCTTCTATATAGGCTGGGCAGCACCCAGCCATGCCTTCCATGAGCGCTATCTGGACGAACTGCTGCGCAAGGCCGCGCTGTTTCCGCAGATCAGCAGCGAAGTCGCGCGGTTTGGCGACCATGAGCGCAATGGCGATGAGTTCAACGACCGCCTCTTCCTGCTGACCTTCGACGGCGGTCCGGCACCCGTCAGCGGTAATACCGACTGGCTCGCCGACTACCTGCGCAAGCAGAAGATGAACGCCACCTTCTTTGTCCTCGGCAGCAGCCTGCAAAACCGCGTGGAGCGCAGTTCCGCCGCGGAGGTGGAGGCGTTGTACCAGGGCCAGTGCGTCGGTACCCAAGGCTGGCAGTACCGTTCCCACAGCCATTGGGTGGACTGGCAAGGCTCCATCACCCGCAGCGCGCAGTTGGTGCAGAACCTGATGCCGGAAAACTACGTGCCGCTGTTCCGTCCGCCTTACGGGCAACGTCGCGCGGACAGCCAGGGCTTCTTCCAGTCCCAGGGCTTGCAGGTGGCGTTATGGGACATCGATTCCCAGGACGAGCCGGGCAAGCTCAAGGCCGATGAGTCGGCGCAGCGGGTGCTCACATTGATGCTGTTGTGGCGCAAAGGCGTGATTGTGTTTCACGACACCCAGGACAAGGCGCGGGTGGCCTTGCCGATGTTGCTGCAGGCAACGGCGCAAAGCGGGCTGGGTTGGCAGGACTGCCGGGAAGCATTTCGTTAAAAAGATGAAGTGCCCGGCCCTGTTGGGTGCGAGGCATTTTTGCACTGATTTTTTGCGACATTTCGATGCAGGCGGACTTCCGACTTTAACGGTGCATCGAGCACTCGGCTAGTGCTATTCGTCATCCTGAAAAATAAACTTCAAAAAAGCGTCAAAGTGCTTTTTCCTGTCATGGGTTTTGCGGTATTACGAAGTCAGATCGCCGAAACCTGCAACACAGGTGGCGTCTTCCAAGACTCCTCATGTGGGCACTGCGCTTGACGTCACTCAGGTGCAGTCGGTGGTCGAATCGAGGCGCAGCACTGTCGTGGTATTGCGTCGACTGGCTCCCACAAAGGTGACCGAGTATGGATGATCATGGACGCACCCCTTCTTCCGACCAGCCAATCCTTTATGTGCTTGATACCAATGTATTGATCCACGATCCAAACGCACTGCTTAACTTCGAAGAACACCACGTCGCTATCCCGATGATCGTGCTTGAGGAGCTCGACAAACTCAAAAGCGGGCACCACAGCGTGGCTGCCGAATGCCGCCAGGCTATCCGCCTGATCGACAAGACCCTGGGCGAAGCGTCACCCGAGGACGTTGAAGTCGGCGTGCCGATCCAGCGCGGCAAGAGCGGACCCAAGGGCTTGCTGTCGATTCTGATGAGCAAGCGCAGCGAGCCCAACAGCCTGCTGCCGGAAAACCTCAACGACAACAAAATCATCAACCAATTGATCGACCTGCACGCTCGCGACAAGGACCTGCGCGTGGTGCTGGTGACCAAAGACATCAATATGCGCCTCAAGGCACGAGCGTGTGGGATCGCTGCCGAGGACTACAGTACCGACCAACTGGTCGACGACGTGTCGATGCTGTCCCGTGGTTATCACATGATGACCGGCTCGTTCTGGGACCGTGTCAGCAAGGTCGAAACCCGTCAGGACCATGGCCGCACCTGGCACCAGGTGCAGTTGATCGACAACCTGCCGGCTGTGCATATCAATGAATTCATCGTCGACGAGCAGGGCTTCGTGGGCTGGATCAAAGAGATCCAGGTCGACAAGCTGCTGATTCTCGACCTGCATCAGGAACCCCTGTTGCACCAGGAAGCCTGGGGCCTGAAACCGCGTGACATCTACCAGAGCCTGGCGCTGTATGCGCTGCTCGACCCGGACATCCACCTGGTCAACCTGACCGGCGCTGCCGGTTCCGGTAAAACCATCCTCGCCCTGGCCGCCGCCATCGAGCAGACCATGGTGACCAAGCGCTATCGCCGCATCATCGCCACTCGCTCCGTGCAGGGCCTGGACCAGGAAATCGGCTTTTTGCCCGGTACCGAGGCGGAAAAAATGGAGCCGTGGCTGGGGGCGATCACCGACAACCTCGAAGCCTTGCACATGGATGACGAAAACACCCATGGCAGCGTCGACTACATCCTCAGCAAAGTGCCGTTGCAGTTCAAATCCCTCAACTACATCCGAGGTCGCAGCTTCCAGCAAAGCCTGATTTTGATCGATGAATGCCAGAACCTGACCCCGCACCAGATGAAAACCATCATCACCCGTGCCGGCGCCGGTTCCAAAGTGGTGTGCCTGGGCAACCTGGCACAGATCGACACCCCTTACCTGTCCGCGACCAGCTCCGGGCTGACTTACCTGACGGAACGCTTCAAGGATTTCCCGAACGGCGTGCATATTGCGCTGCAAGGGGTGCCTCGCTCGATTCTGGCTGAATATGCAGAGTCGCATCTCTGAGTAGCAAGCTTTAAGCTACAAGCTGCAAGTGGGTCCTGTGAGCTTTTCACTTGCCGCTTGCAGCTTGTAGCTTTTTTGCTGCCTCAAGGAGGCCTCGTGCTAACTCATCTCGATTCCCAAGGTCGCGCCCATATGGTCGACGTCACCGACAAGTCCGTGACGTTCCGTGAGGCGGTGGCCGAAGCGCGGGTGCGCATGCTGCCCGAAACCCTGCAAATGATTGTCGACGGCGCCCATCCCAAGGGCGACGTGTTTGCCGTGGCCCGCATTGCCGGGATCCAGGCCGCGAAAAAAACCAGTGATTTGATCCCCCTGTGTCACCCGCTGATGTTGACCGGGGTCAAGGTCGAACTGAGTGCCGATGGCGCAGACTCGGTGCACATCGTCGCGCGCTGCAAGCTGTCCGGGCAGACCGGCGTGGAGATGGAAGCGTTGACGGCGGCCAGTGTCGCCGCGCTGACGATTTACGATATGTGCAAGGCCGTGGATCGCGGCATGACCATCGAAAACATTCGCCTGCTGGAAAAGCTCGGCGGTAAAAGCGGGCATTTCAAGGCGGATGGACAATGAGCATCAACGTACTGTTTTTCGCGCGTTACAGCGAAAAAATAGGCCTGGATTCACTTGAGATGGAAGGCGATTTCGCCACTGTCGATGCCGTGCGCCAGGCGTTGGCCGGCGATCCGGGCTTTGAAGTGCTCAACGAAACCAGCTTGATGTGTGCCCGCAACCAGGAGTTGTGCGCTCTCGACGAGCCGTTGCAGGCCGGTGATGAAGTCGCGTTCTTCCCGCCCGTGACCGGAGGCTGAGCATGGCCATTCGTGTACAGGTCGAGGCCTTTGACCCCGGCGCGGAAGTCAACGCCATGCACGCCGCGAATGTGGGCGTGGGCGCGGTGGTGAGTTTTGTCGGCTATGTGCGCGACTTCAACGAGGGCCGCGAGGTGGCGGGGATGTTCCTGGAACACTACCCCGGCATGACTGAAAAAGCTTTGGCCAAGATCGCCGTCGAAGCCGAGCAACGCTGGCCGCTGCTCAAGCTCGAAGTGCTGCATCGTATCGGTGCGCTGCAGCCGGGTGAGCCGATTGTGTTCGTGGCGGCCGCCAGTGCCCATCGCCAGGCGGCGTTCGATGCCTGTGCGTTTGTGATGGATTACCTGAAAACCCGTGCGCCGTTCTGGAAGAAGGAAAACACCAGCGAAGGTGCACATTGGGTGGAAGGACGGGACAGCGACCACGCTGCAGCGGATCGCTGGAAATAGCCAGCCGAACACAGAACCAAATGTGGGAGGGGGCTTGCTCCCGATAGCAGTGGGTCAGTCACTTTATCTGTGACTGACCCACTGCTATCGGGAGCAAGCCCCCTCCCACATTTTTATTGCATTTCAGCTTACGGGCGTTTGCGTTCTACAGCCCGCAGTAAGTGCGTTGGCGGTGTCTCGCAGCTGATCTTGCGCCCCAGCAAGGTCTCGATGGAAGGCAACTGATACGAGTCATCCTCCCCGGCAAAGCTTATCGACACACCCGCTGCGCCCGCCCGGCCGGTGCGGCCGATACGGTGCACGTAGTCGTCCGGCACTTCCGGCAGGGTGAAGTTGATCACGTGGCTGATGCCGTCGATGTGAATCCCGCGCCCGGCCACGTCGGTGGCCACCAGCACGCGAATCTTGCCTTCGCGGAAGCCTTCCAGGGTCTTGATGCGCTTGTGTTGCGGCACGTCGCCGGACAGTTGCGCGGCGTTGACGCCATCGCGCACCAGGCGTTCTTCGATGCGACGCACTTCGTCCTTGCGGTTGGCGAATACCATCACGCGCTCCCAACCGTTGTCGTTGACCAGGTTATAGAGCAGCTTGTACTTGTCGGCACCGGCCACGGCGTAGATGTGCTGTTCGACGTTTTCGCTGGCGACGTTCAGTGCTTCGATCTCGACGATGGACGGGTCGGTGGTCCATTGCTTGGCGAGGTTCATCACGTCTTCGGTGAAGGTTGCGGAGAACAGCAGGGTCTGACGCTCGGCCTTTGGCGGGGTCTGGCGAATGATCTGACGCACTTGTGGGATGAAACCCATGTCGAGCATGCGGTCGGCTTCGTCCAGCACCATCACTTCGACCATGTCCAGGTGCACGTCGCCGCGCTGGTTGAAGTCCAGCAGGCGGCCAGGGGTGGCTACGAGGATGTCGCAATGGCGGGCTTCGAGGTGCTTGAGCTGCTTGTCGAAGTCCATGCCGCCCACGAACGTCATCACGTTGAGGCCGGTGTACTTGGTCAGGTCGGCGGCGTCCTTGGCGATCTGCACCACCAGTTCACGGGTAGGCGCGATGATCAGCGCGCGCGGTTCACCCATGTAGCGTTCTTTCGGCGGCGGCGTTTGCAGCAGCTGGGTGATGATCGAGATCAGGAACGCGGCGGTCTTGCCGGTGCCGGTCTGGGCACGGCCGATGGCATCTTTGCCGGCGAGGGTGAAGCCCAATACCTGTGCCTGGATCGGCGTGCAGTACGGGAAACCCAGGTCCTGGATAGCGTGCATCAGTTCCGGGGCCAGTTTGAAATCGTGGAAGCGGGTCTTGCCTTCCTGGGGCTCGACGACGAAGTCTTCGAGTTTCCACGGGATCACCGGCGGTTTCGGCGCGCGTTCCCGGCGAGGCTTGGGGGCGGGTGCGGCTTCAGCCTCAGGTTTTGCCTGTTCGGGCGGTGTCACCGTCGGTGTCTTCGGCTGGGCGACAGGTGCAGTCCGGCCTGGCTGTTGACCGTCATTGCGGCTGCCGGAGGAGGGGACAGGAGCACTGGGAACAGGCGCGAGCGGCTCAGCCTCGCTTTTGCCGAACATCTTCTTGAGTGCTTTGAGCACGGTGATCTCATTAATTGGTTAAGGAATATACGCCGGCCAGTGTAATGCAAGAATCGGGCGCGGCGTAGTGCGTCTGTCATACGGCTACATAAACGTGGGTTTTCAGCCCAGGCGAGCGATCAGCCAAGTAGCGATATCGCGTATCTCCTCGGGTAACACTTCGTGGCCCATTGGGTATTCCTGCCATGTCACGGTGACACCACGGGTTTTCAGATACTCGTAGGCGCTGCGGCCCATGGCGTTCTGTACTACCTCGTCGTACTGGCCGTGCAGGCACAGGGTGGGAATGCGTTGCTGGCTGGCGGATAACTCCAATTCGTCATCGAAGGTTGGCGCGTAGGTCGAGAGGGCGATCACGCCGCCCAGGGCACCTTGCCATTTCTTGAATGCTGTGTGGAAAACCACTGCGCCACCTTGGGAAAAGCCGGCTAAGAAAATTCTTGAGGCGTCTATTCCGCTGCTTTTTTGCTCCTTGATCAAATCCGTGACCATTGTGGCTGACTCTTTCAGCTCTTCCAGGCTGATCGAACGCGCCGGGCTCATGGCCTTTATGTCGTACCAACTTGGCATCTCGTAACCGCCATTGATCGTCACCGGGCGGGTCGGCGCCTGGGGCAATACAAAGCGGGTGGACAGCAAGGTCTGCTGAAGCGCCTCGGCCACCGGCAGGAAGTCGTAGCGATCGGCACCCAGGCCATGCAACCAGATTACGCAGGCGTCTGCGGGCTTGGCGGGCTGAAGAATCAAGGGTTCGGTCATGTCTGCTCCATAAATGTGCGTGCGCTCCGATTGGGTGCGTCGGAACGGTGCGCGACAGGTTGATCTGTTAAGAGAATGTCGCAAGGGTGAATCTTTTTCTATTGACGAGGGGCTGAAACGACTCAGCCGCCACTCTGGTACGCGCCTTGCTATGTGTAGGTCGATGTCAGAACTTTTTCGGGACGGTAACACTATCAGTGACTGCCGCTTTCGGGATAGCAGCTGGAATTATCGCGAAAGCCTCATGCCGCTTGACCCTAAAAAAAGCCAACACGGGTCGATATCGCCTCATAAGGGTGCGCTGAGGTTGGAGCTTCGACACAACAAGAGCAACTGGAGGTTTGAATGAAGGTATTGAAATCCACCCTGGCCATCGTTTGCGCGGCGGCCGTACTGGGTGTCAGTGGTTTCGCCCAGGCTGGCGCCACTCTGGACGCCGTGCAGAAGAAAGGCTTTGTGCAATGTGGCGTGAGTGACGGCTTGCCGGGTTTCTCGGTACCGGATGCCAGCGGCAAGATCCTCGGGATCGATGCTGACGTTTGCCGTGCTGTGGCCGCTGCCGTTTTCGGCGACGCCACCAAGGTCAAGTTCAGCCAGTTGAACGCCAAGGAGCGTTTCACCGCGCTTCAGTCCGGCGAAGTCGACATCCTGTCGCGTAACACCACCATGACCAGCTCCCGCGATGCGGGCATGGGTCTGAAATTCCCGGGCTTCATCACTTACTACGACGGCATCGGCTTCCTGGTTAACAACAAGCTGGGCGTCAAAAGTGCCAAAGAACTGGACGGTGCAACCATCTGCATCCAGGCCGGTACCACCACCGAGCTGAACGTTTCCGACTACTTCCGTGGCAACAACCTCAAATACACCCCGATCACCTTCGACACCTCCGATGAAAGCGCCAAGTCGCTGGAATCCGGCCGTTGCGACGTACTGACCTCCGACAAGTCCCAACTGTTCGCCCAGCGCAGCAAGCTGGCCGCGCCGAAGGACTACGTGGTTCTGCCGGAAACCATTTCCAAGGAACCGCTGGGCCCGGTCGTGCGTAACGGCGATGACGAGTGGCTGGCCATCGTGCGCTGGGTTGGCTACGCCATGCTCAACGCTGAAGAAGCCGGTATCACCTCCAAAAACGTTGAAGCTGAAGCCAAGTCCACCAAGAACCCGGACGTTGCACGTCTGCTCGGTGCTGACGGCGAATACGGCAAAGACCTGAAAGTGAAGAAAGATTGGGTCGTACAGATCGTCAAGCAAGTCGGTAACTACGGTGAAGTGTTCGAGCGCAACCTGGGCAAGAGCACCCCGCTGGAAATCGACCGTGGCCTGAACGCGCTGTGGAACGCTGGCGGCATTCAATACGCACCCCCTGTGCGCTGATCGCTGATGGTTCTGTCACCCGGTGGGCCAACCGCCGGGTGATGTTCTGTTCCATTATTTTCGGGGCACTTCATGCAAAAACAAATCGGCGCACCAAAGCAGAAGCTCAGCTTCAGCGATCCCAAAGTGCGTGCGTGGCTCTTCCAGATCATCACGATTGTGGCGGTGATCTCGCTGGGCTGGTACCTCTTCGACAATACCCAGACCAACCTTCAACACCGGGGCATTACCTCGGGTTTCGACTTTCTTGAGCGCAGTGCCGGCTTCGGTATCGCGCAGCATTTGATCGACTACACCGAATCGGACAGCTATGCCCGCGTCTTTGTAATCGGCTTGCTCAACACCTTGCTGGTGACCGTGATCGGTGTGGTCCTGGCGACGCTGCTCGGCTTCATCATTGGCGTGGCGCGCCTGTCACCGAACTGGATGATCAACAAGCTGGCGACCGTGTATGTGGAAGTGTTCCGCAACATTCCGCCGCTGCTGCAAATTCTGTTCTGGTACTTCGCGGTGTTCCTGACCATGCCGGGGCCACGCAACAGCCATAACTTCGGCGACACCTTCTTTGTCAGCAGCCGTGGCCTGAACATGCCGGCAGCGCTGGCCGCTGACGGGTTCTGGCCGTTTGTGGCCAGCATCGTGGTTGCCATCGTCGCAATCGTGCTGATGGCGCGTTGGGCCAATAAGCGCTTTGAGGCGACCGGCGTACCGTTCCACAAGTTCTGGGCGGGCCTGGCGCTGTTTATCGTGATCCCGGCGTTGTGCGCCTTGATCTTCGGCGTGCCGCTGCACTGGGAAATGCCAAAGCTTTCAGGCTTCAACTTTGTCGGCGGCTGGGTACTGATCCCTGAACTGCTGGCGCTGACCCTGGCGCTTACCGTGTACACCGCGGCGTTTATCGCCGAGATCGTGCGCTCGGGCATCAAGTCCGTCAGCCACGGCCAGACCGAAGCTGCGCGCTCCCTGGGCCTGCGCCCTGGGCCGACGCTGCGCAAGGTCATCATCCCGCAAGCCCTGCGGGTGATCATTCCGCCGCTGACCAGCCAGTACTTGAACCTGGCGAAGAACTCGTCGCTGGCCGCCGGTATCGGCTACCCGGAAATGGTTTCGCTGTTTGCCGGCACGGTGCTCAACCAGACCGGCCAGGCGATCGAAGTCATTGCCATCACCATGAGCGTGTACCTGGCGATCAGCATCAGCATTTCCCTGCTGATGAACTGGTACAACAAGCGCATTGCGCTGATCGAGCGGTGAGGAAACGCACATGAGTTCGCATACTTTCAAACCTGATATGCCGCCGCCGAGCAAAGTCTTCGGACCGATGGCCTGGATGCGTGCCAACCTGTTTTCCAGTTGGCTCAATACCCTGCTGACGCTGTTGGCGTTTTACCTGATCTACCTGGTGGTGCCGCCGATCCTGCAGTGGGCCATCCTCGATGCCAACTGGGTCGGCACCACGCGCGCCGATTGCACCAAAGAGGGCGCGTGCTGGGTGTTTATCCAGCAGCGCTTCGGGCAGTTCATGTACGGCTACTACCCCGGCGACCTGCGCTGGCGTGTGGACCTGACCGTGTGGCTGGCCATTGTCGGTGTGGCGCCGTTGTTCATCTCGCGTTTTCCACGCAAGGCGGTCTACGGCCTGAGCTTTTTGGTGCTGTACCCGATCATCGCGTTTTTCCTGCTGCACGGCGGGATCTTCGGCTTGACCAACGTGGCCACCAGCCAATGGGGCGGCCTGATGCTGACCCTGGTCATCGCCACTGTCGGCATCGCCGGTGCCTTGCCTCTGGGCATTGTGCTGGCCTTGGGGCGGCGCTCGAACATGCCGGCGATTCGTGTGGTCTGCGTGACCTTCATCGAGTTCTGGCGCGGCGTGCCGTTGATCACGGTGCTGTTCATGTCTTCGGTGATGCTGCCGCTGTTCCTGCCTGAAGGCATGGGCATCGACAAGCTGCTGCGGGCGTTGATCGGTGTGATCCTGTTCCAGTCGGCCTACGTGGCCGAGGTGGTGCGCGGTGGTTTGCAGGCGATCCCTAAAGGTCAGTACGAAGCGGCCGCGGCGATGGGCCTGGGTTACTGGCGCAGCATGGGCCTGGTGATTCTGCCGCAAGCCCTGAAGATGGTAATCCCGGGCATCGTCAACACGTTTATCGCGTTGTTCAAGGACACGAGCCTGGTGATCATCATCGGTTTGTTCGACCTGCTCAACAGCGTCAAGCAAGCCGCCGCCGACCCGAAATGGTTGGGTATGGCCACTGAAGGCTACGTGTTCGCCGCCCTGGTGTTCTGGATTTTCTGTTTTGGTATGTCGCGCTATTCCATTCATTTGGAACATAAGCTCGACACAGGCCACAAGCGTTAGGAGTTGTTGTTATGAGCGAAGCGATCAAACAGCCTGTGAGCCCTGAAGGCATTATCCAGATGCAGGGCGTCAACAAGTGGTACGGCCAGTTCCACGTGTTGAAAGACATCAACCTCAACGTCAAGCAGGGCGAGCGTATTGTGCTGTGCGGCCCGTCGGGTTCTGGCAAGTCCACCACCATCCGCTGCCTCAACCGTCTGGAAGAGCACCAGCAGGGCCGCATCGTGGTCGATGGCGTGGAGCTGACCAACGACCTCAAGCAGATCGAAGCGATCCGCCGTGAAGTCGGCATGGTGTTCCAGCACTTCAACCTGTTCCCGCACCTGACCATCCTGCAGAACTGCACGCTGGCGCCGATGTGGGTGCGCAAGATGCCCAAGCGCAAGGCCGAGGAAATCGCCATGCACTACCTGGAGCGTGTGCGCATCCCGGAGCAGGCCCACAAGTTTCCGGGGCAATTGTCCGGCGGCCAGCAACAGCGTGTGGCGATTGCCCGCGCCCTGTGCATGAAACCGAAAATCATGCTGTTCGACGAGCCGACCTCGGCCCTTGACCCGGAAATGGTCAAGGAAGTGCTCGACACCATGATCGGCCTGGCCGAAGACGGCATGACCATGTTGTGCGTAACCCACGAAATGGGCTTCGCCCGCACCGTGGCCAACCGCGTGATCTTCATGGACAAGGGCGAGATCGTGGAACAGGCGGCGCCGAATGACTTCTTCGACAACCCGCAGAATGACCGGACCAAGTTGTTCTTGAGCCAGATCCTGCATTGATTGACGTTTGAAAAAATAAACCCGGCCAGGCCGGGTTTATTTTTGTCTGTTCAGCAGGCCTTGAGCGCCTCATGCCCTGTGTTCACGGTATGAGTGAACCCCCGCAGGTCAGCGCCTTCGGCCAATACCTTGGCGTCGGCGAGCAAATGAGGGTAACGGTCCAACAATCGCATCAACAGAACCAGTGGCTTCGGTGGCAGAAGCTCACCGCGTTCATAACGTGAAAAAGCGTTGTGACCGCCACCGGACAGCAGTTGCACGGTTTCTTTTTGCGTAAGGTGCAGCTTGCGACGGATGCGTTTCATCTCGTTGCCGATCATTGTCCGCGCGGCGTGGACGAGTTCATCCCCTGCTTTTGCGTGGCGCTCTGAACTATCCGGGTCATACATGCCGTCGCCGCATGCATGGCATTCCCAGCCAGAAAGGTCATCGACACGACGCTCCATCCCTTTGACGCTAATGGTCTCGCTACGGCCCTCGAATCGATTCATGCCGTCGGGCGTACCGCATATAAAGCACTGTTGAGTCTTCATGAGTTGCACTCCTTGAAGGAGATTACCGGTGGGTTACCGCCTGAGTGGTAAGTGACCTTTATGTAAATCTCCATGCCGTGTGAACTGATGTGGGACACGTCCTGCCAGACCTTATGGTCTGCAATTGAAAAACGACTTCTTGCATTTCATGGATCTCAAAGCCGAGTTTCCTTCCTGTGCTCTTTGCCGTTGAGGTAAATGCCTTTTCTCCAAGCCGCCTGACATCCGCCTTGATCACCGCCAGATCGTAATGAGGTGTGTACTTTTCCATAAGACACCTGAGCCGAATAATTACCCTCTAAGGGTAATTTTACCAATCGAAAATACTGCTCCTTTTCCTGCCTAAGAACCCTGGTGCGTTGCCTTTTTAGGCAACTCTGAATAGGCTGTAGGAAAATTCATCCTATGATTGGACGAAAACCTGCATCCCATGACAGACATCGCCCCCCTGATCAAACGCTCCCTGGTGGACCAGGCCCTGGAGCAGTTGCGCTGGCGCATTACCGAGGGCAAGTGGGCCATCGGCGAACGCCTGCCCACCGAGCCGGAGCTGTCCGCCGAGCTGGGCATCAGCCGCAACACCGTGCGCGAGGCCATGCGCGTGCTGGCGTTTTCCGGGTTGATTGAAATCCGCCAGGGCGACGGCAGTTACCTGCGCTCGATGACCGACCCGCTGGGCGCCATGCGCGCGTTATCCCACTGCAGCCTGGAGCAGGCGCAGGAGACGCGGCAAATTCTGGAAGTGGAGGCCGTCGGGCTCGCGGCGGTGCGCCGTACCGAAGCCGACCTCACCGCTTTGCATGAGGCACTCAAGGCCAGCGCGGTGCTGTACCACGGTGACCTGGAGGCCTATATCAGCGCCGACCTGGTGTTCCACAAACGCCTGGTGGATGCCGCGCACAACCCGGCATTGAGCGAGCTGTACCAGTACTTTTCCGCGATTGTCGGCGCGCAGTTGCGCCAGACCCTGAACATTTCGCCGCGCCGCCAGGCGGTGTTCGACCTGCATACCGCCCTGCTCGAAGCCGTGCAACATCAGGACCCGGAACGCGCCAAATCCCTTTGCCGGCAGTTGATCAATGAGCCCTGAAACCAAGCGCACGACCGAGTTGGAAGAACTGTTGATCGACGCCGAAGCCGACGACGAGGTGGTGCAACACAGCCACCCGATGGTGAGTCGCCCATGGCTGTTGCTGTTGGGCCTGGTCCTGGTGGCGTTGAACCTGCGCCCGGCGTTGTCGAGCGTGGCGCCGTTGCTGGCCGAGGTTTCCAGCAGCCTGGGGTTGTCGGCGGCCAAGGCCGGTTTGCTGACCACCTTGCCGGTGTTGTGCCTCGGCTTGTTCGCTCCCATGGCGCCGATCCTGGCCCGGCGTTTTGGCGCCGAGCGCGTGGTGCTGGGGATCCTGTTGACGCTGGCCGCCGGCATCATCCTGCGCAGTTCGTTTCGCGAAGTGGGGTTGTTCGCCGGCAGTCTGATTGCCGGTGCGAGCATCGGCATCATCGGCGTATTGCTGCCGGGCATCATCAAGCGCGATTTCGCCAGACACGCCGGCGCCATGACCGGTGTGTACACCATGGCCCTGTGTCTGGGCGCAGCGTTGGCGGCGGGCGCCACGGTGCCGCTGAGTCATTACTTCGGCGACCGCTGGACCATTGGCCTGGGCTTCTGGATTCTGCCGGCGTTGGTGGCAGCGTTGTTCTGGTTACCGCAGGTCGGCCAGAAACACGGCGCCCATCAGGTCGCCTATCGAGTGAAGGGCCTGTTGCGTGACCCGTTGGCCTGGCAGGTCACCGTGTACATGGGCCTGCAATCGTCCCTGTCGTACATCGTGTTTGGCTGGCTGCCGTCGATTTTGATCGGTCGTGGCCTGAGCGCGACCGAAGCCGGTTTGGCGTTGTCCGGCTCCATTGTCATGCAATTGTTCAGTTCCCTGGCCGCACCGTGGCTGGCGACACGCGGTAAGGACCAGCGCCTGGCAATTGTGCTGGTGATGCTGCTGACCCTCGGCGGCCTGTTCGGTTGCCTGTATGCACCGCTGGACGGTCTGTGGGGCTGGGCGATTCTGCTTGGCCTGGGGCAGGGCGGTACGTTCAGCCTGGCGCTGACCTTGATCGTGTTGCGCTCGCGCGACTCCCATGTGGCGGCCAATCTGTCGAGCATGGCCCAGGGCTTTGGTTACACCCTGGCCTCCCTCGGCCCGTTCGCGGTGGGCCTGGTGCACGACTGGACCGGCGGCTGGACGGCCATCGGCTGGATCTTCGCGGTGATCGGCGTGGGCGCGATCATCGCCGGCCTGGGGGCCGGGCGTGCGCTGTATGTGCAGGTGAGCAGCGAGAAACTCTAGAAATACACCACCTCCAGTGTGGCCAGGCCGTCGAGTTGGGTGTCGCTGCTCAGGTCGAGGTTTTGCGCGGCGTTGATCACGGTTTCAACCTTTACCGTGCTGATCAGCTCACGGATCGCCGAGGGGCCGGCCGTGCTGCCTGGCGTGTCGGTGAAACCCAGGTAGCTGTTGGCGCCGATGTTGATCGGGTTGAGGTTGGCGGTACGCCAGGCCAGGCCGCCAGTGGTGGATTCGGTGCCGTACACTTGCGTGGTGCTGTCGACCTGGGTTTGCCGGGGGTCGAAGGTCATGGAGTACAAGCCGATGCGGTTACCGCTGTTATCAAACCCGAGGCCTTAGTAAATCTCGCTGTTGACGGTCGCCGAGCCTTCACGATTGTCACGCATGCGCAGGGCGAAGCGGTTCGGCGCGTTGCAGTCGATGCTGACTTGCAGCAACTTGACCGGCAGGCGTGTGCTTTTGTCCTGGTTGAGATCCTGGCGGGAAATCTTGCCGTAGTCGATCAGCGCGCCGTTGGACAGCAGCGGGGTGCAAGCCATAGGCGTAATGCGGCCCTTGACCGTCACGTCGACGGCCGAGGCGGCCTGCGCAACGGGCGTGGCACCGAGCAGCAGCAGGGAGAAAAAGGCGATGTCGTACGGTTTCATGAGGTTGATTCCCAGGGGTTACAAATAGATGATTTCGAGTGTGCCGGAGCCGTTGATCCGCACCACGCTGCGCAGGTCCAGGTTCTGTGTCGGGGCCAGGTAGGCTTTGATGCGCACCGTTCCGGCCAGGTTCTGGATAGGTACCGGCCCCAGCGTACTGGCGGCGCGGTCGGTGAAACCCATGAGGCTGTTGGCGGCGATGGGGATCTGCCGGGAACTGGAGCTGCTCCAGGCGGCACCGCCACTGGTGGAATCGGTGCGATACAGTGTGCCGAGGGCGTCGGCGCTGAACTCCGCCGGGTCGATGTTCACGTAGTAGCGCCCGATCTTGTTCCCGCTGTTGTCCAGGTCCAGGCCGTAGGCGGTTTCATCGGTGCCGCCGGTGGCCGAACCGTTGCGGTTGTCATGCATCTTCAAGGCGAATGGGGTAGCAGCGTCGCAGCTCACCGAAAACTGCAACGTCCGAGTGGGCAGCGGGGTTTCATTGTCAGCGCCCAGATCCTTGGCCAGTAAGGTGCCGTAATCCACCAGCCCGCCGTTGGACAACTGTGGCACGCAGGCCACGGGGGCGAACTGGGCCAGCAGCGTCAACTCGCGGTACCGATCACTGGGCAGGTTGTAGAGAGTTCCGGACACTTCCCAGGTGGTTGCCTCCCTGACCCGCGTGGCGGCGGAATCGGCCCAGGCGCTGACGCTCAATTGCAGTGTGAAGTGCTTGCCCGTCAGCAGCGTGCCGTTCTCGACCGGAGCAATCCCATGGCCCGGTCGCCAGTCCAGCGTGGTACCGGTGACGATGGGCGGCTGACCGCTGGCGGGCAACAGCCCCAAGGTCACCGCCTGGCCATCCAGTACACCGTCGCTGGCGTGAATGGCATAGCTGCCATGCTCGGTAAACTGCAGCCGCTGCGCACTCGCCGCCACGGCGCGATAAAACAGGCTCGGGTCGCTGGGGTTCGGGCAGTTGAACGTTAGGCTCAGGCGGCGTTCGCCGAGTAAGCGTTGCGCGGCGGCGTCGTTTTGCGCGGCGCGGTTCATCGAGCCGAAATCCAGCCGTGAGTCGCTGACGTTCAACTGGCATTCATCCTGGGCCTGGGCAGCACTGAACGCACCCAGTAGCACGCAGGCAGCGCTCAGCCGTCGCGCGTGGGGGGCAAGCAATAGGGCAGTCATCGAGCATCCTCAAGGTGTATGGCAACGGGCCGGGGCGGTTTCGAAATACACCGTCGGATCAGCCTTGGCCGGTAGTTCATAGCGCAGTTCGCAGCGCCGGCTGTCGGCGGTGCTGACCCACAGCGGCGTGTGCTCCAGCACATTGGGCAGGAACACCTGGCTGCCATCCTGGACGAGGGTGACAAACTCGCCCTGCGCGGTGCTCACCATGGCGCCACGGGGCAGCGGCTGATCCTGATCGGTACGCACGGTCAGCAGCAGTCGCCGGGTGAGCGCCACGCCGAAGTCGACGCGATCCACCGCGCCGCGCCCGGCCGTGATCATCGCCAGGCCATTGTCGATATCGGCATTGCGTGGCAGCGAGCGGGTCTGGACCTCGACCGGGCTGCGCCCATATGCGTTGACCTGGGGCACCACCGCCTGGCCCTGCCAGTCGGTCCAGACCGGGCCGCTGGGCGTGCTGAGCTTGATGCCGCCCATGTCGCCCACGGACACCAGGGCAAACGTGTCGCGTACCGGGTAGGGCGACAGGGTGAGGCCACTGCCATGCAGCACCATCGCGCCTCGGGCCCCGCCCTGATAACTCGAACGTTCGGCGTCGCTGCGGCTGTAGCTCAAGTCCAATTGGCTGTAGCGAGGCAATGCGGAGACGCCCACGGAGGTCTCCACCTGCCGGTCACGGGTGTCGTACTCGGCGCTGACCCGATAACCGAGTTGATCGTTGAGCTGTTCGTTCAGCCCCAGCCCGGAGCGATGTTCACCACCCGAGTTGCGCACCCAGGCGCGTGCCCGACGGTTCTCGCCCAGGGGCAGGCTGAGGTTGAGGTACACGGCGTTATCCTGCTGCTGGCGCCCGCCCATCTGCCATTCGGCACTGGCCGACAGCGACACGCCGTTGACGCTGGTGCCCCAGGCGGCCAGCGCGCGGCTGCTGCTGGCGCCGGCAAAATTGCTGGAGCGCGATAGGCCGGCGCTGAATGCCCCGAGCCACGGGTGCGACCAGCCCAGCGTGGCGCTTTGCTGATCACGATAACGGGAGCCGCGGTAGAGATCGGGTTGTGCTTCGTAGGTGGCTTCTTCCAGCTCGCGATAGCCCGGCGTGCGCCAGGAGTTGGCGGCGCTGAATGACCACTGTTCACTCAGGCGTTGGGACCATGACAGGTCGGTCTGCACGCCACGCACCTTATCCCGGCCCTGTGCATCGGAGAGTTGGCTGGCGAGTTGAACCTGGCTGTCCAGGCCGGGTAGCCAGGCCAGGCTCGCACCGGCGGCGCGGTATTGGTTGGCGGCCAACATGCCGACGCCCACGGACATTTGTGCGTGCACAGCACCGTTCCAGCCCGCGCTGACCACCCACGGATCGTCACCCTCGGCGTTGCCGATATTGCGCACGCGCCCGGCTGCCACCGAGTAACCCGCTGCGGGCAGTCCCAGGCCGAGCATGGCCGCGGGGACGGTAAAGCGCCGCTCGCCGCCGGTGCTTTCCCTGACGGTCACTTCGACGTCCGAGCGGGTGTTCAAGCGTCGCACATCGGTCAGGGCGAACGGGCCGGCAGGCACCACCGTCGAGTGAATCAACGCACCGTTCTGCCGCACCTCGACCTGTGCCGGGCTGTTGGCGATGCCCTCGATGGTCGCGCCTTGCTCCTGGTCTTGCAGGGCTTGCTCGGTGAACACTTGGACGCCATTGATCTGCGCACCCGGCAGCACTGGGTTGTAGAGGCTGACCTGCCCGGCTTGCAGCACCGCCTGATAGCGCGCAAAGGTGCGCTGGGCATAGGCCTCCAGATGCGTGCTGCGTGACATGCCGTCCTGCCAGGTCTGTACCTGGCGGCTGCGCACGATCCAGTCGCCGGCATTGAAGCCGACCTCGGTATTGGCCGAGCCGAAACGGCTGGCGTCATCGCCGAACCGGTTGTAGAACCCGCTGAGGTCATAGTTGAGCAAGGCTGCGACACCGCCGGCTTGATAGCCCGAGACATCCTGTTGTACCGGACGCAAGGCTTCGGTGGGCACCACCAGCGATACGGTGAGGGTGGCTGGATCGGCTTCCACCAGGCTTTGTGGGAATTGGGCCAAAAAGTCATGGCAACGCCCGCTGTCTGCCGGGATCACGAGGTGGGTGGCGTCCAGCAAGGCGCGGTCAAAACACAAGACGCCTTGCTGGTCGAAACTGACGTCCAGGCGACCCCGGCGTTGCCCGTTCACCTGCACGCTCACGGCGTGCTTGCCGGCACTGAAGCGTGGGGTGTCCAGCAGCAGGCTGGCCAGTTGCGGATCGATGCCGCGCTGGTTCAGGGTCTTGGCGTCAAAGCCCGAATATTCATCGGCCCAGGCCCCCTCAGGGAGCAGGGCACAGGTTAACAGCCACGCAGGTAAAGCAAGCTGGGCGGGGGCGGCGGGCACGGCTTTGCCGTCACGGTAATTCACGACTGTTTTCACCAAAGGCAATCAAATGTTCGACGGCTGCGCGTCGCGGTGGCGGTCGTCAAGCCGTCACTTCGTTTTAGTCAGGGGCGGGCGATCGGCGCATCGTAGGCCGCTACGGCGAAGCCATAGAGGGTGGCCGGTTGCAGGCGCACGGTGCTGGCGCCTGTGGCGCTTGCCGGTATACGCAAGCGTTCGCCCGGTAATACATAGGTGCGCGGCAACATCGCCTTGCCATCCCCGGGCAGCAGGCGCAGTTCCTGGGCCAGCCGCACCACGTAAGGTGTGTCATTAGTGACCAGCAACTCGTGGTTGTCGAACGCCCAGGTCAATCCGGTCCAGGGGCTGCGATTGGTCGCCAGGCCTTTGGGATGAATGATCACTGGCAAGTTCTGGCGCACGGTCACACCGACACGGGCATGCCCGGCTTCGGCGGCCGGGCGACCCTTGGGCATGCCTTCGAAAATCACGCGTTTGAGCCGCTGGCTCTTGAGCGGCAAATGATCCTGCAGGATGAAGCGCACCAGTTGCGATTTTCCCGACTCCACCCGCGACAACGGCGGGGTGACGACCAGCAGCGGTTCGTTGTCCTCCGGGATATCCTCCAGGGTGACATGCAGCAAGGCCAGTTGACTGTCGGTGTTGGTCACCGAAACGCTGGCTTCGCCGTCGTTTTCGTACACGATCACCACGGAGGTATCCGGGACCATGCCATCGGCCTGAGCGTTCATGCTGAGCAGGAGTGTCAGGGCCGCGATGTTCAAAAGTTGCGTCGTCATGACGAGAGTTCCATGGGCAGGATAAGAATCAGAGGTAGCGCAAATCCAGAACGATGGACCCGTCCAGGGGGACCTCTTGATCCAGGGTCAGGTAGTTGGAAAAGTTGATGGCTGTTTCGATTTGAAGTTGGGTGGTCAACTGGCGGATGAAGTCCGGCTGACGGTCACCAGGCAATGCAAAACCTGCATAGGCTTTGGGCTTGGCATCCGGCTGTGCTGTCCAGGTTTCGCCGTTGTCGCTGGACATCAGCACCTGCATGGGCTGTGCATCGCCCACGGGGTTTTGATACGACAGCGCCACGCTGCCCAGACGTTCTTCGGGGGCGTGGATATTTCGTCCCAGCCCGTATAAACCGGGCGTCAGCGCAGACTCCGAACGATTGTCGATACCCACCAGCGCAAACAGCATGGGCCTGGCGCATTGCACGGACAGCTCCAGCAACAGGCTGGGCAGTGCGGTGAACTCATCACTGTTCAGGGCATGCGCGGGAATCTTGCCGTGATCGACGATGCCTTCTTCCGACAGTTCGACGTGGCAAGCATCCGGGGTCAATCGGCCGGTCACGGTGATGTCGACGATACTGGCCGTCCAAGCCGGGGTGGCGAAGGTTAGAGCAAGCAGGGTGGCGAAGAGCTTGGGGTGCGGGTTCATGGCGGATCACTGGCTGGGCGGAAGGTGGCCGACACGTCAGCGAGGCCATGCCGGAAAATTGCCTGGCATGGCCTCACAGGATTACAGGTACTTCACTTCCAGGGTGGCCGACCCATCCAGGGTGACCTCGTTGCTCAGATCCAGGCCGTCCGTGCGGGCGATCGAGGTGTCTACCACCATCTGCGCGACCAACTCCTTGACGGGCAGCGGCTGGGTGCCGTTGCTGGTGTCGGCGACCGACATATACAGCTTTGGCTCCCAGAATTTTTCGTCATACCAGGTGTTGCCACCGTCCCCCGAGGCGATGGTTTTCACCTGCACGCCATCGGCGACGGCGTTTTGCAACATCAGCTGGAACCAGCCGAGCTTTTGCGTGCCGTTGATGAAGCCCAGGCCGAAGTGCGAACTTGTCAGCGCGGAGTCCGCGCGGTTATCGATCGAGTTCAAGGCGAACGGGATTGCGCCATCACAGATCACCGCAATGGTCATGGTGTGGGTGCCGATGAGGGTCGGGTTGTCCGGGCGCAGGTCCTTGGCGGAAATCTTGCCGTGATCGATGATGCCACCGCTGGACAGGCTGGGGGTGCAGGCGCTGGGGACGATCAGGCCCTTGACCGCCAGGTCCACGGTGGAGGCGGCGTAGGAGGTGGCGCAGGTAAGTAGCATTACGCTGGCGGCGACGCTATTGAGCAGGGTTTTCATGACGGACGAACTCCTTTCGCTAAGGGGGGCGGTTACAGGTACTTGAGTTGGACGGTGGCGTGCCCGTCGATGGGGACTTCATCCAACAGGGTCAATTGGTCGGCGGGGGCGATGTGGGTGTACAGGCGAATCTCGGCGTCAAAATCCTGCACGGCGATAGGTGTTTCTTGATTGATTCTCGCAACCGTGGTCAGCCACAGATGGTTCAACTCGTTGGCGGGCCTCCAGGTCACGCCGCCATCCACTGAGGTAATCATGCGTACCGCGACGCCGTCGGCCACTGGGGTGTAGAGGTGAAACGCGGAGCCGCCGAGCTTTTCATCGTTCGGCGTCATGCCCAGGCCATGCCAGCGATCGTGGTTGGCCGAAGTACCGGCGCGGTTATCAATGGTGCTGAGGGTGAAAAAGGTCGGCGCTTCACAGCGCACGCTCAACTGCATGCTCTGATTGGGCAACGAAGTGTGTTGCTCGGCATTGAGCGACTTGGCCGACATCTTTCCGAAGTCGACCATGCCACCGCCGGAAATCAGTGGGGAACAGGCGCTGGGCGTGATGCTGCCCCTGACGGACAGGTCGGTGTTGCTGGCGGCGAACGCCGGAGGGGCGAGCAATAGGGTGAGCATGAGGCGAGAGGCGAAAGCGTTCATGGGCAAGGGCCTTTGGTCACAGTGATCGGGGGGCGTTACAGGTACTTCACTTCAATCGTGGCCGAGCCATCGATCGGCACTTCCTGGCTCAAGTCCATTCCGTTAGTGGCAAAAATGCCGCTTGCGACTTCCAGTTCCACGGCCAGTTCACGGGCAGCAATGGGGGTATTGGTGTCCGAAAGGTCACTCATCGCAAACAGTGCAAGGGGTTCCAAGTTGTCTTCCGGCTGCCAGGTGCTGCCGTTGTCGTAGGAAACAATCGAGCGGGCGGGTAGGCCGTCCATCATGGGATTGTTGAGGTACAGGTAAAACCACCCCAGCTTCTTGTCACCGTTGACAAAACCCAGTCCGTAATTACTCGTGAGGCCGCTGCTGGCGCGATTGTCGATACCCCTTAGGCCAAACAGGGTTGGCGCCTCACAGCTCACGTTCATCCGCAGGAAATGTTTGGGCAGGGACGTGGGATTGTCCGGCTTGAGGTCTTTGGCCGAGATCTTTCCATGGTCGACAACACCTGCGCCGGACAAGGTCGGTGCGCAGGCACTGGGGGTGATCAAGCCTTTGACGGCCAGGTCTATCGAACTTGCGGCTTGGACGGGTGAGAACATGTTGAGTAACAGGGCGGTGCTCAACAGGGTCAGGGACTTACTCATTTCAATGCATTCCACTGTAAGGCTGGCTGATACGGCGCGCGCACGGCATCGTCCTATCTTTAGGGATAGGCGCAGAGCAGAGCGGCCGGTTGTATTTGGTTGGGAGCGCCGCAGGCTGCGCGTCCATTCCCTCTTTGCGGGGTGGGGGGCAATTTAGCCGGGGTATGGAGTGGGGGAAATACAACTATTACGACAATGAAAGTGACAGGTACTTGGGCGTTGATGCGTGGGAATAGATGGTCTTATTTGTAGGAAAGTTGGTTTTTTCGTAGTTGTTGTATCGTCATCTTCGTATCCAGAAAGTTATCTACTGTTGCTTATAGCAGCCATGTGAGTGCCATGAAGATGTTCACGCCGTTATGTATTTGGTTGTTGCATCCTCTGCATCCACTCAAGTGAGTATGGGTGAACTCATGGTCTGCATATCAATGTAAGCGCAATGAGGTGACCATGGTGACAAGGGTATTTACCAAGCCAGTACCTGTCCTGAAGTTGGCACCCTCGCTCTCACCACCGCGGGTGGCGGAGCAGGCTTTTCGTCCGCGTGGGGATGGGTGGCCGACGCGTGCCAGCCTGATCGAAATGTTTGGCAGTGATGAGGTGGTGAGCCGGGTGCTGGTCAGCCTCATGAACGAAGCACGGGAAGACGATGTCTTGCTGGACCAGGCTCGGCTCAGTGCCAATGCGTTGTTGGTGATGGAGCGGCTGCACCGTCTGGTGGGTAGCCTGGCGTTTGTCGGTATGGCCGATCTGGAGCGTTGCGGCGAGCAGCTGATTGCTCGCGTCCAAGCCGCGGGCGTAGAGGAAAATACGCTGGAGTTGCAGGCATTTCAGCGCAAGTTACGTGTGTACATCACTTATTTGAGCCGCTTGTAAATCGTTGGATTAGAGAAGTTTGTAGGACATCATTCCCGCGTGCCTGAGGTTTTTTGTGTAGGGCATTTCTTTTTATATTGTGGGACGGAGGTTGTCGTCTACCAAATGCTGGACGCGGTTCGTTAGGTGCCGCGTCGGGTGGTTGTTGAGGGCCGTGGACAGCGGTATTTTGCGCCAATTCCAATTGCCATCTTTCGTGGGTATCTATGTTTCGTGTGATTATTGCCGACGACCATCCGATTGTGCGTATCGGGCAGCGGGTGGTGATTGAGGCGGGCGGCAGGTGCAAAGTCGTCGGCGAAGCCGATGGTCCCGATGAGTTGCTCGCGTTATTGAGTACCGTGGCCTGTGATGTGTTGGTGACTGACTTCGCCATGCCGGGCGGTCAGCAGGCCGACGGCTACGGGTTGCTGGGCCTGTTGCGTCGCCAGTACCCGACATTGCCGGTGATCCTGGTCACCATGTTTGCCAACGTGGCAACCCTACGCGCTTCGTTTGCCCATGGCGCACGGGCTATTGTCGCCAAGAGCGCATCGGCCCGCGAACTGCCCATTGCAATCAATGCGGTGATCAAGGGCGAGACGTTTGCCAGTGAGTGCCTGCGGGCTCAGTTGACAGAGGCCGGGACCGGCGACCAGCTGCAACAGCCCCAGCTCTCCAGCAAGGAGCGCGAAGTCGTCAGGATGCTCGCCAGCGGCATGACCGTCAGCCAGATTGCAGCACGGGTCAACCGCAGTATTTCCACGATCAGCAAACAGAAAAGCACGGCCATGAGCCGGCTGTGCATTTCCACCGACGTTGACCTGTTCGCCTACGCGCGCAGCTGCGGCATGGTGCCATAGCAGTTGGCGGGCCATTCCCCGCGTAAATGGCGATAGAGTTTTACCGGTGCGCAGACTATCTTGGACGGCTCATAACCCCCTGGTTTGGAACCTGCCCATGAGCGATGCACACAACGCCCTGATCACCGAGTTCTACAGCGCCTTCCAGCGGCTGGATGCCGAGGCCATGGCGGCCTGCTACACCGAGGATGTGCTGTTCAGCGACCCGGCCTTCGGCGAACTGCGCGGCCGTGACGCCGGTGATATGTGGCGCATGCTCACCACCCGGGCCAAGGACTTTTCCCTGACCTTCGACCATGTGCGCAGCGATGACACCAGCGGCAGCGCGCACTGGGTCGCGACCTATCTGTTCAGCGCCACCGGTAACACGGTGGTCAACGATATCGGCGCGCGCTTCGTGTTCCGCGATGGCAAGATCTGCGAACACCACGATCACTTCGATCTGTGGCGCTGGTCCCGCCAGGCCCTGGGCCTCAAGGGCCTGTTGCTGGGTTGGTCGCCGGCCCTGAAAAACGCCGTGCGCGCCCAGGCGCTCAAAGGGTTGAAGGCATTTCAGGCCAGTCGTTGATAAGCTTGGCGCTCCTCTGGTTTACCGAATCGACCCGTGACTGATCCTTCTGAACCCAAACCCTGGTTCGTCTACCTGGTACGTGCCGCCAATGGCGCGCTGTATTGCGGGATCAGCAATGACCCGGTGCGCCGCTTTGCCTCTCACCAAAGCGGCAAGGGCGCGCGGTTTTTCCTCTCCAGCCCGGCGGTGGCGCTGGTGTATACCGAGCAATGCGCGAGCAAAGGCGAGGCCTTGCGTCAGGAGCGCTTGATCAAGAAGTTGAAGAAGAGCGCCAAGGAGTGCCTGGCGGCGAGCGGGTCATTGATTTGACTGATGGGTTCCCATCACACCCGCGAAGCGTTTTGCGCGCTAAGCTGCGGGTCCACCTGCCAAGCGGACGCCAGCATGTCTGAACTTATCCTGCACCATTACCCCACCTCCCCATTTGCCGAGAAGGCGCGACTGCTGCTGGGCTTCAAAGGCTTGTCCTGGCACTCCGTGCACATCTCGCCGGTGATGCCCAAGCCTGACCTGACCGCCCTGACCGGTGGCTATCGCAAGACGCCGGTGCTGCAGGTCGGTGCCGATATTTATTGCGACACAGCCCTGATCGCCCGGCGTCTGGAGCAAGAGAAGTCCTCGCCGCCGCTGTTCCCGCTCGGCCAGGAGATGATCACCCAAACCTTCGCCGCTTGGGCCGACAGCGTGGTATTTGCCCATGCGGTGAGCCTGATGTTCCAGCCGGAATCGGTGGCGGTGCGCTTTGGCAAGTTGCCGCCGGAAGCGATCAAGGCGTTTCTCGCCGACCGCGCCGCGCTGTTCAGCGGCGGTACGGCGAGCAAGCTCCCGGCCGAGTTGGCCAAGCACCAATGGCCGGCGATCATGGCGCGGCTGGAGCAGCAATTGCAGAGAGAACCGGGGGACTTCCTGTTTGGTGAACCGTCGATTGCCGACTTTGCCCTGGCCCACCCGCTGTGGTTTCTCAAGGCCACACCGGTGACTGCGCCGTTGGTGGAGGCGTATCCGGCCGTGTCGGCGTGGTTGGGCAGAGTGCTCGGTTTTGGCCACGGCACGGCGAGCCAGATGACTGCCGTGCAAGCATTGGAAATCGCACAAAAGGCCACACCGGCCCCGTTACCGGAAGAAGTGTTCGAGGACTTGAATGGCTTCGTGGCGGGCCAGCAGGTGATCATCAGCGCCATCGATTACGGTGTCGACCCGGTCGCCGGCGAATTGCTGTTTGCCGGGCGCGAAGAGCTGATCCTGCGCCGCACCGACGAACGTGCCGGCACCGTTCACGTGCATTTCCCACGCTTCGGGTTTCGCATTCACGCGCAATAAATAAAAATATTTGCAAATACAGATGAGGTAAATCGCCAGCCCATCCGTGTAGTGCTTGAAACTGCGATCTATTCGCATTAACAGCGTTTTCTACACGGGTTCTCACAGCATGAAGTCGACGGCAGGCGGTTTGGTTAAACAGTGGTTGGGAGCCTCGGTATTGGCGGTGTCGGGGCTGGCATTGCTGCCCCTCGGCGTGGCTCAGGCGCAGGAGCAGCAAAGCGCCCAGTTCACCTTTGCCCTGGCTGCCAAACCGTTGCCCCAGGCCTTGAGCGATTTCAGCCGGGTCACCGGAATCAGCGTGATCTATACCGATGAAGCGCCTTACGGCCTCAACGCCCCGGCCGTCCGCGGGCAAATGAGCGCGACCCAGGCGCTGCAACGTCTGCTGGGCAACTCCGGCTTCACCTTCCGCCAGATCGATGCCCGCACCCTGGCCCTGGAGCCGGTACCCACCGAGGGCGCGCTCAACCTCGGCGCGACCACCATCAGCGGTGTCGGCCAAACCGAGGACAGCACCAGCTACCAGCCGCCGCCCACCAGTTCGGTGATGCGCTCCCGTGCTTTGCTGCTGGAAACCCCGCAAACCGTCAATGTGGTACCCGCCCAAGTGCTGCGCGACCAAACCCCGCGTAACTTGGATGATGCCCTGGCCAACGTCAGCGGCATTACCCAGGCCAACACCTTGGCCAGTACCCAGGACGCGGTGATGTTGCGCGGCTTTGGCGACAACCGTAACGGCTCGATCATGCGCGATGGCATGCCGGTGGTGCAGGGCCGGGCGTTGAACTCAACCGCAGAACGGGTCGAAGTGCTCAAGGGCCCGTCGTCGCTGCTGTATGGCATCCAGGACCCGGGTGGCGTGGTCAATATCGTCAGTAAAAAACCGCAACTGACCCAGGCCACGTCCCTGACCGTGCGCGGCTCGACCTTCGGCGACGGCAAGAACGGCAGCGGCGGCAACCTCGACACCACCGGCCCCATCGGCGATTCGGGCCTGGCGTATCGCCTGATCGTCGATCATGAAGACGAGGACTACTGGCGCAACTTCGGTACTCACCGCGAGTCGCTGGTGGCGCCATCCCTGGCCTGGTATGGCGACACGACCCAGTTGTTGTTCGCCTACGAGCACCGCGAATTTCTCTCGCCGTTCGACCGTGGCACGGCCATCGACAAGTCCAACCACCCGCTGGACATCCCGGCCACCCGTCGTCTGGATGAGCCGTTCAACAACATGGAAGGGCGTTCCGACCTGTACCGCTTTGAAGCTGACCACGACTTGAACGACGACTGGAAAGCCCATTTCGGCTACAGCTGGAACCGTGAGACCTACGACGCCAGCCAAGTGCGCGTCAGCGCGGTGAGCACCAATGGCACCCTGACCCGCAAGATGGACGGCACCCAGGGCGCGATCACCACTGACCGTTTCGCCACGGCCAGCCTGGAAGGCAAGGTCAGTGTGCTGGGCATGCAGCATGACCTGGTGTTCGGCCTGGACGACGAGTACCGCAAGATCTACCGCGCCGACCTGATTCGCCAGGACTCGCGCTCCACGTTCAACTACAACAACCCGGTGTACGGCAACGAAGTCGCGGGTACCAACGTCAGTGCCGCCGACAGCGCCCAGACCGACTTGCTGCGCAGCGATTCGCTGTTCTTCCAGGACGCGATCCACCTGACCGACCAGTGGATCTTTGTGGCTGGCGCGCGCTACCAGATGTATGACCAGTACGCTGGCAAGGGCGTGCCATTCAAGGCCAACACGGACGGCAACGGCCAGGCCTGGGTGCCGCGTGCCGGCCTGGTGTATCGCTACACCGATGAGTTGTCGTTCTACGGCAGCTACACCGAATCGTTCAAACCCAACTCCACCATCGCTGCCTTGGCCGATGGCAGCACGCTGACCGGTGACCTCACGCCGGAGGAATCCAAGTCGTGGGAACTGGGCGCCAAGCTCGACATTCCGGGGCGCATTACCGCCAGCGCAGCGTTGTTCACTATCGACAAGCGCAATGTGCTGGTGTCGATGGGCTCCGGTCCCAACACGATCTACAGCATCGCCGGGCAGGTACGTTCCCGTGGCCTGGAACTGGACGCTACCGGCCAGTTGACCGACAAGTGGAGCCTGATCGGCAGCTACGCCTTTACCGACGCCGAAGACATCAAGGACAACAATCCGGCGCTTGAAGGTAACCGCCTGCAAAACGTGGCCAAGCACACCGGTTCGCTGTCGGTGGCCTACGATTTCGGCAATATTTTTGGCGGCGATCAGCTACGCGTGGGCACCGGTGCGCGGTATGTCGGCGAGCGTGCAGGCGACGCCGCCAACGACTTCAACCTGCCGGGCTACACCGTGGCGGATGCCTTCGCCACCTACGACACCAGGATCGACGGGCAAAAGGTCAAATTCCAGGTCAACGTGAAGAACCTGTTCGACCGCGTCTACTACACCTCGGCGGCCAGCCGCCTGTTTGTGTCCATGGGTGATGCGCGGCAGGTGTCGGTGTCCAGCACCCTGGAGTTCTAAAACCTGGCAAGCTCCCTGTGGCGAGCGGGCTTGCCCCGCGTAGGGCTGCGAAGCGGCCCCAAAACAGTCTCTGCGGTGTTCCTGAAAAAACGCGGCGGCATTAGTAAGGGCGGCTTCGCCAGCCAGCGCGGGGCAAGCCCGCTCGCCACAAAGGTACGGAGCTGTTAGCGTTGCGGCCATTAATGGCTTTGCGGAACACAGTACTGATGCACTTTGGACGATGGCTACACCTGCTGTGCCTGAGCGTTTTACTGGGCGGCTGTGCGAGTGTTTTGCAGCCGTCCACGTCTTCGACACTGGACCATCTGCTGGCCGATCCTGCTCTCAATGGCGCCACGGTTTCCGTCATGGTGCGCGACGCACGCAGTGGCAGCACCCTCTATCAACACAACCCGCGCGCACGCCTGATCCCGGCGTCCAACCTCAAGTTGCTCACCACCGCTGCGGCGATGGATGTGTTGGGGCCGCAATACCGCTTTTCCACGCAGCTGTTGAGCAACGGCACCCAGCAAGGTGAGCGCCTGGCCGGCAACCTGTACCTGCGTGGCCTCGGCGACCCGACCACGCAGTTCGCCGACTACCAGGCACTGGCCGCCCAGTTGGCGAGCCAGGGCGTGCGCCAGGTGCAAGGCGATCTGGTGTTTGACGACACGTGGTTCGACGCCGAACGCCTGGGTGTGGACTGGGCTCAAGACGATGAAAGTACCTATTACGGCGCGCAGATCTCGGCGTTGACGGTCTCCCCCAATACGGATTTTGACGCGGGCACCTTGCTGGTCACGGCGAAGGCTCCCGTCGCGCTCGGCCAGCCAGTGAGCGTGGTGGTGAGCCCGTCCACCGACTACGTGCAACTGAGCAACCGCGCCGTCAGTGGCCCCGGCAACAGCTACGGCATCACCCGCCAGCACGGCACCAACCTGCTGCAACTCACCGGCGCGCTCGCACCGGGCAAGCAAAGCCGGCAATGGGTGAGCGTGTGGGAACCGACGCAACTGGTGGCCAATCTGTTTGAACAGGCCTTGTCGCAGCAGGGCATCCAGGTGCTGGGGCGGCGGGTGATCGGTGGCGTCAGCCCCAGCACGGCCACGCTGTTGGCGGAGCATCAGTCGGCACCGCTGCAAGCGCTGATCACGCCGCTGCTCAAACTCTCGAACAACAACATGTCCGAAGCGTTGCTCAAGGCCATGGGCCGCAAAACGGCCAATGCTGGCACGGCGGCGGCGGGCGTGGCGGCGGTAGCGGCGTTCATGCAGCGCCAGGGCCTGGACCCGGCCACGCTCAGCCAGGTGGATGGCTCAGGTTTGTCGCGGCGCAACCTGGTGTCGGCGCAGAACCTGACGGACCTGCTGCTGGTCACCGCCAAGCAACCGTGGTTCGACGCCTGGTACAACGCCTTGCCGATTGCCGGCAATGCCGACCGCATGACCGGCGGCAGCCTGCGTTATCGCCTGCGCGGGACGGCTGCGGAAAACAACCTGCACGCCAAGACCGGCTCCATGGCCGGCGTCTCCTCGCTGAGCGGCTATATCACCGATGCGCAGGGACGGCGCCTGGTGTTTTCGATGATCAGCAATAACTACGTCAGCGACGCAGCCCCTGTCCGCGCCCTCGAGAACCGCCTGGCACTGGCCCTGGCCCAGTGGCACGACTAGTTCAGGGCTGGTAGCCCATCCGCCAACTCACGGCCTGGGTCGCTGCCAGCAAGCGCTGCGCCGCCGGGCCATCTTCGTCGGCGTGGAACAGCGAGGTGGGGCCGACCACGGTCATCACCGCTGCCACTTGCCCGACCGCGTTGAACACTGGCGCCGACAGCGCATCCACCCCCGGCATCAGCAGGCCATGTACAAAGTGCAGGCCGCGCTGGCGGATCAGTTCACAGGTGCTGGCATAGGCCTCGTCGTCGGCCAGGGCATGGGCGATACCGGCCTGGATTTCACGCTCACGCAACTCGACGGTTTCCCGCGACGGCAGGAAGGCACTGAACACCAGCCCGGTGGATGAGCTGAGCAGGGGCAACACTGAACCCAATTGCGTCACCACCGTCACCGCACGCACCGCCGGTTCGATCTGCACCACCGTCGCGCCCTGGTTGCCCCATACCGCCAGAAAGCAGGTTTCATTCAAATCGTCGCGCAGCTCTGCCAGGGGCATCGCGCCGACTTTCAGCACGTCCATGCTGCCCAGCGCGGCCAGGCCTACACGCAACGCTTCGCGCCCCAGGCCGTAATGGTTGGTGGCGGTGTTCTGTTCGGCAAAGCCCGAGGCGATCAGCGCCTGTAAATAACGGTGCACCTTGCTCGCCGGCATCTGCACATGTTCGGCCAGCCGCGACAATGAAGTGGAGGGCGACAGTTCGGCCAGGGCCTTGAGGATGTCGGTACCCACTTCGGCCGAGCGGACTTTCTGTTTACCGGTGTCGCGAGGCTTTTCCATGGAAGGGCGAGAATCCGAGAGATGAATGGGCGTCTTTATAGCTTGACGGTCGATAGTGATCAAATTACGTTATGCGTAACTGGATTACGATAAAAACAACTTCCGCACAGAGGATGATCCATGAACCTCGAATACCTGTCGGGCTTCGGCAATGAATTCGCCAGCGAAGCCTTGCCCGGTGCCTTACCGGTAGGCCAGAACTCCCCGCAAAAAGCGCCCTACGGGCTGTACACCGAACTGTTTTCCGGCACTGCCTTTACCATGGTGCGTAGCGAAGCCCGGCGCACCTGGCTGTACCGCATCCAGCCGTCGGCCAATCACCCGGCGTTCGTCAAGCTGGAGCGGCAGCTGGCCGGTGGCCCTTTGGGCGCGGTGACGCCCAATCGCCTGCGCTGGAACCCGTTGGATATTCCGAGTGAGTCGACAGACTTTATCGACGGCCTGGTCGGCATGGTGGCCAACTCAGGGGCGGAAAAACCCTCAGGTATCAGCATCTACCACTACCGTGCCAACCGCTCGATGGACCGCGTGTTCTTCAATGCCGACGGCGAACTGTTGATCGTGCCCGAGCAGGGCCGCCTGCGCATCGCCACCGAACTGGGCGTGCTGGAGGTCGAGCCGCTGGAAATTGTGGTGTTGCCCCGTGGCCTCAAATTTCGCGTTGAACTGCTGGATGTGCAAGCGCGCGGTTACGTCGCCGAAAACCATGGTGCACCGCTGCGCCTGCCGGACCTGGGGCCCATCGGCAGCAACGGCCTGGCCAACCCGCGTGACTTCCTCACCCCGGTAGCCCACTACGAAGACCTCAAGCAACCGACCACGCTGGTACAGAAATTCCTCGGTGAACTGTGGGCGTGCGAACTGGACCATTCACCGCTGAACGTGGTGGCCTGGCACGGCAACAACGTGCCGTACAAATACGACCTGCGCCGTTTCAACACCATTGGCACGGTAAGTTTCGATCACCCCGACCCGTCGATCTTCACTGTATTGACCTCGCCCACCAGCACCCATGGCCTGGCCAACCTCGACTTCGTGATCTTCCCACCGCGCTGGATGGTGGCCGAGAACACCTTCCGTCCGCCGTGGTTCCACCGCAACCTGATGAACGAATACATGGGCCTGATCCAGGGCGCCTATGACGCCAAGGCCGAAGGCTTCCTGCCCGGCGGCGCGTCGCTGCACAGCTGCATGAGTGCCCACGGCCCGGACGGCGAGACCTGCACCAAGGCCATCAACGTGGACCTGGCGCCGCACAAGATCGACAACACCATGGCCTTCATGTTCGAGACCAGCCAAGTGCTGCGTCCCAGCCAGTTCGCCCTGGAGTGCCCGCAACTGCAACCTTCTTATGACGCGTGCTGGGCCTCGTTGCCCGCCACCTTCAACCCGAACCGGAGATAACCCATGACGCAGCCAACCCTTACCCGCAGCTGGGTAGCCTCCGCCAACGGTCACCGCGATTTCCCCCTGCAAAACCTGCCGCTGGGTGTGTTCAGCATCAATGGCTCGGCGCCGCGTAGTGGCGTGGCGATTGGCGACGCGATCCTCGACCTGCACGCCGCTCTGGATGAGTTTGAAGGCGAAGCCCGCCGCGCCGTTGAAGCTACCGTAGGCGGCCAGTTGAACGCCTTTTTCGAGCTGGGCCGTGGCCCGCGCGTGGCCTTGCGCGAGCGCCTGCTGGAACTGTTGGCGGAGGGCAGCAAACTGCAGACCCGTGAAGCGCAGGTGCTGCACCGCGCCGCCGATTGCCAGATGCACCTGCCGGCGAAGATCAACGACTACACCGACTTCTACGTCGGCATCGAGCACGCGCAGAACGTCGGCAAGTTGTTTCGCCCGGATAACCCGCTGCTGCCGAACTACAAGTACGTGCCGATCGGTTATCACGGCCGCGCCTCGACCATTCGCACCTCGGGTGCCGACGTACGTCGTCCCAAAGGCCAGACCTTGCCGGCCGGACAGACCGAACCGACCTTCGGCCCCTGCGCACGCCTGGACTATGAACTGGAACTGGGCATCTGGATTGGCCAGGGCAATGCCATGGGCGACTCGATTGCCATTGGCGATGCGGCCGAGCATATCGCCGGTTTCTGCCTGCTCAATGACTGGTCCGCGCGGGACATCCAGGCCTGGGAGTACCAGCCGCTGGGGCCGTTCCTGTCGAAGAGCTTCATCACCAGCATTTCACCGTGGGTGGTCACGGCCGAAGCCTTGGAACCGTTCCGCAAAGCACAACCAGCGCGGCCCGAAGGCGACCCGCAACCGCTGCCGTACCTGCTGGATAAACGCGATCAGGCGGCCGGCGCGCTCGATATTGAGCTGGAAGTACTGATCACCACGGCGTCGATGCGTGAGCAAAACCTGCCGGCTCATCGCCTGGCGCTGAGCAACAGCCTGCATATGTACTGGACCGTCGCGCAGTTGGTGGCGCACCACAGCGTCAACGGCTGCCAATTGCAGGCCGGTGATCTGTTTGGCTCGGGCACCTTGTCCGGCCCTGAGGCCGGGCAGTTCGGCAGCCTGCTGGAGATGACCGAAGGCGGCAAGAAGGTTATCGAACTGCCTTCCGGCGAAGTGCGCCGGTTCCTCGAGGATGGCGATGAAGTCATCCTGCGCGCCCGTTGCAACCGCGAAGGCTTCGCCTCCATCGGCTTCGGCGAATGCCGTGGCACTGTGGTCGCGGCGCGCTAGGAGGGCAGGGCGATGGAACTCTATACCTACTACCGCTCAACGGCGTCGTATCGGGTGCGCATCGCCCTGGCGCTCAAGGGCCTGGATTTCACTGCGGTGCCCGTCAACCTGCTGGTGCCGGCGGGCGGCGCCCATCGCCAGCCCGAATACCTGGCCATCAACCCGCAAGGCCGCGTTCCGGCCTTGCGCACCGATGAGGGCGCGGTGCTGATTCAGTCTCTGGCGATCATCGAGTACCTCGAGGAACGTTATCCACAGGCGCCGCTGCTTTCCAAAGACCTGGCCACCCGTGCCCATGAGCGCGCGGTGGCGTCGATCATCGGCTGCGACATTCACCCGTTGCACAACTCCAGCACCCAGAACCTGTTGCGCCAGTGGGGGCATGATGAGGTGCAGGTGCTGGCGTGGATCGCTCATTGGATCAGCCAGGGGCTGGGCGCGGTGGAGCAGTTGATTGGCGATAAGGGATTCTGCTTTGGCGAGCAGCCGGGGTTGGCGGATGTGTTTCTGATTCCCCAGCTGTATGCGGCGGAGCGCTTCAAGGTGCCGTTGGCGACGTATCCGCGCATTGGCAGGGTGGCGGCGTTGGCGGCGCAGCATCCGGCGTTTATCCAGGCCCATCCTGCCAACCAACCCGACACCCCCTGATCGATTTTCCCCACCCAGAGCGTGGGAACAATAATAAAAACAGGTACCTTGCGATGCACAATCAGATTGCCAGCTTTCGCGCGGCACTCGATGCCCGTCCGGTGTCGCGCTATCAGTGGTTGATTCTCCTATTGCTGGCGCTGCTGCTGGTGACCGATGGCTACGATGCCCAGGTGCTGGGCTATGTGGTGCCGGCACTGGCCAAGGACTGGGGGTTGGAAAAGGCCGCCTTCGGCCCAGTGTTCAGTGCCAACCTGCTGGGGCTGACCTTGGGCTCGCTGCTGGTGACACCCCTGGCGGATCGGTTTGGCATACGCCGCATCCTGCTGGGCTGTGTGCTGATCTACGCCAGCCTCACGGTGTTGATGGTGTTTGCCAACTCGCTGACAACGCTGATGGCGGCGCGCTTTATCTGTGGCATCGGCATGGGCGGCGCGATGCCCAGTGCCATGGCGTTGATGTCGGAGTATTCCCCACCCCGTTTGCGCACCTTGATGGTGACGTTGGCCGCGTGCGGCTTCTCGTTCGGCGGCGCAGCCGGTGGGTTTGTGGCCGCGGGATTTATCGACGGCTTCGGCTGGCAGGCGGTGTTTCTTGCCGGCGGCGTGACGCCGTTGCTGCTGTTCCCTTTCCTGCTGTGGCTGCTGCCGGAGTCCCTGCCGCGCCTGCTACGCGATGCACCGCCGTATGCACGCTTGCATAAGGTCACCGCGCGTATGTTGCCTGAGTGGCGTGCGCCTCTGGCGAGCGCGGAAGCAAACCGCCGCGAGCAGGGCAGCCCATTGACGGTGGTGGAGCTGTTTCGCCATGGCTATGCGCGTCCTACGTTGCTGATCTGGGCGACCTTTTTTGTCAGCCTGATCCTCCTGTATTTCATGATCAGCTGGTTGCCGTCGCTGCTGCTGGAAAGTGGCATGGCGTTGAATGAAGCCAACCTGGTGACCTCGATGTTCCTGTTTGCCGGCACCTTGGGCGCCATCGGCATGGCCTGGTTTGCCGACCGGTTGAAGCGCAAGGTGCGGCTGTTGTCTGCGGTGCTGGCTGCTGCTGCGGTGAGCACGATTTTGCTGGGGTTGAACCACGACACTCCCCGCTACCTGGTGGCCTGCGTGTTCGCCGCCGGTTTCTGCATCATCGGCGGGCAATTGACCCTTAACGCTTTCGCCAGCAACTTTTATCCGGCACATGTACGCGCCACAGGTACGGGGTGGGCATTGGGTGTGGGGCGCTTCGGCTCAATCCTGGGGCCGCTGTTTGGCAGCATGCTGCTGGCGATGCATATTCCGGTGCAGCAGATTTTCTTCTTCTGCGCGATTCCGGCGGTGATCGCGGCGGTGTTGATCATTCAAGTGCGCTCGCCCGCGACTGACACGCCGAAGAGCCCGTTGCAGGGCGATATCCTCAAGACACCGGCCAGTCAGTGACGATGCTGCATCTACATCGAGCGGGCTTTTGTGGCAAGCCCGCTCGCCACAGGAAAATGTGTTCCTGAAAATAATGTGTTCAATGCACCACGGAGTTGGGCGGCAGGTGCCCCAGCCGCTCAGTCAGGCGCAAGCGTTGGATTGGGTCTTCGCTGAGCATCAACGCGTGTTCCAGGTCGAAGCGCTCGGCGTTGGGGCAGTCCAGGCGTTGGTACAGGCTGGCCCGTGCGAGGTAATCGGCGGCGCTGGCATTGCCCAGTTCCAGCACGCGCTCGGCGTCGATCAGCGCGGCCAAGGGGTTGTCATTGGCCAAGTGCAACTGGCGCAGGTTGCGTGACAGCCGTTGCAGGATCGAACGGGGTTCGGCGGTGTGCAGGTGGTCGGCCTGCAAGTTGAGGTTGGGCCCGTATTGGCGCTGCAGCAGTTCGCGGCAGTCGTTGGGGTACAGGCGGCGCCCGCCGCAAGGGTCCAGCAGATGATCGGCGCCGGGCACCCGCAGCAGGAAGTGGCCGGGGAAGTTGACGCCGACCATAGGGATTCCCAAGCGTCGAGCCAGCTCCATGGCAATCAGCCCCATGGCCAGGGGCTGCCCGCGTTTGCGTTGCAACACCTTGTCCAACAGGGCGGCGGCGGGACGCAGCGGGGTGAAGTCATCCTGGGCGAACCCGAGGTCATTCATGCACCGCAGCAAAGGCTGGCCCAGTTCGTCCGCCGGCAGCAGGGGCATGCCCAGGCTGACCTGTTGCTCGAGCAGTTTCAGGTCCTGCAGGATCAACACCGGTTGCACCGCCGGGTCGTGCTCGGCAGCAATCCACAGCGCGGCTTCAAACAGCGCAGGGGGCGAACGTTCCAGGCAGGCGAAAAAAGCGTGACGGGGATTCATTGCATTCTCCGGCGGATGCCCCCGTTTTAGCCTTGCTGGGAATTTTCGTCCAGTGGCTTAAGAAATATCCTGCGCGCTTATGTCGCAAGACCTACAAAACCGGACGGCTTATTCCAGCGCACTTCGGCAGTTTTCCACCGCAAGCCTATACTTGGCGACACAAGAAGTGATTCGGGAGCTCGACGATGTTTGCTCTCATGCACAGCACCCGCCTTGAATCGCTGCACCTGAGCATCGACCCGGTGACGGGGTTGAAGGCGGTCATAGCCATCCACAACAGCCGCTTGGGCCCTGCCTTGGGCGGCTGTCGCTACCTTGCTTACCCCGACGACGAAAGCGCCGTGGCAGATGCCGCGCGCCTGGCCCAAGGCATGAGCTACAAAGCCGCCCTGGCCGGGTTGCCGGTGGGTGGCGGCACGGCGGTGATCCTGCGCCCCGCTCATGTGGAAAACCGTGCGGCGCTGTTTGAAGCTTTTGGTCGCTGCATCGAGCAACTCGACGGTCGCTACATCACCGCCACCGACAGCGGCACCTCGGTCGCCGACATGGACTGCATCGCCCAACACACCCGCTTCGTTACCAGCACCACCGCTGCCGGTGACCCTTCGCCCCATGCGGCCATGGGCGTGTTCGCCGGGATCCGCACCACCGCCATGGCCCGTCTGGGTAGCGACAATCTCGAAGGCTTGCGCGTGGCAATCCAGGGCCTGGGCAACGTGGGGTTCGCCCTGGCCGAACAACTGCATGCCGCTGGCGCCGAACTGCTGGTCAGCGATATCGACCACGGCAAGGTGCAACTGGCCATGGAACAGCTGGGCGCACACCCCATCGCCAACGACGCCCTGCTCAGCACCCCGTGTGACATCCTCGCGCCCTGCGGGCTGGGCGCCGTGTTCAACCGCACCAGTGTCGGCCAACTGCGCTGCGCCGCTGTGGCAGGCTCCGCCAGCGCGCAACTGACCAACCTGCAAGTGGCCGACCAACTCGAAGGCCGCGGCATCCTCTACGCCCCGGACTATGTGATCAACTCCGGCGGCCTGATCTACGTCGCGCTCAAACACAGCGGCGCCGAACTACCGACCATCACCGCGCACCTGTCCAACATCGGCACGCGCCTCACCGAAATCTTCGCCCACGCCCAGGCCGAAAAACGCTCGCCCGCACGGGTCGCGGACGAACTGGCCGAGCGCTTGCTCTACAAATAGGCCAGGCATTAAAAAGGCCCTGAATCGATGATTCAGGGCCTGTTCAATTCGGGCTTTATTCCGCCGGCGCGTTCAACAACTCGGACAGCGCGTCCGGTTGGCTCTTGAAGGCCTTGGCAAATACATCGCGATTCTTCGCCATGTAGATCCCGGCTTCTTCCACCTGCTGTTCGCTCAGGGACGGCACGGCTTTTTGTAACACTTCTGCGAGCAACTCAGCGAGTTCAAGCATCTTGTCATGACGGTCAGCTTCGGCTTTATCCATGATTTAGTGGATCGAAAGGTGCCTACTTAATTTTAGGAATATATTAAATTGCGGAGTGGCGAACCTGCTGATAGCGCGCTATCGTCAATTAGGGGCGTCATCGCAACGCCTCGGGACCATAGATAGCGACCGCCTGTCGGAGTCCGCTGACGCGCATCTGTACCCACGAACGTTTACTAAGACGTCGGGGTTGTGCGCATGTGTATTAAAAGATCACACCTTCAATATCAATTTCGAGCCGAATCTCTAATTGGTCTACCGGGCGTTGCCTGGTGGGATGTTAAGCCCATGGGCAAGAAATTCTATGTGTCTGTGATCTTCCGCTCGTTATTGTTCGCTATAGGTAAGAAAAATCTATATCGATGTGCATTGTTTGGCTGCATATGGACGGACGCCTGCGAATCTAAATGGGGGCGTGAACTGTGAAAGTTAATATTCGCATATCGAAGGGTCGAAAAAATCTACGGTATAAACTAGTCAAGTTTCAAGCTGAAGGGGTCGGTAGATGCTTATTTGTCAATTCTAGAACACTGGTTCCGTCTTTGGCTGCATCGCTTTTCGAGGCAGCGTACGCCCGAGGGGAAAGAAAAAACAAAGGTAGCATATTTACCCTGTTTCATCACGTAGCATTTTTATTTACTTGGGCTAGCGAAGGAAAAGTCGATTTAGAATTCTATCTATTGAGTGGGTTTGGGCTTCGCTATAAACAAATAAAAAGTTTCTCGGATTGGCTCAGTGAGGTGGTTGACAAAGACTCAAACACTATCAGCGCCTACAATAGGCAGGTAATGCAAAGCTGTAAAACTTTTGTTGTGTGGTTTGTTTTAAACTATGTAAGCTCGAGTGAGCTGATTAAGGCGGATGTGGAGTTAATTGCCCTCGTTAATACGCAGCGTTTTTTTTGGAGTAAGGCGACCGTTGGAGGGGAGGGAGGAAAACTCGCTTTGGACTTGAGCGATAGTGAGCTTAATTCAATCGAAAATCTCTTGCTACATGAATTTGAAGAGGCAAAATTTGACAAGGGTATTTGTCATAGAAATTATTTATTATGGCGACTCGTAAAAGCGTTTGGATTAAGAATTGGTGAGGCACTATCGCTTAGGTTGGAAGATTTGAATTTGTCGGGTAGTGATCCGTATGTTGAAATAGTTCATCTGGATAGAAGAAATAGCAATCTAGACTCCAGAGTTCCTTATAATCCAAAAGTTAAAACGCTAGGTCGATATTTGTATATACAGCCTGAGGATGATGATCTAGTTGGATTGCTTGAGCTGTATGTAAATAAATATAGGGTTATGAAGAAATTTATCAGGGGCAAGATGAGAGTGACTAATTTTTTAGATCATGATTATCTGTTTGTTACGCATGGAAGTTTTGGCGCAGGAAAACCTTTGTCTTGTTCTTCCGCGAGCCGCATCGCAAATGTCATTCAGCGGAAATCTGGAGTAACGTTTAGATGGCATTTGCTTCGCCATTCAAAGTTTAACCGATTATATATTGCAGCTCAGGAATCTCCTGACCGAAACGCTGCAATCGATAGCATCGTATATATGGGGGGGTGGCGAAGTGAAACGTCTTTGCTTCTTTATGCAAACCGGGCAGTGAGAGATTCTACACGTAGAAAAGTTACTGAAAATAATAAGAGGAGGGTTCAGAATGGAAGTCAATGAACAGGGGAAGTATGTAAATAGCGACGGGAATATCTTCATAAAGTGTTACGCTGATCCTTCTTCCTGTTTGTTGATTGATGTGACTGGGCCGAGGATAGAAAGTATCTGGAGGGGCAGAAGATATTGGATTGACTTTTCCATGTACCTGTTTTGCTCTCAGGTAGTTGATGCAGCATACGAATATGTGTGTGATAAACTTCAAGACCATACGCCGGCAATTGTAAATGAAGTGAAGTCAGCATTAAAGATGATGGCTGTAGTATGGAAGGATGAGTGGAAAAATTTTTCGTCGTTGTCATGGCATGAACTTTTTGAGATGTTCGCTACCGCGTCGAAGTCTATAAGGCTTTGTTTTAGAAAATTTTATACATATTGTGCTGATAATGGTTTGGCCCAGGCGGACGAAATTTACGCTGCTGAACTTAATCAAATTGCAGTGGGCTCGCCATCGACAAGAGTTATATCGGATTGGGATAAAAAACGTGGGGCTTTGACTAACGCAGAGCTGGAGTTGGTGCGCCGAGCGATGCTTGAGAGTGGGAACGAGTCATGGGATGAAAATGTTGCAAGACTTTTTGTTTGGATTTCCTTTGAAACGCTCAAGCGACCAATGCAGATTTCAAGTATGGATATTGAGGCTCTCTGGTCGCCGCCAGGTATTTTAGGTGAAAAAGAATTCTTCTTGAGAATTCCGAAAATTAAGTATAACGCGGGACAGCCCAGTGATTTGTGGCCTATTACAGCTGAACTAGCTAATGAAATTTTAGAGTATGGAAAGCGTGAAGGCGTAAGTGAGTGTCAAAAGGCTAAGGGGCGGCTAATTGTAACATCTAAACCTGGCACAAAATCGAATTTCGACGCTATGATAAAAAACTGGTCCAGAAAAAAGAAAATCATTAGCCCTAGAACCAACGAAATCTTGATTTTGACGCCGTATCGTATCCGTCATAGCGGCGCAACACAAATGGCCATGCAGGGATGTACTAGCGAAGAGATAAGGTATGTGTTGGAGCATAAGAGCCTTTTCGCAGTAAACGCATATATTGACTGCCTAGTATCTGATTTTTGTCCACTCTTGGATCGTGTCGGAAGAAAGTTAGGCGGTATCTTTTCCGAGCTCACAGCTGCATTTTTTGCAGGGAAGATAGCGCCGATTTCGCCAGGTAATCCAATACTGATCCCAGTTATAGCTGCCCCCGCAGTAGTGGGGTCCTGTGGAAGTCAAGTTGCTTGTACTAAACACCCATTTTTTAGCTGTTATAACGGATGTCCATTTTTTATCGCTTGGAAAGATGCCGATCACTACCGGTCTTTGAATTACATAGAAGCTATGTTGAATAAGTGGAATGCGGCAATCAACGGATCCGAACGTAGTAAAGTGCTTAAAGAGTTGGAGCGTGTTTATCAATCCATCACAGATGTGATTGTTAAAATCGAAGCAGGTGACTAAATTGGAATTATTAAAGAAATTAAAAGCAATCGGTATGCCAAGTCAACTAATCGATAAGTGCACGCGGTGGATGCAGATTTTGGAAGATGATATCGATTTTTTTTCTGACAAATGGAATGTTTTGCGTTGGAAAAGACGTCCCGGCAATGCGCGATATTCAAATGTTCTTTTTTCGTCCATTAGTAATCTTGGTCTCAGAGCTGTAGCTAAAGCATACATATTAAATAAGCGCTGGAAATCTAATATCTGTGATGCTACCGCCGTTGGAGATATGAGGGCTATCAAAAAACTGGACGAAATTTTAGGGTCAAAAAGTATTATGCAGGTGAATAATGGTGATTTTGAAATTGCTGTGGGGAATAACGTCAATCTTCAAAAAAAGCTATTTAATTTTGGTTCTTGGCTGAGAATAAATCTAGGTCTTAGAATAAGTTATAAGGCGCTCGCAACCAGCACTATAGAGCATGGTCGGGATGGAACTGAGGAAGGGAGACGTAATAAACTCATACCTATTGAGGTGATGAGGGATTTTTTCGGGCTAGCGTCGAACGAAAGTCTTGCTCCGAAAGATCGCTTTTTTATAAATGCAATTGTACTGAATTCTGCAATGGGGGGGCGTGTTGGCGAGCTGGCAAGTTTGCCAGTTGATTGTTTAGTATTTCATGAGGGCGCGTGGGTGCTCAGACTGTTTCCCGAAAAGGTCGAAGGTCAGACGTTGAGATTGTTTCCACAGGATTTGCTGCCGGCAGTTAAAAGTGCAGTCGAGTTTTTGAAGAACCTAACAGTGGGGGGCAGACGTATAGCGCGCAAAAGAAAAGAATCATCGGCTGTCGATTGGTATAAGGTTTGGAAATCGCCGGAAGCTACAGAGTACTATGCGAGGAGATTTTGTCACGAGTGGACCACCAGCTTTAGTATCTTTACGCCTGATGCAGTTTGGGTTGGTAAACGTAATCAATTTATAGATTTTGTTGGAGTCCAGCGGCGCCTGGGTATCAATGGAGGAGCTAAGTATATAGGTGTTAGTGCAAGGCATTTTAAAAGGCAGGTTAACAGGCAAATGGCACTTAAAGAAGGTGTCTATTATTCTTTAGATTCGAATTGGCGCTCGTTTCCTGTGACGCTTGATACTCCTAATTGGAGGGAAGTATTGTTGGTGCATCCTCATTCGGTATCATTCAATCGCTTCGAGCAGTTTTATCAGATGCGCTTTAGGCATCACAAAACAGCGACTAGTATTGTGAGGAAGATTTTTGATGTGTGTCTTTCGGATCAGTTGTTGAAAAAATCGTTCCCATTTACATATGACGCCAATTTTGAGGGAGAATTTCATAAACAAATTGAGCCAGTTATTCGAGATGGTACTGGTGCAGTGCTTGAGGTTGAGGATGCGCTGATGGTTCTACCCCGTTTCTTTTTTCATACTTCGTTCAATACGGATTTGGCTAATTATACGATGGTATCTCGAGCACAATTTTGTTATTGGCTGGCCGATGCCGCGAAAGGCCTAGATTCAGTTTTTTCTAAATACAATGTTATTGATCCTAGAACTGGTAATGTTGCCACTTTCACATGGCATGATATACGACACTGGTTGAATACTGTTTACAAGCAAGGGGGGCTGACTGATTTGCAAGTTAACGCGCTCTTGTCTAGAAAAAGCTTAGCGCAGGCGCGAGTATATGATCAGACGTTAGCGATCGATAGAAGCAAAGTTGTTCAGGATTTGCTGACAAGCATCCGGCAAGATAAAGCCATTGGGCAAATACAAGAGACTTATAACATTTTGGGCATGACCGATCGCCAAACTGCCGAACAATACCTCAAAGCCGCAGTACGGATTGTCAATCCAATGCCACATGGGGGATGTACATTAGATTTAGCTCTGAAAACGTGCAGGCATAGTCTCTCTTGCTTGTCAGTCAATGAGCGAGGAGACTGCTGTGAAAGTTTGGTGGTGGATGTAGAGAATGAAGGTCAATTTATTGAGCTGAAAAAAATCAATGATGATGCTAATACTATTAGGGAATATATTCAAGCGAACGGTGGGGAAGGTGGTCATCAAGATGTCCATTTCAGCCGCGTGGCAAGAAGTACCGCTCGCCTGTTGGAGGTTCGCCAACTTAAGTAGCGCCGGAGACTCAAAATGCAGCGTAGAGGAAAGCGGTTGAGTGAGTATCTTAATGAGTCGTTGAATGCATTGAATACTGAATATCTAAGTCGTGGGGAACAATATGTATATAGCCAAAAGGAATTAGCCGTTTTTGCGAGCGTTTCTAGAGAAACTATCAGGAAGCATCAGGGGGAGCTTGATGAAGCCATATCCACACTTTCTCTTAAAAAATATAGTCTGGATAAGGACTCGCACGCTGCCAATTTAAAAGTGAAAATTTCAAAGCTAGAGAATGACTTGACTCGTACAATCATGAGTTATGAGGCGTTGCGCGTGCAATATTTGCACGTGATCAGCGTTATCGTAAAAGAGTCGTTAGATATTTCTAAGTTTATTAGGCGTGATATGGCAGGTGTGGTCGAATGCCCTATTTGCAATCGAATGCCGGAGGTGCGTCTACTTGCTATGGACCCTTAGCTGCAATTCGTTAGAAATCAATTTTTTATACTTGATTCGAAGTGTAGGCGCGAATTATTAAATCTATTCCAACCTCAGCGATACCCATAGCTAAGGGATATGATCAAATGATTTACTTACCCTCGAAGCTAAGGCGTGCTCATTGAATAAAAATGGCCGTGCATAATTTTATATGGCTTTTAATATGTAGGCGGCTTCAGTCATTATTAAATTCAGTTTGCTAATTTTGGTGATTGGCATTTCAACTAGACGAGCTTTGTTGAAATTGGTAAATAAGAAGAATCAGCGGATTTTTAATTTTAATATTTTGTGTCGTGAATCCCCTAATTTGAAGGCGGGCCTACAATAGGTGTAAAAATTTAAGATAACCTGGCCAGGTTGGATTTAAATGCGTTAAAGTACTGGGAAGCGGACGGCATTATCATCTTGAAGATACATTCAGAAAGTATGACAATGAAAGTTCCGGGTTAACGAAAACTCTTCTTCAGAAGCTTGATTCCTCAAAGCCAGAGTCTTGACCACGAATTGCTCAGACTGTATGCACTAAAGCTTGTAAATATGATCAGAAATCCTTACGCGCGTAAAGCGCACCCTCGGAATATTTAGAGAGATAATTGGTGCTGTGCCAGACTTTATGCAGAAAAGCGTTATTCGTGTTCACAAAATTTTGATAATGTGGATATGCTTCTTACTTTCAATAAATATTGTGTTTGTTTTACTGGTTTAAATGTTTTCTGCGCTTTGGGAACGCCTTTTGGTATACCGTTCAGCCGCAGAACATTTCAGGTCTTCACTCTGATGATGTGGCTGGACCGAAGTTGTCTTAATTGATAATTTTCTTATGACTGACTGTTACCGCTGAATGCTAAGTGCTCCCACACCTATCTGAATATATCCTGGTGACTATAGATTATAGTCAGCAGGATATATTCGGATATTTTCCGCCGGCAGCTATGCATCAGTACGGCAGCGCTACTCTTGCGGTCATTGCCGAAACCAGAATGGTTGAGGTGATGTTTATTCAAGTGGCAGACCGGTTTGCGTTGTGAATCACCATGCTCCAGCGTTTGGTGATACCGTTACCCCAAGACCCCCCTAAAAAAACGATTAGACCTAATGAGATTGACCATGAAAGGCAAACGTAAGGCCGAAACATCCAAGTGGCTCATGAAAGGTCAATTCGAGAGGGAGGCGAGGCTAATACTGCGGAGACGATCCCGTGATGCTTCGAACCATTTCCTTGATGCTGCAGCTATATTTGGAGTCGAGCATGAACCGGTAGGTTTGCTAACGGGTAAATTGCTGTGAGTGATTATATTCTCAAAACTCGCCTCCTAAAGTTGTAGAAACCCCACCGATAGTTGATTGCCGGGGGCTTTTAAGGAGATAGGTTGACCGCTACTGATCGACAGTTGTCAGTCACTCTTCTGAGAAATAGTATGAATACGGAATTGATGGAAGATGAGATACGTGGGGCGCTATTCGGTGATTCTGAGCCCTCTACGCCCGCAATTAAGGTTTCGTCGGCGAACAGGACGTCATGGATACGTGGGCCACCAGCTCGCTGACGCCTCAAATCGCCGGAGGGTGGGGAGATGACGACGCATTGTTCGCCAAAATATACCCCATGGATCTCAGGCCTCAAGGTCACGACATAATCCGGACCTGGCTATTCTCGACACTAGTACGCAGCCATTTTGAGCACGGTTGCGTGCCATGGCGCAATGTCGCGCTCTCTGGATGGATCCTTGATCCCGACCGTAAGAAAATGTCTAAATCCAAGGGTAACGTGGTAACCCCTCAAGCCTTGCTCGACCAGTACGGAAGTGACGGCGTGCGCTACTGGGCAGCCTCAGGGCGGCTGGGCAATGACACTGCCTTTGAAGAACAGCAGATGAAGATCGGCCGCCGTTTGGCCGTCAAGCTGTTCAATCTATCAAGGTTGGTTCAAGGCTTTGCGAAGGATGACTCTGCGGATATCGACCAACCGCTGGATAAGGCAATGCTTAAACGCTTGGACGGCGTAGTCCAGGACGCTACCTTCGCTCTGGAGGCGTACGACTATAGCGTCGCGTTGTCGCGTATCGAAGGGTTCTTCTGGTGGTTTTGCGATGACTATGTCGAATTGGTCAAGCGTCGGGCCTATCGACCAGAAGGCCATTCGGCTCGGAATGCTCTTGCGCATGCGCTGAGGGTGCAGCAGCGACTGTTCGCACCATTTCTGCCATTTGTGTGTGAGGAAGTCTGGCAAGGCTGGAGTTACGGCTCAGTGCACAATTCGTCTTGGCCGCAAGGAAATGCTTCTCCTGACGCGTCTATTGAAAGCTTATTGATGAGTGTTAGTGCCGTGCTATCTGCGATTCGCAAAGCAAAATCTGACGCCCGCCAATCCATGAAGGCTTCGGTAGCACGTGTTGAACTGGTTGACAGGGCTGCGCAGCTTGAAATGATAAAAGGCGTTCGCCAAGACTTGATCGAAGCAGGTCAGGTTGAGGCTTTGGTGTTTATAGAGGGAACTGAGCAGCAGGTTGGTGTATGGCTGAAGTGACGTAGACTTAAGGGCAATTCAATTCGCGGGGCGATCAAGGAGATCTCTTCGCGAGCACGTCTGTAGTCGTCCATCAAACACTTGGTTCATATGCCGGATAGAAAATATGGCGTAGTGGTTTGACCTGCAACCAGATCACATTCCGTGTAAGCGGATGGCGAACACACCTACCGAAATCCAGTATTTAGGGCGATGGTATTCGCGTATTTTTAAGCGGACGCGATCACCCTTATCGCCAGGATTTCCATGCGCCAACGCAGCTCTTACCCCAAACTATTTAAAGCCCAAGTCGTCCAGGAATGCCTGCAACCCGGAGCGACGATTTCCAGCGTAGCCATCCATCACGGCATCAACGCCAACGTGATCCGCAAGTGGCTACCGATTTACCGGGATCAATCACCCGCAACTCTGCCGGCCTTCATCCCCGTACAAGCTGTACCCACGCGCGGCGCAAGTTCTTCGATCTGCACGTCGCGAATAAAAGCCAGTTGACGGAGCAGGCGCTTCACTCGATTGGCGGGCTGTACGAAGTTGAGCGACACGCCAAGGAAATGAGCTACGAAGACTATTGGCGATTACGCCAGGAAACGGCGGTGCCCATCGCTGAAAAACTGCATGAGTGGATGCTGGCCACCAACGTGAACTTGTGCCCGAGGGCTCAGCTACGGCCAAGGCCCTGGATTACAGCCTTAAACACTGGGTAGCACTGACGCGCTACCTGGAAGATGGCGCTGTGCCCATCACAACAACCAAATCGAGAACTTGATCCGACCGTGTGCGCTTGGGCGGTCGAACTGGTTGTTTGCTGGGTCGCTGCGCAGCGGCAAACGGGCGCCGGCGATCATGAGCTAGATCCAGTCTGCGCGGGTCAATGGTCATGATCCGTATGCATATTTGAAAGACGTTCTCACGCGCCTGCCGATGCAGCGGGCGAGTGAAATCGATCAATTGCTGCCGCATAAATGGTCGCCGGTTTAATTACGCGAGGCGTGATAGCCGGACATATAAAAGGGAATGCCAATGCCAAATGGATTACAAGATGGGAGCCCGCAGCAATGAGCTTTGACATTATTATTTTGAAGCCTACTAACCTCAGTGAAAACGATCTGTCCAACGTCGAGGACGTGCTAGATATTGGATGCCATGAGGCCGTAATCACATTTCTGGAGTTGGTGTTCCCTGGATGTGCCCAAGGTGCATTTTCGGATGGTGAACGCTACTCGCTCGAGTCTGCTCAAAATGGAGACCCAGTGACCACCATACACCTTACTCTCAGATACGGGCGAGACTGGTCTGAGGCAACCGATGCTGAGTTCCTGACCCTGCTCTTGAGGCTCTGCCAATTGCTCCAGTCAGTAGCTTTTGCGGTCTCCGATAACTCAAGGATCACACCTTCCTGCTAAAGACGGCGCATCTTGCTCGCCATGGAGCGGCTCACCTAGCCAATTGGTGCGTGTACTTGATCACATGGGCAGGAAAAAATTCTTCATAAAAAGCAGTGGGAATGCCGAGGATACTTATCTCGATGCAATCGGGCAGAAGCTCTTCAGCGTAATCCAGAATGGCGACTCCCATAGATGGAATAACCAAGCCTGCTTCGGTTTTTACTGAAAGGGCCAAACCGGACTGGTCGAAGTGATTTGTGCGGCACTCGTTTTGAATAGCAGGATACCCAGTGGTTGGCTCGAATTGGCCGAAAGCAACGCCCATGGGAGGATCTCCACTCTCCAGCGACGAGTTGCCAACCAAAATCAATCCGCTATAAATCGAAAATCGCGCCATCTGATCGCCTATTGCTTGCCGTGGCATTGGATATTTATGGTGTTTATCACTTGATTAGCTTGAATGCGAGCGCGCCGTGGAGGTTCGGAAGATGACTTGGCCGAACGTTTACGGCCATCAGCAGAGCACTCGATTACAGCCTGAAACGCTGGGCAGCGCTATCGCACTAACTCAATGACGGGAGCGTTCCCATAGATAACAATTGGGCGGAAAACCAAATTAGGCCATGGCGCTTGGACGCAAAACTGGCTCTTCGCAGGGTCGTTGCGTAGCGGAAAAAGGGCTGCGGCAATCACGAGCCTGATTCAGTCTGCGCGCATGAACGGCACATGACCCGTATGGCTATCGCGGTTGTCGACGCAGAGGGCCAGTGAAATTGGACAGTTGTTGGCGCACCAGTGGGTAGCTCCATCGGATTGATCTAATGGGTGTCACCCACTGGATTTCCCATTTTTTTCCCTGTCGTTGGCTAGATTTTCTTAACCGCGCCAAGAATTTCTTAAAATGTGCGCCAAACACTCAGAAAATATTAACCGAAAATGGCCGCGTAACCACTATTTTCGGGTTTTCCGCTTATCGGCGGTAAGCGTCCCGCAATCACACCTTGCCGCACTGTGCTTTCTGGACGACCTGGACTTTGAACGGTTGGCATAAGAGCTACGTTGGCGCATGGACATCCTAGCTATAAGGGTGATCGCGTTCGCTTAAAAATACGCGGGCACCATCGCCCTTAATGCTGGAGTTCGGTAGGTGACTTGGCCGGACGGTTACCATTCCGTCAGGCATCTCAGTAGTCAGAACTCCTGCCTGCCTAGATTGTTGCCGTCAGAGTTTTCGCTTTGGGTGGGTTACCAACCGCTTACCACGCACGAGCCTGCTTGGGCGGATGGAACGGCAAGCTGGTCTGCGATGACTTTGCCGGCTACAAGGCAGGCTTTGAGCTGGGCGTTACGCAGATCGGCTGCATGGCCTATGCCCGCAAAGTTTTTCGACTTGCATGCGACCAACAAGAACTAGATCGCCGAAAAAACACTGCCCTACATCGCGGCCTTATACGAAGTTGAACGAGAAGTCTGTGAGCTGAAACCGGGTGATCGACAGCGAATACGGCAGGAAAAGCAACGCCAATCACCGACGCACTTCATACCTGGATGACCTCCCAAAGATAGCTTGTGCCTGAGGGTTCGGCCATCGCCAAGGCCCTGGATTACAGTTTCAAACGCTAGATAGCGCGGACGGTACTGTGCCCATCGCTTACTCTGAGAATTTAATACTAGCAGCGTAACGCCCAGTCTTTATTTAAAGCGCGTAGCGATTTATACCTAATCCTCGCTGGTAGCGTATGGGAGTCAGGAATATTCTGTGAGAGCCTAAAGTTTTCCGACAATTTTATTGTAGCCACTCACTCATAACGACACGATGACCGCGTAATTACAATCCCGACAGAATCCCGCCTAGACCTTTTGATTTCGCCTGAGTCGCCTTATGATCAAAATCAGTAGCAATCTACCACTTGAAACGTAGCCAGCGTTTAGCATGGCGCTTAAAACTCAGCATTCGTAAAGTCGTTATTTTATCCTATACCTGACCAAAATATGATTTTTTCTAAAAGTCGGCGAACAGAATACTTAATTAAGCTATATTTAGGAAACACGTAGCTCCATAGCAGGGCAAGTGTGCGTCCTCTACGTTACGGAAGGAGAAGTATGTGGCATCTAATCACTCTCATGGCGCTGCAGCGCTAAGTGAAGGTCACCAGAAAAAGCTAGTCATGGCACTGGCCTTGACAGGCAGCTTCATGATTGCTGAAGTGATCGGAGCATGGATTACTGGCAGCTTAGCATTGCTGTCCGACGCGTCGCATATGCTTACAGATACTGCCGCCCTGATGATTTCGTTGATTGCGCTTCAAATAGCCAAGCGGCCAGCAGATCAGAAACGAACTTTTGGCTATGCTCGCCTGGAAATTTTAGCATCCACATTCAACGCCCTATTGCTCTTCATGGTGGCTATTTACATCTTGTACGAAGCTTATCAACGCTTCCTAATACCTTCTGAGATCGCAACCGGCGCGATGATGTGGATCGCTATTGGGGGCCTTGTTGTAAATCTGATATCGATGCGCTTGCTCTCCTCAGCGAGTAATGAAAGTCTGAATGTCAAGGGAGCCTATCTCGAAGTTTGGAGCGACATGCTTGGGTCATTGGGCGTGATAATTGCCGCACTTATAATCCGGTTCACGGGTTGGAGTTGGATCGATACGGTCGTCGCCGTAGCGATCGGAGTATGGGTGCTGCCGCGCACTTGGCAGCTAATGCGCGAGAGTTTGGGAATTCTTATGGAAGGGGTTCCTGGCGGCCTCAACATTAAGGAGATCGAGTCGACGATTCTAAGTGTCGATGGTGTCACAGACGTTCATGATCTACATGTTTGGGCTGTAAGTAGCGGTCGCAACGTACTGACGTCGCACGTTGTAGTTCGCGACTCAGTAGATCGAGATGCTGCGCTAGCAGATGTAATCAATGCGGTAAGTCATGCGTTCGACATTCATCATTGCACAATTCAAATGGAGAGTACGGACTTCCATAAGGACACTCCAATTCCTTCACACTAGTCAACCTAGAAAACTTAAACCGTAGGATTAATATTGAAGGCGTCAGCACCAAAAATTTAGATTAATTTTGGTTCATTACTTAGCGTCGAGAGACAGGTCAATTAAAAATTATTTTATTGTCACGTTGCGTTAGCAACAATGCCACCAGCTGAAGGTTAGAAAACTAAAATATTGGCACGTTAACCAAGAATATAATTTTTACTCGGATCGATTGATGCCAAATCACAATGGAACTGACCAAAAAAATATCCAGCGGCTCTCGAGCGGAATAGTCTGGTGCATCCGCCAGTCGTGGCAGTGCTCAACTACCTGATTCATCAAAGCTATGCTGCACCAATAATTTAAATCGCCACAACTTTCAGTGGCCTTGCGATCAAATTAAAAATTTGTAATTTTTCGCCAAAACCCACTATTTCGCGTTAATATTCGAGCATCCTGAGTTGATCACGGCGTATTGATGTAGGTAGAAATCACCACATGCCAAGCACGCAGAAAAACTTTAAACTGGCCTTAAATCACGATCAGGGAGAGCTCGGCCCACTCCTTACTCACACCTTGAGATAAGTTATGCGCGTACTAGTTGTGGAAGACGAGATTAAAACCGCGGAATATATTCAGCAGGGTCTATCCGAAAGCGGGTACGTCGTAGACATTGTACACAATGGTGTTGATGCTCTTCACTTGTTCAATACGATTGTTTATTCGCTCGTACTCCTAGATGTGAACCTCCCGGGCATCGATGGTTGGGACCTCTTGGAAACTATCAGAAAAACTAGCCGGGTTCGCATCATCATGCTGACTGCCCGCGGACGCATTAATGACAAGCTTAGGGGCTTGGATGGTGGTGCAGATGATTATCTCGTCAAGCCCTTTGAGTTCCCCGAATTGCTTGCTCGCATCCGGTCACTGCAAAGGCGTGGCGATGAGGTTGTCGAGAAGAGCACACTTATAGTTGCGGATTTGGAATTGGATTCCTTGCGCCATAGAGTATGCCGAGGAGCGACACGCATTGATCTCACCACAAAGGAATTTGCTCTCCTGCACCTACTAATGAGCAGAACAGGCGAAGCGCTTGCCCGTTCGCAAATAATCTCGTTGGTCTGGGACGTAAATTTTGACTGCGATACTAACGTCATTGATGTCGCCATCCGGAGATTGCGCTCAAAAATTGATGATCCATTTGAGACCAAGCTCATACACACACTTCGAGGCGTCGGATACGTGTTGGAGGAGCGTACATGAGGCCTTTCAGCCTCGCTGTGAAGGTGGGATTCAAAGTTGGACTGATGAGTGCGGCGTTGCTGCTTCTTTTCGCCACCTTCGGTTATCTGATGGTGAGCCAAGCTCTTGAGAGAAACGCCCGAACCGACCTCGAAGTGAAAATGGCAGGCATGGCTCACAACCTTTCCGCAATCACTGCTATTTCTGGTGTAAATGCAGACGCCCACCAGCTTGTTGACTTGGTCATGGGGCATAACAATCTTTACGTCAGCATCTTCGAATCGACACAAACTCTAACTCCATTGCTCTCGATAGGCTCGAAGCAAGTCAACATGGAAGTGCACAAATTCCAGCCTACCGAACAGGCGGAGCAGCGAGAGTGGCGCGACTCGACGGGCCGCCCGCTAATGAGCGCCTCACGAGTCATGCGCTTAGGCGATGGAACCGAAGTTAGTGTATTCATGACCATGGACCAGTCATCTAACCATGCCCTTCTTGATGCGTTGCTCACCTGGGCATTAATGGTGTCGCCTCTTATTCTCATGCTGATCTTGGCAATTGGGTGGTGGACTGTACGCAGAGGACTGCTCCCCCTCACCAAGTTCCTGAAGGTCGCCTCAAGGATTTCCACCGAGAGCCTTGAGCATCGCCTTCCAACAAAGGGGATGCCGGCAGAACTTAAGAATCTCGCCGATGGAATTAACATCATGCTGATGCGTTTAGACGACGGAGTTCAGCAGCTTTCGCAGTTCTCTGACGACCTTGCTCACGAACTGCGGGCACCACTGTCTAACCTGATGGGTAAAGCTCAGGTCGCGTTAACCCGGGAACGATCCCTCCCTGAGTATAGAGAGGTCCTAGAGTCGTGCACTGAAGAGCTACATCGCATGAGCCGGATGGTTTCCGACATGCTATTCCTAGCCCAAGTCAGCCACCCAGCGTCAATGGTAGAGTTCGAAAGCGTATCTCTAATCGACGAAACTCAGCGGGTCTGCGATCTGTTCAGCATTTCGGCCGAAGAAGGTGAGATACAGCTCCAGATCGCAGGAAGTGGAGACGTGGTGCATGGTAATCAGATAATGATTCAGCGAGCCGTCTCGAACCTGGTCTCGAACGCGATCCGCTACTGCCCTCGTGGTCGGACGGTTTACGTGAAGGTTCAACGTGGTGCTGACGGCGCTACATTGAGTGTTGGCAATCCGGGACGTGGGATCGCCAAGGAACACCACGCGCATTTGTTCGAGCGATTTTACCGGGTGGACAAAAGTCGAGCACGAAGCGAGGGTGGCACCGGTCTTGGCTTAGCTATCGTTCAGTCAATCATGATTTTGCATCAGGGTTCGGCAAGCGTGGAAGTTACGGATCAGAATTTCACTTGGTTTCACCTTAACTTCCCCGAAGTTCAAATGAAACAACAAGAAATGAAGCCAGCTTAGCTCCGTGTAACGAAGAAGGCCCGGTTATAGATGGGCCCCCTTCGCTCTAGGTGCAGGCGCGAATGCCTGAGACGTAGCCGACGCGTGGGTGCTCAAGGACTCACTGACGTTATGCGAGAAAAAACTCTATCGCCAGAATCCTCACATGGCGCGTAGAAAACCGGCGGGTCTCTGAACTTCAGACCGAATAATTCGCAACCGTTGCTTTTGCATAGCGCTCAACGATCAGAGACCCCGCTACACTCTGCAGAATTTGAAATGCTTCGAACTGTAAGTCGATCTCGACGGCATGAGGCCGCACCTTCTCTCTTGCACCTTCCCCCGGAATATGCGGCGGAGATCGTAAATTCATCGAAAAAAATCAATTGATCTCCCCCCCGACCGCGTCGCGCGCCCTAATGTAAAATGAAAGCTCACTTAGCTGTAAATTGAGTCTTGATGCATGGGCGAAAATCAAAGACTTCTGCCACTCAGGGCTCTAAAACGAACATGATTAGCTCCTTGGCAAGCAAGAAAAGCCTCCAGTGTTAATGCACCGGGTATCAAAATTGAAAATTAATAAAAGCCCCAGCTCTTCATCGTCTTTTGTTATCGCCTGGAAGACTTAAACCTTCTCGCCAAGCGTAAAATTACGAAATTGTAATTATTAACTCATCTTGCCGTTAGCTTCGTAATCCTAGACTAGTAACCAACAAAGGATGCTATCAAGGCAGACCTAGTGAATATCGAGGCTTCAATGAAATTCGTAAAATACTTCTCTATTGGCAGCCTGCTGATTGGGCTTACAGGTTTCGCGTTTGCTGAAGATGGTTTCGAGCGAACTAAGCAGTTCAAGGAAAACTTCCGAGCCGAACAGGCTCGCTTGTGGGGCCCTGACTCCTCGGAGCAAGGTAAACAGAAAGTTGCTCAAGAAAAGCAGGAAGAGCGTCAGGATCGTCAGGAGCAAGCCGACAACTAATAGGCGGTTAGATGTAAAATGACGATTTGTATCGACGAAAAGCCAGATTAATATCTGGCTTTTTCTTACATTTAGTGTTGGCTATTCCAGCGGTGATAGACGGAACTACTCAGATACAGAGATCATCTCTAAGACTTATTGTTCTTTTAAATCTGAAATAACGTCACGCTTTGAGTATGTCCTTCATCGGATGATCATTTTCGATTAGAGCCCGCTACGCCATCTGCTGCAAAATCTTCACTATCTTGGCCCAGTATTCTCCCAACGACAAAGAAGCAGTAGGCTTGCGTTCGTTTCGGTAACTCTTACGCAACCTAGGCCTGTAGGCAGATCAGCATTGCTGTCGCGCAAACGCCTGGAAAGATAGAAAAAGCTGTTGCGAGGCCACTCATCAGGATCTTTGATGTTTTCGGACATTCCCCTACTATAAAACTCAGAAGAATACGAACGACGGCCAGGATAGATCAGGGCACCCGATTGAGCCGACTGTGCTTTGAACCAGGCGTCAACCACATCTCGCTGGTTTTGAGGGCGTTCGTCTAGTACTCCAGCGTAAATGATACCTGCGCCCACAATTGGCAGCAGGAAAGCGCTCGCTGCAGCAGCCCGGCTGCTATAAAGGCCGACTTCACTGATTCGCCCTGCAAGAAGCAGCGCCCAGGCGGGTAGAGCCGGGAGCAGATAGGTCCAGAGAATGTTGCCAGAGAACGTGAAGAAGAGAGGCGTGGCCAATGCCCAGAGCCACATATAAGCCTCGAAACGCCGCATCGATGCTCTTCTGCGAATCATTAGAGGCAGGAAAAATGCCCAAGGCAACAGCGACAGACCGAGCTGGATCCAGATGGTGCCATATGGCTTGGCATGTGCACTGCCATATAGGTCCCCAGCCCAATCACTAATTACATATCGGCTCCAGTGTTCACCAACAAAAAAATATTCCATGAACCCAGGCGTCTTTATTTCGGCCGCGACATACCAAGGCACAGAAATACCGAGCATGAGAATAATCCCGGTTACCCACGGAAGCATCATCATCCGATTCCATTCTTTGTGGATGACGATCCAGGCGAATGCCGGCATGCCCATCAACACCAGTGTCAGTGGTCCCTTAGCGAGTAAGCCCAAGCCCAGACCTAAGAACATCAGATAGGCATCCGCTTTGCCTGCACACTTCATCCAACGCCAAAAACCATAGCTAGCAAGCAGTATAGAGAATGACAGAACAGGGTCAGTCAGTACAACACCACTGGATACCAGGCCCAGTGTTGTGCTTGAGAAGATGATGGCTCCCCAGATGCCAGCCCTGCGCGACATCTCCTGGGTCGCGAGCTTAATGATGATAAAGCTGCTTGCTAGGTGAAGTAGCCAAGCTGGAAATCGGGCAGCGAATTCGTTGATACCGAATAACTTCATGCTCGCTGCCTGAGTCCAGAAAGACAGTGGCGGCTTACCCCAAAACGGTACTCCATAATCGAACATTGGGGTAATCCAGTCATTCAGTTCGACCATCTTGCGTGCCATTTCGGCATAGCGTGCTTCGGACGTATCCATCAGGGGATATGCTCCCAGCCCCAGAAGACGTAAAAGCAGAATCGAGATTAGGATCCACAGCAGTGTCCGCTCGTTTTTCAAGTTCAGCATTTCTTACTCTCGATCGAGGAAACCGGAGGGTGAATAGTCACGGGGGTTGCTTTGTTATTGCTCTTCAAAAAATAAAGCGGTCGGCGTTTGACTTCCGCGAGCGTCACACCCAAGTACTCGCCCACCATGGCAACCCCCAAGCACATAAATGAAGTCATTCCGAGCAGCAAGTGATGGATGTCGAAGGAGCCTGCCACGAGCGCTGCGAGCAGGAAACAGATACTGGAGACGAAGAAGCCGAAGCTAATGAGGCTGAATATACGCAGCGGCTTTCGAGAGAAACTGAGAACACTTTCAATGGCTAGATTGAACAGCCCAGCGGCGTTCCATTTGGTATTACCCGCATGACGAAAAGTGCGATTGTAGGGTAGCTCTATGGTACGAAAACCCACCCAGCCGATCAGGCTCTTAAGAATTCTGGAGCGTTCGTCTAGCGCTCTCAATGCAGCCAATGGCGCAGGGCCAATCAGACGGAAGTCACTGACATCCGCCGGGAGATCAACTTTCTCCACCAGTCGCTGCATGATCCAGTAGTAACTGCGCGCACTCATGCGCTTTAGCAAGGAATCGCCGGTTCGCAAGTCGCGTTGCATGTTCACAACGTCGTAACCCATCTGCCAGTGGTGCACCATGCTCGTAATGAGTTCAGGCGGGTCCTGCAGGTCCACGTCAATAAAGATCAATGCGCTACCGCGCGCGTGGTCGATGCCTGCACTTAACGCAGCCTCTTTGCCGAAGTTTCGGCTCAGGAACAGGCAGCGTACATCAGATCCATCCTGATAGTGGCGAAGTAAGTCTGCAGTACGGTCATTGCTTCCGTCGTCGATATAAAGAATCTCGCACGAGACAGGCAAACACCTTACGACGCGGGTGATGCGCTTGTGAAATTCGGGAATGGTTTGCTCTTCTTGAAAGCAGGGCACCACAATGGTTAACAAAGGATCAGGGCGTTCGGAAAGCCGATGTAATGTCTGCATGATTGAATGTCCAGAAACGGTGTGCGATGAATCCGAGCGCAGTTAGGATTAACGTCACCAATATCTGGGATATAAACGGTGACAGGTCAATTTTAATTAAGACCCACATGCCCATTCCATTACCGAGGTTTGTCGCCAACGAAATCAGCAAAAACCTAATGGGTTGAAGTTTACAATCTCCCTTCGCTATAAAGCAGAGCCTTTTATTACCAACATAGCTAACAAACGCGCCTAAGACGCCTCCGCTAACGCTGGCCAACACTGGATCAGCAAACCCGCTCGCGACCAGTGCAAGGAAAACAGAGTAATGCACTCCCGTTGCAATAGATCCGACCCCTAGATAACGAATAAATAACGCTACAATAGGCAAGTTTTTATTTTCCATCTGCGAAGCTTAAGGAGTTCAAAGTGAAAAAAAAGTGAAAATTACATGTGGTTTCAGAGCTGAATAACTTCAACATGACTCGAAAATTACAATTTTGAAAAAACGGACAGTCCATATCACAAGTATAGATACCCCACATTACCCTGCTGCGATTTGAATGGGTGACCACATAGTAAGTTTGTCTGTCGCAGAGATTATTTAGTGCAGAGAGACTGGAATCACAATTGTACGCTTCTAGGCTTTCCCACATACCACAAGCTTCCAATTTACTCCACAGGTCGAAGTCTTAGAAATACACTGCCCCAATCATTCGGCCTCGCCAATTTTAGTCGTCTTAATATCAAAATATTCAACAGGTTAAGTACCAAAAGCTCACTCTGAGCAAGCTGCGATCAGGTTAACCTAGGGAAAGTTACTATTGCTGAGCCATCAGGAGGGTCAACCAGATGTTATGAACTCGATCGTTCTGAATGCAGGTGTTCCAACCAAGTATATTGGCTATAACGTATTAAGGCTTGAGGGCGAGTAGCACCATCGGTGCAACAATGTTTGCCTAGTACCACTCCAGGCGCCTTAAAAAACGCCAGGCATTGCCTGGCGCTTATTAAATGCCTAGCCATTCAAAAAATTCAGCTTTTGTTATTCGGGCATTGCGAGAATACAGAATAGCGAATCGTCTTGAGTTCACCCTGGGGGTCTTCGTAGCTCATCAATCGTGAATAAATCTGGCAAGTACGAGGGTCCTGGGATTGACGTACGAATTTCTCTACATCAATCTTCATACCGTATTTATAGTCGACAATCTCTGGCATAGGCTTGTTATTTTTTTTCGCGTAGGCAGCCACGGCACTTTGGTGCTCCTGGATGTATTCCATCTGCTTCTTCTCGGAAAAAGTAGTGGCTTGCGAAGTCATAGAGCAAAAAACAAGTGCAGCTGCAACAATAAGCTTTTTCATAAGTTTCTCTCGATATCAATGTCACTGGAAGCAACCTTATCAATTCATAGGCATCACCGGCATGACGGAAAACTTACAATTTTGAAAGGTGAAATATCGACCCTATAAAAACGAAAAAGCCCACAACTGTTGTTGTGGGCTTTTGTTTATCGGCTATCAGCTTTCTGCTTCATCGCCGTCATCATCCTTGCGGTGTGCCCATTGATACAGAGCAGGCAACACCAGCAAGGTAAGTGCGGTGGAGGACAAGATACCGCCGATCACCACTGTAGCCAGCGGCCGCTGAACCTCTGCACCGGTACCGGTTGCCAGTGCCATAGGTATGAATCCCAGGGATGCAACAAGGGCAGTCATCAGCACTGGCCGTAATCGAGTCAATGCGCCTTCATCAACTGCGTGACGTAGGGTACGCCCTTCCTCACGTAGTCCGCGGATAAAGGAAATCATTACCAAACCGTTCAACACAGCTACACCGGAAAGCGCAATGAATCCGACCCCTGCCGAGATCGACAGCGGGATATCCCGCAGCCAAAGCGCGACTACGCCACCCGTGAGTGCGAATGGGATCCCGGTGAAGACCAGCATGCCATCCTTGAGGTTGTTGAACATCAAGAACAACAACGTCATGACCAACAGCAAAGCTACCGGAACAACTACCTGCAGACGTTTGGCTGCTGACTGCAGTTGCTCGAACTGACCACCCCACGTGGTCCAGTAGCCAGCGGGAATCTCCACGCCGGTTGCCAGAGCACTGCTCGCTTCTTCAACAAACGAACCCAGGTCACGCCCCCGAACGTTTGCGCTGACCACAACAACACGCTTACCGTTCTCTCGGCTTATCTGGTTCGGACCTAGCTGCAGATCCAGGCTAGCCACTTGGGACAGCGGAATGAAGCCGATTTGATTCGCCCCTTGTGCCGCATTCGGCGGCACGGGAATCAGCAAGCCGGACAACCCCGCTACATCTGTACGCAGTGTTTCAGATAGACGTACCACCATATCGAAGCGGCGATCGCCCTCATAAAGCGTGCCGGCCTGACGACCACCTACTGCGATTGCAATTGCATCTTGCACTGCGCCGATGTTCAGGCTGTAACGTGCTGCCTTCTCCCGATCAATATTGATGGTAAGTACAGGCAGGCCTGTAGTCTGCTCTACCTTCACCTCCGAAGACCCCTGGACACCCTTTAATGCAGTGGCTATCTTCGCTGCTGTTCGATTTAGAACGTCCATGTCATCGCCGAACACCTTGACGGCCACGTCACTGCGGACACCCGAAATGAGTTCGTTGAAGCGCAGTTGAATAGGTTGGGACAACTCATAGTTGCTGCCAGGCACACTTGCTGCAGCTTTCTGAACTTCAGCAATTAGCTCTTCACGCGATCGATTGGGATCTGGCCACTGGTCTTTCGGCTTCAGCATCACGTAAGCGTCTGAGATATTCGGCGGCATTGGATCGGAAGCAATTTCCGCTGTGCCGGTACGGGCAAACATTCGCTCGACCTCAGGCACCTGCTCAATGACGGCTTTTTCCAAGCGCTGCTGCATGTCTACGGACTGAGTCAAGCTAGTCCCCGGTACTCGTAAAGCCTGCAGCGCAAAATCCCCTTCACTCAGACTCGGAATGAACTCACTGCCCATTCGGCTCGCGAGCACACCACTTAGAACGACCAAGGCTATGGCGGCGGAAAATGCGATGCTTCTATGCTTAAGCACCCACTGCAGAACGGGAGCGTAACGCTGCCGTGCAATACGCATCACCATCCCCTCTTCTTCCTTGACCTTGCCTGTGACGAACATGGCAATTGCCGCAGGAACAAAGGTTACGGAGAGAATCATCGCGCCGACAAGTGCCATCACCACGGTAAATGCCATGGGGTGGAACATTTTTCCTTCGACACCGGTGAGTGCAAAGATCGGCAAATACACAACCATGATAATCAGCTGACCGAAGATCAAGGGGCGGCGAGCTTCCCGTGCAGCTGCAAAAACCTCGTGAAAGCGCTCGGCTTTGGTGAGCATCCGCCCATGCTTGTTTTGTGCATGAGCCAGCCGCCTGATTGCGTTCTCGACAATCACTACCGCCCCATCAACAATGATGCCAAAGTCGAGTGCGCCAAGGCTCATCAAGTTGGCACTGACCTTGTTGTTGAACATGCCTGTAAACGTGAACAACATGGACAACGGGATCACCATGGCAGTGATCAGTGCCGCACGGATGTTACCGAGGAACAGGAACAAGATAACGATTACAAGAATCGCCCCTTCAATCAGGTTCTTCTTCACTGTCGATATGGCTTTTTCAACCAAATTGGTACGGTCGTAGACGGTAACGGCAACAACGCCCTTGGGTAGGGTACGGTTAATGTCAGCCAGTTTGGCTGCAACAGCTTGAGATACTGTCCGGCTGTTTTCGCCGATCAGCATGAACACCGTACCCAATACAACCTCTCGACCGTTCTCAGTAGCAGCTCCAGAGCGCAGCTCTTTCCCGATGCTGACTTCAGCGACATTGCTGACTCGAATCGGCACGCCATCGACACTGGTAATCACAATATTGGCGATATCTTCGATACTGCCTACCTGGCCGGGTGCGCGGATGAGCAACTGCTCACCGCTGCGCTCGACGTAACCGGCGCCAACGTTGGCGTTGTTGCTTTCCAACGCAGCGACCAGATCATTAAGAGTCAGCTTGTAAGTGGCCAGACGTTTCGGATCCGGAGCAATCAGGTACTGCTTGGCATAGCCACCAATGGTGTTGATCTCGGCCACACCCCGGACGTTGCGCAATTGTGGCTTGATTATCCAATCCTGGATCACGCGCAAATCAGTTGGTGTATAGGCCGTACCATCCTCTTTGACAGCGCCTTTCTCAGTCTCGACAGTCCACAGGAAGATCTCGCCGAGACCCGTTGATACAGGCCCCATCACTGCGTCTACGCCATCCGGCAACTGCTCCTTCGCTACCTGCAGTCGCTCGTTGACCTGTTGCCTAGCGAAGAAGATGTCGGTGCCGTCTTCAAAAATGACGGTGACCTGAGATAGTCCAGAGCGAGAAAGGGAACGAGTCTGCTGAAGGCCCGGCAAGCCAGCCATTGCCGTTTCAACTGGAAAGGTAATTCGCTGTTCGGTTTCCAACGGAGAGTAACCAGGAGCAGCAGTGTTGACCTGAACCTGTACGTTGGTAATATCTGGTACTGCATCAATAGGCAGCTTTTGATAGCTGTAGACACCGATACCGGCCATGATCAGCACGGCTATCATTACAACGATGCGCTGCTCAATGGCGAATCTTATGAGACGTTCAAACATGTGGAATGATCCTGTCAGTTCGCATCAGTGACTGTGCTCGGCACTAGCCTTGCCGAGCTCGGACTTGAGCGTGAAGCTGCCACTGGCTGCCACTTGGGCGCCGGATTGGAGGCCTTCGGTTATTTCCACATAGCCACCTGCACGGCGACCAAGCGTTACCGTGCGAGTGTCAAATCCCTCAGTGGTCCTGACGAATACCGCAGGCTTTTCCTCAACGGTCTGCACTGCGGATTCTGGAACGGCTACGGCCACCCGATCAGTCTGTGAAGTGACCGCGATGCTTACGAAAAGGCCTGGTCGCCAGGCTCCATTAGGATTGGTCAGCGTGACGCGAACGGTCGCTGCACGGTTCTGCTCACCCAGGAGGCTGCCTACATAACCAACCTTGCCGTCCACCTCAGCCTTCATGTCAGGCGAAGAAACCTTTACCGCACGGCCTGTCACAACCTTCCCTAAATCGCCCGGAGGAACTGCGAAGGTTGCCCACACCTGATTGAGGTCTGAAAGAATGAAAGCGTTGGTTGCCTCGCTGACAACCTCACCGACGGTCAGGTGCTTCTCCACGACAACTGCGTCGAAGGGCGCGCGAAGCTCGTAGCGGTTACCGCCGGCAGAATTGACCGATGCCCCGATAGCTCCGACCTTTTGCTTAGCATTGGCCAAGGATATATCTGCCTCTTGCAACCCTTGACGAGCCTGGAGGTAATCCTGTTCGGCGGAGATTTTGTCCTGCCACAACTGTTTCTCGCGGTCAAAGGTCAAACGTGCCAGTTCTACACGTCGTTGAGCGGCTTGTTGCTCACTGCGTAGATCGGAGATCTGTTGACTCGCAATCACCGCAAGGACTTGCCCCTTCTTAACCGACTCTCCGAGGTTGGCCTGAACGCTTTCTACAACGCCAGGTACGCGAGGCACGACATGCGCTGTATGGTCCTCGTCAAACCGTATCTCGCCAGGAAAAGTCACGACAGTGCTAAGTTCACGGGGAGCCGCAGCTTCGAGGACGACACCGGCAGCCTTGATCTGCTCAGCGCTAAGCGTCATCTTGCCTTCTTCCTCCTCTCCCTTTTCGCTGTCGCTGTGGCCCTCCTCACCGTGGCCATCATCCCCCCCCTCTTCAGCGGGTGCTGCGGCAATCTTCTTATGCTCATGGCCGTCCTCAGCGCCGTGTTCGGCATTACTGGCTGGCGGCTGCTCAGAACTAGAGTTCCAGGCGAAGCTGCCAAATCCAAGGGCTGCCACAGCGGCTACCGCCAGTGCGATCTTACGTTTGTTGTCCATTGTTACTCCTGCTGATCGTAGGTAGCGGCTTATTCAAAGACGCGTACCGAGGAAAATGTCTAGGCGTTCAGCGAAAACTGGCATTCGATCCGACGTCGCCATAAACCCTTTCCACCTGCGCACGCGCATTGGTTGCAGCCGCCAACGAGTCGAGGTACTGGCCACGAGCGACTATCAAGGTGCGCTGCGCATCCAGCACTTCGATGAAGCCGAATTTGCCCATCTCAAATCCACGCGTTGCGGTATCCACGGCCAGTTGAGCTGAAGGCAGAATCGTCTTGTCGTAAGACTCGACCTCTTGCATGGCGGTAGCCCACTGGTTAACTGCGGTTTGGGTTTCGGAGCGTAGCCTTAGCTCTACAGCGTTTCGTTGGTCTCGGGCCTGATCTGCGCGGCGAGAAGCGGAAAGAATGTTGCCCTGATTACGATCAAAGAGCGGCAAAGGCATCGACAGCCCCACGAGGTTGACCCGCTCGCGAACAGACCGGTCATATTGGCTACCCACACTCACAGTGAGATTCGGGATACGTTGGGCCTTTTCCGACCCGAGTGAGGCATCGCTCTTGTCTATTTGAGCAAGCGCCTGTCGCATCTCTGCAGTTTGATCAAGCTTCGCCAATAATTCTGCGGCCTGCGGCGGAATGCCGGGAGATAGGTTTGGCGAGTCCAGACGATCAAATGCAGTAGCCGAGCTGCCTATTACCTGGGCCAATTGCTGGTAAGCCGTTGACTTCGCTGTTTCAGCGCGCCTTACCTGTAACTTGGCTTCAGCCAACTGCACCTGGGCGCGCGTAGCCTCCACCGGTGAGGACTTACCGGCGCGCACCCGACCATCGACTATGCGCAGACCGCGTTCGGTGAGCTCCAAAGATTGTTTTGCCAGGTTCAAGCCTGTCTGAGCCCTTAAGGCGGCGTAGAAAAACTGGACAACATCCGCACGAAGACTATTGACTCGTCGGTCCAGCTCTAGCTGCGCGACGGTTTGACCGTAGGTGGCAACTTCGATACGAGCGCTTCGTTTGCCACCCAACTCTAAAGGCTGACTAAGGGTGACTGTGGTCGTGCTTGTATTACGACGGGTGTCTTCCACGTCATACGAAATTTCAGGATTAGGGATGAGTCCCGCTTGCTTGCGAACTCCTTCCGAGATGCCGATTTCCTGACGCGCAGCTGCAAGATCGGGGTTAGCATCCATTGCAGTGGAAAGCGCTTCGGCCAGGCTAATACTCTGAGCAAATGCGGCTGGCACGATCGCTCCTGAAAGGAGCGTACAGAATGCAATGGCTCTCAAGGGAAAGACAAAGACAGAGGTTTTAGATAAAACGTTGTGATTATACCAGGGCACTTTATGGTCCTCGTGCACAAACTTTGATAAAGCTTGGCGAGAACGTATTTACAGCCGCCAAGCTCCACTGGATCAGGTGATGGCACTCTAATCAGCGATCGCTATCAGTGGGGTGGCTGTAAAATTACAATTTCGTTAGAAAGTACGTTCCACATTAAAATTTCCCGCCCAGTTGCGCGCGGGACAAGCTATTGAGTAAATCAGTCCGCAGCTACAAAACGTCCTTAAATACGACAGATAACAATTAGATTGCCAAATTGTAATTTTTCTATCACCAATCCGTTATCTTTGATCTGCAACTATCATGTCAGGTCCTACGCAGGTGCCCGGCCGGGCCACAAAAAAAATATAGCCGTGTCGGTAAATCAAAATAAAAGCTGCCGTAATCAAAGGGGCATCAAATGAAAATTAAAGTACCGTTGTGTGTGTTGGCAGCTTCTGCTTTTTCCATAAGCTATACAGCTATAGCAAACGCGGAAGATAAGTCATCAGAAGGTTTTATTGACGGTAGCAGCCTCACTGTTTTAAACCGAAACTTCTATTTCAATCGTGATAATCGCAGCTCTTCTGCGCCAACGTTCAATAGCGGCAAGGGAAACACCAACGGATATTCTGAAGCTTGGGCGCATGCGATAATTTCTAAATTCAACTCGGGCTTCACCCAAGGCACCGTCGGCTTTGGTTTAGATGCCTTCGCTATGATCGGCCTCAAGCTCGATACAGGCGATGGCCGTAACGGCGGCCGAAGCTCCTTCGATGTGTTGCCAGTTGATGGAAAGGGCCAGGCCCGTGATGAATACACGAAGGTTGGGGGGGCTGCCAAAGTCCGCCTGTTCGATACCGTAGTGAAATTGGGTGATGTCTTCCCAGCGACACCAGTCGTTGCATCAGGAGACGCACGTCTACTGCCAGAAAGCTTCCGCGGTGTAACGGTTGAAAACACCAGCATGCAAGGCCTCACCCTGCAGGGTGGTAGACTACACGCGATGAGCCAACCAGTATCCAGCGACCTGAACGATAACTTCGTGACCTTCTATGGCGGCCCAGTCAACTCGCCTTGGATCGGTTACGGTGGCGGCGATTACAAGGTCAACGACAGTGTTACTGTAAGTCTCTATGCCAGCCAGCTAAAAGATGTATGGAATCAATACTACGCCGGGACAAGCGTCTCCTACCCGCTTAGCAATGATTTGACCCTGATCAGCGGCTTTAATTACTATAAAGCTGTTGACGAAGGCAAGAAGCGTTTGGGTGAGTTCGATAATAATATCTGGAGCGCCAAGCTCGGCGTCAGGTATGGTGCACACACCCTCGCACTGTCGCATCAGCGTAACAATGGCGATGACGATTTCGACTATTTACGTCAATCAGACTCGATATTCGTCGACAACTCAATTCAGTACAGCGATTTCAACTCGCCAAAAGAACGCTCTTGGATGCTGCGCTACGACCTAAACATGACCGACTACGGTATTCCAGGCCTTTCGTTCATGACTCGCTATGCCAAAGGCTCTGGCGCGGACTACTCTAATGCCAATCAGTTTTACATGCGTACCGATGACAATGGCAATCCGCTCACCAATCAAAAACGTTGGGAGCGTGACATTGAGGTTAAATACGTAGTGCAAACAGGAGCTGCCAAAGACCTTTCTTTGAGATTGCGCCAAGCAAATACACGAGCAACTGCTTTCGAATCGGATTTGGATGAAGTGCGCCTGATCGTTGAATACCCACTTTCGGTACTATAAGCTATTGCGTTGCTCTGCTACTCCTCCAGCCGAAACTTCTGAAAGCAAATCGCTAGTTCAACGAATTCACCTTGAGTTGCTTAAATGCTCCTTTGGTAAAAGGTGAATATTTTACGCCCTTCGGGGCGTTTTTTTTTTACTAAAATTCCAATACCTGTTCAAGGATGTGCATGGCATCCCGATGGAGTTCATGGCTGCACCAGTGGCCCACGTCCTCAACGTGAGAGTCGACCCCATCATCTGAACGGAACAGAGCGACCACGACAAATAGAACAACCCAATATTTCATAAGGTAAATTCACCTAATGGGGGAGGGTCCGCAATTGACAAACCCAGATGGCGACACATTAAACTGCGAGGTTATCAAGCGTATTGCTTAACAATTACAAGTCCGTTATTTAAGCCACGGACAGTTAGTTTTGATTTACCATTCCCCACAATGATGACTGCGCACTTGCGTGGTTAAAACTGCTGAGTAATATCGAGACAAAATCCAATGCGAATTCTGGTAATTGAGGATGAAGTAAAAACTGCTGAATATGTACGCCAGGGCCTCACTGAGTGCGGATATGTAGTGGATTGCGTACATACCGGCTCTGACGGGCTATTTCTGGCCAAGCAGCACATGTACGAACTCATTATTCTAGATATCAATCTTCCAGAGATGGATGGCTGGCAAGTTCTAGAACTATTACGACGGAAAGATTGCTCTTCGCGTATTATGATGCTCACTGCCCGCAGCCGACTAATCGATAAAGTCAGAGGTTTGGAGAATGGAGCTGATGACTACCTAATTAAACCCTTCGAATTCCCCGAATTGCTTGCTCGAGTTCGCGCATTGATGCGTAGGTCGGATAGTGCTGCATCTGTAGAAATCATTCGCGTAGCTGACCTTGAGTTGGATCAAAGCCGCCACAGAGCGTTCAGAGATGGTCAGCGTATAGACTTAACAACAAAGGAGTTTGCTCTGCTGCACTATCTAATGCGGAATACGGGCATTGTTCTGAGCCGCACACAAATCATATCCCAAGTGTGGGATATGAATTTTGACTGCGACACTAATGTCGTTGAGGTTTCCATAAGAAGACTTAGAGCCAAGATGGACGACCCTTTTGAGAGTAAGTTAATTCACACACTTAGAGGCGTGGGATATGTTCTAGAAAAACGCTAGATTTACATTATTAAAAATAATGAACGTGCGAATAATATTTGATGCCTTCAAATAATGCCCCGTTCAAAATCCTTGGTAGCAATATAAATCGCTCAAATTCAGACTATTAAAAGTGTTCGTTCAGGAGGGTGTTTTTAGCAGAGCAGTCAGGAAAGCCTTAAATTTTAATATGTCGCCAAATTCATGCTCCCAAGTGGCGCTCCGCAGATTCACTACTTTGAGATTGACATCATCGAAATGGCGCCGCCATAGGGCAATTACTTGTCGAATACTGCAGAGAAAATCTTACTGCCGCCTTGTTGTTGGTCTTGTAAAGACCTGTAAGCCTTCAGCCACTTCCCGGCCTCCCGCTCAGCTCTTGTTCTCTCGAACAGCATCTGGGCCTGAGACTCAAGTGCTAACTCAAAGCGCTTCTTAAGATCAATGTTTTCTTGTTTTATCTCTTCAATTTTTTTGGCAGCCTCACCACGTTGAGGCAATTTTCTTTTTCCATTTTTTAAAACTATATCCCTCACTTAATAATATTTAGTATTTGATCGAGCTATGAGGGATCGAGACCTACCAGTCTCGTCGTCTACGGCGGACAACGTGAATTCTACCTTGGCTTTGCGCTGCATTTCTAAATTTTTATGATTACGGGGCACGTTGTTTACCAGCCTCTCAAAAGCCTTGCTTATAATATCAAACTCGTCAATAGAGCGTTTTCGAAAATTAGTCATTGATATTAAATTGCCGCCTATTCCGACTAATTACCCAAAGACAAAATCCTTATAGTTTTTCGCCTGTTCAGCCTGTTTACGGATAACAGCGAATGAAGATTCACTCTTAGGCATATCCTAAGTCAAGAAATTCGAATATTCTGAATATCGATATTTCCAGAATGATAAATGGCTTCTGTTAATAATAAAACATTGACATCCTAAACATACGCTAAGCTGCTGAGCTTTATAATTAGGTGCTCTACCTATCGGGGGCCTTCTTCCGCATACCCGATGTCACTGCATCTGCGAATCATCTAGAGGAAGACCAGTGGCGTGCGGTGCGAACCAGATAACCAATCCTTTTTCAAACAAAAAAGTGTCTAACATCAGCCCATCCTTGGGCCTTATTTTGACCCTTTTGCTATCGTGGATACCACATAAAGCGTTAACCAAAGTAGGAGAAAATCCTCTTCTAACAACAAACTTTGGCTGACGGGAGGAGGCCGCAATAACAACCACTGTCGAGTCCGCGACTAGACAATAGGCGCGTCCAGGAAAGTAAAATCCAACCTAATCTGTTGCCGCTGACCGAAAACTGACCCATTGGGTCAGTTTTCAATCGGCGCCAACATACGACAATTTCGCGGGCATCCGACAGAGCTTCGGCGGCACGTTTGAAATCTGACATCAGAAAGCTCCTCGGTAAGGAGCCACGAGACTTAAGCGAACTTGGGACTGATCGTCGACTTGCGCCTCAGGTAGAGGGGAGCGTACATCTGGTGACTGGCTGATTTGGGAGCCGGCACTGATATCCTAGGGCGGTGATTTTCCAAGCGCTTTTTCGAGAACCACACCTGTGATGTCTTTTTTTTGCGAAGGTCCAGCTCTCCCATTTTGTAAACACCGCGAGAGGTGCGATATACAACAGCACTTTCTTGAGTTGCTATGCCTTGGAAGTAAATAATTTGGTCCAGGTCCTCCAAACTCCATCTGCCGGAACGGGTCAGGGCTGGTGGGCACAGCATCTGCACGTGACTGATGACAACGTCAGGAGCAGCATTCATATAGTACTGAAGTTCATACGCACAGCTGACCATCGCAGCGCGATCACTCATCCCTGTCTGGGCTGAGGTAATGGTGATAAGAAATCCCACCCCCTCTAGTTCACAGTGTGTCCTAGTGAAAACTTTACGTTCTGCAGGGTCAAGTATGTATATCAATTGCCAACCCATTCCCGATTCAGTCCGTGCCACTCGTACACTCACAGTGGAAAAATATTCGGTATCGCAGGACTCATCTCGACTGCGTTGTGAGTGTTTGAGGATTTGTAGAACGTTCCTGGAAGGATGAGGATTCCAAGCTTACGCGCTATATATGCATTTTATACCCCCACGATGTGATGCGTCAAAGCATGGCTTTATTCTCTCTTTTGTGAGTACACGGAAGAGAGATGGATTATTTGGAGGCTTTGGGGCAGGTCATAAGGGAAGTCCGGGTTGCTGCTGGGCTCAGTCGAGAGGGCTGTGCACAAGTCCTAAATCGAGATCATCTTGCCAAGGTCGAACAAGGACGCCTGGCCATTTCTGTTCTCAAACTCTATTCTTTATGCGAATGCCTAGGCATCTCCCTCAGCCTTGTGCTTATGGCTGTGGAGGCGCGCATGGTTGGTATCGACCTTGAAGCCTATCGGCATCAGCAAGAACGTGATTTAAACCGACTTGTCGGAGCTGGCCTGCTGAGTAGTGTTATCAATCATGGTGCGAGCCGCGGGGTACGTGGAAAGCGGGCAGAAGATAATCGTTTGGCCATCCAGACTTTGCAAACCGAAGGATTAGCAAAAATGGAGATCGTTCGTAGACTGGGTGTCAGTCGCGCCACAGTCGACCGTTATTGGCTGAAGCGATAAGCGACCAAACACTCCCGAGGGGGTTGTAATTTTAAAAATATTCCAAACATTCCCATTACGCTGGAGCTTAGTTTGCATAAGCTCCAAACGCTTACTAAACGGTCAATCACGTTCGAAGGCTCTGACCTATTTCATCCTTCAGTACCAGTGGCTTCAGAAAGCTCGCTCAAAGCGCCCACATTGTTTTTGAAAGCTGCTGCAAACACTGAGCGATTTTTAGCCATGTAGATGCTCACATCCTCTGCGTGTTTCTCAGATAGCCCCGGTACATGCTTCATCAGTGTGTCCGTCAGCAGCTCCGCCAGCTCAAGCATTTGATCATGCGCATCAGCGAGTTTGCGGTCCACAAAAGTAGTCTCCAGGTCTCGGGTACTGCGATAAAGAGTCTCAACTGCCATTTTGGCCTCGTCGTCTGTCTGTCCAGCGTGTATGAGAAAGCATTTGTTCAAATCAAATGCTGGCCGATGAATCTTGCGAACTGTTGCGCTAAAGCCCTACGAGCTAACTAGGCAGGGTGGCAAAAGCGAAAACTAGGCAGGATAGTTGGTTTCGAAGGACAATATTTCTCCATCTGGATACTTAGGCTGCTGATACTACGACAGTTTTAGATGCAGCTACCCCGACCAATGGCCTATCTAGGCAGTCCGCTAGTCCGCAAAACGATATACAAACGCTCCAGATCTCGGCTGCTGCGGTATACCACTTCGACGGCCATTCACCACCTCACATGCCTTCACGATAGTTGTCTTTTGCGACTACTGTATTTATATACAGCGAAAAGGGTAAGCCAAACCGTGTGGTTTGGGTAGCAGTTTTTTAATGTAGCCCGTAAATACAGGTTAGGCGTGCCTCATGTCACCCCGCCATCATCTTATACCCGCCTCTGGCCTTTTTTCTGCATGCAAAACAACCGTCACGTCCAACCCGCATTATCCGGTCGAACCGACCTAAGGAAGCACCATCGTGAAATTTAATTGGGCCGAAAAGCTGCGCCATCAAGTCCATGGGCTGGCCGAGTCCCTGGGTAATCTGTTTGTCGAGTCGTTCCACTACCTGGCGTTATTCGCCATCGGTGCGGTGACCGCCTGGGCAGCGGTGATGGAATTTCTGGGGATGCTGGAGAACGGGCATATCAAGATCGATGACATCTTGCTGCTGTTCATCTACCTGGAATTGGGCGCGATGGTCGGGATTTATTTCAAGACCAACCACATGCCGGTGCGCTTCCTGATCTACGTGGCGATCACTGCGTTGACGCGCCTGCTGATCTCCAACGTGTCCCACCACAACCCGCCCGACCTCGGCATCATCTACCTGTGCGGCGGGATTCTGCTGTTGGCGTTTGCGATTCTGGTGGTGCGCTACGCGTCATCGGCGTTTCCGTCGGTGAAGGTCGAAGGCCCGCGTCGCAAGGGCGAGGCGAGCCTGGAAACCGAGAAGGGCGAGCTTTAAAGCCCGACGCTGAAGGGCAGGGTGCGGGTCGGTGGCCGCTGCAACAATTTGTGGCTGTCGCCGTCCGTCATCACCGCCAGGATCTCCATGGCGCTGTGGCCCTGCTCGATGGCGATGCCGAATTGAATACTTTGCACAAGGCGTTTGAGCCGTTGCGGGTCGTTGCGTTGTTCGGCACTGATCATGCGTTTGGCGACTACGCCCGTCTCATCCGAGAGGGTGAGCATGATGCTGCCGTCGAGCCGCTGGATGCTCAGGTTGACGCGGTATTTTGGGGTGAAGGTGTCGGTGATGATCTGAAAAGGATTGTCCATGGTGCGTTACCGCCTGATAAGAACATGCAGTCATTGACGACCGGTGTCGTGATTAGTTCGCGTTGCCTGACCACCGGCCACTCCGTCGCTGAGGTTGTACAAATTCCGTTTACCTCATGAGCTGTACAGCAAAGGGCGTGCCGTACAGCAGCCTTCCAGGCACCGGGATCTCAATGTGGGAGGGGGCATGCCCCCGATAGCGGTGAATCAGCCAATAAATGCTCGGCTGAAAGACCGCTATCGGGGGCAAGCCCCCTCCCACATGGGTTCTATGTTGTTCTTGAAATCGGTGATCCGTTTCAGGGCAGCACGGAAAAAACGATCGCTGACAGCGCAATCAGCATTCCACCCAGCTGACCGCCAGGCCGCCCCGGTGCGCGCGGTGCATGACTGGCTGGTAGAGGACGCGGGGATTTTTCGCGCAATGCACCCGCTGGGAGAGGGGCAATGGTGAGGATCGCGGGGCGTAAGAAGATGTAACTAACTCCCCACCCTAACAGCGTTTTTGCTTGTCGTCAGGGTTAATTTGTAATGTAGGATTTATCTTTGCAAAGGGGTTGAAATGTTTCTCTGGCTGCTCAATTGTGTAATCAAGAGGTCATGGTTTCACCACCCCGGTGTTGCAGTTTGTGACCTCCCGCGAGCTAGCTGAAATAAGGGAAGAACTATGCAAATCCAAGTCAATAGCGATAACCATATTGAAAGCAGCATCCGACTGGAGGAGTGGGTACGTACTACCATTGAGAGCACGCTCGAACGTTATGAAGAAGACCTGACCCGAGTGGAGGTCTACCTGCGGGATGAGAACGGCGACAAGCCCGGTCCCCACGATTTAAGTTGCCGCCTGGAAGCGCGACCAAAAGGCCATCAACCGCTGTCGGTATCGGCCAAGGGCGATACCCTGGAACAGGCGATTGACAGTGCGGCCACCAAGCTGGATCACGCGTTGGAACATCTGTTCGGCCGACTGCAAGGCAAGCCCCGCGCTGCCGCGAAAAACCAGCCAATCAACAAAGTGAATGAAGACGCGCTGGAACAGGAATTCCTGGAAAACGAAAACGCTGTCATCAACGGCTGACCGTTTTTTCACCCTCCTACAAACGGGCCTGCATCTGCAGGCCCGTTTTCGTTTAGCGGCCGCGTCGGAAAAAATACCGGCTCAGCATCGCCAACCCACCAGCACCCAACCCGGCAAACAGCATCGCCCATCCGGCGCCATGGCGCAGGGCTGCCTGGGCATCGTTGAAGGCCAGCCCCATCGATTCCAACTTTCCTGCGGCAATGTTTTGGCTGATAGCCGGCCAATCGATTGCCGTGGTTGCGGGCAGTACTTGGGCCAGGTGATGGCTGATCCCCAGCAACAGCACCAGCCCCATCAGCGCAATGTTGAGCGCCAGGGTGATCAGCCGCGCACTGAGGTCGATGCCTGACGCCATGCCCGCGTGGTCGGCCGACACCGAGCCAGTGGTGGTGTTGGTAGTGGGCGAGTTGGTCAGCGCCAGGCCCACGCCGGCGATCACGCAACTGAGCAGTACCAGCCCGATACGCGGGTGCCCGGCCCCGTTGACGGCAGCCATGGCCAGAAAGCCCGCGCCCATCAGGCCCAGGCCTAGGGGGATGATGCGTTCGGCGCCATAGCGCAGGGCCAGGCGCTCGGCCAGCGGTGGTACCAGCAAGGTCGGCAGGGTGTAGGCGAGCAGCGCGGCGCCGGTGGTCAAGGTGTCGTAACCCAGGCCCGCCTGGAAGTACAACGGCAGGTAGATCATGAACGGCCAGAAGCTGAAGTTCATGCCGATCGAGCCCATCAACGCGCCGTTGAAACGCTGGATGCGGAACACCGAGAAGTCGAACATCGGGTGCGCACTGCGCAGCTCGACCGTGATGAACAGCAGCAAACCGAGCCCCGACAAGGCCGCCCAACCGAGCATGGCCGGTGTGCCGAAGCCGCGCTCGCTGCCTTGGGTGATGAAGTACACCAGGGCAAACACCGCCAGGGTCAAGGTGAGCATGCCGGCGATGTCCAGGCGATGGGCGGCCGGGTCGCGGGACTCCTGCACGCTGATGCGCAGCAGCACCAGGGTGAACAGGGTGAGCGGCACGTGCACGAGGAACACCCAACGCCAGTCCGCGACCGCCAGGATCAATGCGCCGATCATCGGTCCGAAGCCGAGGCCCACGCCGGCAATCACGCCCCATATCGCAAACGCCCGTGCCCGTGCTGCCGGTTCGCGGAACAGGTGCGAGAGGATGGCGAACTGGCAAATCATCATTGCCCCGGCGCCGATGCCCTGGACAAACCGCGCCGTGATCAGCAGCGAGGCATCCTCAGCCAACCCGCAGGCCAGCGAGGCCAGGCCAAACACCCACAGGCACAACACCAGCATGCGGCGACGGCCAAAGCGATCCGCCAATGTGCCCGCCGCCATCAGCACGCTGGTGCAGGCCAGGGTGTAGGCGTTCATGATCCATTGGGCGTCTTGAAAGCCCGTGCCCAATTCTCGCTCGAGCGTCGGCAGGATCACCGGGACGCTGGAAATCTCCAGGCCGAACATCAGGGCGACGAGGCACACGGCAGTGAGGGCCAGCCCATTCCTGGCGGTATGTGGGCGGCTGGCGGCGGTTAACGTGGCGGCGGGTGGCATGGGGTTCTCCTGAAGATGACGTGTCGCGTTATTTTCAGGGGAATCTGTTTCTTTATTCGTGATAAGTTTTCTTCTAATAAGGGACTCAAAGGCGACAATTACCGCATGGCCACTCCACGTTTTGATGGTGTTGAGCTGTTTCTGCAAATCGTCGAAAGCGGCAACCTGACCGAGGCTGCCGAACGGCTCAATCTCACGCGCTCAGCGGTGGGCAAGGGCCTGGCGCGACTGGAGGCGCGGCTTGGCACTTGTCTGTTGCAGCGCTCCACCCGCCGGCAGCGCTTGACCGAAGACGGGCAGGCGTATTACGAGCATTGCCTGCGTGCGTTGGCGGAGCTGGAGGCGGCCGAGTCCGTACTTGAGAGCGGCCGCCAGCAGCCACGCGGCCGCTTGCGGGCCAGCTTGCCCCTGGCCTTCGGGCACCACTACGCGGCTCCGGCATTGTGGGGATTGATGGCGCGTTATCCGGAACTGGAGATCGAGATCAGCTTCGCCGATCGGCTGGTGGACCTGGCACAGGAAGGCTTCGACGTCGCCGTGCGGATCGGCCCGCTGCCCGACACCGACCGCCTCAGTGCTCGTCGTCTGGGCGAGCAGGCCGTGGGACTGGCGGCGTCACCGGCGTACTTGCAGCGCGTCGGGCCGATTGAATGCATCGAAGACCTTGCTGATCATCGCGGCATCGCCTATCGCAGCAGCACCCCACACCGCAATCGCGTGGCCTCGCCGTTAATGATGGACGACCTCCAGGCCGTGGCCGATGCCGCCATCGCGGGCGTCGGCCTGGCCTGGTTACCGAGTTGGTTGATTGCGCACTATGTGCTGCGTGGGCAGTTGGTCGCAGTGTTGCCCGGCTATCGCGAGCAACCTGCGCCCATTCATGTGATCTGGCCCACGGCCGTCCATATGCCGGCCAAGACGCGCTGTGCAATCGATGCGTTGGTCGCGGCCACCCCCAGTTGCCTGGCGGGCAGTTAGAACCGGCAGGTCAGGGCGAGCAAAACGGGTTTGTTGTGGCGAGCGGGCTTGCCCCGCGTTGGGTTGCGAAGCGACCCCAGCTCTTCGTTTGAAAAGGCCGGGCCTGCTACGCAGTCCAACGCGGGGCAAGCCCGCTCGCCACAGGTGGTGTGTTGCTTGGACAGTTAGAACGCGATAGACGTCTGCACATACACCGTGCGTGGTTCACCGACGTATTTGCCCTTGTTGTTATCGTCGAACGAGCGCGTGAAGTACTGCTTGTTGAAGATGTTCTTCACGCCGACCGCCACGTTCAAATCCGACAGTTGCGGGCCGAAATCATAGGCCGCGCGGCTGCTGAACAGCATGTAGCCGGGGATGCGTCCGTTGGCGCCGTCAGCACTTTCCGTCTGAGTGTTGGCGTTATCGGCGAACTGGCTGCTCTGGTAGCTGCTGTCCACATTGAGTTTCCAGCGCCCTTCGGTGTAACCCACGCCGAGGGTGCCTTTGTGCTTGGACGAGAAGGGCACGCGGTTGCCTTTGTTCGGACCGTCTTCGCGGATGGTGGCGTCGACGTAGGCGTAGGTGGCGTACACATCGAAACCGGCCAGCGCCGGGCTCAAGCCGTCGAGGGCGTAGTTGACGCTGGTTTCGATACCCTGGTGGCGCGTTTCACCGCGGGCGATGACCGAGTCGTTGGTCTGGTTGCTTTCATACTGGTTATCGAAGTTGATCAGGAACGCGCCGATTTCCGCGCGCAAGGTGCCGTCATCGTAACGGGTACCCAGTTCCCAGGTGCGGGCTTTTTCCGGTTTGACTTCACCGCTGGTGACGCGGTTGGGCATCTGGCTGTACTGCACGCTGCCGAATGAACCTTCGGTGTTGGCGTACAGGTTCCAGTCGTCGGTCACGTGATAGAGCACGTTCAACGCCGGCAGTGCGGTGTTGTAGTCGCCTTTGTATTTGACGTTGGTCAGGTTGTTGCTTTGCTGGGACTCGATCATCTCGTAGCGAATGCCTGGGGTGATCGTCCACTTGCCGATATCAATCCGGTCATCGACGAAGAAGGCATTGGCTTCGGTGCCGCCGCGCGTGTCGCGGTCGTTGCGGCTGTCAGTCGTGGGGATTTGTTGGTTGTTGGCTGAAATCGGCGTGCGATAGCGCAACTCGTGGCCGGCTTCGTTGATGTAGCGGTAGCCGACGCCCACTTCATGGCTGGTCGGGCCGAGGTCAAAGCCTTGGGCGAAACGGGTTTCCACGCCGCGCACCCAGTACTCACGAGGTGACAGCGACAGGAACGTGCCTTGGTCCAGGTAGCCGCTGCGCAGGGTCTTGGTGAAGAAACTGTTGACGGTGAATTCGCGGCGGTCCTGCTCGTAGCGATAGCCGACGTTGAACATCGTACGACGGCCCCAGAATTTGTCGTAGGGGCGGGTGGACTGATACGGATCGGCCTTGTAGTCCGCGACGTTCAAGCCCCCAGGCATATCGGCCTGGCCTTCGTAGTACTGCGCCATGGCGTTGAAGCTGTTGGCGTCGTCGAGCTGGTATTTGCCTTTCAGGATCAGGTCGTCGATGCGCGTGTTGCTGTTTTCGCGCCAGTCTCCGCCACGGGTGCCGGAATACAAAATCGCGCCGCCCAGGCCATTCTCGGCAGTGCCGCCGGCCAGCAGGTTGCCGGTGGTCTTGAAGCCGTCATGGCTGGAAGACGGGCTGGTTTCGGTCTGCAAGCCACCTTTGACGGTGGGTGCATCCGGGATCGCACGGGTCACGAAGTTGACCACGCCGCCGACGTTCTGCGGGCCGTAGCGCACCGCGCCGCCGCCACGTACCACGTCCACGGCGTCCATGTTGCCCATGCTGATCGGCGCGAAGGACAGCTGCGGCTGGCCGTACGGCGCGAAGGGTACGGGGATGCCGTCCATCAACACCGTGGAGCGTGATGCCAGGCGCGGGTTGAGACCGCGAATGCCGAAGTTCAGCGCCATGTCGTGACTGCCGGTGCCGTTGTTGTCCGGGGCGTTGACGCCGGGGATGCGGTTGAGCACGTCCTTGGCCTGGGTGGCGCCCTGGCGTTCGAATGCTTCGCGGCGGATCACATCACGGGCGCCGGGGTGTTCGAATACATTGGTTTGCGCCGCATCGCCGAGCCAGTCGCCGACCACGCTGGAGGTCGCCAACTCGACAGCCGCCGGCGCTGTTGCCGGTTGCAGGCTGTAGGCATTGTCGCCTTCGGCGCGGGCTTGCAGGCCGGTGCCTTCCAGCAACTTCTGCAGGCCCTCGGCAGCGCTGTAGTTGCCGGATAGCCCACGACTCTGCATACCGGCCGTGACTTCGGAGCCGAAGGAAATCAACACGCCGGCCTCACGGCCAAACTGGTTCAGGGCTGCTTCCAGCGAGCTGGGCGCGATGTGATACGGCTTGGCATCGGCCGCCATCACGCAAGGCAGTACGGTGAAACTGAGGCTGGCGCCCAGTAGCAGATGACGCAAGGTGCGGGCGAGAAGGGTGGGTTGCTGGGGCATGAAGGGCGGTCCTGAGAAGGAAGGATCAAGGTGGCTTTCCTTCTCTGTCACGCGAGGTGCGGAAAACGGCTCACGGTGGCTGAAAATAATTTACGCCCGTGCCTGGACGTTCACCCAATAGCGGGTAAAACGCCGCACCTTGACCGGCAGACTGACTTCCAGCAGGTCGAGAATGCGTTCGCTGTCGTCCAGCGGGTAGCTGCCGGACAGCAGCAGGTCGGCGACTTGCGGATCGCAATTGAGCTGGCCACGGCGATAGCGGCCCAGTTCGGCGAGGAAGTCCTCGAGGCGCATATGCGCGGCCACCAGCATGCCGTCGGCCCAGGCGCCGCTATTGGCGTCGGCAGGGCGCGGGGTGTCCCAGCCTTTGCGGGTGAAATTGACCTGGCGCGCCGCTTCGACCGTCAAGGGCAGGCCGCTGTAGCGGTTGGGCATTACGTCGACGTGGCCGTCGAAGACCGCCAGTTGGGTGTGGTCGTTGAATTGGCGCACATTCAGGCGCGCCGCCTGGCTGCTGAGCAGGCCCTGGCCGGTCAGCACCTGCAAGGGCGTGCCGCCGGCAATGCCGGTGAGCAGGATCTCGCCTTCGAGCAGGCGGATCAGCCGTTGCCGGCCGTCGAAATGCACATCCACGGCGCTGCCGGTATTGAGCTGCAACTGGCTGCCGTCGGCCAGTTGCACCTTGCGCCGTTGGCCCACGGGGCTGCGATAGTCGGCGGTCAGCGGCGGCAAGATATGTTGCTGGCGCAGGCTCCAGGCGGCGGCCGAACCGGCGCCGAGGATCAGCAACAACTTCAGCGCCTGGCGCCGACTGCTGGACTTCGGCGCGTTCAACGCCGCATGGGCCAGGGGCGAGGGCATGCCGCGCAGGCGTTGGTTGACGCGCTGGATATGGTCCCAGGCGCGCTGGTGTTCGCTGTGGGCATTCAGCCATTGCTGCCAGGCCGCTTGCTGGCGCGGGTTGAGCGCGCCTTGCTGCATTTCCATCAGCCAGTGCACGGCCTGTTCGGCAACCTGGGTCGAGACATTCATAGGGCGAAGTAGCAGCGCAGGGCGGCTTTATTCAGGTGGCGTTTGACGGTGGCGATGGAGATGCCCAGTTCGGCGCCGATCTGCGCATACGTCAGGCCGTCGAGTTGGGCCAGCAGGAACGCGCGTTTCACCAGCGTGGGCAAGCCGTCGAGCAACTGGTCCAGCTCGACCAGGGTTTGCAGGATGATCGCGCGCTCTTCTTCGGATGGCGCTACCTGTTCAGGCATCTGCGCCAATGCGTCGAGGTAGGCGCGTTCCAGGTCCTGGCGGCGGTAGAAGTTGAACAACACGCGCTTGGCCACCGTGGTGAGGAAGGCGCGGGGCTCGATCAGCGTCGGCGCTTCCCGTGCGGTCAGGACCCGGATGAAGGTGTCCTGTGCCAGGTCCGCAGCGCTTTGCGGGCAGCCGAGCTTGCGTCGCAACCAGCCGGTGAGCCAGTGGTGATGGTCGTTGTACAAAACTTCGACGGTGTTGGACGGGCTCAACGCGAACACTCCACAAGCTTCGGCATGCCTTAGAGAACAAGAATTGTTCGCATTGTAGGGTGCGAGACACGCTTCGGCAATCCGGCAGGGCAGGTGATTCATCCGTTCTGTTTTGCTTATGAGAATATTTATCATTAATATTGCGCACTGATGAACCTGGCGCCTCCCGCATGAAAAGCAAAACCTCACTGCCCGCCTCCTATCGTCTCGCTGTCACATCGCGGGTGCTCGCCGCTGTGGTCGGCGGTTACTTGATCGCGTCCCTGGCCAGCATCTGCCTGGCGCTGTGGATGCCGACCTCCCGCGCCGATGCGGTGATCACCGGGATGATGAGTTCGTTTGTGTTCTATCTATTGGCGGTGCTGTGGTGCTTTGCCTGTCGTACGGCATGGCGTGCCTGGTGTGGCGTGATGCTGCCGAGTGCGGCGTTTGCCACCCTGGCGGGCGTGGGCTTGTGGTTGGCACGCCCATGAAAGAGGGCTTTCGCCAGGCCATGGCCTGGTTGCACACCTGGGCCGGGCTGATTTTTGGCTGGCTGCTTTTTGCGATTTTCCTGACGGGTACCCTGGCCTATTTCAAGGATGAAATCAGCCACTGGATGCAGCCCGAGGTGCTGGCCCATCCCCTGGATGATGCGCGCAGTCTTAGCGTCGCCCAGGACTACCTGCAGAAGGTCGCGCCCACGGCCGCACGCTGGTTCATCACCTTGCCGGACAGTCGCGACCCTGGCCTGTCAGTGATGTGGCAAGACAAAGTCGACCCCGGCAAACGCGGCAATTTCATTCAGAAAACCCTCGACCCCGTCAGTGGGCAGGCCGTAGAGGCCCGTGAAAGCATGGGCGGAGATTTCTTCTATCGCTTCCACTTCCAGCTGCAAATGCCGTACCCGTGGGGCCGCTGGCTGTCGACCATCGCAGCGATGGTGATGTTCGTGGCGCTGATCACGGGCATCATCACCCACAAGAAAATCTTCAAGGACTTCTTCACCTTCCGCCCCCGCAAAGGCCAGCGCTCCTGGCTCGACGGGCATAACGCGGTGGGGGTGCTGGTGCTGCCGTTTCACCTGATGATCACCTACAGCAGCCTGGTGATTTTCATGAGCATGGTGATGCCTGCGCCGATCCTGGCCTCTTACGGCAACGACAGCCGCGCCTTCTTCAGCGAGGTATTCCCGGCGACCAACAATGCGCCGGCGCTGGGGCAGCCGGGCAAACTGTTGCCACTGCTGCCGATGTACGAGCAAGCGCGGGCACAGTGGGCCGGCGGACATGTCGGACGGCTGGCGGTGAATAACCCGAGCGATGTGAATGCATCGGTGAATGTGTTCCGCGCCGGTTCCGACAGCGTGGTGCATGATTTCGGCAGCACCGTGGCGTTCAACGGCACCACCGGCGAGCTGCTGCGGGTCAGCGGCGAGCAGTCGTTGCCGGCGGTCATCGGTGGCAGTTTCTACGGCCTGCACATGGGCCATTTCGCCGGCCCGGTGTTGCGCTGGTTGTACTTTATCTGCGGCTTGGCGGGCACGGCCATGATCGGTACGGGGCTGGTGATCTGGCTCGGCAAGCGTCAACTCAAACATGCAAAAACCGCTGTGATGCCATTTGAACTACGGCTGGTGGACGTGCTGAACATCGCCAGCATGTCCGGGCTGTTGATCGCCATCGCGGGGTTCTTTTGGGCCAACCGTTTATTGCCGGTGAGCTTCGCCGAGCGCTCCGATTGGGAAGTGCAGGCCTTCTTTATCGCATGGGGCCTGAGCCTGTTGCACGCGATCCTGCGTCGAGGCCGCCAGGGCTGGGTTGAGCAATTGAGCTTCGCAGCACTGCTGTTTGCCGCAATCCCATTGCTTAATGCCCTGACCACGTCGCAGCACTTGGGCGCTTCACTGGCAGCGGGCGACTGGGCCATGGCCGGCTTCGACCTGACCTGCCTGGCCAGCGGCGTGTTCCTCGCCTGGGCGGCCTGGAAGATGCAACACCGCAAGGCGCCGCAGCCCAAGACCGAGCGGGCAAGGCCGCTCCACCTCAAGCAGGAGGCGAACTGAATGCTCCTCGCGCTGCTGATGTGTTACGCCGGGTTCACTGCCTTATGCCTGTCCACCGACCGCCACCACGGCGAACTGCTGCACAGCAAGCCATCGCCTCGGCGGCGGCTTGCTTTGCGCGTCATCGGTTGGCTGCTGCTGACCGTCTCGATCTGGCCCGCAGTGGCTATCGCCGGTTGGGGCCAGGGCCTGGTGGAGTGGTGCGCGGTGTTGATGCTCAGCGCCCTGTTGCTGGTGCTGTTGTTGCCGTATCGGCCAAGGCTGGCCTTGATCCTGGCGGGCGTCGGCCTGCTGGCCAGCCCTGTTGCGGCCTTCGCCACCCTCTGAGCCCCTGCCATGATGATCAGCACCCCACCCGATTCCCAGGACAGCCCGCCGGCTGACGCGGCGGGTGGGCGTGCGCATTTCCTGCAAGTGTTCTTGTCCCAGCGCTCGCAGATGGAAGCGTTGGTGAGCCGACGCGTAGGTTGTCGCGCCACGGCGGCCGACCTGGTGCAGGACCTGTTCCTGCGTTTTTGGCGTCGGCCATTGGTGCAGGTCGAAGAACTCAGCACCTACCTGTTGCGTTGCGCCGGCAATATCGCCATCGACCACCTGCGTAGCGAAGGCGCACGGGTGCGCAGCAATGAAGGCTGGCTGCCGGAACAGCAGGATAACCAGGGCTCCGAACCCCAGGCGGCGCTCGAGGCGGGCAACGACCTGCGCCATGTCGAAGCCGCCCTGCGCAGCTTGCCGGAGCGCACCCGGCAGATCTTCCTGCTCAACCGCATTCATGGGCGCAAGTACGCGCAAATCGCCAAGGCCATGGGCCTGTCCCAAAGTGCCGTGGAAAAACATATGATGCGTGCCCTCGAAGCCTGCAAAGCCAGCCTTCGCGAACCATCGCCACCGCGCACGCCAAGGAAAGCACCGTGAACGTCACCCCCACGCCCGACCAGGAACAAGCCGCACTGGCCTGGCTGAGCCTGTTGCACGACCAGCCCACCAGTGGCGACCAGGCCACCTTCAGCCGCTGGCTTAGGGCTGATCCTGCGCACGTCGAAGCGTACGCCCAGGCCCAGGTGCTCTGGGAGTTGAGCGAAGTACCGGCGCGCCAGTTGGCGGATGAAGACGCGCTGGCATTGCAGGGTTACCTCAAGGCGATGAACACCCCGACGCGCTCGCGGGTAGTGCGCTGGTCCGGCGCCTTGGCCATGGCGGCGTGCCTGGTGTTGATGGTGTGCGTGGGCGCCGGTTGGCAGCCTTCGCGTTGGATCGATGACATCGGCGCCGATTACGTGAGCGCACCGGGAGAGGTGAAGACCGTCACTCTGGCCGACCAGTCCCAGGTCACCCTGGATGCGGACAGCGCAATTGCCGTGGACTTCAGTCACGGTGAGCGGCATATCCAATTGCGTCGCGGTGCGGGTTTTTTCAGCGTCACCCACACCGGCCAGTCCTTTGTGGTCGAGGCGGGCAGCGGCGAAGCGCGGGTGCTGGGTACGCAGTTCGAAGTGCGCCTGCAACCGGCAGGGGCCGAGGTGACGGTGTTGTCGGGGCGGGTGGGTGTGACCGCGTCGAAACAGGGCCAGCAGCAAATTCTCACGGCAGGCCAGCAAGTGGCCTACGCCGATGGCATCGCCGATCCCCTGCACGCGGTCGACAGCGAATCCCGCCTGGCCTGGCGTGATGGCTGGCTCAACTACTACAAGGCGCCGCTGGCGCAGGTGGTCAACGACTTGGGGCGTTACTACCCTGGTCGCATCCTGCTGCTCAACGAAGAGATGGGCGCCAGGCGCGTCAGCGGCAGTTTCCCGAGCAAGGACCCGCAGGCGGTACTCAACGCCTTGCAAGCGGTGTTGGGGTTTGAGCAGCACAGCCTGTTAGGACGGGTGATCGTGGTGCGCTGATTACTTCAGCGCTGCCATGATCGCGTCAGGGTTGTAGTCGCGAATCAGCGTCCCATTGACGTCCACAAACGGAATCCCACCACCGCCCAGCGCCTCATACGCCTTGCGCGCCTGGGCGTCCTTCTCGATGTCGAAGGCTTGGTAGGGAATACCCTTCTGGTCCAGGAAGCGGCGGATCTGCTTGCAGTAGCCACACCATTCGGTGGCATACAGCGCCACTCGCGCCGATGCTCGCGTCTGCTCCGAGACTACCTGGGAAGGGTTGAACAGCCGCTCGATCTTGCCCCAGTTCTGGATAACCACCACCACCAGCAACACCAGCAGGACTTTCTTGAGTACCCCGCCGAGCATCAGTTACGGCGCTTGAGCTGGTCGGTCAGTTGGGTTGGCAGGCCCTTGATGATCAGGGTACCGGCGGCTTCGTCGTACTCGATCTTGTCGCCCAGCAGGTGTGCTTCAAAGCTGATGGACAAGCCCTCGGCGCGGCCGGTGAAGCGGCGGAACTGGTTGAGGGTGCGTTTATCGGCCGGGATTTCCGGCGACAGGCCGTAGTCCTTGTTGCGGATATGGTCGTAGAACGCCTTAGGCCGATCTTCATCGATCAACCCCGACAATTCTTCAAGGCCCATGGGTTCGCCGAGCTTGGCCTGGCTGCTGGCGTAATCGACCAGGGTCTTGGTTTTTTCGCGGGCGGATTCGTCCGGCAGGTCTTCGCTTTCGACGAAGTCGCTGAAGGCCTTGAGCAGGGTGCGCGTCTCGCCTGGGCCGTCGACGCCTTCCTGGCAGCCGATAAAGTCGCGGAAGTACTCCGAGACCTTCTTGCCGTTCTTGCCTTTGATAAAGGAGATGTATTGCTTGGACTGCTTGTTGTTCTGCCACTCGGACACGTTGATGCGCGCTGCCAGGTGCAACTGGCCCAGGTCCAGGTGGCGCGACGGGGTCACGTCCAGCTCGTCGGTCACCGCCACGCCTTCACTGTGGTGCAGCAGGGCGATGGCCAGGTAGTCGGTCATGCCTTGCTGGTAGTGGGCAAACAGCACGTGCCCGCCGGTGGAGAGGTTGGACTCTTCCATCAGTTTTTGCAGGTGTTCGACGGCGGTGCGGCTGAACGTGGTGAAATCCTGGCCACCCTCGAAATATTCCTTCAACCAGCCGCTGAACGGGTGCGCGCCGGACTCGGCATGGAAGAAACCCCAGGCCTTGCCTTGTTTGGCGTTGTAGCTCTCGTTGAGGTCGGCAAGCATGTTCTCGATGGCGGCCGACTCGGCAAGCTCGGAGTCGCGGGCGTGGAGAACTGCGGGTGTGCCGTCGGGTTTCTTGTCGATCAGGTGGACGATGCAATGACGGATCGGCATGGGCTTCTCGGCTGGTTGAAGGGGAGCGGTTGGCCTCCCCGAAAAGTTGCCCAGTGTACCGCACCCATTGGTCAAGACACGCGTTGAAGGCCATTTTGGATGCTCTCCTACGGGCCATATGCTTTTTTTTCACTGTTTAGAGCGATAAAGCTGACCAAATGGGTATGTTGAGGCGGATATTTCCCCGTCTCTGTGCTAGTTTTGCCCCGTCTTGCGCCATGTCTCGGCGTTAAGCGTGCATTCAGCATCTGTCAGGTCGAACCAATCCCCGTTTCAAGCATCTATAACCCCGATCTCCGTGGTTATAGCCGGGGGTGCCAGGCCATGACGGTCGGGCTCGACGGCTGACACTGCACTCTGCAATCCATATGAATTTGATAGGGAAGGAACACCACAATGGCTATTACTAAAGACCAACTGATCGCTGACCTGGCTGAAGCAGTAGACGCACCGAAAACCACCGTGCGCGCTCTGCTGGACCAACTGAGCCAAGTTGTTGCTGACCAGCTGGAAAACGGCGGCGAAATCACTCTGCCAGGCGTTGGCAAACTGAAAGTGACCGAGCGTCCTGCCCGTACTGGCCGTAACCCTTCGAATGGCGCTGCCATCGAAATCGCTGCCAAGAAAGTTATCAAGCTGGTTGTGGCCAAAGGCCTGAGCGACTCTGTTAACAAGTAAGACGCAGCAAAAAAAACCGTGCTCCGGAGTGATCCGGGCACGGTTTTTTGTTGCCTGCGATTTGTCTCTATCGCACCCAGCGCTGGCGCCAGATCTGCTGTTCGTTCTTGGTCTGGAAGGTCCAGGCCACGAAACGGCTCTGCTTCTGGCCCTGGGACATTTCCACCACCTGGCTTTCCAGCACGCCGGCTTTTTTCAGGGCGGTCTCGATCGCGGGCAAGTTTGACGCTTTTGACACCAGGGTGCTGAACCACAACACCTTGTGGGCAAAGTGCGCGCTCTCGGCGATCAACTGTGTCACGAAGCGCGCTTCACCGCCTTCACACCACAACTCGGCTGATTGGCCGCCGAAGTTCAGCACCGGCAATTTGCGCTTGGGATCGGCCCTGCCCAGGGCGCGCCACTTGCGCTCGCTGCCCTTGGTGGCTTCGTCCATGGACGCGTGGAACGGCGGGTTGCACATGGTCAGGTCAAAACGTTCGCCCGGCTCCAGCAGGCCCAGCAGGATGTGCTTGGGATTGGTTTGCTGGCGCAGCTGGATGACCTTGCTCAGGTCGTTGGACTGCACGATGGCCTTGGCGGCGGCTACGGCGGTAGGGTCGACCTCCGAGCCGAGGAAATTCCAGCGGTACTCCATATAGCCAATCAGCGGGTAGACGCAGTTGGCGCCCATGCCGATATCCAGCACCTTGACGATTGAGCCCCGGGGAATCTTGCCGTCGTTGGTACTGGCCAGCAGGTCGGCGAGGAAGTGCACATAGTCGGCACGCCCTGGCACCGGCGGGCACAGGTAATCCGCCGGAATGTCCCAATGCTGGATGCCATAGAAGGCCTTGAGCAACGCCCGGTTGAACACTCGCACTGCGTCCGGGCTGGCGAAGTCGATGCTTTCCTTGCCGTAGGGGTTGATGATCACGAATTGCGCCAGTTCCGGCGTGGTCTTGATCAGCGCCGGGAAGTCGTAACGGCCCTGGTGGCGGTTGCGCGGGTGCAGGGTGGCCTCTTTGCGCGGCGCGACGGGTTTGGCCGTGGCTGCGGTTTTAGGCTTCTTGCGTGGAGGTTTGGGCGTAGTGGGGGCGGTCATGATGATTCTGGTGTTGGCTCAAAGTGGTGGGCATTGTCACACATTCCCGAGGATAACTCGGTCAAATGTGGGAGGGGGCTTGCTCCCGATAGGGGTGAATCAGTCAATACTAGCCTGGCTGACAGATCGCCATCGGGGGCAAGCCCCCTCCCACATTGACTGTATTGCCAGCAAGGGATTGGGAAACGCCAGGCAAAAAAAGAGACCCGAAGGTCTCTTTCTCCACGCGAATCAAGCCTTACAGGCTGGAAATCCGCGCATGTTGCTCCGCCAGCTTGCCCAGGGCCTGTTCGGCCTCGGCCAGCTTGGCGCGTTCTTTGTCGATCACCTCAGCCGGTGCCTTGTCGACGAATGCCGCGTTGGACAGCTTGCCGCCCACCCGCTGCACTTCGCCTTGCAGGCGCAGGATTTCCTTGTCGAGACGGGCCAGTTCCGCGCCCTTGTCGATCAGGCCGGCCATCGGCACCAGCACTTCCATGTCGCCGACCAGTGCGGTCGCCGACAGTGGTGCTTCGGCGCCATCGGCCAATACAGTGATCGATTCCAGCTTCGCCAGCTTCTTGAGCAGCGCATCGTTCTCGGTGAGACGACGCTGGTCTTCGGCGCTGGCGTTCTTCACGAATACCGCCAGTGGCTTGCCCGGGCCGATGTTCATTTCGGCGCGGATGTTGCGCGTGCCGAGCATCAGGGTCTTGAGCCATTCGATGTCGCTTTCGGCCGCCTCATCGATGCGTGCTTCGTTGGCCACCGGCCAAGGTTGCAGCATGATGGTCTTGCCTTCGATACCGGCCAGCGGCGCCAGGCGCTGCCAGATTTCTTCGGTGATGAATGGCATGAACGGATGCGCCAGGCGCAGCGCCACTTCCAGCACGCGCACCAGGGTGCGACGGGTGCCGCGCTGGCGTTCGATCGGCGCGTTTTCGTCCCACAGCACGGGCTTGGACAGTTCCAGGTACCAGTCGCAATACTGGTTCCAGATGAACTCGTACAAGGCTTGTGCGGCCAGGTCGAAACGGAACTGGTCGAGTTGGCGGGTCACTTCGGCTTCGGTGCGTTGCAGCTGCGAGATGATCCAGCGATCGGCCAGGCTCAGTTCGACCGCTTCGCCGTTCTGGCCGCAGTCTTCGCCTTTGTCCAGCACGTAACGCGCGGCGTTCCAGATCTTGTTGCAGAAGTTGCGATAGCCTTCGACGCGGCCCATGTCGAACTTGATGTCGCGACCGGTGGATGCCAGCGAGCAGAACGTAAAGCGCAGGGCGTCGGTGCCGTAGCTGGCAATGCCGTCGGCGAACTCGTCGCGGGTCTGCTTCTCGATCTTCTTCGCCAGTTTCGGCTGCATCAGGCCCGAGGTGCGTTTCTGCACCAGGGTTTCCAGGTCGATGCCGTCGATGATGTCCAACGGGTCCAGGACGTTGCCCTTGGACTTGGACATCTTCTGGCCTTGGCCATCACGCACCAGGCCGTGCACGTACACGGTCTTGAACGGTACCTGCGGCGTGCCATCCTCGTTCTTCACCAAATGCATGGTGAGCATGATCATCCGGGCAACCCAGAAGAAAATGATGTCGAAGCCGGTCACCAGCACGTCGGTGGAGTGGAATTTCTTCAGGAATTCGGTCTGCTGCGGCCAGCCCAGGGTGGAGAACGTCCACAGGCCCGAGCTGAACCAGGTGTCGAGTACGTCGTTGTCCTGTTGCAGCGCGACGTCCGGACCCAGATTGTTCTTGGCGCGTACTTCGGCTTCGTCGCGGCCGACATAGACCTTGCCCGACTCGTCGTACCAGGCCGGAATGCGGTGGCCCCACCACAGCTGACGGCTGATGCACCAATCCTGGATGTCGCGCATCCACGAGAAGTACATGTTTTCGTACTGCTTGGGTACGAACTGGATGCGGCCGTCTTCCACGGCAGCAATCGCAGGCTCGGCCAGGGGTTTGGTCGACACGTACCATTGGTCGGTCAGCCACGGTTCGATGATGGTGCCGGAACGGTCGCCCTTCGGTACTTTCAGGCCGTGGTCGTCAACGCTGACCAGCAGGCCGGCGGCGTCGAAGGCAGCAACGATCTGCTTGCGTGCTTCGAAACGGTCGAGGCCGGCGTATTCGGCCGGGATCTTGCCGTCGATGCTGTCGTTCAGTGTGCCGTCGAGGTTGAACACCTGGCAGGCCGGCAATACGGCGGCGTTCTTGTCGAAGATGTTCAGCAGCGGCAGGTTGTGGCGCTTGCCGACTTCGTAGTCGTTGAAATCGTGGGCCGGGGTGATTTTCACGCAGCCGGTGCCGAATTCAGGGTCGCAGTAGTCGTCCGCGATGATGGGGATGCGGCGGCCAACCAGTGGCAGCTCGACGAACTTGCCGATCAGTGCCTGGTAGCGCTCGTCATTCGGGTTAACCGCGACGGCGGCGTCGCCAAGCATGGTTTCCGGACGGGTAGTAGCGACGATCAGGTAGTCGTTGCCTTCAGCGGTCTTGGCGCCGTCGGCCAGCGGGTACTTGAGGTTCCACAGGAAACCTTTCTCGTCGTGGTTTTCCACTTCAAGGTCGGAAATCGCCGTGTGCAACTTGGTGTCCCAGTTGACCAGGCGCTTGCCGCGGTAGATCAGGCCGTCTTCATGCAGGCGCACGAAGGCTTCTTTCACCGATTCCGACAGGCCGTCGTCCATGGTGAAGCGCTCGCGGCTCCAATCGACGGACGAACCGAGGCGACGGATCTGACGGCTGATGTTGCCGCCGGACTGGTCTTTCCATTCCCAGACTTTTTCCAGGAATTTCTCGCGACCCAGGTCGTGACGGTTCTGGCCGGTGGCTTCGAGTTGGCGCTCCACCAGCATCTGGGTGGCGATACCGGCGTGGTCGGTACCCGGTTGCCACAGGGTGTTGCGGCCCTGCATGCGGCGGAAGCGAATCAGCGCATCCATGATCGCATTGTTGAAGCCATGGCCCATGTGCAGGCTGCCAGTGACGTTCGGTGGCGGAATCATGATGGTGTAGGACTCGCCCGCGCCTTGCGGAGCGAAATAGTTCTCGGACTCCCAGGTGTTGTACCAGGAAGTTTCAATAGCGTGCGGCTGGTAGGTCTTATCCATGCGCGGCGGGACCCTAGTTGGCATTTATTCAGGAAAGCCGGCAAGTATAACGGGGGATAGGGCGCAGGGCGAGGCGAAGACGGGCTTAAGGTGCAGGCAATCAAATGTGGGAGGGGCTTGCCCCCGATGGCAATGTGTTAGCTATATATGGGCTGACTGATACACCGCCATCGGGGGCAAGTCCCCTTCCACAGGGGATCTAATTAGGATTCAGGACTGGTACTGGCTGAGCAACCGCTCCATCCGCGCATCCATCCGGCGCTTGATTTCGGTTTCGATATGCGGGGCAAAGTCGTCGATCACGTCTTGCATGATCAATTGCGCGGCGGCACGCAGTTCGTTGTCCAGGTGCAGCAGCAGGGCGTCGGGCCCCTTTTCGGCGGGCGCAGGCGCAGCGTCCACGGCAACGGGGGCTTCGACGACTGGCTCCGATGCAGCCTGCTTGCTGCCGACCATGTCGAACAACAGCGGAATCTGTACCTCGCCATCGGCCTGTTCGGTCAGCAGCGGCGGTTGCAAGCCATCATCACCCAGCAACTGACGGATCGACTCGAGGTCGTCCAGCAGGTGGTCATCTTTTTTTGTAGAGTTGGGAGTGTCCATCATGTACTCAAAGTCGTTGTAGCCGGTGATCTTGCAAAGGATAGCCCTGTTCGCGGTAGAAACGGAAACTCTCCCGCGCGGCCTGACGAATAGCCGGATCTTCCACCACCACTTCCGCCACGCGGGCGAAGGCCTTGGCAAAAGGCGGTACTTTCAGGTCGAGGTTGACCAGCAGGTCATGGTGATTGCCGCAACTGTCGCCCAAGCCCAGGACAACCTGGCCTTCGGGTTCGGATTCCGCGGGGCCGTGGGGCACGAAGCTTTCGCCCTTGAAGCGCCACAGGCGGGCGTCGAGCTCGTCGCGTTGGGTGGCATCGCTGCAATGCAGGTAGATGCGGTGGCCCATGCGCCAGGCTTTTTCGGTGAGTTTGCAGGCAAAGTCCAGGCGCGCGAGGGGATCGGCGCTGGGCACTATATAGAAGTCGACTTGGGTCATTGGTTATTCACCACAGTAAAAATCCCGTAGCAGCTGCCGAGCGCAAGCGAGGCTGCGTTGCGGTGTGTCAAGAACTCCGCCAACGCAGCCTCGCTTGCGCTCGGCAGCTGCTACGACCGGGGTGATCAGTACCACCCAGGCGTTTTCAGTTTCAGGCTTTGGCGCGGTCCAGCAGGTATTGGGTCAGCAGTGGCACCGGACGGCCAGTGGCGCCCTTGTCCTTGCCGCCGCTGGTCCAGGCAGTGCCGGCGATGTCCAGGTGCGCCCAGTTGAAGTTCTTGGCAAAGCGCGACAGGAAGCAGGCAGCTGTGATGGTGCCGGCCTTCGGGCCACCGATGTTGGCGATGTCGGCGAACGGGCTGTCCAGCTGTTCCTGGTACTCATCGAACAGCGGCAGTTGCCAGGCGCGGTCATCGGCGGCCTTGCCTGCGCTGAGCAGTTGCTCGATCAGTTCGTCGTTGTTGCCCAGCAGGCCCGAGGTGTGGGAGCCCAGGGCAACGATGCAGGCGCCGGTCAGGGTGGCGATGTCGATTACGGCTTGCGGCTTGAAGCGCTCGGCGTAGGTCAGGGCATCGCACAGCACCAGGCGGCCTTCGGCGTCGGTGTTGAGGATTTCCACGGTCTGGCCGCTGAGGGTGGTGACGATGTCGCCCGGACGGGCTGCGCCGCCGCTCGGCATGTTCTCGGCGCAGGCCAGGATGCACACCAGGTTGATCGGCAGCTTCAGCTCCAGCACGGCACGCAGGGTACCGAACACGCTGGCGGCGCCGCCCATGTCGTACTTCATCTCGTCCATGCCCAGGCCGGGCTTGAGGCTGATGCCGCCGGTGTCGAAGGTGATGCCTTTACCGACGAGGGCGTAGGGCTTCTCGGACTTCTTGCCGCCGTTGTATTGCATCACGATCAGGCGTGGCGGCTGGTCGCTGCCCTGGCCCACGGCATAGAACGAGCCCATGCCCAGTTCCTTGATCTTCTTCTCATCCAGCACTTCGACTTTCAGGCCCTTGAACTCTTTGCCCAGCGCCTTGGCTTGCTCGCCCAGGTAGGTTGGGTGGCAGATGTTCGGCGGCAGGTTGCCCAAGTCGCGGGTGAACGACATGCCATTGGCGATGGCCTGGGCGTGGGTCACGGCGCGCTCGACTTCAGCCTGGGCGGCCTTGATGGTCAGCAGGGTGATTTTCTTCAGGGCGCGGGGTTCGGCTTTCTGGCTCTTGAACTGGTCGAAGAGGTAGCCGCCGTCCACCAGGGTTTCGGCCAGCAGGCGGGACTTGCCGTAGCTGTCACGGCCTTTGACCACGATTTCATCGAGTGCCAGTGCTGCATCGCTGCCGCCCAGGCCCTTGAGGGTGTTGAGGATGGCGCTGATGATCTTGCGGAACGGGCGGTCGCCCAGTTCAGCGTCCTTGCCCACGCCCACCAGCAATACGCGGTCGGCCTTGAGGTTGGGCAGGTTTTGCAGCAGCAGGCTCTGGCCCACTTTGCCGGCCAGGTCGCCGCGCTTGAGGACCGCACTGATTGCGCCGCCGCTGAGTTCGTCGAGTTGCTTGGCGGCAACGCCGAGCTTGCGGCCTTCGCCGATGGCGACCACGAGGGTGGCGGTTTTCAACGTTTCGGGGCTAACGCTTTTTACAACCAATTCCATTTTCGGGTCCCTTATAAAGGTCTGAGAGCCTGCGTTTGTACGCAGGCTTTAAAGCTTGGCAGCTGTGTAAACCGCCAGCGACAAAGGCCGCAGTTTGAACCTCGCCGACGGAGCCTGACAACCCTTGGCGCATGCTTTGTAGGTGCACGTGAGGTTGCGCAGTGACAGGCGCGGTCAATCACAGGATAATGCGCCATCTTTTTAGCCGGCCCGGTGTAAACGGGCTGACTCGGTATGCTTGCTTGTTTGGCCGCCTTAGCCTGACAACCCTGGAGTGTCTGGTTTGATCGTCTTCCGTTATCTGTCCCGCGAAGTCCTGTTGACCCTGAGTGCCGTGAGTGCGGTCCTGCTGGTCATCATCATGAGTGGTCGTTTCGTCAAATACCTGGCCCAGGCTGCGTCCGGCGCCCTGGACCCAGGCTCGCTGTTCCTGATCATGGGCTTTCGCCTGCCGGGTTTTTTGCAACTGATCCTGCCGTTGGGCCTGTTCCTTGGGATCCTGCTGGCATACGGCCGCTTGTACCTTGAAAGTGAAATGACCGTGCTCTCGGCCACCGGCATGAGCCAGCAGCGCCTGCTGGGCATGACCATGATCCCTGCCGCCGGTGTCGCGCTGATCGTGGCCTGGTTGAGCCTGAGCCTGGCGCCGCAGGGTGCCATGCAATTCCAGCTGGTGCTGAACAAACAGGACGCGATGACCGAGTTCGACACCCTCGAGCCGGGCCGTTTCCAGGCGCTTAATGATGGCTCGCGGGTGACTTACACGGAAACCCTGACCGACGACCGCGCCAACCTGGGCGGTGTGTTCATCTCCGAGAAGCGTTTTGGCCAAGACAAGAAAGACCGTGGCATTTCCGTGCTGGTGGCGGATTCGGGTCGCCAGGAAGTGCGTCCTGATGGCAGCCGCTACCTGATTCTGGAAAATGGCTATCGATACGATGGCAGTCCAGGCATGGCTGACTATCGCGCGATCAAGTACGACACTTACGGCGTGATGCTGGCCCGCCCGGACATCAGCGACGAAGTCACCGACCGCGACGCCATCCCCACGACGGACCTGCTCGGTAGCAAGGAACTGCGCTCCATCGCCGAGCTGCAATGGCGGATTTCCCTGCCGCTGCTGGTGTTTATCGTGACCCTGATGGCCGTGCCGCTGTCGCGCGTCAACCCGCGCCAGGGCCGTTTCCTCAAGCTGTTGCCGGCGATCCTGCTGTACATGGCTTACCTCACTATCCTGATTTCCGCCCGTGGCTCCCTGGAAAAAGGCAAGTTGTCGCCGACCCTGGGCCTGTGGTGGGTGCACGGGATGTTCCTGCTGATCGGCCTGGGGCTGCTTTATTGGGAGCCTATTCGTTTGAAAATGATGAGCCGTCGTGGCCAGAAGGAGTTGGCTCGTGGCTAAGCTCGATCGCTACATTGGTAGCAGCGTCCTGATCGCCATCCTGGCGGTACTGGGCATCATCCTGGGCCTGGCCTCGTTGTTCGCTTTCATCGATGAAGTCGGCAACGTCAGCGACACCTATACCGTGTGGGACGTGCTGAGCTACGTGGCGCTCACCGCGCCGCGTCGTCTCTACGACATGATGCCGATGGCTGCGCTGATCGGTTGCCTGATCGGCCTGGGCAGCCTGGCCAGCAACAGCGAACTGACCATCATGCGCGCCGCCGGGGTGTCCATTGGTCGTATTGTCTGGGCGGTCATGAAGCCGATGTTGCTGCTGATGCTGTGCAGCGTGCTGATCGGTGAATACGTAGCGCCGCCGGCCGAAAGCACCGCCCAGGCCAATCGCGCCCTGGCCCAGGGCTCGGGCGATGCGCAAAGCGCCAAGCATGGCCTGTGGCACCGTCAGGGTGATGAGTTCATCCACATCAACGCCGTGCAACCGGGCGGACTGTTGATCGGTGTGACGCGCTACACGTTCGATAAGGAACGCCACATGCTGTCGTCGAGCTTTGCCAAACGCGCGCAGTACAGCGACGAAAAGTGGCAATTGACCGACATCACCACCACTCACTTCCGTAATGTCGGCCAAGGCACAAAGGCCAGCACCGAAGTGATCAATGTGCCCAGTGAAGAGTGGGACATCGCCCTCAAGCCGGAACTGCTCAATACGGTGGTGATGATCCCCGAAAGCCTGCCGATCTCCGGGTTGTGGGGCTATATCCACTACCTGAAGGACCAAGGCTTGAATAACGGTCGTTATTGGCTGGCATTTTGGGTCAAGGTGTTGCAGCCGGTGGTGACCGCCGCGCTGGTGCTGATGGCGATCTCGTTCATCTTCGGTCCGTTGCGCTCCGTGACCCTCGGCCAGCGGGTGTTTACCGGGGTGCTGGTCGGTTTCACCTTCCGCATCGCCCAGGACCTGCTCGGCCCGTCGAGCCTGGTGTTCGGGTTCTCGCCGCTGTTTGCGGTGCTGGTGCCGACGGCCATCTGCGCCCTGGCCGGGTTCTGGCTGCTGCGCCGGGCCGGCTGATGCCGCACTCCTGTACAAAAAATGCCCCGCTCTAATAAGTGGGGCATTTTTGTTCTGGTCAGCAAAGATGACGTCTGGCCTGAGCATCAGGTACAATTCCCGGCTATTTTTCAGCGGGCAATCTGCCTGCAGCCTTTTTGAGTGTTGATCCGTGAGTGATTTGAGTCATATCCGCAATTTCTCCATCATCGCCCACATTGACCATGGTAAGTCGACGCTGGCCGATCGATTCATCCAGATGTGCGGCGGCCTTGCCGAGCGTGAAATGGAAGCCCAGGTACTGGACTCCATGGACCTCGAACGCGAGCGCGGGATCACCATCAAGGCCCACAGCGTTACCCTGTACTACACCGCCAAAGACGGTATCAAGTACCAGTTGAACTTCATTGACACCCCGGGCCACGTTGACTTCACCTACGAAGTCAGCCGCTCCCTGGCGGCCTGCGAAGGCGCGCTGCTGGTGGTGGACGCGGGCCAGGGCGTTGAAGCCCAGTCCGTGGCCAACTGCTACACCGCCATCGAGCAAGGCCTGGAAGTCATGCCGGTGCTGAACAAGATCGACCTGCCACAGGCCGATCCGGATCGCGTAAAAGAAGAAATCGAAAAAATCATCGGCATTGACGCCACCGACGCCGTCGAGTGCAGCGCCAAGACCGGCCTGGGCGTCGACGAAGTGCTCGAGCGCCTGGTCAAGACCATTCCAGCCCCCACCGGCAACTACGAAGATCCGCTGCAAGCGTTGATCATCGACTCGTGGTTCGACAACTACCTGGGGGTTGTCTCCCTGGTACGCGTGCGCCACGGCCGTGTGAAGAAGGGCGACAAGATCCTGGTCAAGTCCACCGGCAAGATCCACCTGGTGGACAGCGTCGGTGTATTCAACCCCAAGCACACCGCGACCACTGATCTGAAAGCCGGTGAAGTAGGCTTCATCATCGCCGGTATCAAGGACATCCACGGTGCACCGGTGGGTGACACCCTGACCTTGAGTTCCACCCCTGATGTCGACGTGCTGCCGGGCTTCAAGCGCATCCAGCCGCAGGTCTACGCCGGCCTGTTCCCGGTCAGTTCCGACGACTTCGAAGACTTCCGCGAAGCCCTGCAAAAGCTGACCCTCAACGACTCGTCGTTGCAGTACACCCCGGAAAGCTCCGACGCCCTGGGCTTCGGCTTCCGCTGCGGCTTCCTCGGCATGCTGCACATGGAAATCATCCAGGAGCGCCTGGAGCGCGAATACGACCTGGACCTGATCACCACGGCGCCGACGGTTATTTTTGAGCTGCTGCTTAAAAACGGTGAAACGATTTACGTCGACAACCCGTCCAAGCTCCCAGACCTGTCTTCCATCGAAGACATGCGCGAACCGATCGTGCGGGCCAATATTCTTGTGCCGCAGGAACACCTGGGCAACGTCATTACCCTGTGTATCGAAAAGCGTGGCGTGCAGCACGACATGCTGTTCCTCGGTACCCAGGTGCAAGTGACCTACGATTTGCCGATGAACGAAGTGGTCCTGGACTTCTTTGACCGTCTCAAATCCACCAGTCGCGGCTATGCTTCGCTGGATTACCATTTCGACCGTTACCAATCGGCTAATCTGGTGAAACTGGATGTGTTGATCAACGGCGACAAGGTCGATGCCCTGGCACTGATCGTGCACAAGGACAACGCGCACTACAAAGGTCGCCAGTTGACCGAGAAGATGAAAGAACTGATTCCGCGCCAGATGTTCGATGTCGCGATCCAGGCCGCCATTGGCGGGCAGATCATTGCGCGAACCTCCGTCAAGGCACTCAGAAAGAACGTACTGGCCAAATGCTACGGTGGCGACGTCAGCCGTAAGCGCAAGCTGCTTGAGAAGCAAAAGGCCGGTAAAAAACGCATGAAGCAAGTGGGCAACGTGGAAATTCCACAAGAAGCCTTCCTTGCGGTGCTCAGGTTGGATAGTTAGGTCCTATGTCGCTAAATTTCCCGCTGTTGCTGGTCATCGCCGTTGCCGTTTGCGGTCTCCTGGCGTTGCTCGATCTGGTGTTCTTCGCCCCGCGTCGGCGGGCGGCTATCGCGTCCTATCAGGGCAGCGTCAGCCAGCCCGATGTCGTGGTGATCGAGAAGCTGAACAAAGAGCCCTTGCTGGTTGAATACGGCAAGTCGTTCTTCCCGGTGTTGTTCATCGTGCTGGTGCTGCGTTCGTTCCTGGTGGAGCCGTTTCAGATCCCGTCGGGGTCGATGAAACCTACCCTGGACGTGGGCGATTTCATCCTGGTGAACAAGTTCTCCTACGGGATTCGCCTGCCGGTGATCGACAAGAAGGTCATCGAAGTCGGTGATCCGCAGCGCGGCGATGTGATGGTGTTCCGCTACCCGAGCGACCCGAACGTCAACTACATCAAGCGTGTGGTAGGCCTGCCGGGCGACGTGATTCGCTACACCGGCGACAAGCGCCTGTTCATCAATGGCGAGTCGGTGGCCGAGAAGTTGCTCGGTTCCGAACCGAACAGCCTGGGCAGTGCCGAGCTGTACCAGGAAAAACTCGGTGCGGTAGAGCATGAAATCCGCAAGGAAATGAGCCGCTACCGCGCGATGCCTGATGGCGAGTGGAAAGTGCCGGCCGGGCATTATTTCATGATGGGCGACAACCGCGACAACTCCAATGACAGTCGCTATTGGGATGACCCCAGCATTCCCAAGGATCTGCTGGGCATGGTTCCCGACCAGAATATCGTCGGCAAGGCCTTCGCGGTCTGGATGAGCTGGCCGGAACCCAAGCTCAGCCACCTGCCGAACTTCTCGCGGGTCGGGCTGATCAAGTAATACAAGCGGCGCTGTGAACACAGCGCCGAATGCTTTTCTGGGGCTTGGACATTTTCCGTCCCCATGCAATACCAACCAGGATTTGAATTTGAACACTGCGTCAATCGTCGATGGCCGCCGGTGCCACCACACAGATATGGGTAAACCGTGACCGTTTCTCTAAGTCGTCTCGAGCGCCAGCTCGGCTACACCTTCAAGGATCAGGAATTGATGGTCCTTGCCCTCACACACCGCAGCTTTGCAGGGCGTAATAACGAACGCCTGGAATTCCTCGGTGATGCCATCCTCAATTTCGTCGCCGGTGAAGCCTTGTTCGAGCGCTTCCCGCAAGCCCGTGAAGGTCAGCTGTCGCGTTTGCGCGCACGCCTGGTGAAGGGCGAGACCCTGGCCGTGCTGGCCCGCGGGTTTGGTCTGGGCGAGTACCTGCGCCTGGGGTCCGGTGAGTTGAAGAGCGGCGGTTTCCGCCGTGAGTCGATCCTGGCCGACGCGCTTGAAGCGCTGATCGGTGCGATCTACCTCGATGCAGGCATGGAAGCGGCCAAGGAGCGCGTCACCGCGTGGCTGACCTCCGAGATCGAAAGCCTCACGCTGGTCGACACCAACAAAGATCCGAAGACCCGCCTGCAGGAATTCCTGCAATCGCGCGGTTGTGACCTGCCACGCTACGAAGTGGTGGATATCCAGGGTGAGCCCCATTGCCGCGTGTTCTTCGTGGAATGTGAAATCACCTTACTGAATGAAAAAAGCCGAGGTCAGGGTGTAAGCCGTCGTATTGCCGAACAGGTAGCGGCCGCTGCAGCACTGATTGCCCTGGGCGTGGAGAATGGCCATGACTGATTCAACCGCAACACGCTGTGGCTATGTTGCCATCGTCGGCCGCCCGAACGTGGGCAAGTCCACGCTGCTGAACCACATCCTCGGCCAGAAACTCGCGATCACCTCGCGCAAGCCGCAGACCACCCGCCACAACATGCTGGGCATCAAGACCGAAGGCAGCGTGCAAGCGGTCTACGTCGACACCCCGGGCATGCACAAAGGCGGCGAGAAAGCCCTTAACCGCTACATGAACAAGACTGCCTCGGCGGCGTTGAAAGACGTCGACGTGGTGATCTTCGTCGTCGACCGCACCAAGTGGACCGACGAAGACCAGATGGTTCTGGAGCGTGTGCAGTACGTCACCGGCCCTTTGATCGTCGCGTTGAACAAGACCGATCGTATCGAAGACAAAGCCGAGCTGATGCCGCACCTGACCTGGCTGCAGGAGCAACTGCCGAACGCCCAGATCATGCCGATCTCGGCCCAGCACGGTCACAACCTCGAAACCCTGGAGCGCGTGATCGCCGGCTACCTGCCGGAGAACGAGCACTTCTTCCCGGAAGACCAGATCACTGACCGCAGCAGCCGTTTCCTCGCCGCCGAACTGGTGCGTGAGAAAATCATGCGCCAGATGGGCGCCGAGCTGCCGTACCAGATCACCGTCGAAATCGAAGAGTTCAAGCAGCAGGGCAAGACCCTGCATATCCATGCGCTGATCCTCGTCGAACGTGACGGCCAGAAGAAAATCATCATTGGCGACAAGGGCGAGCGCATCAAGCGTATCGGCACCGAAGCGCGCAAAGACATGGAATTGCTGTTCGATTCCAAGATCATGCTCAACCTGTGGGTGAAGGTTAAGGGTGGTTGGTCCGATGATGAGCGTGCGTTGCGCTCCCTCGGCTACGGCGACCTCTAAGGACACCGCAGGGCAAAAATGTGGGAGGGGGATTGCCCCCGATAGCAGTGGGTCAGTTAATAGATAAGTGACTGAACCACCGCCGTCGGGGGCAAGCCCCCTCCCACATTAGGTTTGTGTTGTTTTCAAGATAGAGAACCCATGTCCCAATCCCCACCCCCCAGCCAACTCGCCTACGTCCTGCACAGCCGCGCCTACCGCGAGACCAGCGCCCTGGTGGACTTCCTCACGCCCCAAGGCCGCCTGCGCGCGGTGTTGCGCAGCGCGCGGGGCAAGGCGGGGACATTGGCGCGGCCCTTCGTGGCGTTGGATGTGGAGTTTCGCGGCAAGGGTGAGCTGAAAAACGTCGGGCGCCTGGAAAGCGTCGGCACTTCCGCCTGGCTCAATGGCGATGCACTGTTCAGCGGCCTCTACCTCAATGAGCTGCTGATCCGCCTGTTGCCCGCCGAAGACCCGCACCCGGCTGTCTTCGATCACTACGCCGCCACCTTGCTGGCCCTGGCAGAAGGTCGCCCCCTGGAGCCGCTGCTGCGCGCCTTCGAATGGCGCCTGCTCGACGACCTGGGCTACGGCTTCGAACTGAACAACGACCTGCATGGCGACCCCGTCGCCGCCGACGGCATGTACCGCCTGCAAGTGGATGCTGGCCTGGAGCGTGTGTACCTGCTGCAACCGGGCTTGTTCCAGGGCACCGAGTTGCTGGCCATGAGCGAGGCTGACTGGAGCGCACCCGGTGCGTTGTCCGCCGCCAAACGCTTGATGCGCCAAGCCCTGGCCGTGCACTTGGGCGGAAGGCCGCTGGTCAGTCGCGAGTTGTTTCGAAAGCCCTGACATCCCCGTGTATGCTGTGCGGCGTTTCTTTCCCCTTTTCAGGAGCGCTTCCGTGACCACCAGCAATCGCATTCTTCTTGGCGTCAACATCGACCACGTCGCTACCCTGCGCCAGGCCCGGGGCACCCGTTACCCTGACCCGGTCAAGGCCGCGCTGGACGCCGAAGAAGCGGGCGCCGACGGCATCACCGTGCACCTGCGCGAAGACCGCCGCCACATCCAGGAGCGCGATGTGCTGCTGCTCAAGGACGTGCTGCAAACCCGCATGAACTTCGAGATGGGCGTCACCGAAGAAATGATGGCCTTCGCCGAGCGCATCCGCCCGGCGCACATCTGCCTGGTCCCGGAAACCCGCCAGGAACTGACCACCGAAGGCGGCCTCGACGTGGCTGGCCAGGAAGCGCGGATCAAGGCAGCCGTGGAGCGCCTGTCGAAGATCGGCAGCGAAGTTTCATTGTTCATCGACGCCGACGAGCGCCAGATCGAAGCGTCCCGCCGTGTCGGCGCGCCGGCCATCGAGCTGCACACCGGCCGTTACGCCGATGCCACCACACCGACCGAAGTGGCGGATGAACTGCAGCGCATCATTGACGGTGTGAACTGCGGCCTCAATGAAGGCCTGATCGTCAACGCCGGCCACGGCCTGCACTACCACAACGTCGAAGCGGTGGCTGCGATCAAGGGTATCAACGAGCTGAACATCGGCCACGCGCTGGTGGCTCATGCGTTGTTCGTCGGTTTCAAAGGCGCGGTTGCCGAGATGAAAGCGTTGATCCTGGCCGCTGCCAAACCCTAAAAAATAATGAAGAACCAATGTGGGAGGGGGCTTGCCCCCGATAGCGGTGTATCAGCCATAAATGTGGTGGCTGACACACTGCTATCGGGAGCAAGCCCCCTCCCACATGAGAAGCCTTACTGTTTAGCCAATGCAGGTGTATCGTATCTGCCCTTTGCAGGCCCTGCGCCTGCGGCAGATACGTGAGGTTGTTGTGTCCCGATCCTTTTCCCGTCGACAAATCCTGGGTGGTCTTGCAGGCCTGGCCGTAGTGGGTGTTGGTGCCGGTGGCGCCTACCGCTACTGGCTGGGGAAAGTCGCCGAAGCCGAAGCAGGGCACGATTACGAACTGATCGCCGCGCCGCTCGATGTAGAACTGGTGCCGGGGCACAAGACCGAAGCCTGGGCCTTCGGCCCTTCGGCACCGGGCACCGAGTTGCGCGTGCGCCAGGGTGAGTGGCTGCGGGTGCGCTTTATCAACCACCTGCCGGTCGCCACCACGATTCACTGGCACGGCATCCGCCTACCGCTGGAAATGGACGGCGTGCCCTATGTCTCGCAATTGCCGGTGTTGCCCGGCGAATACTTCGACTACACATTCCGCGTGCCCGATGCCGGCAGCTACTGGTATCACCCCCATGTGAACAGCAGCGAAGAACTCGGCCGAGGCCTGGTCGGCCCGCTGATCATCGAAGAGCGCGAGCCCACCGGCTTCAAACACGAACGCACCCTGAGCCTGAAGAGCTGGCATGTGGACGAAGAGGGCGCCTTCGTCGCCTTCAGCATTCCCCGTGAAGCCGCGCGTGGCGGTACGGCCGGGCGGTTGTCGACGATCAATGGCGTCTCCCAGGCGGTAATCGACCTGCCCGCCGGGCAGATCACCCGCGTGCGCCTACTCAACCTCGACAACACCCTGACCTATCGCATCAACATCCCCGACGTCGACGCGCAGATCTACGCGCTGGACGGCAACCCCGTCGAACCACGGCCGATGGGTAAGGAATACTGGCTGGGTCCGGGCATGCGTATCTGCCTGGCGATCAAGGCACCGCCGGAGGGCGAAGAACTGTCGATCCGCAACGGTCCGGTGCGCCTGGGCACTTTCCGCTCGGTCGCCAACACCGATGCACCGACCGAGTGGCCCCCGGCATTGCCCGCCAACCCGATTGCCGAGCCGGACCTGGCCAATGCGGAGAAACTCAACTTCAATTTCGAGTGGGTCGGCTCCGTATCGGTGGATAACGGCAAGCCGCCGAGCCTGTGGCAGATCAACGGCCAGGCCTGGGACATCACCGACAAGACCTGCGCCGACCGGCCGATTGCCAAGCTGGAAAAGGGCAAGAGCTACATTTTCGAATTGAAGAACATGACCCAGTACCAGCACCCGATCCACCTGCACGGCATGAGCTTCAAGGTGATCGCCTCGAACCGCCACAAGGTGATCCCGTACTTCACCGACACTTACCTGCTGGGCAAGAACGAACGCGCTCGCGTGGCCTTGGTGGCAGATAACCCGGGGGTGTGGATGTTCCACTGCCATGTGATCGACCACATGGAAACCGGCCTGATGGCCGCTATCGAGGTGGCGTGATGCGCCAGTTTCGCCCCACGGCGATTATCGACCGCAGCCGCGACCAGGATTTCATGCGCGAAGCCCTGGCCCTTGCGGCACAAGGTGCGGCCCTGGGCGAAGTGCCGGTGGGCGCGGTGCTGGTGCAGGACGGTGAAATCATCGGCCGCGGCTTCAACTGCCCGATCAGCGGCAATGACCCCAGCGCCCATGCCGAAATGGTCGCCATTCGCGCAGCTGCGCAAGCTGTCAGCAACTACCGACTGCCGGGCAGTACGCTGTACGTGACCCTGGAACCATGCAGCATGTGCGCCGGCCTGATCGTGCATTCGCGAATTGCGCGGGTGGTGTACGGCGCGTTGGAGCCGAAGGCGGGGATTGTGCAAAGCCAGGGACAGTTCTTTACCCAGGGGTTTCTGAATCATCGGGTGTTGTTTGAAGGCGGTGTGCTGGCCGAGGAGTGCGGCGCGGTGCTGAGCGAATTCTTCAAGGCCCGCCGGGCTAAGCCCTCGCTCTAAAGAACACTGATGAGCAAATGTGGGAGGGGCGGTGCGACGATTCGACTTGCTCCCGATAGCGGTGTATCAGCCATAGATGTGTTAGCTGATACCCTGCAATCGGGAGCAAGCCCCTCCCACATTTTTGATCTCCATTTTTTCAGGGAGATTAGCGGTTACTTCTTGGCGATGATCACGGCCCGCATCGGCGCCGGCAGCCCTTCAATCGTCTTGCTGTGATCCTGCGGATCGAGGAAGTCGCTGAGGGACTGATACTTCATCCACTCCGTCCCGCGCTGTTCCTCCACCGTGGTCACACTTACATCCACGCACCTCACATCACTGAAGCCCGCCCGCCGCAGCCACAGCATCAACGCCGGCACCGACGGCAGGAACCACACGTTACGCATCTGCGCATAACGGTCTTCCGGCACCAGCACCTGTTGCTGGTCGCCTTCTACTACCAGGGTTTCCAGGACCAACTCCCCGCCCTTGACCAAGGTGTCTTTCAGCGCCAGCAGATGCTCGATCGGCGAGCGACGGTGATAGAACACCCCCATGGAAAATACCGTGTCGAAACCTTCCAGGTTCGCCGGCAGGTCTTCAAACGAGAACGGCAGGTGCCAGGCTTTAGGCTCAGACAGGTAACGCTGTACGGCTTGGAACTGGCAGAAGAACAGCCAGTTCGGGTCGACGCCTATCACGCTGTCGGCCCCGGCGCCGAGCATGCGCCACATGTAGTAGCCGTTGCCGCAACCGACATCGAGAATGCGCTTGCCCTTCAGGTTCAGGTGTGGGGCCACACGCGACCACTTCCAGTCCGAGCGCCATTCGGTATCCACATGCACGCCGAACAGATGGAACGGGCCCTTGCGCCACGGGCTCAAGCCCATCAGCGCGGTGTGCATTTGCGCGCGGGTGGCGTCGTCGCAATCGGTGTCCAGCACCAGGCCATTGAGCAAGTCGACTTCACTGGGCTGGATCTTTGGCAGCGCGTCCAGGGCACTCTGCCAACGCTCCAGGTCGCCATGGCCCTTTTCCATCTTGCTATCGAGCTGCGCTTGCAGGCCTTGGGCCCATACGGCCAGGGGAGTGCCGACCAGATGGCGGGCAAGGGGGGACAGATCAATCATGGCAAGGCAATCAACGAGGCAAAGTTAAGACACTGGAACCACGGCACGACTTTCGAGAACCCGGCCGCCAGCAGGCGTTCGCGGTGTTCTTCGAGGCTGTCGGGCTTCATGACGTTTTCGATGGCGCTGCGCTTCTGGGCGATTTCCAGTTCGCTGTAGCCGTTGGCGCGTTTGAACGCGATATGCAGGTCGGTGAGCAGCGCATGTTCCTCAACATCGTTGAAGCGCAGCTTCTCCGAGAGGATCAACGCACCGCCCGGCAGCAGCGCCTGACGAATGCGCGACAGCAACGCCAGGCGCTCGTCGGGGGCAATGAATTGCAGGGTGAAATTCAGCGCCACCACCGACGCCGGTTGAAATTGCAGCGCAAGGATATCGCCCTCGATCACCTCGACCGGCAGCAGCTCCTGGAACATCGAGTCCTGGCCATTGAGGTACTCGCGACAACGCTCGACCATGGCCGCCGAGTTATCCACAGCGATCACTCGGCAACCGTCAGTGCGCACGTGACGGCGCAAGGCCTGGGTCACCGCACCCAGGGACGAACCCAGGTCGTAGAGCACGCTGTTGGGCTGGGCAAACTGCGCCGCGAGCACGCCGAGGTTTTCGACGATGGTCGGGTAACCTGGCACCGAGCGCTTGATCATGTCCGGGAACACCCGCACCACGTCCTCGTTGAAGGCGAAGTCCGGCACCTGGGGCAGGGGCTGGGCGAATAGGCGATCGGGTTGTTTGCTCACGGTTGTTCCGGCGACGAGGGGGAAAGGCCGGCATTTTAGCCAAGTTGGTCAGCGGATGCGCGGGTTGTCTGATGGAAAGCCGACGCCGTGATTCCCCATTGGCCGAGCCAGTAAGTTGTGATCAACAAATACGGCGCGGCCTCGAACGACAGCACGAACCGATTGATGCCGATCAGCGTGTCGGAAAACACAAACGACGCCGCACCGGCTGCTGCCAGCAGGGCTGAACGTTTTGGCACCTCGCTGCCCACTCGCGCCAGGGCACGCCAGAGCATGGCGCTGATCACCAAAGCGTAAACGACCACGGGAATCAGCAGGTCGCCAAGGCCGTGGGAAATCAGGATGCTCAGCAAGATCGCGCCCACGCCGAGCGCCAATACCAACGGCAACAGCGCCAAACGGCGGCAGTCGCTGAAATAGGCTTTGAGATAGGCCAAGTGCGCAAACAGGAAGGCGCCGAGGCCAAAGATAAACAGGTCGCCCGGCCAGGCGAGCAACACATCGCCCACCAGCGAGAAAATCAGCCCGAGGCTGATCCAGCGTCGATAGTCGGTAGGCGGCGCATCATGCAGCCAGCCCAGCAGCGCCAGTACCGGCAGCGGCTTGACCAGCAGGCACAGCAACATCGCATGGGTGGCGAGGCCGTAGATAAAAGTGAAGGCTCCCATCAACGCGAGTATCAGCCATGGCATATCAGTTCACCGTAATGGCGCAGTCGAAGGTCTCCACGGGTTCGGCTTCCGGCTCCCAGGGTTGCTGGGAGGTCAGGCGCAAACGGCCTTGTCCTGCGGCAAATGCCTGGAAGCGCCAGGTCGATTGACCTCCCCCTCCGATCACTCCGGACTCCGTACTGCTGTAGACCTCGGGGCTCAGCGCGCGCAGCACGCCACCGGCGGAATCCTGGATGGCCCAGCGGTAGCCGGTGGTGGGGTTACTCGGCAGGGTGAGGATCAGGTTTTGTCCAGTTTTAAGCTGGAGCGGGCAGGCGCTCTGGTTTTCCACGGTGACGTTTTGCTTCGGCGCACTGGCGCACGCGGTCAGCAGGGCAAGGCTCAAGGGGAGAAGCAGGCGGGCAGCGATCATGGAGGCTCCGTTGTTTGGCGACGAAGACCGAGCATAACCGAAGATGAGACAAGGTGTGGCAAGAGGGGCTCAGAGTGCCCTTCGTGGCGAGCAGGCTTGCCCTGCGTTGGGCTGCGAAGCAGACCCTTTTAAAAAGACCCCATTCTTTCTGGAAGAATGGGGTCGTTAGTTTTGGGGCTGCTGCGCAGCCCAACGCAGGGCAAGCCTGCTCTCCACAGGGGTCCGCTCAGGCGAGTGACCTATCAGAAGAGCACCTTCGCCACATCCGCGAAGCGTTTGGCAAAGTGCACGGTCATGCCTTCCTTCAGGTACTCCGGCAGCTCTTCGAAGCTGCCGCGATTGGGCTCCGGCAAGATCAACTCGTGAATCTTCTGGCGCCGCGCTGCAATCACCTTCTCGCGCACGCCGCCAATTGGCAGCACGTGCCCGGTCAAGGTCAGTTCGCCGGTCATGGCCACGCCTTTTTTCGGCGCTTGATTGCGCGCCAGGGACAACAGCGCACTGGCCATGGTCACCCCGGCGCTCGGGCCGTCCTTCGGCGTGGCACCTTCCGGTACGTGCAAGTGCACGAAGGCTTCGTCGAAGAACTTCGGATCGCCGCCAAACGACTTCAGGTTGGAACTGATGTAGCTGTAGGCAATTTCGGCGGACTCTTTCATCACCTCACCCAACTGCCCGGTGAGCTTGAAGCCACGATTGAGCGTGTGGATACGCGTCGCCTCGATCGGCAGTGTGGCGCCACCCATGCTGGTCCAGGCCAGGCCGGTGATCACACCGGTACCGGACAACACCTGCTCGTTGCGGAACACCGGCATGCCCAGGGAGCTTTCCAGGTCCTTGTTACCGATCTTGATCACCGAGTTCGGCTCATCCAGCAGCTTGACCACCGCCTTGCGCACCAGTTTGCCCAGCTGTTTCTCCAGCTGGCGCACCCCGGCTTCACGGGCGTAACCGTCGATCAGTGCGCGCAGGGCGCCGTCGCTGATGCTCAGGCTGTTTTTCGAAACGCCGGCTTTTTCCAGCTGTTTTGGCCACAGGTGGCGTTTGGCGATGGCGACTTTTTCTTCGGTGATATAGCCCGACAGGCGAATCACTTCCATACGGTCGAGCAGCGGGCCGGGGATCGAGTCCAGGGTGTTGGCGGTGCACACGAACAGCACTTTGGACAGGTCCAGGCGCAGGTCGAGGTAGTGGTCGAGGAATTCGACGTTCTGCTCCGGGTCGAGGGTTTCCAAGAGTGCCGACGCCGGGTCACCCTGGAAGCTCTGGCCCATCTTGTCGATCTCGTCGAGCATGATCACCGGGTTCATCACTTCCACATCTTTGAGCGCCTGCACCAGTTTGCCCGGCAGCGCGCCGATGTAGGTGCGGCGATGGCCCTTGATCTCGGCCTCGTCACGCATGCCGCCGACGCTGAAGCGGTAGAACGGTCGGCCGAGGGACTCGGCGATGGATTTGCCCACGCTGGTCTTGCCCACGCCCGGCGGGCCCACCAGCAGCACGATGGAACCGGCGACTTCGCCTTTATAGGCGCCCACCGCGAGGAATTCGAGAATGCGGCTCTTGATGTCATCCAGGCCGGCATGGTGCTTGTCCAGCACCTTGCGCGCGTGTTTGAGGTCAAGTTTGTCCTCGCCATACACGCCCCATGGCACCGAGGTGGCCCAGTCCAGGTAATTGCGCGTCACTGCGTATTCCGGCGAACCGGTTTCGAGGATGGACAGTTTGTTCAGTTCTTCATCGATACGTTTTTTCGCCTGGGCCGGCAGCACCTTGCCTTCCAGGCGTTGTTCGAACTGTTCGACGTCGGCGCTGCGGTCGTCCTTGGTCAGGCCCAGTTCCTGCTGGATGACCTTGAGCTGTTCCTTGAGGAAGAACTCGCGCTGGTGCTCGCCGATCTTGCGGTTCACCTCGGCGGAGAGTTCTTTTTGCAGGCGCGCGACTTCCACCTCCTTGCGCAGCATCGGCAGGACTTTTTCCATGCGTTTGAGCATCGGCACGCAATCCAGCACTTCCTGCAGCTCATTACCGGTGGCTGACGTGAGGGCGGCGGCGAAGTCGGTGAGGGGCGACGGGTCGTTGGGGCTGAAGCGGTTGAGGTAGTTCTTCAGCTCTTCGCTGTACAGCGGGTTGAGCGGCAGCAGCTCCTTGATCGCATTGATCAGCGCCATGCCGTAGGCCTTGACCTCGTCGGTCGGATCGCTTGGCTGGTGCGGGTATTCCACTTCGACCAGGTACGGTGGACGGTGGTGCTTGAGCCAGGTTTTGATCCGCACGCGAGTCAGGCCCTGGGCGACGAATTGCAGCTTGCCGTTCTCGCGGCTGGCGTGGTGCACCTTCACCAGGGTGCCGTACAGCGGCAGGGCGGAGGTGTCGAAGTGGCGTGGGTCTTCCGGCGGTGTGTCCATGAAGAACAGGGCGAGGGAGTGGTGGTCGGATTTGCTCACCAGCTCCAGGGTCTCGGCCCACGGTTCTTCGTTGACGATCACCGGCAGCACTTGCGCCGGAAAGAACGGCCGATTGTGGATCGGGATGATGTAGACCTTGTCCGGCAGGTTTTGCCCAGGCAGGGCCAGGCCGGTATTGGACGAAGGGGTTTCAGCGTTTTCGGGGTCGGCGTAATCGTTGAGGTCGTAATCAGGGAATTCTTGCTGGTCGCTCATGGGGCACCTGCATAAGGAAGTATGCAGGTTAGATGGGGCGGGGTCGCAGTGGTTTCAATGGTGGGGGTGAGATAGCAACATATTGCATGAAATTACTGCAGCGACTCGGTCAATGTGGGAGGGGGCTTGCCCCCGATAGCGGTGGTTCAGATAAAACAACGCTGACTGACACACCGCCATCGGGGGCAAGCCCCCTCCCACATTGAGTCAGCTGATTTTGTGGAGATAGGCGGGCAGTGGCTGTTCTGGCAGCACCGATAGCACTTTCAAACGCTGCAACATCCGCTGCCGCGCCCGTTGCAAATGCTCGCGCAAATTCAGCGCTGCCGCATCGAATGCGCCATGCAGCAGCAGCTCCAAAATCAAGCGATGTTCGGCAAGCATCGCCGGATCAGCGCCGATCCCCAGCAATCGGTAAAAAATCCGGCTGATGATCATCGGGCTCTGGCCCTGGCGAATCAGCGCGGCAATCTTGCGGTTTTGCAGGCCGGCCAGGCAGCGCTGGTGCAAATCCTCTTCGATCTGCTCGATGGCTTCCAGGCTGCACTGGGGGCTGTCCTGGGCATCCAGCACGCGTTGCAACATGGCTTCCAGCATGTCGCGGTCGAGGTTCGGGGCACTCTGGCGCAGGGCTTCGGGTTCGAGACAGGCGCGCAGCTCGTAATCCTCGGTGACCTCCCGCGCGGTCAAAGGCCCCGCCAGCCATTGGGAATAGGGCTCTTTTTCCACCAGGCCCCGGTCGCGCAGGCGCATCAGTGCTTCACGCACCACCGCGCGGCTGACGCCGTAGTGGTCGGCGGCGGCTTGCTCATCCAGGCGGTAATGGCCGAAGGCGATGCAGGTGGACAGCGCCGCGCCGATTTCCTCGACGATACGCTCGCCCAACGGCCGGGTGTCCACCAGTTCGGCTTCGCCATTGAGGCCAAGGTGCGCATGGCTCAAGGGCAGGCGCAGTGGCTCCATGGCCAGGCCGTCGGGGTTGATCAGGTAACCCCGGCCGTTGAAACGGCAGATCAAGCCTTCAGCGTGCAGCAGGTCCAGCGCCTTGCGCACCGGCACGCGGCTGGTGCCGAACAGCTCGGCCAGGGGCGCTTCCAGCAATACCAGGCCATGGCGGGCGGTGCCGTTGACGATCGCGTCGCGCAACACCTGGTGAATCATCGCGTAACGGGAGGCCGAGGCGGACACTGCTTTCATCGATTTCTCAAAGGCATGTAGGACGATGGCCGGGGATTCTCTCATAAGTTACGCCTGTCACTCTGCGCCACGTCGGTGGCACTTTTTTGGGGCCTTGAATGTAGGAATGTTACTTTTCTGCACCAAAATGTACTTATTAATAAAAGATACATTATTTCATTGAGGGCGCTTCGCAGCCGTGACGCAAGACTTTTTTCCACCGATCAACACCATCTATCCCGTAGCTCTGGGTAAAAAAGCGTAATCGCGCCAGGAGCGCTACACAGAGACTGGCACGAAAGCTGCCTTTGTAAAATGTACATTTTATGAATATGTACGTTTTATGAGGTTTCTCTGATGTCAGACGCCACTTCACTGGCCGAGGATTTCGCCAGCGGTCGTAGTGACCCGGTGCAAGCCCTTGAACAGGCACTCGATCAAGCGAGCCGCTCGACCAGCGTATTTATTTCCCTGACCGCCGAACGCGCCCGCCGTGAAGCCGAAGCGTCCGCCGCCCGTTGGCGTGCCGGCCAGCCCTTGAGCGTGTTCGATGGCGTGCCCCTGGCCTGGAAAGACCTGTTCGATGTGGCCGGCAGCATCACCACCGCCGGCGCCGCCTACCGTCGCACTGCGCCCGCGGCGTTGCTCGATGCTCCCAGCGTGGGCCTGTTGTGCCGCGCCGGGATGGTCAGCGTCGGCAAAACCAACCTCAGCGAACTGGCCTATTCCGGTTTGGGCCTGAACCCGCATTTCGGCACGCCGCATAATCCCCATGGCACGGACCAGGCGCGCATTCCCGGCGGCTCGTCGTCCGGGTCGGCGGTGGCCGTCGCCGCGCATATCGTGCCAATCGCCATGGGCACCGACACTGCAGGTTCCATCCGCATTCCGGCGGCGCTCAACGGACTGGTGGGTTACCGCAGCAGCAGCCGACGCTACAGCCGCGACGGTGTGTTTCCCCTGGCCCACTCCCTCGACAGCCTTGGCCCGTTGGCCCGCAGCGTGCGCGATGCCTTGGCCGTCGACGACCTGCTCCATGGCCGTACCCAGCGCCACAGTGCCCGCCGCCTGAAAGGGCAGCGGTTTGTTTTGGAACAAGGCGTGCTGGCCGACGTGGAGCCTGCCGTGCGCAACAACCTGCTGCGCGCCGTTGAGCGACTGAAGGCTGAAGGTGCGCTGATTGAAGAGCGTGAAAGCACCCCATTCCAGGCCACCCTGGACCTGATCAAGCACCAAGGCTGGCTCGGCGCGTTCGAAGCCTTCGCCCTGCACCAGGCCCTGCTCGACAGCACTGATGCCGAGCAACTCGACCCCCGCGTGCGCCGCCGCCTTGAAGCTGCCCGCGCATTGCCGGCCAGCCAACTGATCCACCTGACCGACGCGCGCCGCCGCCTGCAACAGCAACTGCTCGACGCGCTCGACGGCGCGATCCTGATCACCCCCACCGTCGCCCATGTCGCCCCGGCGTTGGCACCGCTTGAAGCCGACGACGAACTGTTTGTGAAAACCAACCTCGCCACCCTGCGCCTGACCATGCCCGGCAGCTTTCTCGACATGCCAGGCGTCAGCTTACCCAGTGGCCGCGATGCCCAGGGCCTGCCCACCGGGCTGCTGCTCAGCGCCCCGACGGGAGAAGACGCGCGGCTGTTGCGCGCGGCCTTGTCCGTCGAATCCGTACTTAACGTTTAAGGAGACACACCATGGCAAAAGACATCCTCTGTGCATTTGGCGTCGACGTCGACGCCGTCGCCGGCTGGCTCGGTTCCTACGGCGGCGAAGACTCGCCCGACGACATCTCCCGTGGCCTGTTCGCCGGTGAAATCGGCGCGCCGCGCCTGCTCAAACTGTTCGAACGCTACGGCCTGCGCACCACCTGGTTTATCCCCGGCCACTCGATGGAAACCTTCCCCGAGCAGATGAAGGCCGTGGCCGACGCCGGCCACGAAATCGGCGTGCATGGTTACAGCCACGAAAACCCGATTGCGATGACCGCCGAGCAGGAAGAAATCGTCCTCGATAAATCCATCGAACTGATCACCCAAGTCACCGGCAAGCGCCCCACCGGCTACGTCGCACCGTGGTGGGAGTTCAGCAAGGTCACCAACGAGCTGCTGCTGAAAAAAGGCATCAAGTACGACCACAGCCTGATGCACAACGACTTCCACCCCTACTACGTGCGCAAGGGCGACAGCTGGACCAAGATCGACTACAGCCAGCACCCCGACACCTGGATGAAGCCCTTGGTTCGCGGCGAAGAAACCGACCTGGTGGAGATCCCGGCCAACTGGTACCTCGACGACCTGCCGCCGATGATGTTCATCAAGAAAGCCCCCAACAGCCACGGCTTCGTCAACCCGCGTCACCTGGAAGAAATGTGGCGCGACCAGTTCGACTGGGTTTACCGCGAGCACGAACACGCGGTGTTCACCATGACCATCCACCCCGACGTGTCCGGCCGCCCGCAAGTGCTGTTGATGCTCGAGCGCTTGATCGAACACATCCAGAGTCATGCCGGCGTGCGTTTCGTCACCTTCGACGAAATCGCCGACGACTTTATCCGCCGCCAACCGCGTACCTGATCCCAACCCAAGCAGCCCCCACCTCCCGAGGCGCGATTATGTCCATCTACAACAAGCTTGACCTGACTGGCTGGAAACCCCGGCAACTGACGTCCCAGGAAGTACGCTTCGCCACCTGGATCGCGTTTTTCGCCTGGGTGTTTGCGGTGTATGACTTCATCCTGTTCGGCACCTTGCTGCCGGAGATCGGCCGGCACTTTGGCTGGGGTGAAGTGGAACAAGCTGAAATCGCGACCTGGGTGGCGGTGGGTACCGCCGTCGTCGCCTTGGCCATCGGGCCGATCGTCGACAAGCTGGGGCGGCGCAAAGGGATTATTTTCACCGTGGCCGGTTCCGCGCTGTGCTCGGCGCTGACCGCCATCGGCGGGGCGTGGGGCAAGTCGCCGCTGATTCTGATCCGTTCGCTGGGTGGCCTGGGATATGCCGAAGAAACCGTCAACGCCACCTATCTGACCGAGTTGTATGGTGCGTCAGAAGACCCGCGACTGACCAAGCGTCGCGGCTTCATCTACAGCCTGGTGCAGGGCGGCTGGCCGGTCGGTGCGTTGATCGCCGCCGGTTTGACCGCGCTGTTGCTGCCGATCATTGGTTGGCAGGGTTGCTTCATCTTCGCCGCGATCCCGGCGGTGGTGATCGCGATCATGGCGCGCAAGCTCAAGGAGAGCCCGCAGTTCCAGATCCACCAGCGCATCAGCGAGCTGCGTAAAAGCGGCGCGGTGAAAGAAGCGCAAAACGTTGCCGTGACCTACGGCGTGGACTACGACGAACACAGCAAGGCCGGCCTCAAGGCGGCCTTCCGTGGCCCGGCCCGTCGCGCCACGTTGGTGATCGGCGCTGCCCTGCTGCTCAACTGGGCAGCGATCCAGGTGTTCAGCGTGCTCGGCACCTCGGTGATCGTCAGCGTGCACCACATCTCGTTCGAGAACTCGCTGATCATCCTCGTGCTGTCCAACCTGGTGGGTTACTGCGGCTACCTCAGCCACGGCTGGATGGGCGACAAGATCGGCCGTCGCAATGTGATCGGCCTGGGTTGGATGCTCGGCGGCCTGGCGTTTGCCGGCATGCTGTTTGGCCCGAGCAATATGCCGATGGTGGTCGGGCTGTACAGCCTGGGCCTGTTCTTCCTGATCGGGCCGTACTCGGCGGCGCTGTTCTTCATCAGTGAAAGTTTCCCCACCAGCATCCGCGCCACCGGCGGCGCGATCATCCATGCCATGGGCCCGATTGGTGCCGTGGTCGCGGGCTTTGGTGCGACCCAGGTGTTGTCCGCCGGCAGTGACTGGCAGACCGCCGCGCTGTGGTTCGGCGCGCTGCCGTGCTTCTTGTCCGGCGCGCTGATGTTTGCCGCACGCCATGTGCGTCCGGAAACCATTCAGTAAGGAGTGTTTGATGAGCCGTAAAGTTGCCTTGATTACCGGTGCCGCCAGCGGCATCGGCCAAGCCCTCGCCGTGGCCTATGCCCGCAGCGGTGTGGCGGTGGTGGGCGGGTATTATCCGGCCGATCCTCACGACCCGAGCACCACCGTGTCACAGGTGGAAGAGGCGGGGGGCGAGTGCCTGATGTTACCGCTGGACGTGGGCGATACCGCCTCGGTGGATGCCTTGGCCGAACAGGCGGTACAGCATTTCGGCCGGTTGGATTACGCGGTGGCCAACGCCGGTTTGCTGCGTCGTGCGCCGCTGCTGGAGATGACCGATGAGCGGTGGAACGAGATGCTCAATGTCGACCTGACGGGGGTGATGCGCACCTTCCGCGCGGCGACGCGGCATATGAACGAAGGCGGCGCGCTGGTGGCGATCTCTTCGATTGCCGGCGGCGTATATGGCTGGCAGGAACACAGCCATTACGCAGCGGCCAAGGCTGGTGTGCCGGGGTTATGCCGCTCGCTGGCGGTGGAGTTGGCGCCCCTGGGCATTCGTTGCAATGCGGTGATCCCGGGGTTGATCGAAACACCGCAATCGCTGGATGCAAAGAACTCCCTCGGCCCGGAAGGCCTGGCCAAGGCCGCGCGCGCGATTCCGCTGGGGCGGGTAGGGCGCGCGGATGAAGTGGCGTCGCTGGTGCAGTTCTTGACCAGTGAGGCGTCGAGTTATTTAACCGGGCAGAGCATCATCATCGATGGCGGCCTCACCGTGCGCTGGCCTGACTGACTGATGTACTTGATCCAAATGTGGGAGGGGGCTTGCCCCCGATGGCGGTGGTTCAGTTAGCCCATCTGTGACTGACCCACTGCCATCGGGGCATGGGTATCTACACAACTTTTCAGCCCCTGACAAATCTCCCTGTGGCGAGCGGGCTTGTCCCGCGTTGGGCTGCGTAGCAGCCCCAGTAAAGCAGAATGCGGTGTATCAGAAACTCCATAGCGGCTGTTTTGGGGCCGCTACGCGGCCCAACGCGGGACAAGCCCGCTCGCCACAGGGGAACTCGCCAGTCTCTGAAAATTGTGTAGATACCTATGACCATCGGGGGCAAGCCCCCTCCCACATTGGAAGTGGATTTTTTCAGGAGTTTTTGCATGAACCAACTGACCAACCGCCGCGCCGTGATCACCGGCGCCGGCAGCGGCATCGGTGCCGCCATCGCCCGCGCCTACGCCGTTGAAGGCGCGCGTCTGTTATTGGCCGACCGTCACGCCGCCAGCCTCGCCGAAACCGCGATCACCTGCCGTAACCTGGGCGCCGAAGTGGTCGAGTGCGTGGCCGATGTGGGCACTGTCGAAGGCGCCCAGGCCAGTGTCGACCGTTGTGTCGAACACTTCGGCGGCATCGATATCCTGGTCAACAATGCCGGGATGCTCACCCAGGCGCGGTGCGTCGACCTGTCCATCGACATGTGGAACGACATGCTGCGCGTCGACCTCACCAGTGTGTTCGTCGCCAGCCAACGTGCCTTGCCCCATATGCTCGCGCAGCGTTGGGGACGGATCATCAACGTGGCTTCGCAGCTGGGCATCAAGGGCGGCGCCGAACTGACTCACTACGCGGCCGCCAAGGCCGGGGTGATCGGCTTTACCAAATCCCTGGCCTTGGAAGTGGCCAAGGACAACGTGCTGGTCAACGCCATCGCCCCCGGCCCGATCGAGACGCCGTTAGTGGGCGGTATCAGTGACGATTGGAAGCGCGCCAAGGCCAAGGAGCTGCCCTTGGGGCGCTTCGGCCTGGCGGACGAAGTGGCGCCCACCGCCGTGCTGTTGGCCAGCGAGCCGGGCGGCAACCTGTTCGTCGGCCAGACCCTGGGCCCGAACTCGGGCGATGTCATGCCATGAGTGAGGTATAGCCATGTGCGGACTCTGCGGATTGCTCGGCGAAGACCTGCACTGGAGCGACCCCCTGGGCGATGAACTGCCCCGGCGCCGCGAACGCCTGCGCCGCATCGCCGCGATCAACCAGGTGCTGGCGGTGTTCCGCCTCAAGGTCGAAGACTTCCAGGGCGCGTCCTATCTGCTGTTGGGCGCCACCGGCAAACAGGAACTGGCGAGCGGACTGGATCAACTCTGGCAGGCCGCCGAGACCATGCTCGGCCGGTCGCTGGATCCCCTCGACCCGCGTCTACTTGACCACCTGGAAAACACCCCACTGTCGGAGCGGAGGTAAATATGAGCATTGCTCTAAATGTCATCACCGGCTTTCTCGGCAGCGGCAAAACCACCTTGCTCCAGCGCCTGCTGCAAGGCGAAAGCCTGGGCGACACGGCACTGCTGATCAACGAATTCGGCGACATCGGCATCGATCATCTGCTGGTGGAAGAAGTCGCGCCGAACACCGTGCTGCTGCCCAGCGGCTGCATTTGCTGCTCCATCCGTGGCGAGCTCAAGGACGCGTTGCTCGGTCTGTTGCAACGCCGCGAGCGTGGCGAAATTCCTGCGTTCAAACGGGTGATCCTCGAGACCACCGGCCTGGCCGATCCGGCGCCGATCCTCGCGACCTTGAACAACGACGTGCAACTGCGCGGGCGTTTTCATATCGGCCTGGTGGTGACGCTGGTCGACGCCAGCCACGCCGCGTTGCAAGAGCGCCTGCACCCGGAATGGCTGGCCCAGGTTGCGGCGGCAGACCGTCTGCTGCTGAGCAAGACTGACCTTGTGGGTGACTGCGAACCGCTGCGTGTGCACCTGCAGGCGCTTAACGCCGGTACGCCGATCCTCGATACCCACGCCATCCACAGCGGCGACCAACTGTTGCTCGGTGAAGGCCTGCGCAGTGCCGAACCCGCCATGGAAGTCAGCCGCTGGCAATTGCATCGGACCACCAGCGCCAGCCACGGAGCGGCCCAAGTGTGCAGCATGACCTTCGACCAGCCGCTGGACTGGGTCGGCTTCGGGGTGTGGTTGTCGATGCTGTTAAGATGCCATGGCGAACGAATCCTTCGCGTCAAAGGACTGCTCAACGTGAACGCCAGTAACGCCCCCATCGTCATTCATGGCGTGCAGCATTGCCTGCATGCCCCGGTTCATCTGCCTGCGTGGCCTGGCGCCGACCGGCAATCGCGCCTGGTGTTTATCCTGCGTGGCCTTGACCCCGCGCTGCTGCGGCGTTCCTTTGAGGTGTTCTCACGGCGGTTCGCCGGATGATCACCTTACGTGTGCTCGGCACCTCGGTCACCTTGCTCGAATGCCTGCGCGTGCGCGCCGAACAGGAGCTGGGGATTCGCCTGGTGTACCAGGTGCACGACGTCGAACAGGCCCAGCGCATCGCGGTGATGCAGCCCGACAGTTATGACCTGTACGACCAATGGTTTCACAACGTCGACTTCGTGTGGCCGGCCCGGGCGATCCAGCCCATCGACACGCGGCGCATCGCGCTGTGGCACGAGATCAACGACCTGCCCAAGCGCGGTCGGCTGTCGCCCACCGACCGCCTGGGCAGCGGCAGCGTGCCCAGCGAGCGTTTGTTCGTGCAGCACGACGGCAGCCTCGGCAGCGCCGTCACCGAACGCATCAGCATGCTGCCGCTGACCCACAATGCCGACAGCTTCGCCTATCGCCCCGAGCGTCTGCCCGAGGGTTTTTGCCACGGTAACGAAAGCTGGGGCTGGTTGCTGGACCCGGCCTGGCGCGCACGCACGGCCCTGCAGAGCGATGCTGCCATCGGCGCCCTGGATGCTGCGCTGGCCGTGCAGGGCGCGGGGCTGGCGCGCTTCAACGACATCGGCAATATGAGCATCGAAGAGATCGACGTGCTCGCCGATATTCTGGTGCGCAAACAGAAGGAAGGGCATTTCGCTGCGTTCTGGTCCGACGATGAAGAGGCGGCGCAACTGATGCTCAGCCCAAGCATCGATATTCAGAGCCTGTGGTCGCCGACCTTGATGCGCCTGCACCGCGCCGGGGTGAAATACCGCCTGGCGGTGCCCAGCGAAGGCTATCGCGCCTGGTTCGGCGGCTTGTCATTGTCGCGCCATGCCCAGGGCCCGGTGCTGGATGCGGCGTACGCGTACCTCAATTGGTGGCTGTCCGGCTGGCCGGGCGCGGTGATGGCGCGTCAGGGTTATTACATCGGCAACCCCGCGCGCAGCCGTGATCACCTCAGCAGTGCCGAGTGGGATTACTGGTACGCCGGCAAGCCTGCTCGAGAGGAGTTGCTCGGCAGCGATGGGTTGCCTTTGATCGATATCGGCGAGGTGCGCGACGGCGGCTCCTATGAACAGCGCATGGGGCATATCGCGGTGTGGAACTCCGTCATGGATGAGCACAACTATCTGGTGCGGCGTTGGGGGGACTTCATGCGCGCCCGCGGCTGATAGTGGGTATGGCCAACCGGTTGTCGCCAATAAAATGACAATGGAAGCCCCGTTTTTATTCGGTGCACTTGTGCGTTGTCCCAGCTAATCTGCTAAAACAAAATTTCTAGTCTAAATAGATGTTTTTTTGACGGCGGGTCTGGGCGCAGGGACTGCACATGACTAAGGGACGCGGCGGCAGAGAGCGGCGAACGCGGCCAGAGGGCACAGCCATGACATGGCGCCATACCTTTCAAACCCGCATCGCCGGGGTGCTGGCGCTGTTGTTGCTGGTGGTGGTCGCCGCAACCTATTTCGCCGTCAAGAGCGCCACCACCCGTGCGGTGGAAAACCAGGCACAAGTCCAACTGAAAACCGGGACCCAGGTATTCGAGCGTCTGCTGGACCTGCGTGGGCGGCGCCTGCAATACGGGCTGGCCTGGCTCACCGGCGATGGGCCGTTCAAGCAGGCCGTGGCCGAGGGCAAGCCCGCGCCGATCCTGGCGGCACTGCGTCGGCACGGCACCGGCATCCGTTCCAGCGAGGTGTTTGTGCTGGGCCTGGATGGCAAGGTCATGGTCAGCACATTACCCATCCTCACCCGTGGCCAGCGTTTCCCCTATGACGCCGCCTTGCGCCATGCGCGGCGCAATGGCCTGCAAATGTTGATCGTGGCCCTGGACGGGCGGCCTTACTTGCTGGTGCAGGATGAAGTGCGCGACCCGTTGCCCATCGCTCGTATCGTGATGGGCTTCGCCATGGACCAACTGTTCGCCAATGAACTGCGCTCCATGAGCAACCTGGAAGTGTCGTTTCTCAGTGTGCAGGACGGCACGCCCGGCCCGCTGTTCAGCACCCAGCCCGCTACATACCAGGCCACCGCCCTCAGCCTGCTGCGCGACGCACCGCTCAATCCTGAGGCGCAGATCCATGTGTTTCACGGTCAGCGCGTGCTCAGCCGAGTGCTTGCGTTGGCCAACACCGGCGACGGGGATGAAGTGCGCGTATTGCTGCAAAGCCCGCTGGACCATGCGCTGGAATCCTTTGCGCCGCTGGACCGGCAGTTCCTCGGGATTGCCCTGGCGGTGCTGGTGGTGTCATTGGCCGGTGCGTTGTTCCTGGCGCGACGTGTATCGCGCCCGCTCAACGCCTTGGTCGAGGCGGCCGGGCGTATCGGTGCGGGTGATTACCGCACGCCGGTGCGGGTACGCAGCCACGATGAGTTCGGTTTGCTGGCCCGCGCCTTCAATGCCATGCAAAGCGGCATCGCCGTGCGCGAACGGCAACTGGCCCATAACGCCCTGCATGATTCCCTCACCGGCCTGCCGAACCGAGCCCTGGCCATGGAGCGCCTGGGCAGTGCGATCAGTGCGCGGCGGCCGGTGGTGTTGCTGTACCTGGGGATCGAGAACTACCGGGTGATCAATGAGGGCTTCGGTCCCGAGGGCGTGGATGAAATGCTGCGCGAAGCCAGCCGCTGCCTGTCCATGAGCCTGCTGGCCAGCGACACGGCGGCGCGCATCACCGGCAGCGAGTTCCTGCTGTTACTGGAAAACACCGAGATCGACCGCGCCGTGGCCCGCGCCGACCGTCTCTACGGGCTGCTTACCGAACCCCAGCACATCGGCAATGATGAGGTGCGCCACGAAGTCAGCATCGGCATCGCCGCTTATCCCGCCGACGGCCAGCAGGTTGAAGAACTGATCAGCCGTGCCGCCATCGCCCGGCACGATGCGGCGACACTGCCGGGCTATCTGCAGATCTACCAGCAGGACCGCGACCTCGCCCACCAGCGCCAGATCACCCTGATCCGCGACCTGCGCCGGGCCGCCGTCGAGGGCGAGTTGCACCTCTGCTACCAGCCCAAACTCGACCTCAAGCACGGCCATGTGTGCCAGGCCGAAGCCTTGCTGCGCTGGCAGCATCCCACCCTGGGGCTGGTGTCGCCTGCCGAATTCATCCCCCTGGCCGAGCGCACCGGCAGCATGGGCGGCCTGACCCAATGGGTGATCGAAGAAGCCATCCGCCAGATCGGCGAGTGGGCACAACGGGGCATGCACATCCAGTTGTCGGTGAACATCTCGGTGGATGACCTGGCCGACGATGACCTGGCGACTCGTGTCACCACCTTGCTGATGCAATACGGTGTGCTGGCCCAGCAGCTGATTTTCGAGATCACCGAAAGCGCGATCATGCACAACCCGCAACAAGCCTTGAGCGTGCTGGAGCAACTGCGCGGATGCGGCATCAGCCTGTCGGTGGACGACTTCGGCACCGGTTATTCGTCGCTGGCGCAACTGCAGCGACTGCCGGTGCAGGAGTTGAAGATCGACCAATCCTTCGTGCGCAACCTCGACAGCACCAGCGGTGACGGCGTGATCGTGCGTTCGACCATCGAAATGAGCCACAACCTGGGGCTCAAGGTGGTGGCCGAGGGCGTGGAATTCGAACCCAGCCTCAAGCTGCTCAAGCAGTGGAGCTGCGACACCGCCCAGGGCTACCTGATCAGCCGGCCGTTGAACGCCATGGCGTTTGAAAGGTGGATGCGCCGAGAGCGCACACCGGTCGACGGTTAAAACAACCCGGCGCGCCTCAGTTGCGGGATATTCATTCGGCGCGATGGGCTACGGTCGCCTAATTGTTTTTCCATTGCGTTGATCGTGTTTTGATAGTCACCCGCCAACGCGTCCGGAATGCACTCGAACCCGCCTTTGGCGTAATCGTGAACAATTTCAATCTTGATGTGCGGTGCGATGCTGTCCGTCAAGTGCCGCTTGAACATCAACCCGAAGTCCACGGGCACAATTTTCCCTTCGGCGGTTTTCTTGAAATTTTCCGGTGCAGGATCGCCCATCATGAAGTCGAGCTTGAACAGGTCCCGCACGGCCTCTTTAACCTCTTCCTGTGTGGGTGTTTGGCCGGCGATGTAGGGCATGTTCAGTTTGCCGCCGTCCAGGAACGCCGCCTGGGTGCGGCTATCGGTTGCCCTCAGGTAGTCGTTGCACATGTTCAGTTCATGCTTGATGGCTTTGGGGTCGAACTCATTGAAGGTCTTGATGGCCCGGTCTGCGCATCGTTCTACGCTGCCTCTGGAGCCTGCCTCGATAGAGGGCTCGTGGTGGTTCAGTCCCGAGGAGCGCGAGGGCAGCAAGAAGTGCATTTGGAGGGTGTTGGTAGTGAAGTTTAGTAATAATGGGGAAACTGGCATTGGATGTACTCACTCTAGGTTGTCCTGGCCCTGAGTGGTGCGGTGTGAGCAAAATCAGCGTAGGACTGGCGCATTACCAGCGTTGGCCAGTGTCTTAAATGGCGGTGGGAAAAATTCACGCGTTCAGAGTGTGCGAGCACATCGATCTCCAGCGCCTGCGCTGCAAGCTGATCGAGCACGGATGAAAAATGTGGGAGGGGGCTTGGTCATGAAAAAGGCGGCTACCCAGAAGGTAGCCGCCTTTGTTTTACCGCCAGTCTTGCTTAATCCGGCAGTTTAAACGCCATCACGTAGTCACCCTGCTTGGTCCCCAGGGAACCATGACCACCCGCCACGACCAGCACGTACTGCTTGCCGTCCTTGCCGGTGTAGGTCATCGGTGTGGTTTGCGCGCCGGCTGGCAGGCGGCCTTCCCACAGCTGCTTGCCGTTTTTCACGTCGTACGCACGCAGGTATTGGTCGAGGGTACCGCTGAGGAAGGACACGCCACCGGCTGTCGTGAAGGTGCCGCCCAGGCTCGGTACGCCCATGCTCAGGGGGATCGGAACCGGCGAGCTGTCACGCACGGTGCCGTTCTTGTGCATCCAGATGGTTTTGTGGGTGGTCAGGTCGACCGCGGCCACATAACCCCAGGCCGGAGCCTGGCACGGCAGGCCCATTGGCGAGAGCATGGCTTCGAGGATCACACCGTACGGCGCGCCTTTGTTTGGCTGCACGCCTTCGGTTTCGCTGACCCGTGGGCCTTGCTTGGCGATGTCGGCAGCCGGGATCAGTTTGGATTTGAACGCCATGTAGCTAGGGTTCACAAACGCGATCTGGCGTACCGGGTCGACGGAAATGCCACCCCAGTCGAATACGCCGAAGTTGCCTGGGTAAACGATCGAACCTTGCAGCGAAGGCGGGGTGAACGCCCCGTCGTAGCGCATGGATTTGAAATCGATGCGGCACAGCATCTGGTCGAACGGCGTCACGCCCCACATGTCACGCTCTTTGAGCGGCGGTGGCATGAAGTTCAGGTCGGACTTCGGTTGGGTCGGCGATGTGTGGTCGCCGGCGACAGCGCCTTGCGGCACGGCCACTTCGTGGATCGGCACGACCGGCTGGCCGGTGGCGCGGTCCAGTACGTAGATGCTGCCTTGCTTGGTCGACGCCATTACCGCCTGCTTCACGCCGGCGTCGGTCTTGATGTCGATCAGCGACGGCTGGCCACCCACGTCCATGTCCCACAGGTCATGGTGAGTGAACTGGAAGGTCCACTTCACATGGCCGCTGTCGATGTCCAGGGCAGTCAGGCCGGCGCTGTATTTTTCCGAGTCTTCGGTACGGTCGCCGCCGTATTGGTCGGGCATCTGGTTGCCCATCGGCAGGTAGAGCATGCCGAGTTTTTCATCCACGGCGAACATGGACCACATGTTCGGCGAGTTACGGGTGTAGGTCTTGCCCTCGGCCAACGGGGTGGTGTCGTCCGGGTTGCCGCTGTCCCAGTTCCACACCAGTTTGCCGGTGTGCACGTCGAACGCGCGGATCACGCCGCTTGGCTCGTCGGTGGAGACGTTGTCGGTCACGTGGCCGCCGATCACCACCAGGTTCTTGGTCACGGCCGGTGGCGAAGTGGAGTAGTAACCGCCTGGGGCGAAGCTGCCGATATTGGCACGCAGGTCGACCTGGCCTTTGTCGCCGAAGTCTTCGCACATCTTGCCGGTGTCGGCGTTCAGGGCGATCAGGCGGGTGTCGGCGGTCGGTACGAAGATGCGCTTAGGGCAGGCATTCGGCGCGGCGGCCGGGCTGGCGCTGCCGGTCGGGCTCTGCTCGGAGGCGTAGGCGGCGTCATCGTGATACGACACGCCACGGCAGGTCATGTGCGCCCAACCCTTGAAGTTCTCGGCACCCTGGCTGCTGATCTTCGGATCGAAGCGCCAGATTTCCTTGCCGGTGTCCGGGTCCAGGGCGATCACCTGGCTGTGCGGCGTGCACACGTAGAGCATGCCGTTGACTTTCAGCGGGGTGTTTTCCGCAGTGGTCTCGCCTGGATCGTTCGGGCCAGGGATGTCGCCGGTGCGATAGGTCCACGCCGGTACCAGCTTGTGCGCGTTTTCCGGGGTGATCTGCGCCAGCGGCGAGTAACGATCACCGAAGGACGAGCGACCGTAGGAGTTCCAGTCGCCATCCGCCTGGGACGGTGCGGCGCTGGCCATGCCCGGTACCGCGTCGCGGTCCAGTTGGCCTTTGATCTCACCAGGGTTGGTGAATTGGCTGGCGAGGGCAGCAGCGCCGGCCAGCACCACGGCCACGCTCAGCGCACCGGTGCCCAGCGGGGCAGGTTCGCCACGCAGCAACGGACGGCGAAACCACGGGAGCAGCATGACGATGCCCAGGGCGAACAGCAGCGCCAGGCGCGGCACCAACTGCCACCAATCCAGGCCGACTTCCCACAGGGCCCACACGGTGCTGGCGAACAGCACCAGTGCGTACAGGCCCAGCGCGGCGCGACGGGTGGCCAGCAGCAACAGGCCGGTCAGGGTGATGCCGATACCGGCCAGCAGGTAATACAACGACCCGCCGAGCAGGCTCAGCTTTATACCACCGGCCAGCAAGGCCAGCCCCATGATCAGCAGCAAGACGCCTAGCAGCCTGGGCAGCAGGCGGCTTGGACTTGAAGCACCGTCAGTGCTCATAGTTGTGTTTCTCCGTTACGTTGGAATTATGTATCCCCGTGTTTCTTCACTGTAGATGACGATTCGGCACGGGCTTGGTTCAGCGTTAATTACGTTTTTCTGGGGATAACCGCGTTATCCACAGGCGGGCGATTTATTCCCAGGCGCGGGGCGGCGTAAGACAGCGCTGTCTTTGAATGTAGGAATAATCAGCAAAATGGGGTCGGCCGGGGGAGTGAAACGTTTCAGGTTATTGCCGACAAGGATAAAGCGCTGGCGCACCAAGAGAAAGAACGAATCTCAAGATGCATCATTTCAGATTTGGTAACAGTGACAGATCGTCGCTGCCAAATAAGGGTAGGAGGGGGCAAGCCTCCTCCCACAGGGGAATTTTGGTGTTTTTTAGAAGGTGGTGCGGATGCCGAATTGCACACTGCGGCCCGGTGCCGGCGCAATATCACGCAGGATCGAGCTGGCATAGCGTACGGTCTGGTTAGTCAGATTTTCGCCATTCACGAACGCCAGCCACTGGCTGCCGCCCACATTGAAGTGATAACCCGCGCTCGCGCCCAAGGTGGTGTAGCCATCGGTGCCGCTTTCGTTATCCGGCACACGCCCTTGGCCGGCGGCGTGCTCGACGTCGATGCGCGCCTGCCAGCGATCCAGTTCCCACAGCAAGCCGCTGTTCAAGCGCAGCGGTGCTATGCGCGGCAAGGCTTCGCCGGTGTCGAGGTTGGTGGCGCGGGTGTAGTCGCCCGACAGTTCCAGTGCGAACTTGCCGTAGGCACTTTCCCCGAGCTTCCAGTGATCCTGGGCCTCGAAGCCGGCGAAACGGGCGCGCACGCCGGAATATTCGTACTCAGGGATGCCGTCCGCGTCCTCTCCACCGTCATCGTTCAGCGTACGACCCGTGCCCAGCAAGCCGATGTAATTGGAGAAGTGGCTGTAGAACACACCGAAGCTGCCCTTGTGGGTGCCCGTGTCAAAACGCAGGGCCAAGTCGCTGGACACGGCTTTTTCTTTCTTCAGGTTGGCGTCGCCCAGCTCATAGGTGCCGGTGGCGACGTGGGCGCCGTTGGCGTACAGCTCGTAGAAGGTCGGCGCGCGCTCGGTGTAGCCCAGGGTCGCGGCCACCGACCAGATCGGCGTAAGGGTGTACACCGCACCCGACGACAGGCTGCCGGCGGTGAAGTCATTGCGCTTGTCGGCGCCGGCGAAGCGTTCGTTGCCCTTAGCGTCGGGGTCGATGCTGGTGTGTTCCAGGCGCCCGCCGAGGCTGAGTTTCAGGCGTTCGGTGGCGTGCATTTCTTCGAGGATAAACAGCGCGCCGGCATTGGTGTCGGTCTGCGGCACGAAGGCCTCCTCACCGAGGGCCGAGAACTCGTTGCGGGTCACCTGCGCCCCGACTACGCCGTCGAACGGGCCGATAGGCTGGTGGCGTGCTTCAACCCGTGCTTCATAGCCCTTGTTCTTGAAGATCGTGCCGGTTTCGCCGCCTTCGATTTCACGGTGTTCGTAGTCGGTGTAGCCCGCGTCGACTTTTACCGAGGTAAACGGGCCTTGCAGGTTGCGGATTTCGGATGCAAACGCATAGTGATCCTGCTGCATGCGGATGCGTACATCCTGCTCGGCGGGGGAGCCGTAGTTGCTGTCGTAGTTGCTGTAGGACAGCCCCGCGTAACCGTCGTCCCAGGTGTAGGAACCGCCCACCGCGCCGCCGTCCTGGCGCCCGTCGCTGTTGCCCAGGTGACCGTTTTTGCCGGGGGCGTCATCGCTTGCCTGGGCGTGGCGGCTGCGGGCCTGGCCGGGGATTTTCAGGTCGTTGAATTCCCGCGCGTTGGCGTCCAGGTGCAAGGCGAAGGTGCCGTTGCCGGCTTCCAGTTTGCCCGCGCTGCTGCGCGTGGTGTCGGCGCCGCCGTAGCGCAGTTCGCCCGCACCATGGATACCTTCGATGGCTTCGGTGGGAATGCGGTTGTCGAAGGTGTTGACCACACCGCCGATGGCGCTGCCGCCGTACAACAGCGCCGCCGGGCCGCGCACGATTTCAATGCGTTCGACGTTGACCGGGTCCAGCGGCACCGCGTGGTCGTAGGACAGTGACGACGCATCCAGCGCGCCCACGCCATTGCGCAGGACGCGAATGCGGTCGCCGTCCTGGCCACGGATGATCGGCCGGCTGGCGCCCGGGCCAAAGTACGAAGACGACACGCCCGGCTGCTTGTTCAGGGTTTCGCCGAGGCTGCCTTTTTGTTGCAGGGTCAGGTCATCGCCTTCGAGCACGGTGGTCGGCGACGCGAGTTGCTCGCTGCCCAGCGGGTTGCCGGTAATGACTTGGGGTTGCAGTTCGAGGGCGTGGGCTTCGGAGCAGATCAACAGGGCGGCGGCGAGCGGGGTCAGGCGCCACAGGGAGGAGAGGGACATCGGCACATTCCTTGGCAAAACGGCGAAAAGATTTGAAAGTAATAGTTACAATATAACATCTCTTTTTCGTGGGCCACGGGAACTTTTTATAACTGAGCGAGCGGGGTGATAAGGTGTGCGCCTTCGTGAGCACTTTTTTCATAGGCCCGGCATGACCGCAACAAGCAACGATCCCCTCCACGGCGTAACCCTGCAGCACGTCCTCACCACCCTGGTGGAACACTACGAATGGGAAGGCCTCGCCGAGCGCATTGATGTCCGCTGTTTCAAGAGCGACCCCAGCATCAAGTCGAGCCTGACATTCCTGCGCAAAACGCCGTGGGCGCGGGAGAAAGTCGAAGGGTTGTACGTGAAGCTGATGCGCACCAAACGCCCGCTGGACTGAGCCCATGAAGCGGTATGTGGCGGCAGCGGCGCTGGCCGGTTGGGTTGGGTTGGCGATTCAGCAGTACCTGATTTTCTATTCGCGCTGGGACGCCGGCGCCAGCCTGCTGGGCGGGCTGATCAACTTTTTCAGTTTTTTCACGGTGCTGACCAACACCCTGGCGGCGGTGGTGTTGAGCTATGCGTGGGTGAAGCGCGACTCAGCGGCCAAACGGTTCTTCCTCGCCCCCAGTGTCAGCAGTGGCATTGCGGTGAGCATCGTCGTGGTGGGCCTGGCCTACAGCCTGTTGCTGCGGCATTTGTGGCAGCCCGAAGGCTTTCAATTGATCGCCGACGAATTACTGCACGACGTGATGCCGGTACTGTTCTTGATCTATTGGTGGCGGTGCGTGCCCAAGGGCACCCTGCGCCTCAAACACATCGGCGCGTGGGTGATCTACCCGCTGGTGTACTTCGCTTATGCGCTGCTGCGCGGGGATTTGCTCGGGCAGTATCAATACCCGTTCATCGACGTCGGCACCCTCGGTTATCCACAGGTGTTTGTGAATGCCGGGGGCATTCTGGCGGGGTTTGTGCTGGTTGCGTTGGCTGTGGTGGGGCTGGATAAGCTCATCAAACCCCGCGCCTGATTGACTCTTTCCTTACCCCTCCTAGGCGCGCACCGTCTCGTCGAACGGTTGCGCGCTTCCTCTCGAGCTCTTCAATTCATTAGTTAATCTTTTCACATAAATACTCTGGTTTTTCAGGTGATGTAATCATTTTCCTGAAGTTTGTTTATGCATAAAACCCTCTCGTTAAACTTCGTGTGATCCGATTCTTACAGATGAATTTAAAGTTTTAGCTGGTCATCGTAGTTTTCCTACATTTCTTGGTGTTGCAGGCTACGAAATTAAATGAATTAGCCGACTTAACTTCTAAAAGTTGAACTGGATAATCGCCGGGCACCAAATGAGCTGAGTTGCAATGCAAGTAATTGGAAAAAAAGGTAGGACGTTCTGCGTGCTAAGGCGGCGGAATGACTAAATGACGTTTATTACTATGTGAGCCTCTATACATGAAAGCTAAAATGAACACCGTGCTGTTATCTATCGGGCTGTTGGTAGGGTCGATGTCTGTTGCTCAGGCTGCGGATGGAACGATCACGTTTTTGGGCTCGGTCCATTCCGGAGCCTGCTCCATCAAGCCTGACTCCGTCGATCAAACCATTCCCCTTGGCGCGATCGCCAAGCATCAACTGCAGACGGGAGGGAAGTCCGAGCCTCGGCGCGTGCTGATTGAACTCGAAGGTTGCGATCTGGCCGGCCTCACCGATAACACCGTGACCACCACTTTCACGGGTGCGCCTTCCAGCGTCGTGCCGGGTGCGCTGGGCACCGTCGGTAGCGCGGGCAATGTGGGCATCATGATGACCCATGGCAGCCAACCCGTTCAGTTGGGTGTGGCTACCACGCCGCAGGTCATTGCCGCCGGTGATAACACGCTGGAGTTCGGTGCCTATGTGCAAGGCGCTGCTACGGGCGACATCGTACCGGGCGATTTCAGCGCGGTGACCAATTTCACCTTGGCTTATCAGTAAGCTTTTTCCCCCGCCACCCAGCGTGGCGGGGGAGGCTGGTGGAGGCATAGGTGAAAACATTCATAAGTCTCGCTATTACCTCTTCATTGACGATGTTCATCAGCCCTTGGGTGGCTGCCCAGGTGCCTGCGCAAGGTGATGGGCTCGTCACGCTGGGAGGAGAGGTTGTTGACTCGGCCTGTGGGCTGGAGTTGGTCAGTGTCGATCAAACCATCGATGTGGACCCCGAGCCCATTGGCCGGTTTTTGCGACGCGCCAGGGGAGGGGACCAATCCTTCCAGTTACGCCTGGTCAATTGTACGTTGAGTCGCACCGACCCGTTGCGCCCTGGGGTAACGCTGCCCGACTGGCAGCACCTACGGGTGACATTTGACGGCCCCACCGACAGAGGTGGTCGCTCTTTTGCGGTGTTTGGTGGCTCGCAAGGTGTTGCCCTCAATATCGAGGATTCCGTTGGCCAATTGAGTATTCCCGGTCAGCCGATGACGCCGCATCCATTGTCGGAAGGCGACATGACGCTTCACTTCACGCTTCATTTTGTTGGCAACGGATTGCCCATAGTGGCCGGAGCGCACCGTGCTGCAGTGCGGTTCAAGTTGGAATATTTCTGAACTTTGATGGGTTGCTTGCATGTTGAATACGGCGAAGGTCAAAAATACGCTGCGCTCGAACTTTTTCAGTGGGTTGATATTATTGCCGGCCACTGCGATGGCTGCCGGGGAAATTGAGTTTAATACGGACGTTCTTGATCTGAGTGATCGAACTAATATTGACTTGTCTCAGTTCGCGCGCAGCGGTTTTATTCTGCCTGGCACTTACTCGATGGTGGTGCAGATCAATAACCAGGCGATTGCCGAGCAATCAGTGGCTTTCTATCCTCCCGATAATGATCCTAAAGGCAGCCAGGCGTGTTTGTCGCCGGCCCTGGTGGGCCTGTTGGGCCTCAAGGCGTCGGGCGCTGCTGAACTCAAGTGGTGGAAAGGCAGCGACTGCCTGGATATAGAAAGCTTGCCGGGCATGGAGGTCGGTGGCGACCTGGCCACCTCCACGCTGAACATCAGCGTGCCCCAGGCCTACCTTGAATACAGCGCCATCAATTGGGATCCGCCTTCCCGTTGGGATGAGGGCGTGCCGGGGCTGCTGGTCGATTACAACATGACGGTGCAGTCCAGTTATCAGAAGAATGACGGCACCCGTAACAATCTCAGTGGTAACGGCACCCTGGGAGCGAATGCCGGGGCCTGGCGCTTGAGGGCGGACTGGCAGGCGCGTGTCGAAAAAGGCCTCAACAGCGGGTACGGGGACCAACAACAACTGGAGTGGAGTCGTTACTACGCTTATCGCGCAGTGCCTGCACTGAAGGCGCGCCTGACGGTGGGAGAGGACTACCTGTATTCGGACCTTTTTGACAGCTTCCGCTATACCGGCGCCTCTCTCATTTCGGATGCAAGCCAGCTGCCCCCCAACTTGCGTGGTTACGCGCCGGAAGTGGTAGGGGTCGCCAAAACAAATGCCAGGGTTGTTATCAGCCAGAAGGGCCGCGTGCTGTATGAAACGCTGGTCGCGGCAGGCCCGTATCGTATTCAGGACCTCAATGACGCCGTGAGCGGCACCCTGGATGTGCGGGTGGAAGAGCAGGATGGTTCGGTACACACCTTCCAGATCGATACGGCAGGCATTCCCTACCTGACGCGCCCTGGCCAGGTTCGTTACAAGCTGGCGGCGGGGCGACCCTCCGATCTTCAATATGGCGCCGATGGCAATGTTTTCGGTACCGGCGAGTTCTCCTGGGGCGTCAGCAATGGCTGGTCGCTGTTCGGCGGCGCTATCACCGATAACAACTACCGTGCGTTGTCTGTCGGGGTCGGTCGTGACCTGTTGGCGCTTGGAGCCGTATCGCTGGATGCCACTCAGTCCCACGCCAGTGTGTGGAATCAGACACTCTCGGGCAAATCCTACCGCCTTCAATATTCCAAGCACTTCGAGCAGTACGACAGCCAGGTGACGTTTGCCGGTTACCGGTTTTCCGAGAAAAACTACTTGAGCATGAGTGAGTACCTGGACGCTCGCCATTACGGGTTGAACGGCGAGCGCGGCGAAATCGATAACGTTGAGTTCATCGAGGGCTGGAAACCGATTGGCGACAGCAAGGCACTGTATACGGTGACGCTCAATAAGCAGTTTCGTGACCTTGGGACAACCGTCTACGCCAGTTACAACAGACAGACGTATTGGGGGCGCCCGGACACGCAGCGCTGGAACCTGTCGATGTCGCGCTACTTCAATGTGGGCTCCGTCAGGAACATGAGCCTGTCCCTGAACATGTACCGCAGTCAGGAGTACGCCTACAAGGATAACGGGATGGCACTGACGGTCAGCCTGCCATTGGGGCGCAGCGGCACACTGTCGATGGATGGGAGCAGGACCTCGGGCAAAGAGAGCTTTTCCACGCGTTACAGTGACCGCATCGATGAACGCAACAGCTATCAGCTCAGTGCCAGCGACAGCTCTGCCAGTGGTTATCTGAGTCACATTGGCGACCAGGCTGATATCGATCTCAGTGCCAGCACACAACAAGGCAATGGCAGAACCCTCAGTGCGTCTATTCGCGGTGGCGGCACGCTCACGCCCTACGGTGCGGCCCTGCACCGAACCAATACCGTTGGCGGGACCCGCCTGATGCTCGACACCGGTGGGGTACCCGACGTGCCTGTGCGGGGTTACGGCGTGTCGACCCGCACCAATGCCTTCGGCAAAGCGGTGATCTCCGATATCAGCAGCTACCAGCGTACGGCCGCCAGTGTTGACCTGGAGAGCTTGCCGAGCAACGTCGAGGCCACTCAGTCGGTGACGCAACTGACACTCACCGACGGGGCCATTGGTTATCGATCGCTGGAAGTGATTGCCGGTGAAAAGGCCATGGCAGTCCTGCGCCTGCCGGATGGCAGTTCACCGCCTTTCGGCGCGACGGTGAAAAACATAAAACAGCAGGACACCGGAATTGTGAACGACGGCGGCGCCGTTTACCTGAGCGGCATCCAGGCCGGCGAGCAGATGATCGTCAGTTGGGGCGGCATCGACCAATGCCTGCTCACGCTGCCTGTGGTTTTGCCAGCCGACAGCTTGACCGATGCCCTGCAACTGTACTGCCAGAGTGTCGCCACTGATCAACCCTCACCCGAGCCAGCAGCGCTGACCGGGAAGCGCACCGATACGGAGAACACCGCCTCATGATGCTCAATACGCGCCCTACACTCCTGGTCTTCGCACTGCTGGCTCTGGGCCTCAACCCGAACGCTGACGCTGCGGTTGGCCTGGACCGGACCCGTGTGGTTTTTGATGGGGGCAAGGATGCCACCAGCGTGAACATTACCAATAACAACACCCAGTTGCCGTACCTCGCCCAGGGGTGGATCGAGGACGAGCAGGGTAACAAAATCACCTCGCCCTTGATCGTGCTGCCGCCGGTTCAACGCTTGGAGCCCGGTAAACAAAGCCAGGTGAAAGTCCAGGCGTTGCCGGCGGTCAAATCGTTGCCCCAGGATCGCGAGACCGTCTACTACTTCAACCTGCGGGAAATTCCGCCGCGCAGCGACAAATCCAACACCCTGCAAATTGCGCTGCAGACCCGTATCAAATTGTTTTACCGCCCGCAAGCCATCATGCCCAGCCAGCAGGACTTGGCCAATCCCTGGCAGGAAAAGCTCACCCTCACCCGGCAAGGTGACCGTTACCAGGTGAGTAACCCCACGCCTTACTACGTGTCCCTGGTGGACGCGCGCAGCAGCAAAGACGGCAAAACCGTGGCGGGCTTTGAACCGGTGATGATCCCGCCCAAGGGCACGCTGGCTTTGGGGCCAACGGCCAAGGCACTTGGCGAGGCCCCCTATCTGGCCTATGTGAACGATTACGGTGGACGCCCGCTCCTGGCGTTCACCTGCAGTGGCGAGACTTGCACGGTGAACGCGCAAGTCTCATCGCCTAATGAGTAGCGTCTGCTGCGGGAGAAGGCCATGAAGTCGCACAACGTGAAGGTCCTGGGCTGCGTGTTATTGGCCTTGGCGGCGCGCGTGGGCGCCGAGGATGACGACGGTATCGATGGCCAGCGTGGCCGGTTGAACGTTAACGGGTCCATGCATGAATCGCCTTGCAGCCTGGAGATGACATCGCGCCATCAAACGATTGACCTGGGCGCCGTGTCGGCCAGCCAGTTGCAACGACCTGGCGATCAGGCGCCATCGAGGCCCTTTCAGCTGCGCTTCCAGGACTGCCAGCGCACCGCAGGCAGTATCCGCAGTGAGCGTACCGGGAACCTGGCATGGAGCTCCCATCAACCGGTGCTGTCGGTCACGTTTGTCGCGCCTGCCGACGCCGATGATCCACGGCTGGTCAAAGTGCAAGGCATCACCGGGATGGGGCTGCGTTTGACCGATGCCCTGGGGCGGGATGTACAGCTGGGCTCCCGGGGTGAGCCGTTGTTTTTGAACGAGGGCAGCGGTCTCCAGACCTGGCATGTGCAACCCACGCGCACCTCCGCTCCGTTGACCAGTGGGGCATTTCGGGCCGTGGTGGATTTCAGGCTCAGTTATGAGTGAGGGCAATCTAATGACGAAGGCAGTCGGCTCGCGGGCCATTCTTATAGGGGGAGGCCTGCTGTGGGCCGTCAGCCAGGGTGTGCAGGCCGACACCAGCCTGATCATCCGCGCGGTCATCATTGCGCCTCCTCCATGCGTCATTAACGGCGGGAGTACGCTCAATGTGCCCTTTGGCAATGACCTTCTGACGTCACGGGTGGACGGCGTCAACTATCGCCGCAATGTGCCCTATACCGTCACCTGTGACGCCCCGTTCAGCAACGCGATGAAACTTGAACTCAGGGGCACAGGGGCTTCGTTTGATGGTCGCGTACTCTCGACCCGCAACCCGGATCTAGGGGTAAAACTGTTCGTTAACGGCACTGACTGGCCCCTGAATGCGGCCGTGAATTTTACGCACCCCAACTTTCCCGTCGTGCAGGCGGTGCCTGTCAAACGCGCGGGCAGCCGACTGGCGGGGGGCGCGTTTGATGCCGCCGCCACCCTTGTGGTCGATTACCAGTGATGAGGAACGATCAATGATCTGTTGGCAGCAGCGAGCCTTGCTCGCCTTGTGTTCCATCGGCCTCAGCAGCGGCGCCTCGGCCAACTTGACGTTCAGCGGGACGCTCAACGAACCGCCGCCCTGCACCATCGATGCGGGGAACAAAATTGAAGTCGATTTCGGGGATGTCGGTGTAAAGCGCGTCGATGGCGTGAGATACCGTCGCGGGGTCGGCTACACCATCAGCTGTGGTACCGACACGCTGCCGTGGGTGCTGAAGTTGAGTGTCAACGGCACACCGACGACGTTCGACGGCGCGGCATTGCAGACCAGCGCGCCAGACCTGGGTATTCGGATATTTCAGAATAACCTGCCGTTTCGACTCAATACGCCACTGGACATAACCGTGTCGTCACCACCGGTATTGGAAGTCGTGCCGGTCAAACAACCGGGTGCAACGCTGGCCCCCGCAAGGTTTACAGCGGTGGCCACGCTGTTGGCCGAATACCAGTAGGAGTTGAATCCATGGGACATGAGAGTGTTCATCGAGGGTGGCTGTGTGCCTTGCTGGCGTGGGTGACAGCCTTCAGCCTGATCCCCGAAGCGCATGCGGCGGACAACCTGAATTTCAAGGGCAACCTGGTTGAAGAGGCCTGCACTATCCGGCCTGGCGACGAGGCAATCACCCTGGAGCTCTGGGACCTGACCAGCAAGCACCTCTACATCAATACGCGTTCGGTGGGCAAAGGTTTCAAGCTGCATCTGGAGGACTGTGACACCACCATCGGCAACACGGTGACCATCACATTCAGTGGTGTGGAAAACCGGGCGCTACCCGGATTGTTCGCGCTGGATGGTGGCAGTGGTGCCTCGGGTATCGGGCTGGGGCTGGAGACGCTGAGCAATAAGCCATTGCCCCTGAATAAGGTCAGCGACGAACAGGTGCTGAGCAATGGCAGCAATGTGATTGAGCTCAAAGCCTATGTGCAGGGTGAGCCGAATGCCATCAGGGACCAGACCATTGGCCATGGCGCATACACCGTGACCTCTACTTTTACGCTGGACTATCCGTAATCCAAACGCTCAAGAACCGGGTGCATCGGCATTGGCATTGGCTTTCAGGTCAACCCGGTTTACACGGGCTGATTGTTTGCTGGATGGCGCCTGGGTAGAGAAGCAACGAGAGATCAAAAATGAAACGACTATATGACAGAGCCCTTGGGCTTCTGCTGTTGATTGGCGTCAGCACGACCGTGCAGGCCGTAGACTGTCGGGTCAATGGCGGTGAGTGGGCGCGCGTCACTCATCTGACCGTGCCCGTAGCTGTACGACTCGATACCGATCGCACGAGGATTCTGATGGAAGGTGCTCGGCTCGAATGTCGGTTTACGGCTGGCGCAGGCCCCGTCTGGGGAGCGGATTATTGGGAAACTGGCAATGCCTCTGGGACACCTTGGACACCCGGCCCCAGGTTCGCCGGTGAACAGAGTGGTTTACGCATCAATGGCGCGTTCCTCAATACCCCGGTTCCGGCGGGTATACGGGTGGCCACCATGCCCAACAACGGGGTCGGTTATCCCATCAATATCACCCCCTATATCCAGGTACGCCACAGCCCCTCCAATCCGATCAATATTCGAGCGGGAGACACCCTCGGCCTGTTGCGTCTCACCAGCTCGAACAATTACGACGCCACTCGGCCGCAACTCACCGTCACTTATACGGCCGCCAACAACTTCACCATTTCCCCGTCAACCTGCACGATCAACAATAACAACCCGATCGAGATCAACTTCGGCAATGTTCACCAGAGAGCAATCGGTACCGATCCGCTGACCACGTCCGTGCGCAGCAACCGCCGGCTCACTTATTCATGCCCGGACGGCGGGATCACCACGCCGATCACCATCACTTACAAAGGCAGCCCCTCGTCGTTCGACACGCGCCTGCTGCTGATGACCAACCCGGACGTGGGGACGGCCCTTGTCCGGGGTGCCAGTGCGGTTCAAGTCGGGGGGGCATTCCTGACCCAAATTACCAACAGTGTGGGGGGCGACGATGTGACGTTTTCCCTCGTAAGGCGCGCCGGGTCCTTGCCTGCCGCCGGGGCTGTAAGCGGCAGCGGTGTGCTCGTAATGGGGGTGCCATGACGCACCCGCACCGTGACGCTTACTCTTCTTCGCTGCCGTCCGCACGCCAGTAGCCCACGGCCTTGAGGAATTCCTCATTGACCTTGTGCGTGTCCAGCAGTACCCGGCGTACCTGGCGCGACAGCTTGGTTTCGGTCGCGACGAAGCTGTACAGCGTGCCGCCTGGCAGCGTCAGGTTCTGCACCGTTTGCAACAGATCGTCCTGACCGCGCACCACCCAGATCACGTCCACATCGGCAGCACTGCGTAGCGTTTGCTGCTCCGCTGCAGTTTCGATCTCGATCACCGCCAGGACCTTGCGCCCTGCCGGCAGTTCTTCCAGGCGGCGGCCAATGGCGGGCAGGGCGGTTTCGTCGCCGATCAGCAGGTAGCTGTCGAAGATGTCCGGCACGATCATCGAGCCGCGTGGGCCGCCGATGTACAGGTGCTGTCCGACCTTGGCCTGGTCGGCCCAGGTGGAGGCAGGGCCATCGCCGTGCAGCACGAAGTCGATGTCCAGTTCGCCGCTGGCCAGGTCATAGCGGCGCGGGGTGTAGTCGCGCATCGCCGGTTGCGGGCCGTCGCCCTTGATGCTGAAGGTCGGGCTTTCCAGCGCCGCTTGTTCGGCGGCGTTCTGCGGGAACAGCAGCTTGATGTGATCGTCGCTGCCCAGGCTGATAAAGCCGGCCAGTTCCGGCCCGCCCAGGGTGATGCGGCGCATGCGCGCGGTGATGTCGACCACGCGCAGGACGTCCAGGCGGCGGCGTTTGATTTCGTGGGTGACGCGATGGATGGCTTGAGTATTCATTGAGCTTTCCCGTCAGCAATGGCTTGGGCAGTGCCGTTGAGCAGCGCTGCGACACGTGTGATTTCTTCCGGGCTCCAGCGCCCGTGGTGCGAATGTAAGGCGTGGCGCAGGTTGTGCACCGCCTCATGGATTTCCGGCGGGCGGTCGTGGCCGCGCAGCGAACGTTTGCTCACATCCATGCGCATGCGAATACCTTCGAGGGCAACCGCCTGTTCGCTTAGGAAGAGACGACCGGCGTCGGTGATTGTGTAGCGTTTTTTACCGCCTTCGGCGTCGCCGGTAATCAATTCGCTTTCTTCGAGGAACGTCAGCGTGGGGTAGATCACCCCGGGGCTGGGGCTGTAGGCCCCGTCGAAGAGGGCTTCGATCTTACGGATCAGGTCATAGCCGTGGCAGGCCTGTTCGGCGATCAGCGCCGGCAGCAGCAATTTCAAATCGCCGGGGGCGAATACCCGGGGGCCACGACCGCCGCGTTCGCGGCCGGGGCGTTTTTCGAAGCCGTCACCGGGGTCACGGTGGGAATGATGGTCTCTCATTTTGGTGCTCTCTGTGTTTGGTTTAGACATAACGTAAGATATATCTTATTGCGCGAACAGAGGCACGCGACCAACGGTCATTCGCTGCCAACGGGCCCTTTTCCGTCCGTTGGAAATCCATTCTTTGTGGTGAAGTTTCATTACGGGCATTAGAGTTAATACTCGAACTTTTATTGGGTGCGCTGTTGCTTGGTTTAATGACAGTTGTGGTACTGTTCCTACAGTTTATTCATAACTTAAGCCTGTTGTTAGTTCATGTAGTCTATGTCTTACGGATGTAATTTAAGTTTTGGCAAAATGCCATGATTTTCACTCGATCCCTGTATCCAATGGCTACGAAGGTACGGGAACCAGCCTGCATACCTGTTTTTTAAGTTGGTGGATCATTTGTTTCGCGTTGCACTCACTTGAGTTCATTGCAACGGATCTCATTGCGCGTTGATGTTTTGGTCAACCTTCAGTGAGGCACTTACTTGTCCGAAAAAAACAGGAAATCACCATGTTCAAGAAGTTCGCAATTGCTGCTCCCCTGGCCCTCCTGGCACTGAACTCGTCGATGGCATTCGCTGCCGGCGAAGCCAACCACACCGTCAACATCAAGGCGACTATCCCGACCACAGTGTTCCATGCGCAGCCACGCGACCCGAACTTCGGTCGTGATGAAACCATGGCCTACAACCTGGTCAGCGGCGAGCTGTCACCGCTGAGCGCGATCTACGACCTGAAGAACACCAATGGCTCGATTCACGCCTACATCGAAGGCGGCCCGGCCGTGCTGTTCAACGGTAACGCCGCGCAAAACATCGCACTGACCACCACCCTGCACGGTGTTGAGCTCAATGGCACGGCAAAAGAAGTGGTGAACGAGGCGGACTCCACCCCAGGCGTGGGTGCAGAACTGCGCATCGTGGCGGCCAAGCCGACGGCGACCCAGCGCGGTGCCTATACCTCCGCTGTGGCGCTGGTGTTCGATGCGGTGTTGCCAACACCTGCACCTTAAGGGTGTCAGTGCCCGTTGGGCCGGCTGGCCCGCGGGCGTTCGGGCCGGCTGATTTTCCCCCATTGGCCGGCCTGCTTTTTCACCTTGTCTCCAGGCCCTCAGAGTATGCCTTTCATGTTCCCGATGACGCCCATCGCGGTTGCGCTTGCGCTATTGATTTGTACGAGTGCCTTGGCTGCACCCACGCCAGGCACTCTTACGCCTGCCAGTCTGCTGACCCAGGCCCAGGATTTGCCTGCCGGGTTCAGCGACCACTTCTTCGATGTGCCCTTGGCGGTACAGGTTGAGTTGGATCAGCAACGACTGGGTGAAGCGCTGATTGTGTTGTCCCAGGACGAGCGTGTGACGCTGCTGGAGTTCACCGACTTCGGTGACAGCAAAGTCCCCGCCGCCATCCGCGATACCTGGCAGACGGTGCTGGAGAGCGGCGTAGCCCTCGGCGCCTGCACCCAGTCGTGCCCGCAGCAACTGGTGTCCGTGCACTACAACCTGGAAAACTCGCTGCTGTCGATCATCACCCAGAACGTCGAACACGCCAGCGATGCGCCGCGCTTTTACCGGCAGCCCGAAGGTGGCAGCCGTGGCTTGATCATCAACAACCAGCTCAACCTCAACGGCGGCCAGGACGAAGACCTGGGCGGGCGTTATGGTTTGCAGGCCAGTGCCAGCCTGGGCAATTGGACCCAGGTGTTCAATCTGCAACTGGCACGCCAGAGCGGTGATGAAGAGCAACTGCGCCACGCGATCCATGAGCTGTATACCCAGCGTGAACTGGAAGGCCAGTTTTTGCGCCTGGGGCATTTCACCCCCAACTCCGATGGCCTGACGCGCCAGTTGCGCAGTTTTGGCGCCAGCCCCGATACGGCGTTGGGTGTCATGTATGGCAGTTCGGACAGCCTGGCTATCAACAATTCCAAAGCCAGTGTCTACCCGATCTACGTGACCGCCAACCGCCAGGCCGCCGTGGAGATTTACCGCAATGGCCTGCTGATCAACACCCAGGCGGTGGGCGCAGGGTTGCAGACGCTGGACACGCGTCCTTTGCCCGGCGGTATCTATGAAGTGGAAGTGCGTTTGGTGGAGGACGGCCTGACCGTCAGCACCACCCAGGAACTGGTCTACAAGCCCAGCAACTGGCGCAATGTCGATGACCGCTGGCGCTACAACGTGTTCGCCGGGCGTGAAACCAAGTTGTTCAGCAACTGGGATGAACAGGCCTCCGGCGCGATCACGGCCGGCGCGTCCGTCAATTACCTGGTGCACCCCCGAGTGATCCTCGGCCTGTCGGCACGTGAAGTGCGCGAGCAACTGCAATACGGCGGTTCGGTGGACTGGACGGTTGCCAACAACACCAGTCTCTACACGAATGTCTACCAGACCCGCGAACACGGCACCGGCATGGACCTGCAGGGGCTGTACACCTTTGGCGCCACTAACCTGGTGCTCAGTCATAACCGCAGTTGGCTCGACACCCGTGACACCTACGAAACCCTGCCCGACGGCACGCGCCTGCGGCGCAACACCTTTGTCGGCCAGACCAGCAACTCGGCGCTGTCGGTGAACCACCGGGTCGATTCGCGCAATTCCTGGAACCTGCGCCTGTCCCACAGCGAAGGTAACGCCGAAGGTGCCGGGCTCGACCTGGGCTGGAGCCGCCGCGATACCTTGTGGGGCAGCGATGCCAACTGGCGCTTCTCAGTGTTCGACCGGCCGGGCACTTCCGGCACCAACGACCAGCGCAACCGTGGCGTGGACCTTTCCGTAAACCTGGCCCTGGGCGGCGATGGTCGGCAGGTATCCGGCAGCATCGGCACCCGAACCGCGCGCGATGGCGGCCGTGATAACAATGCCTCGGTTACCTACCGCCAGGACCTCACCGACCATCTGCTGCAAAGCGTCTCGGCCACGGCAATCACCGACACCTACGGCGTCGGCCTGTCAGGCATGGCCAGCTTTGACAGCGATGTGGTCAGCGGCGACGGCTTTATCCAGCGCAGCTCATTCAATGGCGATCTCAGCGGTGGCCTGAACCTGCACAGCACCTTCGTCGCCGGTGGCGACCAGATGCTGATGACCAGCCAGAACCAGACCAATGGCGCCGGCATGATCGTTGATGTCGAGACCGACCTGGATGAGATCACCTTGCGCGCCGATGACTTCAGTGGTGGCGGCGCCATTCTGCGGCCAGGGCGCAACTTCGTGCCGGTGGCGGCCTACAAGAGCAGCACGGTGAACTTCGACTTCGAAGGCAATCACCCGCCGGCCGCCAACATCCAGCCGGGGCGGACCACCTACCACCTGAACAGGGGCGGCGTGGACTACCGCAAAATCACGGTGTTGAAGACCGTGTCGGTGCTGGGTCGCCTGCTTGATGCCCAGGGCCAGCCGCTCAAGGGTCATCACGTGATCAACCACGCCAGCCGTGGGATCAGCGAAGTCGACGGGTTCTTCTCCATGGAAATGAGCGCCAGCTCACCGACCCTGGAAGTGCGCTACCGCAACCAGCTGTTGTGCCAGTTCCGCCTGGATCCGGCCACCACCGCCAATGAAAACGACGTGTTGATGATCGGTGACCTGCGTTGCACGCCGGACACCCTGGCCGAAAACACCTCCAGCACTCACACCGCAGGTTGAGTGCTATGACGAGAACTCTGACGATGAAACCCCTCAACACCTTGATCCTGTCCATGGGCGCTGCGTTGTGGCTCGGCTCATCCGCGTTGCAGGCGGCCGAGCAGATCACCGCGCGGTTTCGGCCAGACCCTGCCAACCCGATGAAGAACGACTTCGAAAACACCACGCCGATCAGCTCGATCTGTGCGGCGCATATTCCGACCCAGTGCCGGGCGTTGGGCATTTTCAGCCTGCGCGATAACGACTTCACTGCACAGTCCAACCAGCCCATCGAAGCCAATCATGAAGATGACCGCAAGGGCTTTATGGTCAAGGTGCCGTCGGACTGGCGAGACCTGCAAGTGACCCATACCGCCACCGGGGAAACCGAGACGGTACAACTGCGTATCGCAGGTGTCGGTTCATTGTGGACCGTGTCCCATCCACCCGGCGTATCGGGCTGGGCGCAGCCGGGTATTGGTTGGTCATCTCAATGGCGGAATGCACCAAGCCCCTGTCAACGCACTGGTCACCTTGCTGCCAGTGATCGTTGGGCTTCCTATTTCTGGCTGACACCCGAAGGGGCGGGGTCTTGTGGTCGAAAACCCTCGGTAGGCTTTAGTGCTATGAGGTACAACTCCATGGAGTACGCCTACGAACTCCGAACACCCAACCCCCTGACCATGTCCGGTGGTCAATACCACGGCAGCATCACCTACACCATGGGGCCCGGCGGCGATTACGACTTTGGCGACGTGATGGTCCTGAATAAGAACGCCCTCACTTTCGACTTCATCCTCAGCGTGGAACACGACCTCAAGGTCGACATCCCCCCAGGCGGCAACCGCATCGAGCTGCTCCCCGACGGCGGCTGGCAAGCCTGGCTCAACCGCGGCCGTGCGCCCACGCGGCTGTACCGCGACCAGACCTTCCGCATCGCCGCCAGTTCGCGGTTCAAGATGCAACTGGAGTGTTCGATCGTCATGGGCAACACCTGCGGCCTGCGCAACGCCAACGGCGACGAGGTGCCGCTGCAGATCGCCGTGACGCTGCCCAGCGGTATCGATGGGCGTGGCAACGAGGCCGTGCTAAAGCGCCCTTTGCGTTTGGATGGTGATGGGACCGAGCTGTTCCAGCCATTGTTCTACGTCAACAATCGACCCGGCACCCTGCACTTTGAAGTCCTGCGTGACGACATGGCAGAGATGCTCAAGCAGCCGGGCAGCACCTATACGGGCGTGGCGACCGTGATCTGGGACTCAGAGATTTAGTCCGGCTCTGCACCATTGGCGGGCCCGGCCCGCCGCATTCAATCAATGAGGCGTAGTAAACATGAAACAAGCAGTGTTATGGATCGGGTTGTGCCTGATGTCCCTCACGGCCCACGCCGGGCCGTTGATCAATGTCGGGGTGGTGTATGACTACCTCGAAGGCGATCGCAGTTCCTACCTCAAGCGCGTGTTCAATGGCGGCACCAGTACCGCGTTCGTCAAGGTCAACGTGCTGGAGATCCTCTACAACGCCGACGGTACTACCCGCGAAGTACCGGTGGCTTCGATGACTGATGAGAAGGGCATCACCACCAGCCGCGACGGCCTGATGGCCAGCCCGTCGCGCTTGATCGTGCCGGTGAACGGGCGCCAGGGCACCCGCCTGTTGTACATGGGGCCGCGGGACAAGGAGCGTTATTTCCGCCTGCGCTTCATCCCCGTGGTACCGGAAAAAGACGACAACTTCGGCATCAGCGATGAAGAGCGTGCCGACTACAAGGACCATCTGGCAGCCGGGATCAACGTCATGGCCGGCTACGGCACGGTGTTTTTCGTGCGCCCCAAAGACACGCGTTTTGACACCCGGATCAACGAGACGGCCGAGCAATACCAAGTGCGCAACGCCGGCAACAGCACGGTGGTGCTCGATGAGTTTCACGATTGCTCGGCCACCGACGCCAGCGACTGCGTGCCCACCACCAAGCACCACATCCTGCCCGAGCGTCAATTGACGTTCGAGAAAAAGCCTGGCCGGCGCTACAGCTTCGTACTGGTGGAAGGGCTGGATAAAAAACCGATGACGGTCGAAAAAAAGTAACGGGTGATCATGATGTTCAAGCAGCTGACAAGACTAGGGGTACTGGCGGCCTGCATGCTGGCGGCTAACCACACCGCAGCGATCCAGGAACGCCACTCGTTCGACGTCTCGGTGACCATACCGGTGCATGAGGCCTACGTGCTGCCGTCCGAGCCGGACTGGATGGGCCAGGAGCAACTGCTGGCCTGGAACCTGGTGACGTCGGAACTGGGCCGCCTGCGCAAGAACTTCGACGTAAAAAACCTCAACGGCGGGGTCGCTGCTCGACTGGGGGCTGAAGCTTACCTGTTCAACGGCCGCAACCGGATCGACCTGCAGGTGTTGTTCAACCAGGTTGCGCTGACCCTGGAGCCCACGCAGGTGGTCAACGCCGATGAGGCTCGCGTGGGCCGGCGCGCCGAGCTGAACATCGCCGCGATTGAGCCCGAAGGCGGTTATCGCGGCGGTGAGTATTACGGCACGGTGCACCTGGTGTTTGATTTCCTGGCACCGTGACGCGCTTGAGCCGGCTGCTCCCTGCAACGTCTGGCGTGTCAAACGGCGCGCCAGTTCGTTGTAGCGTTATTCGGCGCCTCTTCGCAGCAACTGGTGGGTCTGCTCACGGGGCCATTCCTTGCTGCGTTCGCTCACGTCGCTGAGCAGTTGACCGTAGAGTTCATCGGACATTGCCTCGTCGAGCGGTACCCGGTCTTCGACCAGCAGCTGTTGCACCCATTCTTGCAATGCCTGGTGTTTTTGCGCGCGCTGTTCGTCGGTTAACTCCGTGGAATGAGCGTAGGTGTGCAGTTCGTCCCTGAGCTTATCGAGCAATGCCATTTGTTTTTCGGTGCTCATTAGGTTCGCTTCATAGTCCGTTGCGTATTGCTCCTTGAGGAAGCGCTCCCAGTACGGCTCCAGAAGCATTTGGTCCACCAGGCCGTCACCCTCGCTTAACGCCAGTACTGCCGTGTAGGCCTGGGTGATGGACGCTTCGCTGACCTCGGCCGTTGCGCGATACAGCATGTGTTCGCTGACCCAGGGCAGCCCGAGCCGACCGGCCAGGCGTGTCTGGTAGGCCAAATGGACTTCCACTTCGTCGACGGTCCCTGGCTGGCCATCGATCACCTGTGAGGTCAGTCGCAGTCCCAGCCCGCCTTGTTCGACCGGCTTGAGGCGGTGGGCAATGTCGGAGCGCGCCACGTGGTTCAGCAGTTTGAGGTTGGCGGCGCCCCTTGCCAGCTTGACCATACGCGTTTCGCGTTCGGCGGGGGTGCGGCTGAAATACTGTGCCTGGTTGGCTTCTACCTCGATGCCCATATTGGTGAAAATCTGTAACCCTGCATCCGGGCACAGGCCTGGAAAGCGGGACATCCAGAACAGCTTCTTGCGTAGCTCGGCGTCGCCGTACATGGCCGAGAGCATGGTTCGTAGTTGTGACCTCATCTGCGCGTTGTTGTGTGTGTAGAGCGCTTCATCGATCGAGTCTTCGAAGAACTCTGGAGGTTCGAGCGCCCGGATCACTTCGAAGAAGCCTTGGGAGTCGTGCTCATGTTCCAGCGCGTCCCAAAGCGTTCGATATTTGTCGCGGTTTTCATCATCCAGGTCTTCAACCCAAAAATCGCTTTTACCCAGGGGCTCATAGGTCCGATGAGGGTCAAGCCCGGCGGCTATTCTGTAGGCTTCCAAGCGGTTCTGCGCTTCCAGGCTCAGGCTTGTGCGGTCCAGCCGGGTAAGGGCAATCATGGTTGCCGTTTCGGAATCAACCGCGACATCGGGGACGTCGGTAATGGAAGTGCCTTGCAGCTCCAGGATGAATGTTTCGGGACGCGATTGCGCAAAGAGTCCTACCGGCCATTCCTGGATATGGGTGTGGTTGAGCAGGAGCATATCCAGATCGGGCATCAAGCTGACATCCGGCACTGCGTCCAACGGGTTGTGCTCCAGGCTCAACAGGCGCAGGCGCTTGAGGTCACGCAGATGCGCCAGCGCCGGGCCATCCAGGACGATCTTGTTATGCGCCAGGTTCAACTCCCTGAGCAGGCTCATGCGTGAAAGGGCCGCTGGCAACGCTGTCAACGCGTTGCCTCCCAGGTCGAGGCTGCGCAGATGGGGGAAATGCTGCAAGAAACGCGCTCGCTCTGGGGTGAAATCAACACCGTTTATGATCAGGTGTGTGACTTGTCGCAGGTCCGCTGGCAGCTCCGGAATTTTTTCGGGCCAGGGTATTTCAGACAGGTCCAGTTGGACTCCGCGGTGTCGCTGACCGAGCTTGTCGTGCAGCCGGGTGCTGCCTTCGCGCCAGGCTTCCATCAGGGTATGGGCAAAATCGCCACGGCGTTTTCGCTCGACCGCCTCCAGGCGGCTGCGTGTTGGCCATCGGGTACTGGATCTGACATAGCGGTCCAGCGTCGTTTCAAGCGTTTGCCCTTCGGTTTCCAGGCGCACCAGCAGGGCCAGGCCGTCTTCGCTTTGCGCCTGGTGAGCAAAGTCTCTTACACCTTGTTCGGACATCTCGGGCAGCCACCGTTTGATGCGGTCCTGCAGGGCCACGGTTGAGGTGTCGGCGTGCGATAGGCGGCGCAAGGTGCTGAGGAAGTTGCCGCCCCCCAGCAGTATCAGGGTTTCACGTTGCGCCTGGGGGCGGATCGGCGGTTCAGCAAGGATCAGGCGTCGTTGCGCGGCGGCTTTGTTTTTTTCGATCAGCCATGACCTGAATCGCTCGCCGTCGATAAAGTGTTTGTCGGTTGTCAGGGTATGGAAAACGGCAGTGTAGAAGTCGGTGGGACCGTGCAGCTGCCTGCCTTGGGCATTGACGATGCGGTACTGGGCTTTTTTGTTGCGCACCAGGATACGGATGTTCGGAGCATCGAGTGAGCCGACGTGGGTTCGCAAGTTGCCGGTGGGGGTTCGGTCACGTATTTCGATACGCAGCCGGTCCAGTGCATCGGTGTGCATCCTTAAGCTATTGAGTGCCAGGGTCTCCGCGTCTACCGACAGGGGGCGATCTTGATGGATCTGCTCGAACACCCGGGTGCTGGTGACTTCGAAACCCAGTTCTTCGGCCTGGTTTTTCACCTCCAGCGGCACGCGTCGGTCTTCATCCATCACCTTCAGATGGCGTCTGCGGGTGTGCTCGAGCAGGCGCTGGGCAATGTTCAGCGGTATGTCCGGGTACTGGCTGCGAAGCAATTGGACATGCGGGTCGCCTGAAGCTTCCTGCTCGCTGTAAAGGTGCAGTCTTAGCGACTCACTTTGCTGTTCTATGTGCTCGGCAAGCCGTTCGCGCAGTGCCTGGGCCCGTTCCGGTTCCGGCACCATATCCGCCAGCAGTGCGGTGAGTTGATGTTCGTCCAGGAACATCACGACTTTCTCCGGCAGGCGGCCGGACATGACGTCGGCGATGCTGAGGCTGAGGGTATCGCTGCCCTGGGCCGTCGGACTGCCATACCGACGGGGGGTACCCGAAAGATCGGACTGCTGATAAACCAGCAAGGCCTTGTCCGCTGGCCAGCCTTCCAGTTCGGTGACCATTTGCTCAAACCAGTAGGACGCCGGGTCCAGTGGCTGGTTCATGCGAAGGCTTTCGACGCTGGTTTTGATCTGCTTGTCGTTCTTGAAGCGTTTCAACGTATCGGCCAGCAGCGGTGGCGTCGGTTGATTGTTGACGTACATGTGGCGCAAGGCGCCGAACTCGACATCGCTGATGATACGAATCTGCTCCAGTTCACCGGCACTCAAGCCCTCCGTCTGCGGCCCTAACCGACGCATTAACGTTTGATTGCTCCAGGCGCGCGGCTGTTCGCCTTCCAGTACACAGGCGCCGGTGCCGTTGAGTGCCACGGAGGGGCGATAGGCTTCGACACGTGTGGGATGAGCGAGGTGGAAGCGTTGAGACAGCGGATCCTGCACGATTTCATAATGGCGGTTGCCCTGGCGCGCAATCTTCTTGCCGCGGTGGTGATACAGGCCATTCTCTTCAGGCGGGAAATCCGAGGGCAGGCGCAGATTCCGGTGCTGGTAGGGCGTCAGGTCCGGGTGCCACAGGCGGGTTTCGCCTGAGGCGGTTTGTACCGGTTTGAGTCCCGCTATAAAGGACGACAGCTTTGTCTCGGCGACCTGGCTGAGCTGCCCGCCGGCATGGAAGATACCGAGTTGGATAACGTTTTCAGCCACGCCGATGATGTGCTGCCATCCCTCAAGCTGCCGTCCCTCGGCCCAGTCGACAATGCCTTCGAAGGTGTCGTCGAGTAATTGGTAGGCGGTGTAGGCCAGCATCAGTTCACCGAGTACCGGCACGACCGGGGTGATCACCAGCAGCGCTGCGTTGAACAGGTCCGAGAGCATTTTTTCCAGGTTGTCCCACCATTCCCAGCGCGCCATGCGGTCGGCGTAGGCGGTGGAGACGGCGATTTGCCGGGCGTCATTGATGATCTTGTTCAGCTTGACCCGACAGAGGTAATTCCACAGATCATCGGAGGCAGGAACGGCGGCGCGGTTGGCGGTATCGTTGCGGGTCGCCAGGACGCTGACCCGCAGGTTCGGGGTTTCCACGGGCGTTTCTCGCCAGCTGGGGCGGCTGTCCCCGGGCTGGCTGGGATGCCAGCGTACGGTCTGGAGCAGGTTATTGAGTTGTGCAAAAAAACGGCCGCGCTGTTCATGTTCGATGAATTGACTGAAAAACGGCTGGTAGCTGGGACGCGACGCGCCTGGCTCCGGCGAACGCAGCTGGAGGATCAGCTCTTTGACGAATGCGGCTGAGGAGTCGTATTCCTTGAGTGGGTGGTCAGGGTCCTCCGGGATGTAGACCAGTATTTTCACGACCGCAGCGGTATGCCCGGCGAGGCTTTCGATCACGGTCTGCAAAGGCGAGGGGGGATCCGGTTGTCGGGGCGCAATGATCAACGGCCCGATCACGCGGGTGTCCAGTATGTTCAGGGTGTAGAAATCTACCGGTTGGCCGTTCCACCTCAGGTTGGTGCGCCCCGCCAGCATGGACTGGACAAGGGCGTAGGTTTCATCGCTGATATGCCGGTTGGCCAGCGCCAAGTGAGCCGCGCTGTTCAGGGCAGCCTTCTGCTGATTGACGAGCGTGACGCGCAGCCGTTCTGCGACCTGCGGATTGTCGAGGCCGAAGGTGGTGCGCAGTTGCTGTTGGTAGCGGGCGCCGATATCGAGGGTGCGGCACAGGGCTTTGAAGGTCTCGGCGGTCAGCGCCTGGCCGGTCACCGCGTGGGTCAGGGTCAGCGTGCGCTGTTGCCCCTGACTGTTGGCAGCGGACAAAAAGGCAAAGTCAGCGAAAGTTTCCGAGGACGAGAAATTGTGCAATGCGGCATCCAGCAACGTGACGGTGCGGCTAGTGACGCCGGGCGCGGCATTGATTGTCCACCAGGGCAAATTGGCCGGTGAGTACAAGCGGATTGAAGTCTGCGCTACCTCGATCTCGCCATAGTCCCGCAGCGCTTCCTTGAGCAGTGGCTCGGCAAAGGCCCGAAGGTCGCTCAAGTGGGCCAATTGTTTGTCGACGGCGTTCTGAGCGGCCCACTGTTCGGCCAGTGCTTGTTTCAACGGCGCGCGAGCTGCAGGTATTGAAAGGTTGTGTGGGATCGTCGGGGTCAGGGCTTTCAGTGCGCCGATGTGCCGCGCATGGGCGTCGATCAGCCAGGGGGGGAGTTGTTGCTTGATGAAGGCGTAGGAATCCGGGGTTTTTCCTGCAACCGGAAAGACTCGATCCGTGAGAGCGGTGGGCATGACAAAACGACCTTTTAAACTGAATGAGGTCGTTGAATTATGCGCGGGATACCGCCGGTTAAAAGCTTGAAATCCAGCTGGGAATCGGTGGTATTCGATGCACTATTCAGAACTGAAAAACAGCGGGATAACACCCTGCCCAGGGTCAGTGGTTGGCCATCGACGGCAGGCACAACGTCTGGGCTCCTGGCTTTAGATAGGGGGTGAGGATCGGCGCCATGCCCTTGAGCACCTGCACGGGCAAGGCTGATGTAAACGTGAAGTGCTGCGCCGAACTGCCCGGCACAAACGCCGTCAGTGTGCCGAAGTGCTGCTCGCCGATGTAGAACACGAACGTCGCGGTACGGTTGATCGACTTGGAACTGAGTATGCGCCCCCCGGCACCGATGGCTTCAATGCGGTTGTCGCCGGTGCCGGTCTTGCCACCCATGGTCAGGGGCGTGCCATCGGCCAGCTTGAAACTGCCGGCCACGCGTTTGGCGGTACCGGCATCCACCACCTGCGACAACGCACCGCGCAGGGCCGCCGCGACTTCGCTGGGCATCACCCGTTTGCCGCGATCAGGCTGGTTGACCAGGCGCGTTTCATAGGGCGTGTCGGCGGCGAAGTGCAGGCTGTCGATACGCAGGGTCGGTTCACGCACGCCGTCATTGAGAATGATCCCGACCAACTCTGCCAGGGCCGCCGGACGGTCGCCGGAGCTGCCGATGGCCGTGGCCAGGGATGGCACCAGATGGTCGAACGGGTAGCCGACCGCCTGCCAGCGCTGATGAATATCCAGGAATGCCTCGACCTCCAGCATGGTGCGGATGCGGCTGTCGCGAGCGCTCTTGTGGCGGCTCTTGAACAGCCAGCCATAGACTTCCTGACGTTCGTGCTCACTGGCGGCGACAGCCTCGGCGAAGGTGGCGTCGGGGTGGTCCAGCAGGTAACCGAGCAGCCACAACTCCAGTGGGTGGACCTTGGCGATATAGCCCTGGTCCGGCAGGTCGTAGGTACCGGGGCCGTAGTCCTTGTAGAGCTTGGCCAGGCGTTCGTCGGTGAGTTTTTCCGGGGCCTTGGTGTTCAGGTGCGCGCGCACAAAACGGTTGAAACTCTCCTGGCTGGCCTGGGGCAGCAGGTAACGGTGCACGGCAGCCAGGCGAATGGCAGTGGGGTGCATGCCGTCAAGAAACGTGTCGAGCCGCGCCTGGGTGTCCTTGTTGCGGTAGCGCTTCCAGAAACGCAACAGGAAGGTAGTGCCCTCGCGGTCGGCGAATTGCGCCAGGTATTCCTGGCGGCGCGGGTCGTTGTCGTCCTTGAGCAACTCGGCGCTGCTGTTGGGCCCCTGATAAGTGCTGTAGCGCACCAGGTCGCGCATCAGGCGAATGAACGGCAGGTTGATCGACTCACGCAAGGCTTCACGCAGCGTGGGGTTGCGCCCGTTGTCTTCGTTACGAAAATTATTGAAGTGATGCAGGCCGCCGCCGGTGAAAAAGCGTTCGCCGGGGCTGGCTGAATACTGCCGCTCGAGCGCCGCGTCGAGCATCTTCGGCAGGCTCTGGTCGCGGTTTTGTGCGAGGTAATCCACGGCCCAGCGCGATAGGCGATCCTGCTCATCAAGGTTGATTTTTTTCAGCTCGGCGGGTGTCTGGCCGGCATAACGGTCGTGCAGTTCGCTGATGATTTGCAGGTAGGTGGTCAGCACGCGCAGCTTGGCGGTGGAGCCCAGTTCCAGCTTGCTGCCTTCGTTGATGTCGAAGGGCTGGTCGGTGTTGTCGGTCTGTACCCGCACCCGTGCGCCATCGGCGGTCATCTCATAAAGCGTGAAGCTGTAGCGTACTTGCGCGGTGCTGGCGGGCGTCAGCAGGCGCGGGCCGAGCAAGCCGATTTGCCCGGCGAAGGCGGGGTCGGCCAGGTGCTTGAGGTAGGCGGTGGCCTGGGTTTGCAGCTCATCCTGCAGGGTGCTGGTGGCGGACAAGTCCAGGCGGTCGAGGTCGTACAGCGGGCGATTGAGCAGGGCGGCCAGGCGGCTGCGGGCAACGCTGATGCCTTTGTTGGTTTCAATCGGTTGGATCGTCGGCTGTTGCTGCCAGTCGCGATAGCTGACCTTGCTGGCCAGGGCGGCCTGGGCCAGGGCCGGGTCGATGACCGCGTTCTGCGCGAGCAGGCGAATGTGGCTGTCGGTCAGCTCCGCCAGTTCGGCGTGGCCTTTGGACAAGTAGTGCGAAGGCCGGCGCTGGGCAATCATCAATGACAACACTTCACGCAAGGCCAGGCCTTTTTGCCCGAGGTTTTGCGTGCTGTTGTCGGCAAGCAGCGCGTTGGTGCGGTTGAAATCGGCGCCGTACCACACCCGCAACCCTTCGGCCATTCCGTGCACTTCACCGTGGCCGGGCACGGCGGACAACGGCACGCTGTTGAGGTAGTCGCGCACGATGTTCTGGCGGGCCTGCAAGGTCTGCGGGCCGTCCTGGTACGCACGCACGCTGGCGGAAAACATCTGGCGCAGCTTCTCGCCGCCCGACAAGGTCAGGCCGTCGGGGGAGTGACGGTATTTTTCCAGTTGCGTCGCCAGGGTGCTGCCGCCGGCGGTCTGCCCGGGCAAATGCAGGAGCCTGGCCACTTGTGACCAGGCGGCTTTGGCGAAGCGTGGCCAGTCCACTGCGGGGTTGGCTTCGGGTTGGGCCGGGTCGAGCAGGTCGCGGTTCTCGATGAACAGCAGGCTGTTGACCACCACCGGCGGAATCGCGGTGAAGCTTTCGTACAGCTGCTGCGGATAGTTGTACTGGTAGAGCGGCACGGCGCGGCAGTCGGTGATGGACAACCCGGCCTGGATCTTTTCCGCATAAGGCACGAACAGGCCCTTGGCACTGTAGTCCATCAACTCGGCCGAAAAGCGCGCCTGGCTTTCGATCGCATAACCGCGCTTGAGCAGGCGCGGCAGGAACGTGGCGAGGTCGCTGTAACCCAGGCGCCGGTCGAAGGGGCCGGCACCGGGGTAGGCGATTGCCGGGCTGGGGCCGGGCTCCAGCTGGTAGGTGAGGGCACGGGCCAGGCGGCTGAGTTCCTGGGCCTGCGGGCGTGAGGTGCGCATCTCTTTAGCGGCGGCAAACCCCAGGGCCACCAACGCCATCAGCACAATCAACCAGAACAGGCGCCGTGAGTAACGGGGCCTGGGTTTATTTTGGGGTAAAGGCGCTGGGTCCGAACTACCGTGTACTTTCGCAGCCTTGCTCGATTCGGTTTGCCACAGTGCGCCCATAGTCGATTGATCCCTTCACGCAGATAGATCGGACTTGGCTGAAGTCTAGTCGCTGATGGCTGTGTGTGAGGGAATTGTGTATTGGGTGTCGGAATATTCCGATGGATTTGCTACGGTGCTGCCGCGACGTTTTGTCGCCAAAGACAGGTCAGACACTCCTGTAAAATTGCATTTTGACCGACGCTTCCCCTGAATTGCCTCGTTTTTATAGTGAAAGGCCCTGCTCCTGGCTTTTTATACTGCACGCCCCGCTGATCTTGCCTGGCAAGAAGGGCTCGTCCATGAGGCGGCCCGGTTTCAACAAGGGCGCAGGCTTACCGGCTTGCCCCTGGAGACTCGACGGACATTCCAATAACAAAATGAGGTTGTACCCCTATGCCAGTTGGCAACCACCTGCCCCATGGCGAGACCGCTTCGGGCGGCCCGCTCAAACGCGAACTGGGCGAGCGGCATATTCGCCTGATGGCCCTCGGCGCCTGTATCGGTGTCGGCCTGTTCCTCGGCTCGGCCAAGGCCATTGAAATGGCCGGCCCGGCCATCATGCTGTCCTACATCATTGGTGGCTTGGCCATCCTGGTGATCATGCGTGCCCTCGGTGAGATGGCCGTACACAATCCGGTCGCCGGCTCGTTCAGCCGTTATGCGCAGGACTACCTCGGGCCGTTGGCCGGTTTCCTGACCGGCTGGAACTATTGGTTCCTGTGGCTGGTGACCTGCGTGGCGGAAATCACCGCCGTGGCGGTGTACATGGGCGTGTGGTTCCCCGATACGCCGCGCTGGATCTGGGCCCTGGCGGCGCTGATCAGCATGGGCACGATCAACCTGATCGCGGTGAAGGCCTTTGGTGAATTCGAATTCTGGTTCGCGCTGATCAAGATCGTCACCATCATTGCCATGGTGATCGGCGGCGTGGGCATCATCGCGTTCGGCTTTGGCAACGACGGTGTGGCGCTCGGTATTTCCAACCTGTGGGCCCATGGCGGCTTTATGCCCAATGGCGTGCAGGGTGTGTTGATGTCCTTGCAAATGGTGATGTTCGCCTACCTGGGCGTGGAAATGATCGGCCTCACCGCCGGTGAAGCGAAGAACCCGCAAAAGACCATCCCCAGTGCCATCGGCTCGGTGTTCTGGCGCATCCTGCTGTTCTACGTCGGCGCGTTGTTCGTGATCCTGTCGATCTACCCCTGGAATGAAATCGGCACCCAGGGCAGCCCGTTCGTGATGACCTTCGAGCGTCTGGGGATCAAGACGGCGGCGGGCATCATCAACTTCGTGGTGATCACGGCGGCGCTGTCGTCCTGCAACGGCGGGATTTTCAGCACCGGGCGCATGCTCTACAGCCTGGCGCAGAACGGCCAGGCGCCGGCCGCGTTCGGTACCACATCGAGCAACGGCGTACCGCGCAAGGCGCTGCTGTTGTCGATCTTTGCCTTGCTGCTGGGGGTGTTGCTCAATTACCTGGTGCCGGAGAAAGTCTTCGTCTGGGTGACCTCCATCGCCACCTTCGGCGCGATCTGGACCTGGGTGATGATCCTGTTGGCCCAGCTCAAGTTCCGTAAGAGCCTGAGCCCGGCCGAACAGAAGGCTTTGAAGTACCGCATGTGGCTGTACCCGGTCAGTTCCTACCTGGCGCTGGCATTTTTGGTGCTGGTAGTCGGCCTGATGGCGTACTTCCCGGATACCCGCGTGGCGTTGTATGTGGGGCCGGTATTCCTGGTGCTGCTGACCGTGTTGTTCTATGTGTTCAAGTTGCAACCGACGCAGGTCAGCCAGGGCTCGCCCCGCTCGGCTTGACGCAGCAAGCCCCGGTGCCCGCCTTGGGCGCCGGGGCCTGGTTCAGGCGCGTTGCAGCGCGGCCTGGGTGGCGACGGTCAGTTGTCGCACCAGGCGATTCTGCTCGTCCTGCTCCAGGTCGATCAGTGACTGACGCCGTTCCAGATGCTCGTCCGAGTGTCGGTCCGGCACCTCTTTTTCCAGCAGGCTGACTTTGTAGCGAATGGTGTCCTTGATGGTAGCAAAGGTCTCCGGATGGCTCCTGGCCAGGTATTCGATCCAGAACCCTTCCATCAATAGCCATTCCTGCAGGGCCGGGCTGTTGCCGAGCCCGCGCAGTTGCAGGCGGGCGTTATTGATGACCTCCGTGGTCACATAGTCTTCGACGCTGTACAGCAGTTCCAATGGGTGAAAGGGCAGGTTGAACTCGGTGGCCAATTGGGCACGGAAGTAAATCGTGACTTCGGCCGGGTCGACTTCCAGGCCGGCCAGTTCCCGGTCATGAATGAATTTGTCGGAGATATGGTCGAGCTGGTTGAGGTAGAAGCGTCCGGCGGACAAGTCAATCAGCGCGCGGTCACTCTCGTAGCTGCGGCTCTTGGCTTTGGCCATGTGGATCCGGTGTTCAAGCTCCATATTGGTAAAGGCCAGCAGCACACTGTCGCCGCAGTCACCCGAGCCGTAGGTGTTAAGGAACACGTTATTGCGCAGCTCGCTCGACTCGCCCATGGCCAGCAGCAAGGTCCATACCCGTTGCGTCAAGACCTCCCGACGAGCGCCCCCGGCGGTGTAGGCGTAGGTATTGGTCAGGTCCGCGAGCACCCTGAAGGCATCATCGGGATTGGCGCCTTCGTGGTGTTTGAGTTGCTCCCACAACGTTCGGCGCGCCGCGACATCGGCCGTGGGCACGCCGCTTAACCAGGATGAAACAGCGTCAGCCACTGGCGCTTGATGCGGTTGCCCAAGTGCGCCGCCGAGCCTGATACCGGTGGTGTGCCGGTGCTGTTCGATACGCTCAAGGGTGGCTGGCGAGAGCGGGTTTTCATGCAGCAGGATAGTGCGGCGAGGCGGGCCGACGCGCTCATCGTTGAACAGCGTTTCGGGAAGGTCGGTGATTGCGTTTTCCTGCAGGCGCAACTCCTCCAGAGACGGCAGCAGTTCCGCCCCCGTGGGCCACTGGGTCAGCCCGGTATTCGTCAGGTTCAAGTGCTGCAGGTGGGTCATGGCACTGACATCCGGGGACACGCCAAGGTCTGGGTTGTCCTCCAGGACCAACCGCTGCAGGTTGACCATGGATGCCAGGCGCTGGGCCGAAGCTTCGGTGAGGCGGATATCGTTGTCGCTGAGCGTCAGGTGGGTGAGTTGGGTCATGTCAGTGATGGCTGCGGGTAATTCGTGCAGCCGGCAATCCAGCTCCAGGCCGCTTAGCCCGGTGAATTTGCTCAGGAACGCATTGGCTGTTTCAGGAAAGTGATTGCCCGATATTTTCAGATAGTCGATGTGTGAAAAGCCTTGATTGCCGTTGATGAAATGGGCCGGCGGCAGGTCGCCGTCATCCAGTTGCAACTCCAGGAACTGGGCGTGAAGAACCCCGGCGAGGTAGGTAATGGAGCGATTTTCGTGGCGCCAGGCTGCTCGCAGCTGTTGCGCGAGGTAGCGACGGCTGGCCAGTCTCAAGCCCAGCGGATCCTGGGTGGGTTCATCCGCACTCTGGGGTGTGTCTGCCCAGCGCTCCAGCTCGATGTCCATGTTGTGGTATTCGGTGCGCCGGCGTTCGATTTCGACCAATGCAGCCGGCTCGTTCATGTTCAGCGCGCGGATGAAATCGCGGGCATCGGAATCTCTCATCCGGGGGTAAAGCTCTTGGACCTTGGTGACCAGGTCGGGTGGCCGATGACCACTGAACGGCCAGAACCGGCTCCACATAGGGTAGGCCAGGAATGTCCGTTCCCCGCCCATGGGCGGCACCATCCAAGGTTGCAGGTGGGTCAGGTCCAGAAGGCTTTTGATCTGTACCCGTTGGCTGAGTGCAAGCGTGAGAATCTGTTGGCGCAACCCTGACAAGCCTGCCTCATCGGTCGCCTCCAGCGCGTTTTTTTCGTCGTCGGACAAAGTGGAGAGAATAATCCGCAGCAACAGGTTCGATGGCTGGCCGAGCGGGTTGCCCGACCTGTCGTAGGCCTGGTAGCCGCGTTCGGTCCTGGCGAGCGTGCGGCGTTCGGTGCCGGTGATCGGGCCTGCGCTTTGCAGCAGGGGCCCGTGGTTGTTGCCTTGGTGAATGTCGATGCGCACGCCGGCGGGCCATGCGGGCAAGTCCTTGAGCAGATGCAAGGTGATTTTGTCGCTGTCGGCGTTGATACAGGCGTCGGAGTACAGACCCTCATAGGCGCGGTTCAGACGTACGTCGTCGGCGGACAGGCGTGCCTGTTCGGCAAGGCGCAAACCGGGCGCTTTCTTTTGCTGCAGCTGCTTGAGTTCCTTGGGCGTGGCCTGGCCGAGAATCGCCTCGACACTGCTGTTGGGCAGGCCTGGGTGGTGGACTTTGAAATGCCTTACCAACTCAGTGTCACGGTCTTCACTGCGTTGATAGATCGACTCCAGGAGCTGCGGCTTTTCCCGTTCGGTGAACTCGACGATCTGCTTCACCAGTTTGAACAGGCGGTCGTCGCGGGAATCTGGCAATTCACCGAGCACGGCCTGGGTCACCTCATCGTCGGTGATCACTGTGTCCAATAGCCTGGCGTTCTCGTAGTCACTCTTCTTGACCACCAATGCTTTGTCGTTTGGCCGGTTGCGGTCAGGGTATTGCTGGACAACCCGGTTGTCGGTGTCGACCACACGCAGGACGTGGCTGTCAGGCCAACTGGGCAGGCTGGAAAGCACCAGCAGCTGCAAGTCGGGACGGGCGATACGCGAGGTGGGAGTGTTGCCGATCGCCTCGATGAACTGCCGGATCTCCTGTTCCATTTTCAGGCGTTTGCAGGTGTCGGCCAGCAGCGGTGGTGCGGCATGGCCGGCACGGTGGGCGTGGCGCAAGAGCCTGGACGGAGTGTTGGTGAGGGCGAGGATATTGGCGGACTCGGCCTCTGTAAACGCGTAGGTGTGGTTGCCCAGACGGTAAAGCAGTTCATGGTCGTTCCAGGACATCGGGTTTTCGCTGGCAAGACGCCAGGCACCGTGGCCATTGTGGGTGAGTGATGGGGTGTCGACCCCGACTTTCCGAGGGTGGCGCAGACGCCATTTGTGCAGGACTTTGTCAAACACGATCCGGTACAGGGAGCCGTAGAGCGGCAGGTAATGCTGGGTATTCCACTCGAAAATACCAAGGGCGTCAGGTGCCAGGTCGGTGGGCGGCGTGAGGGTGTGTTCGTATTGCATCAGCGAACCGTTGACCAGGCTGACATAACCGGCCGCGCTGCGCTTGCTGCTCATGTAGTCACCCAGCCGGGTGCGCAGGCCCTGGGCGTCGGTGGCGCTGCTCATGCCCAGCAACTGCCGCTCGTGGGGCTGCAATACCGAAGCGATGGCCAGGTAGAAACTGTCCATGGTTGCAGGCACGGGAATCGTGCCGCCGTTGACCACGTCGTACGCCTCATATACGCCGTTGCCATAGTGGCGCAACTCCACCGTGGGGTCCTGCGGGCCTTTGAATACGTAGGGTTTGGCGATGTGCCCGGCGACCATTTCGGTCATCACGAACGGGCGCTTGAGGGTATTGCGCACCAGCGCCGAGGCGAACTCCCGGGCCCATTGGTCAATGTCGTCATTGTAGGCGCGGGCGTGGTACAAGCCGTCGATGGCCGCATCGATACGCAACGCGGTGCGGTGGTTGTCCAGCAGTTCATGGAAGGCGCTCGGCAGCGTGCCTTGTCGCAAGTAGGCCTGTTGCTGCTGGGGCGTCAGTGGATGCTGCTCCAGCAGGCGCTCCAGATTGGCCGGGGACAAGGGGCGGTTGAGGTCACGCAGTTTTTTCAGCAACGGTGTGACGGCGACCAGGGGGGGCAAGGCCGTGGCGGGCAGAAACCGGCGCATGTTCGCCGGTACAAGCTGCTCGCTTTTTTCGTAACCGGCGTAGTTCACCAGGGCGCTGAACAGTGTCATGCGCTCGTCGCTGGCCAGTTGCGCGACCTGTCGACGTAGCACCGTGATGCGCTGCGCAGAGGTGTGGGGAGCATGCCCCTCCAGGCCCAGTTGCGAGAGGGTGGGTTGCAACGCAATGATCAGGTTCAACAACGGCTCATCGGCATTGGGTACCAGGTGCGCAACGTCCCGTGCGCTGTAGGTGCCATCCTCGGCCCTGATAATGTCGATGGCATGGGTGGGGGTTGGGGGGCGCTCGGTTTTGCTGTAGCTCTCGATCACCGTGCGCTGGGGGTCGCTGATACTCAGGGTGGTGTTCGCTGGCCAGTCGGGCAGTTGCGTCAGCAGGCACAGTATCGCGCTGTCACCGTGGGGCGGCAGGTAGCCGGGCTCGTTGAAGCGGTCGATGATCAGTTGGATGACCCGGTCGACCTGTAGTCGCCGCACGCCTTCGATCAGGTTCAAGGGCGCCGGCTCCGACCGCCACACCTTGTCCAGTGTTTCCCGGGTGGTAGAGGTGCTGCGCAGCATGGTTTCCAGGTCTGCTGCCGGCGCCAGCGAGGAACCGTTGGGCAGCATGCGTTGTAGCAGCTCGATGTCCGAGAGGGTGTGGGCATTGTGCAGGTCGAAGACCCACGCCTGCTTTGCCGGGTTGAAAAGGATGGGCGGGGTGTAGCCATCGCTGCGTTGATGTTTGAGCACGTAGCGCATCTGCTGGTCGTCGTGTTTGACCTGTGCCACCAGAAACTGGTCACCTTCATTGAGCTTGACGTATTTCTCGCCATTTACGCTGTAGACGCCCAGGGCATCGGGGCTGCGGCCGTCCAGCAGCGACTGTCGATCATGGGCGTAAGGTTGCGCGTCGGGTTTCCACAACTGAGGGCTACCGCCCGAGCGGATGACCTTGCGCGGGTTACCTAGGTTCTGCATCAGCGTTTGCATGCGTTGGCGCTGCAAGCGGCCGGCCGTTGCGGTCAACTGGCCGCTGACGATCAGGTCGGCAACATCCGTGAGGCTGCTGGCAAAGGCACTGGCGTCGCCTTTGACGGCCTGGTCCAGGCCCTGGATCACGCTGTAGGTCAGGCTGCCCAGCATCAGTACTTGCAGGGTTCGCATCATGCCCGTCACGCCCCCGGGCACCGGGGTCAGGAGCAGGTCGAGGACCTCGGACGCAATCGCCTGCGCCGCGTCCTTGAGGGCTTGCCAATCGGCTTCGGAGCGATTGACGGCGAGTGTGTCGAGGTCTGCCTGGCAGCGTTGGATCTGCCGGTAAGTCATGGCCTCTACCAGGCTCACTGGCCGTCCCGTCTTGGCGTCGGCGGCGAAGTGGATATCCTTGAGGGTCTGCGCCGGGAAGGCTTTGTGAAAACCGTCATACAGTTTTCCCGCAAGCCAGTTCAGGCCTTCCGGCCGAGGCTTCTTGGTCACCAGTTTGGAGAAGACGGACATGCCCACCAGGGGCAATTGCCGGGAAAACCAGCCCAAGTCGTCGTTTTGATGGCTTTCGAGCAGTTGCGTGCGGAATGCTTGCTCCGCCGCGCGTGCGTCGGGGTGATAGCGCAGTGCGCCCCCAGGGCGGAACGGAAAGTACGACAACACACCCAGGGCCGCGACGCGAATCAGCAGCAGAGGCACCGGAATTATGGTGTCCCAGGGCACGAAGGGAACGGCCGCCACCACCGTTACCCCCGCTGTCAGGCCCAGTGAGTCAATCTCCGGTTGAGCCCCTGTCTCATCAATGGCCGCATTCAACAGGGTGTACATCTCGCGGGTCAGCCCGCTATCGGCACGGTTGCGCCAGGCGTCCAGCACATCGAACTGCAGCAGCGTCCTGGCTGAAACACTCATCAGGCGGCGCAGTGTGCCGTTATCCCCCAAGGTGGCGTTGATGCGGGTTTTCAGCTGGCCGCCCAGGTCCAGTTCGCGTGCCACGTCGATAAACGCTTGTGCCGAGAGGCTGCGATCATCGCCTGGCCCCGCGACATGACTGGCTTGTACCAGGCTGTAGCCGGACTCTGTGGTCCTGCCGTAGGTGAAGCCAAAGTTGACGCAGGCCGCCTCCCACAGGGACATGCTTTTGACGTGATCGACGTAGTGCCAGTCTTGCGTGTAGGAGCGGCGACGGAATCGGGTCCGTTCTTTACGTTCAGGTTCCCAAGGGAAGGGCTGTTCTACTTTTTCCCGGTAAACGGTGTTGAACCGGAAGGCTTCGGGGTCACGCCCGTCAATGCGGCTGCGCAATTGGGCCAGGCCTTCGGTCTTGAAGGCCTGTACCACGCGCTCTTTTTCGGTTTCAACTGCGTTAAGGGCCGCCAGGGCTTCGCGTTGCAGTCTCACATAGCGTTTTTTTTCATCGGGCGTGAGGGCGCCCAATGCATGCGTCAAGTTATGCCGGATCTGCTCCACAGCTTCCTGCTGTGCCCAGGAGGTGCTCGATTGCAGATTGCCGGATAAGCCGTTGAGTAATTGAGAAGTCGGCATGGATGGGTGGCCTTTCACATATTGAGTGGAAGGCCGATGTAATCACCACGCGCACGATGCCAGGGGTTAACTATTTACCCGTAGCGAGAGGGCGGTGCCGGGAGGCATCCAGGTTTTTAATGAACTCCAGCCAGGCCGCCAGTGCAGCCATCAGCAACAGGCCCAGCAGTGCGCTGAACACCTGCATCGGCCAGGCATCCTCGACCTGGGCGTTGAGCATGTCGGCCAGCGGCGCCAGCAATACTCCCAGGCAGAACACCTCCAACGAATAGCGGCCCATGCGGCAGCTCTGTTGCGCCAGCCAGTTTTGCGTCCAGGCACGACCCGGCAGCAGCTTGGCGGTGACATACGCCAAGGCGAGAAAGTGCACCAGGCGCACCGGTGAAAGGTCGGTCTTGCTGATGGGGTACAACATGTTGCTGACGATGGCGGGCATCCAGGCATCGTGAAGGTGCGGCCAGCGCCAGGACAATGTAATCACCCCGGCCAGCAGGGCATAGGCTGCCGCCGCGATAAACAACGGTTGCCGGCGCAGCGGCCGGGTATCGGGCGCGCGGGCCTGGCCGGCCTGCACCGCCGCCGCGCCGCCGAGGATAAACAGAAACTGCCAGGTCACCGGGTTGAAGTACCACACACCGTCGGCAATCGCCCGCAGGTTCCAGCCCATCCAGGGCGCCAGCAGATACACCGTCATCGACAGCCCCACCACCACCCACGTTTTGCGCAACAGCAGCGGCAACACCAGCGGCAAGCCGGCAAGCAGCACGATATACAGCGGCAACGGGTCCATCAGGTTGGGTTTGAAACGCAGCAGCAATTCATCGGTCAGGGCCTGTTGTGGGTGGGTGACGAAGTGCGTCAGGCCCATCTCCTCGACCAGGTCGCGGGTCTCCACATGGCTGTTGGCGAAGAACACGATACCCATCAGCATCGCCAGCAAAAAGATGTGCACTACGTACAACACCCAGGCTCGGCGCAGGATTTTCAGGGCGGTGATCCAATATCCTTCGGCCTGCAGAATTTTGCCGTAGGCCAGTACGCAGGCATAACCGGCGAGGAACACAAACACTTCCGCAGCATCGCTGAAACCGAAATTGCGCAGGGTGATCTGGCCGAGGGGGTTGTGGGGGACGTGATCCCAGAAAATGAAGATCAACGCCAGGCCCCGAAAAAAATCGATGCGCGGGTCGCGTCCGTTCAGCATGGCAGCGGGCTCTTGAACTGAGGGTTTAGTAATGACAGGCAAGCGGCGGTGAAGTCTTACGCCGTGCGTCGGGCGGGCGCAGGTTGGCGACATTTGTAAGCAATTGCAAAGGCCGGGTATTACAGAATGTCTCAACCGCGCGACGGGTACCTGTTAATTCTGACAGTAGACGAACAATGACGGACGTGGCTTGCTGGAGGCAGGCGGAACAGGGCGACGGCATGGCCAGACTGTGGAAGGGATTCTCCAGCTACACGGTGATTGGGGTCGCCAATACGCTGATCCATTGGCAGCTGTTTTTTGTGTTCAGGGCTGTACTGGACCTTAGCCAGGCCGTGAGCAACTTTCTCGCCTTTTGCGTGGCGGCGTCCTTCTCGTTTTATGTCAACGCGATCTACACCTTTGCCATGTCTGCATCGTTGGCCCGTTACCTGGTGTTCATGGCGTGCATGGGCGGTTTGAGCCTGGGCGTGGGCTGGCTGGCGGACCGCTGGCGTGCGCCGGGGATCGTCACGGTGGTGGTGTTTTCGCTGGTCAGCCTGGTGTGCGGTTTTTTGTTGTCACGCTGGGTGGTGTTCCGCGAGCGTGGGCAATGAGGATTTCGCTGATCGTGCCGGTGTTTAACGAGGAACAGGCCATCGAACCGTTCTATCGCGCGGTACGCGAGGCACCCGGTTTGCAGGCTCACGGCATCGAGATAGTGCTTATCGACGATGGCAGCACCGACCGTACGGCCGAGCGTGCCCGGGCCCTGGCGATGGTTGACAGCGATATGGTGTTGATCAATCTGTCGCGCAACTTTGGCAAGGAGGCCGCGCTGTTCGCCGGGCTTGAATACGCCACGGGCGAGGCCGTGGTGCCTATGGACGTGGACCTGCAAGATCCGGTCAACGTGATTCCGCGCTTGATCCATGAATGGCGGAACGGCGCCGATGTGGTGCTGGCCAAGCGTCGGGACCGCTCCAGCGATGGCTACCTCAAACGCCGTAGCGCGTCGTTGTTCTATCACCTGCTTAATCGAATTTCCTACACGCATATCGAAGAAAACGTCGGCGACTTCCGGCTGATGGACCGCAAGGTGGTGGATGTGATCAAGGCCCTGCCCGAACAGCAACTGTTCATGAAGGGGGTGTTGTCCTGGGCGGGGTTCGGCGTGGCCATTGTCGAGTACGACCGTGCCCCCCGCACGGTGGGCCAGAGCAAATTCAACGCGTGGAAACTGTGGAACCTGGCATTGGATGGCATCACCTCGTTCAGCACCTTGCCGTTGCGGTTGTGGAGTTATATCGGTGGCGTGATTTCGCTGATCGCATTGGTGTATGCCGGGTACCTCGTGCTGGACAAAGTACTGTTTGGTAATGAGGTGCCTGGGTACCCATCGTTGATGACGGCGATCTTGTTCCTGGGAGGGGTGCAGCTGATTGGGATCGGGATACTGGGGGAATATGTGGGGCGCATCTATATGGAAACTAAGCACCGGCCGCGTTATGTGGTTAAAGGCGTTGTGAGTCGGGGCGAGCAAGTCGCCGAAGAGGCAGGTGTTTGGAGTGATCTTAAGGGAGGCGCCGAAAAGTGATTACCTATGAATGGTCGAGGAAGGAAAGTTTTATATTCTTTTTAGTGGCTGTTTTAGTCTATGTGTATCCCTTGACCCTGGCTGACTACTTTTACGTTGAAGATAGCTTTAGGGCTGCGTATGGGTACGCGTCATGGCGTGCTGAAGGGCGTTTTTTAATTGACGGTTTTTATCATTTCTTATCCCTCTCAAATGGCGCCCCAGACTCATCCCCATTGGGCCTGTTGGTCGCGTGCGTGGTCATGGCTACCGCATTGGAGAAGCTCGCATTTCATTACTTTTGTCACGTGAATGTGTTTTCGTCGATGGTGGTGTTGCCGGTGTTTTTCAGTCCCTTGTTTTTGAGTGATCTTGCTTATAAATACGACGGCCCTGTGATGACTGTAGGGTTGGCGATGATGGTATTTGCTATCACCTTTAAGTCTGAACGGAAATGGCTGGAGTGGTGGGGCAGCACGTTACTGGTTGGCAGTGCGCTGTGTATTTATCAGCCACTTATCAATGCGTTTTTCGGATTGTGTTGCATCGAATTGTACAGAGCGATTAAAGATAAAAAAGCAACCCGTGAATGGGTGATGTTGGGTTTGGAAAAGGCCATGCAGGCAGGCGTTGCCTCGCTTTTTTATCTTTGTGCGATCGTTCCCTTTATGGGCACGGAACGGCAGCAGCTTCTTGCTTTGGATAAGGATTGGCCGGTTGTCATGTTCCAGCGTTTAGAAAATGCGGAAGAAAGAATTCGCCCTTTATATACGGGCGATAGTGCCTGGTTTTTTGGTGTGATGGCGATTCTGTTTGGGATGGGTTACGCCTGGGCTGGTTTTTCTGCATTGCGTGAGCGTCCAGGGTGGGTGAGTAAAGTGCTGGTGAGTTTGGCTTATATATCGATAGTGCCGCTGCTGATAATGTCTGTGCCGGGAATCATGCTTGTTTTTTTCTATGAAAATAATGATGCAAGGGCGATGTTGGGGAGCGGGCCTTTGCTGGTCTTTATAGTCCTGGTGATCCATCAATGGTTGAATGCTGTGCAGCGCAATTTGACGGTGTTTGTTGTGCTGCCAATAATTTTATTTTTGTCAATTTCTTATAGTTATGGGCGAGTCTTGAGCCTGAAGAAGGAATTGGAAACCAGCGTGATGAGTAGTTTGGCTTATTCGCTGACTTCTAATGCGGCGCTGGCCTCGGTGGAGGTTTTTTACTTTAATGCCAGTGCTCAGGATTATTGGTTGCCAGCCTCTGCCGGAACCGTTTCGATCATGCCGGTTATGCCGTATTTAGTGGCTGCTGATTTTCTGTTTTTACCTGAGGCAATGGCCAGGGTAGGGATCACTAATGTGGTACAGGCCAGCCATGAACATTCGGCCGGAGTACGACTGAAACCCGATGCTCGACCCATAGTCGATAACTGGTTTTACTCCATTTACGTGGAGGATGGGGATGGTTATATCGTCATGAAAAAACAGCCTCGCGTTAATCCATGAAGGAACTGCCAACTGCCAGGCAGTTGCTTCAACGATACCGCCGATGGTCCGGTTCAGCGGGAAAAGGGTGAATTAGAACGCATCCATCAACAGCACTTTGCACGGCTTGGCCTGGTGCTCATTGATCTGCGGCACCAGCCGGGTGAAGTGTTCGGTCTGGCAGTGCGCATCCAGCGCGGCCTGGTCGGGCCATTGCTCGATGAAAATGAAGTGCCCCGGATCTTTTTGATCGACAAACAGATCGTAGGCGATGCACAGCGGTTCCTGGCGGGTCTTTTCCACCAGCTCGGCATACCAGGGGCGCACGGTATCGAGGTATTCGGGCTTGATGAAATCTTCAGCGATGACTTTCAACACGATCTGAATCCTTTAAGCAGCGGCGACTTCGTGGGGCTCAAAACTGTCTGCGCGCGCCATCTGCCACATGCGCGAATAGAACTCGCCGTTGACTTCGCCGGTGAGCAATTCACCCGGCTTGAGGAATACATGCAACTGCGAGAACAGCTTGATCTCGGTGGCCGACATACGCCGCACCAGATGCTTGGCCGACAGCTGCGACGGGTGATCCAGGCCTGCCGCCGCCAGCATCTCGGCCAGGGCCTTGAGGGTGTTACGGTGGAAGTTGAACACGCGCTGGGCCTTGTCCGGTACTACCAGGGCGCGTTGGCGCAATGGGTCCTGGGTGGCGACGCCGGTCGGGCACTTATTGGTGTGACAGCTTTGCGACTGAATGCAGCCGATGGCAAACATGAAGCCGCGCGCCGAGTTGGTCCAGTCGGCGCCGATGGCCAGCACGCTGGCAATATCGAAGGCGCTGACGATCTTACCGCTGGCGCCCAGCTTGATCTTGTCGCGCAGGTTCAGGCCCACCAGGGTGTTGTGCACGAACAGCAGGCCTTCACGCAGCGGCACGCCGATATGGTCGGTGAACTCCACGGGCGCGGCGCCGGTGCCGCCTTCCTTGCCGTCGACCACGATAAAGTCCGGGAGGATGCCGGTTTCGAGCATGGCCTTGGCAATGCCCATGAACTCCCAGGGGTGGCCCAGGCAGAACTTGAAACCCACCGGCTTGCCGCCGGACAGTTCGCGCAGTTGCGCGATGAATTGCATCAGTTCGATAGGCGTGGAGAACGCACTGTGGCGTGACGGCGAGATGCAGTCTTCGCCCATCAGGATGCCGCGCGTTTCGGCGATCTCTTTAGTCACCTTATGCTTGGGCAGGATCCCGCCATGGCCGGGTTTGGCACCCTGGCTCATCTTGATTTCGATCATGCGCACCTGCGGGTTCTGCGCCTGCACGGCAAAGCGCTCCGGGTCGAAACGGCCGTCGCTGGTGCGGCAGCCGAAGTAGCCGCTACCCAATTCCCAGGTCAGGTCGCCGCCGTTTTCGCGGTGATAGGAACTGATGCTGCCTTCGCCGGTGTCATGGGCGAAATTGCCGAGCTTGGCGCCTTGGTTGAGTGCGCGAATTGCGTTGGCGCTCAACGAGCCAAAGCTCATCGCCGAGATATTGAACACCGACGCCGAATACGGCTGCGTGCATTGCGGGCCGCCGACCATTACGCGAAAGGCGCTGGGGTCGCTCAGCGGCGCGGGGCGCATGGAGTGGCCGATAAATTCGAAGCCCGACTGGTAGACGTCGATCAGGGTGCCGAAGGGCTTGTCGGCGGTTTCGTTCTTGGCGCGCGAGTAAACCAGCGAGCGTTGCGAGCGCGAGAAGGGCAGGGCGTCGCTGTCGGATTCCAGCAGGTACTGGCGAATTTCCGGGCGGATGGCTTCCACCAGGTAACGGATATTGCCCAGGATCGGGTAGTTGCGGCGCACGGCGTGGGGGCTTTGCAACAGGTCGAAAATACCGATCAGGCTCAACACACCGGTGACCAGGCTGATGGGCCACAGCCATTCGTGTTGGATAAAGGGGAGGCTGGCGAGGGTGAAAATGACGCACACGGCAAAGAAGGCGTAACGGCTTAGCAAGGACAGGCTCATACGGTTTCCTTGGGTTCGGACTCTCAGGTCGATCCGGCATTTTGCGCCAGTAATGAAACTCCAGACAACCTGCGGGTGTACTCAGTTTGACCCTTGTGATGGAACGGACTGGCCCGAAATAGACAATGCGCGGCTATCGGTCACTTCAAAGCGGGCGTGGTTTTCGGTGGTCGAATCTGCCCCGACGAAGACGGTGAACGTGCCGGCCTCAACCACCGGCGAAAAATCGCTATCCAGCAGGGCGAAGTCCCCTTGGTCAAGGGTGAAGGTCAGGTCCCGAGCCTCGCCAGGCGCTAAATGCACTTTGCGAAAGCCGCGTAATTGGCGAACCGGACGGGTCACGCTGGCGACATCATCGCGCAGGTATAACTGCACGATTTCTTCCCCTGAGCGCGCTCCGGTATTGGTGACCGTGACCGTTACGTCCAGTGATTGGGTGGACGCCAGCCGCTGGGCGCTGAGCCGTGGCGTGGAGTAGCTGAACGAGGTGTAGCTCAGGCCGAAACCGAAGGGATACAGCGGCGTCCAGTGCTCATCGATGTAGGCAGACGCATAACGTCCATCGCCGCTGGGCGGACGGCCGGTATTTTTGTGCGCGTAGTAGAGGGGGATCTGTCCCTCGCTGCGAGGGAACGTGATCGGCAGTTTGCCGCTGGGGTTGACGTCACCGAACAGAATATCGGCCACGGCATTGCCCATCTCACTGCCCAGGAACCAGGTTTCCAGCAGCGCCGGCGCCTGGCGCACGGTCGGCGAGAGCACCAGCGGGCGGCCATTCATCAGCAGGATGACCACCGGTTTGCCGGTGTCCAGCAGGGCACGCAACAGCGCCTCCTGGGCACCCGGCAAGCCCAGGTCCGCGCGACTGCGGGCTTCGCCGCTTTGATCTGCTTGCTCGCCGAGCACGGCGACCACCACCTCGGCAAGCCGGGCGGCCTGTCGGACCGTGTTGAGGTTCTCAGCCTCTTTGCTGACGGGCGAAGCGCCTGGCAGGTAAACCACCTCAGTGTCAGCGGCGACGGCGCGGCGTATGCCCTGCAAGACCGTGATCGACTCTTCGGGGTGACCCGCCAAGGCCCACGGGCCGATCGTGGCCTCGGCATCCGTGGCCAGGCTGCCGACCACTAGCACGTTACGCAGGTGCTTGGGCAGCGGCAGCAGGGCATCGGTATTTTTCAACAGTACGATGGACTTCTGCGCGGCCTCACGGGCCAGGGCTCGGTGCTGCGGTGTCAGGACATTGGCCCGTTGCCGGGCCTCATCGCTGTAGCGGTAAGGATCTTCAAACAGCCCCAGGCGTTGCTTGGCCTGGAGTACACGGCGCACCGCATCATCCACGGCGGTCAGGGGAACCTCGCCATTGCGCACCAGCGCGGGCAGGTGTTGACGGTAGGTCTGGCTGGCCATGTCGATGTCCACGCCGGCGTTGAACGCCAGCCTTGCCCTGTCGGCCGGACCGCGTGCGATGCCGTGCTGGCTCAGCTCCCAGATGGCGTTGAAGTCACTGACAATCAGGCCACCGAACCTCCATTGATTGCGCAGCACGCCGGTTAACAGGGCGGTGTTGCTGTGCAGGGGAACCCCGGCCAGTTCGTTAAACGAGGGCATGATCCCATCGACGCCAGCCGCTACGGCCGCCTGGAAAGGCGGCAAGTACACTTCGCGCAACGTGCGTTCCGACACGTCGGCGACGTTGTAGTCGCGCCCGCCTTCGGCCGCGCCATAGGTCACGAAGTGTTTCGCGGTCGCCAGCATAAAGGAGGGGTCTGGAGGCCCCGCGCCGTGGAACCCCTGCACCTTGGCGCTGGCCAGCGCCGCGCCCAGGAACGGGTCCTCACCGGAACCTTCCACCACGCGGCCCCAACGTGGGTCTCGGGCAATGTCGACCATGGGGGCGAAGGTCCAATGCACGCCGCTGGCCGTAGCTTCAACGGCCGCCGCGCGAGCGGTCCGCTGTGCCAGGGCAGGATCCCAGGCCGCGGCTTCTGCCAGCGGCACGGGAAATACAGTACGAAAGCCGTGAATCACATCGAAAGCAAACAACAGCGGTATATGCAGGCGCGAGCGCATGACGACCTGTTCCTGTAACCGGCGGGTCTGCTCGAAACCGTAGGCGCCGAGGACCGAGCCAACGGTGCTCATGGGCAGTTGCGCCAGTTCGCCTTGGTCAATGACGGGGCCGGTAGGCGTGTCTTGGACGCCGAGTTGGTTGAGTTGGTCGACTTTTTCTTCGAGCGTCATATGCTGCAACAAGCCCTCTATGAAGTCATGCTCGTTGGCAGGGAGGGCGCTGCCGCTGATACTGAGCGCCAGGTAGAACAGCACCAAATTGCTCCAGAGCCTCACGGGCGATTGCCGGTGTCAGCCGTTGAAGGGGTACCGATTGCCGTCGATTCCGAATTGAAGGGGTGGTACTGATACAGCCAGGTCTCTGACAGCGGCTGGCCGTCAAGGCGTAGGAAAAGGCGCAATTCCACCGGGTCCTTGCCGCCGACAGTCAAATCGAACTGTGCTCGCCAATGGCCGGCGATGCCGTCCGGCACCGCTTCGGTAAAGACCTGGCTGAGCTCGCCTCTGGAGCAACTGATCACGGCCTCGGGTTTGACGCCCGGCGCGAGTTTTTCCAAGGGGGCGCCTTGGAATTCGACCACGAATTTACGCACCCCTACAGGGCGCGGCTGGCCCGGTTGGCCGCCGTTGCCCAAGCGTGTGGCCAAGCACACTGCCAGTGGCGAAGCGTAGGGCTCCTGGGCCAGCCAGTGCAGGCGATAACGCAGCGAATAGCGGTTGCCCGCTTCCGCTGGAGCCGAGGGCACCCACATCGCGACGATGTTGTCGTGGATCTCGTCGTCGGTGCCGTTTTCCATCAGTTGCACGCTGCCTTTGCCCCAATCGCCCAACGGCTCGACCCACAGGCTGGGGCGCCGCTGGTAATTCACACCATCGAGGTAGTGGTCAAAGTTGCGGTCGCGCTGTAACAGGCCGAAGCCCTTCGGTTGATGATCGGTGAACGCCGAAACCATGGTGCGTGGCGGGTTGTTCAGGGGACGCCAGATACGTTCTCCGTTGCCGGTCCAGAGCCCCAGGCCGTCACTGTCGTGAACCTCGGGGCGCCAGTCGGCGGCGGTGCGCTTGGCGGTTTCACTGAACCAGAACATCGAGGTCACCGGAGCAATGCCCAGCCGGCTGACACTCCTGCGCAGGAAAAACGTGCAATCGATGTCCATGACCACGCCCTGTGTGCGGTGGATCAGGAAACGGTAAGCCCCGCAGATACTCGGGCCGTCGAGCCGCGCATAGAGGGTCATGGCGTTAGCGTGCTCGTTCTTTGGCGGCTCGAACCAGATGTGGGTGAAGTCAGGGAACTCTTCGGCCTTGCCGGCTTGTGCCACATCCAGGGCAATAGCCCGTGCCGACAGACCGTACTGATACAACTCGCCGATGGCCCGGAAGTACGACGCGCCAAGGAAGGCCACCCAGTCGTTCCGTTGCCACGCCCGTTTGGCTTGGTTGCCCAGGCGGCTTTCCTGGATGCGAAAGCCAGCGAACCCACTGTTACGGGGCAAGGCATGGGCAGGGCTGTCGCCTGGCATATCGAAGTGCGCCGGGTCGTAGACGATCTCGCGGGCGATGCCGTTGTCCAGGGCATACATCCTCACGGGGGTGCGAAAAAACGACCCCAAGTGAAAGAACGTCACGGGGAACTTGCCGGGGCCGTTGGCGAACAGGGCGCGCTCGGGTTTGAAGTGGATCTGGCCGTGGGTGGCGTAGTCGAGTCTCGCCAGCAGCGTGGCCGATGCGGTGCTGGGGTAGGTGTAGGGTTTCAAGGCATCGGCTTGTGCCTGTTCGATCAAGTCTTCGAAGGAAAAAGCGCTGGGGTGGTCGGCTGTATCGGCCGCCAGGGCGCCCCTGCCCAGTGGCGTGAGCAAGGCGGCCAGTGAAGCGTACGTCAGGAACTCGCGGCGCGTAGACATGGTGTCCTTTCCTTCGACGATGAGGGTCCAGGCCTCACGTTCAGCACGCCCCACGGCATGCAGCTGTGTTGCTTGTGTGGAGTGTCGAGTCGGGAAACGTGTCTGTCTACTGTCAGAAATAACAGGTAGTGGGGGAAGGGCGGATGATTCGGCGGCGAGCCCTACGCCGCCGTCTGCCGAATTGGCAAGACCACGCGAAACTTCGTCCCCTTACCCAGCTCACTGCTGACAGAAATATCGCCATGGTGTTTCTTGACGATGCCGTAGGAGAGTGACAGCCCCAACCCCGTGCCTTCGCCCACCGGTTTGGTGGTGAAGAAAGGATCGAAGATTTTCTGCACGGTCTCCGGCGCAATCCCGCAGCCGTTGTCCGCCACCTCCAGCCAGACGTTTTCGCCTTCCACGCCATTGCTGATGGTAATGATGCCGCGTTCCGGCCCCATGGCCTGCGCTGCATTGATGACCAGGTTCATCACCACCTGGTTGAGCTGCGAGGCCAGGCATTCAATCTCTGGCAGCGGTTCGTAGTGCTTGACCACATCGGCCTTGTACTTGAGTTCGCTGGCAACGATGTTCAGCGTGGAGTCGATACCCTGTTGCAGGTTTGCGAATTGCCAGGTCTGGTCGTTATCGACGCGGGAGAAGTTTTTCAGGTCCTTGACGATCTGCGCCACGCGACCGATGCCTTCCTTGGTCTCGCGGATCAATATCGGAATGTCGTCCTGTAGAAAGTCCAGTTCCAGGCGGGTACGCAATGCCTTGAGCTGCGCGTGCTGTTCACCCGGGGCGAGGGTTTCTTCGGCCTGCTGGTAAGCCTCCAGCATCTGTTGCAACTGGTTGAAATAACCGTCGAGCGTACTGAGGTTGGACGAGATAAAACCCACCGGGTTGTTGATCTCATGGGCCACGCCTGCGGCGAGTTGCCCCAGCGAGGCGAGCTTTTCCGATTGCACCAGCTGGCTTTCCAGGTGCTTGCGCTCTTCGATTTCCTGCTGCAGCGCTTGCGTGCGTTGTTCCACCAGCCGTTCCAGCTGAGTGGTTTGCAGGGTGGCACGACGGGCCATGTCCCATTTATTGGCCAGGGTGTTGGCCATCTGCTGGACTTCGATGTTATCGAACGGCTTTTTCAGGATCAGCAGTCGGTCATGGCCGTGCAGACGGTCCAGCAGGTCTTCCCAGGCATAGTCCGAGTACGCAGTGCACACCACCACTTGCAGGTCGGGGGCGACTTTCCAAAGTTCTTCTATGGTCTTCGCCCCGTCCCAGCCTTGGGGCATGCGCATGTCGACAAACGCCAGGGCATAGGGGTGCTGTTGCGCCATAGCGGTGATGAGCAACTGCAGGCCTTCTTCGCCGCCGTAGGCCGAGTGCAGGTCGAAGGGGGGCGCCGTGGGTTTGCTGGATTCGCCGAACAGTGCCGACTCCATGTCATCCAGCACCTGGTTGGATTCAACGGCAGGCATCAGGATCTTGCGGAAATCGTCGTGAATCGACGGCGTGTCATCAATCAGCAGGATGCGCCGGTTGGGAGGTTGGTTCATGCGGGACTTCCGGCAGGCGTGAGGGGGATCGTCAGGGTGAATATCGCACCTTGGCCTGGCCCGTCACTGTGGGCGCTGAGGTGACCATCCATTTCAACGGCGGCCAGTGCACAGCTGTGCAGGCCAAAACCGTGACCTTCCTTGCGGGTGGTAAAACCGTGGGTAAATATGCGGGTCATGTTCTCGGCCGGTATGCCTTCCCCATCGTCCTTCACGCTGATCAGCAACGTGCTGTCCTCCAGCGACTGGACCGTCAGGGTCATCTGCCGTGGCCGATCGGTGAGGTTGGACATGGCGTACTTGGCGTTGCTGATCAGGTTGACCATGATCAGCAGCAAGCGGTGTTTGTCCGCGAGGACTTCCGGTACCTGCCCATAGTGCTTGACCACCGTGACATTGTGCCGGCTCAGTGCCCCCGCATTCATGCGCAGGGCGTCTTCCATCAAGGTGCTGATCTGCACCGGCTCCTTCAGTGAGGGCGCGCCCGCATAGGATTGCTGGGTGGAGACGATGTCCTTGATGTGGTCCACGCTTTTGCTCAATTGCGCCAGCTCATCGATCAGGCCTTGTTGCTCGACGGCAATGGCGTCCACCAGTTGGTTGAGGTAGCCGGGCAGCAGCTTGCCCTTTTCATCCTCGGTGATAAAGGTGCCCAGGTCGGCCTGGCGCTCGTTGATCAACTGCATGGCTTTGCCCAGGCCCATTGCCTTGCTGCTGCGCAGTTTGCGGGTGACCAGGTCGGCGGAGATGTTCACGCTGTTGAGCACGTTGCCGACGTTGTGCAGCACGTTGGTGGCGATCTCCGCCATGCCGGCCTGGCGCGCGCTGTCCATCAACTCGGTTTGGGCATCCTTGAGCTGTTGGGTGCGCCGTTCCACGCGTTGTTCCAGGGTTTCGTTGGCCGCCTGCAAGGCACGGTTGACGCGGTTGATTTCGGCGAAACTGCGTAGCAGGCGAATCGTCAGGTACAGCAGCAGGGCCACCAGCAGGGTCGAGAACACCAGCAGGTAGCGGTGGTATTGCTGTTCGACCAGGTCGACGGCCTGTTGGTCCTGGTTGAGGTGGGTGGTCAGGTCATCCAGGCGTTCGGCAACCGGGATGGCGGCGATCTCTTCGAGCAGGGTGTTCACCACGGGCTGCTCGCGCAAGATCAGTTCGATGTGATTGCTCAGGATCTCCACCGGGGCGCGGAACTCGCTGGGCAGCAGTTCCTTGTTGACTGCCAGCTTGCCCAGGCCGACGAGGATGTCGGCGGCGCGCTCTTGGGTGGTGACCTGGGCGAATTCCAGGCTGCTGAGCAGCAAATCGTAAGTGTCGGTGGCCACGCTTTGCAGTTGCAGTTTTGTGTCGTCGTTTACCTGGTTGAACTGCGCCTGGATATCGTCTTCGGCGGTCGGCAGGAAGGCCAGGGAATTGCGCAACACGGCGTTGTGGGATTTGAACTGATCGATGCGCCGGGCTTTTTCGTGGATAGCTGCTCGATAAGCCTGCTGGCTGGCTTGCCAGCCGGACAGGTCCTCAGGGCTGTGGCGCGAATCGTGCTCTTCCAGCTCTGCCCACAGCCGGGTCATTTCTGTCAGGGGCGCCACCAGGGGGTCGTAATTGTGGGTAATGGCGATCCTGGCCTTGAGCACTTCGCTGTCCCACTGGGCGTTGAGTTGCTGTAGCTGCCGGATCAGGTCCCTGGACTGGGTGTAGGAGGACGCCTGGTTGCTGGACGACTTGACGTACAGAAAGATCAGCGTGGAGGCCAGCAACAGGGTGATGAACCCCAAGGCCAGTAGGCTGGTGCGGCGGCGATAGAGGGTCATGACGAACTGCTCATAAAGGCTTGCCCGACCATTCGCCGGTCAGGGTCTTGAGAAACTGGATAATCAGGTCTTTATCCTCTTGCGAGGGGTTGCGCCCCAGTTGGAACTTGAACATGACGTCGACCGCTTCTTCCAGGGTCTTGGCCGATGCATCGTGAAAATACGGCGCCGTGACCGCGATGTTACGCAGGCTGGGGACCTTGAACACGTGCCGGTCTTCTTCATCCTTGGTCAGCAGGTAGCGCCCCAGGTCCGACTCGACGGGGTTGCCGCGCACCTTGAAGTAGTCGCCCATCACCCCGAACTTCTGGAACATGTTGCCGCCGATGTTGATGCCCTGGTGACAGGCGATGCAGCCGTAATCCTTGAAGCGCTGGTAGCCGTACTTTTCCTGGATCGTGAGGATTTCCGTGTTGCCCAGCAGGTACTGGTCAAACCGTGAGTTGGGCGTCAGCAGCGTGCGTTCGTAGGTGGCCAGGGCGTTTTGCACGTTGGCGGCGGTGACGCCATCGGGGTAGGCCTGTTTGAACGCAGCCTGGTAGGCGGGCAGGGCGGACAGGTTCTGCACCACGGTTTTCCAGTCGCTGCCCATTTCCACCGGGCTGATGACCACCTGCTCGACCTGCGCCTCCAGGGTGTCCACCCGGCCATTCCAGAACTGTTTGAAATTCAGACTGGCGTTGAACACCGACGGCGTGTTGATTTCCACGGGCTTGCCGTCGAAACCGATGGAGAACGGTTTATTGTCGGCGCCCCCGGATTCGAGGTGATGGCAGCTGGCACACGACAGCGTGTTGTTGACTGACAGGCGCGGCTCATTGAACAGTTGGCGGCCCAGTTCGACCTTGGCCGGGTCGAGTTGCGCAACCGGTGGCAACGGTTTGAGCGCTTCGTCCAGCGGCGCGGCCGTCACGGTCATCCCCAGGCTCAACCCCAACGTGAGGATGAGGCCGAAACAGTAGGTTGAGACGTCGCTCAAGCGAGCACTCCTTGCAGGCATAGGGGCTATTGATCGGGCATCAGCGTGGGGCTGCCCACCTGCAGCAACTGGGCGAAATCCTTCGCAGGTATCGCCTTGCTGAACAGAAAGCCCTGGCCTTCCTCACACTGCTGTGACCTCAGGAAGTTCAGCTGTTCGACGGTTTCCACCCCTTCGGCGATGATGTTCAGCTCCAGGCTCTTGCCCATGCCGATGATAGCGCTGATCAGCTGCGCGTCCTGGCTATTTTCGTGCAGCCCGCGCACGAATGATTGGTCGATTTTCAGCACATCGATAGGAAAGCGTCGCAGGTAGCTGAGGCTGGAGTAGCCCGTGCCGAAATCGTCCAGCGCCAGGCGCACGCCCATGGCCTTGATTCTGTTAAGAATATCGACGGTCTCGTCGACATTCTGCATCAGTACACTCTCGGTGATCTCCAGCTCCAGCTGGTTGGGCGGCAGGCCGGTCTGCTTGAGGATGGCGGCCAGGTTGTCGACAAACTCGCGCTGGCGGAAGTCGATGGCCGAGATGTTCACCGAGATGCGCAGCGGCGCCAGGCCCATGGTTCGCCAGGCCTGTGCCTGTTCACAGGCGTGGCGCAGCACCCATTGGGTCAAGGGAACGATCAGCCCGCTGTCCTCGGCTACCGGAATGAAGTCAGCCGGGTGGACCCAGCCCGAGCGCGGTTGAAACCAGCGGATCAGCGCCTCCGCGCCGAGGATTCGCCCGGTTTTCAAATCCAGTTTGGGCTGGTAGTGCAGTGCAAACTCATTGTGTTCCAGGGCCTGGCGGATTGCGCTTTCCAGGTTTTGCTGGTGCTGGGCGCGCAGGTTCATGTCTTCGGTGTAAAAACTGAAATCGTCCGGGCTGCGCTCCTTCGTGGTGTGCATGGCGGTTTCAGCGTGCTTGATCAGCTCCACGGCAGTGCTGCTGTCATTCGGGTAAATGCTGATGCCCAGGCTGGCGGTGACGCTCAGGTCGTGCCCCGCGACGTGGCGGGTAGCGCTGATGGCCTGGAGTATCTTCTGGGCGATGTGCTGGGTTTGCTGCGGGTGCAGGACATCATTGAGCAGGATCACAAACTCGTCCGAGCCATAGCGAAACACCGAGTCCGATTCCCGGACCGCCGCCACCAGGCTTTGGCTGACCTGCTGGAGCACCTCGTCACCCACTGGATAACCCAATGCATTGTTGATGCGTTTGAAGCGATCGAGCCCGATAAACATCACCGCCAGTTGGGTGTCATGGCGCCGGCCCAGGGCGATGGCCTGGGTCAGCCGGTCGCCCAGCAGCGTGCTGTTGGGCAACTCCGTGAGCGCGTCGTATTGCAGCAGGTGCGAGACTTTCAGTAGTTCCTGCACGCGTTCCTCAATGGTGCGCTCCAGCCCGATCACCTTGAGGGCGGCATCCTGGGCGAGCTGCCATTTCCAGGTGAGGGCGCTGGCCATCTGGCGGATTTCCAGGTGATCGAAGGGTTTCTTCAGGATCAGCAACTGGTCGTTGTACTTCAAGCGCGCTTCGATCGCTTCAAAGGAATAGTCGGAATAAGCGGTGCACAGGGCGATCTGCAGGTTGGGATCGACGTTCCACAACTGCTCGATGGTTTGCAGGCCGTCCCAGCCAGGCGGCATGCGCATGTCGATGAACGCCATGGCGTAGGGAGCGTTGGCTGCCAGGGCCCGATTTACCAGGTCCAAGGCTTCCTGGCCCTGGTAGGCTGAATCCAGGATAAAGGCCTGGCGAGCCACGGTCGTTGTGCCGAACAGGGTTTGCTCAAGGGTATCCAGGGAGGGCTCGCCGTCGGCGTCGGCGCACAGGATCTTGCGAAAGTCCTGGTGGATGGACGTGGTGTCATCGACGATCAGGATGCGACGGTTGGCCCGTCCTGAATTGGCGTTCATAGCGCGCTCCTGACCTTCAAAAGGTTCGACTGCATAACCATTCCTTCCTTGGTTCCATGGCTGAGGGGGGGCGCAGACCTGCTGTGACAGTGTAGTCGAGGTCCCTTGAATTCGGCGGCCAGTTGGCGTCAAATCAACCCCGCGCCATAAGCGACGGAATACGGCTTGGCCCAGGGGTTCAAATCAGCTCAACTCAGTTCAATGTGAAGGCGCAGCAGGCATGGATGAACAACTTGCGACGAAACCCACTATTTTGCTGGTCGACGATGAAGAGTCGATCCTCAACAGCTTGCGTCGCCTGTTGCGCGGCCAACCTTTCGATGTCGTGCTCGCGGGCAGCGGCGCCGAGGCCCTGGAGGTCATGGCCGCCCAGCCCATAGACCTGGTGATGAGCGATGCGCGCATGCCCGGCATGGACGGCGCGCAATTGCTGGCTGAGGTTCATCGCCTTTATCCCGCCACCAGTCGCATCCTGCTCACCGGCTACGCCGACCTGCCGACGATCATCAAGGCGATCAACGAAGGGCAGATCCACCGCTATATCGGCAAACCCTGGAACGATGACGAACTGAAGCTGATCCTGCAGCAGGCCCTGGAACTCCAGCGGCTGGAACGCCTGGCCCATCAGCAGAACGACCAGCTCAAGCTATTGAATGCCACCCTGGAAAAACGCGTGGCAGCGCGGACCAGTGAGCTGCAACAGACCGCCGACATGCTCGACCTGGCCTACGATGAGCTCAAGCGCAGCTACGTGACCGGCACCGAAGTGTTTTCGTTGCTGGCCAACCTGCGCCTGCCCAAGAACAAACAGACCAATCGTCCACTGATCGAACTGGTGCGCGTGTACTGCACCGCCCAGTCCATCGACGAAGCCAGCGCCCGTGACATGGCCATGGCCGCCGCGTTGTACAACATCGGCAAGCTGAGCTGGAGCGACAGTATGTTGATCGAGCCGGCCGACAAGCTGCACAGCACCGACCGCGAGCGGTACCGTGGCTATCCGACCCAGAGCGAATCGCTGTTGATGACCCTGGAGCCGATGAAGGATGCGGCGCGGATCATTCGTCATCACCAGGAGCGCTGGGACGGCAGCGGGTTCCCCGACCACCTCAAGGGCGAGGCGATTCCGTTCGGTTCACGCCTGCTGAAACTGGCGGTGGACTTCATCGAGTTGCAGAAAGGCCTGATCCTTGAGCGGCACCTGAACAGCGATGAAGCGCTGTTGTATATCCGCAAATATGCCGGGCGCCTCTATGATCCGGATTTGATCGAGGATTTCATCCAGGCCTGCGCCGCGTTTCTCAGTGATGTGACCCTGGGCGATCCCACGGTCAAGGTGCTCTCCACCCGTGAATTGGAAGACGGCATGGTCCTGGCGCGCAACCTCAACGCTGATAACGGCATGTTGCTGCTCAATGCCGGCAAGGTGCTGAACCTGCCGTTGGTGGACAAGCTGATTGCGTTCGAGGCGATGGAAGGCGCCAAGTACAGCGTGTTTATCAAGGAGCCGGACGAGACCGACGCGGTGCTCCATTAATTTTCACTTTTTGAATTCAAGGTTTTCAGTTCATGCCCAGCACTATCCGTATCGCCGCCGCCCTGCTGATCGGCAGCGATGGCCACACCCTGCTCGTGCGCAAACGCGGCACCCTGGCCTTTATGCAACCCGGTGGCAAGATCGACGCCGGTGAGCAGCCCGCGGAGGCGCTGGCCCGCGAGCTGTACGAAGAGCTGAACCTGCGCATCAAGCCCGGCGACGCCGTGTACCTCGGCCACTTCTCGGCCCCCGCGGCCAACGAGCCGGGGTTCACCGTGGATGCTGAATTGTTCCAGGTGCAGATCGATGTTCCGGTCAGCCCCGCCGCTGAAATCGAAGAGGTGCGCTGGATCGACCCCGCTGGCGACGGTGGCCTGGTCCTGGCGCCCTTGACCCGTGACCTGATCCTGCCGTTTTATCGCGCTTCACTGACCACGCCGGCCTGACGCGAATGAGCGTCCGTGCGCTGGGGCCCAACGACGCCGAGGCTTATCGGGCGTTGATGCTGGAGGCCTATGGTGCCTATCCCCAGGCGTTCACTTCCAGTGTGGCCGAGCGCGCCGCCATGCCGTTGAGCTGGTGGGAAAAACGCCTGGAGAGTCCGCTGGATCGTTTGCTCGGCGCGTACGCCGGGGGGGAACTGGCCGGCATTGTCGGCCTGGCCTTCGAGCCTCGGGAGAAGGCGCGGCACAAGGTGACCCTGTTTGGCATGTACGTGACCCAGGCTTACCAGCAGAAAGGCCTGGGCCGGCGATTGGTCGAGGCAGCGCTGGATGAAGCGCGCCAACATCCGCGACTGAAAGTGATCCAGCTGACCGTCACCGCCGGCAACGATGCAGCGTTTGCGCTGTACCGACGCTGCGGGTTTATCCAGTACGGCCTGGAACCGTTGGCGGTGCGGGTGGGCGTGGAGTACTTCGACAAAATCCACATGTGGCGCGAACTTACGGCCGACTGAAATCCAATGTAGGAGGGGGCTTGCCCCCGATGGCGGTTGCACATTCAACATCTCTGTTGGCTGACACTCTGCTATCGGGAGCAAGCCCCCTCCCACATTTGGAACTGTGGTGTTTCAGCGTACCGCGCTCACGCCATCCAGGGTTGAAAACGACGTGTCCTTGGCCGTCAGCAAAAAGTCGCGCATATACGGCGCATCCAGCATGTCCGCACGAATCCCCGCGTACAACGTTGCAAACAACCCTTTCTCGCCCAAGCGCTTGGCCTTCACATAGCCGCGCGAGCTGTATTCATGCAGCGCCCAATGGGGCATGCCGCACACGCCGCGGCCGCTGGCGACCAGTTGCATCATCATCACCGTGAGTTCCGAGGTACGCACCTGGGCCGGCTCCACGTCGGCGGGTTCCAGGAAGCGGGTGAAGATGTCCAGGCGGTCGCGTTCCACCGGGTAGGTGATCAGGGTTTCGGTCAGCAGGTCTTCGGGCACGATGTACGCCTTGTTCGCCAGCGCGTGCTGGTTGGCCACGGCGAGCATGGCTTCGTAGGTAAACAGCGGCACATAGGTGATGCCCGGCAGCTCCAGCGGGTCTGACGTCACCACCAGGTCGAGGTCGCCACGGGCCAGGGCCGGCAGCGGGGCGAACGCAAAGCCCGACGCCAAGTCCAGCTCGACTTCCGGCCAGGCATCGCGGAACTGGTCGATGGTCGGCATCAGCCACTGGAAACAACTGTGGCACTCGATCGCCATATGCAAGCGCCCGGCGGTGCCACCGGCCAAACGCGCAATATCGCGCTCGGCACCGCGCAGCAGCGGCAGGGTGGCGTCGGCCAGTTGTAGCAGGCGCAGGCCGGCGCTGGTGAATCGCACGGGTTTGGTCTTGCGCACGAACAGCGGCATGCCCAGGCGTTCTTCCAGCTCCTTGAACTGGTGGGACAGTGCCGACTGCGTCAGGTGCAGGCGCTCGGCGGCCTCCACCAGGCTGTCGGCTTCGCGCAGTGCATTCAGGGTCTTGAGGTGACGGATCTCGAGCACGGGCTCTCCATGAAGACAATTTGTGGCGAATAGGGATAGCGTGAGTTTGTCTCATGTTGCAACGCATGTCGACCAAGACCGCCGGGCACTCTTCATCAAACTGTCATGGAACTGTGGCAGCGCGCTTGAACAAACTTCATCAGACTCGCGCTCTACTGGGGTTCTGCGTTTCGGTGTTTTTCATGCGCGTGTTGCTTTTACTGGCCGCTCTATTGTTCGGCCTGCCGTCTTTTGCGGCTTCTCGATGTGATGTCAATGTCCCGACCCAAACGGTCGACCTGGCTCAGGTAAGCATCGCCTACCAGAGTATCGGCCGTGCGTCCGACCCGGCCTTGCTGCTGGTGATGGGCTTGGGCGGGCAACTGATCCACTGGCCCGACGAAGTCGTCGTTGCCCTGTGCCAGCAGGGTTTCCGGGTGATCCGCTATGACAACCGTGACGTCGGCATGTCCACCTGGCGCCAGGCACCGGCGAATGCCAACCTGACCTTTGAAGTGCTGCGCTACAAGCTCGGCCTGCCGGTATCGGCGCCGTACTCGCTGACGGACATGGCCGATGACGCCGTGGGCTTGATGGACGCCTTGCAGATCCAGCAGTTCCACGTACTGGGCGCAAGCATGGGCGGCATGATCGCCCAGCACCTGGCGGCGATGGCGCCGCAGCGCGTGGAAAGCCTGACCCTGATCATGACCAGCTCCGGCGCCGAAGGCTTGCCGGCCCCGAATGCGGCGCTGGTGCAGTTGTTGTCGCGACGCAGTGCGCCGAATCGTGAAGTGGCGCTGGAGCAGCAGGCGGATTTGCTTGCGGCGCTGGGCAGCCCGAATGTGACGGATGATCGTCAGGCGTTGCTGCACCAGGCGGCGCTGTCCTACGACCGTGCCTTCAACCCGGACGGCGTGAAGCGCCAGATCATGGCGATCCTCGCCGAACCCAGCCGCGTGCCGCTGCTCAACCAACTGCGCGTACCGACACTGGTGGTCCACGGCACCGCCGACCCGTTGCTGCCGGTGATGCACGGCGTGCACCTGGCGGCGCATATCCAGGGCAGCCAATTGAAGTTGATTCCCGGCATGGCCCATCGTTTCCAGGAAGCGTTCAAGGCGCCGCTGCTGACGGCGGTGTTGCCGTACCTGCAAGCCCATCGTGAAGATGCCGCACACTGGGCGCAGATTGACCCGGTCGTGCCTTCGAAGCTGCTGTGACATTGGTGTATCGTGCAACCTTTACGGCGTATTGAAGCCTGCGAGGTTGCCTACCATGAGTACTCCCCTGAAAATCGATTTCATCAGCGACGTGTCCTGTCCCTGGTGCATCATCGGCCTGCGTGGCCTGACCGAAGCCCTCGACCAGCTCGGCACCGAGGTGCAGGCCGAGATCCATTTCCAGCCGTTCGAACTGAACCCGAACATGCCCGCCGAAGGGCAAAACATCGTCGAACACATCACCGAGAAATACGGCTCCACGGCCGAAGAATCCCAGGCCAACCGTGCGCGCATCCGCGACATGGGCGCCGAGCTCGGTTTTGCCTTTCGCACCGATGGCCAGAGCCGTATCTACAACACCTTCGACGCACACCGCCTGCTGCATTGGGCCGGGATCGAGGGCTTGCAGTACAACCTCAAGGAAGCGTTGTTCAAAGCCTACTTCACCGACGGCCAAGACCCTTCCGATCACGCCACCCTGGCGATCATCGCTGAAAGCGTCGGCCTGGATATCAAGCGCGCCGCAAAGATTCTCGCCTCCGATGAATACACCGCCGAAGTCCGCGAGCAAGAGCAGTTGTGGACCTCCCGTGGCGTGACCTCGGTGCCGACCATCGTGTTCAACGACCAGTACGCCGTGAGCGGTGGCCAGCCGCCGGAAGCCTTTGTCGGTGCGATTCGCCAGATCATCACCGAATCCCGAGCCTGACCGTGTTCCCATGTGGGAGGGGGCTTGCTCCCGATAGCGGAGTGTCAGTCAACATCTGTATTGACTGAACCACTGCTATCGGGAGCAAGCCCCCTCCCACATGAGTTCTGTGTGAATCTGAATATCTCGCTGGCCCGCCCCTTGCATTGACCCCCTAAAGCCATAGGGGAAACACTACCTTGAACATTCTTGACCTCGACCACAGCCTCACCGGTCAGGCACCGATTGCCCGGCGTTTGGCCAGTGGCCGTGCCACGCGCATCGACCTGCTGGACCTGGGCCCCAAGCTGCGCCTGTGGTCCACCGAAAAAACCTGGAAACGCTTCGCCGAGCGCCTGGCCCAGCGGCCCCGGCCCATGGATGCGCGCCCGGAAATCCTGTTCGTCGGCTCCGGCGATTATCACCACCTGACCCCGGCGTTTCTGGCCGACCTGAAAGAACCTATCAGCCTGATCCACTTCGACAACCACCCCGACTGGGTGCGCTTTGCGCCCAAGCGCCACTGTGGCTCGTGGGTCAACCGCGCGCTGAAAATGCCGGCGATCAAACGCATCGTCACCCTTGGCCCATGCAGCGATGACCTGCATAACCCGCAACTACGTGGCGGTAACCTCGGCGCCCTCAAGCGCGGGCATTTGCAACTGTTCCCCTGGCAGCACCCGCCGTCGAAAGTCTGGGGCCGGGTCGGCGATGGCGCTGGCCACCAGCAGCAGGAAAACCACTTGCACTGGCGCAACCTGGCGGAGCTGGACTGGCCGGTGTTTCTTGAACAGATGATCAGCAGCCTGCCCACCGAAGCGATCTGGATCACCATCGACAAAGACGTGCTCGCCAGTGAAGACGCCGCCACCAACTGGGACCAGGGCGGCATGCGCCTGACCCACCTGCTGCAAGCCCTGCGGGCGTTGGCGGCCAGCAAGCGCATCATCGGCATCGACGTGTGCGGTGAGTTCGCCACGCCGGCCTTCAGTAACGCGTTCAAGCGTTGGGAAGCCAAGTCCGATCAGCCACCACCGGAGCGCTGGAGCCCGGAGGATTTGCAGCGCAACGCCGCCACCAATGAAGCCCTGATCGACCTGTTTGAGGAGCTGTTCCCGTGACCCTGACCGTGGTGTTGCTGGTGGCCTTTTCCATCGTGCTCGATGTGATTGGCCAACTGTGTTTCAAACTCGGCCTGGACCGTTTGCCGGAACTGGAGGGCAGTTTTCGCCTGAATGCGTTCTGGGGCCAGGTGTTCAATGCGCCGCTGCTGTGGGCAGGCATCGGTGCCTATGTGATTGAGTTTTTCGTATGGCTCGAAGCGTTGTCTCGTGCGCCGTTGAGCCTGTTGTTCCCGGCCGCGGCCCTGGCTTATTGCGGGGTGGTGCTGGCCGGCAAGGTGGTACTGGGCGAAACCGTCAGCCGCCGCCGTTGGCTGGGCACGCTGGTGATTACCTTGGGTGTGATGCTGGTCGCGATTGCAGGGAGTCAGGCATGAGTACGCAAACGATGCATACCGGTTGGTTACATGGGCGCCTCGGCACGGTGGTGCTATGGGCCTTGCTGATCTGCACCGAGAGTGCCGGGCAGCTGTTTACCAAGATTGCCGGCGACCAGCTGGGGCAGATGGATTTCAATTGGCAGTGGTTGTCCGAGGTGGCGCGCAACCCGGGGATCCTGGCGGCGATCGTCAGTTATATCGGTGCGTTTTTCGTGTGGATGCTGATCCTGCGGCGCAGCAGTTTGTCCCTGGCGTTTCCCCTGAGTTCATTGGTGTTTGTGGTGGTGTTGCTGGGGTCGTGGCTGGGACTGGGGGAACACATCAGCCCGCTGCACTGGGTGGGCGTGGCGGTGATTATCGGCGGTATCGCGCTGCTGGCCGAAGGTGAAGAAAACTGAAACACGGACCCCTGTGGGAGGGGGCTTGCTCCCGATAGCGGTAGATCAGTCCCGTATGCATTGGCTGACCCTGCGCTATCGGGAGCAAGCCCCCTCCCACATGTTGTCCGAAGTGATCAATCGAACGTGTAGCTGATTGCCGTCTGTACCTGGCCCTGGTTCACGTCGCCGGTCTCTTTGACGATGCTGCTGTTGGCCGCCGAACCCACCAGGTGCACCCAGCTGGCGCTGGTCAGCAGGGACCAGTTGGGCGCCAGGGGGAACTGGAAACTCTGGCTCAGGGTGACGTTCTGGAAACCGCCGCTGGCGTTGTAGGCCTTGAATCCCGTGGCGGCAGCCTCGTTATCGTCCACCCCGAAAAACGTCTGGGTCTGGCGCGCGTCGGCAAAGTGCGCCACCAGGCCGCTGCTGCCGATGATTCCACCGCCGAGCGGGTAACCGAGCTCCCCGCCGACCTTGCCCAGCGCGCCGCTCTGGGAATGGCCGCCGCCGACGGCCTGGCCCAGTTGGGCGTAGACCCGCCAGAAGTCAGCCGGCGCGTATTGGATGAAGCCGCCGACCTCGGCCATGTCCGAGACATTGCGCAGGCCTTGCAGCTCACCGTTGGAGGTACGCCCCTGCAGGTAGTTGATATAGGGGCCGGCCGTAAAACCGTTGGTGTTCAGGGCGCTCCAGGTCAGGCCGTCATCGGTGCTCAGGCTCACATTGCCCCAGTCCAGGTCGAGGTATGGCACAGGCCGGGTTTCGTAGCGGCTGCCGGTCGGGTCGTGGGGTTGGTAGCTGACGCCTGCGCCGACGTCACCGGTGATACCTGCGGCCTGTGCGCTGAGGCTCAGCAATCCGGCGAGTGCAGCGCATGTGATCCTGAACATGGTCACAATTCCTAAAGTTTGAATACACGCGCATGAACGCGCAAACCACTGCGCTCACGCAAGCACTCATCTTGTTTGTAGCAAGCTACAAAAATTGTAGCTCCCCTGACACAAAATCCCCGCGAACACTGGGAAAAGCCCCGGCCGACGGGGCTTTGGCCAATTGGCACAGTCCCTGCTCTACCCCTGTTGAAAGCGCAGACAGCGCACTCCTTCAGGGTAACCGCAATGATTGACTGGCATATCGTGTGCGACTTCGACGGGACCATCACCCCCACCGATGTCATCGACAACGTCCTCCAACGCTTCGCCGGCCCCGAATGGGAAACCATCGAACAGCAATGGCTGGATGGGCATATCGGTTCACGCGAATGCCTGAGCCGCCAACTGGCGCTGATCAAGGCCACCCCAAGTGAACTGCTGGCGTATTTCGACAGTGTCGAGATCGACCCGGATTTCCCCGACTTCGTCGATCACGTGCTCGGCCTGGGCGCTTCCCTCGAAGTGGTCAGCGACGGCATCGAACAGGGTATCGCGCGGATCCTCTCGCGCAACTACGTGACCTTGCTGCCGATCCTTGCCAACCGTCTGCGCCAGGTCGACCAGAACAGCTGGCGCATCGACTTCCCGTATTCCAGCGATGCCTGCCGCGCCGCGTCCGGCAACTGCAAGTGCAAATCCACCCCGCGCAACAAGCGCGTGCTGGTGATCGGCGACGGCAAGTCGGACATGTGCGTGGCTTCCACCGCCGACTTCGTGTTCGCCAAAGGCAGCCTCGCCCAGTACTGCGTAACCCACAACATCCCTCACGCGCGCTTCGACACCTTCGCCGAAGTGCCTGCGTTGCTGGCCCGACTGCCTCAGGGCATCGCCGCCAACGCCACCACCTTCAACACCTCTTCTGACAATCAGGAACTCTTCCACCATGTCTGATATCCGTATCGCCTCCGCCGAAGACCAGATCCTCCTGGATAAAGAAGCCAAGTACTGCTCCTACGGCGACACCGTTCACTACATCGAGCCGCCGCGTATTTTCAGCCGTTGCGAAGGCTCCTACGTGTGGGACACCGAAGACCAGGCCTACCTCGACCTGCAAATGTGGTACTCGGCTGTCAACTTCGGCTACGCCAACCCGCGCCTGAACAACGCGCTGAAACAGCAGATCGACACCCTGCCGCAAATCGCCAGCCAGTATCTGCACAAAGGCAAGATCGAGCTGTCGGAAATGATCGCGGTGGATGCCAAGAACAAGTTCGGCCTCGACGGTCGTGTGCACTTCAACGTCGGCGGCTCGCAGTCGATTGAAGACTCCCTGAAAGTGGTGCGTAACGCCACCAACGGCAAAAGCCTGATGTTCGCCTTCGAAGGCGGCTACCACGGTCGTACCCTCGGCGCCTCGTCGATCACATCGAGCTACCGCTACCGTCGCCGTTACGGCCACTTCGGCGAGCGCGCGCAGTTCATCCCGTTCCCGTACCACTTCCGCGGGCCTAAAGGCATGACCAAGGAAGAGTACGGCAGCCATTGCGTGCAGCAATTCGCCCGCCTGTTCGAGACTGAATACAACGGCGTGTGGGACCCGAAAGTCGGCCAGAGTGAATACGCTGCGTTCTACGTCGAGCCGATCCAGGGCACCGGCGGCTACGTGATCCCGCCGATGAACTTCTACCGCGAACTCAAGCATGTGCTGGACCAGCACGGCATCCTGATGGTGTCCGATGAAATCCAGATGGGCTTCTACCGCACCGGCAAACTCTGGTCGATCGAGCACTTCGACGTACAACCGGATGTGATCGTGTTCGGCAAGGCGCTGACCAACGGCCTCAACCCACTGGGCGGCATCTGGGCCCGTGAAGCGTTGATCAACCCGAAGATCTTCCCGCCAGGTTCGACCCACTCCACCTTTGCCTCCAACCCATTGGGCACGGCGGTGGGCCTGGAAATGTTCAAGATGACCAGCGAAGTCGACTACGGCGCGATGGTCATGGCCAAGGGCAAATACTTCCTCGAAGGCCTGCAGGACCTGCAGAAACGTTTCCCGATCATCGGCGATGTTGACGGCCTGGGCCTGGCCCTGCGCTGCGAAATCTGCGGCCCGGATGGCTTCACGCCGGACAAGGCGACCCTGGACTACATGGTCGAAGAAGGCATGAAAGGCGACATGGTGGTGGATGGGCAGAAACTCGGCCTGATCCTCGACGTGGGCGGCTACTACAAAAACGTGATCACCCTGGCACCGTCCCTGGAAATCAGCTACCCGGAAATCGACCTGGGCCTGAAGTTGCTCGAGCAGTTGCTGGTGCGAGCGACCAAACGGTGAAGCTGGCAGAGATCGACCTCGGTGAAGGTACTGCCGGCTTCGTTCTCGGTGAAGGTCCGGTCGGGATCCTGTTGATCCACGGCCTGACCGGCACGCCGACGGAATTGCGCCAGGTCGCCAAGGGCCTGGCCAAGGCGGGTAACTGCACGGTGTACGTGCCCACCTTGGCCGGGCACTGCGGTGACAACAGCGACTTGCAGGCCACCGGCTGGCTGGACTGGTACGAAGGCGTGCGCAAGACCTTCGTACAGGTCAAGCAACGCCATGAGCAGGTGTTTGTCGGGGGCTTGTCCATGGGCGCGGTGATGTCGATGTACGTGGCGTCGGAGCACCCGGGCCAGGTCGCCGGTTTGTTGATGTACTCCACCACCTTGAAGTACGACGGTTGGAGCATCAATAAAATGGCGTTTATTACGCCGCTGTTGATCCGGATTCCCTTCGGTGTGCGCCTGTTTCGGTTCACCGAAAAACCTCCCTACGGCATCAAGAACGAACGCCTGCGGGCGATTGTGGAACGGCAGATGAAAGAGGGGGAGAGCAGCGAGGCGGGGTTGTTGACCATGGAAGGCGTCACCGTGCGCGAGTTGCACTGGATGAACGCAGTGGTCAAGAAACGCATGCCCCGGATCAATGTCCCGGCGCTGGTGTTGCACTCCATCGAGGACGACATCACCAGCCGCTGGAACGCCGATTACGTGGAGCGTCACCTGGGTGGCCCGGTGACCAAGATCCTGCTCGACAACTGCTACCACATGATCACCGTCGACCTGCAATACCGGCGGGTGATCGAGTTGAGTGCCGACTTTGTCGAGCAGCACAGCTCGTTTGTGGGCGCCGGCTTACTGGATGGCGAGCGGGCTTGTTGTGGCGAGCGGGCTTGCCCCGCGTTGGGTGGCGAAGCCGCCCCATCACTGACACTGCACGCGTCCAGTTAGAACTGAGATGCCTGGGTTTGGGGCTGCTACGCAGCCCAACGCGGGGCAAGCCCGCTCGCCACAATAAGCTCATCAGTCACAACAAGCGCACTCAGCATAGGCCATGACAAGGGAAACGATGTGATCACCACCCAAGCCTTCCCGACCATCCGGGCCCTCCAGCGTAGCGCCTGGAACGACTGTTTTCCCGGTGCGCTGGAAGACTGGGACTATTACGCCGCCGTGGAAAACGCCGCCATCGATGACTTCCAATGGCGCTACCTGGCGGTTTACGACGATGGAACGCTGGTGGCCGTGGCCGCCGCGTTCATCACCCATTATCGGCTCGACACCACGGTGTCGGGCGCCGGCAAGCGTTTGGCCGAACGTGTGGAGCGGCTGTGGCCGGGTGTTTTGCAGTTGGGCCTGTATGCCATTGGCTCCCCGGTGGCCGAGCGTTGCGACGCCGGGGTTGCCAGTGGCGTGCCCGCGTCGCGTCGCCCGTTGTTGCTTAAACACTTGCTGGAAGCCGCGCGCCAGGATGCCGATGATTTCGGTATCGGCCTGGTGGCTGTCAAGGATGCCCCCAGCCAGGACCCGCATTGGCTCGACAGTTGCCGGGCGGCGGGTTTTCAAAGCATGCCGAGCTTGCCCACCGGGGTGTTGCCGCTGCCGTACGGCTCGGTGGACGCCTACCTCGGTTCGCTGGGCAAGTCCACGCGCAAGGACTTGCGCCGCAAGCTGCGTGCACCTGGACCGCGGGTGGAATGGCGAGGCAATATCGACGACGTGCTGCCTGAGGTCATGCGCCTGTACGAAGCCACGCTGAAGCGGGCCGAGTTGCAGTTCGAACGCTTGCCTGCCGGCTATTTCACCGGTGTGCTCGAACGCCTTGGCGATCGCGCCGTCTGCGTTCTTTACTGGGTCGACGAGCAGTTGGTGGCGTTCAACCTGATCCTGGTGGACGAGTACCGGCTGGTGGACAAGTTTTTCGGGCATGACGTTGCGTTCTCCCGTGACTACAACCTGTACTTCCGCAGCTGGCTGACCAACGTCGACTACTGTATTCAACACAATATTGCGGTGTATGAGTGCGGCCAGGCCGGGTATGCCAGTAAGCTGCGCCTGGGTTGCGAGTTCCAGGGCAACAGTGTGTTTTTCCGGCATCGCAACCGGCTGGTCAACGGCCTGCTCAAGCTTGTAAAACTGTTTATTCGACCGGATCGTTCCGACCCTGCCATGGCTGCTGCGATAAGCGAAACCTGATGATCACCAAGACCCGCCAGAAAGCCCGCCCCTTTGCCATTTCGCGCTGGAGCGTCCAGCGCAAGCTGGTGCTGGCGTTCTGGCTGGTCAGCGTGATTCCCACCATGATCGCGGCGGAGCTGGCGGCGACCACGCTGTCGCAGATTTTCGACAGCAACGTGCGTATCTGGCTGCAAGAATCGACCAAGATCGTCAAGGATGAGATCGGCGACATCCTTCACGACAACGCGCGCATGGCCAAGTTGTTCCTGCGCTACACCAGCCCACCCTCAAGCAAGCAGGCTGCCAAGCATGACCGGCTGACCGCCGACATCGCCGATGCCACCGACATCGACGTGGTGGCGCTGATCCGCACGAGCGATCAAAAGGTGGTGTTCAGCACCGCCTCGGATGACATCGTCAAACAGATCAGCCTGACCAGCAACGCGGTGCTGCAGACCGTGCAAGTGGCGGGGGTGAGCACGGGCATTGTGGTCTCGACCTTCGAAACCAGCCAGGACGGCGTCGACTACCGTTTGTTGGTGGCGACCTACCTGGACAGCAGCTTCCTCACCAGCGTGGCCGATGTGCATTCCCTCGATCTGCGCCTGTACCTGGCCAACCCCGAGGGGTTCTCGGAGATATTTTCGACCCAGCGCTTCGTGGATCACCCTTCACGCATCCCGAAAAGTGTCGAGACCGCGATGCGCAGCACCAAGCAGCCCAGCGAGCAGTTCACCAACAGCTACAGTGGGTTGTACTGGCCGATCTTCAACGACGCCGGTGACCTGCAAGGCGTGATTTTCAGCGGCCTGCTGCGCCATACGAGCCTGGTGGGGCTGGTGAACCAGAGCAACCTGTTCGTGCTGATTTTCCTGCTCAGTTCGGCACTGTCCCTGGCGGCCGGTGTGCTGGTGTCACGGCGCCTGACCAAGCCGTTGCGGGACTTGTCCGAAGGTGTGAGCGCGGTGATCTCAGGCAATTACGCGCACCGTGTACTGGTCAGTGGTGGCGACGAACTGGCGCAATTGAGCAGCACCTTCAACCATATGACCGAGCGCCTGGGCGAGCTGCATCACCTCGAAGCCCAACTGCGTCGGCGTGATCGCCTGCATGCCTTGGGCGAAGTCGCCATGGGCCTGGCCCACGAGATCCGTAACCCATTGGGCATCATCAAGACCGCCACCCAGTTGTTGCACCGCCGCGCAGACCTGCCGGACGCCGACAAGCGTCACCTGGAATATGTGATCAGCGAAGTCAGCCGCATCAACGACTTGATCACCGAGTTCCTCGACTTTGCCAAGCCCAACCCACCGTTGCGCGTGCTGCAGCCGGCCCGCCCATTGGTGGAGGAGATCCTTGGCTTCTGCGCGCCGGAACTGGCCAGCCATAATATCGACGCGCAGATCGACGACCAGGCGCCGGGAGCGACGATCTACGCCGATGCCAAGCAACTCAAGCAGGCCTGTCTCAACCTGATTATCAACGCTATCGATGCCATGCCCGAAGGCGGGCGCCTGACCCTGGGCATTCGCAGCGTGGGCGACAACACCGTCATCACCATCGCCGACACCGGCCAGGGCATTGCGCCGGAGATGATCGAGCGCATCTTTACCCCATTCGTCACCACCAAGGCCTCGGGCACGGGCCTGGGCCTGGCCAAAGTCTATTCGATCATGGAAAGTCACGACGGCAGCATCGAATGCGCCAGCGAAAACGATGCCGGTGCCACCTTCAGCCTGTACATTCCAGCGATAGGCGAAGACGACGAGGACAGTCATGACGCATAACATTCTGGTAGTCGACGACGAACCCAAGCTTTGCGACCTGCTGGCGTCGGCCCTGGGCCAGAACAACGTGCAGGTGTTCATTGCGGGCAACGGCCTGCATGCGCTCAAGGTGCTGGAACAGGAAGACATCGACCTGGTGATCAGTGACTGGCGGATGCCGGGCATGGACGGGCCAGCCTTGTTGGCCGAGATCAAGGTGCGTTATCCCCACGTGCCGGTGATCGTGATGACCGCCTACAGCACGGTAAAAAACGCCGTGCAGTCGATGCGCAACGGTGCCTACGACTACATCGCCAAGCCGTTCGATATCGACGAGCTGGACATTACCGTGGCCAAGGCCCTGCAGTTTCGCGACATCATGCGCGACAACGCCCGCCTGCGTGCCGAGCTGGACGAACACGCACAGTTCGACAGCCTGGTCGGCGACAGCCCGGCGTTTCGCAAAGTGCTGCAAGCGGTGGATTCGGTGCGCGACAGCAGCAGCACCATTCTGCTGACCGGCGAAAGCGGCACCGGCAAGGAAATGGTCGCTCGCGCCATCCACAAGCACGGCAGCCGTGCCGACAAACCGTTTGTGGCGGTCAATTGCGCGGCGATCCCCGAAGGGCTGCTGGAAAGCGAAATGTTCGGCCATCGTAAGGGCGCGTTTACCGGTGCCGTGTCTGACCGGGTCGGGCGTTTCCAGCAGGCCGACAAGGGCACGCTGTTTCTTGATGAAGTGGGCGATATGCCCCTGGCGCTGCAAGCCAAGATCCTGCGCGCCTTGCAGGAGCGGGTGATCGAGCCGGTGGGCGACCCCCGCGAGCGCAAGGTGGATGTGCGGGTGATCGCCGCCACCAACAAGAACCTGCTGGAGGCGGTGGCCAATAAAGAGTTTCGCGAAGACCTGTATTACCGCCTCAACGTGTTCCCGATCCCGCTGCCGGCCCTGCGTGAACGTGTGGAAGACATCGCGCCCCTGGCCCGTCACTTTGCCCAGACCCTCAGCGCCACTGCCGGCAAGCGTATTACCGGTTTCAGCCCTGAAGCGTTGCAGGCCATGGCCGCGTATCACTGGCCGGGCAATATCCGTGAGCTGCAAAACTGTGTGGAGCGCGCGACCATCGTGGCCGCCACGCCTGTGATCGAAGACATTGATTTACCGGGTTATCTGTTTGCTTCCAAACCCAGCGAAGGCGGCGTGACCGCGATCCTCAGCGACGGACCGGGCATTCCCCAGGACCTGGATGCGGCGCTGGCGGAAGTGGAGAAGGCGTATATCCTGGCCGCGTTGCAGGAGAGCAAAGGTGTGCAGGCTGCGGCGGCGGCGAAGATCGGGATCTCTGAGCGCAGCTTCTGGTATCGCCTGAAGAAGCTGGGCATCCAGGTCGACAAAATAGTCCGCTGACACGCCTCGATTAAAAATGTGGGAGGGGGCTTGCCCCCGATAGCGGTGTGTCAGTCAGCTCATCTTTAACTGATCCACTGCTATCGGGGGCAAGCCCCCTCCCACATTTTTTGACCGAGTCGGGTCAGGTATGGATGCGTACCCAGATACTCACCAGGATCGTCGCGGCCATCAGCCACGCTACCGCCGCTACGGCTAAAGAGGCCTCCAGTCGCATGCGATCCACCATCACATACAACGTCGCCAAATACACAGCGTACGGAATGATCGACCACATCCCGAACACGATGGTGGTCTTCAAATCGTCCACCGAACGGCCCTTGCCGACGATGTAGTGGGCGATCAACGCAAAGGTCGGAAACAGCGGCACCAGCCCTGCGATGTAATAGTTCCTGGTCTTGGCCAGCGCCGCCAGGATCAACACCACCGCCGCGCCCAGGGCGGCTTTCAAAAAAAGATCCATCAGTGGCTCAACCCGTATTTCTTGACCTTGTCGAACAGGGTGGTCTTGGCCATGCCCAGTTCCTGGCTGGCCTGGGTCAGGTTGCCGCCGCTGCGTTGCAGGGCATCGCTGAGCAGGTTGCGTTCAAAGGCCTCCACCGCTTCGGTAAACGCCAGGCCTTGGCTGCCGCTGCTGGTACCACTTTTCTTGAAGGCGGGCAGGCCGAGGGCGAAGCGTTCGGCGACGTTGCGCAGTTCGCGTACGTTGCCGGGCCAGTCGTGGCTCATCAGGCTGGACAGGGTCTGGTTGTCCAGTTCCGGCGCGGTGCGGTCAAAACGCAGCGACGACTGCTGCAGGAAGTGTTCGAACAGTTGCAGGATGTCTTCACGGCGTTCGCGCAGGGGCGGCAGTTCCAGGGTCACCACGTTGAGTCGGTAGTACAGGTCGCTGCGAAACTGGCTGGCGCGGCTCAGTTCATCGAGGTCGGACTTGGTGGCGGCGATCACCCGGCAATCCACGGCCACGCTCTGGTTCGAGCCCAGGCGTTCCAGGGTGCGCTCCTGCAACACCCGCAGCAATTTGATCTGCAGGTTGATCGGCATGCTTTCCACTTCATCGAGAAACAGCGTGCCTTCGTGGGCGTGCTCGATCTTGCCGATGCGGCGCTTGCCGGCACCGGTAAAGGCGTTGGCTTCGTGGCCGAAAATCTCGCTTTCGAAGAGGTTCTCGGGCAGGCCGCCGCAGTTGAGGGCGACGAACTGGTGGGAATGCCGGCGGCTGAAATCATGCAGGCAGCGCGCGACCAGTTCCTTGCCGGTGCCGGTCTCGCCTTCGATCAGCACGTTGGCCGAGGTGTCGGCGACGTTGGCGATCAGCTCACGCAGGTTCTGCATGGCCGGCGAGCGACCGATGATGCGGCCTTCCAACGAATCCCGTTCAGCCAACTGGCGGCGCAGCGACCAGACTTCTCGCGCCAGCCCACGTTGTTCCAGAGCGCGACGGGCGACGTCGACCAGGCGCTCGGGGGAGAAGGGTTTTTCCATGAAGTCGTACGCGCCATTGCGCATGGCGCCGACGGCCATGGATATATCGCCGTGCCCGGTGATCAGCACCACCGGCAGGCTTTTATCCAGGGCCTTGAGACGGGTGAGCAGCTCCAGGCCGTCGATGCCCGGCAGGCGAATATCGCTGATGACAATGCCGGCGAAATTCTCGCCGATGCATTTCAACGCTTCTTCGGCACTGCCCACGCCCACACTGGGTATGTCTTCCAGTGCCAGGGCCTGTTGGCAGCCGAGCAGCACATGGGGGTCGTCTTCGACGATCAGCACGGTGAGGTCTTGAGGATCAATATTCATGTCGACTCAGCTTGTTGAGCGCCCACCAGCGGCAGGCTCAGGACAAAGGCAGTTCCACCGCCGGCCGGGTGCTCCACGGCGAGGGTACCGCCGGTGGCCGCCGCGAGGCTGGCGGACAGGGTCAGGCCCAGGCCAAGGCCTTGCTCGCCGGGTTTGGTGGTGAAGAAGGGCTCGAACAGATGCTTGCGCGCCTCGGCGTCGATGCCGTGGCCGTTGTCGCGCACCAGCAGGCGGTATTTGCCCTCGGTGATGCTGCCTTCCAGCCACAACTCGGGAGCGGGTTGTGCCTGCATGGCGTCGAGGGCGTTGCCGATCAAGTTAACCAGGATCTGTTCCAGGCGCGTCTGGTCGATCTGCAATTGGGCCGGGGCAAAGTCGCGGTGCAGGCTCAGCGGCAGGCTGTCCAGGCGTGGGCCCAATACCTGGAACGCGGCGTCCACGGCCTTGGCCAGGCTGGCTTCGCCCTGGTCATCGCCGCGTCGGGCGAAGGAGCGCAGGCTGGCGGTGATGCGGCCCATGCGGTCGATCAGTTCGTTGATGGTCTTGAGGTTGGCGCTGGCGGTGTCCAGCGCGCCGCGTTCGAGGAAGCGCACGGTGTTGCCGGACAAGGTGCGCAGCGCGGCCAGCGGCTGGTTCAGTTCATGGGCGATGCTGGTGGACATCTGGCCGATGGCCGCCAGCTTGCCGGCCTGCACCAGCTCATCCTGGGCGCGGCGCAGGGTTTCTTCGGCCTGGCGGCGTTCGCGGATCTGGCCCTTGAGCCGTTCGTTGCTGGCGCGCAGGTCAGCGGTACGTTCGGCGATCCGCCGCTCCAGCTGGCTGTTGGCTTCCTGCAAGGCTTCGCGCGCGGCGAGGCGGGTGGCGATGACTTTGCGCCGCTCGTTCCAGGCAATCAGCAGGAATGCCACCAAGCCAAACGCGACAGCCACCAGGATGCCCTGGTTGATCGCCGCGCGGCGCAGGTCGTTGAGCGGGGTGAGCAGGGTGAAATTCCACGGTGTGTCGTTGAGTGGACGGGTTTGCGCCAGGTAGCTGACTTCGTGCTCGTCGTTGACCACTTCAGTGTTGGCCGGGAAGGTCAGCTTTTCGCTGCGTTCATTCAAGCGCTCGCGGGCCAGGGGTTCCAGCTCGTTCAGCGTGGCCCAGTAATATTGCAAGCTGTGGGCCAGGCGATCCTTGGTCTCATCGCTCAGCGGTCGCACCGCCTTGAGGCGACGGGCGGGGTCGCTGGAGAGGATGATGATGCCGTTCTCGTCGCTCACAAAGGCTTCGAGACGCGCGCGTTGCCAGCGTTCCTCCAAGGCTTCCAGGCGCACTTTGACCACCGCCACACCGATGATCTTGCCGTGTTCTTCCAGGCCGTGGGCCAGGTAGTAACCGGGTTCGCCGTTGGTGCTGCCGATGCCGTAGAAACGCCCGGGCTGGCCGCGCACGGCATTCTGGAAATAGGCGCGAAAGGACAGGTCTTCACCCTGGTAACTGTCGGCATCGCGCCAGTTACTGGTGGCCAGCACGCGGCCGGTGGTGTCCATCACGTAGATGGCCCGACTGCGACTGCGTCGGTTCAGGCCTTCGAGGTAGTCGTTGACCGCTTTGCGGGTTTCCTGATTGGGCTCGGCCAGCAGCTTGGAGACGCTGGACTCCAGCTCCAGCAGGCTGGGCAGGTAGGTGTATTTGCTGAGTTCACTTTCGACGGTTCGGGCGTGCAGCTCCAGCTGGCGTTCGCCGGTATCGCTGAGGGTGCGGATGCCATAGTACTCACTGATCCAGAAGCCGATATAACCCAGGCCGATCATCAGCGCGATAATCAACGGCGGCAGGAACAGCTGGCGAATCAGACGAGGCTTCACGGCAAGTGATGGCGGTGCGGCGCGATAAAGGTTGGGGTCGCATTTCATCACAGATGCCTTGGGTCAACCAGAGCTGCCAGCCTGCTCGGTCCGGTGTGGGAGGGGGCTTGCCCCCGATTGCAGTGTGTCAGTCGGTATATCTATCGCTGATCCACCGCTATCGGGGGCAAGCCCCCTCCCACATTTGCCCGGTTTCTACAGTGGAAGCCAGGTGGTGCTTAGTGCTGCAGGATTTTCTCAAGGAAGTGCTGCGCGCGCTCGGAGCGGGCGCTGATGTCGCCGAAGAACTCTTCTTTCGGGCAGTCTTCGATGATCTTGCCGGCGTCCATGAAGATCACGCGGTCGGCCACTTTGCGGGCAAAGCCCATTTCGTGGGTTACGCACATCATGGTCATGCCTTCCTGGGCCAACTGCACCATTACGTCCAGTACTTCGTTGACCATTTCCGGGTCGAGCGCCGAGGTCGGTTCGTCGAACAGCATGACGATCGGGTCCATGGCCAGGGCGCGGGCAATCGCCACACGTTGCTGTTGGCCACCGGAGAGTTGGCCAGGGTGCTTGTGGGCGTGCGCCGACAGGCCCACGCGCTCAAGCAGTTGCAGGCCTTTCTTGGTGGCCTCTTCCTTGCTGCGGCCGAGCACCTTGATCTGTGCGATGGTCAGGTTTTCGGTGATGGTCAGGTGCGGGAACAGTTCGAAGTGCTGGAACACCATGCCCACGCGCGAACGCAGTTTCGGCAGGTTGGTCTTCGGGTCAGCGATGGACGTGCCGTCGACAATCACGTCGCCTTTCTGGAACGGTTCCAGCGCGTTGACGCACTTGATCAGGGTGGATTTGCCCGAGCCCGATGGCCCGCACACCACGATCACTTCGCCTTTTTTAACCTCGGTGCTGCAATCGGTCAGCACCTGGAAGTCGCCATACCACTTGTTGATATTCTTGATAGAGATCATACGGCAAACCTTTTTTGCAGACGCTTGACCAGCAGCGAGGCGGAAAAGCTGATGATGAAGTAGACGACACCGGCGAAGATCAGGAACTCATTGGAGCGCCCGATGATGTCGCCGTTGGAACGGGCGGAGTTGAGGAAATCCACCAGGCCCACGGTGTAGACCAGCGAGGTGTCCTGGAACAGGATGATCGACTGTTGCAGCAGCAACGGGGTCATCTTGCGGAACGCCTGGGGCAGGATGATCAGGCGCATGGTCTGGCCATAGGTCATGCCCATCGCTTGTGCGGCGGCCATCTGGCCCTTGGGGATCGACTGCACGCCGGCCCGCACGATCTCGCAGAAGTACGCGGCTTCGAACATCATGAAGGCCACGACGCAGGAGGTGAATGCACCGATCGGCGTGTCTTCGCCGGTGATCCAACGCAACACGAACGGCACCGCCAGGTAGAACCAGGTGATCACCAGCAGCAGTGGGATCGAGCGGAAGTAGTTCACATAGGCGCCGGCCAGGCGCGACAGCAGTTTGTTTGACGACAGGCGCATCAGCGCCAGGATCGTACCCAGCGCGATACCGCCGATCACGCCCATGACCATCAGCTTCAAGGTCATGACCATGCCGTTCCACAGGCCTGGGATGGCGGGGATGATGCCGCTGAAATCGAATTCCATTATTTACCCCCCACGGAGATCAGGCCGGGCACGGCGACTTTCTTCTCGACCACGCGCATCAGCAGCATCAGGCTCATGTTCAGGGTGAAGTAGATCAGCGTGGCCAGGGTGAAGGCTTCAAACAGGTTGGCCGAGAACTCGGCGGTCTGTTTGGTTTGCGCCAGCAGTTCCATCAGGCCGATCAAGGACGCCACGGAGGAGTTTTTGAAGACGTTGAGGAATTCCGAGGTAAGCGGTGGAATGATGATGCGGTAGGCCTGGGGCAGCAGCACGTTCCAGTAGATCTGCGGCAGCTTGAAGCCCATGGCGCGTGCAGCGGCCTCTTGACCACGTGGCAGCGCCTGGATGCCGGTGCGCACTTGCTCGCACACACGGGCGGCGGTGAACAGGCCCAGGCACACGACAACGCTCAGGTAGGCCGAGGTGGTCGGGTTCAGGTCTTGCTTGTACCAGTCCTGCAGGTTCTGTGGCAGCAGGTCGGGTATCAGGAAGTACCAGATGAACAGCTGCACCAGCAGCGGCACGTTACGAAACAGTTCCACGTAGCAGGTCGCGATGCCTGATACGAGGCGGTTTGGCACAGTGCGCATGACCCCCAGAATGGAGCCCAGCAGCAAGGCGATAATCCATGCCACGACAGCGATGGCGATGGTCCAGCCCAGGCCGGCGATGTACCAGTCGAGATAAGTCTCGCTGCCCACGCCGGTGGACTTGAAGAACACGCCCCAGTCCCAGTTGTAATTCATTAGGGTCTCCCCTCGAGATCGATCGATGTACAAGCACCCGCTTGGGGAAAGTCCATTCCCGCCTGACGATGAACGCCAGGCACACGCGATCGGCTCGAAAACCGCCAGGTCGAGTGTTCCAAAATATATAGCCAGCAGGTAGTAACAGACGCCTGAGAGAGGGTTGGCTCTCTCAGGAGATAAGGTTAGTCAGGAATCAGATTTTTACGTCAGGCGCCGGCTTGTCAGTCGGGTTCTTGATCAGTTCCTTAACCTTGTCGCTCATTGGGAAGTTCAGGTTCAGGTTTTTTGGTGGGATCGGGCTTTCGAACCACTTGGCGTAGATCTTGTTTATTTCGCCGGATTTATACAGGCCAGCGATGGCGTCATCTACCGCTTTCTTGAAGGCAGGGTCTTCTTTGCGAACCATGCACGCGTAGGCTTCGAAGGACTGTGGAGTACCGGTGATGACCCAGTCGTCCGGCTTCTTGGCCTTGGCTTCTTCGCCGGCCAACAGGGCGTCGTCCATCATGAAGGCTACGGCACGGCCGCTTTCCAGCATCTGGAAGGACTCGCCGTGGTCTTTGGCGGAGATGACGTTCATGCCCATCTGCTTGTCAGCGTTCATCGCCTTGATGATGCGCTCGGATGTGGTGCCGGCGGTGGTGACGACGTTCTTGCCTTTCAGGTCGGCGAAGTCGGCGTAGCTAGGCTTGCCTTCCTTGTCTTTCTTGACCAGCAGGCGAGTGCCGATTTCGAAGATGTTGGTGGTGAAGGCGACTTGCTGGGCGCGTTCGGCGTTGTTGGTGGTGGAACCGCACTCGATGTCGACGGTGCCGTTCTGGACCAGCGGAATACGGGTCTGCGAGGTGACGAGGTTGTACTTGGCCTGCAGATCGGGTTTGTTCAGGTCTTTTTTCAGGGCTTCAACGATGGCCAGCTGAATGTCGTGGGAGTAGCCCACCGGTTTGCCCGAGCCATCCGCAATGTAGGAAAACGGAATGGAACTGTCGCGGTGCCCGAGGGTGATGGTGCCGGAGTCGTTGATTTTCTTCAGTGTGCCGGTGAGTTCGGCGGCAAAAACTGGAGTGCTGATCAGAGCAGCAGCGATAGCTGCGCCCAGGATATGGGGAACGATGCGCATCAATACTTCCTCGACATTTGTTTTTTTTATGAAGCCGGCTAGGCGGCTCTCTTGTACAGCGAATGCCCGTGACGGCTCCTGAGGCGTCTCAGGCAATCGTCTAGGAGTGTAGAGCATGAGTCGTGCCAGACCAGCAGTAAAAGGTTAACAATTTGATTTATATAAAGATTAATTCTGTGTGGCGGTAAATATGTATCTGTTTGATCCGGCAAACCGAATAGGATTGCCTTTGCTGTTCGGAAAACCGAATGCCAACGCCGGTATAAAAAAGCCCCTGGGCCTTACGGCGCAGGGGCTTTTGTACGACGGGCCTGTCAGGCCGCTTCGATCTTGCTGCGGCTCTGCTCAACCTTGGACAGGTAGCGTTGCACGTTGTCCTGTTCCTGCGGGGTGGTGAACAGGCCGAGTTTGGTCCGGCGCCACAGCACGTCCTGGGGCTGGGTTGCCCATTCTTCAGTACACAGGTAATCGACCTCGCGGGTGTACAGGCCGCCACCCAGGTGTTCGCCCAGGTCAGCCAGCGATTGCACGCCTTCCAGCAGGCGCCAGGTGCGGCTGCCATAGGTGGTGGACCAGCGGCGTGCAATCTCGCTCGGCAACCAGGCGAATGTGCTGCGAATGGCCTCGGCCAGGGCTTCTGGCGTGGTCATGTCCTCGCCGCCGGGCAGGCTGGCGGTGGCGGTCCAGCTGGGACGCATCTGCGTGAAGTACGGGGCCAGTTGCGCCATCGCCGATTCTGCAAGCTTGCGATAGGTGGTCAGCTTACCGCCGAACACCGACAGGATCGGCGCCTCGCCTGCGCCACCGGACAGCGACAGGGTGTAGTCGCGGGTAATGGCCGACGGGTTATCCGACTCGTCGTTGCACAGCGGGCGCACACCCGAGTAGGTGTGGACGATGTCGTCGCGGCTCAGCTGTTTCTTGAAGTGCGCATTGACCACCTTGAGCATGTAGTCGGTTTCACCTTCGGTGATCGCCACTTTCGCCGGGTCGCCGGTGTATTCGCGGTCGGTGGTGCCGATGATGGTCAGGTGGTTCAGGTACGGAATGGTGAAGACGATACGCTGGTCTTCGTTCTGCAGAATGTGCGCGTGCGCGCCTTCATACAGTTTCGGCACGATCAGGTGGCTGCCCTGGATCAGGCGGATGCCGTACGGCGAGTCCAGCTTCAGGTCGTCCTTGATGAACTTGGCGACCCATGGGCCGGCGGCGTTCACCAGCGCGCGGGCGCGGATCGAGAACAGGCTGCCATCGGCGCGTTCCATGTTCATGTCCCACATGCCGTTGCTGCGATGGGCGCTGATGCAACGGGTCTGGGTGTGGATGTGGGCACCCTTTTCACGGGCAGCCATGGCGTTGAGTACTACCAGGCGTGCGTCATCTACCCAGCAGTCGGAGTATTCGAAGCCTTTGGTTATTTCGCTTTTCAGCGGGCTGTCGGGGCCGAACTTGAGGCTCTTGGAACCGGCGAGTTTCTCGCGTTTGCCCAGGTGGTCATAGAGGAACAGACCGGCACGGATCATCCATGCCGGGCGCAGGTGCGGGCGGTGTGGCAGGACGAAGCGCATCTGCTTGACGATGTGCGGGGCCTTGGCCAGCAGCACTTCACGTTCGGCCAGGGCTTCGCGTACCAGGCGGAATTCGTAATGTTCGAGGTAGCGCAGGCCACCGTGGATCAGCTTGCTGCTGGCGGAGGAGGTGTGGCTGGCCAGGTCGTCCTTTTCGCAAAGGAATACCGACAAACCGCGACCGGCTGCGTCTGCTGCAATGCCGACGCCATTGATCCCGCCACCGATTACGGCAACGTCATAGACTTCGGCAAGCGGTGGAGCAGGCAAGGTAGAAGGGTTCATCGGCTGGCCTCGCGATCTTTTTCGTATTGGAATTCGAACATTAATGTTCATTTTCGAAAATGGTAGCTGATAAACGCGGGCACAGCCAGCCAACTTCGATTGAAAAAACTCATCGAAGGGCTAGGAAAGGAAGAATTGTGAACATAAGCCTGGGCAAGGCTCGAGAAAAAGGCGCTGGATAAATCGCCATCGGGGGTAAGTCGAATCGTCGCCCCCGATGCGTCAGTGCAGACGCTATACGACTTCCAGACGAACCTTGTGCTGATTCAACAACTGCACCAAGGCGGGCACCGGCTCCTGATCCGTCACCAGACAGTCCACCAGGCTGATCGGCCCCAGTCGAATCATCGCATTGCGCCCGAACTTGCTGGAGTCCGCCGCCAGGATCACTTGGCGCGCATTGGCGATGATCGCCTGCGAAACCCGGACTTCCTGGTAGTCGAAGTCCAGCAGGCTGCCGTCCTCGTCGATGCCACTGATGCCCACCAACGCGAAGTCGACCTTGAACTGGTTGATGAAGTCGACACTGGCCTGACCCACCACGCCGCCGTCACGGCGCACATTGCCGCCGGTCAGCAACACATCGAAGTCGTCCTTGGCGCTGAGCATGGTGGCGACGTTGAGGTTGTTGGTGATGATTTTCAGGTGGTTGTGGTTGAGCAGCGCACGGGCGATGGATTCGGTGGTGGTGCCGATATTGATGAACAACGAGGCGTGATCGGGAATTTGTGCCGCGATGGCTTCGCCGATGCGTTGTTTCTCATCGCGCATCTGGTCGGCACGCATGGCGTACGCGGTGTTCTCGACACTCGAGTCATAGGCCGCGCCGCCGTGGTAGCGGCGCAGCAGATTGGCATCCGCCAGCTGGTTGATGTCGCGGCGGATGGTTTGCGGGGTGACAACGAATAGCTGCGCCATTTCCTCGATACTGACGTAGCCGCGTTCGCGGACCAGTTCGAGGATTTGTTGCTGGCGGGGAGGCAGATTCATGGGGCGTCCTTTGGGCTGCCATACAAAAGTGGCCCATGATGACGCAGGAATCTGCTCCCTGCCAGTTACAACCCAATATGGGGCCGGCGCGTGGCTTATTCGGCGCCTTCGTGCGGTTCCCAGTCACGGGTGCGGCTCACCGCTTTTTGCCAGCCGGCGTAGAGTTTCTCTTTGGCGGTTTCTTCCAGTTGAGGTTCGAATTCGCGCTCGATCACGGCCTTGCCGCGCAGTTCGTCCAGGCTGCCCCAGAAGCCACAGGCCAGGCCCGCCAGGTAGGCGGCGCCGAGTGCCGTGGTTTCACGCATTTGCGGACGTTCGACCTGGGTACCGAGGATGTCGGCCTGGAATTGCATCAGGAAGTTGTTGGCCACCGCGCCGCCGTCCACGCGCAGGGCCTTGAGGCGTTCGCCCGAGTCCTGTTGCATGGCGTCGAGTACGTCGCGAGTCTGGTAGGCAATCGACTCCAGGGCGGCACGAATAATGTGATCCACGCGTACGCCACGAGTCAGGCCGAACAGTGCCCCACGGGCATACGGGTCCCAGTATGGGGCGCCCAGGCCCGTGAAGGCCGGGACCAGGTACACGCCGTTGCTGTCCTTGACCTTGCCGGCGAAGTATTCGGTGTCGGTGGCATCGGCGATGATTTTTAGCTCGTCACGCAGCCATTGCACGGTGGAACCACCGTTGAACACCGCGCCTTCCAGCGCATAGGCCACTTCGCCACGCGGGCCACAGGCGATGGTGGTGAGCATGCCGTGCTTGGATTTCACCGCTTTATCACCGGTGTTCATCAGCAGGAAGCAGCCGGTGCCGTAGGTGTTCTTGGCCTGGCCGGCCTCCACACACATCTGGCCGAACAACGCTGCCTGTTGGTCACCGGCGATACCGCCGATGGCGATGCCACTTTTGGTGCGGCCGTAGATCTCCGAGGACGACTTCACTTCCGGCAGCATTTCTCGCGGAACGTCGAGGATCTCCAGCATCTTCGCATCCCACTCCAGGGTGTGGATGTTGAAGAGCATGGTGCGCGAGGCGTTGGTGTAGTCGGTGACGTGGGTCTTGCCGCCGGTAAATTTCCAGATCAGCCAGCTGTCGACGGTGCCGAACAGCAGTTCGCCGTTGCGCGCGCGCTCGCGGCTGCCTTCGACGTTATCGAGGATCCACTTGAGCTTGGTGCCGGAAAAGTACGGGTCGGTGACCAGACCGGTGGTGTCGTTGATGTATTGCTCGTGGCCGTCGCGCTTGAGCTGCTGGCAGATCTCGGTGCTGCGGCGGCACTGCCAGACGATCGCGTTGTAGATCGGGCGGCCGGTGACCTTGTCCCATACCACGGTGGTTTCACGCTGGTTGGTGATACCGATGGCGGCGACTTGGTCATGGTGCAGGCCGGCTTGTGCCAGGGCTTCGACCATCACCGCGCTCTGGGTAGCGAAGATTTCCATCGGGTCATGTTCAACCCAACCAGGCTGTGGGTAGTGCTGAGTGAATTCACGCTGGGCGGTGCAGACCACGTTGGCGTCACGATCGAAGATGATCGCCCGGGAACTGGTGGTGCCCTGGTCAAGGGCAATGATGTAGTTCTTATTCTGAAGGTCGGTCATATTGATTGCCTTGCACGGAAATAAGGAAGTCAGAAATCAGCCTGGGCCGCGAAGGGCAGAGGGCCAGGCTGGCGCTTTCAGGAAATACGAGTCTTGCCGTTGACAGCCGTGTCAGTTGTTTCAGCTATAGCAGGTGCGGCGCTCGGCAAGTGGCGGGCGATCAGCCCGCGATAGGCCGCAGCACCGAGGCATGCGCCAACAATCGGCGCGAAAATCGGAACCAGGAAGTAAGGAATATCGCGGCCGCCAGTAAAGGCCATTTCACCCCAGCCAGCAAAAAAGGTCATCAGCTTGGGCCCGAAATCCCGTGCCGGGTTCATCGCAAAACCGGTCAATGGGCCCATGGCACTGCCAATCACCGCAATCAGCAGGCCGATCAACAGGGGCGCCAGTGGGCCGCGCGGCAGGCCGTTGTTGTCATCGGTGAGGGCCATGATCACGCCCATGAGGATCGCGGTAATGACCATTTCCACCAGGAAGGCCTGTGCAGTGCTCAGCAATGCATGGGGGTAGGTGGAGAACACCGAGGCCAATTCCAGGCTGGCCTGGGTGCCGCGCACCAGATGGTGGGTTTGTTCGTAATCGAAAAAGAGATTGCTGTAGAGCGTGTACACCAGTGCCGCCGAGCAGAAGGCTCCGGCGATTTGGGCCAGGATGTAGAACGGCAGTTTGCGCTTGTCGAAATCGGCAAAAATACACAGCGCGATACTGACCGCCGGGTTGAGGTGAGCCCCGGAAATACCGGCGCTGAGGTAGATCGCCATGCTGACGCCTATCCCCCAGATGATGCTGATTTCCCATAACCCAAAGCTGGCACCCGCGACCTTGAGCGCAGCGACACATCCTGTACCGAAGAAGATCAGAAGCGCAGTCCCCAGGAACTCGGCCATGCATTGGCTCGAAAGTGAAGGCTGTTGAAGAGCAGTTGTCATGGAAAACCTCGATTGTTGTTCTTGTCTGGCGCACTGCCTCAACGGGCGGTTGCGCGATTTTCACCGTGACGAGGATCCCCATCCAAGGCACGGCTTACTGCTGGAACCCTGCAGGTCTATTCCTACAGTATTCGGAAACGAAAAAATATAGACAAGAATGACGGCTGTCAAAGGTCGAAAGTGAACTATCGGTCACTTTCGAACTATTGGTTTTATGAATGATCATGCTTCCTCCCTTAAGTATTGTTGGCGGGGAGGGCGGACTAGAGCGTTTTGTGCGGGCTTGGCCTAGAATTGGCCATCTGTTTGCCACGCCCGGAGAGGTCATGACCCCCGCATTGGATTTGTTGAAAAAAGTTCGCGCCGAACATCGCATCCACAGTTATGAACACGACCCCAAGGCGGCCTCGTATGGCCTGGAGGCCGCAGAAAAATTGGGCCTCGACCCGGCGCAGGTGTTCAAGACCTTGCTGGCCAGCAGCGAAAAAGGCGAATTATTGGTGGCTGTGGTGCCGGTCGTCGGAAGTCTGGACCTCAAGGCCCTGGCTCACGCGGCCGGGGTGAAAAAAGTCGAAATGGCTGATCCGGCGGCGGCGCAACGTTCCACCGGTTACCTGCTGGGAGGTATCAGCCCATTGGGGCAGAAGAAGCGTTTGCGCACATTTATCGACGTGACGGCGCAGCCGTTTGCGACAATTTTTGTGAGTGCGGGGAGACGGGGGCTGGAAGTGGAGTTGTCCGCCGCGGTGTTGGCGGAACATACCCAGGCCCAATTCGCAGAAATTGGCCGGGTGTAATCCCGGTATGCTGGAGAATCAATGTGGGAGGGGGCTTGCCCCCGATAGCGGTGGGTCAGGTATGGATAAGCTGGCTGACCCACCGCGATCGGGGGCAAGCCCCCTCCCACACGTTGATCAACTCAGCCAGCCGGGCTGTAGCGCCGTACGCCGGACTCGGATCGAGGCACCTGCGCCGCGACGCTGCCTGACGCCTGGAACAGCACTAAATGCTCAGCGGCTACGCGAATGCCCACCTCGGCGCCCACCTGATGGTCGGCATGGCTCGGGAAAATCGATTCCAGCTGCGCGCCGGTCGGCAGTTGCAGGCGGTACAGGGTCGATGCACCGAGGAAGGTCTTGCCAACGATCCGCGCTTTCAAGGGGCTGTCCGGCGCATAGACGATGTCGTCCGGGCGTAGCAAGACGTCCACCGCACCACCCGTAGGCCAGGTGTAGGCGCGGTTGCCGCGCAAGTCACCCAGTTCAGTGTGGACGGACTCGGGCGAACTCAACTGACCACGAATGAAATAACCCTGGCCGATAAAGCTGGCGACATAAGGCGTCAGCGGTTCGTGATAGAGGTTGTAGGGCGTATCCCACTGCTCCAGGCGGCCTTCCTTGAACACCCCGACGTGATCACTCACGGCGAACGCCTCTTCCTGGTCATGGGTGACCAAAATCGCACTGGTGCCCCGTGCCTTGAGGATGTCGCGCACCTCGTGGCTGAGCTTGCGCCGCAGTTCGCCGTCGAGGTTGGAGAACGGTTCGTCCAGCAGCAACAGTTGTGGCTCCGGCGCCAGGGCGCGGGCGAGGGCGACGCGTTGCTGCTGGCCGCCCGACAGTTCGTGAGGGAAACGCTTGCCCAGGCCCTTGAGGTTGACCAGTTCCAGCAGTTCGGCGACCACACGGTCTTTTTGCGCGTGCTTACGAATGCCGAAGGCAATGTTGTCGGCCACGCTGAGATGGGGAAACAGCGCGTAGTCCTGGAACACCATGCCGATGCGACGTTTCTCCGGCGCCAGGGTGAAGCCGGCGCTGGAGATGACTTCGCCCGCGAGGCTGATTTCGCCTTCGTGCACCGGCTCAAAACCGGCAATCGCGCGCAAGGTCGTGGTTTTGCCACAGCCCGAAGAGCCCAGCAGGCAACCGATATCGCCCGCGTTGAGGTGCAGATTGAGGTTCTGCACCACCCGTTGATCCTGGTAGCCGCATGCCAGATTTCGCAAGTTCAGCAGTAATGGCTGGCTCATGCGTGGTGGTACGCCGGTTCGACGAGAAACTCGAGCAGGGCCTTTTGTGCATGCAGGCGGTTTTCGGCTTGGTCCCAGGCCACGGAGCGTGGGTCGTCGAGCAGGTCGAGGCTGATTTCTTCGCCACGGTGGGCCGGCAGACAGTGCATGAACAGCACGTCCGGCGCGGCCAGGTCGAGCAGGGCACGGGTCACCTGGAAAGGTGCAAACAGGGCCAGGCGCTTGGCGGTTTCGTCTTCCTGGCCCATGGAGGTCCAGACGTCAGTGCTGACCAGGTGAGCGCCGATCACTGCATCCTTTGGATCGCGCAGGATTTGCACACGGCCATCGGCCTTGGCCAGGAACTCGGCGGCCGGCTCGAAGCCTTCCGGGCAGGCAATGCGCAGGTGGAAGTCGAACTGAATCGCCGCTTCTATATAGCTGTTGCACATGTTGTTGCCGTCACCGATCCAGGCCACGGTCTTGCCCTGGATCGAGCCACGGTGCTCAAGGAAGGTCTGCATGTCGGCCAGCAACTGGCACGGGTGCAGGTCATCGGACAGGCCGTTGATCACCGGCACGCGCGAGTTGGCGGCGAATTCGGTCAGGGTGCTGTGGGCAAAGGTGCGGATCATCACCGCATCGAGCATGCGCGACATGACGATCGCGCAATCGCTGATCGGCTCGCCACGGCCCAGCTGGGTGTCTCGCGGCGACAGGAAGATGGCCTGGCCTCCCAGCTGGATCATGCCGGCTTCGAAGGACAGGCGAGTGCGGGTCGACGACTTCTCGAAAATCATCCCAAGCACGCGGTTTTTCAAAGGCTCGAACAGTACGCCGCGGTTACGCAGGTCTTTAAGCTCAATGCCTCGACGGATCACGCTGACCAGCTCTTCGGGCGTGCAATCCATCAGGGAGAGAAAGTGCCTTGCGCTCATCATTAACTACCTTTTTGCAACAGACCGCAGATACTCAAAGCCTTGTTTATTGTGACAACGGGCGAGACCTGCGGCGAAAGCCGCACGGGGCGACGAAATAGGGGAAGGCGCGATCTTATAATTAAATGTCGCGTCTTACCAATAGGGCTACGGTTTTTACGGGTGTTCAGACGGGCGCGCTAGCGCTTTTGAAGACGATTTCCAGACAGCAGCGGGCCATTTGTACACCGACGCCGCAACCTTTTGCAATGCGCGGGGGCGGGCTTGGGCCAGGCTACGTCGGTTTCAGAGGTTGATTACAGGTTCTGTAACATTTGCTCATGCTTGCTTATGGTCTGGCTTGATGGCTGTCGATTCACAGGACGAACGATGCTGGTGCCTGTCATGGTCACGGCCCATAGTCAGGCCAAAGCCCAATAAAGAGACTGGCCATGGCCAAGACTCTCCACCACCGTGCATGTCATCTGTGTGAGGCCATTTGTGGCCTGACCCTGGAAACCACCCAAGCCGAAGACGGCAGCCTCGCGATCACCTCGATCAAGGGCGACGCGATGGACAGCTTCAGCCGTGGTCACATCTGCCCGAAGGCAGTGGCGTTGCAGGACATCCAGAATGATCCTGACCGCCTGCACCAGCCCATGTTGCGGGTGGGCAGCGAATGGCAGCCAATTCCGTGGGATGAGGCGTTTGCCCTGGTCGCCGAGCGGCTGGCGGGCATCCAGGCGCGGCATGGGCAGAATGCGGTGGCGGTGTATCAGGGCAACCCCAGCGTGCACAACTATGGGCTGATGACCCACAGCAACTACTTCCTGGGCCAGCTCAAGACGCGCAATCGGTTTTCTGCCACCTCCGTTGACCAGTTGCCTCATCACCTCACCAGCCACCTGATGTACGGCCATGGCCTGTTGCTGCCGATTCCGGACATCGACCACACCGACTTCATGCTGATCCTGGGCGGCAACCCGCTGGCCTCCAACGGCAGCATCATGACCGTGCCGGATGTGGAGAAGCGCCTCAAGGCCATCCAGGCCCGGGGTGGCAAAGTGGTGGTGGTCGATCCCCGGCGCAGTGAGACGGCGGCGATCGCTGATCAGCACCTGTTCGTGCGGCCTGGGGGGGATGCAGCGCTGCTGTTCGGGGTACTTAACACGCTGTTTACCGAGAACCTCACGCGTGACAGTCACTTGCCGGTAGAAGGCCTTGAGGATGTGCGTCGTGCAATTGCCGGTTTTACCGCCGAAGCCATGAGCCGCCAGTGTGCAGTGCCTGCCGGGCAGATCCGCCAGTTGGCGCGGGACTTCGCTGCTGCGGATAAAGCCGTGTGTTACGGGCGTATGGGGGTTTCGACCCAGGCGTTCGGCACGCTGTGTCATTGGTTGGTGCAGTTGATCAACCTGGTCACAGGCAACCTTGACCGCGAGGGCGGTGCGTTATGCACCAGTCCGGCGGTGGACTTGGTTGCGTCCACCGGTGGCGGGCATTTCAATCGCTGGCAGAGTCGCGTGTCCGGGCGTCCGGAGTACGGCGGCGAGTTGCCAGTGTCTGCGTTGGCTGAAGAAATGCTCACCGGCGGCGAAGGACAGATCCGCGCGCTGGTGACGGTGGCGGGCAACCCGGTGCTGTCGACGCCCAATGGTCGCCAGTTGGAGCAGGCGCTGGACGGCTTGGAGTTCATGGTCAGCGTCGACCTCTATATCAACGAGACCACGCGTTATGCCGATCTGATCCTGCCGTCCACTTCGGCACTGGAAAACGACCATTACGACACTACGTTCAATATGTTCGCCGTGCGCAATGTCACGCGTTTCAATCGCGCGATTCTGCCCAAGCCTGAAGGGGCGCTGCATGACTGGGAGATTTTTGTCGGCCTCGCCACGGCATTCGCTGCGCAGACCGGTATGGCGCTCAAGCCCACCATGCCACCTGCGCAAATGATCGACTTCGGCCTGCGCGCCGGCGCTTATGGTGATGCGTCGAGCCATAAGTTGTCGGTGGCGAAGCTGGCGGATCATCCCCATGGCATGGACCTGGGGCCGCTCAAGCCCAATCTTGCCGCGCGTTTGAAAACCCTGGACGGCAAGGTGCATGCGGCACCGGCAGTGATTCTGGCGGATCTGGCGCGTTTTGCGGCGCAGCCGATGCCTGTGGCTGACGAGTTGCTGCTGATCGGTCGTCGTCACGTGCGCAGTAATAATTCCTGGATGCATAACTATCACCGGCTGGTGAAGGGTAAGCCTCGGCACCAGTTGCATATGCATCCCGACGACCTCGCCAGTCGCCAGTTGGCGGATGGCCAGCGTGTGCGCGTCAGTTCACGTATCGGCATGATCGAGGTGGAGGTGGTCGCCAGCCTGGACATGATGCCCGGCGTGGTCAGCCTGCCCCATGGTTGGGGTCATGGGCGTCCGGGCGTCCAGATGAGCATCGCCAGCGGGCAGCCGGGGGCGAGCGCGAATGACTTGACCGACGAGCGGCAATTGGACGAGTTATCGGGCAATGCAGCGTTGAATGGCGTACCGGTCCAAGTCGCTGCCGCATAAGGAGCCCGAGCACCGCATTGGAATTTTGCGTTACAATGCGCCACCGTGCCGACCTGTGAGTCGCAAAGTTCCAGCCGAGGTGTTCCATGGATATCATCGAAACGATCAAAGAGCAGATTGCCAACAACACCATTCTGCTTTACATGAAGGGCGCACCTAACGCTCCTCAGTGCGGTTTCTCCGCGAAGGCTTCCCAGGCTGTGATGCAGTGTGGCGAGAAGTTCGCTTACGTGGATATCCTGCAAAACCCGGAAATCCGCGCCAACCTGCCGAAGTACGCCAACTGGCCTACTTTCCCACAACTATGGGTTGCTGGTGAGCTGGTCGGCGGTAGCGATATCATCACTGAAATGGCAACTGATGGTTCGTTGCAAGCGTTGATCAAGGATGCAGCGGCAAATGCGGCGGCCAAGACCGACGCGTGATTCGCCTGTAATAAAAAGCCCCGCTTCTCGTGAGAGAGCGGGGCTTTTTTGTACCTGTGAACGACGGGGTTATTCACCCATCTGCGATTGCAGGTAGTTTTCCAGGCTGACTTTGTCGATCAGGCCCAGTTGGGTTTCCAGCCAGTCGATATGTTCTTCCTGGTCTTCCAGGATGTCTTCCAGCAGCTCGCGGCTGCCGAAGTCGCCTTTGGTCTCACAGTGAGCGATGGCAGCCTTGAGGTCGCTGTGGCTCTTGCGTTCAAAGCCCAGGTCGCTGCCGATCATTTCCTGGGTGTGCTCGCCGATGTTCAGCTTGCCCAGGTCCTGTACGTTCGGCAGGCCTTCGAGGAACAGGATGCGCTTGATCAGCGCGTCGGCGTCCTTCATGGCCTTGATGGATTCTTTGTATTCACGCTTGCCGAGCTTTTCCAGGCCCCAATCGTCATACATGCGTGCATGCAGAAAGTACTGATTGATCGCGACCAGTTCATTGGCAAGGATTTTGTTGAGTTGCTGGATGACTGAGATGTCGCCTTTCATGACTGGGGTCCTGCCCTGTAATAGCTGTGTATAGGGCGGAGTTTGAGCGGCCAACTCCCTAGTGTCAAACCTAAGTTATTGAATAATAAATGAAAATTAATCGGAATAAGAATGTTTGTGTTCCGCGTCTTCGCGCTAACTAATTGAATTGCGGGCATAAAAAAACCGGACGCTAAGTCCGGTTCTTTAAAACACGCGAATTATGCGTGTGTAAATTCTGCTAGGTAGGGACGTGCAGCCTGGGCTGTTTGCAGCTGAGTCAGGGTTTCCCGTACCACTTGCTTGGCGAGGCAAGCACATTTACCACATTGACTGGCAACGCCGGTGGTTTCACGTACTTCCTTGTAGCTGCAGCAACCTTCATAGATTGCTTCGCGGATTTGTCCGTCGGTGACGCCGGTACACAGGCACACATACATAAGGGAGAACCGTCGCGGGTTTAAGGCTTAAGTGCGATGGATCTTAATGTTAACGAGAATGATTGTCAAAGTAGATTCGTAGGGTATTTGCCTGCACCGCCCTCACGCTGACGAACGGTTTTTTCAGTGTATGATGGTCGGTCTTCACGAAGCGTGACTGCGTCACAGGGCTGTCGCTTGAATGCGGCAGACTCAAGGCCGGTCCTTTTACTTCAATCGTCACCCTTACATCAGGAGATACCCAATGAGCGTACTCGTCGGCAAACAAGCCCCGGATTTCGACGTACCTGCCGTGCTCGGCAATGGTGAAATCGTTGACAGCTTCAAGCTGTCTGAAGCCATCAAAGGCAAATACGGCCTGGTGTTCTTCTACCCGCTGGACTTCACCTTCGTCTGCCCTTCGGAGCTGATCGCTCTGGACCACCGCATGGACGATTTCAAGGCACGTAACGTTGAAGTGGTCGCGGTTTCCATCGACTCCCATTTCACCCACAACGCCTGGCGTAACACTGCCATCAACGATGGCGGCATCGGCAAAGTCAAATACACCATGGCTGCTGACATGAAGCACGATATTGCCAAGGCCTACGACGTTGAGTCCGAAGGCGGCGTGGCGTTCCGTGGTGCGTTCCTGATCGACGACAAGGGTGTTGTGCGCTCGCAGATCATCAACGACCTGCCGCTGGGCCGTAACATGGAAGAGCTGATCCGTCTGGTTGACGCCCTGCAATTCCACGAAGAGCACGGTGAAGTCTGCCCTGCCAACTGGAAAAAAGGCGACAAAGGCATGAACGCTTCGCCAGAAGGCGTTGCGGCTTACCTGACCGAGAACGCTGGCAAGCTGTAAGCCAGGGTTGAGGTAAAAAAACCGGCCTGAAAAGGCCGGTTTTTTTATGCGCGGGATTTGACCTCAGTCGCCGAAGTCTTCCCAGCCGCCCATTTGTTTCCAGCGGTTGACGATGCCGCAGAACAGCTCGGCGGTCTTCTCGGTGTCGTAGCGGGCCGAGTGGGCTTCGCGACCATCGAAGTCGATACCGGCCGCCTGGCAGGCTTTGGCCAATACGGTCTGACCGTAGGCCAGGCCGGCGAGTGTGGCGGTGTCGAAACTGGAGAATGGGTGGAACGGGTTACGCTTCATGTCCAACCGCGTCACGGCGGCGTTGAGGAAGCCCAGGTCGAAGCTGCTGTTATGCCCGACCAGGATCGCGCGCTTGCAGCCATTGGCCTTCAAGGCCTTGCGTACGCCACGGAAGATGTCGGTCAGTGCCGCCTCTTCGCTGACGGCCATGCGCAGGGGGTGATCCAGCTTGATTCCGGTGAATTCCAGGGCTGCCGCTTCGATATTGGCCCCTTCAAACGGCTCGACGCGGAAGAAGTGGGTATGTTCCGGGTAGACAAAGCCCTGTTCGTCCATGCCGATAGTCGTTGCGGCGATTTCCAGCAGTGCATCGGTGGCGCAATTGAAGCCGCCGGTTTCTACGTCGATAACGACAGGCAGATAGCCGCGGAAACGTTCGGCCATCGGGTGGCGCGAACCACCACCACCGCCAACGTGCTCCTGGTCGTCATCGTAATGGTCTTCACTCACTTGCTTTCCTCCAGCAGGCGCCAGCGCAGTGTTTCACCGGCGCGCAGCGGGATAACGGTCAGCTCGCCAAATGGCAGGCTGGCAGGGGCGGTCCAGTCTTCACGGACCAGGGTGATACGGTCGGTATTCGCGGGCAGGCCGTAGAAACGCGGGCCGTTGAGACTGGCGAAGCCTTCGAGTTTATCCAGGGCGTTGCGCTGCTCGAACGCTTCGGCATACAACTCGATGGCGGCAAACGCGGTGTAGCAACCGGCACAGCCGCATGCGGCTTCCTTGGCGTGCTGAGCGTGGGGCGCGGAGTCGGTGCCGAGGAAGAACTTCGGATTACCGCTGGTCGCGGCATCCAGCAGGGCCACCTGGTGGGTGTTGCGCTTGAGGATCGGCAGGCAATAGAAGTGCGGCCGGATCCCGCCCACCAGCATGTGGTTGCGGTTGTACAGCAGGTGATGGGCGGTGATGGTCGCGCCGACGTTGGCCGAGGCCTCGGTGACGAACTGCACGGCATCGGCCGTGGTGATGTGTTCGAACACCACCTTGAGGGTCGGGAACAGCTCGACCACGCGGCGCATGTGCTCGTCGATGAAGATCTTCTCGCGATCGAACACGTCCACATCGCCACGGGTGACTTCACCGTGGATCAGCAGTGGCATGCCGACTTCGGCCATGGCTTCGATGGCCGGCAGGATCTTGTCGATACTGGTCACGCCGGAATCGGAGTTGGTGGTTGCGCCGGCCGGGTACAGCTTGGCGGCGTGCACGTAACCGCTGGCCTTGGCCTCGCGAATCTCAGAGGGCTGGGTGCGGTCGGTGAGGTAGAGCACCATCAACGGTTCGAAGCGGCTGTCGGCCGGCCGTGCAGCGAGGATGCGCTGGCGATAGGCGTCGGCTTCGGCGGCGTTACGCACCGGTGGTACCAGGTTAGGCATGATGATGGCGCGGCCAAACGTGCGCGATACATCGGCCACGGTGTGGGGCAACGCAGCACCATCGCGAAGATGAATATGCCAGTCGTCGGGACGCAGCAGGGTCAGGCGGTCGGACATTGGGGATTCCAGGCGGGTCAATCTGGTGGGAATGCTACCGGAAAAGACTCTTGCAGGCACTCGCTATCAAGTTTTGCAGGATGCATCCGATAGCCTTTCGTATGCCTTATCGATGTATGACGCTTTGAAGTGTTGTAGAAACCAGTGGAGCCTCCCGTGCGCCAGCATTATCTAGCCCTGCTCAGTGTGTTCGCCAGCCTGCCTGCTATGGCCCTCACGTTCCAGACACGTCTGGAGAACATTGAGTGGAAGGTGGAGGGGGACAAGTTCGAGTGCCGCCTGACCCAACCGATCACCGACTTCGGTTCGGGTGAGTTCGTGCGCCGGGCCGGCGAGCAGGCGACGTTTCGTCTGAAAGCCTATAACGGATCGCTGGGCGCCGGATCGGCCACCTTGTTGGCCGCCGCGGCCCCGTGGCAGCCGGGTCGGGGTGACATCAATCTCGGTGCCGTACGTGCCGGCAGCGGTGATGTGTTGTTCAACAGCTCTCAGGCCCAGGCCGGGCGTTTGTTCAACGGTTTGCTCGATGGACGCTCGCCCACCGTGCGGCACTACGGACGCGAGGGTGGCTATTCAGAGATTCGCCTGCTGCCGGTGAAATTCAACAAGGCCTATAGCGACTATCAGCTGTGCACGGCCAAGTTGCTGCCGATGAATTACGACCAGGTCAAGCAGACCGAAGTGGGCTTCCCCGGTGGCGGTATCGAGCTGGACGCTGCGGCGAAACAGAAGCTGGCGGTGATTCTCGAATTCATGAAGGCGGACCCTACCGTCAACCATATCGAGTTGAACGGCCACTCGGATAACAGCGGCAATCGCCTGAGCAACCGTGATGTTTCACGCCGTCGCGCGCTGGCGGTGATGGACTACTTCAAGGCCAACGGTATCCAGGAATCCCAGATCACCCTGCGTTTCCATGGCGAAAGTTACCCCTTGGCGCCCAACACCAATGCCGCCAACCGGGCCCGTAACCGCCGTGTGAATATTCAGCTCGAACGTGTGGCTGCCCCCGAGAAGCCCGCCCCCCAGGCCACTGGCCCGAGCAACCCTGCGCACACGTCATAACCTGCGACCATCGGTCGCTCGTTCGACATAATCTGTCGCTTTATCTTCATTTGCTGTCGCGCCCCTGTAAATCCACGGTTTTGATCGGTAGAATCGACGCCTTTCCGTACAAAACCGTGGAGTGATGGCATGGCCGACGTAAACAAGGTCGTTCTCGCGTATTCCGGCGGCCTGGACACTTCGGTGATCCTCAAGTGGCTGCAGGATACTTATAACTGTGAAGTGGTGACCTTCACCGCTGACCTGGGTCAGGGCGAAGAGGTCGAACCTGCACGTGCCAAGGCGCAAGCCATGGGCGTGAAAGAGATCTACATTGACGACCTGCGCGAAGAGTTCGTCCGCGATTTCGTCTTCCCGATGTTTCGCGCCAACACCGTCTACGAAGGCGAGTACCTGCTGGGTACTTCCATCGCACGTCCGCTGATCGCCAAGCGCCTGATCGAAATCGCCAACGAAACCGGCGCTGATGCCATTTCCCATGGCGCTACCGGCAAGGGCAACGACCAAGTGCGTTTCGAATTGGGTGCCTACGCGCTCAAGCCCGGCGTGAAAGTGATTGCCCCTTGGCGTGAATGGGACCTGCTGTCCCGTGAAAAGCTGATGGATTACGCTGAAAAGCACGCGATCCCGATCGAGCGTCATGGCAAGAAGAAGTCCCCGTACTCGATGGACGCCAACCTGCTGCACATTTCCTATGAAGGCGGCGTGCTGGAAGACACCTGGACCGAGCACGAAGAAGACATGTGGAAATGGACCGTCTCCCCGGAGAACGCTCCAGACAAGCCGCAGTACCTGGAACTGACCTACCGCAACGGCGACATCGTCGCGCTGGACGGCGTCGAAATGACCCCGGCCACCGTATTGGCGACCCTGAACCGCATCGGCGGCGAACACGGTATCGGCCGCCTCGATATCGTTGAAAACCGCTATGTGGGCATGAAGTCCCGGGGCTGCTACGAAACCCCGGGCGGCACCATCATGCTGCGTGCTCACCGCGCCATCGAGTCCATCACCCTGGACCGTGAAGTGGCTCACCTCAAAGACGAGCTGATGCCCAAGTATGCCAGCCTGATCTATACCGGCTACTGGTGGAGCCCTGAGCGTCTGATGCTGCAACAGATGATCGACGCTTCCCAGGCCCACGTGAACGGCGTTGTGCGCCTGAAGCTGTACAAGGGCAATGTGATCGTTACCGGTCGTAAGTCCGATGACTCGCTGTTCGACGCCAACATCGCCACCTTCGAAGAAGATGGCGGCGCCTACAACCAGGCGGACGCAGCAGGCTTTATCAAGTTGAACGCATTGCGCATGCGCATTGCCGCCAATAAAGGTCGCTCGTTGTTCTGAGTGTTTAGCCGGTTGTGAAGAATGGCCCCTTGTTCAAGGGGCCATTTTTTTTTTGCCTGAAAACTTGAGTTAAGTCCGCGTTGTTTAATTTTGTTTAATTAGTGTTAAAACTTAGTGATTCACTGGTTTTTTTGTTGGTTGTTGTGGGGTATTTGCGATTTTTTGTAGGCAGGAATGATTTTTTACATTCGCGTAGGAACTAGTCTTACAGATAATTCACTCATGTAGGTGCGAGGAGTATGTAAGAAGCTCAAAGTTCTGTAGGAAATAAGGATGTAAGTAAATATGTTAAATGGAACTGAAACTATCGATTTTTCTCTGCCGGCTCCAGCGCCTGTAGGCGGCAGGCAAGGGGCATTTCCTGATAGTGGTGTGCGGCACGTTTACCTTATCCCCTGGATGCTCTGGAAAATTCACTCAAAATATGTGAGGCCCCGGAAAGTTCTGAAAGGCTCTATAAAACTAGAAACATCCGAATCGGTGTTTTTTTGTAGGGCATTTCCTTTATCGCTGTGGGGTGCGTCTCTGCTTGCTGTTGCTCGGGGGGGAACGCTATGCCAACTAGGAAACGACTAGGCTATTGTGTTTGCTCTAAATAATTCGAACAGCGAAATTGGACTTTCTCATGAATAAAGTGCTGATCGTAGATGATCATCCCGTCATTCGTCTTGCTGTGCGTATGCTAATGGAGCGTCATGGTTATGAGGTCGTTGCCGAGACCAATAACGGTGTCGATGCGTTGCAACTTGCGCGGGAGCATATGCCGGACATTGTCATACTGGATATTGGGATTCCCAAACTCGATGGCCTGGAAGTTATTTGCCGGCTTTCGTCTACCAAGCAGGCTGTACCGTTCAAGGTGCTGGTGCTCACGTCCCAGGCCCCAGGGCACTTTTCCATGCGTTGCATGCAGGCGGGCGCCGCCGGCTATGTGTGCAAACAACAGGACCTGACCGAGTTGCTGAGTGCGATCAAGGCGGTTTTGTCGGGCTATAGCTACTTTCCAAACCAGGCACTCAATTCGGTACGCTCCAGCATGGGCAATGCCAGTGAGGCCGATATGGTCGAACGTCTGTCGGGCCGGGAGATGATGGTGTTGCAGCAATTAGCTCGGGGCAGAACCAACAAGGAGATTGCCGACGGCATGTTTCTCAGCAACAAGACCGTCAGCACCTACAAGACTCGGCTGCTGCTCAAGCTCAATGCCCGCTCTCTGGTGGACCTGATCGAGTTGGCCCAGCGTAACGGCTTGGTATAGGTGAGGGCACAATACTGCACAGAGGCCGCGTAACCGGCAGAAAAAAGCCTCCGTCAGGGAGGCTTCCGGCCGTCGACCGCTTGATCAGAGGTCGAAATCGTAGTCGGCCAGTTGTTTTTGCAAGCGTCGTTCTTCCAGAAGGTTGTCGATAGTGCGGCGTTTGCTCAGGTTGGTCTTGGCCACCTCTGCCACAGGTGCTTCTGCGCCATCGTCCTCCGACTCAACGAGGTCGTCTTCCACATCCAACTGTTCTTTGTCAGTGCTCATAACGTTAACTCCGGAGTAAGACTGCCGTTGGCGCTCCTTATAACGATAATCCATGAATGGGTAAAAAAGATTTTTTCAATCGACTGATCGAGAAAACCAATGAACCCTCAATCGTCCGACGTCTTTTCCTTGTATTCGCACAGGTCTTCAATGCGGCAGCTGCCGCAGCGCGGCTTGCGGGCCTGGCAAACGTAGCGTCCGTGAAGGATCAGCCAATGGTGGGAGTCGAGCAGGAATGGCTTGGGCACAAACTTCATCAGCTGCTTTTCCACTTCAACCACGTTCTTGCCGCGGGCAATACCGGTTCGATTACTGACCCGGAAAATGTGGGTGTCCACGGCCATGGTCAGCTGCCTGAATGCGGTGTTGAGCACCACGTTGGCGGTTTTGCGGCCCACCCCCGGCAGGGCTTCCAGCGCTTCGCGCGTTTGCGGCACTTCGCTGTCATGCCGTTCTATCAGCAAGCGGCAGGTCTCGATCACATTCTTGGCCTTGCTGTTGTACAGGCCGATGGTCTTGATGTAGTCCGACAACCCGTCCACACCCAGGGCATAAATCGCTTCTGGCGTGTTTGCCACGGGATACAGCTTGGCCGTGGCCTTGTTGACGCCGACGTCTGTGGATTGGGCCGACAGGATCACCGCAATCAGTAACTCGAACGGCGAGGAGTAGGCCAGTTCGGTCTTGGGTTCTGGATTGTCTTCGTGAAGCCTGCGGAAAATTTCCAGGCGTTTTGCGGCGTTCATGGGGCGGTGGGTTCCTTGCAGGCAGTCAGCGTAGTTTCGAATAGTGGGTCCAGGCCTGGAATCCAGCGAGCAGTAACCCAAGCAGGATAAACCCGACAGGCATCAATGTGGTGCCGGTGATGGGCCGTAACAACCCCAGGATGATCAGTAATGCGCCAAACAGGCCGAACAGTTGCAATCTCGCCTTGTTCTGGCCCGGGTCGAAAAAGCCTGAATGCTCAAGCAACACGCACTGCACGCAGATCAGGGCGAGATAAATCCCCAACTGTTGATGCAGCGGTAGCGCAAAAGCCTGCAACAGCACCTGCACACAACTGATCAGCGTCGCGGCCAGGATAATACTGGCGATCAGTTGTGATTGGGTACTGAGGCGTCGGCGCATGCCGTGCATCGCAAGCCCGTAAAGCATCACGATCAAAGCTGACAGTCCTAAGAAACTCAAGGCCTTGGCCAGTGTGTCAGTCACCCCGATCAGCGGTGCGAGCATCAGTGAGTTGGCCAGGTTGAAGGATCTATTCATGGACGCCTGGCTCCAGCAGCGACGGGCGATGCTCATCGAAATAGCGCAACGCATCGTGAACCGCATTGATCACTGCACGGGACGTCACAGTGGCACCGGTCATTTGATCGAACGGTGCCCTGTCCTCCTGTGATCGCCGTTTAAACGCCTCCATCCACGGATTACCGGGCTCACTGATATGGCCGCCAAGGCTGGGTGTTTCCGATTGCTGCAACGTTTTGATCCCCAGCAATCTGCCATCGCTGCCGATGGCGATCAGCAGCTCAATCGGCCCGACGTAGCCGTTGGCTTGCAGTCGCAGCAATACGGCACTCGGTTGGTTGGCTGATGTTGCCAGGTAGCCGCCGTGCAATTGGCTGTTGGCCAGTGGCTGTGAATCGATTGCCAGTGGCTGTTCCAGTGGGTGGTTGTCGTAGCTTGCGCTGGGGAGCAGGTCGAGCAAGGCTTGCTCGTGCTGCATCTGGGCTTGGCGGGCTGCGTAATCGACGGTCAGGTATTGAAGGCCCAGGATCAGCGCACCCCCCAGGATTGCAGCCGCCCCAACGAGCGCCCAACCCTTCATGGCTCCACCACGGTTTGTTTCGACGCTGCCAGCCGTTCCAGCGCAGGCACGGCCAGGTTCATCAGCAGCACGGCAAAGGCTACACCGTCCGGGTAGCCGCCCCACGTCCGAATCAGATAAGTCAGCAGCCCTACGCCCGCCCCAAACAGTAGTCGTGCCCTGGGGCTTTTGGGGCCGGAGACGGGTTCTGTGACGATAAAGAAGGCGCCAAGCAGGGTGGCACCGCTCAGCAGATGAAGCAGCGGCGAGCCGTTGGAGTCGGACCCCGAGCCATTCCAACACAGCAAGCTGAGCACAAAGAGGCTGCCCAGCATGCCCACCGGCGCATGCCAGCTGAATACCCGTTGACGTAACAGCAAGAGGCCGCCTGCCAGGTATGCCAGGCCCACCCATTCACTGCCTTTGCCGCCGAAATAACCGAAGGCCGGGTTTGCGGCAAACAGCTCGTTGATGGTCAGACTCTGGTTGATGCGCAGGGTATCCAGGACGGTGGCTTGGGCCCAGGCGTCGGGCGCGCCGTCATGCAGGCCCACTATGTGTTGTGCATCGGTCAGCAGGTCCAGCCCATGCGCCGCAGGCCATTGGGTCATGGGCTGTGGGAAAACCACCAGCATTAGCGCATACCCCACCATGGCCGGGTTGAACGGGTTGCGATGGCCGCCATACAGGTGCTTGCCCAGCAGCAAGCCACTGGCGACCGCCGTCACACACAGCCACCAGGGGCAGTAAGGCGGCAATGCCAGGCCCAGCAGGGTCGCGCTGACCAGGCTGCTCAAGTCGCGGAGTCGTTGCCCGCGTAGACGGTGTACCGCCGAGTCAACCAACAGCGCGCATGCTGCCGCCAGCAACAAGTTGACCAGTACACCCCAACCGTAGAAAAAACACATCACGGCCACACCCGGTAGCGTTGCCACTAGCACGCGCTTCAATGCCTGTTGCGCGTCAGGCGCCATGGGCGTCCACCTGGCGCTGTGCTTCATCGAGCTTATGTTGCGCATCGGCCAATTGTTGCGGATCAACCTGTTGATCCTGGGCTTTTTTCAGCTCGGCGCGGCGCATCGCCAGTTGGATTTTGGCGCGCTTGAGGTCGGCGTTGTTGGCGGCGGGCAGCGGTTTCGCGGATGTGTTGTTTTGGTCCAGGGCGGCCAATGCGTGCTCTGCGGCCTCGAACTGTTGTTGCAGGACGATCAGCTGGGACTGCTGCTCGAAGGTCGGCGGATGCCCAAATGCCTTCAAGGATTTATGCAGCTGGGCGCGGCTCATCGCCACATTGATCTTGGCTTTTTTCACCGCTGCATCCCGGGCGGCCTGCGCGGCGTCAAGTTGCTGGGCCTGCACGGGGGCTGAGCGCTGGGTCCGTGCCAAGCGTTCGGCAGTCCTGCGTTCTTCTTCCCGTTGCAGGCGCGCATTGCGCTGTTCAAAGCGTCGCCGGGCACGGTCGCGTTTGAAACCGCGCTCACGGCGCTCGTCTTCGTTGGCTGCCAGGTCACCAACGATCGATAGCCCATTGGTCAGCGGGCGCATCTCGATGCAATCGACCGGGCAGGGCGCAACGCACAGGTCGCATCCGGTGCATTCGTCGATGATGACGGTGTGCATCAGCTTCGCCGCGCCAACAATGGCATCCACCGGGCAGGCCTGGATGCATTTGGTACACCCGATGCACTCGGCCTCGCGGATATAGGCAATCTGCGCTGGAGCTTCGCCGCGACTGGTGTCCAGCTCCAGCACAGGCACGCTCAGCAATTGCGCCAGGCCTGCGATAGTCTCCTGCCCACCTGGAGGGCACTTGTTGATCGCCTCGCCCTGGGCGATGCTCTCGGCGTAAGGCTTGCACCCAGGGTGCCCGCACTTGCCGCATTGGGTCTGCGGCAGCAGTGCGTCGATACGTTGCATCAGGCTCATGCTTTGATCATTGCGTTGAAACCCAGGAAAGCCACCGCCATCAGCCCGGCGCTGATCAGTTCCACCGGCAGGCCGCGAAAGGGCAGGGGGATATCATTTTCGGCGATGCGCTGGCGCAGGTCGCTGAACAGGCTCAACACCAGCCAGAAGCCGAGGCCGGCGCCCAGGCTCAGTGCGATCATATGGAGCAGGCCTTTACCGTTGAGAGTGCCCACCAGCACCACCCCCAACACACCCGCATTGCCGAGCAGCAATAGCCACAGCCCGTCAGACGGCATTGTCGGGCGCAGGCGGGTCAGCAGGATGAGCACGGGACGAATCAGCAGTGCAGTCAGCGGCAGAAATACGAGCAGTCGTAATGCGGTCAGCGCCAGCGGTTGCAGAACGTAGTAATCCAACAGATAGCTGAGTACACCGCTAAGCACCATCAACACCGTGGTGGCAAGTCCCAGCGCGTGAACCTGCGAGCGTGATCTGGCGGCCAACAGCGGGTCGACAGCCAGCGGCAGCACGAAGTTGCTGATCAGGGCGGCGCTGAAAAGAGTGAGGAGCATATCGGTCATGGGCATGCCGGTTAAGCAAACAGGGCCTGATTATCCGGCAAGCGAGAAGGGGGTACTAGTTGAAAAGCCCCGTCGCCGAAACGACAGGGCTGTTTGACAGGGCTTACTTGATACGTTGACCCGGCTTGGCGCCGCTGTCAGGGCTCAGCAGGTAGATCTCTTCGCCGCCAGGGCCCGCCGCCATCACCATGCCTTCGGAAATACCAAACTTCATTTTCCGCGGCTTGAGGTTGGCAATCATCATGGTCAGGCGACCATCGAGCTTGGACGGGTCCGGATAGGCGCTCTTGATCCCGGAGAACACGTTGCGTTGTTCGTCACCAATATCCAGTGTCAGGCGCAGCAGTTTGTCGGCCCCTTCCACGGCTTCGGCCTTGACGATCAGCGCCACGCGCAGGTCCACGGCAGCAAAGGCGTCAAAGTCGATTTCCGGGGAAAGCGGGTCCTTGGCCAGTTCGCCGTTGCCGGCAGGCGTCGACTCGCCGGTGTCGGTCTGGCTGGCGACCAGATCTTCTTTCGACGCGTCGGTCATGGCCTGGACTTTTACCGGGTCGATACGGGTCATCAACGGCTTGAACTCGTTCAACGGGTGATTGCTGAGCAACGTGGCGTGGTCGTTCCAGGTCAGCGGCGCGACATTGAGGAACGCCTCGGCGTCGGCGGCCAGCAATGGCAGCACCGGCTTGAGGAAGATCACCAACTGGCGGAACAGGTTGACGCCGGTGGCACAGATCGCCTGGACTTCAGCCTGCTTGCCTTCCTGCTTGTTCAGCGACCAGGGCGCTTTGTCGGCGATCCAGGCGTTGGCGCGGTCAGCCAGGCCCATGATCTCGCGCATGGCGCGGGCGAAGTCGCGGGCTTCATAGGCGTCGGCGATACTTGGCGCGGCAGCCAGGAACGCGTCGGTCAGTTCCGGTGCGGCGTTCTCGGCCACCAGCAGGCCGGCGTTGCCCTTATGGATAAAGCCGGCGCAACGGCTGGCGATGTTGACTACCTTGCCGACCAGGTCCGAGTTGACCTTCTGTACGAAGTCTTCCAGGTTCAGGTCCAGGTCGTCGACGCCACGGCCCAGCTTGGAGGCGTAGTAGTAGCGCAGGTATTCCGGCGACAGATGGTCCAGGTAGGTGCGCGCCTTGATAAAGGTGCCACGAGACTTGGACATCTTCTGGCCATTGACCGTCAGGTAGCCATGTACGGCGATGCCGGTTGGCTTGCGGTAGCCCGAGCCTTCGAGCATTGCCGGCCAGAACAGGGCATGGAAGTTGACGATGTCCTTGCCGATGAAGTGGTACAGCTCGGCGGTGGAGTCCTTGCTCCAGAACGCGTCGAAGTCCAGCTCCGGCCTACGGTCGCAGAGGTTCTTGAAGCTGGCCATATAGCCGATCGGCGCGTCCAGCCACACGTAGAAGTATTTGCCGGGCTCGCCTGGGATCTCGAAGCCGAAGTACGGCGCATCGCGGGAGATGTCCCATTGTTGCAGGCCGGCATCCAGCCATTCGGCGATCTTGTTGGCCACGGCGTCCTGCAGGGTGCCGCTGCGTGTCCAGGTTTGCAGCATCTGCTGGAAATCCGGGAGCTTGAAGAAGAAGTGCTGGGAATCCTTGAGTACCGGGATGGCGCCTGAGATAGCCGAACGCGGGTTCTTCAGGTCAGTCGGTGCGTAGGTGGCACCGCACTTCTCGCAGTTGTCGCCGTACTGGTCTTCGGTGCCGCACTTCGGGCAGGTGCCCTTGATGAAACGGTCGGCCAGGAACATTTTCTTTTCCGGGTCGAAATACTGGGTGATCGAGCGCGTGGCAATGTGCCCGGCGTCCTTCAACCGCAGGTAGATCTGGCTCGACAGCTCACGGTTTTCCGCGGAGTGGGTCGAGTGGAAGTTGTCGAAATCCACCAGGAACTCGGCAAAGTCGGCGCTGTGTTCAGCCTGCACATTGGCGATCAGTTGTTCCGGGGTGATGCCTTCCTTTTCGGCGCGCAGCATGATGGCCGAACCGTGGGCGTCGTCCGCGCAGACATAGATGCATTGATTGCCGCGATGCTTCTGGAAGCGCACCCACATATCGGTCTGGATGTACTCAAGCATATGGCCAAGATGGATGGAACCATTGGCATAGGGCAGGGCGCTGGTGACGAGGATCTTGCGTGGCTCGGACATGGGGCTCGGCTACTTGATGAAACGGAGGTCGGCCACTATAAAGCGCCGGGAAATTTATTTCACCCCGTGGCGCTGTTTCAGAATCTTCCGCACCTGCGAAAACATGCCGTAACGCCGCTGGAACGGTTAGGATAGCCGCCTGTTTCAGTCAGTCTTTTTTCGGGAGTAGCCCATGAGCGCCGTCAATCGCGCAGCGGTGGAAGCCGTTCTTCGCCAGTACACCGACCCCTATTTGAACCAGGATCCGGTCAGCGCCGGCTGTGTACGCGCCATCGAGGTCCAGGGTGATCAGGTGTCGGTCCAGTTGGAACTGGGCTATGCCGCCGGCCTGTTCAAGAAAGGTTGGGCGCAGATGCTCCAAATGGCGATCGAAGGCCTGGACGGCGTGAGTGCCGCCAAGGTCGACATTCAGTGCGTGATCGCCCCGCACAAGGCCCAGGCGCAGATCCCGGGCCTGGCCAACGTCAAGAACGTGGTGGCGGTTGCCTCCGGCAAGGGCGGCGTGGGCAAATCCACCACCGCGGCCAACCTGGCCTTGGCTCTGGCCCGAGAAGGCGCGCGCGTGGGCATTCTCGACGCCGACATCTACGGCCCGAGCCAGGGCGTGATGTTCGGTATCGCCGAAGGCACGCGGCCGAAGGTCAAGGACCAGAAGTGGTTCGTGCCAATCGAGTCCATGGGCGTGGAGGTCATGTCCATGGCGTTCCTGACCGATGACAACACGCCGATGGTGTGGCGCGGGCCGATGGTCTCCGGTGCGTTGCTGCAGTTGGTCACCCAGACCGCCTGGGGCGACCTGGATTACCTGGTGATCGACATGCCGCCAGGCACAGGAGATATCCAACTGACCTTGGCGCAGAAAGTCCCGGTGGCCGGCTCGGTGATCGTGACCACGCCCCAGGACCTGGCGCTGCTGGACGCCAAGAAAGGCGTGGAGATGTTCCGCAAGGTCAACATTCCGGTGCTGGGTGTCGTGGAGAACATGGCCGTGCACATCTGCTCCAACTGCGGCCACGCCGAGCATCTGTTCGGCGAGGGCGGTGGCGAGAAGCTGGCGACCCAGTACGGCGTTGAACTACTGGCCTCGTTGCCATTGTCGATGGGCATTCGTGAGCAGGCCGATGGTGGCAAGCCCACGGTAGCGGCAGAGCCCGATGGTCAGATCGCCATGATCTACCAGGAGTTGGCTCGGCATGTGGGCGCGCGGATCGTCCTGCAGGAAGCGGCTGCCCCGGCAATGCCGACGATTACGGTCAGCGACGACTGAACCCGCTGAAGGACAAGAAGCCTCGACGTTGTCGGGGCTTTTTCTTGCCTGGAGATCGGTCAGCAGGGCCCCTTTACGCTTTTACGCAATTGCTCGTGTAAGCATTCACTTACTTTCTCGTAAGTGTTTGGTTTTTTTGCGGGGTGCGAACGTCTAGAATTTTTGAGACAATTTTCTATCTATTTGAAATATAAGAATTATTTATCTTTGTCTGTGCGCTGAAGCCCGTCAGTGCCCGGGTTGGATCCCGTTGAACTTCCCTCGGAACTCTCTAACATCAGTCCTGTGTCCACGGATTGACACAGCCATCAAGGAACGATGGCTTGAAGGAACGTCGCAGGATGCGATTCATCAGGATGATGAAAAGGAACACAGGGACTAGGGAAAAAATGTGGGCGGGTCATACCGCCCCTTTTTTTGCCTGTAGAAAAGTGAAACCCGCCCCGCAGAAATGCAAAAAGGCCCGCAAGGGGCCTTTTGGAGGGCATCGACGCGATCAGCGCTCGAGGTCTGCAATCTTGCCTTTTTTGCCATCCCACTCTGCCGCATCGGGCATCGGGTCTTTGCGCTCAGTGATATTCGGCCAGATTTCCGCCAGCTCAACGTTCAACTGAATAAAATCATGCATCTCTGCCGGGACTTCGTCCTCGGAAAAAATCGCGACGGCCGGGCATTCTGGCTCACACAGGGCGCAGTCAATGCACTCGTCCGGGTGGATGACCAGGAAGTTCGGGCCTTCGTAGAAGCAGTCCACCGGACACACTTCTACGCAGTCGGTGTACTTGCACTTGATGCAGTTGTCGGTGACGACGAAGGTCATTTCTAATTCTCTCCTCAGGCGGCGGCAGCGAAACCCCTTGTGGTAGGGCCCGCGAGGTTTGGGAGCGATAGTCTGCAGGCCAGGCTAAGAGCCAGCAGCATCCCAAACCGCGCGAGAGTCTATCAGCTTGCAAGCGTAAGCGTTATATCCGAGTCTTCAGTGCATATAACATTTCTAGCGCTTTTCGCGGCGTCAAGTCGTCCAGGTCAAGCTTTGCCAACTCATCCAGCACCGGATGGGGCAGGCTGGCGAACATATCGCTCTGGTGCGGCGCAGCAGGTTTGCGGCTGGCCTTGGCCGGGCTGGCCACCACGGTTTCATGGGGCAGGGCCGTGGTTTCCAGGCGGCTGAGGTGCTCGCGGGCACGGGTGATCACGTCGTTCGGCACGCCGGCCAATTGCGCCACGGCCAAGCCGTAACTCTGGCTGGCGGGCCCTGGCAGCACGTGGTGCAGGAACACGATGCGCTCGTTGTGTTCGGTGGCGTTCAGATGCACGTTGGCCACCAGTGGCTCGCTTTCCGGCAGCACCGTCAGTTCGAAGTAGTGGGTGGCAAATAGCGTATAGGCACGCAGATGCGCCAACCGCTCGGCCGCTGCCCACGCCAGGGACAGGCCGTCAAACGTGCTGGTGCCGCGACCCACTTCGTCCATCAGCACCAGGCTGCGCTCGGTGGCGTTGTGCAGGATATTCGCGGTCTCGCTCATTTCCACCATAAAGGTCGAACGGCCACCGGCCAGGTCATCACTGGAGCCGATGCGGGTGAAGATGCGATCCACCAAGGACAGCTCACAACTGGCCGCCGGTACAAAACTGCCGATATGTGCCAGCAGTACGATCAGCGCGGTTTGACGCATATAGGTGGATTTACCACCCATGTTCGGACCGGTGATCACCAACATGCGAGTGTCGTCGTCCAGCGACAGGTCGTTGGCGACGAACGGCGTGGTCAGCACCTGCTCCACCACCGGGTGACGCCCCTGCACGATACGCATGCACGGCTCGCTGACAAAACGCGGGCAGTTCAGGTCGAGATTCAGCGCCCGTTCGGCGAGGTTGCTCAGCACATCCAGTTCCGCCAGGGCGGCGGCGGTGTCCTGAAGCGGCGCCAACTGGCTGATCAAGTCTTCCAGCAATGCCTCGTAAAGCATCTTTTCCCGGGCCAAGGCACGGCTCTTGGCCGACAGCGCCTTGTCTTCAAACTCCTTCAGCTCCGGGGTGATGAAGCGCTCGGCACCTTTGAGTGTCTGGCGGCGTTGATAGTCGATGGGCGCCGACTCGGCCTGCTTGCTCGGCAACTCGATAAAGTAGCCATGCACGCGGTTGTAGCCCACCTTCAGGTTGGCCAGGCCGGTGCGGGCCTTTTCGCGGGCTTCCAGGTCGATCAGGAACTGCCCGGCGTTTTCGCTCAGGGACTGTAGTTCGTCCAGTTCGCTGTCGTAGCCGGTCTTGAGTACGCCGCCGTCACGGATGATCGCCGGCGGGTTGTCGATGATGGCCTTTTCCAGCAGTGCTGCCAGTTCCGGGTAGGTACCGGCCGTTACGGCGAGCTGTTGCAGGTGCGGCGTATCCAGCTCGGTCATTGCCACTTGCAGTTGCGGCAGGGCGCTGAGGGCATCGCGCAGACGCGCCAGGTCACGGGGCCGTGCATTGCGCAGGCCGATCCGCGCCAGGATGCGCTCGATATCGCCGATTTCCTTCAACTGCGGCTGCAGTTTTTCAAAGCGATAGCCGTCCAGCAGGCAGGTAATCGACGTCTGACGCGCCTGCAGCACGGTCAAATCCCGTAACGGACGGTTCAGCCAGCGGGTCAGCAAACGGCTGCCCATGGCGGTTTGGCAGCGGTCGACCACCGATTGCAGGGTGTTGTCACGCCCGCCGGACAGGTTGGTGTCCAGTTCCAGGTTGCGACGGCTGGCGCCATCGAGCACCACCGTATCGTCCAGGCGCTCATGGCGCAGGCTGCGCAAATGCGGCAGGGCGGTACGTTGGGTTTCCTTGGCGTAGCTGAGCAGGCAACCCGCAGCGCCGATGGCCAGGGTCAGGGTTTCACAACCGAAGCCTTTAAGGTCCTGCACCGAGAACTGCTGGCATAGACTTTTCAGGGCCGAGTCGCGCTCGAAATCCCACGGCGCGCGACGCTTGGTCCCACGGCGTTTTTCCGCTGGCAGGTCTTTGGGCCAATCATCCGGGATCAACAACTCCACAGGGTTGATGCGCTCCAGTTCCGCCAGCAGGTTTTCCCAGCCCTTGATCTCCAGCACGCTGAAATTACCGCTGGTGATGTCCAGTACCGAAAGCCCGAACAAGCGCTCATCGCCCAACACCGCGGCGATCAGGTTATCGCGACGCTCATCCAGCAGCGCCTCATCACTCACCGTCCCCGGCGTAATAATGCGCACCACCTGGCGCTCCACCGGACCCTTGCTGGTGGCCGGATCGCCGATCTGCTCACAGATCACCACCGACTCGCCCAGCTTCACCAGTTTGACCAGATAACCTTCCAATGAATGGTAAGGAATCCCACACATCGGAATCGACTGCCCCGCCGACTGCCCGCGCGCGGTCAGGGTGATGTCCAGCAACTTGGCGGCCTTCTTTGCGTCTTCATAGAAGATCTCGTAGAAGTCGCCCATGCGATAGAACATCAACTGATCAGGGGGCTGGTTTTTCAGGCGCCAGTACTGCTGCATCATCGGGGTGTGGGAGGACAGATCGGACGTGTTTTTACTCATTGGATAATAGGCAAATTCGTTGAAAGGAGTGGGGCAAAGGTGGGGCACTTGGCCCTGCTGATTTTGCAATGGCCGCAAGGTTAACACGCGAGGTCGGCCCTTCGCAGGTCACAAACGGATAGGTAAAACGCACAAGGGGCGGTGATTAATTTAAATGCGCAAGGCTTCATTGCAGGAGCCGAGCAGCCTTACTTGATTGGGGCGTCTTTAATGCTGTGCTACAGCGCCTGACTTATCCGTTCGCCGCATAAAAATGGTTCAGCGCTATCAATTCAATCACCGCGACGAAAACGCATAGCACAATGAATCCCGGGCTGAAGACGCGCTTGCGATTGGATGAGCCCCCGTCGCCCAGCGAGCTTAGATCTGAGCCATCGGAAATTATCATGAAGAGCGCCAGCAGAGCATAGATCCATGCCTTGCCCCAGAAGCTCTGATTTCGCCATTGGGTCATTCTTGGTTTTCCGCATACCGCTTCAAATTGGCTAAAGAAGGCTCTTGGCCCGGCATGTTTTGTGATGGCGGCAAGGTTAGCACGCAAGGTTGAAGGCGACGCAGGCATAGCAAATACATTATTAATGCATGAATTATGCAAATTAGCATTTGCCAACCCCGAAAACTCCCTTCACTATCGCCTTTATGCAAAAACGCAACGTTTCTATCGTCTTAAGAGAACTGCTGGACCGCGACCGGATCTCCCCCACGGAGCTTCACCGGCGTACTGGCGTGCCTCAATCCACGTTGTCCCGGATCCTCAGCGGCAAGATTGTCGATCCGTCGGATAAACACATCTCGCGCATCGCCGAGTACTTCCGCGTCAGCACCGACCAACTGCGCGGGCGCGCGGCGGTGGGGGCTTTGCGCGATGACGGGCGCGACCCGATGCATTCGGAACTCAAGGATATAAGCCTGTGGGACGACGACACCCCCGTTAATGATGACGAGGTGTCGATCCCCTTTCTGCGCGAGGTTGAATTGGCTGCTGGATCAGGAAGATTCGTCATCGAGGAAAGCGAAAAGGCCAGCCTGCGTTTTGGAAAGCGCAGCCTGCGGCATAACGGTGTGCAGTTCGACCAGGCCAAGTGTGTGACGGTACGCGGCAACAGTATGTTGCCGGTATTGCGCGACGGCGCGACGGTCGGCGTGAATGCTGGCAAAAGTGGCATCGGCGACATCGTCGATGGCGACTTGTATGCCATCAATCACAATGGCCAACTGCGGGTGAAACAGCTCTATCGCCTGCCTTCCGGTATTCGCCTGCGCAGTTTCAATCGCGATGAACACCCGGATGAGGATTACAGCTTCCAGGATATTCAGGATGAGCAGATCAGCATCCTTGGCCATGTGTTCTGGTGGGGTATGTACGCCCGTTAACCTTCTTGCGTAAGAGAAAGCCCGCCATCGAGCGGGCTTTTTTTCGTCTGTAGAAAATCGTAAAACCCTTTGCCCGCAAAGCCTGAAATGCATTAGCGCATGTACATGGTAAAAATAAATGCATTTGTGCATTGACTGTATATGCATACATGCATATCCTTCATCTCAAGCCAGCCAACAAGGCCTGGTGGAGGCGGCAAGGACGCTGCCAAGGAAGACAAGGAAGGCACGCAATATCGGCAAGGACGCCATCAGGGTGATGGCAGGGATGCCAGGCAACACCGGCAAGGATGCCGACGCTCTTTAGTGACACCACTTCAGCAACAGGCAGCGATGAACCGGCCTTAACGGTTCAGAGGGTTGGCAACTGACCCGGGTGTGCAGCGTAAAGCACCAGAAGCAGTTATCCGGCAGACAGGGATCGTGGTCGGAAAAACATTGAGGAAAGATCCGTACCGCGCCAGTAGCGCCGAAAGATCGAATCTGGACCGCATTACTGAAAAGCCCGGGCGACCGGGCTTTTTGGAATGCCTACCTATAAAGGGATTTACCCAACACCGGCATTCAGCCGGCATTGCTCAGCCAGGAGGCGTGACATGACAAACGAGCAGCAAGCGTTAGCGGAAATGCCTATCTGGCTGGTGATCGTACTGGCCCTGATCGGCGGCGTATCCGGCGAAATGTGGCGCGCCGACAAGGAGGGCGCCCGCGGTTGGTCGCTGGTCCGGCGCCTGGCCCTGCGGTCTGGGGCATGCATGGTCTGCGGGGTCTCGGCATTGATGCTGTGCTACGCCGCCGGCATGTCGATCTGGACCGCCGGCGCCATTGGTTGCCTGACGGCCATGGCCGGCGCGGATGTCGCCATCGGCCTGTATGAACGCTGGGCGGCCAAGCGTATCGGGGTCAACGAAGCTCCGACGTCCCGCCCGGATCAGCAGTAACTGCCGCAAGGACGCAACTGATGACACTTATCGAAAAACCATCCCAACTGCCTGTAGCGATTGAGGACGCGCTGAAGCGTGCCTTCCCACAATTACAGGTAGGCAATCACCAGGACTTTGCCGGCACCGGGGATCATACCGGTGTGCTGATCAGGGTGGAACGCAACGGCCCCGGGGTTCGTTCCCCAGAAGGGCGCAAGGCACATGTCTTGTCGGTTTCACTCAGGGCAACGGTCGCCAGCGGGGCGGCACCTTTTGACGCGTGCGACCTGGCCAGCCAATTGATGGACCTGGCCCTGGATAACCGCTGGGGCCTGCCGCCGGATCAGTGCGATTTGCCCACGGCCGTCGTTGCGGCGCCTTCCGGACTTTCCAGCGCCGAAACGGACTACGACACCTGGACCGTTTCCTTCACCCAAACCCTCTATCTCGGCCCGTCGTTGCTCCAAGATCCCACAGGTACACCGCTGTTTGCCCGCACCTGGGAAGTCTCGGACATCGACGATCCGGATCAATATCGGCCCCTGCAGGAGTAGTCCATGTTCGACGCATTGTTACGCATGCAACTGGGGCCGATTGTCGAGCGCCTGGCAGAAATGGAAGCCCAGCTCGAAGACCTGTATCGACGCGCAGAAAGTTTCTGCCGCATTGGTGTGTGCCAGGAGGTCGACGCTGCCAGCAATACCTGCAAGGTCAGCCATGGTGAGCTGCTCACCCCGGCGATTCGGTTCTTCAACCCCAGCGCCGGTGCGCAGACCGAAACCCGTATTCCATCGGTGGGCGAACAATGCCTGCTGCTCAACTACGGCGGTGGGGAAGGGGGCACGCAGTCTGTGGCGCTGTTCGGGCTGAACAGTAGTCTGTTTCCACCGGTGTCCAGCGTGGCCTCGCTGACCCGGCGGCGCCATCAGGATGGCACCCAAAGTGACTACGACGACGCCAGCCACACCTTCAACTGGATCAACGGCCCAACCACGTTCAGCGGTTCTCGCGAACAGGTCGACATCAAGGTCGGCGCTGCCAGCCTGACCATGAGCGCCCAGAGCATCACCCTGCAACTCGGCGCCACCGGCCTCTCGCTGGATGCCGCCGGCGTTCATTTGAGCGGCCCGGTGGTGGATCACCAGGGGCGCGTGATCAGCAGCGCATAAGGATTTGCCATGATCGGAATCGATAGGAACACCGGGGCAGCCGTCGATGACTGGCTGCAATTCGTACAGCGTGCCACCCGAGCGCTGACTACCCCCTTAGGCACTCGTCAGAAGCGCCCGTTGTACGGCTCGATGATCCCGCAACTGCTCGGCCAGAACCTCGGCGACGACGTGTTGATCCTCGCCCAAAGCCACGCCGCGCAAGCGTTCTACAACACCCAGAACGGCATCGCCGACTTCCAACCCCAGGTCATCGTCGCCACCCGCCAGGGCGCAGGTTTATTGCTGCGTTTTGCCGGCACTTGGAAAAACCGCCAACAATCCTTCGAGGTCGTGACATGAGCATGCTGATCCCAGGCCAGAACCAACTGGCGGAGCCGGAGATTATCGCGGTCGATGAATTCGAACCACTGCTGGCGGAGTTCAAGGCGTTTGTCGTCGACTACGTCGCCACCCGCGCGCCGCGGAGCGCGGCCAGACTCAATCGACAACGAAAGCGGACTGCTGACCCAAGCGGCCGCGCAGCAACTGCTGCAAACCTACGCCGACTCCTGCCCTTGCTTGGACGGCCGCGTGAACCCAAGTTGGATCGACTATGCGTTCCACAGCGCCGGTGCGCGCAACTGCAGATACTCGAGCCCTTGAGGCCGATCATGATGATTCACAAAAAACGGCCATTGTGTCGGATTTTTTGTGCCCGGAAGAAAGCAAAAAGCCCCGACAAGTTCAGGGCTTTTTGTTGAGATCGAAAAAAGAGAGGGCGACTCCAGAGGGTGCACTAACACCCTAAGGAGACGCCAGATCGCAGATCTAGCCTGCAAGCCAGCCAGGGCCCTCACTGCTCGCGCGAGCGGGACGGAGCCTAGCAGATAAATAAACGGACTTGCAGATGTTGAAAGAATTCAGATGCGGTAACTGCAAAAGACTTCTCGCCCGTACGGGTGGGTTTACAGAGCTCCAGATCAAATGTTCCCGATGCGGGACGTTGAATCATGGGAAGGCCACGAGCCTCGAGCAATCGCCCATGAGCGCCATACGCCCAATACAGAGGCCTGAACTTAAATCAGCTAAGTAACGGAGTTTAAAATGGAAAACGTAAATTCGGCGTCTCAAACCTTGCAAGATCTTTGGACCCAAGTGCAACCGGTGGATAACACCGGCATGCTTAGGCGCGTGGTTTTTGGGGACGGCAAGTTTTATGCGGCTGGTGGCAACGGCCTTCCCACAACCACTCAGCTTGTCAGCGGAGGCGCGACTGGTACAACGTGGACCAAGCTTAAGGGCGTCGTCACCTCTGATAGCGGAAAGGTCCTCAACGACCTGTACTGGAATGGTCTTGGGACACAGCTTCAAGCCCTTTCTCAATCCGGCAATGTGGCCTATGGCAGCACAGCACGCCCGGAAAGGGCTTGGACAGACATTACGGCAACTGTTCGCGCGTCCGGAGACTTGCAAGGCATTGTGTATTATCAGCCAATTTCCGGCAGCGACGCGACCTGGATACTGGTTGGGTCTAACGGTAAAGTCTTTTCCCGTTATGGCGATTGGTCAGGCCAGGTGGAGCGCACTACGACCTTCACTTCTGACGAGACTGTGTACTGCGTCAACGTCATTGGCGTTTTTGTGTTGATTGCGGGATCGAATGGGAAGCTGCTTAGCGCTGTGAAGATTGCGACGGGTAATCTGCAATCATTCGCGACCAGAACCAGCACCTTCGGCACTAGCACCATCCTTTCCATGAAGCTTTGCAACGGGAAAATGTTTATCGTTGGTGCGGATGGCAAGATGGCATATTCATCCGATGGGCTTACCTGGACTGCTGTTGGAGATACCAGTTTCGGTGGAACCATCATCCGCGACATTGCTTACGGTAATGGCAAGTATGTAGCTGTCGGCGACGGCGGCAAGACAGCCGTTTCCGAGGATGGGATCGGCTGGGTTCAGCAAGCCAACACTTTCGCAGGAACCGATATCCGGAGCGTCGCCTACGGCAACGGCAATTTTGTAGCTGTTGGTGCAAGCGGCAAGATTGCTTACTGGACTCCATGATCTTCTATCTCCTTGCGTAATAGAGCCCAGCCGTCGCGCTGGGCTTTTTCATTTCTGAGTCAGGCTCGCCACAGCCAGGGTGGCCTTTCGGGGGATGCCTGGACGCGGATAAGCCGGTAGTGCAGCGCTACGGAAAAACACCGGCAGCCCGCGCATCCTGACCTCACCCCCCTTCCAGGGGGGGGGCGAGACATTACAGGCGAGATCGATGCATTGGGGCGTCGACACTGGGGTTGTCTTTGGCTGATGTCGGGAAAGACCGCTAACCTACTCCTGCCGCAGTGAATTTAGATAATCCGTGCAAAACTTAGTATCGAGGATTTCTTTGCTCGGGCTTCTTGCTCCTTTCCCGATGAGCCAGGAGGACCCAATATTTCGTTTTTTACGCCCTCAAACATCGCGACTAACTCTTCTCGATTTTTCTTCATGCCGCTTTCTTTCATGTAAAGAGCGGTAGTGTTCAGCGACTTTACTATCACAACATGTTCAATATTTGGATCACCGCTCCCCGCCAAGGCGCACCGAATCATTTTTACTGCGTGCGCCTCATGGGTTTCGCACCCCTGCATATTGAGAAGAGCAACAACAGTTAGCGCTGTGAAAACTTTCCCTCTCTTCACGTTGTTCTTCCTGTGCTTGGATAAATATTTAGATTTTCCAGCTGAAGGTACGCTCTACCCGATCCAAATCTACCTTTTCAGGTCTCTGCATTGGTAGGGGCCTTTTCGTTTTCGGCTCCACCACACCCATTGCTCCAAGCTGGGAGTGGTGCTGGGGCTAACTTATTTGTACAGGTCGTACTTCGGCCACCTTTCTCTATGGAGTGGCGATGGATCCTAACGACCTGGGGCCAGGCACGTTCGCGTGGCTTGGCGGTACCGGCACTGTTCTGCTCGGTGGTCTGTTATGGCTGAGAAATTTCTCTTCAAGTCAATGTGGTTCAAGGCGTACGCAGCGGTGGCGTAAACGCCGTCGGCTCAGGCCTCAGCACCGCTGTCGGTGGCGCAATCGGTGGTTTGCTCGGCAGCGAGGCAGGCAGTTGGCTCGGTGACAAACTGTTCGGCTCAACGGATCGCCTGCCTGCACCCAATGCGGTGAGAAAGGAACTCAACGCGGCGCGCACGGATAACGTGCAAGTCACCCTCGCCCCGAGTATCCAGATCACCGGTGTAAACCCCGCCGACGCCCAGCAGGTCGTCAACCAGGTAATCCAAGCCTTGCAGTTCCAATGCATGCCGATGGTCACCGACTCCCTCGGCATCCGACGCAATGCGGCACTGGCCGATTCTCCAGGAGGTGACTGATGCGACAACAAATGGTGCTCGGCGACTTTATCTTTGGCTTGTCCCGAGGATTTGCCTATTCCTCGTTGATCCGTGCCAGCGACGGCGGCTGGAGTGACCTGGCGATTATTGCCAGCAAGTCGCAGTCGCGACAGAGCGGTCAGAAGCTGGAAAAACTTACATTCAGCGGCACGGCCATGTACGGCGTAGGCATGCAGCGCCTGGACGAATTGCGCGCGCTGCAAAATGCGCGGGCGCCGTTGCCCCTGGTTGACGGCATCGGCCGTAACTGGGGCTTGTGGCGGATCAATTCGATTGTGGAAACCCAGAGCAATGTCATCGATGACGGCACCGCCATGGTCATGGCCTGGACGCTGGAGTTGGAGGAATTCGCCAATGCGTAGAGTACGAAGTATTGCCGGTGATTCGGTCAACCTTTTGCTTTATCGGGAGTTGGGCCGTTGCGACGACGCTGCGGAAGAAACCCTCTGGCGCCTGAACCCAGAGCTTGCCGAATATGGCCCGGTGCTACCGGCCGGCGTGTGGGTAATTGTGCCTGAAATGCACGCTCGGCCGGGGGCTGTGCGACCCCTTCTGGCCTGGGATTAAGGAGGCTGCATGGCACAGGGATTTACGCCAATCGTAGAGTTTTATGGCGCCAACGCGGCGCTGCTCAATCAACGCCTGATGCGCTGGAGCCACACCGACGCGGCGGGCATTGAGACTGACCGGCTGGAGCTGACCCTCAATATCGAGGGGCTGGACGGCCTGCCCACTCTGAACGGCAAGATTGGCTTGCGTGTCGGTTACCTGGAGTCGGGTTTGGTGGAAAAAGGCGAGTTTGTCGTCACCCAACGCACCCCGGTGCTGTTTCCCATGCGCTTGATGATCGTGGCCACCGCAGCGCCCTTCAGCGTGGTCGATGCAACGGGTTACCGCCAGCGTCGATCCGCCAGTTACGGTCCGACAACCCTGGGCGCGCTGTTTCGCCAACTGGTCAGTCGTCACGGCTATTCACCGCGAGTGGCGCCGGCGCTGGAGGGGATTGCGATCACGCATATCGACCAGTCCAACGAAAGTGACATGGCGTTCATTTCGCGCCTTGCCCGACTCTATAGTGCGGTCACCAAACCGTTTAACGAACTCTATGTGTTGGCCGAAGCCGGGCGAGCCAAGTCGCTCTCCGGCCAGTTACTGCCGGAAGTGAAGCTGTCCGTGACGGATGACAACCGCCCCGGTGAACAGAGCTTCATCACCGCCAAACTCGACGAAAAATCCCGCTCGAAATACGAAGGCTGCCGCGCCAGTTGGTGGGATGCCTCCGCTGGCAAGCAGCGCGTAGTCCAGGTGGGGAATGCGCCGTTCAAAACCTTGCGCCAACGCTATCAGAACGAAGCCGAAGCCCGCGCCGTTGCCGAAGGCGAACTGCGCCGTGCGGGGCGTGAAAATTTGAAGTTGCTGATCGATTGCCCGGGCAATCCATTGTTGGCCGCGGAAGGGCTGTTAGTGCTGGATGAGAGCTGGCCGTCCTATATGCAGGGACGATGGTCGATAAAGCAGGTGGTTCATGTCGGCGACCCGGCGACGGGATACCGCAGTTCGATCACGGCGGGTGGGTTGTCGATATAGATACTTTTCGAGAGTAAAACCAATGGTGATAACACTTCCTCAACTGCTTGACGTTATGCCGGATGCCCGCCTTAGAGCGGGCCTTTTTTTAACGCCCTTGAATGCGGCTTTCGTTCGCTTCGAGATTAACCGTGCGAAGCGCATCGCCGCCTTCCTCGCCCAGATCGGCCACGAATCCGGCGAACTGCGTTACGTGCGGGAGCTGGGCAGCGATCACTACCTGAGCAAATACGACACCGGCAGCCCGGCCGCGCGCCTGGGCAATAGCCCCGAAGCGGATGGCGATGGTCCTTTGTACCGGGGGCGGGGGCTGATCCAGATCACCGGTCGGCGCAATTACCTGGCCTGCAGTCAGGCGTTGTTTGGTGATGATCGTCTGTTGCGTGAGCCGATGTTGCTCGAGCAACCCCAATGGGCGGCTGAGTCGGCCGCCTGGTTCTGGCAGAGCAATGGCCTGAATGAACTGGCCGACGAGGACCAGTTCACCACCATTACACGGCGTATCAATGGCGGGCTGAATGGGCTGGAGGACCGCTTGCAGCTGTGGGCGCGGGCGAAGGCGGTGCTATGCGTTTCCTAGCGGCCTATCGACTGATCGGCGTTTGCCTGTTGGTGGCGGTGACTTGGCAGGTACAGGCCTGGCGGTTGGCGGCACAGCTTGAGCGCCAGGCTTCTGCCCATGCACAGGCGCTCAGCCAGCAAAGCCAAGCGGCCTTGCATCAACAACAGGCTGAACAAGACAAACGGCTGGCCCTGGAGCAACAGCTCAGTGTCAGCGACCAACACCATGCTCGGGAGTTGAGCGATGCCCAACATAACCAGGCTACTCTGCGCGACCGCCTGGCCACTGCTGATGTGCGGTTGTCAGTCCTTCTCGACGCCACCGAACCCGCCAGTGGCTGTGCAATGCCAACCGCCACCACCGCCGTCAGCGTGGTTCATGCAGCCGCGCGAGCCCGACTTGACCCGGCGCATGCTCAACGAATTATCGGCATCACCGATGCCGGCGATCAAGGACTGATCGCACTGCGCGCTTGCCAGGCGTATGTACGCGCTGTCGCCCGCTAATCTCTTGTTCCAGTCTGTCGCTTGCATGAGCGATTTGCTCCTGTAGGGTAGGCAAACCCCGCCCACTTCTGGAGACCACCGTGAAGGAAATCACTCAACTTGCCGCTGACCTGGGTCGCCGCCTGCAGGTGCTCAATGCCCACGTCACCACGGCCGAATCCTGTACCGGTGGCGGTATCGCCGAGGCCATTACGCGGATCCCGGGGAGTTCGGCCTGGTTCGAGGCGGGGTATGTCACCTATTCCAATCGGCAGAAGACCCGGCAGTTGAATGTGCCTGAAACGCTGTTTGCAAAAGTTGGGGCCGTCAGCCAGGAAGTGGTGGAGGCCATGGTGCGCGGCGCACAGGAGAAAAGCCTGGCGCGCTTTGCCGTGGCGGTCAGCGGTGTGGCGGGGCCGGATGGTGGTTCGGCGGATAAACCGGTGGGTACTGTGTGGCTGGCCTTTGGTGTTGGCGATGAGGTCACGGCCGAGCTTGCGCACTTCCCTGGTAACCGCGATGAGGTCCGCCGACAAACGGTGAAGGCCGCCTTAGAGGGCTTGTTGCGACGAGCTGCAGCAGAAATAGAAAATCAGGGGTAGGCGATCTCTGATCTTTGTGGAACAATACTGTCTACTTATACAGGTGTTGGCCGTCAGGCCTTATTGATTACGTGAGGACTTTAATGGACGACAACAAGAAGAAAGCCTTGGCTGCGGCCCTGGGTCAGATCGAACGTCAATTCGGCAAGGGTGCCGTAATGCGTATGGGCGATCACGACCGTCAGGCGATCCCGGCTATTTCCACTGGCTCTCTGGGGCTGGACATCGCGCTCGGCATTGGCGGCCTGCCAAAAGGCCGTATCGTTGAAATCTATGGCCCTGAATCTTCCGGTAAGACCACCCTGACCCTGTCGGTGATTGCCCAGGCGCAAAAAATGGGCGCCACGTGCGCGTTCGTCGACGCCGAGCACGCTCTGGATCCTGAATACGCCGGTAAGCTGGGCGTCAACGTTGACGACCTGCTGGTGTCCCAGCCGGACACCGGTGAGCAAGCCCTGGAAATCACCGACATGCTGGTGCGCTCCAACGCCATCGACGTGATCGTGGTCGACTCCGTGGCAGCCCTGGTACCCAAGGCTGAGATCGAAGGCGAAATGGGCGACATGCACGTGGGCCTGCAAGCCCGCCTGATGTCCCAGGCGCTGCGTAAGATCACCGGTAACATCAAGAACGCCAACTGCCTGGTGATCTTCATCAACCAGATCCGTATGAAAATCGGCGTGATGTTCGGCAGCCCGGAAACCACTACCGGTGGTAACGCGCTGAAGTTCTACGCTTCGGTCCGTCTGGATATCCGCCGTACCGGCGCGGTGAAAGAAGGTGACGAGGTTGTTGGTAGCGAAACCCGCGTCAAGGTCGTGAAGAACAAAGTGGCTCCGCCTTTCCGTCAGGCTGAATTCCAGATTCTCTACGGCAAGGGTATCTACCTGAACGGCGAGATGATCGACCTGGGTGTGCTGCACGGCTTCGTCGAGAAGTCCGGTGCCTGGTATGCGTACAACGGCAGCAAGATCGGTCAGGGCAAGGCCAACTCGGCCAAGTTCCTGGCGGACAACCCGGATATCGCTGCCACGCTTGAGAAGCAGATTCGCGACAAGCTGCTGACCCCGGCGCCAGACGTGAAAGCTGCCGCCAACCGTGAGCCTGTTGAAGAAGTAGAAGAAGCCGACACTGACATCTGAAGCAAACGATGACTGTTGTACTGGATACACTCGTCGCCGTTCGGCGCACCGCAATGGACCTGCTCGCTCGCCGCGAGCATGGTCGAGTCGAGCTGACGCGTAAACTGCGTCAGCGCGGCGCGGAACCCGAGATGATCGAAACTGCCCTTGACCGTTTGACGGAAGAAGGGCTGCTTTCGGAATCCCGTTACCTCGAAAGTTTTGTCTCCTACCGAGCCCGTTCCGGCTACGGCCCTGCGCGTATTCGTGAAGAGCTGAGCCAGCGCGGTTTGCAGCGTGCCGATATAGACCTCGCCCTACGTGAGTGCGGTATCAGTTGGCAGTCGCAACTGGAGGACACCTGGCGCCGCAAGTTTGCCGGTCACCTTCCCATTGATGCCAGGGAACGTGCGAAGCAGGGGCGTTTCTTGAGTTATCGCGGTTTTTCGATGGAGATGATCAGCCGCTTACTCAGTGGCCGAGACATGGATGACTGAGCACCTTGTTGTGCCGTGAACGGCCTTGTGAGTGGTGAATGGGCTTGTTGTGTTGTGAATTGGCTTGTTGTGGCGAGCGGGCTTGCCCCGCGCTGGGCTGCGAAGCAGCCCCAATTGCCTCACCCTGGCCCCCCCTGAAACACCAAAACTGAAGCACCCAAAAAAGGCCCGCTATGAAAATAGCGGGCCTTTTTGCGTTTCTGGATTCTGTGTTTCTGGCTTTCACGCCGGCTGCGGCGCTACCCGCTGTTGCGTCTTCCCCTGAGCCTGCGCCCAGTTCTCCGGCAAGTTGATGTAATCCACCAGCTCCCGCAACCGGCCCTGATCGCGGCCATTGAAGTTGAACACCAGCCGCGTCAAATGGCTGAACGTCGGTTCATCATGCTCCTCACCCGTATAGGCGAGCTGCTGGAACTCCCCACTCAGCCGCAGGCTGGCAAATTCACTCTGCAAATGAGCCAGCGCTCGATCGCTGAGCGGGTGATTCATGCGCACCACAAACTCACGTTTCAACCAGCGCGTGGAATGAAAGTTGGCATAGAACTGATTGATCTCTTCCACTGCCTCTTCAGCGCTGTACACCAGGCGCACCAGCTTGAGGTCAGTGGGCAGGATGTAACGATGGGCTTCCAGCTGGCTGCGGATAAAGTCCAAGGCGCCCTGCCAGAAACCGCCACCCGGTGCATCCAGCAACACCACCGGCACCAGCGGACTTTTGCCGGTCTGGATCAGGGTCAATACTTCCAGGGCTTCATCCAGGGTGCCGAAACCACCTGGGCACAGCACCAGCGCATCGGCTTCCTTGACGAAGAACAGCTTGCGGGTAAAGAAGAAGTGGAAGGACAGCAGGTTCTCGGTGCCATCGATAGTCGGGTTGGCATGCTGTTCAAACGGCAGGGTAATGTTGAACCCCAGGCTGTGTTCCAGGCCTGCCCCTTCGTGAGCCGCCGCCATGATGCCGCCGCCGCCACCGGTGATTACCATTAGGTCCGAACGTGCCAGTGCTGCACCTACCTCGCGGGCCAGGGCGTACAGTGGGCTTTCCACTGGCGTGCGTGCCGAGCCGAACACGGTGACCTTGCGGCGCCCCTTGAACTGTTCGAGTACGCGGAAAGCGTGGTCCAGTTCGCGGATGGCTTGCAGGGTGATCTTGGCGTTCCAGCGGTTGCGGTCGTCCTGGGCCATGCGTAGCACGGTCAGGATCATGTCGCGATACAGGGGAATATTCGGGCTGTTGGGGGCTATCTGCTGGAGCTGAGCTTCAACCTGCTGGGTAAGGTCGGCGCCGTTTTCTTCAAAATGCCGGAGCAGGCGGTCATTCGGTTCGTAAGGCATTCAACTTCTCCTTCTTCACAGAGGCTGGGCCAACGGCGAGAGATTCGTCCGGGGGCCGCGACACTGCATGTGTCGCTGCATGCCCAAGGCATTGCACGTGTTCGCCAGGCGGCAAACGGGCTCTGTATGTTCCTTGTGATTTAAAAACCTTTGCATTGCAAGTCGCAGGAGGGCAACCCTCTTTTGCCCTGAAAATGTTACAGGACGGCGAGGAAGCCGTGGTGAACGGGCGGTTGGAATGACTTGATCATGGGCCGAAAAACCCTTGGCTGGCAACCGCTTATTGGTCACTCAGCAGGGAGTTTGGCTGCCTGCGGGAAAATGAAGCAGGGGGAGTGCGCGCTACTGGACAGCAGCGCGCGAAGGGCAAGCGAAGATTACTTTTTCTTCTTGGCGGCAGCCGGTGCCGGGCAATCCGCTTCCACGAACTTCACCGATGCCACAGGACGGTTGGTCTTGTTCTCAGTGATTTCGTAGCGCATCACTGCGCCCTTGGCCATCAGCTCGCGATAACCTTTGTTCAGGCATACGCTTTGCCCCAGCTGGAAATACACCGCCTTGGGGTTGGCGCGCATCTGTTCGGCACGGTCGGGCATGACGCTCAGGTGATCGATCAACTGCATGCCTTCAACGGTGTAGGCCACTTCCAGGGTTTTTTCGTCGATTTCCCGGGGCAGGTCCTTGTTGCTTTCAGTCGCGACGCTTTGCAGCTTCCGGTTCATTTGGGCCTCCAGCAGCGAGGCCGCCTGGGCGCCCACGGGCAGTACCAGCGCAAGTGCGATGGATGGGGCGGCAAGACGCAGCATGGAACGCAGCATGAAACTCTCCTGATTCGGTTACTGGTGCATAGACCAGCCACTGCGCTGTGCGTTCAGTGGCGCGCAATTATAGGTGACCCCTTGCCACTACAGCCAGGCGTATCGCTGGTAAACTGCGGCCACTTCAGCCTTCCACGAGTTTTCTCCGTGTCGATCTACCCTCCTGTACGGCGCATCCGATGAGCCACGCCGTCTCCCGCCTGCGTACCCAGCGCCTGGCACGCGCGATCAAGCCCTTCGTCAATCGAGGCTCCCGTGCCGAACGCTGCCCCGGCTGCCGGGTCATTCCCGAGTATTGCCTGTGCGCCTGGCGCCCCCAGGTCGCAGCCAGGTCCGCCATGTGCCTGCTGATGCACGATGTCGAACCGATGAAACCCAGCAACACTGGCTGGCTGATCGCCGACGTGATCGAAGACACCACGGCATTCGCCTGGTCGCGCACAGAAGTCGACCCGGATTTGCTCACCCTGCTCGCTGACCCGCAGTGGCAGCCCTACATCGTGTTCCCCGGCGAATTCGTGGCGCCCGAGCGTGTCGTCAGTGCCGTAACGGTGGCAGAAGGCAAGCGCCCGCTGTTCATCCTGCTGGATGGCACCTGGAGCGAAGCGCGCAAGATGTTTCGCAAGAGTCCCTATCTGGAGCATCTGCCGGTCTTGAGCCTGGCGCCTGAGCAGCTCTCGCGCTACAAACTGCGCCGCTCCAAGCGCGATGACCATTTCTGCACCGCCGAAGTCGCCGCGCTGTGCCTGGAGCTGGCCGATGACGTCGCTGCAAGCGAAGTGCTGGACGCCTACCTCGACGTATTCAGCACCCATTACCTGGCCGCCAAGTTCCAGTTGCCGCTGGACCCGACCGACAGCGTCCATATTCGTCTCGCACCCTATATACCTGGGCTATAACCAGACGACGTTTGCATGATGGCACCGTAAACCTGCACCCCGCTAAAATGCCCAGGGGCGTAGTGCTTGACCCCCCAGGCTGCGCTGGGCATGCTGAGCGCCGATTGGGGTGCAACCGTGAGTTTTCGACGTCGTTCCAAGTGCTTTTGACGTTGAACGTACCCTGTGGCGATGGCTGCCTGGCCGTCGCCTTGTGTATTGGTGAACCCCGAACCCATCGGGGCTGCCATAAAAAACAGGATCATTTAATCAATGGCCACATACGAAATCCTGATAGCCGATGACCACCCGCTGTTTCGCAGTGCGCTGCATCAGGCCGTGACCCTGGGCCTTGGCCCGGATGTGCGCCTGGTTGAAGTGGCCAGCATTGCCGAGCTGGAAGCCCGCCTTACCGAAAAATCCGATTGGGACCTGGTGCTGCTCGACCTGAACATGCCTGGCGCCTACGGCTTCTCGGGGCTGGTGCTCCTGCGTGGGCAATACCCGCAGATTCCCGTGGTGATGGTCTCTGCCCAGGAAGACGCTGACGTGGTGGTGCGTTCCAAGGAGTTTGGCGCCAGTGGCTTCATTCCAAAGTCCAGCGCGATGGAAGATATTCAGAAGGCCGTGCGCGCAGTGTTGGACGGTGATGTGTCCTGGCCGCCGCAAGCGTTTGAACACATCAACGTGTCCGACGAAGCCAAGGCCGCCCGTGATGGCTTGGCCAGCCTGACGCCCCAGCAGTTTCGCGTGCTGACCATGGTCTGCGAAGGTTTGCTGAACAAGCAGATTGCCTACGAGTTGAGTGTGTCGGAGGCGACCATCAAGGCTCATGTCACCGCGATCTTTCGCAAGCTGGGGGTGCGCACGCGGACCCAGGCGGCGCTGCTCTTGCAACAACTTGAGTCAATTTCGCAGCATTAAGTTGTTACCGATTCACGCTTTTTTGACTTTGCGTGATCTAGTTTCCCCACTTCTTTGGTTCAGTTGCCTACGTCTATGTCGCCTTTCAAGGGTCAAACCGGTCTCAAACGTATCTTTAATGCAGGGGGCTACTCGCTGGATGGCCTGCGCGCGGCTTTCACCGGTGAGGCGGCGTTCCGTCAACTGGTGCTGTTGAACGTCATTCTGATCCCGCTGAGCTTTTTCCTGCACGTCAGTCGTGTTGAGCGGGCGCTGCTGATTGCGGTGTGCCTGTTGGCCTTGATCGTCGAATTGCTCAATTCGGCGGTAGAAGCGGCGATCGACCGTATTTCCCTCGATCGCCATCCCTTGTCAAAAAACGCCAAGGACATGGGCAGCGCCGCGCAATTCGTGGCACTGACCATGATCACACTGGTGTGGGCAGTGATTCTGATCTAACGATCAGGCAATGCTCGGCAGCACGATCTCGTCGCTGCGCTGAACTCCGGCGGTGAAGGCGCGGCACAGCTCCAGGAACTCGCGCATCGCTGAGGTCTGGTATTTCTGTTTATGCCAAATGAAGTAGAACTGCCGGGCCAGGTCCAGGTCCGGGGTTTCTACCGGCACCAGGCTGCCACGGCGAAATGCATCGCGCAGCGCCAGCCGGGAAATACACCCAATCCCCAAACCCGATTCCACCGCTCGTTTGATCGCCTCGGTGTGCTCCAGCTCCAGGCGGATATTCAGCGCGCTGCGGTGATGGCGCATGGCTTGATCAAAGGTCAGGCGCGTGCCTGAGCCTTGTTCCCGCAGGATCCATGCCTCATGGGTCAACTCTTCCATGCTGGCCACGCCGCGCTTGGCCAGGTGGTGCTGAGGCGCGCAAAACACCACCAGCTCATCTTCCACCCAGGTTTGCACCTCTATATCGGGGTGGCTGCAGTCGCCTTCGATTAGACCCAGGTCAATTTCGTAGTGCGCAACTTGGTGCACGATATTGGCAGTGTTCTGCACATGCAGCTTCACCTGGCTTTCGGGGTGCTGCTGCATGAAGCTGCCGATCAGCAGGGTGGCCAGGTAATTGCCGATGGTCAGGGTAGCGCCGACCGCGAGGGAGCCGAAGCCGGACTTACCGTTGAGCAGGTCTTCGATCTCCTTGGCCTGGTCCAACAGTGCCACCGCTTGAGGCAACAGCTGATGGCCCAAGGCGTTGAGACTCAAGCGTTTGCCGGCGCGGTCGAATAATTGGCAGCTGGATTGGCGCTCCAGCTCGGTAATCGAAGTGCTGGCGGCGGATTGAGATAAGGCCAGAAGGCCAGCAGCGCGGGAGACGCTTTCCTGCTGGGCGACGGCGACGAAGACTTGCAGTTGACGGAGAGTAAATCGCATATCGATATAACCGATAACCCTTATCTTAATAATCCAGTTAACAGATATTGTCGCCGCCATTAGAATGCTGTGCAATTGCGCACTTCATCTTTGGCGCAGACCCATTTCCAGGAGTCCCCCGTACATGAGCAACATGAACCACGAGCGTGTCCTCAGTGTTCATCACTGGAACGACACTCTGTTCAGCTTCAAGTGCACCCGCGATCCGGGCCTGCGCTTCGAGAACGGTCAGTTCGTGATGATCGGCCTGCAACAGCCCAACGGCCGCCCGCTCATGCGCGCTTACTCCATTGCCAGCCCGAACTGGGAAGAGCATCTGGAGTTCTTCAGCATCAAGGTCCCGGATGGCCCGCTGACTTCCCAATTGCAGCACTTGAAGGAAGGCGACGAGATCATCATCAGCAAAAAACCGACAGGCACCCTGGTGCTTGACGATTTGAAGCCGGGCAAACACCTGTACCTGCTCAGCACCGGTACCGGCCTTGCTCCGTTCATGAGCGTGATCCAGGACCCGGAAACCTACGAGCGTTTCGAAAAAGTGATCCTGTGCCACGGCGTGCGTTACGTCAACGAAGTCGCCTACCGCGAATTCATTACCGAGCACCTGCCGCAGAACGAGTTCTTCGGCGAAGCCCTGCGTGAAAAGTTGATCTACTACCCGACAGTGACCCGCGAGCCGTTCGAAAACGAAGGCCGCCTGACCGACCTGATGCGCAGCGGCAAGCTGTTCCGCGACATCGGCCTGCCGCCGATCAACCCCGAGGACGACCGCGCCATGTTGTGCGGCAGCCCAAGCATGTTGGATGAGACCAGTGAAGTGCTGAACAGCTTCGGCCTGAAGGTTTCGCCACGCATGCGTGAACCGGGTGATTACTTGATCGAGCGCGCGTTCGTCGAGAAGTAAAGCAGTCAGGCCATGTGCTGACTGGGCAATAGAGAAGATCTAAATGTGGGAGGGGGCTTGCCCCCGATGGCGGTGTTTCAGTCAACTTGCATGTCGACTGACCCACTGCCATCGGGGGCAAGCCCCCTCCCACATTTGGTTTCCGGTTTATGCAGCTGGAACCACTTCCAGCACACAAATCATTCCAGCCTCAGGATAGTGCCAGCGCACATCCACATCCCAGAACTGTGCCCCGTATTCGCGCTCGGGCCCTGGCGTCTGGTATGCCGGCCGTGGATCCTGGGCCAGACACTGATCGATCAACTCCACCAACGGCTCCCCAAGGCGCTGTGCGTGGCCTTGTGCCTGCTGCAACGCCGTCTTCAGCCACTGCACGGGAATCAGCTGCGGCGCACCACTGGCGATGCTGTTGGTGGCGGTGTCGATGATGTCGGCGTAGGGCACATACGGCTTGATGTCCAACACCGGTGTGCCATCGAGCAAATCGATCCCGGAAATCCACAGCCGGCCTGGCTCCACCTTGTCCAGCTTGACCACGGACTGGCCAATCCCGTTGGGCCGATGCGTCGCGCGGGTCGCAAACACGCCCATGGACGTGTTGCCGCCCAGGCGTGGTGGGCGCACTTTCAGGCGGGGCTTGTCTTCCAGGGCCTGGTGGAACAGAAACAACAGCCACACGTGGCTGACCTGCTCCAGGCCCTGTACCGCCTCGCCCTGATCGAACGGTGCCACCAACTCCAGCACGCCCCGCGCGGCGGGCGCCAGTTGCGGTTGGCGCGGGATGGCGAACTTTTCCTTGAAGCAGGAGCGTACGAAGCCGACGGGCGAGACCTGGTAGGCCATTACTGGAGCCTCAAGTTGCAAGCCGCAAGCCACAAGCTTTTAACTTGCAGCTTGAAGCTTATGGCTGTTCTTAAGCTCTGACGCGCAGCGTCAGGCCTTTGAGGAAGTTGCGCAGCAACTGGTCGCCACAGGTGCGGTAGTTGGTGTGGCCGAACTTGCGGAACAGCGCGCTCAGCTCAGGCTTGGACACCGGGAATTCGGCCGCCTTGAGGATGGCGTGCATGTCGTCTTCCTTCAGTTCGAAGGCCACGCGCAGCTTCTTGAGGATGATGTTGTTGGTCACCGGGGTTTCGATCGGTTGCGGCGGACGGCTTTCGTCCTTGCCGCGCTTGAAAATCACCAGGCCGTCGAGGAAGTGGGCCATGACGTCATCCGGGCAGAACACAAAACCTTCTTCCTCATCTTTCTTGAGATAAGTCAGCAGGTCTTCCTTGGTCACGTCCATGCCGCCGAGCTTGATAAGCTCGACCATCTTGTTGTCGCTGATGTCGAGCATGTAGCGCACGCTGCGCAGTACGTCGTTGTGAATCATGGTGGGCAATCCTGGTTTTCAACGGTGGGCGCCGCCGGGTGGGGCGGAGCCTGGAAAGGGGAGGCGGCTTAGAACTTCTCTTTGCCGGACAGGTAACGCCATTGGCCGACCGGCACTTTGCCGATGGACACGCCGCCGATGCGAATGCGGCGGATGGCAACGACTTTCAGGCCAACGGCTTCGCAGAACAGGGCGATCACGCCCGGTTGCGGATTTTTCATCGCAAAGCGCAGGCGATTTTCGTTCTGCCAGCTGGCTTTTACGGCTGGCAGCTCTTTGCCTTTGTAGGTCAGGCCGTGGTTCAGGCGGTTGAGGCCGTGGGCAACCATGTCGCCTTCAACCTCTACCACGTATTCCTGCTCGATCTTGGCGGCATCGGCGGTCAACTTGCGCAGAATCTTCCAGTCCTGTGTAAACACCAACAGGCCGCTGGCCTTGGCTTGCAGGTCGGCGCTGGCGGTCAGGCGCAGGAAATGGCCCTTGAGCGGACGCTTGCTGAAGCGGTGTTCTTCGGAGAGGGTTTCGGCGCTGATCGAGGCCATTGCCGTCTCTGCATCTACACCAACCGGGGCGTGGAACAGGATGGTCACCGGCTCTGGCGCGGTGGCCTTGGCCTCTGGGTCCAGTTCGACCTTCTGGGTGGTGATCTTGAATTGCGGCTCGTCGATCACTTCACCGTCCACCGAGACCCAGCCGCCTTCGATAAACAGCTCAGCCTCCCGACGGGAGCAACCGACCAGTTCGATAAGGCGTTTGGAGAGGCGTATGGGGTCAGTCATGACAAGGGCCGTAACAAAAGGGGGCGGCTATTGTACCTGTGTGGGCGCGGTTAATCCCGGCCCCATTTCATTTAGCCTTGGCGGGCGTTTTGTTGTTGCTGGCGCAAGCGCAGGTGCAGCAACGGATAAGGCTGCCCGAGGCCGTCATGTTCGGTGCGTCCGACCACTTCGAAACCCTGCCTGAAATAGAACCCCAGGGCCTGGGGATTCTGCTCGTTAACGTCCAGTTCGTCAGCGTTCATGCTTTCGATTGCATAGCGCAGTAACTGCCGGCCGAGTCCCTGGCCGCGGTGCTGCGGGTCGATAAACAGCATCTCCACTTTACCGCACGCCACCCCGGCAAACCCGGTAATGCGTTGGCGCGAGTCACGGGTGCAGATCAGCATCACCGAATCCAGGTAGCGGGTCAGCACCAGGTTTTTCAGCAATACGATGTAACTGTCCGGCAAAAAGTCATGGGTGGCCCGCACCGAGTCCTCCCAGATGCGCGCCAACTCGGCGTAGTCGCTGGTTTTAGGTGTGTGGATAACCGAATGCTGGCGCATGCCCGCTGCCCCTTGCCATGATGGGTGCTGATGGGCAAAACAATAGACCTAAAAAAGCCCCGCATCTTGTCCAGAGGCAGGGCTTTTCAAGTTTTTTTGATCAGTCGCGCTTTTCCGCCCACAGATCGTATTCATCAGCGTCGGTCACGGTGCACCAGACCTTGTCACCCGGCTTCAAGCCGCTGGCATCGTCGATAAACACGTTACCGTCGATTTCCGGTGCATCGAAGAAGCAACGGCCGACTGCGCCTTGCTCGTCGACTTCGTCGATCAGCACTTCGATTTCCTTGCCGATACGCAGTTGCAGGCGCGCCGAGCTGATTGCCTGTTGGTGCGCCATGAAGCGCTCCCAACGGTCCTGCTTGACGTCATCCGGGACCACGGCCAAGTCCAGCAGGTTGGCCGGGGCACCTTCCACTGGCGAGTACTGGAAGCAGCCCACACGGTCCAGTTGCGCTTCGGTCAGCCAGTCCAGCAGGTACTGGAAGTCTTCTTCGGTTTCGCCGGGGAAGCCGACGATAAAGGTCGAACGGATGATCAGCTCGGGGCAGATCTCGCGCCAGTTCTTGATACGCGCCAGGGTCTTGTCTTCGAAGGCCGGGCGTTTCATCGCCTTCAGCACTTTCGGGCTGGCGTGCTGGAACGGGATGTCCAGGTACGGCAGGATCTTGCCGGCGGCCATCAACGGGATCAGCTCGTCCACGTGCGGGTACGGGTAGACGTAGTGCAGGCGCACCCACACGCCCAGGCTGCTGAGGGCTTCGCAGAGTTCGGTCATGCGGGTTTTCACCGGCGCGCCGTTCCAGAAGCCGGTGCGGTATTTCACGTCGACGCCGTAGGCGCTGGTGTCCTGGGAGATCACCAGCAGCTCTTTGACGCCGGATTTGACCAGGCGCTGGGCCTCGTCGAGTACATCACCCACCGGACGGCTGACCAGCTTGCCGCGCATCGACGGGATGATGCAGAAGCTGCAGCTGTGGTTGCAGCCTTCGGAAATCTTCAGGTACGCATAGTGGCGCGGGGTCAGCTTGATGCCTTGCGGCGGCACCAGGTCGATCAGCGGGTTGTGATCCTGGCGCGGCGGCACCACCTGGTGCACGGCATTGACCACCTGCTCGTACTGCTGCGGGCCGGTCACGGCCAGCACGCTTGGGTGCACGTTGCGGATATTGCCTTCTTCCACACCCATGCAGCCGGTCACGATGACCTTGCCGTTTTCCTTGATCGCTTCGCCGATCACTTCCAGGGACTCTGCCTTGGCCGAGTCGATGAAGCCGCAGGTGTTGACCACCACCACATCGGCGTCCTGGTAAGTGGACACAACGTCATAGCCTTCCATACGCAGTTGCGTGAGGATGCGCTCGGAATCGACGAGAGCCTTCGGGCAACCCAGGGAAACAAAGCCAACCTTGGGGTTGGCTTTTGCGATGGTGGTGGACATGTCTAACCTCGGTATTGAATGACGCCGCCAGTCAGGCACGACAGGGCTGCGGACGGGCGCTTGGTGCGCCTCTGATCAAAAAGTGCGCAATTCTAGCGACGGGCAACGCACTTGACCAGCTTTATGCGGGGAAATGCGACGAGTGCTTTGCTGGCCAATTCACAAAGCCCTTGCCACGATCTTAAGCCCGTAGGTCTTGCTCTGTACGGTGCGATACAACTTTAGACATGCCCACACCTAACGCCTGAAGCACTTTCAGCAGGGTTGAAAGCTTCGGGTCGCCGCCGACAGCGATGGATCTGTAGAGATTAGCTCTATTGAGCCCGGTGCTCTGCGACAAGCTGAGCATGCCGCCACGCGCTTCTGCCACTCTACGGATAGCGACAAGGAAGGCGTCCTCTCCCCCTGCTTCATCGATTTCCTCAAGCGCGACAGATAGATAGTCGAGGGCAAATGCTTCGTCGTCTCGAAGCATTTCAAGAACGCTGTCTTCATGAGGGCGGGTACGAATGGTCATTTTTGCTGATCCTTGTAAGATTTCCATAGCGCCTTTGCCTGATCGATGTCGTTCTGCTGTCTGGCTTTTGAACCACCGCCCAACAGGAAAACAATGTTCCTATCCTTAATCGCGTAATACACGCGAAACCCAGGTCCGAAGTCGAGTTTCATCTCAAAGACCCCATCACCCACCGGCTCGGTAACGCCAAAGTGACCAAGGGACGCTCGGTCCACTCTGGTGGTGATTCTTGCTTTTGAACGCGTGTCTAGCCAGGCTTGGTAGATGTCCACGCCGTTGACTGACAATACGTGTTTCACTTCCTACATGAGAAATGTACCTTAAAAGAGACATGGAGGCGATTGAGTTTGTATATCGACTGGACACGCCATGCAGGGCGCGACTTTATTGATCAGGTAAGTTGGCCTGTGCGTTTGCGCTTACACCGGCAAGGCAGCACGACTGAGCTGGGCCCGAATATACGGTTGGCCGTACGTGTGATCAATGCAGGCAAAAAGGCTCCAAAATGCTGTGACCTCTCCATTAATGAATGCAGTAAATGAGACCCGAATCACTTGAGCAGGGAAATACGCCGAGTGCTGCGCTATGCTTCGCGCCGTTGCGCATGGGTAAAACCCTTGGGTCAATAAAACGTCTGTTACGAGAAGTAAAACAGCGCATGCTAGGGTCAGCTTAGGCGCGTTGTTTATAAGAGACCTCAGGTCAAAGGGCAGGAGTGGTTGATGGGTCAGGCAAGTAGTCAGGCAGCAGGTGCCGAGCATTCAAATGCAAAGCCGATTGGCATGCTGGTGGCAGCGGTCGGGGTGGTTTACGGCGATATCGGGACCAGCCCGCTCTACACCCTCAAAGAGGTGTTCAACGGTGGTTATGGGGTGCAGGTCAACCATGACGGCGTACTGGGGATCCTGGCGCTGATCTTCTGGTCGTTGATCTGGGTGGTGTCGATCAAGTACATGCTGTTTGTGCTGCGCGCCGACAACCAAGGCGAAGGCGGCATCATGGCCCTGACTGCGTTGGCGCGCCGGGCGGCGGGGGAGCGTAAGAAGTTACGCAGTTTCCTCGTGGTGTGCGGCCTGTGCGGCGCGGCGCTGTTCTATGGCGACAGCATGATCACCCCGGCGATTTCCGTGTTGTCCGCCATTGAAGGCCTGGAACTGGCGTTCGACGGCCTGGAAAAATGGGTGGTGCCGATCGCTTTGGTGGTGCTGGTGGCGCTGTTCCTGATCCAGAAGCACGGCACCGACCGCATCGGCAAGCTGTTCGGGCCGGTGATGGTGACCTGGTTCCTGGTGCTCGGTGGCCTCGGCGTGTATGGCATTACCCTGCACCCTGAAGTGCTCCATGCCCTGAACCCGATGTGGGGCGTGCGTTTCTTCGAGGCCCACCCTGGCATTGGCGTGGCGATCCTCGGCGCGGTCGTGCTGGCGTTGACCGGTGCCGAGGCGCTGTACGCCGACATGGGCCACTTTGGCCGCAAACCCATTGCCCGCGCCTGGTTCATCCTGGTGTTGCCGGCGCTGGTGCTCAACTATTTTGGCCAGGGCGCCATGCTGCTGGGCGACCCGGAAGCCGCGCGCAACCCGTTCTACCTGCTGGCGCCGAGTTGGGCGTTGATCCCGCTGGTGGTGTTGTCCACCCTGGCCACGGTGATTGCGTCCCAGGCGGTGATTTCCGGTGCGTTCTCGTTGACGCGCCAGGCGATCCAGCTGGGTTATATCCCGCGCATGCATATCCAGCACACCTCAAGCGCCGAACAGGGTCAGATCTATATCGGTGCGGTGAACTGGTCGCTGATGGTCGGCGTGATCCTGCTGGTGCTGGGCTTCGAGTCCTCCAACGCACTGGCGTCGGCCTACGGCGTGGCCGTGACGGGAACCATGCTGATGACCACAATCCTGGTGTCGGCAGTCATGCTGTTGCTGTGGAAATGGCCACCCATCCTGGCTGTGCCAGTCCTGGTCTGCTGTCTGTTGGTCGACGGCCTGTACTTCGCGGCCAACGTGCCGAAGATCATCCAGGGCGGCGCCTTCCCGGTGATCGCGGGGATTGTGCTGTTCGTGCTGATGACTACCTGGAAGCGCGGCAAGCAATTGCTGGTGGACCGCCTCGACGAAGGTGGCCTGCCGTTGCCGATCTTCATCAGCAGCATCCGCGTGCAGCCGCCGCATCGCGTGCAGGGCACGGCGGTGTTCCTCACCGCGCGCCCGGACGCCGTGCCCCATGCGCTGTTGCACAACCTGCTGCATAACCAGGTGCTGCATGAACAGGTGGTGTTGCTGACGGTGGTCTACGAAGACATCCCGCGTGTCCCGGCCTCACGGCGCTTCGAGGTGGATTCCTACGGCGAAGGGTTCTTCCGCGTGATCCTGCACTTCGGCTTTACCGATGAGCCGGACGTGCCCGAAGCCTTGAAGCTGTGCCATTTGGAAGGCCTGGATTTCAGTCCGATGCGGACCACGTACTTCCTCAGCCGTGAAACAGTCATCGCCTCCCGCATCAAGGGCATGGCGCGTTGGCGCGAAGCGTTGTTTGCCTTCATGCTCAAGAACGCCAACGGCAACCTGCGGTTCTTCAAGCTTCCGGTCAACCGGGTGATCGAGCTGGGCACCCAGGTCGAAATGTAAGCCTCTGCGGTACGGGAGCCGGCAATCGGCTCCCGCTTTGCGTCTGAACCCTGTGCAATCCACTGTTGTCGACTAGGCTCTAAGCACTGTTGTGTAGGAGCGGGGGGGACGCCTAGTCCTTGCCCGCAAAAAACGTCACGGTAACGCGTTAATCTTGGATAAGCGCGGCGCCTATGAAGCCTTCGCGAGCAAGCTCGCTCCTACAAAAGTGCCCAAAAGCCAAGAAGAGGTGCGCCATGAGTCAGCTGCTCGAACCCTATACCCTGCGCCAATTGACCCTGCTCAACCGCATCGCCGTGTCGCCGATGTGCCAGTACTCAAGTGTCGATGGCTTGGCCAACGACTGGCACCTGGTCCACCTCGGCAGCCGTGCGGTTGGTGGCGCCGGGCTGATATTCACCGAAGCCACCGCCGTGACCGCCGATGGCCGCATCACGGCCGAAGACCTGGGCCTGTGGAACGACGAGCAGATCGCTCCCCTGCAACGCATCACGCGCTTTATCGCCGCCCAGGGCGCAGTGGCGGGCATCCAATTGGCCCATGCCGGGCGCAAGGCCAGCACCCACCGGCCATGGATCGGCAAGCACGGCAGCGTCAAGCCGCAAGACGGTGGCTGGGTGCCGGTGGGGCCGTCGCCGATTGCCTTTGACCCGCAACACACGCCGCCCAAGCCATTGGATGAGGCGCAGATCCAGCAGGTGATCGCCGACTTTGTCGCCGCTGCCAGGCGAGCCCTGACCGCCGGGTTTGAAGTGGTGGAAATCCACGCCGCGCATGGTTACCTGCTGCATCAATTCCTCTCGCCCATCAGCAACCAGCGTCAGGACCAGTACGGCGGCTCCTTCGAGAACCGTATCCGCCTGGTTCTGCAAGTGACCGAAGCGGTGCGCGAAGTCTGGCCCCAGGAGCTGCCGCTGTTCGTGCGGGTGTCGGCCACCGATTGGGTGGAAGACGGCTGGAACCCCGATGAAACCGTAGAACTGGCGCGCCGTCTCAAAGACCTGGGCGTGGACCTGATCGACGTGTCCTCCGGTGGCACTGCCGCCAACGCCGAAATCCCTACCGGCCCCGGTTACCAGACGCGCTTCGCCGAGCGTGTACGCAAGGAGTCGGGCATCGCCACCGGCACCGTCGGCATGATCACCGAACCGGCCCAGGCCGAGCACATCCTGCGTACCTGCCAGGCCGACATCATCTTCCTGGCCCGTGAACTGCTGCGTGATCCCTACTGGCCGTTGCATGCCGATGATGATCTGGGCGGACGCAAGGCCATTTGGCCGGCTCAGTACCAACGGGCGACCCATCGGGACCAACCGATTCATGAGTCTGACTTGAAGGATTGATCCTGCACCAGCGCCATCGAAACCCACCTTGAGCCGGTGGGTTTTTTTTGCCTGCTGTGGGATGGGGTTGTAGGTATTTGTTACCGAAGTGATTTTTTAAGTGAATGCTCTAAAAAAATCCCACACGTAACGAGATTGTTTCTACGCTTAGGATAGGACTGATTTCTGGCCCAGGGAGTCAGTCTGTTTGTCCACGGGGGCATTGCGCTCCACGGGAAACGGTTTGTGGGCACAGGAGTCTTTGATCGATATCAGGAGTAACAGTCCATGGCCAAGTCCTATGGTGTAGCGGGTGCGGTGGCGTCTTTTTTCAGCCGCAGGGTGTCATTGCGTGGTCGCAGGTTGAGTTCGGACGAAGCCGAGTTACTGGCGCAGTATCGCGCCCTGACCGAAAGCGATCAGGTGGCGATGCGGTATCTGATTGGGGCGATGAAGAGTGTGTCGCGGTTTTGATGCCGCACCGCCCCTGCCAGGTTGTCAGGTGTACTTACGCTGCTCCGGCGCGGGCGGGAAATACTGGTACAACCAGGTTTCACTCAAGGTGCGGTCCTGGGTGCGGATAAACAGCCGCAGTTCCACCGGCTCCACGCTGTCGCTGGTCGGGTACCAGTCGAACAGAATGCGGTAGCCCTTGATGTTGTCGAGCACCAGCACGCTGAAGTCTTTCACTTCGCCGTGGGAGCAGGTCACCACTGGCTCAATGCCGGTGCCGGCTGGCAGGCGGTCCAGGCCGCCGCCCTTGAAGTCCACGGCAAACCGACGCGCCCACACCGGCGGGTAGTGCTCGCCCGGTGCCCAACCTTCGGTAAAGCCACCCATGCCGGAACGGGTCGCGTCGACTTGTGCCAGCGGCGTGCTGACCGGGGGCAGGGCGCTCCAGTACAGCTTGTAGCCATAGTTGAGTGAATCGCCGGCCGCCACGGGCTTTTTCGGGGTCCAGAAGGCCACGATGTTGTCCAGGGTCTCGCCAGTGGTGGGAATTTCCAACAGGTCGATCGAGCCCTCGCCCCAGGCGGTGGTGGGTTCGACCCACAGGCTTGGGCGTTTGCTGTACCAGTCGACCGTGTCCTGGTAGCTGGCGAACTCATGGTCGGTCTGCACCAGGCCGAAACCTTTCGGGTCGGTGTCGGCGAACGCGTTGAACTGCAGCTTGGCCGGGTTATTCAACGGGCGGCAAATCCACTCGCCATTGCCACGCCACATCGCCAGGCGGTCCGAATCGTGGATCTGTGGGTGGATGGTGTCGCACATGCGGCGCTCGTGGGTGCCGCAACTGAACATGCTGGTCATGGCGGCGATGCCCAACTGTTCGATGGCGGTACGTGCATTGATGTTGGCGTCGATGGCCATCACCACTTGGTTGGCCTGGCAGTCGATATCGAAGCGATAAGCACCGGTGGCGCTCGGCGAGTCGAGCAGGGCGTAGACCACAAAGCGAGTCGCGTTCTTGTCCGGGGTCTCGAACCAGAACTGCGTGAAGTCGGGGAACTCTTCGCGTTTTTTCGCGTAGGTATCAATCGCCAGGCCACGTGCGGAAAGGCCGTACTGGCCGGTGGAATCCACCGCACGGAAGTAGCTGGCGCCGAGAAACGACAGCACGTCATGGCGATCCAGTTCCGGCGCCTTGAACAGCTTGAAGCCGGAGAAACCCAAGTCGCCGGTCAGCTGTTTGGTATCGACGGTGGTTTTTTCATAGTTGAACAGCGAAGGGCGGAAATGCACCTCACGGGCTTCACGGGTCTTGGGGTCGACGCTGTGCATGCGCACCGGCGTCTTGAAGCCCATGCCGACGTGGAAGAACTGCACGTCGAGTTGGCCGTTCAATTCTTTCCACAGCGAATGGTTGCCGTCGTAGCCGATGGCATTGAAATTCTGCGGAGTCATGGTCGCCAGGGTCGGCGGCAGCACCTGCTTGGTGTCTTTATACGCGGTCCCGGCGAGCTGTTTGGCCTGGGCCTTGAGCGTTTCAAAATCGAACGCCACGGCTTTGCCATCGGCGGCTCGGTTACCGGCCCAGGCCTGCGCGGCAAGCAGGCCGCTGGCCGACAAACCGGTATAAGCCGCAATGGCCATGGACGCTTTGAGTAAATTCCTGCGGTGCATAGAGACAACCTGTCGTGAGCAAATCCCGCGCCGTTCCTGGCACGTGCTGGATCAGAAATTACGGTTCGGACATGCCTTCGGCCAAACACAACGGACATTAAACAGACGCCGGATAGCTTAAGCGGTTCGATGGTGTAGGAAAATTGATTGATGGCTGGGTGATAGCGCTGCATATGAAACAAGACGTTTCCGGCTCTACAGGTGAACACGGTACTTGAACATTATGAAGATCAAATGTGTGCGGGCTTGCCTGCGATAGCGTGGGTACAGATAAATCGCTATCGCGAGCAGGCCCGTTGCCAAAAGCGTCAGTGCTTGAACATCACATGCCGAACCGTGGTGTAGTCCTCCAAGCCGTACATGGACATATCCTTGCCATACCCCGACAGTTTCTGACCACCGTGAGGCATTTCGCTGACGAGCATGAAATGGGTATTCACCCAGGTGCAGCCGTACTGCAGGCGCGCGGCCAGGCGGTGGGCGCGTCCTACGTCGGCGGTCCATACGGACGACGCCAACCCGTAGTCCGAATCATTGGCCCAGCCCAATACTTGCGCCTCATCGGTGAACTTGGTCACCGACACCACCGGCCCGAACACCTCGCGGCGCACGATCTCGTCATCCTGTTGCGCATCGGCCAGTACGGTTGGCTCAAAGAAGAAGCCATTGCCTTCCACCGCCTTGCCACCGGTGACCAGGCGGATATGCGGCTGCGCCACGGCGCGTTCGACAAACCCGGCGACACGGTCGCGGTGTTGCGCGGTGATCAATGGGCCCAGTTCGGTGGTCGGGTCATCCTGCAAACCGTACTTGATGCTGGCGACCGCTGCGCCGAGCTTCTCGACAAAGGCGTCGTAGATGTCCGCCTGGGCATAGATGCGGCACGCGGCAGTGCAGTCCTGACCCGCGTTGTAGAAGCCAAAGGTACGAATGCCTTCCACCGCCGCATCGATATCCGCGTCGTTGAAGATGATCACGGGTGCCTTGCCACCCAACTCCATGTGCATGCGCTTCACGCTGTCGGCGGTGCTGGAGATGATATTCGCGCCGGTGGCGATGGAGCCGGTCAACGACACCATGCGCACTTTCGGATGGCTCACCAGCGGGCTGCCCACGGTAGGCCCACGGCCGAACACCAGGTTGAGTACGCCGGCCGGGAAAATCTCCGACGCCAGCTCGACCATACGCAACGCGGTCAGCGGGGTTTGTTCCGACGGCTTGAGCACCACGGTATTACCCGCGGCCAGGGCCGGCGCAATTTTCCAGGCGACCATCATCAGCGGGTAGTTCCACGGTGCAATGGACGCGATCACGCCCACCGGGTCGCGCCGGATCATCGAGGTGTGGCCAGGCAGGTATTCACCACCGGCCGAACCGCTCATGCAGCGGCTGGCGCCGGCAAAGAAGCGGAACACGTCGGCAATCGCCGGGATCTCGTCGTTCAGCGCGGCGCTGTAGGGTTTGCCACAGTTGTCCGATTCCAGCTTGGCCAGCTCTTCGCCATGGGCTTCGATCACGTCGGCCAGTTTCAGCAGCAGCAGCGAGCGATCCTTGGGCGCGGTTTGCGACCAGCCTTCGAAGGCCGCATCGGCGGCGCGCACCGCGGCATCCACCTGGGCTTCGCTGGCTTCGTTGATTTCCACCAGCACGCGGCCGAGTGCGGGGTTGAACACCGCTTGCGCCGGGCCTTCGCCTTCGACCAGGTGGCCGTTGATCAAGAGTTTGGTTTGCATGGTTCAGTCCTCCAAAAAGCGATCGTTATGTCACTGAGTAAACCGGCTTTGAATGTGGGAGGGGGCTTGCTCCCGATGACAGTCTTTCAGTCACATCATCTACAACTGACACACTGCTATCGGGAGCAAGCCCCCTCCCACATTTGAGCTCGGTGTCTTCAATAAAAAATTATTTACCACCACTCCCCGCCACGCTTTCACCGCCGCGGGTCAGGTAATAGGCACCCAGGATCGGGAACATCGTTACCAGCATCACCAGCATCGCGACTACGTTGGTCACCGGCACATCCCGTGGCCGGCTCAACTGGTTGAGCAGCCACAGCGGCAACGTACGTTCGTGGCCAGCGGTGAAGGTGGTGACGATGATTTCGTCGAATGACAGCGCAAACGCCAGCATGCCGCCGGCCAGCAATGCCGAGCCGAGGTTGGGCATGATGATGTAGCGGAAGGTCTGCCAGCCGTCGGCGCCCAGATCCATGGAGGCTTCGATCAGGCTGTGGGAGGTGCGGCGCAGACGGGCGATCACGTTGTTATAGACGATCACCACGCAGAAGGTCGCGTGGCCGACGATGATGGTGAACATCCCCGGCTCAATGCCCAGGGTCTTGAAGGTCGCCAGCAAGGCGATACCGGTGATGATCCCCGGCAGCGCAATCGGCAGGATCAGCATCAACGACACGCCTTGCTTGCCGAAGAACTCGCGGCGATACAGTGCCGCCGAAGCCAGGGTGCCAAGCACCATGGCAATCAGGGTGGCGATGGCGGCGATCTGCAGCGACAGCTTGATCGCTTCCAGCACGTCCGGCCGGGCGAAGGCCACGTTGAACCACTTCAGGGTAAAGCCCTGGGGCGGAAAGCTGAACGCGGCTTCTTCGGTGTTGAAGGCGTAGAGGAAGATGATCAGGATCGGGAAATGGAGAAACACCAACCCACCCCAGGCTGCGATCTTCAAACTCAAACTGGATTTGTCAGAGTGCATCGAAGGCCCCCAGGCGTTTGACGATGGACAGGTAAACCGCGATCAGCACGATCGGCACCAGGGTGAACGCCGCCGCCATGGGCATATTGCCGATGGCACCTTGCTGGGCGTACACCATGCCGCCGACGAAGTAGCCCGGCGGGCCCACCAATTGCGGCACGATGAAGTCGCCCAGGGTCAGCGAAAACGTGAAGATCGAACCGGCGGCAATCCCCGGCACCGACAGCGGCAGAATCACCTGCATGAAAGTCTGGCGTGGCTTGGCGCCCAGATCGGCCGAGGCTTGCAGCAGCGACGGCGGCAAACGCTCCAGCGAGGCCTGGATTGGCAGGATCATGAAGGGCAGCCAGATGTAGACGAACACCATGAAGCGCCCCAGGTGCGAGGTGCTCAAGGTGCTGCCGCCCACGCCGGGAATGCCCAGCACGAACTGCAACACCGGCTCCAGGCCCAGGTGCTGCACGAACCATTGCGCCACGCCGCCCTTGGCCAGCAGCAAGGTCCAGGCATAGGCCTTGACGATATAGCTGGCCCACATCGGCATCATCACCGCGATATAGAAAAACGCCTTGGTCTTGCCCGTGGTGTAGCGCGCCATGTAGTAGGCGATGGGGAAGGCGACGATGGCGCTGGCGATCGACACCACAATCGCCATGCTCAGGGTGCGCAGGATGATGTCGAAGTTCGACGGCTGGAACAGCGCGGCGAAGTTGGCCAGGGTCAGGTCCGGCGTGACTGCCATGGTGAAATCGTCAAAGGTATAGAAGCCTTGCCACAGCAGGGTCAGTAACGAACCCAGGTAGATCGCGCCGAACCAGATCAGCGGCGGTATCAGCAGCATCGCCAGGTAAAGGTTGGGCTTGCGGTACAGCAGGTTGGAAAACCTGCGCATCGGCGGTTGGGAAAGGGCCAGGCTCATGTCACACCTCGCCTGTGCTTTCATTCAGCAGCGTCATGGCTTCCCGTGCCCAACGGGCGGTAATGGACTGGCCGACCTGATGGCCGCTGCTGATGTCCAGCCACTGGTTGTTGGCCTGGCTGATATTCAGCGCCTGGCCGTTTTCCAGTTTCAGTTCATAGCGGGTGGCACTGCCTTGGTACTGGATGTCGTGCAGCAAGCCGCTGATTTCCACTTCGCCAGCGCCCAGCGGGCCCTCGGCAAAACGTACGTGCTCCGGGCGAATCGAGAACGGCTGCACGCTGCCGCTGAGGCGCTGGGCCAGTTCACCGCGAATCACATTGGAGGTGCCGACGAACTCGGCGACGAACGCGGTGGCCGGTTTCATGTACAGGTTGCGCGGGGTGTCGACCTGTTCGATACGGCCTTTGTTGAACACCGCCACACGGTCGGACATCGACAGCGCTTCGGTCTGGTCGTGAGTGACGAAGATAAAGGTAATGCCGAGCTGGCGTTGCAGTTTCTTCAGCTCGCTTTGCATTTGTTCGCGCAGCTTGAGGTCGAGGGCGCCCAACGGTTCGTCCAACAGCAACACGCGCGGGCGATTGACCAGTGCGCGGGCCAGGGCCACCCGTTGGCGTTGGCCGCCGGAGAGCTGCACCGGCTTGCGCTCGCCATAGCCGCCGAGGGCCACCATCGCCAGGGCTTCTTCGGCGCGGTTGCGGCGTTCGGTCTTGCCCACGCCTTTGACCTTGAGGCCATAGGCGACGTTGTCGCGCACATTCATATGGGGGAACAGCGCGTAATCCTGGAACACAGTGTTTACATCACGCTGATACGGCGGCAAGCCGGCGGCTTCCTCGCCATGAATCCGGATCGAACCTGCGCTCGGCTGTTCGAAGCCGGCGATCAGGCGCAGGCAGGTGGTCTTGCCCGAGCCGGATGGGCCGAGCATGGAAAAGAACTCGCCGTCCTGAATATCGATGGAAACCCGGTCAACGGCTTTCACTTCGCCGAATTGACGGGAAACGTGGGTGAATTGGACTGCAAGCGTCATGGGGCGGTGCTCCAAAAAGGCGCGTTTTGGATAAAAATAAAATCGTAGGAGGTGCTCAGAAATCGCAGCCTCGTTTCACTCGACAGCTCCTACCAACGGTGTAGGAGCAGTAAAGATCCGTAGCAGCTGCCGAGGCACGAGGCTGCGTTGGGCCGCGAAGCGGCCCCTGAGGGTCAGATGGCTTAGCGCCCGCCCATGATCGCGATGTAATCCTGGGTCCAGCGGCTGTACGGCACGAACTTGCCGCCCTCAGCCTGCGGGGTTTTCCAGAAGGCGATCTTGTCGAACTGGTCGAACCCGTTGGTCTTGCAACCCTCGGCGCCGAGCAGTTCGCTTTCCTTACAGGCCGCAGGCACCGCCGGCAGCGATCCGAACCAGGCGGCGACATCGCCCTGGACCTTCGGCTGCAGCGACCAGTCCATCCACTTGTAGGCGCAGTTGGGGTGCTTGGCCTCGCTGTGCAACATGGTGGTGTCGGCCCAGCCGGTGGCGCCTTCCTTGGGGATGGTCGAGGCAATTGGCTGCTTCTCGTTTTGCAGGCCGTTGACCTGATACGGCCAGGCGCTGGAGGCGACCACGCCTTCGTTCTTGAAGTCGCTCATTTGCACGGTGGTGTCGTGCCAGTAGCGGTGGATCAACGGTTGCTGGGCGCGCAGCAGGTCGAGCACGGCCTTGTACTGGGTTTCGGTCAGTTCATAGGGGCTCTGGATGCCCAGTTCCGGCTTGGTGCTCTTGAGGTACAGCGCCGCATCGGCGATGTAGATCGGACCGTCATAGGCCTGCACGCGACCTTTGTTCGGCTTGCCGTCCGGCAGGTTCTGCGCATCGAACAGCACGTTCCAACTGGTGGGCGCGGTCTTGAACACGTTGGTGTTATACATCAGCACGTTCGGGCCCCACTGGTACGGGGTGCCGTAGGTTTGTTGGCCGACCACGTACCACGGCGCATCTTTAAGGCGTGGGTCAATGTTCTTCCAGTTAGGGATCAGCGCGGTGTTGATCGGCTGCACACGCTTACCGACGATCAACCGCAGCGACGCATCGCCCGACGCGGTGACCAGGTCATACCCGCCCTTGGCCATCAAACTGACCATTTCGTCAGAGGTGGCGGCGGTTTTCACATTGACCTTGCAGCCGGTTTCCTTCTCGAAACCGCTGACCCAGTCGTAGGCTTTGTCGCTTTCGCCACGTTCGATATAGCCGGGCCAGGCGACGATATCCAGCTGGCCTTCACCAGCGCCCACCGCCTTGAGCGGTTCGGCGGCCTGGATACTGACGCTGGCCAACAGCGCGGTGGTCAGGGCACTGAGCAGTGCGGTCTTGTGCGCGGACATGGGGGTTCCCTCTTCTTTAATTATGGTCGGGGCAGTGTGTGAAGCCGTAACGCATGAGCTTAGTTGTTGTTTTAAAGGTGCTGGCCGTGGCGGGCCATGATGTGGCGTACCACGCTGTAGTCCTGTAGTGAATCGCTGGACAGATCTTTCCCATACCCCGAGCGCTTCAAGCCGCCGTGGGGCATTTCGCTGACCAGCATGAAATGGCTGTTGATCCAGGTGCAGCCGTACTGCAGGCGCGCGGCTACCTGCATGGCCTTATCCAGGTTCTGCGTCCAAACGGAGGAGGCCAGGCCGTATTCGGAATCGTTGGCCCAGTCCACTGCCTGTTCCAGTCCGTCGAAGCGAGTCACGGTGACCACCGGGCCGAACACTTCGCGCTGGACAATTTCATCGTTTTGTTTGCAACCGGCGAGCAGTGTCGGCTGGTAATAGAAGCCGGCCCCGGAATGCACGGCGGCCCCCGTGACCCGCTCGATATGCGGTTGGCCGAGGGCGCGTTCGACAAAGCTGGCCACGCGGTCGCGCTGGCGTGTACTGATCAGCGGGCCGAGTTCGTTATCGGCGTCGCGCTTGCCGGCAAAACGCAGGCTGCTGACCGCCGCGCCCAGTTCGGCGACCAATTTGTCGTGGATGCCCGCCTGGGCGTAGATGCGGCACGCGGCGGTGCAGTCCTGGCCGGCGTTGTAGTAGCCATAGGTGCGCACGCCTTCGACCACGGCGTGCAGGTCGGCGTCGTTGCACACGATCACCGGCGCTTTGCCGCCCAGTTCCAGGTGTGTGCGTTTGAGTGTCTTGGCCGCGGCTTGCAGGATTTTCTGGCCGGTGACGATGTCGCCTGTCAGCGAGACCATGCGCACTTTGGGGTGGCTGACCAAATGGCTGCCGACGCCTTCGCCGCCGCCACACAGAATGTTGATGACCCCGCGTGGTAACAAATCCTTTAGGACCGGGGCCAGCGCGAGGATCGACAGCGGCGTGTGTTCCGACGGCTTGAACACCAAGGTATTACCGGCCGCCAGCGCCGGGGCGATCTTCCACGCGGCCATCATCAGCGGGTAGTTCCACGGCGCAATCGAGGCGACCACGCCAATCGGATCGCGGCGCACCATGCTGGTGTAGCCCGGCAGGTATTCGCCGCTGAGCTGGCCGGTCTGGCAGCGCACGGCGCCGGCAAAGAAGCGGAACACATCGACGGTGGCGCTCAAGTCGTCCTGGCGCGCCAGGTGCAACGGCTTGCCGCAGTTCAGCGATTCCAGGCGGGCCAGGTAGTCGGCTTGTTTCTCGATGGCGTCGGCGATGCCCAGCAGAATGTTCGAGCGTTGCTGCGGCGTGGTCCGCGACCAACCGGTAAAGGCGCGGTGGGCGGCAAGGATGGCGCTTTCGACCTGCTCGGTGCTGGCTTCGGCGATCTGGGTGAGCACTTCGCCGGTGGCCGGGTTGAGGATCGGCTCGGCAACGCCCTGGCCCTGGACCAGTTCGCCGTCGATCAGCAACGCAGTGAGCAGCGGGGTGGGCGCGCCGGACATTTTTCGTGATCTCTTTTCTTGGGTGGTCATGGGCGTTCTCTTACAAGGCGCCGGACCTTCTCCTATGGGTAGAGAGACTAGAGGTCAGGCACGAGGTCAACAAATACTAAATACTGAATGCAGCATTCGATTAAATAGATGGCTTGCGTGGGTGTGGCTGTTCGCGCGCGACGGTGAGGAACGGGTCCACCAATGCCGGTCGCGCCGTGCCCCGACGCCAGGCCAGGCCGACGTCCAAGGTCTGGCTGAGGTCGGCAATCGGCCGCGCTTCAATAATGTCGCCCTCCAGGGACCAGGGGCGGTAGGTCATGTCCGGTTGGATCGACACGCCCAGGCCCGCGGCCACCAGGCTTCGCACCGCTTCGGTGGAGGCGGTGCGCAGGGTCACGCGCGGTTGCAGGCCGGCACCGGCCCACATGCGCTGGGCGTTATGCCCCATTTCGTCGACGTTCAGTTGAATCAATGGCTCGCTTGCTACATCGGCGAGGTTGATGCTGTCGTGCTCCAGCAGCGGGTGTTGTGCCGGCAGCCACAGGCGGTGGGGCGAGTGGGTGAGGACCTCGGTCTGCAGGGCGTGGCGATCTTCGAGGTTGGAGAGGATCAGCACCCCCACATCGATTTCACCGCTGACCAGCAAATGCTCGATATACGGGCGCTCGTCTTCCATCACGCGGATTTCCACGTTGGGGTAGGCACGCTGGAAACGAGTGAGCAAATCCGCCAGGTAATAGCCGGCGACCAGGCTGGTCACGCCGATGATCAACTGCCCGGCGACCTGGTCGGTGCTCTGTTGCAGGCTGCGCGTGGCATTGTCGACGGTGGCGAGGATCAAGTGCGCCTGGCGCAAAAACTGATGGCCCTGGTGCGTGAGGGTCATGCCCTTGGCGTGGCGGTTGAACAGGGTGACGCCGATTTCCTGTTCCAGTTGTTGGATCGCCAGGGTCAGCGTGGACTGGGAAATGAATGCGGTTTGCGCGGCGGCGGAGATCGAGCCGGTCTCGGCCACGGCGATAAAATGCCGGATTTGACGCAAGGTCATCATGCTGGAATTACCAGTGGGGTGCTTTTATAGATGTGTTCGAGTGTATATCGGTTTTAGCGAACGGCAGCGACAAGCTACAAGCGGCCAGCGCGGCGTTACATCTGGAAGCACTCTAGATCGCGGCTTTTTGGCACTTAGTTTTACGCTGAGGGCCTATTGGTCCTATGAACCCTAGTGTCTGGAGGCTACGAATGAATACCCGTGGATTGCTCGATCAGTTGCTCAAGTCCGGCCAGGACATGTTGCAGAACAAGACCGGCGGCCAGCGCAAGCAGGATGATAAAGGCGCCCTCGGTGGGCTGCTCGGCGGTGGCGGGCTGGGCAGCCTGCTTGGTGGCGCGGGCGGCGGAGCGCTGGCGGCGGGTGCCATGGGCCTGTTGCTGGGCAACAAGAAGGCGCGCAACTTTGGCGGCAAGGCCCTGACCTACGGCGGGCTGGCCGCGTTGGGCGTGATTGCCTACAAAGCCTATGGCAATTGGCAGGCCAGCCAGGCCAACTCACCTCAGGGCGAGCCGCAAACCATCGACCGCCTGCCGCCGGCCCAGGTCGAGCAGCACAGCCAGGGGATTCTCAAGGCTCTGGTAGCCGCTGCGAAGGCCGACGGGCATGTGGACGAGCGTGAGCGCGCACTGATCGAAGGTGAATTCACCAAGCTGGACAACGACCGCGAGCTGCAAAGCTGGCTGCACGCCGAGCTCAACAAACCGCTGGACCCGGCCGACGTCGCCCGCGCCGCCGGCACCCCGGAAATGGCCGCCGAGATGTACATCGCCAGCGTGATGCTGGTGGATGAGGAGAACTTTATGGAGAAGGCGTATCTGGATGAATTGGCGCGCCAACTGAAACTCGAGCCCGGCTTGAAGCTGGAACTGGAAAAGCAGGTACGGCTTAACCAATAACCACCGAGGAGACGCAAAACCAAAATGTGGGAGGGGGCCGGCCCCGATAGCGTTAGTCCAGTTGAAATATCTGCAACTGGCCCATCGCTATCGGGAGCAAGCCCCCTCCCACGGATGTTTTTGCAATCTGTCTGTGCTACATCGAAACCCATTGATAAATGAGGGCTTCTGCTCAGCTATACTCCCCTCCATTTGAATGGCCCTTCGAGGAAGTACTGTGAAGAATTGGACCTTGCGCCAGCGAATTTTGGCGAGCTTTGCGGTCATTATCGCGATCATGCTGTTGATGGTTGTGGTCTCCTATTCACGGTTGCTGAAAATCGAAACCAGCCAGGAAGCGGTCCGTGACGATGCGGTGCCGGGTGTTTACCTCAGTTCGATGATTCGCAGCGCGTGGGTCGACAGCTATTTGCAGACCATCGATATCATTGGCCTGCGCGAGGATAAAACCCTCACCGCTGGCGATAAGTCGGACTACAAGGCCTTCGAGTCGCGTATCGAACAGCAGATGGCCAATTACGAAAAAACCGTGACTAGCCAGGCCGATCGCATGGAGTTCGATAACTTCAAGGCCGCTCACCTCAATTACAACAAGGTCCTGGTCCAGGTGATTGACCGCATCGAAGCCAATGACCTGCCGGCCGCGCACGAACTGCTGGATGAGCAGTTGACGCCGATCTGGATCGAAGGGCGCATGAAGCTCAATGACATCATCACTGAAAACAAGGGTGTGTCTGACAGGGCAACGGCCGCGATAGACGACGCCGTTGCCTCGGCCAAGGTCAGCATGTTCCTGTCGCTGGCCGTGGCGATCCTTGCCGCCGGCCTGTGTGGCCTGCTGCTGATGCGCGCGATCATGGCGCCGATGCAACGTATCGTCGAGATCCTCGAAACCATGCGCGCCGGTGACCTGAGCAAGCGCCTGAACCTGGAGCGCAAGGACGAATTCAACGCGGTGGAAACCGGCTTCAACGACATGATGACCGAACTCACGGCCCTGGTCTCCCAGGCCCAGCGCTCTTCGGTACAGGTCACCACCTCGCTCACCGAGATTGCCGCGACTTCCAAGCAACAACAGGCCACTGCCACCGAAACTGCCGCGACTACCACCGAGATCGGTGCCACTTCGCGGGAGATCGCCGCCACTTCCAAGGACCTGGTCCGCACCATGACCGAGGTATCCACCGCCGCCGACCAGGCTTCGGTGGCCGCCGGCTCCGGCCAGCAAGGCCTGGCGCGCATGGAAGAAACCATGCACTCGGTGATGGGCGCCGCCGACCTGGTGAACGCCAAATTGGCGATCCTCAATGAGAAGGCCGGCAACATCAACCAAGTGGTGGTGACCATCGTCAAGGTTGCCGACCAGACCAACCTGCTGTCCCTGAATGCCGCCATCGAAGCCGAAAAGGCCGGTGAGTACGGTCGCGGTTTCGCGGTGGTGGCTACCGAAGTGCGCCGCCTGGCCGACCAGACCGCCGTGGCCACCTACGACATCGAGCAAATGGTGCGTGAGATCCAGTCAGCGGTTTCCGCAGGCGTGATGGGCATGGACAAGTTCTCCGAGGAAGTGCGCCGAGGCATGTTCGAAGTGCAGCAAGTGGGCGAGCAGCTGTCGCAGATCATCCATCAGGTACAGGCCCTGGCGCCGCGGGTGTTGATGGTCAACGAAGGCATGCAGGCCCAGGCCACCGGTGCCGAGCAGATCAATCACGCCCTGGTGCAACTGGGCGATGCCAGCAGTCAGACGGTGGAGTCCCTGCGCCAGGCCAGCTTTGCCATCGATGAACTGAGCCAGGTTGCGGTGGGTCTGCGCAGCGGCGTGTCGCGTTTCAAAGTCTGATGAGCGACCTTGCGGCTAAACGCGGCGCCGTTCCGGCAGCGAAAAAAGCGTTGTTCCTGGTGTTTCACATCGGCAGCGAACGTTTTGCGCTCAAGGCCACGGAGGTGGCCGAGGTGCTGCCACGCCTGCCGCTCAAGCCCATTGCCCATGCGCCCGTGTGGGTGGCGGGAATCTTTGCCCATCGCGGGGCGCTGGTGCCGGTCATCGACCTGAGCGAGTTGACCTTCGGTACAGCCGCCCGGGCGCGTACCAGTACGCGTCTGGTGCTGGTCAATTACCAGCCGCATGCCTGGGTCGAATCGCGCTGGCTCGGGCTGATCCTTGAGCAGGCCACTGACACCCTGCGTTGCGACCCGGCCGAATTCCAGCCTTACGGCCTGGATAACCGCCAGGCGCCGTACCTGGGGCCGGTGCGCGAGGATGCCCTGGGCCTGATGCAATGGATTGGCGTGAATGACGTGCTCACCGATGACGTGCGCGCCCTGTTGTTTTCTGCCGAGCTGAGCCTATGAGCAACGACTCGCGTTTCTTTGCCTTCTTGAAAGAACGTATCGGCCTCGACGTCGCGTCGGTCGGCGAGGCCATCATCGAGCGCGCCGTGCGCCAGCGCAGCCAGGCCGTGCAGGCGCAAACGCCGTGTGAATACTGGCAGCACCTGCAAAGCTCCGAGGACGAGCAACAAGCGCTGATCGAAGCGGTGATCGTCCCCGAGACCTGGTTTTTTCGTTACCCCGAATCCTTTGCGACCCTGGCCCGACTGGCGCTTGCACGCCTGGCGGAGATCAAGCAGATGCGCGCGCTGCGCATCCTCAGCCTGCCGTGTTCCACCGGCGAAGAACCCTATTCCATTGCCATGGCCTTGCTTGACGCCGGGTTGGCGCCGCACCAGTTCAAGGTGTTGGGCCTGGACGTCAGCCCGCTGTCGGTGGAGCGCGCCCGGCGCGGGGTGTATGGCAAGAACTCCTTTCGCAGCAGCGATATTGCCTTTCGCGACCGCCACTTCACTGAACATGGCGACGGGTTCCATATCGCCGACCGCGTGCGCGAACAGGTGCGTCTGCAAGTGGGCAACCTGCTCGACCCGGCGCTGCTGGCGAACGAGGCGAGCTACGATTTTGTGTTTTGCCGCAACCTGCTGATCTACTTTGACCAGCCGACCCAGAAGCAAGTCTTTGATGTACTCAAGGGCCTGACCCATGTGGACGGCGTGCTGTTTATCGGCCCCGCCGAGGGCAGCTTGCTGGGGCGCCACGGTATGCGCTCGATTGGTGTACCGCAATCATTTGCCTTCAGCCGGCATGCCGAGCCGGTGAAGCCTGAGCCGGTATTCGTGCCCATGCCGACGCCACCGCGCAGCGCGGCGCCGATTCCGGTCAAGCCGCGACCGTTCAGCACGGCTAGCACCCAGGTGGTGCCGATCAAGGCGCCGTCCTCCGATGCGGGCACCTTGCTCAGCCGCATCGCCACCCTGGCCAACGAAGGCAAAAGTGCCGAGGCCCGTGCCGCTTGCGAGCAGTATTTGAACAATCACCCGCCGGCCGCCCAGGTGTTCTACTGGCTGGGTCTGCTCAGCGACGTGGCCGGCAGCGCCCTGGAAGCCCAGGGGTTTTATCGAAAAGCCTTGTACCTGGAACCCCAGCATCCGCAGGCCTTGATGCACCTGGCCGCCTTGTTCGAGTCCCAGGGCGACAGTGCGGGGGCGCGCCGTTTGCAGGCGCGGGCCGCCCGTAGCGAGCGCGCAGACAGTGAGTCCAAACGATGAGTAACACCGAGGCGCTCAACACCGCAGGCATGGGCCTGACCCTGGCCGACAGCCAAGCCATCGACGACTGCTGGAACCGTATCGGTATCCACGGCGACAAGTCGTGCCCGTTGCTGTTAGAGCATATTCACTGCCGCAACTGTGCGGTGTACTCGGCTGCCGCCACGCGTTTGCTGGACCGCTATGCCTTGCAGCAGGACGACCGCCGTGCGGTGACGGCCGCCGAGGTTGACGAAAAGATCGTCACCCGCTCGCTGTTGATGTTCCGCCTCGGCGAAGAGTGGCTGGGCATCGCCACCCGCTGCCTGGTGGAGGTGGCCCCGCTGCAACCGATTCACTCGCTGCCGCACCAGCGTTCCCGTGCCTTGCTCGGCGTGGCCAATGTGCGTGGCGCGCTGGTGGCGTGCCTGTCGCTGGTGGAGTTGCTCGGCCTGGAAACAAACAATCAGGGCGCCAGCGGTGGGCGGATCATGCCGCGCATGTTGATCATCGCTGCGCAGGATGGCCCGGTGGTGGTGCCGGTGGACGAAGTGGACGGCATCCATGCCATCGATGAGCGCGCCTTGAAGGCGGCGTCGGCCTCGGGCACCCAGGCCAGCGCGCGCTTCACCCAAGGTGTGTTGCAGTGGAAAGGCCGTAGCCTGCGTTGGCTGGACGAGGCGCAATTGTTATCCGCCGTGACCCGGAGCCTCACATGACCCCCGACCAGATGCGCGACGCCTCGCTGCTGGAACTGTTCAGCCTGGAGGCCGATGCGCAGACCCAGGTGCTGAGCGCGGGCCTGCTGGCCCTGGAACGCAACCCTACGCAGGCCGACCAGTTGGAAGCCTGCATGCGTGCCGCGCACTCGCTTAAGGGCGCGGCGCGAATCGTCGGGGTGGACGCCGGGGTCAGCGTGGCGCATGTCATGGAGGATTGCCTGGTCAGCGCCCAGGAAGGTCGCCTGTACCTGCAACCCGAACATATCGACGCCTTGTTGCAAGGCACCGACCTGCTGATGCGTATCGCCACCCCTGGCAACGACGTTGGCCCGGCGGACATCGACGCCTATGTGGCGTTGATGGAGCGCCTGCTGGACTCATCGCAGCCCACCGCCAACGTCGCGCCACTGCCTGCCGCACCTGAGCCAGACCCGGCACCGCTCATCGAAGAACTGCCACCGGAACCCGAGCCCGCACCGCCCGTCGCCAGCGATCCGCCGCGTCAGGGCAAGCGCATGACCGAAGGGGGCGAGCGCGTATTGCGCGTGACCGCCGAGCGCTTGAACAGCCTGCTGGACCTGTCGAGCAAGTCCCTGGTGGAAACCCAGCGGCTCAAGCCATACCTGGCCAGCATGCAGCGTCTCAAACGAATTCAAAGCCAGAGCGTACGCGCCCTGGATACTCTCGATAGCCAGCTCAAGACCCTGGGTTTGAGCCTCGAAGCCGAGGAAGCCCTGGCCGATACCCGGCGCCTGCTGAGCGAAGCCCAGGCGCTGCTGGCGGAAAAGACTGCCGAGCTGGATGAGTTTGGCTGGCAGGCCGGCCAGCGTGCCCAGGTGCTTTACGACACCGCGCTGGCCTGTCGCATGCGCCCGTTTGCCGATGTGCTGGCCGGGCAGGTGCGCATGGTGCGCGACCTCGGTCGCAGCCTGGGCAAGCAAGTGCGCCTGGAGATCGAGGGCGAAAAGACCCAGGTCGATCGCGACGTGCTGGAAAAACTTGAAGCGCCACTCACTCATTTATTGCGCAATGCCGTCGACCACGGCATCGAAATGCCCGACCAACGCCTGCTGGCAGGCAAACCTGCCGAAGGGTTGATCCGCCTGCGCGCGTCCCATCAGGCCGGTTTGCTGGTACTGGAACTGAGCGACGACGGCAATGGCGTCGACCTGGAGCGCCTGCGCGGCACCATTGTCGATCGGCATCTTTCGACCCTGGACACGGCCCTGAACCTGAGCGAAGAGGAACTGCTGACGTTCCTGTTCCTGCCGGGTTTCAGCCTGCGCGACAAGGTCACCGAGGTGTCCGGGCGCGGTGTCGGGCTGGATGCGGTGCAGCATATGGTCCGCCAACTGCGCGGCGCGGTGGTGCTGGAGCAGACGGCAGGGCAGGGCAGTCGCTTCCATCTGGAAGTGCCGCTGACCCTGTCGGTGGTGCGCAGCCTGGTGGTGGAAGTCGGCGAAGAAGCCTATGCGTTCCCGCTGGCGCATATCGAGCGCATGTGCGACCTGGCGCCCGACGACATTGTGCAGTTGGAAGGCCGCCAGCATTTCTGGCACGAAGGTCGGCATGTCGGGCTGGTCGCCGCCAGCCAGTTGTTGCAGCGTCCGCCCGGGCAGAACAATGACGAAACCTTGAAGGTGGTGGTGATCCGCGAGCGCGATGCGGTTTACGGTATCGCCGTGGAACGCTTTATCGGCGAGCGCACCCTGGTGGTGTTGCCGTTGGACGATCGCCTGGGCAAGGTCCAGGATATTTCCGCCGGGGCCTTGCTGGACGACGGCTCGGTGGTATTGATCGTCGACGTGGAAGATATGCTGCGCTCGGTGGACAAGCTGCTCAACACCGGGCGCCTGGAACGCATCGCCCGGCGCAGCCAGCAGGCCACCGAGGCACCGCGCAAACGCGTACTGGTGGTGGACGACTCGCTCACCGTGCGGGAGTTGCAACGCAAATTGCTGCTCAATCGTGGGTACGAAGTGGCCGTCGCGGTCGACGGGATGGACGGCTGGAACGCCTTGCGCTCCGAAGACTTCGACCTGCTTATCACTGACATTGATATGCCTCGTATGGACGGTATTGAATTGGTCACACTCTTGCGCCGTGACAGTCGCCTGCAATCGTTGCCGGTGATGGTGGTGTCGTACAAAGACCGTGAAGAAGACCGCCGTCGCGGGCTGGACGCTGGCGCCGATTATTATCTGGCCAAAGCCAGCTTCCACGATGACGCGCTGCTGGATGCCGTGGTGGAGCTGATTGGAGGCGCGCGGGCATGAGGATTGCGATCGTCAATGACATGCCCCTGGCCGTGGAGGCCTTGCGCCGCGCGTTGAGCTTCGAGCCCGCGCACCAGGTGGTGTGGGTGGCCAGTAATGGTCTGGACGCGGTGCAGCACTGCGCCGAACTGACCCCGGACCTGATCCTGATGGACTTGATCATGCCGGTGATGGACGGCGTGGAGGCCACGCGGCAGATCATGGCCGAGACGCCGTGCGCGATCCTGCTGGTGACCGTCGACCGCCAGGCCAATATGAGCCGGGTGTTCGAAGCCATGGGCCACGGCGCCCTGGATGTGGTGGACACGCCGGCGCTCGGCGTGGGCAACCCCAAGGATGCGGCGGCGCCGTTGTTGCGCAAGATCCTCAACATCGGCTGGCTGATCGGCCAGCGCGGCAGCCGTGTGCGTGCCGAAACCGCGCCTGAGCGCAGCACCGGCAAACGCCAGAGCCTGGTGGCTATCGGTTCTTCGGCGGGCGGCCCGGCTGCCCTGGAAATTCTGCTCAAGGGTTTGCCCCGGGACTTTGCCGCGGCCATTGTGCTGGTGCAGCATGTGGACCAGGTATTCGCCGCCGGCATGGCCGAGTGGCTGAGCAGTGCCTCCGGCCTGCCGGTGCGCCTGGCCCGCGAAGGCGAGCCGCCGCAAAGCGGGGTGGTCCTGCTGGCCGGCACCAATCACCACATTCGTTTATTGAAGAATGGCACGCTAGCCTATACCGCAGAGCCGGTGAACGAGATTTACCGGCCTTCGATCGACGTGTTCTTCGAAAGCGTGGCCAGCCACTGGAATGGCGACGCCGTCGGCGTACTGCTGACCGGGATGGGCCGTGATGGGGCCCAGGGGCTCAAGTTAATGCGTGAACAAGGTTATTTGACCATCGCCCAGGATCAGCAGAGCTCGGCGGTGTATGGCATGCCCAAAGCGGCGGCGGCGATTGATGCTGCTGTTGAAATTCGCCCACTGGACAGAATTGCGCCCCGATTGCTGGAGGTCTTTGCAAAATGATCATGACCTTCAGCAGTGCTGGCTTGCAGGCAGTAATTCAGGTGACTGCACATGAATGATTTACAGATCGACGGCTTCAAGACCGACGAAAACGCCGCCATGGTGTTGCTGGTCGACGACCAGGCCATGATCGGCGAAGCCGTACGGCGTGGCCTGGCTCATGAAGAAAACATCGACTTCCACTTTTGCGCCGACCCGCACCAGGCGATTGCCCAGGCCATCCGTATCAAACCGACGGTGATCCTGCAGGATCTGGTGATGCCCGGCCTCGACGGCCTGACCCTGGTGCGCGAATACCGCAACCACCCGGCCACGCAGAACATCCCGATCATTGTGCTTTCCACCAAGGAGGACCCGCTGATCAAGAGCGCGGCGTTCTCGGCGGGGGCCAACGATTACCTGGTCAAGCTGCCGGACAACATCGAACTGGTCGCGCGCATCCGCTATCACTCGCGCTCCTACATGACCCTGTTGCAGCGCGATGCCGCCTACCGTGCGCTGCGGGTCAGCCAGCAACAACTGCTGGACACCAACCTGGTGCTGCAACGGCTGATGAACTCCGATGGCCTGACCGGGCTGTCCAACCGCCGCCACTTCGACGAATACCTGGAGCTGGAATGGCGCCGCGCCATGCGTGACCAGACCCAACTGTCGCTGCTGATGATCGACGTGGACTTCTTCAAGACCTACAACGACAGCTTCGGCCATGTCGAAGGCGACGAAGCCTTGCGCAAAGTTGCCAACAGCATTCGCGAAGCCAGCAGCCGCCCCTCGGACCTGCCGGCGCGCTACGGCGGCGAAGAATTCGCCCTGGTGCTGCCGAACACCTCGCCGGGTGGCGCACGGCTGGTGGCGGAAAAGCTGCGCATGGCCGTCGCCGCGCTGAAAATCCCGCATATTGCCCCGGCGGAAGGCTCCAGCCTGACCATCAGCATCGGCCTGTCGACCATGACGCCGGTGCAGGGTACGGATTGCCGCCAGTTGATCATGGCGGCGGACAAGGGTTTGTATACGGCCAAGCACAACGGCCGCAATCTGGTCGGCATCGAGTGACCTGAGGCCGCACCCAATTCAATCTGGGAGGGGGCTTGCCCCCGATAGCGGTGGGTCAGTCACACCATCATTGGCTGACAGGCTGCCATCGGGAGCAAGCCCCCTCCCACATTTAACACTGCGTAGTCTGCCTTTTCGCCAGGCGGGCTGCCGCTCCCCCCCGTTTGCCGTTATACTCGCCGGCTTTCAAAAGTTCGCCAACGAGTGCTGCCCGCCATGGAAATCAACCCGATCCTTAACACCATCAAGGACCTGTCCGAGCGCTCCGAAACTATTCGGGGGTATCTTTGACTACGATCAAAAGCATGAGCGTCTGACCGAAGTCAATCGCGAGCTTGAAGATCCGAGTGTCTGGAACAAACCTGAATACGCCCAGGAACTGGGCCGCGAGCGCTCTGCGCTGGCGCAGATCGTCGACACCCTCGACGAACTGAACACCGGCCTGGGCGATTGCCGTGACCTGCTGGACATGGCCGTCGAAGAAAATGACGAAGGCGCAGTGGGCGATGTCGTCGCCGAGCTGGCCCGTCTCGAGGAAAACCTCGCCAAGCTTGAATTCCGTCGCATGTTCAGCCACGAAATGGACCCGAACAACGCCTACCTGGACATCCAGGCCGGTTCCGGCGGCACCGAAGCCCAGGACTGGGCCAACATCCTGTTGCGCATGTACCTGCGCTGGGCCGACAAACGCGGTTTCGATGCCACCATCATGGAACTGTCGGCCGGTGAAGTCGCCGGCATCAAGGGCGCGACCGTGCACATCAAGGGTGAATACGCCTTTGGCTGGCTGCGTACCGAGATCGGCGTGCACCGTCTGGTGCGCAAGAGCCCGTTCGACTCCGGCAACCGTCGCCACACCTCGTTCTCTGCGGTGTTCGTCTCGCCGGAGATCGATGACAAGGTGGAAATCGAGATCAACCCGGCCGACCTGCGGATCGACACCTACCGCTCCTCCGGTGCCGGTGGCCAGCACGTAAACACCACCGACTCGGCCGTCCGTATTACCCACGTACCGACCAACACCGTGGTGAGCTGCCAGAACGAACGTTCCCAGCACGCGAACAAGGACACCGCCATGAAAATGCTGCGGGCCAAGTTGTACGAGCAGGAAATGCAGAAGCGCAACGCCGCTTCCCAGGCGCTGGAAGACACCAAGTCGGATATCGGTTGGGGTCACCAGATCCGCTCTTATGTGCTCGATGCGTCGCGGATCAAGGATCTGCGCACTAACATCGAACGCAGCGACTGCGACAAGGTACTCGACGGTGACATCGACGAATACCTGGAAGCCAGCCTGAAGTCCGGCTTGTAATAAAGATTGTAGGAGCCGGCATGCCGGCGATCCCCGGCCTACGCCTGGGACAACGAACCTGATGGAAAATTTAAAGACATGAGCGACCAACAACTCGACCCGCAAGCCCTGCAACAGGAAGAAAACTCCCTGATCGCCCTGCGCAAGGAAAAGCTGGCTGCCGAGCGCGCCAAGGGCAATGCCTTCCCCAACGACTTCCGCCGCGACAACTACTGCGATGCCTTGCAGAAGCAGTACGTGGACAAGACCAAGGAAGAGCTGGCAGAGGCTGCGATCCCGGTCAAGGTGGCAGGTCGCATCATGCTCAACCGTGGCTCGTTCATGGTCATCCAGGACATGACCGGGCGTATCCAGGTCTACGTCAACCGCAAGACCTTGCCTGAAGAAACCCTGGCCTCGGTGAAAACCTGGGACATGGGCGACATCATCGCCGCCGAAGGCACCCTGGCCCGTTCCGGCAAGGGCGACCTGTACGTGGAAATGACCAGCGTGCGCCTGCTGACCAAATCCCTGCGCCCGCTGCCGGACAAGCACCACGGCCTGACCGACACCGAGCAGCGCTACCGCCAGCGTTATGTCGACCTGATCGTCAACGAAGACGTGCGCCAGACGTTCCGCGTGCGTTCGCAAGTCATCGCGCACATCCGCAGCTTCCTGATGCAGCGTGACTTCCTGGAAGTGGAAACCCCGATGCTGCAAACCATCCCGGGTGGTGCCGCAGCCAAGCCGTTCGAAACCCACCACAACGCGCTGGACCTGGAAATGTTCCTGCGTATCGCGCCGGAGCTGTACCTCAAGCGTCTGGTTGTCGGCGGCTTCGAGAAGGTGTTCGAGATCAACCGCAACTTCCGTAACGAAGGCGTCTCGACCCGTCACAACCCAGAATTCACCATGTTGGAGTTCTACCAGGCCTACGCCGACTACGAAGACAACATGGACCTCACCGAAGAACTGTTCCGCGAGCTGGCGCAGCTGGTCCTGGGCAGCACCGACGTGCCGTACGGCGACAAGGTGTTCCACTTCGGCGAGCCGTTCGTGCGCCTGTCGGTATTCGACTCGATCCTCAAGTACAACCCTGAGCTGACCGCCGACGACCTCAACGACATCGACAAGGCCCGCGCCATCGCCAAGAAAGCCGGCGCCAAGGTGCTGGGCTTTGAAGGCCTGGGCAAACTGCAGGTGATGATTTTCGAAGAGCTGGTGGAGCACAAGCTGGAGCAGCCGCACTTCATTACCCAGTACCCGTTCGAAGTGTCGCCGCTGGCCCGTCGTAACGACGACAACCCGAACGTCACCGACCGTTTCGAGCTGTTCATCGGTGGCCGCGAAATCGCCAACGCCTACTCCGAGCTTAACGATGCCGAAGACCAGGCCGAGCGCTTCATGGCCCAGGTGGCCGACAAGGACGCCGGCGACGACGAAGCCATGCACTACGACGCCGACTTCGTACGCGCGCTGGAATACGGCATGCCGCCAACGGCCGGTGAAGGTATCGGTATCGACCGCCTGGTGATGTTGTTGACCAACTCGCCGTCGATCCGCGACGTGATCTTGTTCCCGCACATGCGGCCACAAGCGTAACCTCAGTGAAATCCAGAGCCGCCTTTTATAAGGCGGCTTTTTTATGTGGCGTTTTTAAGCGTCAAGCAAACAGCGCCAGGTTTTGATCTATTCAAGGATGTGTGTCGTGAACCGCGTAACCGCTCAAGAAGGCGCCGCCGGCATTGCCGCTGCCGTGGCTGAAAGCGTCCAGTACCAGGGCCGTAAGGCCAGCCGTCGGGGCAGCGAGCAACGCAGGCAAGACATTCTCGATGCGGCCATGCGCATCGTGGTGCGCGAGGGTGTGCGAGCCGTGCGCCATCGCGCAGTGGCGGCGGAGGCGGGGGTGCCGTTGTCAGCCACTACCTATTACTTCAAGGATATCGATGACCTGCTCACCGATACCTTCGCCCAGTACGTTGAACGCAGCGCCGCCTTCATGGGCAAGCTGTGGGTGCGCAACGAAGGGCTGCTGCGCGAGATGGTCGCCTATGGCGATGGCAGCCCGGAATCGCGCTCGCAACTGGCCGATGACATCGCGCGGCTGACCGCCGACTATGTGCTGCGCCAACTGACCAACCGTCGCGAGCACCTGATGGCCGAACAGGCCTTTCGCCAGGAAGCGCTGCTGAATCCGCGCCTGGCCGAGCTGGTGCGCTCCCACCAGCAGATTCTATTGCAGGGCACGGGCCAGTTTTTCCAGGTATTGGGCTCCCGCGAGCCGCAACAGGACGCCAAGGTGTTGACGGCGATTATCAGTCGGATGGAATATCAGGGCCTGCTGGGCGGCGCAGAGCCTCTGACCGGTGAAGAGATGCTTGAGATCCTCAAGCGTTACATGCATTTGGTGTTGGCCTCGGTCTGACACCGGGGGAGTCCAATGAAAACCTGGCGTGTGGCGGTAATTGCCTTGTCGTTCCTGTTGCTCAGCGGTTGCCTGGTAACGTTCAAGGACCCGTTGCCCGCCCATGAGGCGGCGCCGGATGAATTGCTGGGCCATTGGACCAGCAAGAATGCCTGGGGCGAACCGCTCGATCTGCAAATCAGCGGTGCCGGTGAGCACCGCTATAAGGCGGTGAGCTACCCTAAAGCCACGCCGGCCCAGCGCGATGAGTACCTGTTTACCGTTTCGCGTCATGGCAGCCGCTGGTACCTGTCGGCACCGTTGCCGGCCAAGTTCGGCGGGCATTACTTCCTGGCAGGGTTCGACTTTGAGGGGGGGAGCGACGATAAGCACGAATTGGTGGTCTATAACCTCGACCTCGACCAGATTCACCAGGCCATCGGGCAACAGGTGCTGCACGGCAGCACCGTGGAAACCGTCGAAGGCGCCGGCGTACTGGTCGACAGCGCCATGAGCCAGGTGTTTGCCTACCTGGATGACCCGGCCAATGCCGATGTGTTCGTTGAAGCCGTGCGCTACCGGCGTGCGGGCAAATAACGTTTAAAGAGGAAGCACCGGGTGGACGATTACCAGCAGACGATACGCACCTTGTCCGATCGCATTGTGCTGGCGCAAACACCGATTCGCGTCCTCGACGCTGTGAAGTGGGACGACAACATTCGCCAGGGATTCCTCAAGGCCAAGGGCAAGGCAATGCCCGCCGTGGACCGCGACTATTACCTGAACCGGCCGCTGTCGTTCGACTCCAGTGCGGTGAAGCTGGAATTCCAGAACATCGAACGTGACATCACTCGCCGCCTCGGCCAGTTCAGCCCGGTGGGGCAGATCATGCGTCGCATGTGCCGTGAATACCGCATGGTGGTGCGCATGCTTGAAGCGCGCGGCACCGAGGACTTTGGTCTGATTTCCCAGGAGCTGTACGGCGCCGCCTCCGATGCCTTCCACGCCGGCGACCCGACCCTGGCTGACCTGGGCCTGATGCTTTCCGACTATCTGAACAATATCGACGGCCGTGGCGACCTCAAGGACGAAGCCAAGACCCTGACCGCCAAGGACGCCGTGGCCCTGCTGCAAACCCGCCTGAACAAGGTGTTTGGCGAAGCCGAAGAAACCATCCGCGTGTTCGAATCAGACGGCATCGTCGCAGATGCCGCGGCGGGCGCCGACTACATCAAGATCCGCGCCGACGCGATGTTCAACGACCGCGACGTGCGTGCGCTGGAAGTCCACGAAGGCCTGGTGCATGTGGGTACCACGCTCAACGGTCAGAACCAGCCGATCTGCACGTTCCTGTCCAAAGGGCCGCCGTCGTCCACCGTGACCCAGGAAGGCCTGGCGATCCTGATGGAGATCATCACGTTCGCCTCCTACCCGAGCCGCTTGCGCAAACTGACCAACCGCACCCGTGCCATCCACATGGTGGAAGAGGGCGCCGACTTCCTGCAGGTGTTCGAGTTCTTCCGCGAGCAAGGCTTTGAAATGGCCGAAAGCTATGGCAACGCCAGCCGGGTATTCCGTGGCTCGGTGCCGAACGGTCTGCCGTTTACCAAGGATTTGTCCTACCTCAAGGGCTTTATCATGGTTTACAACTACATCCAGCTGGCCGTGCGCAAAGGCAAGCTGGAGCAAGTGCCGCTGCTGTTCTGCGGCAAGACCACCCTGGAAGACATGCGCACCTTGCGCCAACTGGTGGACGAAGGCCTAGTGGTGCCACCCAAGTACCTGCCTGAACAGTTCCGCGACATGAACGCACTGGCGGCGTGGATGTGCTTCTCCAACTTCCTCAACCACTTGAGCCTGGACCGGATCGAGGCGGATTACTCGAATATCCTTTAAACGCTGTTATTCACGAGGCTTCAACGGATGAGAATCCTCGGCATTCTTTGCCTGCTACTCACATTGAACGGTTGCAGCTCCCTGCTGTTCTACCCCGAGCCCGGCCTGCCGTTCACGCCCGAAAAAGCGCACCTGCAATACCGCGATGTCACCCTCACCACCGCCGACGGCGTGAAGCTGCACGCGTGGTGGCTGCCGGCCAAGGCCGGAGTGCCCGTCAAAGGTACGGTACTGCACCTGCACGGCAACGGCGGTAACCTGGCCTGGCATCTGGGCGGCAGCTGGTGGTTGCCGGAGCAGGGCTACCAGGTACTGCTGCTGGACTATCGCGGATATGGACTGTCGGAAGGCAAGCCTTCGTTGCCGGCGATTTATCAGGATGTGGATGCGGCGTTCAGTTGGCTCGACAAAGCCCCGCAAACCCAGGGCCAACCGTTGATCGTCCTTGGTCAAAGCCTCGGCGGTGCGCTGGCGGTGCATTACCTGGCGGAACACCCGCAGCGTCAGTCCCAACTCAAGGCGTTGGTGCTCGATGGTGTGCCCGCCAGTTATCGTGACGTAGGACAATTCGCCCTGAGCACCTCCTGGTTAACATGGCCATTCCAGGTGCCGTTGTCTTGGTTGGTGCCCGACGCCGACAGCGCGATCAACGCCATGCCGCAACTGACCGGCGTGCCGAAATTGCTGTTCCACAGCCTGGATGACCCAATCGTGCCCGTGGCCAACGGTATCCGCCTGTATCAGGCCGCGCCACCGCCACGGGTGTTGCAGTTGACCCGGGGCGGCCACGTGCAGACCTTTGCCGACAAGACCTGGCAAACCGTGATGCTGCGCTACCTGGACGACCCGCAGCACTTCAACGGTCTGCGCCGCCTGGGCGAGATTCCGAACTATCCCATTCCTAAAGTTGATTCATCAGAGAGCCCGCAATGAGCGAAGAACGCAACATGATCCCGCTGATTCTCACCGGCATTGGCACCATCATCGGCACCGTCGGCTGCCTGTGGTACTACGGCTATTTGCACTTCGCCAAGCCGGAAGATGCACTGCTGCTCAGCGACTTCACCATGCTCAAGACCGTGCCTGGAGAGGAGTACAAAATCTCCCTGACGCCAGCCGCCCAAGTGGCACAGTGCGTCGATGGCGTATTAGTGATGTTCGACACCGAGCAGAAAGGCCTCAGCGGTGTGCTGGTAAACAACAAGAAGCAGGCAGTCCGTTGCATGGGGCAGGAAACCCCGCAATTGCAGCAGTAGTTCGCAGCGGTCATATCTGGAACCATATCGCTTAAGAAACCACAGAAAGCGGTGTGACTAACACAGATCGGGGCCGAAAACGTGGCGATAATTATTGCTGCAATACGTAACATGCTGGACATGGCCAGGGGGCATGAGGCGCTGAAACGGCTAGACGCTGAGGGCAGTGAGCTCCAGCACATGATGGATAAGCTGTCGCAAAATACTTATAGCGCGAAGATGGAGCTGCCAGCTGACGACACATACCGGACTGTCCATTTCGACGAGCCGAAAAAAAACCCACCGTGAGGTGGGTTTTCTTATTCAGCGTCAATCAATCAGTTGGTCATGGACGAACGTGGTTTGACTGGCTGGTTGTCGTTGGAGATGGTCACTTCAACGCGGCGGTTCATGGCACGGCCCGAGACGCTGCCGTTATCGGCAACCGGGTATTCCTTGCCGTAGCCGGTGGTCACGATGCGGCGTGGGTCAACGCCCATCTTGATCAGCGCTACCTGCACCGAAGCGGCGCGGCGCTCCGACAGGCTTTGGTTGTAGGCATCGCTGCCTGTGCTGTCTGTGTAACCTTCAACGATCACCTGGCGATCCGGGTTTTCCTGAAGGAACTGAGCCAGTTTGTTGATGTTGACCAGGCCGCTGGATTTCAGGTCAGCCTTGTTGGTGGCAAACAGCACGTCGCCAAAGGTCACCAGCGTACCGCGATCGGTTTGCTTGGCATTCAAGCTGTCTTGCAGTTGTTTGATCTGTGCATCACGGGCCTCGAGCAGCGCGCGGGCACGTTCGTCGCCGGCGTTTTTCAGCTTGGCTTCGGATTCGCGCAGCACGATGGTGTCTTTGGCCACTTCAACGCGCTGATTGGTCAGGTACGCCAACTGGTCGACTTTCTTCTGGTCTTCCTTGTCGCGGTAAGCCTTGTCAGCCTTGTCCAGCCATTCGCTGGCGTCCTTGGTCTCCAGCGCGGCAAGCTTGGTGGCTTGCGGGTTGGTTTGCAGGGAAGAGAAGTTGGTCCGTGCGTTTTCCAGGTTTGCGTTTGGCGGGGTGGAGCAGGCCGCCAGGGCAACGCTCATCGCCAGCAGGGCAGGGATCATCAATTGTTTACGCATAGTCGTGTCGTCCTTTCAATTCGATATCGGGTGCAATGCAATCAGGCGCGGCGGTTTATTTCTGCTGGATAGCAGCCGGGCGCATACCTTCCTGACGCAGCTCCTGAACAGCTTTCTGGGAGTCCTTCACAGCCTGTTCGGCCTTGGCGGCCTGGGACTTGCGCTCTGCAACGCGAGCATCCCATTCGGCTTGTTCGGCCAGGCGACGCGCCTCGTCATAATTCTTGTCGTGCATGGCGATTTCGGCTTGCTTGAGCTTGTCCTGAGCCGATTTCATTTCAACTGCTGCGTACTCGGTGCCGCCGGCGCTCACTGCGCTGTTTACTGCGGACTGAGTCACCGCGTATTGCTCGGTTGGCGGGTTGCCGGCGCAGCCAGCCAAAACGAAGCTGGTGCCGATTGCCAGCGCGGCCAATTTAAGCCCGCGCAGGTGGTTAAACGAGGATTTGGCAGTGCTGGTCTTCATCGTCTTCAACTCCATTGGATAACTCCTAAAAACATCAAAATCCATCTCAGTCGGTGAGCGGCTGGGGCGCGCCGGTAAAGCACGACGGGCCCTTTCAAACGGCCGTTCCAAGTGATGGCTTACTGGCTGTGACCGGAGGCTTTTTTCAAAAGTTCAGAGAAGATGGCGATTTGCCTAAAAAAATATCTGACTGAATGGTCAGGGTTAAAAATTGGAACTTTTGCCGCGAGCAGGAGTACTCCGAGCCTCAGCAGAGGCCCGGAATACGGGGGCAGTCGAGGTCTGTCAGTGCTTCTGGTCGTCAGCCCTGGCCGACAAATCATGTAGATAACGACGGGACAAAGTCAGGAACCGTGGCGTTGGCCCGACGTCCTCATAGAGCGGATCGCCCTCTTCATCGGTGGCGATCACATGTTGTCCCTTGATGTAGGGAAAGCTGGCTTCCAGCTCTTCAAGGGCGGCGCCGATCAGCTCGCCGAGCAGTTCTTCGGTGTGGCGCTTGGGGTACATCTCGGCGATGGCCGCCAGCCGCGCGGCGGCCTCTACATCCAGATGGATGGCGTACTCCGTCTTGGTCAGGCGACCCTTGGCGTTTTCTTCCCAATGCTGGGCCAGTTCTCGAATTTTCATGGCAACCTCAATAAAGCCAGCGGTGGCGGGCGGTGATGAGTGACCAGTCGTGCGCGTGGATAAACGCGGCGACTCACAGTTGAGACTAGCTGTAAGTCACAAGGTTTAAAGTCTTGTCATAAAACGATGCTGGCGGCACTCTGACACACCTGCGCGTCCCGGATTTCTGGCTGGAGATTGGCTGATGAGTGATATCGATGCACGCTTGCGTGAGGATGTTCACCTGCTGGGTGAGCTGTTGGGCAATACCATTCGAGAGCAGTACGGCGATGATTTTCTCGCTAAGATCGAGCAGATTCGCAAAGGCGCCAAGGCCGACCGCCGCGGAGCCGCCCCGGACAAAGCCGCTGGTGATGAACTGAGCGCCAGCCTCAATCAGTTGCAGGAAGACGAACTGCTACCCGTGGCCCGGGCTTTCAACCAATTCCTTAACCTGGCCAATATCGCCGAGCAGTACCAGTTGATTCACCGGCGCGATGAGTCGCAACCGGCACCGTTCGAGTCCCGTGTTTTGCCGGAGTTGCTGGCCCGCCTGCAAGGCGAAGGCCATAGCAACGAGTCCCTGGCCCGCCAGTTGGGACGCCTGGAAATCGAACTGGTCCTCACTGCCCACCCCACCGAAGTGGCGCGTCGCACCCTGATCCAGAAGTACGACGCCATCGCCGCGCAACTGGCGCGGCAGGATCACCGCGACCTCACCACCGCTGAGCGCGAGCAGATCCGCCAGCGCCTGCAACGCTTGATCGCCGAAGCCTGGCACACCGAAGAAATCCGCCGCACCCGGCCTACCCCGGTGGACGAAGCCAAGTGGGGCTTCGCGGTGATCGAGCATTCGTTGTGGCACGCCATCCCCAATTACCTGCGCAAGGCCGACCAGGCGTTACATGCTGCGACGGGCCTGCGTTTGCCGCTGGAAGCCGCGCCGATCCGCTTTGCGTCGTGGATGGGCGGCGACCGTGACGGCAACCCGAATGTCACCGCGCCGGTCACCCGCGAGGTGTTGCTGCTGGCGCGCTGGATGGCTGCCGACCTGTACCTGCGCGATATTGACCACCTGGCTTCCGAACTGTCGATGCAAAAGGCCAGCCCTGCGTTGCAGGCTAAGGTCGGCGACAGCGTCGAACCCTATCGCGCGCTGCTCAAGCAACTGCGCGAACGCCTGCGCGCCACGCGCCAATGGGCACATACCGCGTTGAGCAGCAGCACGCCGGCGCCTGCCGAGGTCTTGCAGAACAACCGCGACCTGCTCGAGCCACTGGAGTTGTGCTATCAGTCGCTGCACGAGTGCGGCATGGGCGTGATCGCCGATGGCCCACTGCTCGATTGCCTGCGCCGGGCCGTAACGTTTGGCCTGTTCCTGGTGCGGCTGGATGTACGCCAGGATTCCAGTCGTCATTCGGCGGCCATGACCGAAATCACCGATTACCTGGGCCTGGGCCGTTACGAGGACTGGAACGAAGAGATGCGCATCAGCTTCCTGATGAAGGAGCTGGCCAACCGTCGACCGCTGTTGCCGGGTTATTTCAAGCCGTCGGCCGATACGGCCGAAGTGCTCAACACCTGTAAGGAAGTGGCCGCCGCGCCTGCCGCATCGTTAGGCTCGTATGTCATCTCCATGGCCGGCGCCGCGTCGGACGTATTGGCGGTGCAGTTGCTGCTTAAAGAGTCGGGCGTCCAACGGCCGATGCGCGTGGTGCCCCTGTTCGAAACCCTCGCCGACCTGGATAACGCCGGCCCCGTGATCGAGCAACTGTTGTTGCTGCCAGGCTACCGTGCGCGCTTGCAGGGCCCGCAGGAAGTGATGATCGGCTACTCCGACTCGGCCAAGGACGCCGGCACCACGGCCGCCGCCTGGGCGCAGTACCGGGCCCAGGAGCGGCTGGTGGATATTTGCCGTGAGCAACAGGTGGAATTGCTGCTGTTCCATGGCCGTGGCGGCACCGTCGGGCGTGGCGGCGGCCCGGCCCACGCGGCGATCCTGTCGCAACCGCCGGGTTCGGTGGCGGGACGTTTCCGTACCACCGAACAAGGCGAGATGATTCGCTTCAAATTCGGCTTGCCGGACATTGCCGAACAGAACCTCAATCTCTATCTGGCCGCCGTGTTGGAAGCGACGTTGCTGCCACCGCCGCCACCGGAGCCGGCGTGGCGCCACTTGATGGATGAATTGGCGGCCGACGGCGTCAGCGCTTATCGCGCGGTGGTGCGGGAAAATCCGCAATTCGTCGAGTATTTTCGCCAGTCCACTCCCGAGCAGGAGCTGGGCCGTCTCCCCTTGGGCAGTCGTCCGGCCAAGCGTCGTGCCGGTGGTATAGAAAGCCTGCGCGCCATTCCGTGGATCTTCGGTTGGACCCAGACTCGCCTGATGCTGCCGGCCTGGCTGGGTTGGGAAGCTGCGTTGAGCAAGGCCCTGGAACGCGGCGAAGGCGAACTGCTGGGGCAGATGCGCGAACAGTGGCCGTTCTTCCGCACCCGCATCGATATGCTGGAAATGGTCCTGGCCAAGGCCGATGCCGATATTGCACGCCTGTATGACGAGCGCCTGGTGCAGCCGGACCTGTTGCCATTGGGGGCGCACTTGCGCGACCTATTGTCGCAGGCGTGCGACGTGGTGCTTGGCCTGACCGGTCAGTCGCAACTGCTGGCCCATAGCCCGGACACCCTGGAGTTTATCCGCCTGCGCAACACCTACCTTGACCCCTTGCACCTGTTGCAGGCCGAGTTGCTGGCGCGCTCGCGTCGCCAGGAAGCCGCGCAAGACAGCCCTCTGGAACAGGCGCTGCTGGTGTCCGTGGCCGGTATTGCCGCCGGCTTGCGCAACACCGGCTGAGGTTTTTTGCGTGTTCTCAACGGCTTGCGCAGAAACCACGACGGCCGCCCTGAAAAGGGTGGTCGGCGTTTATGGGGCCGGTTGCACTCAGGCACACCCTACCTATGACGTACGCGTGGCGCGGGTTCCTGCGACTTTTGGCGGCTTGTGTGGTTAGGGCCTGCTGTGTATCTTGATCAGCCTTTGGCCGTTTGGGCGGCTTGGGCCCATATTTTCATGAGCCCTATATATTTTTACGAGATTGGCCCCACGCGGCGAATCCGAGCGTCATCTCTATAAAAAATTGAGGAGCACATCGATGCGCGTCATTCTGCTGGGAGCTCCCGGGGCCGGTAAAGGTACTCAGGCAAAGTTCATCACTGAAAAATTCGGCATTCCACAAATCTCCACCGGTGACATGCTGCGCGCAGCCGTCAAGGCCGGCACCGAGCTGGGCCTGATCGCCAAGAGCGTGATGGACAGCGGTGGCCTGGTCTCCGATGACCTGATCATCAACCTGGTCAAGGAACGCATCAGCCAGGAGGACTGCAAGAACGGTTTCCTGTTCGACGGCTTCCCACGCACCATTCCCCAGGCTGAAGCCCTGGTCAAAGCCGGCGTCGAGCTGGACGCCGTGGTTGAAATCGCGGTTGAAGACGAAGAAATCGTCCAGCGTATTGCTGGCCGCCGGGTTCACGAAGCCTCTGGCCGCGTGTACCACACCGTCTACAACCCGCCTAAAGTTGAAGGCAAGGACGATGTCACCGGTGAAGACCTGGTGCAGCGTAAGGACGACACTGAAGAAACCGTGCGTCATCGCCTGTCGGTCTACCATTCCCAGACCAAGCCGCTGGTGGATTTCTACCAGAAGCTGTCCGCTGCCCAGGGCAAGCCGAAGTACAGCCATATCCCTGGCGTCGGCTCCGTGGAAGCGATCACTGCCAAGGTGCTGCAAGCACTGAGCTGATCCTTTAGCGGCTTTATACACAACGGCCCGCTTGCGGGCCGTTGTTGTTTATACTGGCGCACTTTTTTTCGACTTGGACACCCACACCAATGAGCACCCTGCTGGCCCTGGACACCGCGACTGAAGCTTGCTCCGTTGCCTTGCTGCACGATGGCAAAGTAACAAGCCACTACGAGGTGATCCCACGCCTGCATGCGCAGAAGCTGTTGCCGATGATCAAGCAACTGCTTGAAGACGCGGGCACCACCCTGTCGGCCGTGGATGCCATCGCCTTCGGCCGTGGCCCGGGGGCGTTCACCGGGGTGCGTATTGCCATTGGTGTGGTCCAGGGCCTGGCCTTTGCGTTGGAGCGCCCGGTGCTGCCGGTCTCCAACCTTGCCGTACTGGCTCAGCGTGCCTTGCGCGAACACGGCGCCCAGCAGGTGGCGGCGGCTATCGATGCGCGTATGGACGAAGTGTATTGGGGCTGCTACCGCGAAACGGCTGGCGAAATGCGCCTTGTCGGCGTGGAAGCCGTGCAGCCACCGGAATCTTCGGTATTGCCGGGCGATGCCAGCGGCGACTGGTTCGGTGCTGGCACGGGTTGGGGTTATGGCGAGCGCATCGGTGTGTCGCTGGTGGGCCAGGACGCCAGCATGTTGCCCCATGCCGAAGATTTGCTGACCTTGGCGCGCTTCGCATTTGAGCGTGGCGAGGCGATTCCTGCGGATCAGGCTGCACCGGTTTACTTGCGCGATAAAGTGGCGCAGACCAAGGCGGAAAGAGGGGTTATTTGACGCCAAAAATGATGGCAATTTGAAGCAAAAGTCGCCAATCGTCAGAATTTGCCCCCGTTTTTAAACCTTTTTCAAATTATGTGTTCTAGTTATCACCAGAGCATTTGCGCGCGACGGACAGTGCTGCCAAAATGCCATTACTGATAGCGAGTTCGCGCCTATGCGTATTGATGGATTTTCCTCACAGTCGTACCCAATCAAGCGCAAGCCGCGTAAGGCAAACGCCACGGTGGACGATTCCGTCGAGGATTCGCCGGACTTCATTGACGTCCAATCCGATGCGCAGGCCAGTTCACAAGCCCGCATCAGTGGCGTTCCGGCCCGTCAGCAAGACATGGTCTTCCCGCGCTCCATGAGCAAAAGCGTTGCCACCGCCCTGGCCAGCTACCTGACCACCGCCGGATTTGTCGAATGGGATATGGAAGTACTGGGTCTCGACATCCACATCTGATGCGCCTGCCTTACTACCTCGGCTGCCCGTCCTGGAGTGAAAACGCCTGGCGCGAGTACCTGTACCCCGCCGATGCCCGCTCCAGCGATTACCTTGCCCTTTATTCCCAGGTCTTCAACGCCGTTGAAGGCAATACCACGTTCTACGCCCGACCCTCGGCCGCCACCGTGCAGCGCTGGGCCGACATCATGCCCGAAAATTTTCGCTTCACTGCCAAGTTCCCCGGTGACATCAGCCACGGTGGCGACTTGCGTGAGCAATTGCCGGCGGCGGAAAGTTTTGTCGGGTTGATGAGCCCGCTCGGTGAGCGTGTTTCGCCGCTGTGGCTGCAGCTGTCGGCGAGTTTTTCACCGCAACGCCTGGCTGAACTCGTCGGCTTTATTGATGGCCTGGAGCGCCCGATTGCGGTGGAAGTACGCCACCCTGAGTTCTTCGCCAAGGGCGATGCCGAGCGTACGCTCAACCGTTTGTTGCGTGATCGCGGTGTCGAGCGCATCTGCCTCGACCCGCGCGCATTGTTCAGTTGCACGTCGACGTCGGCGGCGGTACTGCATGCACAATCGAAAAAGCCCAAGGTGCCACCCCGTCCGGCAGCGCTGACCCAGTTTCCCCAAGTGCGTTTTATCGGTCATCCGGAGCTTGAGGCCAATGACCCGTTCCTGGTCCCGTGGGTGGAAAAAGTTGCCGCTTGGATCGAAGAGGGGCGCACGCCCTACGTGTTCCTGCACACCTCTGATAATCGCCTTGCCGCGCAACTGGCCCTGCGTTTTCATGCGCAACTGATGGCACGCCTGCCCGGCCTGCCGGCGTTGCCGACCTTGCATCGGGAGCCCGAAGCCGAGCAACTGGGGTTACTCTAGGGCTCCTTTTCCCGTCAGGAGTCAGTCATGGATGCCCAAACCCTTCGCGCCGAAACCTTCAAGGCCCTGCATGAGCGCGACCGCGCCTTCGTGATGCCCAACCCATGGGATGCCGGCTCTGCGGTGATGCTCGCCAGCCTTGGCTTTGAAGCCCTTGCCACTACCAGTGCGGGTTATGCGTTCAGCCTGGGGCGCCCGGATGCGGAAGGTGCATTGTCCCTGGAAGACACCTTGCGCAATGCCGCCATGATCGCCAAGGCTACCGCGCTGCCGGTGGCGGCCGACCTGGAAAACGGATTCAGCGACACCCCAGAAGGCTGTGCACAGGCCATCCTGAGTGCCGCCGGCAGCGGCATCGTCGGTGGCTCCATCGAAGATGCCACGGGCATTGCCGTCGACCCCATCTATCCCTTCGACCTCTCCGTAGAGCGTGTGGAAGCCGCCGTTGCCGCTGCCCGCAGCTTGCCGTTCCCCTTCACACTGACGGCCCGCGCGGAAAACCTCCTGCATGGTCGCCTGGATCTGCCCGACACCATTCGCCGCCTGCAGGCCTACGCCGAAGCCGGCGCCGACGTGCTCTATGCGCCGGGCCTGCGCAGTGCCGAGGACGTGCTGGCGGTGGTCAAGGCCGTGGCGCCAAAGCCGGTGAACGTGTTGATGTCCGGCGGCCTGAAACTCAGCGTGGCGCAATTGAGCGCGATGGGGGTTAAGCGCATCAGCGTAGGCTCGGCCATGGCACTGGCGGCCTATGGTGAATTCTACCGAGCGGCCCAGGAAGTGTATGAACTGGGTACCTTCAGCTTTACCGAACGCTCGATGCCCTTCAGCAAGGCCAATCAGTTCTTCAAGGGCTAAACCGTGCGTTTTTTCAAAGTGCTGGGTGTGCTGCTGGTACTCGGTGGTGCATTTGCCATAGGCGTATGGCGTGGCTGGCTGCCGCTGCCGGCTGAATGGAATCCGTGGTCGCCGTTGGACGTACGGTCCAGCCCGAACCTGTTGACCCGCTACAAGCTGGGGCGCCTGCAGGATGACCCCGCGCTGTGCGACCAGGTGCTGAAAACCTCAGGTCTGCGAGTCAGCCATCAGGCTGACTCGCCCGCCGACGCGGCCTGTCCTTTGCGCAATACCTTGCGCGTGCAGGGCGCAGATGTGGCATTAAGCAGCAGCTTTCTCGCCAGTTGCCCGTTGGCCGTGGCGTTCGCCCTGTTCGAGCGTCACAGCCTGCAACCGGCGGCCCAGGCGGTGTTCGGCCAGTCGGTGACGCGGGTCGATCACTTGGGCAGCTTTGCCTGTCGCAACATGTATAACCGTGCCGAAGGGCGGCTCAGCCAGCATGCATCGGCCAATGCCCTGGATATTGCCGGGTTTCGCCTGGCGGATGGGCGCAGTATCAGCGTGCTCAAGGATTGGTCGGGGGACGGCGACAGCGCGCGGTTCCTGCGCCAGGTGCGCGATGACGCCTGTGATGATTTCAATGTGGTGTTGAGCCCGGACTACAACGCCGCGCACCGCAACCATTTCCATCTGGACATGGGGCGTTGGTGGGTCTGTCGTTAGGCGGCCAGGCGCAGGTTGTGGGTGATCAGTGGGCGTGCCCAGTGGTAGTCGAAGTCCAGCGCCTTCTGTTGCGCCAGCAGTTCTTCGGTTGGGTAAGGCGTGGCAGGTGGTGGCAACAGGTCCAGTTCGAACTCGGCAATCGGTAAGTGCAGAGGGCGTGGTTCCGGCGCCGGGCCGGGCTCAGGCAGTGGCTGGCCGGCAGTCAGGACGATCGGGCGAACCCAACCGCTTTCGAAATTCTGCTGGCGCTGCTGGGCGACGATTTCTTCCTGCGGGAACGGCGTGGCGGCCGGTGGCAGCAACTCGGTTTCGAATTCGGCGATGGGCAGGAACAGTGGCTCAGGTGGTGCGATCTCGGTGTCTTTGACGTCGCACTCGCGCTGCGTGAGGATCTGCGACAACAGGTCGGCGCCTGCGCTGGGCTCTACCGCCGGGTCCGCCGGTGCCGGCGCCTTGGCGGCGAGCGCATCCGGCGTTTCACCGAGCTGCTCGGCCAGCGCCCGGGCGAAGAAGTCCTGCCACACATGACTCACCCCGGCCAGTGCTTGGGTATTGCGCAGGCCGTAGTGGTTATGGGTCGGCAGTACACCGATGGTTAGGGGGAGAATGTCTGACATTTTTCTCGGTCGACGCTCAGCTCTGGCAAAATACCTGACTGTTATTTCTATCGGCCGTTGTTTGCCGATCCTTAATATTTTTGAGCGTAGCGATTGATGAGCGAACAACCAGCGGCCAGCCGCATCCAGGTCGAGGCCTTGGGCGAAGGTTTCCAGGCCCGGGCCGAGCAGTGGGCTGAACAGCTCGGCTTGCCTTTACAGCTCGCGGATGCGGATTTTTCCCTACAAGTGGGGGAACACGGCCTGCAACTGCAGCAGCTTGGGCCTGACGCGCCGGGGCCGGTGCGGGTGGACTTCGTCGAAGGCGGCGCGGCTCACCGGCGGCTATATGGCGGCGGCAGCGGACAGATGATCGCCAAGGCCGTGGGCATTGCCCAAGGCGTGCGCCCCCGTGTATTGGATGCCACGGCCGGCCTGGGCAAGGATGCGTTCGTGCTGGCCAGCCTGGGCTGCGAGATGAGCCTGATCGAGCGCCAACCGCTGATCGGTGCGTTGCTCGAGGATGGCCTGGCACGCGGTACGCAGGATTTCGACGTCGCGCCCATCGTGGCGCGCATGAAGCTGCTCAAGGGTAACGCCATTGACGTGATGCTCAATTGGCAAGGGGAGCCACCCCAGGTGATCTACCTCGACCCGATGTTCCCTCATCGTGAGAAAACCGCTCTGGTGAAGAAAGAAATGCGCCTGTTCCGGCCACTGGTGGGTGATGATCCGGACGCACCGGCCTTGCTGGCCGCCGCCCTGGCCCTGGCCAGTCATCGCGTGGTGGTCAAGCGCCCGCGCAAGGCGCCGTGCATCGAGGGCCCCAAACCGAGCCATGCGCTGGATGGCAAGTCCAGCCGATATGACATTTATCCCAAGAAAGCGCTCAAGTCTTAAGCCACAAGCCACAAGCCACAAGCCACAAGCCACAAGCTGCAAGCAAAAGCGCTTTTCACTTGCTGCTTGCAGCTAACCACTTGCAGCTGCATCTCTCCTATAGGCCCGCATAAATAACCCCACCACCTCCTGCACATGGGCTTCGGCAGCCTCTTCACTCAGTTGCCCGCCGCAGCCATACAGCAGGCAGAAGTTCGCGGTGCCCTTGAGCAGGCAGAAAAAGTGCTCGGCCGCCGTCAGCGGTCTATCGATGCTCAGCGCGCCGCTCTGGTCGATCTTGCCGAGCAGGCGCTCCATGCCCTGGAGCATGCGCATGGGCCCGGCTTCAAAGAAGATTTGGGAGAGTTTCACGTCCTGATTGCCGGTGGTCATCATCAGGCGATGCAGGTTCACCGACTCTTCACTGTTGATCAGCCGATGGAACCCCCGCGCGATATTCAACAATACCGTTTCCACCGGTATGCCTTCGGGCAGTTCGAAGTACATCACCGGCAACTGTTCCTCGCACTTGGCCACCACGGCGGCGGTGAACAAGGTCTCTTTGTCGGTGAAGTGACTGTAGACGGTCAATTTCGACACGCCGGCCTCAAGGGCCACGGCATCCATGCTGGTGTTGGCGTAGCCGTTGCTCAAGAACAGGCGTTTCGCTGCCGAGAGGATAGCCTGGCGTTTTGCCATGTCCTTGGGACGCCCAGGGCTATTGGTGCTCACACGATTGTCGGACATTTTCACCTTTAATACTGGACTGGTGAGTTTTGTATTAATAACATACTGGCAAGTATAATTATTCCTAGCTCCATTTGCGAAAGGTCCTTCAGCATGCGCAGCACTTTTCTGCCCTTTGCGTTGCCTGCCTGTCTGGTCTTCCTGTTGGCCGCTTGCGACCATGAAGACGCGGTCCAGACTACCGTCCGCCCGGCCATGGTGGTGCAGCCGCAACCGTCGGCGCAGTCGGCGGACAGCTACCCAGGTGAAGTACGCGCGCGCTATGAGCCGGACCTGGCCTTTCGCATCGGCGGCAAAGTCAGCAAACGGCTGGTGGAGGAGGGTGAGCGGGTCAAGGCCAACCAGCCGCTGGCGGAGCTGGATCCCCAGGACGTGCGCCTGCAACTGGAAGCCACCCGTGCCCAGGTCGCCGCCGCCGAGGCCAACCTGAGGCTGGTGCGCGCCGAGCGTGACCGCTACAAGACCCTGATGGACCGTCAGATGGTCAGCCGTTCCCAGTACGACAATTCCGAAAACCTTTACCGTTCCGGTGAAGCGCGCCTCAAGCAGATCAAGGCCGAGTTCGACGTCGCCAGTAACCAGGCCGGTTACTCCGTATTGCGTGCCCCCCAGGATGGCGTCGTCGCCAAGCGTGCGGTGGAAGTAGGCCAAGTGGTATCCGCTGGCCAGACCGTGTTCACCCTGGCCACCGATGGCGAGCGCGAAGTGCTCATCAGCCTGCCCGAACAAGGGTTTGGTCGCTTCAAGATCGGTCAGCCGGTAGCCGTGGAGTTGTGGAGCCAGCCCGACCAGCGTTTCACCGGGCGCATTCGTGAACTGTCGCCTGCGGCAGATCCAAAATCGCGGACCTTCGCCGCTCGCGTTGCCTTCACCGGCGGCAAAGTCCCGGCGGAGCTGGGTCAAAGTGCTCGCGTATTCATACAGGCCGACGGCGTTGTCCCGCTGTCAGTGCCGCTGTCTGCCCTGAGTGCGGAGAACGGTGCGTCCTACGTCTGGCGTGTACAGCCGGACAACACCCTCAAGCGCACGCCGGTACGCATCGGTGCCTTCGGCGAAAAAACCGTACCGGTGCTGGAAGGCTTGACTCCCACCGATTGGGTGGTAGCCGCAGGCGTGCACGTGCTCCACGAGGGCCAGCAAGTGCGCCCGGTGGATGGCTCCAACCGTGTAGTGAATCTGGCGGCTAAGGAGTAGTCCCGATGGCTTTCAACCTTTCCGAATGGGCGTTGCGTAACCGCCAGATCGTACTGTTCCTGATGATCCTGCTGGCTGTGGTCGGCACCTTGTCCTACACCAAGCTGGGGCAAAGCGAGGACCCGCCGTTCACCTTCAAAGCCATGGTGATCAAGACCAACTGGCCCGGCGCTACGGCCCAGGAAGTCTCGCGCCAGGTCACCGAGCGTATCGAGAAAAAACTGATGGAGACCGGCGAATACGAGCGCATTGTTTCTTTCTCTCGCCCGGGTGAGTCCACCGTCACCTTCATTGCGCGCGACTCCATGCATTCCGTGCAGATTCCTGAGCTGTGGTACCAGGTGCGCAAGAAGATCAGCGACATCCGGCAGACCTTGCCGCCGGATATCCAAGGGCCGTTTTTCAACGACGAGTTCGGCACTACTTTCGGCAATATCTATGCCCTGACCGGCGACGGCTTCGACTATGCCGTGCTCAAGGACTACGCCGACCGCATCCAGATTCAGCTGCAACGGGTGGCGGATGTGGGCAAGGTCGAGTTACTTGGCCTACAGGACGAGAAGATCTGGATCGAGCTGTCCAACCTCAAGCTCGCCACCCTTGGCCTGCCGTTGGCCGCTGTGCAGCAGGCGTTGCAGGAGCAGAACGCGGTCTCCACTGCCGGCTTCTTTGAAACCCCGAGCGAGCGCGTGCAACTGCGCGTGTCGGGTAACTTCAAGACGGTGGAAGAGATCCGCAACTTTCCTATTCGTGTCGGTGACCGAACCTTTCGAATCGGCGATGTAGCCGACATTCACCGCGGCTTCAACGATCCACCGGCACCGCGTATGCGTTACATGGGGGCGGATGCTATCGGACTGGCCGTGGCCATGCGTGCTGGCGGCGATATCCTGGTACTGGGCAAGGCTCTCGAAGGCGAATTCGCCCGCTTGCAAAAGAACCTTCCGGCGGGCATGGAGCTGCGCAAGGTGTCAGACCAACCGGCAGCGGTGAAAACCGGTGTCGGCGAATTCGTGCAGGTGTTGGCCGAGGCGTTGGCGATTGTCTTGCTGGTGAGCTTCTTCTCCCTCGGCGTACGCACGGGCCTGGTCGTAGCCCTGGCGATTCCGCTGGTGCTGGCGATGACGTTTGCCAGCATGTATTACCTCGGTATCGGCCTGCACAAGATTTCCCTCGGCGCGTTAGTGCTGGCCCTCGGCTTGCTGGTGGATGACGCGATCATTGCCGTGGAAATGATGGCAATCAAAATGGAGCAGGGCTACGACCGGCTCAAGGCTGCCAGTTTTGCCTGGACCAGCACCGCCTTCCCGATGCTCACCGGCACGCTGATCACGGCGGCCGGCTTCCTGCCGATTGCCACCGCGCAGTCGAGCACGGGCGAATACACGCGCTCGATTTTCCAGGTAGTGACCATCGCGTTGCTCGCCTCATGGATCGCCGCCGTGGTGTTTGTGCCGTACCTGGGGGAAAAACTCCTGCCGGACCTGGCGAAGATTCACGCGGCCAAACACGGCACCGATGGCCCGGATCCCTACGGCACGCCGTTCTACCAACGTGTAAGGCGTTTGGTGGAGTGGTGCGTGCGTCGGCGCAAAACCGTGATTGTGTTGACGTTGCTGCTGTTTATCGGCTCGGTGGCGTTGTTTCGCTTTGTGCCGCAGCAGTTTTTCCCGGCCTCAGGCCGCCTGGAGTTGATGGTCGACCTGAAACTGGCCGAAGGCGCTTCCCTGAGCAACACCGCCGACCAGGTCAAGCGACTGGAAGCCTTGCTCAAGGACCATGCCGGCATCGACAACTACGTCGCCTATGTCGGCACCGGCTCGCCGCGTTTCTACTTGCCCTTGGACCAGCAATTGCCGGCGGCCAGCTTCGCGCAGTTCGTGGTGCTGGCTAAAACCATTGAGGAACGCGAAAGCCTGCGTACCTGGCTGATCGAAACCCTCAACGAACAATTTCCCGACCTGCGCTCCCGTGTCACCCGCCTGGAGAACGGTCCGCCCGTGGGCTACCCGGTGCAGTTTCGCGTCACCGGTGAACACATCGAGGAAGTCCGCGCCCTCGCACGGAAAGTCGCGGCCAAGGTTCGCGAAAATACCCATGTGGTCAATGTGCACCTGGACTGGGAAGAACCCAGCAAGATCGTCTACCTCAATATCGATCAGGACCGCGCCCGCGCCCTTGGCGTCAGCACCGCCAACCTGTCGAAATTCCTGCAAAGCTCACTCACCGGCTCCAGCGTCAGCCAATACCGGGAGGACAACGAGTTGATCGAAATCCTCCTGCGCGGCACGGTTCACGAGCGCACCGAACTGTCGCTGCTGCCTAGCCTGGCGGTGCCGACCGACAACGGTAAAAGCGTGGCCCTGTCGCAGATCGCCACCCTCGAATACGGCTTCGAAGAGGGCATTATCTGGCACCGCAACCGCCTGCCGACGGTGACCATCCGTGCCGATATTTATGGCAAGGAGCAACCGGCGACCCTGGTCCAGCAGATCCTGCCGACCCTCGCAGGCGTACGCGCCGAATTGCCGGACGGTTACCTGCTGGACGTTGGCGGCACCGTCGAAGATTCCGCTCGCGGGCAGAACTCGGTGAAGGCCGGTGTGCCGCTGTTTATCGTGGTGGTACTGACCTTGCTGATGCTGCAACTGCGCAGCTTCTCACGCACGGCGATGGTGTTTCTTACCGCGCCGTTGGGCCTGATTGGCGTCACCTTGTTCCTGCTGGTATTTCGTCAACCTTTCGGCTTCGTGGCCATGCTCGGTACCATCGCGCTGTCGGGGATGATCATGCGCAACTCGGTGATCCTGGTGGACCAGATCGAACAGGACATCAAGGCCGGCCTGGCGCCGTGGCAGGCGATTATCGAAGCCACCGTGCGACGCTTCCGCCCGATTGTGCTGACTGCCCTTGCGGCGGTGCTGGCGATGATCCCGCTGTCGCGTAGCGTGTTCTTCGGGCCGATGGCCGTGGCGATCATGGGGGGGTTGATCGTGGCGACGGCGTTGACCCTGTTGTTCCTTCCGGCCCTGTATGCTGCATGGTTCCGAGTGAGGAAGGACGTCGTGTAATCATGCTGGCTACTGTTTCAGCCCTAATGTTGTTATTACTCGCCCCCGGCCCGACCAACACCCTGCTGTTTCGTGCCGGGGTGCTGTTTGGCTATCGCGCGTCCTGGTGGTTGGCGTTGGTCGAGTGCCTGGCGTACTTGCTGCAAGTCTCGGTGTGGGGCGTTGCGCTGCTCTACCTGGCGGCCTATTCGCCGTGGGCATCGAAGCTCACGCAATTCGCGGCGGCCTGTTACCTGCTGTATGTCTCGTACAGGCTCTGGCAACGCAAAAACAGCACCGTCGACCCTGGCCGTGACCGCTTCAATGGGTTGAATTTTTTCTGGCTGACGCTGATGAACCCCAAGGGGCTGTTGATTGTGTCCTTCATTGCACCCGCCGGCACCTTTGCCACATGGCAAGGCTATGTCGGGTTCATGACCACACTGGCATTGGTGGTAATACCCGTAGGGTCTGCGTGGATCGTGTTCGGCAGTCGCTTCGAAGGGCTGCAAAAAGCCTGGCTGACACCCTTGAAGATCAACCGTGCGACGGCACTGGCAATGGCGTGCTTTGCCACGTTGACGGTGGGGCGATTGGCTGAGTCGGTACTGCATTGAGTCGCTCCCCGTTGCAGGGAGCGATTCTTGCGCGGCTTAAAGTGCGCCAAACACCTTCTTCGCCAGGCTGGTAGCCGCAGCCGCCGGGTTCTTGCGAATCGTCTCTTCCTGCTGCGCAATCATCTTGAACAAACCATCCAGCGCCTGTTCGGTCACGTAGTTTTCGACGTTGGCACTCTTGGCATCCACTGCGCCAAACGCTGCAGCCTTGCCTGCGAGGGCGTTGTACTGCTGGGCCACGCCCACCTTGTCGGTAGCGGCCTTGACGATCGGCAGGAACTTGGCGCGGATGGCTTCGCGGCTGCTTTTGTTCAGGTATTGGGTGGCGGAGTCCTGGCCGCCGCTGAGGATACCCTTGGCGTCGGTCACGCTCATGTTCTTCACCGCGTTGACCAGAATCGGCTGGGCCTGGGTCACGGCGGTTTCCGCCGCTTTGTTCATGCTGTCTTCCAACTGCGTGACCTGGTCACCCATGCCGAACATTTTCAGTTTGTCGGCGACTTTGCCCAGCTTGCCCGGCAGGCCGATCTTCACTTCAGGATTGTTGCTGAAACCGCCGGGTACACCCAGTTGTTTCACGGCGATCTGTGCGCCTTGGGTCAGGGCGTCCTTGAGACCGCCGCTGGCGTCGCCCTGGGACAGGCTACTGAGGTCCAGGGCCATGGCATTGGCGCCGAGCAGCAGGCCGGCACACAGGGCAGTCAAGCGAAGGGAGTTGCGGAGCATGGGGCTTCCTTATGTTCGTAAATTCAGTGAGCGACCGCATCAACCCGCAGGCGCAGCGGCTGTGGATCCTGGCCGTTGAGCTGCACCGCGTGCCGTTCGGTGGTGATAAACAGTAGCTTGCCATCCAGTTCGATGCGAGCGCTCAGCGAATAACTGTGGCCCGGCTTGACCTGCGCGGGGTCGTAGGTCAGGTGAAACGGCAGCGGCACCTGGCCTTTGACCGGGCCTTTCTGTTCGGCGAGGGTCACGGCAGGCGCATCCGCCAGGGACACGTCTTGCAGGCTGACACTCAAGGTGGCAGTGGGCGGCAGGGCGATACGTTGCAGGTAGAACACTTCGCCGTCGAGGCTGGCCTTGGGTGCAGGATGCATGGATTGGCAGGCTCCGAGCAGGGCGGTGAGCCCCAGGAGAATGATCTTTTTCATGGTGCAGCTCCTTTTCAACGGTGCCAGCGTCCAGCTGGCGCCTTCTTCAATCTAGCGTGTTTCTTCTGCTTCCACCGGCGCTTCGGCCGCGCCATCCACGCGATGCAAGGCCACCTGACGGATCGACAGGCGAATATCCGCCGGCAACACGCGCTTGGCCGCGCCTTCGGCCAGCTCACCGAGCAGGTCGTGGTAGCTCAACTTGCCGGCCTCGTCGCGGCGCAGCACATCTTGTTCCAGCAAGGTCTGGATGAAATGTCGGAAAAGGCTCTTGTCGAAGAATTCCGGGGCGTTGAGGCCATGCAGGATCGACAGGCGCTGGGCCATGATCGTGCACAGGTCTTCCAACTCTTCGGCGCTGATGCTGTTCTGGCCGCTGTTGAGCAGCAGCGAGATCGCCATATAGAAGCGTTGCAGGGTCTGGGCGATGGTCTTGGACAGCAGTGTCAGCAGCACGAAGTGTCGCGAGCTCGGCGCCGGGCGCAGGAACACATTGTTTTCGAAGCGCAGCAGGCCCTGTTCGACGAACGCGTCCAGCCATTGATCGACCACCGTCTCCAGCTCGTCCAGCGACCAGCGGATAAACAGCTCCGATTGCAGGTACGGATACAGCGCGTGGGTGTAGCGCAGGATCTGCTCGCGGCTCATCCGCGAGCTGCTCTGGAAGAAGCTCGCCAGCAGCGCCGGCAGGGCGAAGATGTGCAGCACGTTGTTGCGGTAGTAGGTCATCAGGACGGCGTTCTGCTCGTCCAGGTACAGAATCTTGCCCAAGGCATCGCTCTGTTCCGACAGCAGGTACATGTCCTTGACGTGCTTGATCAGCGCCAGGCCGTCGCCTTCGGGCAAGGTGGTGTGCGGCGAATAAGGGACGCGGCGCAGCAGCGCCAGGTACAGGTCCAACTGGCGGGCCATGGCCTGTTCATCCAGGGCCAGGCGCGTGGTCGACAGCAGCGCCAGGGCGACCAGGTTCACCGGGTTCACCGCGGCGGCTTCGTTCAAGTGGCGGGCCACCTGCTCGCCGAGGCGGTTCGTGGTTTCGTTAAGCCAGGCCGGTTTGTAGTTCGGGCCCAGTTCCTGGGTGCGCCAGTCCGGTTGCTCGGCGTCGAGGAACTCCGCCAACTTGATCGGCTCGCCGAAGTTGACCGCGACCTGGCCAAAGCGCTGCTTGAGCGCACCGATCACTTTGAAAATATCGAAGATCGACTCTTTCTTCTTGCTCGCCCCGCGCAGTTCGCCGAGGTAGGTGCGGCCTTCAAGCACGCGTTCGTAACCGATGTACACCGGCACGAACACGATCGGCATGCGCGAGGAACGCAGGAAGCTGCGCAGGGTGATCGCCAGCATCCCGGTCTTTGGCTGCAGCATGCGCCCGGTGCGCGAGCGGCCGCCTTCGACGAAGTACTCCACCGGGAAGCCCTTGGTGAACAGGGTGTGCAGGTATTCGTTGAACACCGAGGTGTACAGCGGGTTGCCCTTGAAGGTGCGGCGCATGAAAAACGCACCGCCACGGCGCAACAGGCTGCCGATTACCGGCATGTTCAGGTTGATGCCAGCGGCGATATGCGGCGGGGTCAGGCCGTTCTTGAACAGCAGGTAGGACAGCAGCAGGTAGTCGATATGGCTGCGGTGGCAAGGCACATAAATCACCTCGTAGCCCTGGGCAACCTTTTGCACACCCTCGATGTTATTGACCTTGATGCCGTCGTAGATTTTGTTCCAGAACCAGCTCAGCACCACTTCCAGGAAGCGGATCGCGGTGTAGGTGTAGTCGGAGGCAATCTCGTTGCCGTAGCGCAGGGCCTGGGCCTTGGCTTTTTCCGGGCTGATTTTTTCCCGCTCGGCTTCGTCAAGGATGGCCTGGCGCACCAGCGGCATGTTGACCAAACCCTTCACCAGATTGCGCCGGTGGGACAAATCGGGACCGATCACCGCAGTCTTCAGGTTACGAAAGTGCACGCGCAGGATGCGTTGGGCCATGCGAACGGTGCGTTCGTGGCCTTTATTGTGCTCGATCAATTCACGCAGGTTGATGGGCGCGGAGAATTGCACGCGGGTCTTGCGTCCCAGGATCAGGATGCTCAACAACCGGCGTAGACGCCCGGTGACCGCCCAGCTGTCGGCAAACAGCAGTTTCCATGGGCTGGACTCGCTCGCAGGGGTTTGCCCCCAGAACACGCTGACCGGAATGATTTGTGCATTCTCTTCGGCGTGTTCGCTGAGGGTGTTGACCAGGCGGGTCAGGGTTGGCGGCGCGCCGCGCTTGTCCTGACGCCCGAGCCAGTCCGGCTCGGGCGTGAGGTAGAAGAACGCCGCGGGTTCCATCAACGGGCCTACCGATACCGGCAGCACCGGGCGCGGCAAGCCGGCCTTGGTGCACTCGGCATCGACCACGGCCAGTTCGGTGAGGGAGGGTGATTGCAGGACGTAAAACACCGGCCGGCTGCGGTCGAGGTTAAGGGTTAGGGACGACTGGTTGATCGTCTCCGAGCGAACCCAGAGGTACAACAGTCGGCGCAAGGTGCCAAACACCAGACGGCGGAACGGGGAGCGGGTCATAGGCGAGCTGCTTCAAGTGGGAAAAACCGAGCAGGCGCTCGGGCGGGTAGTGTGCCGTATTCGCCGAAAATCGGCAAAAAAGCAGCGATGTAAACTTGAGTTGATCGTTTTTGAGCCTGTCTTATACTCGGCAGTTCAACGCGATCGGCTCAACAATAACAATCAAGTGGGAGTGAACAGATGGCAACGCGCGAGACAGGCAATGTGAAGTGGTTCAACGACGCCAAAGGCTATGGCTTTATCCAGCGTGAAGACGGCAAGGATGTGTTTGTGCACTACCGCGCCATTCGCGGCGACGGCCACCGTTCGTTGGCCGAGGGCCAGCAGGTGGAATACGCCGTGGTGACCGGCGAGAAGGGGTTGCAGGCGGAGGATGTGGTCGGCCTGTAGGCCGAGCGGCAAGTTTCAAGCTACAAGCTGCAAGCGCTTTGACTTGCAGCTTGTAGCTTGAAGCTGCTTTTTAAGCTGTTTTCCAGGTGATCTGCTCTTCACCGTCTGCGCTGATGCGAATCCAGGTGTCGGCGCTTTCCTCACCTTCCTCCTCGACCCAGGTCCCCGGTGCGCAGCGCACTTCCACGTTCAGCGCGGCAAACGCAGCGCGGGCGCAGGCAATGTCGTCTTCCCACGGCGTCTGGTCACTTTCCAGGTACAGGCTGTTCCACTTGCCTACGGCTTTCGGCAGCCAGGTCACGGGTACATTGCCGGCCTTGCACTTGTAGGTCTGGCCACGCTGGACCCAGTCGCTGCATGGGCCCAGGGCAGCGCCCAGCCAGGCGGCGATAGCCTTGTAGTCGACGTCGGCGTCCTTCAGGTAAATCTCGATATCAGGTTGGCGCATGGATGTTCCTCGTTGCGGGATTCGAAAATCCATTCGCGGATGTTTAAACGTCGGTTATTGAAGCACGAAATAATCGTAGCGCATCGATACGGTGACCAGCAGCGGCTCGGCAGCCTCGATCACCTCGGCACGGCGCTCGGCACTGGCGCGCCAGCCGTGGGGGGTCATGGCCAGCAGGTTGGCGCGGTCCTGCGGCTCGGCCAGGCTCAACTTGAATTCCAGGGTTTCACTGTGCGCCTGGCTCATGCCGTCCGGCACCAGGGCCAGGTGCTTGTCGTCGGTGTACTCGCGCACTTCGTCGTACAGGCGCTCGCGCAGTTCCATCAGATGGCCGCTGGTCGGGCCGACCTTCATCAGGCCGCCGCCTGGACTGAGCAGGCGCTTGGCCTCTTGCCAATCCAACGGGCTGAACACACTGGCGAGGAATTGGCAGCTGGCGTCGGCCAAGGGCACGCGGGCCATGCTGGCGATCAACCAGGTCAGCGCCGGGTTGCGTTTGCACGCGCGCTTGACCGCTTCCTTGGAAATGTCCAGCGCGTAGCCGTCGGCATGGGGCAGGGCCGCGGCGATTTGCGCGGTGTAGTAACCCTCGCCGCAACCGATGTCGACCCAGCGCTGCGGTGCGCGTTCGGCGGCCAGCTCGGCCAGGCGCCTGGCTACCGGGGCGTAGTGCCCGGCGTTGAGAAAGTCGCGGCGCGCCTCGACCATCGCCAGGTTGTCGCCCGGGTCACGGCTGTTCTTGTGTTGCACCGGCAACAGGTTCAGGTAACCCTGGCGCGCGCGGTCGAAACGGTGCCCGGCCGGGCACGCCACGCCATTGTCCACCGCGTTTAGCGGCGCGCTGCAAATAGGGCAGGCAAGCATCAGGCGAGCAACTTGATCAGGGTCTGGTAGTAAATTTCGGTCAGCACATCGAGGTCGCTGGCGAGGATGCGCTCGTTGACCTGGTGGATCGTCGCATTCACCGGGCCCAACTCGACCACCTGGGTGCCGAGGGTCGCGATGAAGCGTCCATCGGAAGTGCCGCCACTGGTGGAGGCCTGGGTCTCACGCCCGGTGATCGCCTTGATGCTGGCCGACACCGCATCGAGCAACGCGCCCGGCTCGGTCAGGAATGGCAGGCCCGACAGCGCCCACTCCACGTGCCAGTCCAGGCCGTGCTTGTCGAGAATCGCCGCAACGCGCTGTTGCAGGCCTTCGACAGTGGATTCGGTGGAAAAACGGAAGTTGAACACCGCCGTCAGGTCCCCAGGAATCACGTTGGTGGCGCCGGTGCCGGAGTTGAGGTTGGAGATCTGGAAGCTGGTCGGCGGGAAGAAGGCGTTGCCGTTGTCCCAGTGCTCGGCGGCCAGTTCGGCCAGGGCCGGTGCGGCCAGGTGGATCGGGTTCTTCGCCAGGTGCGGGTAAGCCACGTGGCCCTGTACGCCGCGCACGGTCAGCGTGGCGCCGAGGGAACCGCGACGGCCGTTCTTGACCACATCGCCCACCAGGGTAGTGCTCGACGGTTCGCCGACGATGCACCAGTCCAGGCGCTCCTTGCGCGCGGCCAGGCGTTCGATCACGGCCTTGGTGCCGTGGTGCGCCGGGCCTTCCTCATCGCTGGTGATCAGGAAAGCGACCGAGCCCTTGTGGTCCGGGTAGTCGCTGACGAAGCGCTCCGCCGCCACCAGCATCGCGGCCAGGCTGCCCTTCATGTCGGCCGCGCCACGCCCGCAGAGCATGCCGTTTTCGTCGATCAATGCGTCGAACGGGTCGTTCTGCCAGGCTTGCACCGGACCGGTGGGGACCACGTCGGTGTGGCCGGCGAAGCACAGCACCGGACCGTCATGCTTGCCATGGGTGGCCCAGAAGTTGTCCACGTCCTCGATGCGCATCGGCTCCAGCGCAAAACCGGCGTCGCCCAGGCGCTGCATCATCAGCTTCTGGCAATCGGCGTCGATCGGCGTGACCGAGGGGCGACGGATCAGGTCGATGGCAAGTTGAAGGGTCGGCGAAAGGTCGGCATGGGCCGTCATGGGAAAACTCCGGAAAGCATGTTTGGAAGAGCAGGGCGGGCAGACAAAACGGCCGTTATCTTATAGCAAAACGGCGACCACAGGCCGCCGTTTAGTGCATTGCGCACGTTTTTAAGCCGCAGGTGCGGGCTCAGGTGCCGCTGCCGGTTTCGGCAGCGACGACAGGAACGCCATGATCAACGCCGCCACATACGGCAGCGATTGCACCAGCAGCATCACCACCCAGAAACGTATGTCATTGCTCGGCAGGCCCTGCACCAGGTAGATCCCCAGCGCGGCGCCCCACAACAGCAGCATGATGAACATTTCTTCGCGGGCTTCGGAAATCGCTACCCAGAAGCCGTGGTTATCCGCGTTTTTCGGTGTACGAAAGAACGGAATGCTGGTGGTGAAGAAGCCATACAGCACCGCCTTGGCGATGGTGTGGGACAACGCCAGGCCAGCCAGGGCGGCGCAGAATGCATCCTTGAGGTTCACGCCCACCGCACGGCGGTAGAGGAAGATGATCTTGCCCACCTTGAACACGAACAACGCCAACGGCGGGATCGCGAAAATCAGCAGCGGCGGGTCGACCCGCGTCGGCACGATGATCATCGCCGCCGACCACAACAGCGCGCCGACGGTGAAGAAGATGTTCATGCCGTCCGCCACCCACGGCAACCAGCCCGCGAGGAAGTGGTAGCGCTGGCCACGGGTCAGCTCGGTCTCTTTGCCGCGCAACAGGCTGGCGGTGTGACGCTTGATGATCTGGATCGCGCCATAGGCCCAGCGGAAGCGCTGTTTCTTGAAGTCGATAAAGGTATCCGGCATCAGGCCCTTGCCGTAGCTGTCGTGGTAGTACGCCGCCGACAGGCCTTTCTCGAATACCCGCAGGCCCAGTTCGGCATCTTCGCAGATGCACCAGTCGGCCCAGCCCAGTTCTTCGAGCACCGAGCGACGGGTCATGGTCATGGTGCCGTGCTGGATGATCGCGTCGCGGTCGTTACGGGTGACCATGCCGATATGGAAGAAGCCTTTGTATTCGGCGTAGCAGAGCTTCTTGAAGGTGCTTTCGTTCTGGTCGCGATAGTCCTGCGGCGACTGCACCACGGCGATTTTCGGGTCGGCGAAGTGCGGCACCATGTGCTTGAGCCAGTTCGGCGACACGCAGTAGTCCGAGTCGATCACCGCGATCACTTCGGCATCCTTGGCGGTGTGCGGGATCAGGTAGTTCAGCGCGCCGCCCTTGAAACCGGCCAGGGGCGCGACGTGGAAAAACTTGAAGCGCGGGCCGAGGGTTTCGCAGTAGTCGCGCACCGGTTCCCATACCGCCGGGTCTTTGGTGTTGTTGTCGATGATCAGGACTTCGTAGTCCGGGTAATCGAGGGCGGCCAGGGCGTCGAGGGTCTGTTTGACCATCTCTGGCGGCTCGTTGTAGCACGGCACATGGATCGACACTTTCGGGCGGTAGTCTGATTCCCCTTCCACCGGCAGGAATTCACGCCGGCGCTTGTGGGTCCATACCGCTTCCGCCAGTTCGTGGGCTTCGGTCAGCAACACGATGAATACGCCCAGGGCGCCCAGGGCCAACAAGATGCCGACGGTCACGCTGAACCAGGTGCTGTATTGCTGGCTGTAGTCGTAGCCGATCCACACCAGTACCGAACCGCAGAGGAACGCAATAAAGGTCAGGAAGGTGCGGCCACGCTGGCGCAGGGATGAGCCGTCGATCATCAGCAGGGTCAGGGACAGCAATGCGAGCACCACCGATCCGATCGCCAGGACGCGCCATTGCGGGATCGCAACGACGGGCCCTTCAAAGTTGAATTTTTGCTGGCGCGCGGCGTTGTACACGCCCCAATAAGCGCCGGCCGAGCCTTCGTCGCTGACTTTCCACGGCTGGTCAAAGGCTTCGATAACGAAGTAGTTGTAGCCCTGGCGGTTCAGCTTGTTCACCAGCGTACGCAGGTAAATCGCCTGGTCTGCCGGCGACGTTTCATTACCGCCGCGCATACGGCCGTTACTTGGCCAGCCAACTTCCGACAATAGCAGCGGCTTTTTCGGGAACAGTTTCTTCAGGTCCTTGGCGCGGTCGAGTACGTACTGGCCGGCCTTGTCCATCGGGATGTATTCCCAGAACGGCAGGATGTGCGCGGCAATCAGGTCGACGTGCTTGGCCAGTTGCGGGTTCTTTTCCCAGATATGCCATTGCTCGGAGGTCGTCACCGGTACTTTCACGGCGCTGCGCACCCGGTCCAGCAACACGATCAGTGCTTCAGGAGTGATCTCTTCACGGAACAGGGCCTCGTTACCGACGACAACCCGCACGACGCTGCGCGAGCTGTTGGCGATCTCGATGGCACGCTGGACTTCGCGCTCGTTACGTTCCAGGTCCGGGCTGATCCAGATCCCCAGGGTTACGCGCAGGCCGAACTCTTCGGCCAGCTTGGGAATGTCCCCCAACGTGCCGTCGACCGAGTAGGTGCGGATGTTATCCGTCAGCTTGCTCATGATCTCCAGATCGCGACGCATCTGCTCGTCGGTGGGGTACTGGTCTTTCTGCGGGTACTGGCCTTGCTGGAACGGCGAGTAGGAAAAACCGGAGATCTGCTCGGGCCAGTTGGGAGCGGTGACCGGGCGGTTGATCAGCGCCCAGAAGCCGGTGAACAGCGCGGCAATTGCCAGCACCACCACCAGGTTGAGTCCAAATTTACGCGATGCCATGGTTATGTCGGGTTCCAAAGGGTGCGGAACGAAAAGAGGTGTCGGCCTACACCGAACGGCGCGCATCCTACACCGGCCTTTCCCTGACCGTACAGCAAGCCGAGAAAAACCGGACATTGGGCAGCGAAAGTACATCTAAGTTCTTAACTTGTAGTTTGTAGCTTAAAACTTGTCGCTGCGTGGCCCTATAATGCGCGCCGGTTTTTGGGGTAATGGTCATGAGTACAGAAGATCCGCGGTTTGCAGGCGTCGCCCGCTTGTATGGCATTGAAGGCCTGGAGCGCTTGAAAGCGGCCCATGTGGCGATCGTCGGCGTCGGCGGTGTCGGTTCGTGGGCCGCTGAGGCCATGGCCCGTTGCGGGGTGGGCGAGATTTCGCTGTTCGACCTGGACGACGTCTGCGTCAGCAACAGCAACCGCCAACTGCACGCCTTGGACAGCACCGTGGGCAAGCCCAAGGTCGAGGTGATGGCCGAGCGCCTGCGCGCTATCAACCCGGATTGCACGGTGCATGCGGTGGCGGATTTCGTCACCCGCGACACCATGGCCGAGTACATCACGCCGACTATCGACTGCGTGATCGACTGCATCGACGCGGTTAACGCCAAGGCCGCACTGATTGCCTGGTGCAAGCGCCGCAAGATCCAGATCATCACGACTGGCGGCGCCGGCGGGCAGATCGACCCGACGCTGATCCAGGTGTGCGACCTGAACCGCACCTTCAATGACCCCTTGGCGTCGAAAGTGCGCTCCACCTTGCGCCGTGACTACGGCTTTTCCCGCACCGTGACCCGTCATTACAGCGTGCCGTGCGTGTTTTCCACCGAGCAACTGCGTTATCCCAAGCCGGACGGCAGCATCTGTTTGCAGAAGAGTTTTGTCGGTGATGGGGTGAAGCTCGACTGCGCCGGTGGGTTTGGCGCGGTGATGATGGTGACGGCGACCTTCGGCATGGTCGCGGCGACCAAGGCGGTGGACAAGATTGTGGCCGGCGTGCGCCGGCCTTCCGAGCGGGTCAAGCCCACCTAGATCTCACTGTCGAACATAGATCCAAATGTGGGAGGGGGCTTGCCCCCTCCCACATTCAGTTTTGTGTATGGCTTAGTGTTCGCATGCGCTGCAGTACAGCATTCAGACCGTTGCTGCGTGACGGCGACAATTGCCGCGACAGGCCCAACTGTGCGAACCAATCAGTCAGATCAACCGACCCCAACTCAGCCGCCGACAACCCGTTGACCCGCGCCAGCAGCAACGCTACCAACCCGCGAATCATGCGTGCCTCGCTGCTCGCGGCGAACTGCCAGTGACCATCGTGCAAGCGCCCCACCAACCACACCAGGCTTTCACAGCCCTGCACCAGGTTGGCATCGACCTTATCCTCATCCGCCAATGCGGGCAGACGTTCACCCCACTGCATCAGCATTCGCGCGCGTTGTTCCCAACTGCCGACTGACTGAAAGGCTTCCAGCGCAGCCAGCGCATCCACTGGCAGGCTCATCGCAACATATCCAGCGCCTGGTCCAGCGCTTCAAAGAAGCGTTCCAGGTCATCGGAGTCGTTATACAGCGCCAGGGATACACGGATCGCTCCCGACAAATGCATCGCCTTGAGCAGCGGCATCGCGCAATGATGGCCGGCACGTACGGCAATGCCTTGCTCGGTCAGCAGGTGCGCGAGGTCGGCGTTGTGCACGCCCTCGACCACAAAACTGACCAGCGCCACCTGCGGCGAACCCAGCACGCGCACGCCATTGCGCGCGTTCAGCCCGCGCAACAGGTAGTCATGCAGGGCCGCTTCATGGGTGAGAACCGCCTGTGGGTCAAGCGAACTCAGGTAGTCCAGGGTCGCGCCCAGGCCGATCACGCCGGCAATCGGCGGGGTGCCGGCCTCGAAACCCAGTGGTGCCGGGCGGAAGCTGGCGCTGTGGTAGTCGGCCTGTTGCACCATCTCGCCGCCAAACTGCCAATGGCGCAGGTGATGCAGGGCTTCGTGGCTGCCGTACAGCACGCCGACGCCGTCGGGTCCGTACAGCTTGTGGCTGGAAAATACATAGAAGTCGCAGCCCAGGGCCTGTACGTCGTGGCGGCCGTGGACAATGCCTTGGGCGCCATCGACCACGGTCAGGGCGCCGTGGACGTGGGCCAAGGCCAGCAAGGCTTGCAGCGGTTGCCAGGTGCCGAGGACGTTGGACAGTTGGCTCACCGCCAGCAGGCGCGTACGCGGGCCGATCAACTCGGCGGCGGCTTGCAGGTCGATCACGCCGTCATCGCCGAGTGGCAATACCACCAGGGTGAGTGCACGACGCTTGGCCAGTTGTTGCCACGGCAACAGGTTGGCGTGGTGTTCCAGGGCGCTGATGACAATTTCATCGCCCGCATTGAATAAGTGCTCGAGGCCATAGGCCAGGAGGTTCAGCGCAGAGGTCGCGCCGTGGGTAAACATGATTTGCCCGCTGTCACCTGCATTCAACCACTGTGCAACCTTGCTGCGACTGTCCTCGAAGGCCTGGGTCGCATGGGCGCCCGGCAAATGCTGGGCACGGTGCACATTGGCGGCGCCATTGGCGTAGTAATGACTGATGGCATCCAGCAGGGCTTGGGGTTTTTGCGTCGTCGCGGCGTTGTCCAGATAGGTCTGGTCTTGCCGTTGCAGGGTGGCGATGGCCGGAAAGTCGGCGCGCCAGGGGGAGGGCACAAGCATGGTGTTCAAGACTCGTATAAGCGAACCCCAGGGTCGGGGCCCGCTAGTGGCATCGAGTGGCTGCTTAGTTGTGAGCGTGCAGCGCTTCGTTCAGTTCGATGGCCGATTTGTGGGTTTTGCACTCCACGGCACCGGTCTCGGAGTTACGGCGGAACAGCAGGTCCGGTTGGCCGGCCAGCTCACGCGCCTTGACCACCTTGACCAGTTGGTTCGACTCGTCCAGCAGTGCAACCTTGGTGCCGGCAGTGACGTACAGGCCCGACTCCACGGTGTTGCGGTCGCCCAATGGGATACCGATACCGGCGTTGGCACCGATCAGGCAGCCTTCACCAACCTTGATCACGATGTTGCCGCCGCCCGACAGGGTTCCCATGGTCGAGCAACCGCCGCCCAGATCCGAACCCTTGCCGACGAACACGCCGGCTGATACACGGCCTTCGATCATGCCCGGGCCTTCGGTGCCGGCGTTGAAGTTGACGAAACCTTCGTGCATCACGGTGGTGCCTTCGCCCACATAGGCGCCGAGGCGGATACGCGCGGCATCAGCGATACGCACGCCGCTCGGTACCACGTAGTCGGTCATTTTCGGGAACTTGTCCACCGAGAACACTTCCAGCAGCTCGCCACGCAGGCGGGCTTCCAGTTGGCGTTCGGCCAGCTCATTGATGTCGATTGCACCCTGGCTGGTCCAGGCCACGTTCGGCAACTGCGGGAACACACCGGCGAGGCTCAGGCCATGTGGCTTGACCAGGCGATGGGACAGCAGATGCAGCTTGAGGTAGGCCTCTGGGGTGGACGTCAGTGCGGCGTCTTCGGCCAGCAGGGTGGCGACCAGCGGAGTGTGGCTTTCAGCCAGACGGCTCAGCAGAGCGGCTTGGGTGGCGTCGACGCCTTTGAGCGCATCAGCCAGTTGCAGAGCCTGGGCGACGGTGAAGGTGATCGCCTGGTTGCCTTCGCTGTAGCCGAGGATCGGCGCGATGGCGGCAACGATTTCAGCCGATGGGTTGAGCAAGGGTTGTGCGTAAAACACTTCCAGCCAAGCACCTTGGCGGTTCTGAGTGCCGACGCCGAAGCCCAGGCTGAACAGGGAATTGGACATGCTGTTACCTCTACAAAAATGGAAGGGCTGGCCTACTTGAGGGCCGCCGAATATGTATCTGGCTTGAAGCCAATCAGGGTTCTGTCACCGAGATCAAGCACCGGGCGCTTGATCATCGAAGGTTGCGCGAGCATCAATTCAATGGCTTTCGACTGATCGAGATCGGCTTTGCGTTCGTCTTCGAGTTTGCGAAAGGTGGTGCCCGCACGGTTCAAAACCACCTGCCAACCGTGCTCGTTGCACCATTGGGTCAAGTGTTCGCGGTCGATACCGGCCGTTTTGTAGTCATGGAACTCATAGCTCACAGCGTGCTCATCGAGCCAGGTGCGCGCCTTTTTCATGGTGTCGCAGGCTTTGATGCCGAAAAGGTGCAACGTTTTGCTTGAAGCGGTCAAGGAATTGCCCCCCCTGCTTTACTGACGTAAGTGCCAATGAAAATGAAAGATCACGGATTATGCCACGACCAGCGGGTTTGGGTGCCGCTCGTCAGCACCGTGCGACTTTTGTGCAAAAGCCAGCGCGCGGCATAGGTGGGTAACATAGCCGGGTAATATGGCACTTCAACGGCCAGTTGTTGCCTGATGTGTGTCGTTGCAAGTCGATTGTCCGGGAAACCCGCGTTATGCAAACCGCCTACACCGTTCTTATCCTGCTGATGCTGGTCAGCGTTTCGCGTCTGGTCGGGCGTGTCATCCCCCTGCCGCTACCCCTGGTGCAGATTGCCGCAGGCGCCTTGCTGGCCTGGCCCACACTGGGGCTGCATGTGGCGCTGGACCCGGAGCTGTTCCTGTTTCTGTTCCTGCCACCGTTGCTGTTCTCCGATGGCTGGCGCATGCCCAAGCGCGAATTGTGGCGCCTGCGAGGGCCGATCCTGACGCTGGCGGTGGGGTTGGTGCTGTTTACCGTGGTGGGTGCCGGTTATTTCATTCATTGGATACTGCCTACGATTCCGCTGCCGGTGGCCTTCGCCTTGGCGGCCGTTTTATCGCCGACGGATGCCGTGGCGGTGTCAGCCATTGCCCAGAACCGTTTGCCAACGCCGTTGATGCATATGCTTCAGGGCGAGGCCTTGATGAATGATGCTTCGGGCCTGGTGACGTTTAAGTTTGCGCTGGCGGCGGCATTGACTGGAATATTTTCGCTGACGGATGCCAGTCTGACGTTCGTAATGGTGGCTGTCGGTGGCCTGGCGGTGGGCGTGGCGTTGAGCTGGCTGGTCGGCCGTTTGCGTGCCTGGATGATCGCACGGGGATGGGACGACCCGGCTACCCATGTGGTGTTCATGTTGCTGCTGCCGTTTGCCGCTTATGTGCTGGCTGAACGCCTGGGGGCCTCGGGCATTCTGTCGGCGGTGGCGGCGGGGATGATGCAGAGCTGGCTGGACCTGCTGCCCCGCCAGACCAGTACACGGTTGCTTAACCGCAGCGTCTGGTCATTGCTGGAGTTTGCCTTCAATGGCTTGGTCTTCCTGCTGCTGGGCCTGCAACTGCCGGACATCATCAAGGCCGTGGTGAGCCATGAGCCGACGTTGTGGCCGACGTTGCTGTATCGCTGCCTGGATGTGATCGCGATTTTTCTGGTGCTGGTGGTCTTGCGCTTTATCTGGGTGCAAAGCATCTGGCGCTTATCAGGCTGGCTGCGACGGTTTCGTGGGGAAAGTGAGCTGACGCTGGTGCCGACCGCCCGTTCCTGCTGGCTGTTGACCGTTGGCGGTGTACGCGGTGCCGTGACTCTGGCGGGTGTGATGTCGGTGCCGTTGCTGCTGGCGCCGGGTCAGGATTTTCCCGAGCGTGATCTGCTGATCTTCATTGCCGCCGGCGTGATCCTGCTGTCGCTGATCGCCGCATGCATCGCGTTGCCGCTGCTGTTGCGCGGCATCGAAAAGAGCCCGGACGAAAAGCGCCACAACGAAGTGCGCGAGGCCTGGAAGAAGACTGCGGTGGCAGCGATCCATGCCCTGGAGGCCGAGGAGCCGGCCGAGACCGACAGCCAGGACGCCGCCCAGGCCGCATTAGCTACTGAGCTCAAGGCACGATTGATGTCGGAATATCGTCATCAGTTGGAGGTATTCAACGACTCGGTCGAAGCCCAGGCACTGGCGCGCCACATGGACTTGCTTGAGCGCAAACTGCGCCTCAAGGCCCTGCGTGCGCAGCGGTTGGAGTTGTACAGCTTGAGCCGTCATCACCAGATTGGTGATGACGTGCTACGTGAAGTGTTGGCTGAGTTGGATATGGAGGAAGCGAACCTGGGGTATATAAAGTGAGCAGGCGGCCCGCAGTACAGACGTTATTGCTTTCCAAAACCCAGCGCTTGGGCGAATAAGTTCTTCATGAAGAGACTGGGATATTTCTTTTTTGAATCGAAATCGATGCCCATCGTTGGCTTCGATAGGTGCACACGCTTCGCATCGGTTCCGATCGCAGACCAGCTTTTTTTACCTTTGGCGGTGGGGGCTATTCTTATGTCGCCCCTGGGGCCCTCAATAAATTCGAGCTTGAGGTTTATATAGGGTTGCATCAGGGCGATGTGTTCTTGAGTGAATTTTTTTTGCGCATCACTCATGTTGAGTAGTGACAGCGTGACGGTGGAGTGGTTAGGCCAGAGTTTGCTGACTGTCGCCGACGCATTGAAATATTTCGCGGTCTTTGCGGGTGATGGCAGGCTGCGCGGGTAAAGCGTCTTGATGAAGTTGATATCGTCTTCGGATAACTCAATGTTCATTCCAATGCCTTTCCCGTCTTTGAGTAAGTCGGACGCGAACTCATAATGCATTATCGACTTTTTGTCGTAGTCGGATGTTTTGATCTTCAGTCTCTTCTGGTGATATTTGAATAATATCTGACTGTCCGTTTCTGCTTTGCTCATGCCAACTGATTGGGCATAGGCATAGAGCTTTTCTTTATCGAACTCAAGCGTTCGGTCTGGATGCTTATGTTCGTGATCCAGGCCCAAGGCATGTCCGAACTCATGTTGTATGGTTCGAATGACTTTGTTGTCGTCGTTCTTGAAATTGATGCCCATGGAGAACTCAGAAGACGGGATTTCTTTGGCGTCTTTACCGATCCTCGACCATCCTGCGGCAGGCGCTGAAATAGAGGTGATTCTTATGTCTGCGTCAGGTGTTTCGACAAATTTAAGTTTCAGGTTTATATGCGGAGCCCATTGGTTGATGTTCGCTTTAGTGAGCGCCTTTTCGCGCTCGTCCATGTTAGCGAGAGAAATCGTTAAGTTTGAATTCTGTGGCCATAACCGTTCAAACAACGCGACGCCGCGTTTGTTTCTGCGCAAAGGGGCTGATTGGTTTTCAGGGCTTTCATAGATGTTTTTTTCTGCGGTTGCGGGCAGTGGCAGCATATTCGGCGCAATCATGGTCAATTCCAAGTCCAGGAAGTCGGACGACGTGTCAGAAGATGCACGGTAAGTGTCGCATCGGGTGACCAGGGTTCCATGAGGTTGCGCAGGGAAGGCGTAAGCATATTCGAGGCGATGAAGGCCGGGAGCCATGACCACCGTTTTTAATCACAGTCCGCGCTGCATTGCACAGCGCGGGGGAGGGGCGAAGGGGTTACTGCCTGCGCAGGAGGAACTCCCTGATCCGCTGAGCTGCTTCCACACACTCGGCCAGCGGCGCAACCAACGCCATGCGCACGCGCCCGGCGCCGGGGTTCACGCCATCCACTTCCCGCGACAGGTACGAGCCCGGTACCACGGTCACATGTTCTTCCACGAACAACTCCCGGCAGAACGCGGCATCGTCGCCATTCACGTTCGGCCACAGGTAGAAACCACCGTCCGGGCTTTGCACATCCAGAACGGGTTTGAGGATCGCCAGCACTGCATCGAATTTCTCGCGGTACAGGTCTCGGTTGGCCAGTACGTGGGCTTCGTCCTGCCAGGCGGCGATGCTGGCCAGCTGGGTTTGCACCGGCATCGCGCAGCCGTGGTAGGTGCGGTAGAGCAGGAAGGCCTTGAGAATCTCGGCGTCGCCAGCGACAAAACCGGAGCGTAGGCCCGGCAGGTTGGAGCGCTTGGACAGGCTGTGGAACACCACGCAACGCTTGAAGTCCTGGCGGCCCAGCTCGACACACGCACTGAGCAGGCCCGGTGGCGGGGTTTGTTCGTCGAAGTACAGTTCGCTGTAGCACTCGTCTGCGGCGATGACGAAGTCATATTCGTCTGCCAGGGCGATGAGTTTTTTCAGCGTCTCAACCGGGATCAGCGCGCCGGTAGGGTTGCCTGGGGAGCACAGGAACAGGACCTGGCAGCGTTTCCAGATGTCTGGCGATACCGCCTCGAAATCCGGGTTGAAGCCGTTTGCGTCCAGGCATGGCAGGTAGTGCGGCTTGGCCCCGGCCAGGAACGCAGCGCCTTCGTAGATCTGGTAGAACGGGTTCGGACTGACCACCAGCGCGTCGTCGCCACGGTTGACCACGGTCTGGGTGAAGGCGAACAGCGCTTCACGGGTGCCGTTGACCGGCAGGATATTGCGCGCCGGATCCAGCCAGCCCTTGGGTACGTTGAAGCGGCGTTCGCACCAGGCACCAATGGCCTCGCGCAGGGCGGGAATACCCAGCGTGGTGGGGTACACCGCCATCTGGTCGAGGTTATTGCTCAGTGCCTCGGCGACGAATGCCGGGGATTTGTGCTTGGGTTCGCCGATGGACAGCGCAATCGGGCGTTTGTCCGGGTTCGGCGTGACACTGCCCAGCAGGGCGCGCAATTTCTCGAACGGGTAGGGCTGCAGCTGGTTCAGGGCGTTGTTCATCGGTGGATCTCGTTCAATTCATTGGAAGCAAAAAAGGGCTGTCGGTCAGATACTCAAGCGCGATAACGCAACGTTATTTTCCTGATTGACGCTCAACTGTTGGACGATGGCTTCCTGCAAGCGGCGGCACAGCTCCGGGTCGGACAGCGGCTGGTTATCGGCGTCGGTAATAAAGAACACGTCTTCCACCCGTTCGCCCAAGGTTGCAATCTTGGCATTCTGCAGTGACAAATCGAATTCCAGGAAAATACCGCCGATCCGTGCCAGCAGGCCTGGCCGGTCCGGGGCGCTGAGCTCCAGCACGGTCACCGGACGCTGCGCGTCATTGGAAATGGTCACCTGGGGCGCAAACGCAAAGTGCTTGAGCTGGCGCGGTACCCGGCGCTGGATGATCGTCGGGTAGTCATCGGGGTTGCGCAGGGCTTCGGTCAGGCCTTCGCGGATCTTTTTCACCCGGGCCGGGTTATCGCCGATGGACTCGCCTTCGGTATCCAGCACGATATAAGTATCGAGGGTGAACTGGCTGCTGGAGGTGATAACACGGGCGTCATGGATGTTCAGGTTGAGCTGGTCCATGGCAGCCACGGTCACGGCGAAGAAGTCGTGCTGGTCGGGCGCATAGATGAAGATCTGCGTGCCGCCTTCGAATTCGCGCTGGGTGGTTTCCTTGATCAGCACCAGCGGGCCGCCATCGGCCGGCTGCTGCAGGATCGCGTCAGTGTGCCAGGCCACATCGCCGGCGGTGTGGCGCAGGAAGTAGTCGTCACCCAATTGCGACCACAGTTGCTCGACGTCGTCCGGGTCGTTGCCGCCGCGCACCAGGATGTCCAGGGCGGCGCTTTGGGTGCGGCGGATTTGCTCCTCGCGGTCCACCGGGTTTTCCAGGCCACGGCGCAGCGCGCGCTTGGTCTCGGTGTAGAGCTGGCGCAACAGGCTGGCACGCCAGGAATTCCACAGCGTCGGGTTGGTGGCGTTGATGTCGGAGACTGTCAGCACGTACAGGTAATCGAGGCGGGTTTCATTGCCGACGATCCCGGCGAAATCGTGGATCACCTGCGGATCGGACAAGTCCTTGCGCTGGGCGGTGGTCGACATCACCAGGTGGTTCTGCACCAGCCACACGATCAGGCGGCTGTCCCACAGCGGCAGTTGGTGGCGCTGGCAGAACGCCTCGGCATCGACCGCGCCGATTTCCGAGTGGTCGCCATGCCGGCCCTTGCCGATGTCGTGGTACAGGCCGGCCAGGTAGATCAACTCCGGCTTGGGCAGCTTGGCCATGAGCTTGCTGGCCAGCGGGAATTTCTCTGATACCTGGGTGTACTGCAGCTTACGCAAGTGCTTGATCAGGTTCAGGGTGTGGGCGTCCACGGTGTAGATGTGGAACAGGTCGTGCTGCATCTGCCCGACGATAAAGCCGAACTCCGGCAGGTAGCGCCCGAGGATGCCGTAGCGGTTCATGCGGCGCAGGTTGCGGTGGATGCCGATCTTGCACTTGAACAGCTCGATAAACAGGCTGGTGTTGCGAATGTCGTTGCGAAAGTCATCGTCGATCAGGTGACGGTTTTCCCGCAGCAGGCGGATGGTATCGGCGCGTACGCCCTTGATTTCCGGCTGCTGGGCCATCAGCACGAAGATTTCCAGCATGGCGAACGGGGTGCGACGGAACACGTTGTCGTTGCGTGCCTCGATATAGCCGTCGTGCAGCTGGAAGCGCGAATTGATCGGCTGCGGCGGTGTTTCGTCTTCGGGGGCCAGGATCACTTCTTCGAAGTGCTGGATGATCAGGTCGCTGAGCTGGGCAATGCTCATGACCACCCGGTAGTACTGCTGCATGAAACTTTCGATGCTGGTCTTCGCGTCTTCGCCGTCAAACCCCAGCAGGGTTGCGATGGAGCGCTGGTGATCGAACAGCAGGCGATCTTCGGAGCGCCCGGCGAGCATGTGCAGGGCGTAGCGCACTTTCCACAGGAATTCCTGGGACGACGCCAGCAGGGCGTTCTCGCTCTCCACCAGGAAGCCTTCGCCGGCCAGGGCGCGCAGGTTCAGGGTGCCGTATTGGCGGCGGGCTACCCACAGAATCGTCTGGATGTCGCGCAGCCCGCCCGGCGAGCCTTTGACATTGGGTTCAAGGTTGTATTCGGTGTCGTTGTACTTGTGGTGCCGGGCCTTCTGTTCGGCACGCTTGGCCAGGAAGAAATCCTTGCTCGGCCACATGTTCGCCGTGCTGGTGACTTCGAGCATGCGCTGGCGCAGGCGCTCGGGGCCGGCGATGGTGCGGCTTTCCATCAGGTTGGTGATGACGGTGAGGTCGGCGCGGGCCTCTTCGGCGCATTCGTCCACCGAGCGCACGCTCTGGCCGACTTCCAGGCCGATGTCCCACAGCAGTGTCAGAAAGCGCTCGATGGAGTCGCGAAAGATCTCATGATCGGCGCTGTCCAGCAGGATCAGCAGATCAATGTCGGAGTAGGGGTGCAGCTCGCCGCGACCGTAGCCGCCGACCGCCACCAGGGCGATATCGGCGTCTTCGCTCCAGCTGAACTGTTCCCAGGCCTTTTGCAAGATGTTATCGACGAACCAGGCGCGGTCCTCGATCAGCCGGCGGATGTCCCGGCCGCTGCGAAAGCGCTCGTCGAGCACCTCACGGGCCTGGCGGATAGCCTTCTTGAAGGCGGCGATGGGGCTCGCTTTCAGGGCCAGTTCGGCCTGGAACTGGCCACGGTCGAAGAGTTCGGGATCCACCTGGGGCATCGATCGGCTTTCCTTTCTATCTATCAGTCAGTCACAACACAGTTTGGGAAAACCTTGGCAGCCTTTTACGCCGAAATGCGTGGGATTGTGTCGTCGGCGCGCAGGGTGAAGATCTCGTAGCCGGTTTCGGTGACCAGCAAGGTGTGTTCCCACTGGGCCGAGAGCTTGCGGTCCTTGGTGATGGCGGTCCAACCGTCGCCCAGCACCTTGGTGTCGGCCTTGCCCTGGTTGATCATCGGCTCGATGGTAAAGGTCATGCCTGCCTTGAGCTCCATGCCGGTGCCGGCGCGGCCGTAGTGCAGGATCTGTGGTTCTTCGTGGAACACGGTGCCGATACCGTGGCCGCAGAATTCACGCACCACCGAAAAGCCGTTCTTTTCGGCGTGCTTCTGGATCACCTCGCCGATGTCGCCCAGGCGGCAGCCAGGCTTGACGATTTCGATGGCCTTGTACATGCATTCCTGGGTGACCTGGGACAGGCGCTCGGCCCAGACCGGCACGGTGCCGACGTGGAACATGCGGCTGGTGTCGCCGAAGTAGCGGTCCTTGATCACGGTGACGTCGATGTTCAGGGTGTCGCCGTCCTTCAACGGCTTGTCGCCAGGTATTCCGTGGCAGACCACGTGATTGACTGACGTGCAGATCGACTTGGGGAAGCCCTTGTAGTTCAGCGGCGCAGGAATGGCGCCCTGCACATTGACTATATAGTCGTGGCAGATCTGGTTCAGGGTTTCCGTGGTAACGCCGGGCTTGACGTGCTCGGCAATCATTTCCAGCACGTCGGCAGCCAGTTTGCCGGCGATGCGCATGCCGGCGATGTCTTCGGCGGTTTTCAAACTAACGGTCATACAAGCTCTCTCTAGCGCGAAGCGCTGAAATCAATACGGTTTACGGGCGTGCGACAAAAGGTTACAGAATTCGCACAAGCCCCAAAAAACGCGATTCTAACAGACGCGGGCGGCAAATCATGAGCCCCTGACGATCGCTTCTCTCTATCAGATGGGGTTATATCGGCTCTATTCAAAGGGTTGCGTACCCCTCGCTCACACCAAATGTGATTGCGTGTTTCGTTTTTGCCCTTCGTATGGTATAAAATGCGCCGCTTTCCGGGGATACCCCGAAAAGCTTAAATCCACACACGTGTCGACACGATGACCTGGGTGCCGGGGGGCTTGATGCCGCTGGTTGGTCATTGGGATACGTGGAGGCCAAACCCGACTTATTAAGGAACTATCATGTCCCAAGTCAACATGCGCGATATGCTGAAGGCCGGTGTGCACTTCGGTCACCAGACCCGTTACTGGAACCCGAAAATGGGTAAATACATTTTCGGCGCGCGTAACAAGATCCACATCATCAACCTTGAAAAAACCCTGCCAATGTTCAACGAAGCTCTGACTTTCGTAGAGCGCCTGGCCCAGGGCAAAAACAAGATTCTGTTCGTCGGCACCAAGCGTTCCGCTGGCAAGATCGTTGCTGAAGAAGCAGCACGTTGCGGTTCTCCGTACGTCGATCACCGCTGGTTGGGCGGCATGCTGACCAACTTCAAAACCATCCGTGCTTCCATCAAGCGTCTGCGTGACCTTGAAGTGCAAGCCGAAGACGGTACTTTCGCCAAGCTGACCAAGAAAGAAGCGCTGATGCGCACTCGTGACCTGGAAAAGCTCGATCGTTCCCTGGGTGGTATCAAGGACATGGGCGGTCTGCCTGACGCACTGTTCGTTATCGACGTTGATCACGAGCGCATCGCGATCACCGAAGCCAACAAACTGGGCATCCCTGTTATCGGCGTAGTCGATACCAACAGCAGCCCGGAAGGCGTTGACTACATCATCCCAGGCAACGATGACGCAATCCGCGCTATCCAGCTGTACATGGGTTCGATGGCTGACGCTGTAATCCGTGGTCGCAACCACGTTGCTGGTGGTACCGAGCAGTTCGTTGAAGAAGCTCCGGTAGCCGCAGCTGAGTAATTGACGCCCTGGCGTTGACTCAGTAAGCAAAAAGGGGGCTTGGCCCCCTTTTTGCCACCTCGAAAACCATTTGTGAGCGCCCACTTGTGGCAGCGCAACATAGCGACTGTAACGTGCAGCGGCTAACAAGGGTGGTTCGGGAAGAATTGATCCCCCGTTCGATCGGGTGGAATGGTTGAAAACCTATCCAAGAGGAATTTGAAAATGGCAGCAATTACTGCAGCGTTGGTTAAAGAACTGCGTGAGCGTACCGGCGAAGGCATGATGGATTGCAAGAAAGCCCTGGAAAAGGCTGACGGCGACATTGAAAAAGCCATTGATGACATGCGTGCTTCCGGCGCCATCAAGGCTGCCAAGAAAGCAGGCAACGTGGCTGCTGAAGGTGCTATCGCTCTGAAAGAAGACGGCAAGTCTGCTGTTCTGCTGGAAGTGAACTCTCAGACCGACTTCCTGGCCCTGCAGGACGACTTCAAGGCATTTGTTGCTGCCAGCGTTGAAAAAGCGTTTGCCGACAAGCTGACTGACGTCGCTCCGCTGATCGCCGCTCAAGAAGCTGATCGCCTGGTACTGGTCGGCAAGGTTGGCGAAAACGTCAACATCCGTCGCCTGGTACGCGTTGAAGGTGATGTTGTTGGTGGTTACCTGCACGGCAACAAGATCGGCGTTGCAGTTGTCCTGAAGGGCGGCAACGTTGAGCTGGCCAAAGACATCGCTATGCACGTAGCGGCCAGCAACCCAGAGTTCCTGCTGCCTTCGGAAGTTTCTGCCGAAGCGATCGAGCGTGAAAAAGCTGTGTTCCTGCAGCTGAACGAAGAAAAAATCAAAGGCAAGCCCGAAAACATTGTTGAGAATATGGTCAAGGGCCGTATCAGCAAGTTCCTGGCCGAAGCAAGCCTGGTTGAGCAGGCGTTCGTCAAGAACCCTGAAGTCAAGGTTGGCGAACTGGCTAAGAAAGCCGGTGCTGAAATCGTTTCCTTCACTTACTTCAAAGTAGGCGAAGGCATCGAGAAGCCGGTCGACAACTTCGCTGAAGAAGTTGCTGCCCAGCTGGCTGCCGCCAAGCAATAAGACAGTTTTTAACTGTCGCCCGAAAGAGGCTGCCCGCTCACGCGCGCAGCCTCTTTTCAAATGGGCAGGCCGATTTTATTTGGCTTACCCTCGGAACTGGCTTACAAAGCCGTGTTCCGATGGCGCTGTGAGAGCGTCCAGCTAGAGTGAATGCAAGCCGTAAACGGCTCGCCAAGAATTTTTAAAATACGCCGCAGGAGAGATTCGCAATGGCTCAGCAGGGCAGTGGTTATCAGGCTCGCTATAAACGCATTCTACTCAAGCTCAGCGGCGAGGCCCTGATGGGCTCGGAAGAGTTCGGGATCGATCCCAAGGTGCTCGACCGCATGGCGCTGGAAGTCGGCCAGTTGGTCGGGATCGGCGTACAGGTCGGCCTGGTGATCGGTGGGGGTAACCTGTTCCGCGGCGCGGCACTGAGTGCGGCCGGTATGGATCGGGTCACCGGCGACCACATGGGCATGCTGGCCACTGTGATGAACGCCCTGGCCATGCGTGACGCCCTGGAGCGTGCCAATATCTCGGCTATCGTGATGTCGGCTATTTCCATGGTGGGCGTGACCGATCACTATGATCGTCGCAAAGCCATGCGCCACCTGAACGCCAAAGAGGTGGTGATCTTTGCTGCCGGTACCGGCAACCCGTTCTTTACCACGGACTCGGCTGCTTGCCTGCGTGCCATCGAGATCGATGCTGACGTGGTGCTCAAGGCGACCAAGGTAGATGGCGTGTACACCGCAGACCCATTCAAAGACCCGCATGCCGAGAAGTTCGATCATCTGACCTACGATGAAGTGCTGGATCGCAAGCTGGGTGTGATGGACCTGACGGCTATTTGCCTGTGTCGCGACCATAAGATGCCGCTGCGCGTATTTAACATGAACAAGCCCGGTGCCCTGCTGAATATCGTACACGGCGGCGCGGAAGGGACTCTGATCGAGGAAGGCCAACAATGATCAATGAAATCAAGAAAGACGCCCAAGCGCGTATGCAGAAATCCCTGGAGTCTCTGAGCCACGCATTCGGCCAGATTCGTACCGGTAAGGCGCACCCGAGCATCCTGGGGAGCGTGATGGTGCCTTATTACGGCGCTGATACCCCGCTGAGCGGCGTGGCCAACGTTACCGTAAAAGATTCGCGCACCCTGCAAGTCGTGGCCTTCGAGCGCAACATGCTCGCAGCAGTCGACAAAGCCATCCAGAGCGCCGGCCTGAACCTCAACCCGACCAACCTGGGCGAGTTGCTGCTGATCTCCATGCCGGCCCTGACTGAGGAAACCCGTAAGGGCTTCACCAAGCAGGCGCGTAGCGCGGCTGAAGATGCACGCGTTGCGGTGCGCAACATCCGTCGGGATGCCTTGGGTGACCTGAAGAAACTGGTCAAGGACAAGGAAATCAGCGAAGACGAAGAGCGTCGTGCCGTCGCTGATATCGATAAACTGACCAAGGACGCCGAGGCCCAGATCACCAAGGCCACGGAAGAAAAAGAAAAGGACCTGATGGCCGTATAAGGGGTCAGGACGCCTTCATGGAAAAGACCAAGCAGACTGTGCCCTCTGTGGTGCCGCGCCATGTCGCGATCATCATGGATGGGAATAATCGCTGGGCGAAAAAACGCTTTATGCCGGGTGTCGCCGGGCATAAGGCGGGTGTCGATGCGGTGCGGGCTGTGATTGAGGTGTGTGCCGAGGCCAAGGTCGAGGTGTTGACCTTGTTCGCCTTCTCCAGTGAAAACTGGCAGCGGCCCGCCGAAGAAGTCAGCGCCTTGATGGACCTGTTCTTCAAGGCCCTGCGTCGTGAGGCCAGGCGCCTCAACGACAACAACATCAGCCTGCGCATCATCGGCGACCGCTCGCGCTTCCATCCGGAACTACAGGCGGCCATGCGTGAAGCCGAGGCTATCACGGCTGGCACCAACCGCTTTGTGCTGCAAATCGCAGCCAACTATGGCGGCCAGTGGGATATTGCCCAGGCAGCGCAGCGACTGGCCCGCGAAGTGCAGGCCGGTCATCTGCGGCCGGACGACATCACGCCTGAATTGCTACAAACCTGTCTGGTGACCGGTGACCTGCCGTTGCCTGACTTGTGTATCCGTACCGGTGGTGAGCATCGCATCAGCAATTTCCTCTTGTGGCAGTTGGCTTACACCGAGCTGTACTTCTCCGACCTGTTCTGGCCGGACTTCAAACACGATGCCATGCGCACTGCGCTGGCCGATTTCGCTTCCCGTCAGCGTCGCTTCGGTAAAACGAGTGAGCAGATCGAAGCTGGAGCCCGGGTTTAAATGCTTAAACAACGAATCATCACAGCACTGATACTGTTGCCGATTGCCCTGTGCGGGTTTTTCCTGCTGGATGGCTCTGGCTTTGCACTGTTTATCGGCCTGGTGGTAACCCTGGGTGCCTGGGAGTGGGCGCGATTGGCAGGTTTCAACGCGCAATTACCGCGAGTGGTGTATGCCGTTGTCGTGGCGGTGCTGCTGTTTCTGATGCACACCCTGTCGAGCATCATCGTACCTTGGGTATTGGGGGCGGCGGTGCTGTGGTGGGCGCTTGCGACCTATCTGGTGTTGACCTTTCCGCGTAGCAGTGGCCAGTGGTCCAGCGTTGCCAGCAAGTTGGTGATTGGCTTGTTGATCCTGTTGCCGGCCTGGCAAGGGCTGGTGGAGATCAAGAATTCGCCGATGGGTAACTGGCTGATCATGGCGGTGATGGTGCTGGTCTGGGGCGCAGACATCGGCGCTTACTTCTCTGGTCGGGCATTCGGCAAGCGCAAGCTGGCGCCGGCAGTCAGCCCGGGCAAGAGTTGGGAGGGTGTGTATGGCGGCCTGGCGTTGACGCTGGCGATCACTCTTGTGGTGGGCTTGGTGCGCGACTGGTCGGCGAAGGAAATCTTCCTGGCCCTGCTGGGCACGGCCATCGTCGTATTTATCTCGGTGGTCGGTGACCTCACCGAAAGCATGTTCAAGCGCCAGGCCGGGATCAAGGACAGCAGCAACCTGCTGCCGGGTCATGGCGGGGTGCTGGATCGTATCGATAGCCTTACCGCTGCCATCCCGATCTTTGCCGTGCTGTTGTGGATGACCGCTTCGTGAGCCGCCTGCAACAAGTGACCGTGCTGGGTGCAACCGGCTCGGTGGGGTTGAGCACGCTGGATGTGATCGCTCGTCACCCTGACCGCTATCAAGTGTTTGCCTTGACCGGGTACAGCCGCCTCAGCGAACTGTTGGCGCTGTGCGTGCGCCATGTGCCGCGCTTTGCTGTCGTGCCTGAGCGTTCGGTTGCACGGAGCCTGCAGGATGATCTGCGGGCTGCCGGGCTGGCCACTCAGGTGCTGGTGGGGGAGGAGGGGTTGTGCCAGGTCTCGGCCGATGCCGAGGTGGATACGGTGGTGGCCGCGATCGTCGGTGCCGCCGGCTTGCGTCCGACCTTGGCTGCCGTGGATGCGGGCAAGAAAATCCTGCTGGCCAACAAAGAAGCGCTGGTGATGTCCGGCGCGCTCTTCATGCAGGCGGTGCGCAAGAGCGGTGCCGTGCTGCTGCCCCTCGACAGTGAGCACAATGCAATCTTCCAATGCATGCCGGGTGACTTTGCTCGCGGTCTGAGCCAGGTGGGTGTGCGTCGGATTCTGCTGACCGCTTCGGGTGGTCCTTTCCGGCAAACTCCCTTGGCGGAGTTGGAGCATGTGTCTCCGGATCAGGCGTGCGCTCATCCTAACTGGTCGATGGGCCGCAAGATTTCCGTAGACTCGGCAAGCATGATGAATAAAGGCCTGGAGTTGATCGAGGCCTGTTGGTTGTTCGATGCGCGACCGGATCAGGTCGAGGTGGTGATTCACCCGCAAAGTGTGATTCATTCACTGGTCGACTATGTGGATGGCTCGGTATTGGCCCAATTGGGTAATCCCGATATGCGCACCCCGATCGCCAATGCCCTGGCCTGGCCGGAGCGGATTGATTCCGGCGTAGCGCCATTGGATCTGTTTGCAATTGCCCGCCTGGACTTTGAAGCGCCGGACGAGCAGCGTTTTCCTTGCCTGCGTTTGGCGCGTGAGGCGGCGGAGGCGGGTAACAGCGCACCGGCGATGCTCAATGCGGCGAATGAAGTGGCCGTGGCGGCGTTTCTCGAACGGCGCATCCGCTTTCCGCAGATCGCGAGTATCATCGAGGACGTCCTGGGTCTTGAGCCCGTGGTGGCAGTCAGTGACCTCGGGGCGGTATTCGAGGCGGATACCAAGGCACGCGCCTTGGCTGAACAATGGTTGAACCGCAACGCGCGTTAATCTGTGGGCGCGATTGAGCCTTCGGGCACTGGATTGGAATGCGGAGAAATTAGATGAGTGCGCTTTACATGATTGTCGGCACCCTGGTTGCTCTGGGTGTGCTGGTTACCTTCCACGAGTTCGGCCACTTCTGGGTGGCACGTCGTTGCGGTGTCAAGGTACTGCGCTTTTCCGTCGGCTTCGGCATGCCGCTGGTTCGCTGGCACGACCGACGTGGCACCGAGTTCGTGATCGCGGCCATCCCGTTGGGTGGCTACGTCAAGATGCTCGATGAGCGTGAAGGCGAAGTGCCTGCTGATCAGTTGGACCAATCCTTCAACCGCAAGACCGTTCGTCAGCGTATTGCCATTGTTGCCGCCGGTCCGATTGCCAACTTCCTGTTGGCAATGCTGTTCTTCTGGGTCTTGGCCATGCTCGGCAGCGAGCAGGTGCGTCCTGTGATCGGCGCGGTCGAGGCGGACAGTATCGCGGCCAAGGCAGGTCTGGTCGCAGGGCAGGAAATTGTTTCCATTGATGGCGAGCCGACTACGGGTTGGGGCGCGGTCAATTTGCAACTGGTGCGTCGTTTGGGTGAAAGCGGCACCGTCAACGTCGTGGTGCGTGAGCAGGATTCCAGTGCCGAAACCCCGCGCGCGCTGGCTTTGGACCATTGGCTCAAAGGCGCTGATGAGCCTGATCCGATCAAGTCCCTGGGCATCCGGCCATGGCGTCCTGCGCTGCCGCCAGTGCTTGCTGAGTTGGATCCGAAAGGTCCGGCCCAGGCCGCAGGTCTGAAAACCGGCGATCGCTTGCTGGCCCTCGATGGCCAGGTGCTGGGTGAATGGCAGCAGGTGGTCGATCTGGTGCGCGTCCGCCCTGATACCAGAATTGTGCTGAAAATTGAGCGTGACGGCGCTCAAATTGATGTCCCCGTGACCCTGGCGGTACGTGGGGAAGCCAGGGCGGCCGGGGGTTACCTGGGGGCTGGTGTGAAGAGTCCGGACTGGCCGCCCTCGATGGTGCGCGAGGTCAGTTTCGGGCCGCTGGCGGCAATTGGCGAGGGTGCAAAACGCACCTGGACCATGAGTGTGCTGACCCTCGAATCCCTCAAGAAAATGTTGTTCGGCGAGCTCTCGGTAAAAAACTTGAGTGGACCGATAACCATTGCTAAAGTGGCGGGCGCTTCTGCCCAGTCGGGTGTCGCGGATTTCCTGAATTTCCTGGCTTATCTGAGTATTAGCCTGGGTGTTCTGAATTTGCTGCCCATTCCAGTATTGGATGGGGGGCATCTGTTGTTTTATCTGGTCGAGTGGGTGCGTGGTCGCCCCTTGTCGGATCGGGTGCAGGGTTGGGGGATACAGATCGGTATCAGTTTGGTGGTTGGGGTGATGTTATTAGCCTTGGTCAACGATCTGGGTCGACTGTAACGCTTCGCTGAATTGCGAATCTGCCGCATTTTGCGGCAGTTTGTTTATTGCCAGTTGGAATAAGAAAGGACTTCATGAAACGTCTGCTGCTAACTGCGGTTCTCACCGTATTGATGATCGCCGAAGTTCACGCCGAGTCCTTCACCATCTCCGATATTCGCGTCAACGGCCTCCAGCGGGTTTCCGCGGGTAGCGTCTTTGGTGCCTTGCCGTTGAACGTCGGGGAACAGGCTGATGACCGTCGCCTGGTGGAATCCACTCGTGCGCTGTTCAAAACCGGGTTCTTTCAAGACATCCAACTGGGTCGCGAAGGTAACGTCCTGGTTATCACCGTCGTCGAGCGACCCTCCGTCGCCAGTATCGAGATCGAAGGCAACAAGGCGATCTCCACTGAAGACCTGATGAAAGGCCTGAAGCAATCTGGCCTGGCCGAGGGCGAGATCTTCCAGCGCGCCACTCTTGAAGGTGTGCGTAACGAACTGCAACGCCAGTATGTTGCCCAGGGCCGCTACTCCGCGACCGTGGAAACGGAAGTGGTGCCACAGCCTCGTAACCGTGTCGGCCTCAAGGTCAACATCAACGAAGGTACCGTGGCGGCCATTCAGCACATCAACGTGGTGGGTAACACCAAGTTCGCTGATGACGACCTGATCGACCTGTTCGAGCTCAAGACCACCAACTGGTTGTCGTTCTTCAAGAACGATGACAAGTACGCCCGCGAAAAACTCTCCGGTGACCTGGAGCGCCTGCGTTCCTACTACCTGGACCGTGGTTATATCAACATGGATATCGCTTCGACCCAGGTGTCCATCACTCCGGACAAGAAACACGTCTACATCACTGTCAACGTCAACGAAGGCGAGAAGTACAAGGTTCGTGACGTGAAGCTCAGCGGCGACTTGAAAGTGCCTGAAGACCAGGTCAAGGCCCTGTTGCTGGTGCAGAAAGACCAGGTGTTCTCGCGCAAGCTGATGACCACTACCTCCGAACTGATCACCCGTCGCCTGGGTAACGAAGGCTATACCTTCGCCAACGTCAACGGCGTGCCTACCCCGCACGATGAAGACCACACCGTGGACATCACCTTTGTCGTCGACCCAGGCAAGCGTGCCTATGTGAACCGTATCAATTTCCGTGGCAACACCAAGTCTGCGGACGAAGTGCTGCGCCGTGAAATGCGCCAGATGGAAGGTGGCTGGGCGTCGACTTACCTGATCGACCAGTCCAAGACCCGTCTTGAGCGCCTGGGCTTCTTCAAAGAGGTGAACGTCGAAACCCCAGCCGTACCGGGTGTGGATGACCAGGTTGACGTGAACTACGCCGTGGAAGAACAAGCGTCGGGTTCCATCACCGCCAGTGTCGGCTTCGCACAGAGCGCCGGTCTGATCCTCGGTGGTTCCATCACCCAGAACAACTTCCTGGGTACCGGTAACAAGGTGTCCATCGGCCTGACCCGAAGCGAATACCAGAGCCGTTATAACTTCGGTTATGTCGACCCCTACTGGACTGCAGACGGTGTAAGCCTGGGCTACAACGCCTTCTACCGCACCACCGACTACAAAGACCTCGACGTTGACGTAGCAAGCTATGCAATCGACAGCCTGGGCGTAGGCGCCAACATCGGTTACCCGATCAGCGAGACCTCGCGCCTGACCTTCGGCCTGACTGCGCAACAGGATGAGATCAAGACCGGTGTGTACACCGTGGACGAGATCTTCGACTTCACTCGCAAGGAAGGCGACAAGTTCCTGAACTTCAAGGCGTCCGCCGGCTGGTCCGAGTCGACCCTGAACAAAGGTGTGCTTGCCACCCGTGGTCACTCCCAGAGCCTGACTCTGGAAGCAACGACTCCGGGCAGCGACCTGTCGTTCTTCAAGCTCGATTACCGTGGTCAGTTGTTCCAGCCGTTGAGCGATAACTACACCATGCGCCTGCATACTGAGTTGGGCTATGGCGACGGTTATGGTTCCACCAATGGGCTGCCGTTCTACGAGAACTACTATGCGGGTGGCTTCAACTCCGTGCGTGGCTTCAAGGACAGCACCTTGGGTCCACGTGGTACACCGAGCCGTGGTGTAGGCGTGACTGGTAACACCGGTACTGTCCTCGACTCGGACAACAAGCCGCTGCCATTCGGTGGCAACGTATTGATCCAGGGTGGTGCGGAAATCCTGTTCCCGCTGCCGTTTGTCAAAGATCAGCGTTCCCTGCGTACTTCGGTCTTCTGGGATGTGGGTAATGTGTTCGACTCCAAGTGCGAACAGGTCACCAACCCGAGTGGTGTGAAGTCCAACACCCAGTGTAATGATGTTAGCCTGACCAACCTGGCGAGCTCCGTTGGTGTCGGTGTGACGTGGGTGACTGCGCTTGGCCCGTTGAGCTTCGCTCTGGCCATGCCGATCAAGAAACCGGATAACGCTGAAACCCAGATTTTCCAATTCTCCCTCGGCCAGACGTTCTAAGCGTCTGACCCAAGATAACGACAACGGATTCTGTAGGAGTACATCGTGCGTAAGTTGACTCAATTGGTTCTGCTGGCCACCGTGCTGGTAACCACCCCGGCCTTCGCCGAGATGAAAATCGCCGTCCTGAACTATCAGATGGCCCTGCTGGAATCCGACGCGGCCAAGAAATACGCCGTGGATGCCGAGAAAAAATTCGGTCCGCAACTGACCAAGCTCAAGACGTTGGAAAGCAGCGCCAAGGGTATCCAGGACCGCCTGGTAGCGGGTGGCGACAAAATGCAGCAAGGCGAGCGCGAGCGTCTGGAGCTTGAATTCAAGCAAAAGGCCCGTGACTACCAGTTCCAATCCAAGGAGCTGAACGAAGCCAAGGCTGTTGCCGACCGCGAAATGCTCAAGCAGCTCAAGCCTAAACTCGACAGCGCTGTGGAAGAAGTCATCAAGAAAGGTGCCTTTGACCTGGTGTTCGAGCGTGGCGCAGTGATCGACGTCAAGCCTCAATACGACATCACCCGTCAGGTGATCGAGCGCATGAACCAGCTGAAGTAAGCCATGACCGCGACTATCAAGCTCGGCGAGTTGGCCGAGTTCCTGGGAGCCACCTTGCGTGGCTCCCCGGAGAAGGAAATCACTGGGCTAGCCACCTTGCAGGAGGCTGGCCCAGCTCAGTTGAGCTTCCTCGCAAACCCCCAATATCGTAAATACCTGGTCGACTGCCAGGCCGCAGCCGTGTTGCTGAAGGCCGCTGACGCCGAGGGTTACGCCGGGGATGCCCTGGTAGTGGCTGACCCCTACCTGTCGTACGCAAAGGCGTCGCATCTGTTCGACCCGAAGCCCAAGGCGGCGAGTGGTGTTCATCCGTCTGCGGTTATCGCCGATGATGCCCAGGTTGATCCTGCGGCCAGCATCGGTGCGTTTGCGGTGATCGAGAGCGGCGCACGCATCGCGGCCGGTGTAACGGTCGGCGCGCATTGCTTTATCGGCGCTCGCTGTGTAATCGGCGCCGACGGTTGGTTGGCGCCTCGCGTGACCCTGTACCACGATGTGCGTATTGGTGAGCGTGTGGTCATTCAATCGGGTGCGGTAATCGGTGGTGAAGGCTTCGGTTTTGCCAACTCCAAGGGTGTCTGGCACAAGATTGCCCAGGTCGGCGGCGTATTGATCGGCGACGACGTGGAAATCGGTGTGAATACAGCGGTCGATCGCGGGGCCTTGGCCGATACCGTGATCGGTAACGGCGTGAAGCTCGACAACCAGATCCAGATCGCCCACAACGTGCAGATTGGCGATCACACCGCCATGGCCGCGTGTGTAGGCATTTCCGGCAGCACCAGGATCGGCAAGCATTGCATGCTCGCCGGTGGCGTAGGGCTGGTGGGGCATATCGATATTTGCGACAACGTTTTCATCACCGGCATGACCATGGTCACCCACTCGATTACCGAGCCGGGGGCCTACTCATCTGGTACCGCCATGCAGCCCGCAGCTGAATGGCGCAAGAGTGCAGCACGTTTGAGGCAGCTCGACGACATGGCTCGACGTCTCAAACAGCTGGAAAAGCGTGTTGGGGACGTGACCCCTGGCGGTAATGCTTCATCAGAAGGCTGATACCATTTCCATATCAAGTGTGCACAGCCGCTAGACTGCCTCCTTGATTTGCTAGCGGGGCGTGCGTTTAGTCGCCCGCCCCCAATCTTTATTACAGGCTTCCCCCCGAAATGATGGACATCAACGAGATTCGCGAATACCTGCCTCACCGTTACCCGTTCCTGCTGGTGGACCGTGTAGTGGACCTCAATGTTGAGGAAAAGCGCATTCGTGCCTACAAGAATGTCAGCATCAACGAACCATTCTTCAACGGCCACTTCCCCGCGCATCCCATCATGCCGGGCGTATTGATCATCGAAGCAATGGCCCAGGCTGCCGGTATCCTTGGTTTCAAAATGCTCGACCTCAAGCCTGCCGACGGCACGCTTTACTATTTCGTGGGCTCCGACAAGTTGCGCTTTCGCAACCCGGTTACTCCGGGTGACCAGTTGATCCTGGAAGCCAAGTTCATCAGCTGCAAGCGCCAGATCTGGAAGTTCGAATGCCAGGCCTCGGTAGACGGCAAGCCGGTGTGCTCTGCCGAGATCATCTGCGCGGAACGCAAACTATGAGTTTGATTGACCCTCGCGCAATCATCGATCCGTCGGCCGTACTGGCCGCCGACGTTGAGGTCGGCCCTTGGTCGATCATCGGCGCAGGTGTGGAAATCGGCGAGGGGACTGTCATCGGGCCGCACGTGATCCTCAAAGGTCCGACCCGCATTGGCAAACACAACCGCATTTACCAGTTTTCCTCGGTAGGCGAAGACACCCCGGACATGAAGTACAAGGGTGAAGAAACACGCTTGGTAATCGGTGATCACAACATCATCCGTGAAGGCGTGACCATTCACCGTGGCACCGTGCAGGATCGTGCCGAGACCACGCTGGGTGATCACAACCTGGTCATGGCCTATGCCCATATCGGCCATGACAGCGTGATCGGCAACCACTGCATCCTGGTCAACAACACGGCGTTGGCCGGTCACGTGCATGTTGATGATTGGGCGATCCTGTCCGGCTTCACCCTGGTGCATCAGTACTGCCATATCGGCGCCCACAGCTTTTCCGGCATGGGCACCGCCATCGGCAAGGACGTTCCGGCGTTCGTCACGGTGTTCGGCAACCCGGCCGAAGCCCGCAGCATGAACTTCGAAGGCATGCGCCGTCGTGGGTTCAGCGAAGAGGCGATCCACGCCCTGCGCCGCGCCTACAAGGTGGTCTATCGTCAGGGGCTGACGGTCGACCAGGCGTTGATCCAACTGTCCGAGCCGGCAGCGTTGTTCCCGGAAGTCGCGGTGTTCCGTGACTCGATCCAGGCGTCGACCCGCGGCATCACCCGCTGATCATGGCTACTCTGCGTATCGCGCTGGTGGCCGGAGAAGCTTCCGGCGACATTTTGGGCGCAGGTCTTATGCGGGCGCTCAAGGCCCAGCACCCTGCGGTGGAATTTATCGGCGTCGGTGGCCCGCTGATGCAGGCCGAAGGCCTCACGTCGTACTTTCCCATGGAGCGTCTGTCGGTCATGGGACTGGTCGAAGTGCTGGGTCGCCTGCGTGAGCTGTTGGCTCGTCGCAAGCTGCTGATCCAGACGCTGATCGAAGAAAAGCCCGATGTTTTTATCGGAATCGATGCGCCGGACTTTACCCTCAATATCGAACTCAAGTTGCGTCAGGCCGGCATCAAGACCGTGCACTACGTCAGCCCCTCTGTGTGGGCGTGGCGGCAGAAGCGTGTGCTGAAGATCCGCGAAGGCTGCGACCTGATGTTGACCCTGTTGCCGTTTGAGGCCAGGTTCTACGAGGAGAAGGGCGTGCCGGTACGGTTTGTCGGGCATACCCTGGCTGACACCATTCCTTTGCAGGCTGACCGTGCAGCCGCGCGTGCCGAACTGGGTTTGCCCGACGGCCCGCTCGTCGCGCTGATGCCGGGCAGTCGAGGCGGTGAAGTTGGCCGTCTTGCCAACGTGTTTTTCGATGCTGCCGAGCGCCTGCAAGCCTTGAAGCCTGGAGTGCGTTTCGTGTTGCCCTGCGCCAGCCCGCAACGGCGTGCACAAATCGAGACACTGCTGGTCGGTCGCAATCTGCCCTTGACCCTGCTCGACGGTCGGTCGCACCTGGCCCTGGCGGCCTGTGATGCGGTGCTGATCGCTTCGGGTACCGCGACCTTGGAGGCCCTGCTGTACAAGCGCCCGATGGTCGTGGCCTATCGCTTGGCGCCGCTGACTTTCTGGATTCTCAAGCGCATGGTCAAAAGCCCTTACATCTCCTTGCCCAACTTGCTGGCCCAGCGCCTGTTGGTTCCGGAGTTGTTGCAGGACGATGCAACGCCCGAAGCCCTCGCGCAAACCCTACTACCCTTGATCGACGGCGGCGAAGAACAGACTCGTGGTTTTGACGACATCCACCGCACCTTGCGCCGTGATGCATCGAACCAGGCAGCCGATGCCGTACTGACCTTGATCGGCCAAAAACAGGAAGCTTTATGAGCACGCAAATAGGCCTGGATTTCAGCCTGGTTGCCCAAGCCCACGAACTGGTGGCCGGCGTTGACGAAGTAGGGCGTGGCCCGCTGTGTGGCGCGGTGGTGACGGCGGCCGTGATCCTCGATCCAAACCGTCCGATCCTGGGGCTCAACGACTCGAAAAAACTCACCGAGGCGCGCCGTGAAAAACTCTACGACGAAATCTGTGAAAAGGCCCTGAGCTGGCATATCGCCCGGGCTGAAGTCGAAGAAATCGACGAGTTGAACATTCTGCACGCCACGATGCTGGCCATGCAGCGTGCCGTTGAAGGCCTGCACATCACGCCAAAACTGGCGATGATCGACGGCAACCGTTGCCCTAAGCTGGCGATGCCGGCTGAAGCGGTGGTCAAGGGCGATAGCAAGGTTCCAGCCATTGCCGCCGCTTCGATCCTGGCCAAGGTCAGCCGAGACCGTGAAATGGCTGCCTTCGAATTGATTTACCCCGGCTACGGTATCGGGGGCCACAAAGGCTATCCGACGCCCGTTCATCTGGAAGCCCTGGCCCGTCTTGGTCCAACGCCGATCCACCGGCGCTCGTTTGCCCCGGTGCGCCAGGCTTATGAGCTACGCGAGAACCTCAGCGAGGTTTAGTCGCAAGGCTGATGTTTTTGCCAAGGCCCGGTACAATCCCGGGCCTTGTTGTTTCTAAGTTTCTGGACAGGATCACTATGCCGGCTTCATTCGTTCACCTGCGCCTGCACACTGAATACTCCCTGGTCGACGGCCTGGTACGGATCAAACCACTGGTCAAAACCCTGGTGGGCATGAACATGCCTGCGGTCGCGGTTACCGATCAGAACAACATGTGTTCCCTGGTCAAGTTCTACAAGAACGCCATGGGCGCCGGCATCAAGCCGATCTGCGGCGCCGACCTGTGGCTGTCCAACAAAGACCCGGATAACCCCCTGAGCCGCATCAGCCTGCTGGCGATGAATGGCGTGGGTTATCGCAACCTCACCGAATTGATTTCCCGTGGCTTTATCGACGGTCAGCGCAACGGCTCGATCATCATCGAGCGCGAATGGGTCGCCGAGGCCAGCGAAGGCCTGATCATGCTGTCGGCCGCCAAGGAGGGCGAGATCGGTATCGCGCTGCTGGGCGGCAATCCCCATGAAGCCGAAGTACTGGCGAGTGAGTGGATGCAGGTATTCCCCGACCGCTTTTACCTGGAAGTCCAGCGTACCAACCGCCCCAACGATGAAGAGCATCTGCACGCCGCCGTAGCCCTGGCCGACAAGCTGGGCGCGCCGTTGGTGGCGACCAACGATGTGCGCTTTATCAAGAAGGAAGATTTCGAGGCCCACGAAACCCGCGTGTGCATCGGTGAGGGCCGGGCGCTGGATGACCCGCGCCGCTCCAAGAACTACAGCGAAGAGCAGTACCTCAAGAGCGCGGAGGAGATGGCCGAGCTGTTCAGCGACCTGCCCGAGGCCCTGGAAAACTCCGTCGAGATTGCCAAGCGCTGCAATATCGAAGTGAAGCTGGGCAAACACTTTTTGCCCAATTTCCCGATTCCCGATGGCATGACCATCGACGAGTATTTCCGCAAGGTTTCATTTGATGGCTTGGAGGAGCGTCTCTCCGTCCTGCTGCCCAAGGACACCACCGAAGATTACGAGGCCAAGCGCCAGGTCTATGTCGACCGGCTGAATTTCGAGCTGGATATCATCATCCAGATGGGGTTCCCCGGTTACTTCCTGATCGTGATGGACTTTATCCAGTGGGCCAAGAGCAACGGCGTCCCGGTAGGCCCGGGCCGGGGCTCGGGTGCTGGCTCGCTGGTCGCCTATGTACAGAAAATCACCGACCTTGACCCACTGGAATACGACCTGCTGTTCGAGCGGTTCCTGAACCCGGAACGGGTCTCCATGCCCGACTTCGACGTCGACTTCTGCATGGACGGCCGGGACCGCGTGATCGAATACGTGGCCGAGAAATACGGTCGCAACGCCGTGAGCCAGATCATTACCTTCGGTTCCATGGCGGCCAAGGCGGTAATCCGTGACGTGGCGCGGGTGCAGGGCAAGTCCTACGGCCTGGCGGACCGCCTGTCGAAGATGATCCCGTTCGAAGTCGGGATGACCCTGGAAAAAGCCTACGAGCAGGAAGAGATCCTGCGCGACTTCATCAAAATCGACGAAGAAGCCGCCGAAATCTGGGACATGGCGCGCAAGCTCGAAGGCGTGGTGCGTAACGTCGGTAAACACGCCGGTGGTGTAGTAATCGCGCCAACCAAGCTGACTGACTTTTCGCCTATCTATTGCGATGAAGAGGGCGGCGGCCTGGTCACCCAGTTCGACAAGGACGATGTGGAGGCGGCCGGCCTGGTGAAGTTCGACTTCCTCGGCCTTCGGACTCTGACGATCATCGACTGGGCGCTCAAGACCATCAACCGAGACCGCGCCAAGGTCAACGAAGAGCCGCTGGATATCGCGTTCATCCCGCTGGATGACAAACCGACTTACCAATTGCTGCAAAAAGCTGAAACGACTGCAGTGTTCCAGCTTGAATCGCGGGGCATGAAGGAGCTGATCAAAAAGCTCAAGCCCGACTGCCTGGAAGACTTGATCGCACTGGTGGCCCTGTTCCGTCCGGGCCCGCTGCAATCGGGCATGGTGGATGACTTCATCAACCGTAAGCACGGCCGCGCCGAGTTGGCGTACCCGCACTCCGATTACCAGTATGAAGGCCTCAAGCCGGTATTGGCTCCGACCTACGGCATCATCCTGTACCAGGAACAGGTGATGCAGATCGCCCAGGTAATGGCCGGCTACACCCTCGGTGGTGCGGACATGCTGCGTCGTGCCATGGGTAAGAAAAAACCCGAGGAAATGGCCAAGCAACGCGGCGGTTTCATTGAGGGTTGCGCCACCAACAATATCGACGCCGACCTCGCCGGTAACATTTTCGACCTGGTGGAAAAATTCGCCGGTTATGGCTTCAACAAATCCCACTCCGCCGCCTACGGGCTGGTGTCGTACCAGACCGCCTGGCTGAAAGCCCACTACCCGGCGCCGTTCATGGCTGCGGTACTTTCGGCGGATATGCACAACACCGACAAGGTCGTGACCTTGATCGAGGAAGTGCGCACCATGAAGCTGCGCCTCGACGCACCGGACGTGAACGCCTCGGAGTTCAAGTTCACGGTGAATGACGAGGGTCGCATCATCTATGGCCTGGGCGCGATCAAAGGCGTGGGCGAAGGGCCGGTGGAAGCCATCACCGAAGCGCGCCAGGACGGGCCGTTCAAGGATTTGTTCGACTTCTGCGCACGTGTTGACCTCAAGCGCATCAACAAACGTACCCTCGATGGTCTTATCCGCAGCGGCGCGCTCGACCGTCTTGGGCCGTATTTCCATGATGAGCCGAAGGCTTACCAGGCGAATATCGATCGCAACCGCGCGGTGTTGCTCACCGCCATGGAAGAAGCGATCAAGGCCGCCGAACAGACCGCCCGGACCCACGACAGCGGCCACGCCGACCTGTTTGGCGGGTTGTTCGTCGAAGACGATGCGGATGTGTACGCCAACCACCGCAAGGCCAAGGACCTGACCCTCAAGGAGCGCCTCAAGGGTGAAAAAGACACCTTGGGCCTGTACCTCACCGGTCACCCGATTGACGAATATGAAGGTGAAATCCGCCGTTTCGCCCGTCAGCGCATCATCGACCTGAAACCGGCGCGGGATACCCAGACCGTCGCCGGCATGATCATCGCCCTGCGAGTGATGAAAAACAAAAAGGGCGACAAGATGGGCTTCATCACCCTCGACGACCGCTCGGGCCGGATCGAAGCGTCGCTGTTTGCCGACGCCTTTCACTCTGCGCAGTCGCTGCTGCAGACCGACGCCATGGTGGTGGTGGAAGGGGAGGTCAGCAACGATGACTTCTCCGGCGGCTTGCGTCTGCGGATCAAGCGAGTGATGAGCATGGAAGATGCGCGCACCAACCTGGCCGAAAGTCTGCGCTTGAAGGTCAAGACCGAAGCCCTCAAGGGCGATCAGCTACGCTGGTTGGGTGACTTGCTCAAGCGCCACCGCGGCGCGTGCCCGGTGACCATGGAATACACCGGCAGCGACGCCAAGGCCATGCTGCAGTTCGGCGAGACCTGGCGAATTGATCCGGCTGACGGCTTGATTCAAGCATTGCGTGACCAGTTCGGTCGTGACAACGTCTTCCTCCAATACCGTTGACGATCAGGTGATGGCAAATCGCCTGATCTCGACCAAACATTTAATCTCGACCTAGACGCGCCTCTCCCTTAAGGTAGGGCGCGAATAGACAACCGGCTGGCCAGGCAACCCTTGGCCGTCGACCCAAGACGGACGCTTATGAACCCGAATTTTCTTGATTTCGAACAGCCGATCGCTGACCTGCAAGCCAAGATCGAAGAACTGCGCCTGGTCGGCAATGACAATTCGCTGAATATCGGCGATGAGATCGCTCGCCTGCAAGACAAGAGCAGCACGCTCACCGAAGACATCTTCGGCAAGTTGACCAGCTGGCAGATCGCGCGCCTGGCTCGTCACCCGCGTCGTCCTTACACCCTGGACTACATTCAGCACATTTTCACCGAGTTCGACGAACTGCACGGTGACCGCCACTTCTCCGACGACGCGGCTATCGTGGGTGGTATCGCTCGCCTGGACGATCAGCCGGTCATGGTCATCGGTCACCAGAAAGGCCGTGAAGTGCGCGAGAAAGTACGCCGTAACTTCGGCATGCCGCGCCCAGAAGGCTACCGCAAGGCCTGCCGTCTGATGGAAATGGCCGAGCGCTTCAAGATGCCGATCCTGACCTTTATCGACACCCCGGGCGCTTACCCAGGTATCGACGCCGAAGAGCGCAACCAGAGCGAAGCCATTGCCTGGAACCTGCGCGTCATGTCTCGCCTGAAAACCCCGATCATTGCCACCGTGATCGGTGAGGGTGGTTCCGGCGGCGCACTGGCGATCGGTGTCTGTGACCAGTTGAACATGCTGCAATATTCGACCTACGCGGTGATTTCACCCGAAGGTTGCGCCTCGATCCTGTGGAAAACCGCAGAAAAAGCGCCGGACGCTGCCGAAGCCATGGGCATCACTGCCGATCGCCTCAAGGGCCTGGGTATCGTGGACAAAGTGATCGCCGAGCCATTGGGCGGCGCCCACCGCGACCCGGCTGCCGCCGCCGCTACTATCCGTGCCGAGTTGGGTTCGCAGCTGGCGATGCTCAAGAAACTGGATAACGAAGCGCTGCTGGCCCGTCGTTACGAGCGCCTGATGAGCTACGGTCTCTAAGGCCGCAGCGGTACTAATGTGGGAGGGGGCTTGCCCCCGATTGCTGAGTGTCAGTCACTGTATTCACTGGCTGATGCTCCGCTATCGGGGGCAAGCCCCCTCTCACATTAGCTTTGTGTATGCTTGGCTTGGGTATTCCAGATTTGCGGCGGTAACCTGTGATGAAACCGACTTTATCCGCCAAACTCCTGCACGCCCTAGCCCCCTGGCGCAACGCCCCGGCCTGGCATATCGCATTCTCCGGCGGTCTTGACTCCACCGTACTGCTGCACCTCCTCGCCTCCCTGGCCAAAACCGAAAATTTCCCGCCGCTCAACGCTGTCCATGTCCACCATGGCCTGCAAGCCGCCGCCGACACCTGGCCGAGCCATTGCCAGTCCATTTGCGACAGGCTGGGCGTGCCCCTGCGCGTAATGCGTGTGCATGTGCAGCCCGGCGCCAGCCTTGAGCGTGCAGCGCGTGATGCGCGTTACCGGGCGTTTACCGAGATGATCGGGGCAGGGGGGGTGTTGCTCACAGGCCAGCATCGCGACGATCAGGCTGAAACCCTGCTGTTTCGCCTGTTGCGCGGGGCCGGCGTGCGGGGGGCGGCGGCAATGCCTGTGCACCGTCCATTGGCGGGTGGCCATTTGGTGCGGCCGTTGCTGGATGTCTCGCGTGCCGAGTTGGAAGCCTATGCCGCTGATCATCAACTCAAGTGGATTGAAGATCCTTCCAATGCCGATCCACGCTTCTCCCGTAATTACCTGCGTCACTGCGTGATCCCGACGCTGACGGCGCGTTGGCCCCAAGCCGTCTCCAGCCTGGCCCGCACTGCCGACCATCTTGGTGAGGCGCAAGCTTTGCTGGGTGAGTTAGCCTGCATGGACCTGCAAGTCGCCGATCAACCTTCACGGTTTCCTTGGCTGGTTTTGCCTTCATTGGCTCTCGACCCACTGCGCGAACTTTCCGATGCGCGTCAGCGCAACGTCCTGCGCCATTGGCTGGCGCCGCTGACCCGTTTACCCGACAGCGACCACTGGGCTGGCTGGTATTCCCTACGCGATGCCAAGGGCGACGCACAGCCCTTATGGCGTCTGGCCGATGGGGAATTGCACCGTTGTGGCGAACGCATCTGGTGGTTGCCTCGCGCCTGGTCGGAATTTTCCCACGCGTCGGTGAGCTGGCCTAGCCCGCAAAACCCACTAGAGTTACCCGGCAATGGCCTGCTGGAAATTATCGGCAAGGTGCCCGAAGGCCCGCTGGAGGTTGGTTATCGCCAGGGCGGCGAAATGCTTGAAGTACCAGGCCGAGGCCGGCGTGACTTGAAGCGCCTGCTTAATGAACATGGAGTGCCGGGCTTCGTCCGTGGCAGATTGCCGCTGCTGTATCGGGGCGAGCAATTGCTCGGCGTGCCCAACCTCACTGGACTCTGGGCCGCACCGAATGAAGGCTGGCAATTACATTGGATGCCACAGAGCTGCGATCAAGGTTTGAGCTGATAGAGCCTTTCCGGTAGACTACGCTCCCTTCTTGATACAACTTCTGTGGATTCGCCTGAATCGCAGCAGTTGCCGATTACCAAGCAGTCTTTGCTGGGCGATTCCAAAAAATGTGTAGCGATCAACGTACCGGCGTTTCATTGCTGGTCTGTCACAACGCGGCGGTTTTTTTGAAAGGTGCACTGTGATTAATGCAGGTGATCGGGGGCTTCGGCCTCTCTTCGCTTTCCCCGGCGGCTCGGACCGCTTTAACGCAGACTTCTAGGGTTTTTCATGACGCGCTACATATTCGTCACGGGCGGTGTTGTTTCTTCATTGGGGAAAGGCATTGCCTCCGCTTCATTGGCGGCCATCCTGGAGGCGCGGGGGCTTAAAGTCACCATGCTCAAGCTGGACCCGTACATCAACGTCGACCCGGGCACCATGAGCCCGTTCCAGCACGGTGAAGTGTTCGTCACACACGACGGCGCCGAGACCGACCTGGACCTGGGCCACTACGAGCGGTTCATCCGCACGACCATGACCCAGAACAACAACTTCACCACTGGCCGTGTCTACGAGCACGTGCTGCGCAAAGAGCGCCGTGGTGACTACCTGGGTGCAACCATCCAGGTGATCCCGCACATCACCGACGAAATCAAGCGCCGCATCATCAAGGGTGCAGGCGATGCCGACGTGGCGATGGTCGAGATCGGTGGCACCGTGGGTGACATCGAATCCCAACCGTTCCTCGAAGCCATCCGCCAGTTGCGTTTCGAAGTCGGCGCCAAGCGCGCGATGCTGATGCACCTCACCTTGGTGCCGTACATCGCCACCGCTGGCGAAACCAAAACCAAGCCTACCCAGCACTCGGTCAAGGAACTGCGTTCCATCGGCCTGCAGCCGGACGTGCTGGTGTGCCGCTCCGATCACCCGATCGATATTTCCTCGCGTCGCAAGATCGCGCAGTTCACCAACGTTGAAGAACGTGCGGTGATCGCCCTGGAAGACGCCGACACCATCTACAAGATCCCGGGCATCCTGCATTCGCAAGGCCTGGATGATTTTGTGGTCGAGCGTTTCGGCCTGCAATGCAACGGCGCGGACCTGTCCGAGTGGGAAGCCGTGGTTGACGCCAAGCTCAACCCTGAGCACGAAGTCACCATCGCCATGGTCGGCAAGTACATGGAACTGCTGGATGCGTACAAGTCGCTGATCGAGGCGATGAGCCACGCGGGCATCAGCAACCGTACCAAGGTCAACCTGCGCTACATCGATTCCGAAGACATCGAGAACCAGGGCACCGCGCTGCTCGAAGGTGTCGATGCGATCCTCGTTCCAGGCGGTTTCGGCCTGCGTGGCGTGGAAGGCAAGATCACTGCCGTGCAGTATGCTCGCGAGAACAAGGTGCCGTACCTGGGCATCTGCCTGGGCATGCAAGTGGCCGTTATTGAATTCGCCCGTAACGTGATGGGCTGGAAAGACGCCAACTCCACCGAGTTCGACAGCAAGAGCGGCCACCCGGTCGTGGGCTTGATCACCGAGTGGGAAGACGCCACCGGCGCCGTCGAAACCCGTACCGAAAGCTCCGACCTGGGCGGCACCATGCGCCTTGGCGCGCAAGACTGCCTGCTGGAGCCGGGTTCCCTGGTTCACGATTGCTACGGCAAGGACGTGATCGTCGAGCGTCACCGTCACCGCTACGAAGTGAACAATAACCTGCTGCCGCAAATCAAAGAGGCTGGCCTGAAGATCTCCGGTCGCTCGGGTGATGGCGCGCTGGTTGAAGTGGTCGAGGCCCCGGATCATCCGTGGTTCGTCGCTTGCCAGTTCCACCCTGAGTTCACCTCGACACCGCGCGACGGTCATCCACTGTTCAGCGGTTTCGTCAAAGCCGCACTGACGCAACATCAGAAGAAGGCGTAAACCTGATGGCCCAGAAGATCATTCGCGTAGGCGACATCGAGATTGCCAACGACAAGCCCATGGTGTTGTTCGGCGGCATGAACGTGCTCGAAAGCCGTGACATGGCGATGCAGGTCTGTGAAGAGTACGTAAAGGTTACCGAGAAACTGGGTATCCCTTACGTGTTCAAGGCCAGCTTCGACAAGGCCAACCGTTCGTCCGTGACCTCCTATCGCGGCCCGGGCCTTGAAGAAGGCATGCGGATCTTCCAGGACATCAAGCAAGCCTTCGGCGTGCCGATCATCACCGACGTCCACGAGCCTGAACAGGCTGCCGTGGTCGCCGAGGTGTGCGACATCATCCAGTTGCCGGCCTTCCTGTCGCGCCAGACCGACCTGGTCGTTGCGATGGCCAAGACCGGTGCGGTGATCAATATCAAGAAAGCCCAGTTCCTTGCACCTCAGGAAATGAAACACATCCTGAACAAGTGCGTGGAAGCGGGTAACGACCAGTTGATCCTCTGCGAGCGTGGTTCTAGCTTCGGCTACAACAACCTCGTGGTGGACATGCTCGGTTTCGGCATCATGAAACAGTTCGAATACCCGGTGTTCTTCGACGTGACCCACGCGCTGCAAATGCCTGGTGGTCGCGCCGACTCTGCCGGTGGGCGCCGTGCCCAGGTACTGGACCTGGCCAAGGCCGGCATCAGCCAGTCCCTGGCAGGCCTGTTCCTGGAAGCCCACCCGGACCCGGATAACGCCAAATGCGACGGTCCATGCGCCCTGCGCCTGGACAAGTTGGAACCATTCCTGGCCCAACTCAAGCAGTTGGACGAACTGGTCAAGAGTTTTCCGACAGTAGAGACCGCGTAACTGCCATTTCTCCGGTAAAGTATCCCACGCTAAATGCTCAGGCCCTCGGGCCTGAGCCTTGTCGCCTGCAAGCCTGCCCCGTTGTTCCACCCTTGCGGTCGGTCAAAAGATTTCCTTCAGCTGCGTCGTTTTCGTCAACTTTGGAGTGTTTACAACAATGGCAAAAATCGTCGACATCAAAGGTCGTGAAGTTCTCGACTCCCGTGGCAACCCCACCGTCGAAGCCGACGTGCTTCTCGATAACGGCATCATCGGCAGCGCCTGCGCGCCGTCCGGTGCTTCCACAGGTTCGCGCGAAGCGCTGGAACTGCGTGATGGCGACAAGAGCCGTTACCTGGGCAAGGGTGTCCTCAAGGCTGTAGCCAACATCAATGGCCCGATCCGTGACCTGCTGCTGGGCAAAGACCCGCTGGACCAGAAAGCCCTGGACCACGCGATGATCAAGCTCGACGGCACTGAAAACAAAGGCAGCCTCGGCGCCAACGCCATCCTCGCCGTGTCCCTGGCTGCTGCCAAGGCCGCCGCCCAGGACCAGGACCTGCCACTGTACGCCCACATTGCCAACCTGAACGGTACCCCGGGTGTCTACTCGATGCCGGTTCCGATGATGAACATCATCAACGGTGGCGAGCATGCCGATAACAACGTCGACATCCAGGAATTCATGGTGCAGCCGGTCGGCGCCAAGACCTTCTCCGAAGGCCTGCGCATGGGCACCGAGATTTTCCATCACCTCAAAGCCGTGCTGAAGGCCCGTGGGCTGAGTACTGCCGTGGGTGACGAAGGTGGTTTCGCGCCGAACCTGGCGTCCAACGAAGATGCACTGAAAGTGATCTCCGAAGCCGTGGCTAACGCTGGCTACACACTGGGCACCGACGTGACCCTGGCCCTGGACTGCGCCGCCAGCGAGTTCTACGAAGATGGCAAATACAACCTGTCCGGCGAAGGCCAGGTGTTCAACTCCGAAGGTTTTGCCGACTACCTCAAGGGCCTGACCCAGCGCTACCCGATCATCTCGATCGAAGACGGCCTGGACGAGTCCGACTGGGATGGCTGGAAGATCCTCACCGACAAGATCGGCGAAAAAGTCCAACTGGTAGGTGACGACTTGTTTGTGACCAACACCAAGATCCTGAAAGAAGGCATCGACAAAAAGATCGCCAACTCGATCCTGATCAAGTTCAATCAGATCGGCACCCTGACCGAAACCCTGGAAGCCATCCAGATGGCCAAGGCTGCGGGCTACACCGCAGTGATCTCCCACCGCTCCGGCGAAACCGAAGATTCGACCATCGCCGACCTGGCCGTGGGCACTTCGGCGGGCCAGATCAAGACCGGCTCCCTGTGCCGTTCTGACCGTGTGTCCAAATACAACCAATTGCTGCGTATCGAAGAGCAACTGGCCGGCAAAGCCAAGTACAACGGTCGCGGCGAGTTTCGCGGCTGATCGCTACTTGATGGTAAGGCATGGTAAAAAGTCGGCGGATTGCGTCGGAAAATTCACGATAGTGAACATTTCGACGCTAATCTGATGGCTATCAAGCACAAGCCTGGTTCTTCCAGGCTTCGTGCTATCAGTTGCTGTAAAAGTTTTGCATGGCGTCTTTTTTCACTGGATACCCGATATTCGATGCGCAGTCCCAATTGGTTGTTCCTCGTCTTGCTCTTGTTGCTGGCTGGCCTGCAGTACCGCCTATGGGTGGGTAATGGCAGCTTTGCGCAAGTAAAAGACCTGACCCAGCAAATTGCCGACCAGCACGCCGAGAACGAACGCTTGCTGGAACGCAACCGCGTCCTCGATGCCGAAGTGCTTGAGCTGAAAAAAGGTACCGAGACCGTTGAAGAGCGGGCCCGTCATGAGTTGGGCATGGTCAAGGAGGGCGAAACCCTCTACCAGTTGGCCCAATGAACCATTGTTTGCCGGCCTTCTGGGCCGTGATACCTGCCGCGGGCGTCGGTGCCCGTATGGCCGCGGACCGTCCCAAGCAATACTTGCAGTTGGGTGGGCGCACTATTCTGGAACACAGCCTTGGCTGTTTTCTCGATCATCCCAACCTCAAGGGGTTGGTGGTCAGTCTTGCTGCTGATGACCCGTATTGGCCAAGCCTGGCATGTGCCGCTGACCCGCGTATCGTGCGTGCGGACGGTGGTTCGGAGCGTTCTGGCTCGGTGCTCAATGCGTTGCTGCAACTCAATGCCCTGGGCGCCAGCGATGACGATTGGGTGCTGGTCCACGATGCGGCGCGGCCGAATCTGAGTCGCGATGATCTGGATAAGTTGCTCACCGAACTGGCGGACGACCCGGTCGGCGGTCTGCTGGCCGTGCCGGCCCGCGACACCCTCAAGCGTGTCGACAAGCATGGTCGTGTGGTCGAGACCGTCGACCGCAGTCTGATCTGGCAGGCCTATACGCCGCAGATGTTCCGCCTGGGTGCGCTGCATCGCGCCTTGGCCGACAGTCTGGTGGCCGATGCGGTGATCACCGATGAAGCCTCGGCCATGGAGTGGTCAGGACAGGCGCCGCGTTTGATCGAAGGACGGTCGGACAATATCAAGGTGACCCGGCCCGAAGATTTGGAGTGGTTGCGGTTGCGCTGGGCGAATCGCCGGTAATCAGCAAACCGCTATCGGGGGCAAGCCCCCTCCCACATTTTGATCTGTGAACACATTCAAAGGTGGGAGGGGGCTTGCCCCCGATGGCGGCCTCTGGGCCGACCTTTTTTTTGGATCAGACCGAGTACATATCCGTTGCTGCGGTAACGGCGACTTAGGGTTCCGCTCTTACAGCGGGTCACTTTTTGAAGAGCGCAAAAAGTAACCCAAAACGCTTCGCCCCACCACTCGGCACCTCGCCCAGGCTCGGTGTGCCCGTAATCCGACAGTGATTTGGGAGGCCGCCGCCACGCGCCATCCATGGCGCGGGGCGGCTAAACCGGCATCCCTGCCGGTTTGCCCCCCAAATCACTATCGAATTCCGGCCAGCGTGGTTTAACGGGGCGCCTGAGATCAAGATCTAAAGCAAGATCAAGGGCGGCTCGCTTCGCATCGTGGTTAGCGTTGGCTGCTACAACGTTGTGTAGATACCCATGCCCCGATGAGGCCCGCCTAGACACCCAATACTCAACTGCTGTACTCCGGCCGCTCGGCCAACCCCTCTTTCAAGAAATCCACCAACTTCCTGACCTTCGGCGACAAGTGCCGTTGTTGCGGATACAGCCCCCACACCGCCGTATTCGGTGGCTGATGCGCCTCCAGCAGCGACACCAGCGCGCCGCTGTGCAGATGCTCCAGTACGTAATAGTCTGGCAGTTGGCACAATCCCACCCCTTGCAACGCCGCATCCAGCACCGCTTGCCCACTGTTGCAGCGCCAGTTGCCTTGCACTCGCTGGGAAAATTCCCTCCCGTCCTGAGCCAGTTGCCAAATGTCCGAGCTGCCGATCAGGCAATTATGCCGACTCAATTCCGACAAACTATGTGGCCGACCATACCGGGCCAGGTAGGACGGCGACGCGCACAGGTACATGCGCCGAGGCGCGAGGCGGCTGGCGACCATGCGCGAATCCTGCAATCGCCCCAGGCGAATCGCCAGGTCGAGTCCTTCGTGCACCAGATCCAATTGACGGTTGCTCAGTTCGATGTCCACCCGCAATTGCGGGTACAGGCCCATGAACCGCGTCACCAGTGGCACGATAAACCGCTCGCCATAGGCCACCGCGCAGGTCATGCGCAACATGCCTTTCGGTTCGCTGGTGAGGTCACCCACGGCGCGCAGGGCTTCTTCGCGGCCGTCCTGTAGGCGCTGGCAATGTTGCAGAAAGGTCTGACCCGCTTCAGTCAGCGTCACCTTACGGGTACTGCGATACAGCAACCGCGTTTGCAGGCGCTCTTCCAGGCGCGCCACCTGGCGGCTGATGTGGGACGAAGACACACCCAGCCGCTCGGCAGCCGCGGTAAATTGGCTGCATTCGGCCACGGCAACGAATTCGTCGATACCTTCCCAGCGGTTCTCCAACATTGTGATTGTCCCTATACAGCAATAATGTTTTGCTTTTGGCCGGATTATTAATCAAAGAGGCATGTTTTACACTGTTGTTCTCAATTTTCAGCCCTGGAGAAACCCGGATGATCAAGTCACGCGCAGCTGTCGCCTTTGAAGCTAAAAAACCACTGGAGATCGTCGAAGTGGATGTGGCCATGCCCAAGGCGGGCGAAGTCCTGCTGCGCGTGGTGGCCTCCGGCGTTTGCCACACCGACGCCTACACCCTGTCCGGCGCTGACCCGGAAGGTATCTTCCCGTCCATCCTTGGCCATGAAGGCGGTGCGGTGGTCGAAGCCATCGGCGAGGGCGTGACTTCGGTGGCGGTAGGCGACCATGTGATCCCGCTGTACACCCCTGAATGCGGCAAGTGCAAATTCTGCCTGTCGGGCAAGACCAACCTGTGCCAGGCCATTCGTTCCACCCAGGGCAAAGGCCTGATGCCAGATGGCACCACGCGTTTTTCCTACAAGGGCCAGCCGATTTTCCACTACATGGGTACTTCGACCTTCTCCGAGTACACCGTGCTGCCGGAAATTTCCGTCGCCAAGATTCCAAAAGAGGCGCCGCTGGAGAAGGTCTGCCTGCTCGGCTGTGGCGTCACCACCGGCATCGGTGCGGTGATCAACACCGCCAAGGTCAAGCCGGGCGACACCGTGGCCATCTTCGGTCTCGGTGGTATCGGCCTGTCGGCCGTGATCGGTGCGGTCAAGGCCAAGGCCGGCCGTATCATTGCGATTGACATCAACCCGGCCAAGTTCGAGATCGCCAAGCAACTGGGCGCCACCGACTGCATCAACCCGAAAGACTACGACCGCCCGATCCAGGACGTAATTGTCGATTTGACCGACGGCGGCGTGGACTTTTCCTTCGAGTGCATCGGCAACGTGCAACTGATGCGTGCCGCGCTTGAGTGCTGCCACAAAGGTTGGGGCGAGTCGGTGATCATCGGCGTTGCCGGTGCCGGCCAGGAAATCTCCACGCGTCCCTTCCAACTGGTGACCGGCCGCGTCTGGCGTGGCTCGGCGTTCGGTGGCGTACGCGGCCGTACTGAGTTGCCAAGCTATGTGGAAATGGCCCAGGCCGGCGAGATCCCGCTGGACACGTTCATCACCCATACCATGGGCCTGGAGGACATCAACAAAGCGTTTGACCTGATGCATGAAGGCAAGAGCATTCGTACCGTCATTCACTTTTGAAGCAGCGGCAAGCGGCAAGCTATCAGCAGCAAGTGGGTGTACGCCTTACTTGCCGCTTGAGGCTTGCAACTTGCAGCTGGGAGCACTCCCATGACCCTGGAAAATATCTCCTGCCAGAAGAGTTTTGGCGGCTGGCACAAACGCTACAAACACAGTTCCCACGTGCTCGGCTGCGACATGACCTTTGCCGTCTACCTGCCGCCGCAAGCGGAGCAGGGCGGCAAGCTGCCGGTGCTGTACTGGCTGTCCGGCTTGACCTGCACCGATGAGAACTTCATGCAGAAAGCCGGTGCTCAGCGCATGGCCGCAGAACTGGGGCTTATCATTGTCGCGCCCGACACCAGCCCCCGTGGCCCCGGTGTGCCGGGCGACCCGGACAACGCCTGGGATTTTGGCCTGGGTGCCGGCTTCTACCTGAATGCCACCCAGGAACCTTGGGCCAAGCACTACAGGATGCATGACTACGTGGTGCAGGAATTGCCGGCGTTGGTTGAAGCGCATTTCCCGGCTTCGGACAAACGCGGCATCAGCGGCCACTCCATGGGCGGCCACGGTGCGTTGGTGTGTGCCTTGCGCAACCCCGGGCGCTACCTGTCGGTGTCGGCGTTTTCGCCGATCAATAATCCGATGGATTGCCCGTGGGGCCAGAAAGCCTTCTCCCGTTACCTGGGCGAAGAGCGTTCCAAATGGCGCGAATGGGATGCCTGCGTGCTGATCAGCGAAGCCTCGCAAAAGCTGCCGTTGCTGGTGGATCAGGGCGATCGCGACGATTTCCTCGCCGTGCAGCTCAAGCCCGAAGCCTTGCAGCAAGCGGCCAAGGCGGCGAACCATCCCCTGGAACTGCGTCTGCAGCCTGGTTACGACCACAGCTACTTCTTTATCGCCAGCTTCATCGAAGATCATTTGCGACATCATGGTCGTGCTTTGCTCGGTTAATGTGAGGCAAAAGTAGGTAGAATCACGCCCTGAATTAAATCGGGGCGTTTTTTTATGCGTATTGGCCACGGCTACGATGTGCACCGTTTCGCTGAAGGCGATTTCATCACCCTGGGCGGCGTGCGCATTGCGCACCACCATGGGTTGCTGGCTCATTCCGACGGCGACGTTGTCCTGCATGCCTTGAGCGATGCCTTGCTCGGTGCGGCGGCGCTGGGCGATATCGGCAAGCACTTTCCGGATACCGATCCCACCTTCAAGGGCGCGGACAGCCGTGTCTTGCTGCGCCATGTGGTCGGCCTGATCCACGCCAAAGGCTGGAAGGTCGGCAACGTCGATAACACCATCGTGGCCCAGGCGCCGAAAATGGCCCCGCATATCGAATCCATGCGCGCACTGATTGCCGCAGACCTGCAAATTGAATTGGATCAAGTCAACGTGAAAGCCACCACCACCGAAAAGCTCGGGTTCACCGGTCGTGAAGAGGGCATCGCGGTGCACTCCGTCGCCTTGTTGCTGCGCGCATGAACGACCTGCAACTGCTGGGCCCGCGTGCCTATGGCGAGGCCCTGGGCAGCGCGGTCCTGAAGGCCACTGCTGAAGATTTCCAGGTCGACGAAGTGCTCGATATTCCGCTCACCGGCGAAGGCGAGCACCTGTGGTTGTGGGTTGAGAAGCGCGGGCTCAATACTGAGGAAGCCGCGCGGCGTATCGCCAAGGCAGCTGGCGTGCCGTTGCGCACCGTCAGCTATGCCGGGCTCAAGGACCGCCAGGCGCTGACCCGGCAGTGGTTCAGCGTACAACTGCCGGGCAAGGCCGATCCGGACATGAGCAGTGCGGAAAACGACACCCTCAAGATCCTGAAAACCGCTCGCCACAAGCGCAAGCTGCAGCGTGGCGCGCACTCGGCCAACGGCTTTACCTTGCGCCTGACCCAATTGGCCGGTGATACCGCCGCCATCGACGCGCGGCTGCAATTGATTGCCCAGTACGGCATTCCCAACTATTTCGGCACCCAGCGTTTTGGCCACAACGGTGGCAATGTCGTCGATGCCCGTGAATGGGCTGCGCGCAAGGCCCTGCCGGAGCAGCGCAATGTGCGTTCGCGGTTGTTGTCCACCGCGCGCAGTTTCCTCTTCAACAAAGTATTGGCGGCACGCGTTGCCGACGGTTCCTGGCAGCACGCGCAAGTGGGTGATCTGCTGGCGTTTACCGACAGCCGCAGCTTTTTTCCGGCGGGAGAGGCTGAGTGCAGCGACCCGCGCCTGGCGATCCTGGACCTGCACCCCACCGGGCCGCAGTGGGGCGAGGGTGATTCTCCGGCGACGGGCGCCACGTTTGAGTTGGAGCAGGCGGTTGCCGCCGGTGAAGCCGACCTGCGTGATTGGCTGGTGAATGCCGGCATGAGCCAGGAACGTCGCATTCTGCGACTGCCCATTGGCGGGTTGACGTGGCATTATCCCGGGCCTGACATTCTGCAATTGGAATTCGTCCTGCCGGCCGGATGCTTCGCCACTGTCTTGGTGCGCGAGCTTGTTGATCTGGTGCCGGTGGGGCAGACGGACAGCCCATGCGTATTCTGATATCAAACGATGACGGTGCCACCGCACCCGGTCTTGCCGCGCTCTATGCTGCGCTGGAAGATTACGCCGAGTGCGTGGTGGTTGCCCCCGACCAGGACAAGAGCGGCGCCAGCAGTTCGCTGACGCTCGACCGTCCGCTGCACCCGCAGGTTCTGGCCAATGGCTTCATCAGTGTGAACGGCACCCCCACCGACTGCGTGCACCTGGCGATCAACAGCTTGTTGGATCAGGAGCCGGACCTGGTGGTGTCGGGCATCAACCTCGGCGCCAACCTGGGCGACGACGTGCTGTATTCCGGCACGGTGGCGGCGGCGCTTGAAGGGCGCTTCCTCGGCCGGACCTCGTTTGCGTTTTCGTTGGCATCGCGCCAACTGGACAACCTGCCCACCGCGGCCTATTTCGCGCGCAAGCTGGTGGAGGCCCATGGCTCCCTGGACCTGCCACCGCGCACGGTGCTCAACGTCAACATTCCCAATTTGCCCCTCGACCACATTCGCGGCATCCAGCTTACGCGCCTGGGCCATCGTGCCCGTGCGGCAGCACCGTTGAAGGTGGTCGACCCGCGTGGCAAGGAAGGCTATTGGATCGCGGCTGCGGGTGATGCCGAAGACGGTGGCCCAGGCACGGACTTTCACGCGGTGATGCAAGGCTATGTGTCGATTACCCCATTGCAACTTGATCGCACCTTCAGTGATGCCTTCAGTGGTCTCGATGGCTGGCTGGAGGGGCTGCGCTGATGGCTCGTGAACAAGACGACCTGCTGCGCCGGGGCATCGGGATGACCTCCCAGCGCACCCGTGAGCGTTTGATCCAGCGCCTGTACGAAGAGGGGCTTTCCAACGCCCAGGTGTTGGAAGTGATCCGGCGTACGCCTCGGCACCTCTTTGTCGACGAGGCCTTGGCCCATCGTGCCTATGAAGACACGGCATTGCCCATCGGCCATAACCAGACCATCTCCCAGCCTTATATGGTTGCGCGCATGAGTGAGCTGCTGCTGGCGGCGGGACCGTTGGACAAGGTGCTGGAGATCGGCACCGGTTCCGGCTACCAGACGGCCGTGCTGTCGCAACTGGTGGAGCGGGTGTTCTCGGTGGAGCGCATCAAGGTGCTGCAGGATCGCGCCAAGGAACGCCTGGTGGAGTTGAACCTGCGCAACGTGGTATTCCGCTGGGGCGATGGTTGGGAGGGTTGGCCGGCATTGGCACCTTACAACGGGATTATCGTCACGGCCGTGGCCACCGATGTGCCCCAAGCGCTGCTCGACCAGTTGGCCCCGGGGGGGCGCCTGGTCATTCCGGTGGGATCCGGTGAAGTGCAACAATTGATGCTTATTGTCCGTGAAGACGACGGTTTTTCCCGGCATGTACTGGGCGCCGTACGCTTTGTTCCGTTGCTCAATGGCCCGCTGGCCTGATCATTTTTCGCTGGCAGTGAATTCTGTTGGTGAGGATGTGTCTTACGGCGGGGTCTATCAAGTCAACATGATGGGCAGGGCGATTCAACGCGCTGAATGATTCGTTCCAGTCGCGTGACGGTAAAACTTCAATGCCCAGTTATACTTGCGTCATATTTCAAGCCTGATACAGGCATTCATGTTCAGCCACCACAAAGGGAGCGGCGGGTGAGTCTCACAGGTCTTGCGCAGCGTATGAGTAAAACAAGTTTTCAGCGACTGGTGCTTGGCCTTGTCTTTGGTTCCCTTCTGGTAGGGTGTTCCAGCTCGCCAAGCAGCGGTGCACGGGTCGTTGACCGCAATAACGCAGCACCGCAAAAGCCGACGGTGACCACCGGGCAATATGTAGTGCGCAAGGGCGACACGTTGTTCTCGATCGCCTTCCGTTATGGTTGGGACTACAAGGCACTCGCAGCCCGCAACAATATTCCTGTGCCCTACACGATACATCCGGGTCAGACGATTCGCTTTGACGGTCGCACCGGTTCTACCCCTACGGCAGTTGTGACAAACACCGGATCTTCGCCGTCGTCGTCGAGCAGAACCACCATCATTACCCGGCCTGCCGGTACCGCTTCGCCGAGTGTCGCGAGCAAGCCGGCACCCGCGCCGTTACCCCCGGCAGGGCCTGCGCCGACCGGTTGGGGATGGCCCTCAAATGGAGTTTTAATTGGAAAATTCTCTTCAAACGGCAGTTTGAATAAAGGCATTGATATTGCCGGGGATTTGGGACAGCCTGTTTTAGCTGCGTCTGATGGGACGGTGGTGTACGCCGGGAGTGGTTTGCGGGGCTACGGCGAGCTGGTCATCATCAAACACAGCGATACCTACGTCAGTGCTTACGGCCACAACCGTAGGCTGTTGGTTCGGGAGGGGCAGCAAGTCAAAGTCGGACAGACAATTGCCGAAATGGGGTCAACTGGTACAGACCGGGTGAAACTGCACTTTGAGATTCGCCGTCAAGGGAAGCCTGTAGATCCACTGCAATTCCTACCCCGTCGTTGATGTGTTGCACAGCCTGTTCCTCACGTAGAAGGAACAGGCTCCAGCGTTGCCAAGGATAAAGGCGTCGCTTGAGCTTGAGGTCGAACTCACCAAAGGACTATAACAATGGCTCTCAGTAAAGAAGCGCCGGAGTTTGACATCGACGATGAGGTTCTCCTTATGGAGACCGGCATCGCTACGGAATCGATGTCGAATGAGGGACCTGCTGTACCTTCAGTTCGCACCAAATCCAAGAACTCCACCGCGTTAAAGCAACATAAATACATTGATTACACGCGGGCGCTCGATGCGACCCAGCTGTACCTCAATGAAATCGGCTTTTCCCCTCTGCTTACTCCCGAAGAAGAAGTCCATTTTGCGCGTTTGTCGCAAAAGGGTGATCCGGCTGGGCGCAAGCGCATGATTGAAAGCAACCTGCGCCTGGTGGTGAAGATCGCCCGACGCTACGTCAATCGTGGGCTGTCCCTGTTGGACCTGATCGAGGAGGGCAACCTGGGCTTGATCCGGGCGGTGGAGAAGTTCGATCCTGAGCGGGGTTTCCGCTTCTCGACCTATGCTACCTGGTGGATTCGCCAGACCATCGAACGGGCGATCATGAATCAGACCCGCACGATCCGGTTGCCGATCCATGTGGTCAAGGAGCTCAACGTCTACCTGCGGGCAGCGCGCGAGCTCACTCAAAAACTCGATCATGAACCCTCGCCCGAAGAAATCGCCAACCTGCTGGAAAAACCGGTAGGGGAGGTCAAGCGCATGCTTGGTCTTAACGAGCGGGTGTCTTCGGTCGACGTCTCGCTGGGTCCGGATTCGGATAAAACCCTGCTGGACACCCTGACGGATGATCGTCCTACGGATCCCTGCGAACTGCTGCAGGACGATGATCTTTCCCAAAGCATTGACCAGTGGCTGTCGGAGCTCACGGACAAGCAGCGTGAGGTGGTGATTCGCCGCTTCGGCCTGCGTGGCCATGAGAGCAGCACGCTGGAGGACGTAGGCCTGGAGATCGGCCTGACCCGCGAGCGGGTGCGGCAGATCCAGGTGGAAGGGCTCAAGCGCTTGCGTGAGATCCTGGAGAAGAATGGCCTGTCGAGTGAGTCGTTGTTTCAATAACGGCGCAGATTGAAGGTGGGAGGGGGCTTGCCCCCGATAGTGGTGTGCCAGTCAATGCAAATATCGACTGATCCGCCGCCATCGGGAGCGAGCCCCCTCCCACTTTTTTGCGCCTGGCTTTTTATTCATGTATGCCCAAATCCCAGGCATAAAAAAACCCCGCTTTTAAGGGCGGGGTTTTTTCGACTAAGTCAGTACAAGTTAGATAACTTGAACTTCTTCAGCTTGCATGCCTTTCTGACCGCGGGTAGCGATGAAAGAAACCTGTTGGCCTTCTTTCAGGCTTTTGAAGCCGTCGGATTGGATAGCTTTGAAGTGAACGAACAGGTCGTCACCGGATTGTGGAGTGATGAAGCCGAAGCCTTTTTCATCGTTGAACCACTTAACGGTACCAGTTTGGCGATTAGACATGGTGTATCTCCTTGGACAAAGTTAACTGCGACTCAGGAAAAGCCCTGGCCGAGACTGAGTGCAAAGAGCAGGAAAAATTCTTGGAGATGGTTGGATCGAAATTCAACATATCGTGTAGAGATTCTCAGTGACACAAGCAGCACAGTGGCGCCACCTTAACCCTTTTTCCGGGACGTGCCAATGGTATTTCCGAAGGTTTCTCTATTTTCGTGACTGGCGGTGGTATTTACAGGCACCGGTTGCGGCAATACGGGTCCCGGCCCCGCTGGCTGCGCCTTATAGCAGCCGGCGCATTCATTAAGAAAAGCCCCACGCCCTTTGAACCCCAACGCCGGCCCCGGTAAGATGCCACACAGAATTTTTCCACCTCGCTATTCAGGACACCCGCCATGAGCATCAAATCGGACAAGTGGATTCGCCGCATGGCGCAAGAGCACGGCATGATCGAACCGTTCGTCGAGCGCCAGATTCGTGGCGAAGGCGATGACCGCGTGATCTCGTACGGCGTTTCCAGCTACGGGTACGATGTGCGGTGTGCCGATGAGTTCAAGGTGTTCACCAACATCAACTCGGCGATCGTCGATCCGAAGAACTTCGACGAAAAGAGCTTCGTCGACGTGAAAAGCGACGTGTGCATTATCCCGCCAAACTCCTTTGCCCTGGCACGCACCGTGGAATTCTTCCGTATTCCCCGCGACGTGCTGACCATCTGCCTGGGTAAAAGCACCTACGCGCGTTGCGGCATTATCGTTAACGTGACGCCGCTTGAGCCTGAGTGGGAAGGCCACGTGACCCTGGAGTTCTCCAACACCACCACCCTGCCTGCGAAGATCTACGCCAACGAAGGCGTGGCGCAGATGCTGTTCCTGCAGTCAGACGAGGCCTGTGAAGTGTCCTACAAAGACCGTGCCGGCAAGTACCAGGGCCAGCGCGGCGTCACCTTGCCACGCGCTTGATCGAAAGGTCCTACGCGTAAAGGGAATTAGTCCGCAGAAAGTGACTCTATTGGGTGTAATGCCTCGGTGCGTGCAAAACGCGCCGAGCCACGCTTGAGGAGTGCCTTATGAAGATCGACCCGCGAATCAGCGCAGAACTTGCCCGGCTTGAACCCAACCAGATTGGCGTTCTGGCCTGGTCCCTGATGGCCGACCCCGCGTATGCGGGCGGCATCCCCGGCCAACCCGATGAAGATTGGCCGCAGCAGCCCACCGAGCCCGGAGAGCCAACCCTTCCGGATGAGCCGCCTCCCGCGCCGGTCGCCTGATGCCCGCAGGGCCGGTCAGCGAACCTGCCACACCTGGTGATCGCCGATTACAAAGATTCGGCGGTCATTTTCCTGATCGACTGCATACCCCCCGGTAAACGCCCCAAACGCCGGCAGCAAGCTGACGCGCGTACCGATCTGAAAGCACGGCAGCCGCAGGCTTTGCCGGCCCTTGCCGCGCAAGCGATATACCGGGTGCACATGCCCCGCCAGCACATGGTGGCTGGCATGGGCATGCGGTTCGTGTTGCAGGGCGAAAGGGCCCATCAGCAGTGGCTCCGGCACCACTTCGATGCTCAAGTCAGCTGGCGGGTCGCCCGCGCGTTTATCGTGATTACCGCGAATCAAGGTCATCGACAGGTCGCAATGACGTGCTCGCCAGGCCCTCAAGGCGCTGAGGGTGCCGCTGGCGTGGGAGCCGGGCCCGTGGAGGAAGTCGCCGAGAAAGATCACCTGGGCACACGGCACGGCCGCCAACAACCGATCCAGGCGCAGAAGGTTCTCGGTGGTGGTGCCTTGCGGTACCGGCTGGCCCAGGCTGCGATAGGCCGATGCCTTGCCAAAGTGTGCATCGGCGATCAGCAGGCACTGGCGCGCGGGCCAGTAGAGTGCCTTATCCGCCAGCAGCCACAGTTCTTCGCCCTCCAGCGTGACTGGGCAAACCATCAGCGTCTCCCGTTATCAGCGACTTTTTCCAAGTCCTTGACCATCCGCGCAATGCGGTCGGAGAGTTTTTCCGAACTCATGCTTTCGCGCATTCGCTCTACCAGCAGCGGAAAGGCCAGGGGCGTAGGACGTTCGATCACATGCAGGTCCAGTGTCAGCGTCGAGAGGCGAAGCAAGGTCTCTTCCAGCCGACGAATATCCAACTCATCGCGCAGGACTTCTTCACCCGCCTGGGCCAGCAACAGGTTCTGCGGGTCATATTGCTTGAACACCTCAAAGAACAACCCGCTGGACGCCTGCACCTGGCGCGTGCTTTTCGGCGCGCCGGGGTAACCGGCAAACACCAGCCCGGCGATACGCGCAATCTCGCGAAAGCGGCGCAGGGCGAGTTCTCCGGCGTTCAGGCTGGCTGCGACGTCTGCCAGCAACTGCTTCGGGCTCAGTAATGCCTCATTCAGTAAGCGCGGCCAATCCACCTCGGTGGCGCTGAGCAACTCCAAGCCGTAATCGTTGACGGCAATCGAGAATGTCACAGGCTGCTGCTGGCTGACCCGCCACGCCAGCAGGCTCGCCAGCCCCAGGTGCACCTGGCGGCCGGCAAACGGGTAGAGGAACAGGTGCCAACCCTCCCGCGATTTCAAGGCTTCGGCCAACAAGTGCGCGCGTGTCGGCAGGCCGGACCAGCGCAACTGCGTCTGCAGCAGCGGTTGCACCGCCTGCATTTCCGGGCCCTCGTAGAGCCCGTGCGCCGCGGCATCGAAGCGCTCCACCACGGCTTGGCCCAGCTCATTGGAAAGGGGCATGCGCCCGCCATTCCAGCGCGGTACGGCGGCTTTTTTGGTGCTGCTGCGGCGCACATAGGCGGTCATGTTTTCCACCCGCACCAATTCCAACAGGCGCCCGGCAAACAAGAAACCATCCCCCGGCTTGAGCCGCGCAATAAAGCCTTCTTCAACACTGCCCAGGTTCTTGCCGCCGCCGCCCTTGCTCCAGAATTTCAGCTGGATGCTGGCGTCACTGACAATGGTACCCACGCTCATGCGATGGCGTCGCGCAAGCCGGGCATCGGGAACACGCCAGATGCCATGCTCGTCCGGCTCCACGCGGCGGTAATCCGGGTAAGCGCTCAGCGACAGGCCGCCATGCCGTACAAACCCCAGGGCCCAGGCCCAATCGGCCTCGGTGAGGTCGCGATAGGCCCAGGCGCCACGGACCTCAGCCAGCAATGCCTGCGGCGTAAAGCCACCGCCGAGGGCCATGCTCACCAAATGTTGTACGAGCACATCCAGCGGCTTGTGGGGCGATTCGCGGGCTTCGATACGCCGCTCTGCGATCGCGTCCTGGGCCGCAGCGGCTTCCACCAGTTCCAGGCTGTGGGTCGGCACCAGGGTCACACGCGACGGCCGTCCGGGTGCATGGCCGGAGCGCCCGGCGCGTTGCATCAGACGCGCCACGCCTTTGGCCGAGCCGATTTGCAGCACGCGCTCCACCGGCAAAAAATCCACCCCCAGGTCCAGGCTGGAGGTGCACACCACCGCCTTGAGTTGACCGTCTTTCAACGCCCGCTCCACCCAGTCACGGGTCTCGCGGGACAGCGAGCCATGGTGCAGGGCAATCACCCCGGCCCAATCGGGCCGTGCCTCCAGCAATGCCTGGTACCAGATTTCCGACTGCGCCCGCGTATTGGTAAACACCAGGCAACTGCTGCTGGCGTCGACCTCAGCCACCACCTGCGGCAGCATCTTCAAGCCGATATGCCCGGCCCACGGAAACCGCTCGGCGATGGGCGGCAGCAAGGTGTCGACGTGCAACTGCTTGGTCGTTTGCCCCTGTACATTAATCCCGTCCCCTTGTGGGACCAGCACTTCCAAGGCGTGGGACTGGTTACCGAGGGTGGCCGAAATGCCCCACACCATCAGTTCGGGATGCCAGCGCCGCAGCCGCGCCAACGCCAGTTGCAACTGCACGCCGCGCTTGTTGCCGATCAGCTCATGCCATTCATCTACCACCACCATGCGCAGGTGCGCCAGGCTCGTTTCGCTGTCGGCGCGGGCGAGCATCAGGGTCAGGCTTTCCGGGGTGGTGACCAGTGCGGTGGGCTGGCGCCGGGTTTGCCGGGCACGCTCGCTGCTGCTGGTATCGCCGGTGTGCAGACCGACGCTCCAGGGAATCTGCAAGGCCTCAAGCGGCGCTTCGAGGGCGCGTGTGGTGTCGGCGGCCAACGCACGCATGGGCGTGATCCACAGCACAGTCAGCGGCTCAGCCGGCGGTTTGCGTTTACCGATGGCAGGCGGGCGGGTGAATGCGAAACGATTGAGGGCGGCAAACCACAGGGCGTAGGTTTTGCCGGCGCCGGTGCTGGCGTGCAGCAAGCCCGACCGGCCGTCCTTGACCGCTGTCCATACGTCTTTCTGGAAGGCGAACGGCTTCCAGCCTTTGGCGGCAAACCACTGTTTGGCGAAGTCGAGGGGTTTTGCCATGCGGCAGCGAACGCTCTGGAGGGGTCTATCCCACAGACCCTCCAGGCGTCGCAAAGGTTTACTTCAAATTGCCGCTCAGGAACTGTTGCAGCCGCTCGCTCTTCGGATTACCCAGCACATCCTCTGGCGCGCCTTGCTCTTCCACCAGGCCCTTGTGCAGGAACAGCACCTGGCTGGACACCTTGCGCGCAAAGCTCATTTCGTGGGTCACCATGATCATGGTGCGGCCTTCCTCGGCCAGGCCCTGGATTACCTTCAACACTTCACCCACCAGTTCCGGGTCGAGGGCCGAGGTGGGTTCGTCGAACAGCATCACTTCCGGTTCCATGGCCAGGGCGCGGGCGATGGCCACCCGTTGCTGCTGGCCACCGGACAGGAACGCCGGGTATTGGTCGGCTACACGTGCGGGCAGACCTACCTTGTCCAGGTAGCGACGGGCGCGGTCTTCTGCGTCCTTTTTACTGCAACCCAGCACCCGGCGCGGGGCCATGGTGATGTTTTCCAGCACGCTCATATGGCTCCACAGGTTGAAATGCTGGAACACCATCGCCAGCCGCGTGCGCAGGCGCTGCAGTTCGGCATCGTCGGCCACGCGCATGCCGTGGCGGTCGCTGACCATGCGGATCGTTTGGCCGTCGAGGGTCATGGCGCCGTCGTTGGGGGTTTCCAGGAAGTTGATGCAGCGCAAAAAGGTGCTCTTGCCCGAGCCGCTGGCGCCGATCAGGCTGATCACATCACCGGTCTTGGCCTTGAGCGAGACACCTTTGAGCACCTCATTGTCGCCATAGCTTTTATGCAGGCCTTCAACGGTCAATTTGTACATGGGGCGTGCATCCTCAAGGCGAAAGTAGATAGCCGCTGCGGTAGGCCTCGGTGCCGGCGACATGGCCGACGACCATCCCGGCAGTGGCCATGCGGCGCAGCGAACGGGCGTAAAGCAGGCCTGCGTTTTGGCAGTGCACAGGCGTTACGCGGTCGGTAATGGGGTTGATGATTTCGGCGATCAGTTGCCCGGCTTCCAGGTATTCACCGGGCAGGGCGTTGAACACCAGCAAGCCGCCCACCGGTGTCGCCACGGGTTCGACGCCCGCCAGCGGCGTAGCGGGGTAGGGCAGTGCCGGCAGCGGCGCTACGTCACCGGCAATGGCGCCGAAGTGGATCAGATAGTCGATGATCGCCTGGCAATCGAGGCTGGCCAGGCCGTGGTTGACGTCGCCCTGGCCGCGCAGTTCGACGGTTACCGAAAAACTGCCCATGGGAATCGGGAAGCGCGCGCCGAAGCGTTGTTGCAACTGCCACCACACCAGGGTGAAGCACTCATCGAACGACTGCCCGCCGGAGTCGGTGGCGAGCAAGTTGGCCTCCGAGCCGATATAGCGCGCCAGCGGTTCCACCTGCGGCCAGGCTTCGGGCGTGGTGTAGAGGTGCGCCACGGCTTCGAAGTCGCAGTGCAGGTCCAGCACCATGTCGGCATCGCAGGCCAGGCGTTGCAGCACCAGCCGCTGGGAGTGCAATTGGGTCGTGGCGGCTTGCCCGGCGAGGGCTGTGCTCAACGCGGCACGGATCAGTTCGACATTGTGCCGGGGATCATCCCCGAGTAACGCTTCGACCTGGTCGCCCACCTCGTCGCTGAGGTCGACAAACAGGCGATTGAAGTTCTGCCCGCTTTCCAGCTCGTAGCGGCCCAGGGGGATGTCCATCAACACCTGTTCCAGGCCTGTCGGGTTGGCGATGGGCACCAGCACGATCTCGCTCAGCAACCGCCCGGCGGCCGCCAATTCGGCGAGGCGCACCTTTAAGTGCCAGGCCACCAGCATGCCCGGCAGCTCATCGGCGTGCAGCGATGACTGGATGTAAATCTTGCCCTCGGCGTGTTCGGGGCCGAAGTGGAAACTGTGAATCTGCCGCGCCGTGCCTGGCACCGGCGCGATCAGATCGTGTACCTGATGACGCATGAAGGCTCCTTAATGGCTTGGTCCGAGAAACGCCAGCCATCGACGCTCCGCCAGACGAAACAGACCGACCAGGGCAAAGGTCACGGTCAGGTAGATCAGCGCGGCGATACCGAATGATTGGAACGTCATGAACGTCGCCGAGTTGGCGTCCCGCGCCACCTTGAGGATGTCTGGAATCGTCGCGGTAAACGCTACCGTGGTCGAGTGCAGCATCAAGATCACTTCGTTGCTGTAGTAGGGCAACGAGCGGCGCAACGCCGACGGCATGATCACGTAGGCGTACAACTTCCAGCCGCTTAAGCCATAGGCCTTGGCCGCCTCGACTTCGCCGTGGGCCATGCTGCGGATGGACCCGGCGAAAATCTCCGTGGTGTAGGCGCAGGTGTTGAGGGCGAAAGCCAGGATCGTGCAGTTCATCGCATCGCGAAAGAACGCATCGAGCACCGGTTGTTCACGTACGGCGGCGATGCTGTAGATGCCGGTGTAGCAGATCAGCAACTGGATATAGAGCGGTGTGCCACGAAACAGGTAGGTGTAGAACTGCACCGGCCAGCGCACCAGCGGGTTGCGCGATACCCGGGCGATGGACAGTGGGATCGACACCACAAAGCCGATGACCAGGGCGGCGCTGAGCAGCCACATGGTCATGGCCAGGCCGGTGATGTGCTGGCCGTCGCTATAAAGGAAGGGGCGCCAGTATTCCTGCAAGAGTTCGATCATCGCACCGCCTCCCGTGAGCCTGCGGAGTAGCGACGTTCAAGACGCCGCAGGACAAAGTTTGACGCGCTGGTGATCAACAGGTAGATCAGCGCGGCGAGCACCAGGAAATAGAACAGTTGGTAGGTGCTTTTGCCGGCATCCTGGGCGGCCTTGACCAGGTCCGCCAGGCCGATGATCGACACCAGGGCCGTGGCCTTGAGCATCACCATCCAGTTGTTGCCGATACCCGGCAGGGCAAAGCGCATCATCTGCGGGAAGGTGACGTAGCGAAAGCGTTGCCCGCGTTTGAGGCCATAGGCCGTGGCGGCTTCCAGCTGGCCACGGGGGACGGCGAGGATCGCGCCGCGAAACGTCTCGGTGAAATAAGCACCGTAGATAAAGCCCAGGGTGATCACCCCGGCGCTGAATGGGTCGATCTCGATGTATTCCCATTCCATGAAGTCGGTCAGGCCGGTGAGCCAGGTTTGCAGGCTGTAGAAAATCAGCAGCATCAGCACCAGGTCGGGTACACCGCGAATCAGTGTGGTGTAGAGCTGGGCGGGGATGCGCAGGAAGGGCAGGCTGGAGAGCTTGGCGCTGGCGCCGAGCAGGCCCAGCAATACGCTGACGGCCAGGGACAGCACCGACAACTTGATGGTCATCCAGGTGCCTTGCAGCAACAACGGGCCGAAACCCTTCAAGCTGAGTGCGCTCAGCCCGAGGGTTTGCAACAGTTCTTCGAACATAAATCGGGACCTATGGCGATAAAAAAGCGCCCCTCCACAGGAGGGGCGCCCCAGGCATTATTTGCCGCTGTACAGGTTCAGATCGCCAAAGTGTTTCTTCTGGATGGTGGCGTAGGTGCCATCATCGTGTAACGCTTTGATACCTTTATCCAAAAGGGCCTTCAGTTCAGTGTTACCTTTTTTGATACCGATGGCGGTTTTCGATGGCAGCAGTGGGTCATCAATGGCGGCGCTGACTTCATAGCCGGCGCCGGCCGGGGACTTCAAAAAGCCCAGTTCGGCTTGCAGCATGTCCTGCACGGAGGCGTCGAGACGGCCGGAAGTCAGGTCGGCATAAACCTGGTCCTGGTTGGCGTAGGCCTTGGTGGTCACCCCGGCTTTATCCAGTACGGCCTTGGCGTAGGCTTCCTGGATGGTGCCTTGCTCGTAGCCCACGGATTTGCCCTTGAGGGATTCTGGCGTCGAGTAACCCGCGCCTTTCTTGAACACCAGCGAGGTCGGGCCGGAGAACAGTTCGCTGGAGAAGTCGATGGCCTTTTCACGCACCGGGGTCACGGTCATGGACGAAATCACACCGTCGAACTTGTTGGCTTTGAGGCCTGGAATCATGCCGTCAAAGTCACTTTCAACCCACTTGCACTTCACTTTCAGTTCGGCGCAGATCGCATTGCCCAGGTCGATATCGAAGCCCACCAGGCTGCCATCGGCCGCCTTGGATTCGAACGGCGCGTAGGACGGATCGACACCAAAACGCAGTTCCTTGTATTCCTTGGCCAGCGCGGTACCAGCGGCCATGCACAGAGCCAGTGCAGAAAGGGTCAGCAATGCTTTTTTCATTATGTAATCCCTGGAAACCAAGATAAGCGCTTGTGGCGCGTTTTAGGACTGTTACTGAACGGTGTCAGACGGATCACGAGTAGCAATTTCTGCACCATAGTTCCGAATGAGCGTTTTAAAAGGTGGGACAAGGGAGTCATGAGTGTAGGAGATGCCCGAAAGTGGGCGCTGAAAATTGATCGCACCATTTCGGAACATTTGGAGGTCCAATTGTGGGAGGGCGGTGTTCTGTGTCAGGTCAGTAAGTCCTGCAGGGTGGCAAGGTTGTCTGCCTCGTCCACCGTCTTATCCTGCCGCCAACGCAACATCCGCGGGAACCGCACCGCTATCCCGCTCTTATGCCGCTTGGACAGGGCAATGCCTTCGAACCCCAACTCGAACACCATGCTTGGCGTCACGCTGCTGACCGGGCCGAACTTCTCCACGGTGGTCTTGCGCACGATGGCGTCGACCTTGCGCATCTCTTCGTCGGTCAGCCCCGAATAGGCCTTGGCGAAGGGCACCAGCGTGCGTTCGCTGCCGGGCGGACCATCCCACACGGCAAAGGTGTAGTCGCTGTAGAGACTGGCACGCCGGCCATGGCCGCGTTGGGCGTAGATCAACACCGCATCGACACTGAAGGGGTCGACTTTCCACTTCCACCAAAGGCCCATGTCCTTGGTGCGGCCCACGCCGTACAGGCCGTCGCGGGCCTTGAGCATCATGCCCTCCACACCGAGGCTGCGGGAGGCTTCGCGTTGCTGTGCCAGGTCCTGCCAGGTGGCGCCTGTCAGCAGGGGCGAGGGTTGCAACACAGGTTGGTTGCACTGGGCAATCACCTGTTCCAGTTGGGCGCGGCGTTCGGCCTGGGTGTGGTTACGCCAGTCATTGCCCCGGTGTTCCAGCAGGTCATAGGCGAGGACCGCAACCGGTGCATCGTCGAGTACCTTTTTGCTCAGGGTCTTGCGGCCAATACGCTGTTGCAGCAGGGCGAAGGGCTGCACCGAGTGTTTCCAGACGACGATCTCGCCATCGATCACCGTGCCATCGGGCAAGCCACTGACGAGGCTGTGCAGTTCGGGAAAACGCTCGGTCACCAACTCTTCGCCCCGTGACCAGATCCACAGCCGGCCTTCGCGCTTGACCAGTTGCGCGCGAATGCCGTCCCACTTCCATTCCACCTGCCAGTCGGCGGGGGAACCGAGCACGGCGTCGAATTGCGCCACCGGTTGCGCCAGCCCGTGGGCGAGAAAAAACGGATAAGGTTGTCCGCCCCGTTGCGCATGTTCGTCGGATGATTCGGCGGCGATCAGCTTGAGATAGCCTTCGGCTGTCGGTCGGTTGGATAAATCGGTGTAGCCCACCAGCCGCTGTGCCACGCGTTTGCTGTCGAGGTCGGCCATGGCGGCGAGCGCGCGGGTGACCAGCAATTTAGACACGCCGACGCGAAAGCTGCCGGTGATCAACTTGATGCACACCATCAGGCTCGGCTGGTCCAGTTGCGCCCATAACGCCGGCAACCGTTCGGCCAGGTCCAGGGGCGACAGGCCACGTAGTGGCAGGAGTTTTTCTTCCAGCCATATAGCCAGGCCGTCCTCGGAGGTGTAGGTGGATTCCGGCAGGAGCAGGGAAATTGTCTCGGCCAGGTCGCCTACAGATTGGTAGCTTTCTTCGAACAGCCACGGTTCGATACCGGCCGCTTCGGTGGCCATGTCCCGCAGCAGGCGCGTCGGCACCAATTGCCGCGGGCGCCCGCCGGACAGGAAATACACGGCCCATGCGGCGTCTTGCGGGGGCGCTTGCAGGAAGTAGGTTTGCAGGGCCGCGAGCTTGGCATTGCTGGAGGTGGTGGCGTCGAGGTTGGCGTATAGCTCGGCGAAGGCTTTCATGCCGTGGCCTCTTCTTCGTCATCCCCGTATTCGGTGGTGAAGCCTTGGGCGTCCAGGCCTTTTTCCCGCAGGTGGCGTACCAATACACCGACGGAACCGTGGGTGACCATCACCCGTTCGGCGCCGGTTTGTTCGATGGCCCACAACAGTCCGGGCCAGTCGGCGTGGTCCGACAGCACGAAACCTCGGTCCACTCCACGCCGCCGCCGGGTGCCGCGCAGGCGCATCCAGCCGCTGGCGAAGGCATCGCTGTAGTCGCCGAAGCGCTTGATCCAGCTGCTGCCACCGGCGGAGGGCGGGGCGATGATCAGGGCTTGGCGCAGCTGTGGGTCGGTTTTCTTGAAGTCCCCGGCGTAGAGGGTTTCGGGGATGTAGATGCCGGCCTCGCGGTACACCCGGTTCAGCGGCTCCACCGCGCCGTGGCTGAGGATCGGGCCGATGCTGGCGTCGATGCCATGCAGGATGCGTTGGGCTTTGCCGAAGGAATAACAGAACAACACGCTGGCTTTGCCGGCGGCGATATTGACCTGCCACCAGTCGTTGATCCCGGCAAAGATTTGCGCCTGGGGCTGCCAGCGGTAGATCGGCAGGCCAAAGGTGGATTCGGTGATAAAGGTATGGCAACGCACCGGCTCGAAGGGCGCGCAAGTACCGTCGGGTTCGACCTTGTAATCGCCGGACGCCACCCAGACTTCGCCCTGGTATTCCAGGCGCACCTGGGCCGAGCCGAGTACATGCCCTGCTGGGTGAAAGCTCAGGGTCACGCCGTGGTGTAGGAGTTTTTCGCCATAGGCCAGGGTTTGCAGGTTGATGTCCTGGCCCAGGCGCGAGCGCAGGATGCCTTCGCCGGGGGCGGCGGCCAGGTAGTGCTGGTTGCCGCTGCGGGCGTGGTCGCCGTGGGCGTGGGTGATGACCGAGCGTTCCACCGGGCGCCAGGGATCGATGTAGAAATCTCCGGCGGGGCAGTAGAGGCCTTCGGGCCGGGCGATGACGAGGTCCATGGGGTGACCGGGAGATGGGCTTGTTATTTATGAGGCAGGGGCGAGCGCAGAAGTTCTATCTGAATGCATGTGGGCAAAATGTGGGAGGGGGCTTGCCCCCGATAGCAGTGGTTCAGTCAAAACATCGGTGACTGACACACCGCTATCGGGGGCAAGCCCCCTCCCACATTTGGATCCGGTTTCGTCAGGTGGAAGTCAGGTCACTTGCCGGGGGTCAGGGTCAACCTGGCCTTGCCATACACCTTCTCGAAGTTCTGCGGCTGCATCGGGAAGCTCAGGTATTGCGCCTTGAGCGACGGGTCGATGCCATTGGCATAGTTCGGGCTCGCCGGGTTGCCGGATTGGCCGATACCACCTTGGCCCATCATCGGTTCCAGCTGGCCGAAGTCGACGATCATGCGCAGCGCCGGCACCTGGGTGGTGTTGAAGTCCTGGCCCCAGCTGTACGGTGCCGGGTTCAAGGTGTTGTGGTCGCCACCGGACGCCAGTGGGCCGCGAATCACTTGGCCACTGGTGTTTTTCCAGGTGGTGCTGTGCAGCTTGCCCCACTGCCAGGCCTTGTGGTCAGCGCCCAGTTGGCTGTCGCCGGCGGTGATCGCGGCGGCCAGGCTGCGAGCGAGGATGGCAGGTTTGTCTTCTTTTTGCGCGGTGCGCACGTCGTCCCAGAACGGGCTGTCTTCGCGGCCCAGCAGGTGGTCGGCCTGGGCGGCATAGGACAGGTTGGCGTTGCTGACAAAGGCTTTCCAACTGGCGCTGTTTTCCGGCCCCAGCTCGTCGAGGAAGATCTGCCGGGTGCTTTCCTGCAGGAACAGTTCGTAGAGCGCTGCGTCGGCGGACGTCGACACCAGGCGACCATCGAACGCCATCAGACGCTTCAGTGCTTCCCGTGCCTTGGCCTGTTCGGCGGCGGGCAACGCATCAATCGCCTGCTTCAATGGCTGGGCCATGCCCGGCGCCTGGAACATGGTCTTGAGCTTGGCGGCGAAGGTGGTGGTCTGGTCGTATTGCATGGCGATCATGCTGCGGCTGTCGTGTTTGCCCGCATTGGCCAGTTGCGCCAGGCGCTCGCTACGCTCCGGCGCATCCCAGGAGTTGGACAGCTGCATGCCGTAGCCGCGCGGCGCGGTGCGTTGGTTGGCAGTGCCGATCCAGCCTTGGGCCGGGTCCTGGTCATAGGGGTGCAGCATCGCGTCGGCGTAACCGTCCCAGTCAAAGCGTGTATCCCAGCCGGGCGAGGGCAGCAGGCCTTCGCCTTCGCGGCGGTTGGGGAAGCGGCCGGTGACCTGCCAGCCAATGCTGCCGGCGTCGGCGAAGACCATGTTCAAGGCAATGGCGCGGATGTTCCGGGTTGCGTCCGAGGCCTTGCCGGCGTTTTGCGCGCGGGACAGGTCGAAGAACGCGTCGAGGCTCTTGTCATCCTTGAAGTCGGCGGTTTGCAGGGCCAGGCCAAAACCGCTGGTCAGGGCCTGGCTGCTGTTGAGCAGGGCGCCGTGGCGGGTTTCGTACACCACTTCGCGAATCGAGCGTTGGCCCTTGACGAAGAAGGTTTCGTTACGCACCGCCGCCGGCAGCCATTTTCCGTTGTTCTCGTAGTACAGCGCGCTGCCCTGGCGTTTGACCTTTTCCAGGAACAGGTCCTGGGTATCGCCCTTGACCGTGCTCATGCTCCACGCCACGTTGCCGTTGAAACCGGACAACAGGGTCGGCAGGCCGGCAATCGAGGCGCCGACGGCCTGGTATTTCGGTGCGCGAATCTGCACGTAGCTCCACGGTGACGGCGCCTGTGGCTGGGCGGCGAGGTCGCCGGCCAGCAGGCTTTTGCCGCTGCGGCTGCGTTGCGGGCCGATGGCCCAGTTACTTGAGGTGGTAACGGCCAGCGCGTTGAGGCTGCTCAATTGCTGGCTGACCGTGTCCAGCCCGGCCAGGCCGGTGATCTGGCTGAGGTTCACGCCCTTGAGTTTCTCGGCCTCGGCCAGGGGGATCGGCTCATCCGGTGCGCTCGGCGTCAGCCAGGCGAGTTTGTCCACGCCGACCTTTTGCGCCAGCAGCAGCGAAGCCAGCTCTTCCTGCAGGTTGGCCGACTCGCTGAAATTCAGCAGGCAGAACAACAGCGCCGAATCTTCCGGCTTCCAGTATTCCGGCTTGTAGCCGGTCTGGGCCAGGTCCGGCGGCAGCTTATCGCGGTAGCGGAACAGGTAGGCGTTGACGCCGCGGGCATACACTTCAAAGAAGCGCTTGAGGCGCGGCGACGAGGCGTTATACAGCTCGCCGGCGCTTTTTTTCAGGTTGACCGCACGCATGAAACGGTCCACATCCAGAACCTCTGGCCCGGACATTTCCGCCAGGCGGCCCTGGGCCAGCAGGCGCAGGGTGACCATCTGGGTGATGCGGTCACTGGCGTGTACATAACCGAGGCTGAACAGGGCGTCGTGGAAGGTGTTACTTTCGATCAGCGGCATGCCCTGGGCGTTGCGGCGTATCGAAACATTCTGTGCGAGGCCCTTGATTGGCTGCACGCCGGCCGTCGGCGGCAGGGTGTCCTGGGTGCTCTGGAGCTGGCAACCGGCCAGGCTTAACGCACTGGCCACTGCCGCGGCAACGCCGAACCGGGGAAGAAAATGTGAGAGGGCTGGCGAGGCCATGGCAAAGCTCCTGCGGGGGGTAGCGTCAGTAAAGGCGCTACGTTAGTGAGCGCGGCGAAACGACGCAAGCAGGAGTTTTGGTAAAGCATTGGATCTTGAGTGTTATGCAAATCAAATGTGGGAGGGGCGGCGCGGTTTCAGGTCAGGATTTAGGCGGATTGACCTTTTGGACTAATTCATACGCCCGAACCGTCGCCGGCCGTTCCTTGATGCTGTTGAACCAGCGATGAACATGTGGGAAGTCTTCCAGGCGCTGGTTCTGCCACTTGTGGGAAACGATCCACGGATAGATCGCCATATCGGCAATGCTGTAGTCCTCACCCGCTACGAACGCACGGTCCGCCAAACGTCGGTCCAGCACACCGTATAGACGGGCGGTTTCATCTACGTAGCGCTTGATCGCGTAGGGGATTTTCTCCGCTGCGAACTGGCTGAAATGATGGTTCTGACCCGCCATTGGCCCGAGTCCGCCCATTTGCCAGAACAACCATTGCAGCGCTTCCTGGCGGCCACGCAGGTCTTTTGCAATGAACTGGCCGGTTTTTTCCGCGAGGTACAGCAGGATTGCGCCGGATTCAAACAGCGAAATCGGCGCGCCGCCGTCGCTCGGGTTCTGATCGACGATGGCCGGGATGCGGTTGTTGGGAGCAATCTTCAGGAAGTCCGGCTTGAACTGGTCGCCCTGGCTGATGTTGATCGGGTGCACGTTGTAGGGCAGGCCGGCTTCTTCCAGGAACAGCGATATTTTGTGACCGTTGGGGGTGGTCCAGTAATACAGGTCGATCATGAAGCTCTCCAAAAGTGGTGATGCTTGAGCGAATGCCTGTAGGTATAGGTAAAGGTGGGAGGGGGGAAATTCAATCAAACATTTGCGTCTACCCTTAGACGCTTTCGATTTGGAATGCGAGGCAGCTGTGGAAGGGAGCGAACTCCCTCACACACATGGGCCTTCAGTGCGATTTACGCCCCGTGGCACTTCTTGAATTTCTTCTCGCTGCCGCACGGGCAAGGATCGTTGCGGCCAACGTCCTTCAATGCATTGCGCACCGGCTCCTGGTGAGCGTGGCCGCAGTTCGGGCCGTGGACATGGCCGTGGTCGTGATCATGGTGATCGTGATCGTGGTTGCAGTCAGGACCATGGACATGGGGTTGCTGAGTCATCGATGTCGCTCCGGAATAAAATCGCCGGGGATTATCTCGCCATTGTGATTCACCTGCACGTCATAACCGATGAATAATCCGGTTTTCAGCTCACCTTCCAGGCGATACGGCACGGGCTGGTCGGGTTTTTTCAGCAGTTGCACCACATCGCGTATCTGCGGCCAGAGGTTGGTACGCACCGATACCTTGAAAAATGCGTGGCCGCGCGGCGGGACGGTGAGCCATTCATCCGACTCGCCCTCGGTCAGCACAAAATTACTCAGGGTGACCTTGTAGATCAGGCCGCGCACGGTCAGGTCGGAGTCGTCGCGGTTATCCACGCGAAAGTACAGCTTGAATTTCTGCTCCAGCAACTTGGCCCGCACCACTTCGACTTTCACCAGGGAGACGTGGGGCGGGGGCGAATTGTCTTCGAACCAGGAAGCGCAACCGCTCAGGCCAAAGATTAACGCCAGCATCAAGCTGTAGATCCGAAGCATGGCGTTAGTCCTGTGAGAGTTAGAGGTAGCTGGAACAACACTTCTTGAATTTCTGCCCGCTGCCGCACGGGCACGCATCGTTGCGTCCGGCTTTTACTTCCACCGTGGGGTCGATGAAGTACCAGCGCCCTTCATTCTGTACGAAAGAAGACTGCTCGCGGTGGCTATGTTCGCCGGTGCTGTCATGCCAGCGTGCGGTAAAGGTCACGAAAGCATGTTCCGGCTGGCCGCCGAACACCTCGGAGCTTTCAACCTCCAGGCCGAGCCAGGTGCTCTGGGCGCTCCAGGCGCCGATGGCCTCGCGGTCCAGGCCGGCCTGTTGCGCGGGCAAGGTCGTGGCGACCAGATAGTCCACCAGGCCCAGCACATAGGCGCTGTAGCGTGAACGCATCAGGGCGCTGGCGCAGGGGGCCGGGTGCCCGGCGTGATAGTGGCCGCAGCAGGCATCCAGCAGGTTGCCACTGCCGCATGGGCAAATGGATGTACTCATCGGGTTACCACCAATACTTTCCGAAGTTTTCCGGGTTGGCCCAAAAACGGGCGTTGAGCCAGTCCGGCACCTGTTTATAGTCAAGCAGATCGTAGGTAAACAGCGTCAGGACCTGTTCATCGCGCTGGAAACGCTCGCCGGCCTGCAGGGCCAGGGAGAAGAAGTCGGTTTCTTTCCAGCCGCAGGCGCCCAGGTCCACCAGCACCGCAATGCGGCTGGCGTTGAGGTTGCGGATGCCGCCGAGCAAGGTCAGGCCTTGGGGTTTTGGCAGGTGCTCCAGGCAATCGACCACCAGCGCCAGATCAAAACGCTGGGCCGCCAGTGCTTGCGGCAATGGCCCTGGCGCGGCGCAGAACACCTGGGTGTCCGGGTGTGCGTCCTTAAAGGCGTCCAGCGCCGGGAACTGGCTGGCACCCAACAGCAGCAGGCGTTTGGGCTGGTGCAGGTCGAGCAAGGCGGCCAGCGCTTGCTGGGGGGTACGGGCAGAAATACCAGCGGTCATCAGAGATCCTCATATCAGGACCGTAGAGACTAGCGCGGCTGAGCGTGCGGGCCTAGAGCGGGCGGTTGCGAAAAGTCCTACGTGGGCGGCCATCCTCAATGAATACGGGGGTGTGGCGTAGTGGCGCAGTTGAAAAGAGCGGTCTTTACTCCACCCATCGGCCCCCGCCGATCCCCTCAGGAGAAAGTCAAATGAGCATCATGCGGACAGCTCTACCCTTGGTTCTGCTAACCGGAGTATTGACAGGTTGCGCAGGCTTGCAAAAAACCGATTGGCCTACCTGCGCCGCTGTCGGCGGTGTGACCGGTGCGGCGATCGGTGCGACTGAAAGCTCAGCCTACGCAGGCTATGGCGCGTTGCTGGTCGGCGGCATGGCCGGCGCCTATTGCTGGGTGCACGGCGATGGCGATGAAGATGGCGATGGCGTACCGGACAGCCGCGACAAGTGCCCAGGCACCCCGAAAGGCGTGCAGGTCGACGCTAATGGTTGCCCACCGGCGCCGCCAGCGGCGGTGGTCGAGGAAGTGGTCGTGGTCAAGGAAGAAACCATCGTGATCCGCGATGTGCACTTCCAGTTCGACTCGGCCAAGCTGACGGCGGCGGATAAAACCAAACTCGACACCATTGCCACGCGCCTGAAACAGGAAGCCCCAAGTGCCCAGTTGCGGGTCAGTGGCCACACCGACAGCGTCGGGAAAGATGCGTACAACCAGAAACTCTCGGAAAAACGCGCGCATTCGGTCACCGATTACCTGATCGGCGCCGGCGTGCCTCGCAGTGCCTTTGTGTCTGTCACCGGTGCGGGCGAAAGCCATCCGGTGGCCGACAACAAGACCGCTGAAGGCCGCGCCCTGAACCGCCGCACGGAAATCCAGATCAACCGCTGACAGCCCTTGCCCCTGTGGTATCCACAGGGGCATTGCCGGCGATCCTCGCTCAAATCGCGGCCCCCTCAATTTTTTTGAACCTTCACTGGCAAATCGCCTGTAGAAGTCGTTACTGTGCGTCCAAAGAAAAATTTGAAAACACTCAGGAGCCCCATGATGCGTAAGGTTTTTCTGTTGGCCCTGTTGGTCAGCCCCGTTGCCCTGGCCCAGAGCGTCAGTGTTGAAACCAACTCATTGATGCGCCTTCCCTCCAGCACCAGCGTGTTGCAACTGGAGCGCCTGGACGTGGCGGACTACGGCACTTTGCTGATTCCCGCCACCATCAGCCAGGTCACGGTGGATGAACTGCACCTGGGCCGCGACGCACGCATCGCGATTGTTCCTGGCAATACCGCGCTGCAATTGCAGGTGCGGCATGCGCAACTTGAGCATGGCAGCCAGATCACCTCGCGCGGTGCCCCCGGCACCCATGAAAAACCGGCCAAGGCTGGGCGTGACCTGAGCTTGCGCATCAACTCGCTGACGGCTGAAGAGTTGTCGGTGGATGCCCGTGGCGGCGCCGGTGCCCAAGGATATGCCGGGCTGGATGGCGCCAATGGCGTAGATCCTGGGTGTACCTGGGGGGCGGCGGGTCGCGGTTTTAATGGTGATAACGGCGGCGATGGCTTGCCGGGTGGGGCGGGTGCACAGGTCCGCGTGGAGTTGCCGAAGGACTTTCCGGCTGAACACATCAAGGTCTGGGTGGATGGCGGTGCTGGCGGTTTGGCCGGTACGGCCGGCAAGCCGGGCAAAGGCGGCGAGTCCAAAGGCTGCCTGGTGTACCGCGCCGATGGTGGCGAGAAGGGCCGGCCGGGGTTGGAAGGGCAGCCGGGGCCAGCTGGGCCTGCGGGTACCGTGACTATTCAGCGGCTCTAAGCTTTAAAGAGCTGCAAGCTTCGAGCTTGCAGCTTGCGGCTTGCGGCTGTACTCAAAACATCGGCCGAGCCGAAGCAATCGCCACCACCACCAACCCCACGATCAGGTTAATCCCCACCAGCTTGCGAATCTGCCCCAGTGCAGCCGCACCCGCCGGCCAATCCTCAGCCGCCACCGCCGCCTTCAGTTGCGGAAACTTCAACGCCTGGATACGGATAAACAACGCCGTCATCACCAGATACAAACCCATCATCACCTGCACATAGCGCGGCGCGGTTTCAAACCCGCTGAAGCGCAGTTGCAGCAGGCCGACACCGCTGATCGGCAAAACCAGCACCGCCACCCATACCCACACGAAAAAACGTTGAAACACATTTGCCCACAGCTTGAGTCGGGCCGGCCCCTCAAGGGCCGCCACAGCGGCGGGGCGCAGGATCATCCAGGCGAAAAACATACCGCCGACCCAGATCAGGGCGGCCAATACATGCAGGGTGTAAGCGAGGCTAAACGCGGTCATTGTGGTACTCCGTTCTGCGCGGGATTAATTAGCGGGGTATGATAGCGGCCGATCCGAACCACTGAAAATTTATCCAGCGTTTTTTGCGCCCGACTATCCATGATCAGCACTGAACTCAAAACCACGATCCAGGGCGCCTACACGCGTTTTCTCGAAGCCAAGAGCTTGAAACCGCGCTACGGCCAACGCCTGATGATCGCCGAAGTGGCCAAGGTCCTCGGGGATATCGACACCGACGACGAAGGCCGCCGCGAAGGTGAGCCCGCCGTCGTGGCCGTCGAAGCCGGCACCGGTACCGGCAAGACCGTGGCCTACAGCCTGGCTGCGATCCCTACCGCCAAGGCCGCCGGCAAGCGCCTGGTGATCGCCACCGCCACCGTCGCCCTGCAAGAGCAGATCGTCTACAAAGACCTGCCCGACCTGATGCGCAACAGCGGCCTGAACTTCACCTTCGCCCTGGCCAAGGGCCGTGGCCGCTACATGTGCCTGTCCAAGCTCGACGTGCTGCTGCAGGAAGGCCATGCGCAAACCGCCACGGCGTCGTTGTTCGAGGAAGAAGGCTTCAAGATCGAGGTTGATGAGGTCAGCCAGAAGCTGTTTACCAGCATGATCGAGAAACTGGCCGGGAATAAATGGGACGGCGATCGCGACAGCTGGCCCACAGCCCTCGAAGATGCCGATTGGGCGCGCCTGACCACCGACCACAGCCAATGCACCAACCGCCATTGCCCCAACTTCGGCCAGTGCGCCTTCTACAAGGCCCGCGAAGGCATGGGCAAGGTGGACGTGATCGTTACCAACCACGACATGGTCCTGGCCGACCTGGCCCTGGGCGGCGGCGCCGTGTTGCCGGACCCGCGTGACACCCTTTATGTGTTCGACGAAGGGCATCACCTGCCCGACAAGGCTATCGGCCACTTCGCCCACTACACGCGCCTGCGCTCCACCGCCGACTGGCTGGAGACCACCGCGAAGAACCTCACCAAATTGCTCGCCCAGCACCCGCTGCCCGGCGATTTGGGCAAGCTGATCGAACAGGTGCCGGAGCTGGCGCGGGAGATCAAGACCCAGCAACAGTTCATGTTCAGCGCCTGCGAGCAGGTGGCCGACTTCAAGCCCGGTGAAGATGTGGAAGGCCGTGAGCGCCCGCGTCACCGCTTTGTCGGTGGGATGATCCCCGAGCATATGCGCGAAATGGGGATCGAGCTGAAGAAAGGCTTTTCCCGCCTCACCGACCTGTTCACTCGCCTGACTGACTTGCTCAAGGAAGGCATGGACGGTGAGGTCAACATCGGCATCGCCAGCAACCAGGCCGAGGAATGGTACCCGCTGTTCGGCAGCCTGTTGTCCCGTTCCCAGGGCAACTGGGAGCTGTGGACGGCCTTTACCGTCGAAGACCCCGAAGACAACCCGCCCATGGCCCGCTGGCTGACCCTGTCGGAAAGCGGTGCGCTGTTTGATATCGAGGTCAACGCCAGCCCGATCCTCGCCGCCGAGATGCTGCGCCGCAACCTGTGGAACGTGGCGTATGGCTGCCTGGTGACCTCCGCCACGCTGACCGCCCTGGGCACTTTCGACCGCTTCCGCATGCGCGCGGGCTTGCCGAAAAAGGCCGTCACTGCGGTGGTGCCAAGCCCGTTTCATCATGCCGACGCCGGTGTGCTGCGGGTGCCCGACCTCAAGGCCGACCCACGGGATGCACCGGCGCACACCGCGGCGATCATCCGCGACCTGCCATCCCTGGTGGAAGGTTCGCGCGGCACCCTGGTGTTGTTCTCGTCGCGCAAACAGATGCAGGACGTGTTCGACGGCCTCGACCGCGACTGGCGCAAGCAGGTGTTTATCCAGGGCAACCTGTCCAAGCAGGAAACCCTGAACAAGCACAAGGCGCGGGTCGATGGCGGCGATTCCAGCGTGCTGTTCGGCTTGGCGAGTTTTGCCGAAGGCGTGGACTTGCCCGGTGCCTACTGCGAACACGTGGTGATCGCCAAGATCCCGTTCTCGGTACCGGATGATCCGGTCGAGGCCGCATTGGCCGAATGGATCGAGGCGCGGGGCGGTAACCCGTTCATGGAGATATCGGTGCCGGATGCTTCCTTGAAGCTGGTGCAGGCCTGCGGTCGCTTGCTGCGTACCGAGGAAGACCGGGGCACCATCACCTTGCTCGACCGCCGCTTGGTTACCCAGCGCTATGGCAAGGCGATCCTGAATGCGTTGCCGCCGTTCCGGCGCGAAATTTCTTAAGCCACCGTGGGCGAATTCGCCCACCTCGTGGTCTATCTCACTGCTATCGATTTTTGTCATCAGGCCATTCACCGGCCGTTTGGGAGAACCTTGTTCGTATGATTCGCACGCTGCCCGCCCTTTTTGCCCTGCTGTTCACTGCGCCCTTGATGGCCGCGCCCGCGGGGCAACAGACATTGTTCAACTTCGTCCGGCCTGCCGATGTGGTCAAGGTGGCGACCCAGGACGCCAGCCTGCCGCAATACAATGCCGAACAAACCCCTGAAGGCGAGGTGTTGCGCCGCATCACCTTCAACCCGGCCGCCGAGCCGAGCCTGGTGCTCAGCCCACAGGCCGGTACCTGGGACTGGTCGCAGTCCGGTGCCATGAGCCTACGTATCCAGAGCGCCATGGACTGGGCGCTGACCCTCTACGTCAAGGTGCAGAGCAGCGATGGCAAGACCCTGGTCAGCCGCATCGACCTGCCGGCCGGCCCGGCCCAGACCTTGCTGGTCCCGCTGCAAGCCAGCTCGCCGTTGAGCCAGGGTATGAAGGCCGGCCCGCCGATGCCGATCACCGTGGATGGCCAGCGTGTGTTGCTGGCCAGCAGCATCGGCGAAATCGACCGCAGCCAGGTGGTCTCGGTGACCCTGTCGATGATCAAGCCCAACGCCGCGCAAAGCATCCTGCTGGAACGCTTTGGCGTGCAGGACAGCGAGCCGGTGCTGAAGGCGGCCTACAGCGAACTGGTGGATGCTTATGGCCAGTCCACCCGCGCGCGCTGGCCGGAAAAGGTCAGCAGCGACGAACAACTCAAGGCGGCCGCGGCAAAGGAGCAAACCCAATTGCAGGGCTGGCTGGCCGCGCGTGATAAATCCGCATTGGATAAATTCGGTGGCTGGAACAAAGGGCCGGCGTTCAAGGCCAGTGGCTTTTTCCGCACCGAAAAGCGCGACGGTCGCTGGTATCTGGTGACCCCGGAAGGCCATCCGTTCTATTCCCTGGGCGTCAATACCGTGGCCCCGGACAACAGCCAGACCTACGTGGCAGGTCGTGAGTGGATGTTTGCGGCGCTGCCAAAGGCCGGAGAGCCCTTCGACAAGTACTACGGCAGCGGCGATAACCGCACCGGCAATGGTGCGGGTGAAGGTCGTAGCTTTGGTGCCGGACGTTGGTACGATTTTTACGGCGCCAACTTGCAGCGCACTTATGGCGGCGAAGGGTTTGACCAGAAACGCTGGGTTACCCATACCCTAGATCGCCTGCAAGCCTGGGGCTTCAATACCGTCGGCAACTGGAGCGCCGGCGCGTTGGCCACTGCCGACCGTGTACCGTACACCTTGCCGTTGTCGATCGTTGGCGACTACGCCAGCATCAGCACTGGCACCGACTGGTGGGGCGGCATGCCCGATCCGTTCGATCCGCGTTTCGCCATGGCGACCGAGCGCGCGGTGGCCATTGCCGCCCGCGACCACCGCGACGACCCCTGGCTGATCGGCTTCTTTGCCGATAACGAACTGGCCTGGGCCGGCCCCGGCGATGACCCGAAATCTCGCTACGCCCTGGCCTACGGCACCTTGCGCATGACCACCGACGTACCGGCCAAGCGCGCGTTCCTCAAGCAATTACGTGACAAATACCGCAACGAGCAAGGCCTGTCGAAAGCCTGGGGCATCGAGTTGGCGGGTTGGGAGTTGATGGAAGATCCAGGTTTCGAACCGCCTATGCCCAACCCTGAACACCCGGAAATCGAAGCTGACTTCAAGTACTTCCAGAAGACCTTTGCCGATGCCTACTTCAAGACCATCTCCGACTCGCTGAAATGGCACGCACCCAACCAACTACTGCTGGGCGGGCGCTATGCGGTGAGTACGCCGGAAGCCGTAGCGTCATGCGCGCAGTATTGCGATGTGCTGAGCTTCAACATGTACACGCTCAAACCCCAGGACGGCTATGACTTTGCCGCGCTTCACGCACTGGACAAACCGGTGTTGATCACTGAATTCAACTTCGGCTCTGCGGACCGTGGCCCGTTCTGGGGCGGCGTGACCCAGGTGGCCAGGGAAGAAGAGCGTGGCGCGGCGTATGCCAACTTCCTCAAGCAAGCCATGGCCGAGCCGTCAATTGTCGGCGTGCATTGGTTTCAGTACCTGGACCAGCCGGTGACCGGCCGTTTGCTGGACGGTGAAAACGGCCACTTCGGCCTGGTGGGCATCACCGACGTACCGTTCCAGGGGTTTGTTGACAGTGTGCGTAGAAGCAACCTGGCGGCGGTGGATCAACTGGGCAAGGAAGCAGAAAAGGCCAAGGCCGCCAGCACCGTTCGTGAAAGCGAAGGCAGCAAGCCTGGGCATGATGGCAAAGGCCCGGGGCAGGGCGCCGGACACGCCGGTGGGCACTCAGGAAATGGTCATTGATTCATCGTTGACGGGTTCACAAATCCCATAATGGCTGGAACAATGTCGGCCACTTTTTACGGTGTTTTCCGAGGGGGCTTAGGTGCAGGTTCAGGGTCATTACGAGCTCCAGTTCGAAGCGGTGCGTGAAGCGTTTGCCGCGTTGTTCGATGACCCGCAGGAGCGTGGTGCCGGGCTCTGCATCCAGATCGGCGGCGAAACCGTGGTCGACCTGTGGGCCGGTACCGCCGACAAGGATGGTACCGAGGCCTGGCACAGCGACACCATCGTCAACCTGTTTTCCTGCACCAAGACCTTCACCGCTGTCACGGCCCTGCAACTGGTGGCCGAGGGCAAGTTGCAATTGGACGCGCCAGTGGCCAGGTACTGGCCCGAGTTCGCTGCTGCCGGCAAGGAAAACATTACGCTGCGCCAGTTGCTCTGCCATCAGGCCGGGTTGCCGGCAATCCGCGAGATGCTGCCCACCGAAGCCCTGTATGACTGGCAATTGATGGTCGACACCCTGGCAGCCGAGGCCCCGTGGTGGACACCGGGCCAGGGCCATGGCTACGAGGCGATCACCTACGGCTGGCTGGTCGGCGAATTGCTGCGCCGCGCCGATGGGCGTGGGCCGGGTGAGTCCATTGTGGCGCGGGTGGCACGGCCGCTGGGGCTGGACTTCCATGTGGGCCTGGCCGATGAAGAGTTTTATCGTGTTGCACATATAGCGCGCAGCAAAGGCAATATGGGCGATGAAGCCGCGCAACGTTTACTGCAAGTAATGATGCGTGAGCCCACTGCCATGACGACGCGGGCATTTGCCAATCCGCCGTCTATTCTCACCAGTACTAATAAACCTGAATGGCGACGCATGCAGCAGCCAGCGGCAAATGGTCACGGTAATGCACGCAGCCTGGCCGGTTTTTATAGTGGTTTGTTGGACGGTAGTTTGCTGGAAGCCGACATGCTCGAAGAATTGACCCGTGAACACAGTATCGGGCCGGATAAAACATTATTGACACAAACCCGCTTCGGCCTGGGCTGCATGTTGGATCAACCGCAGTTGCCCAATGCCACGTTTGGCCTTGGCGCGCGCGCTTTCGGGCATCCCGGCGCCGGCGGCTCGGTGGGGTTTGCCGACCCTGAGCATGATGTAGCGTTTGGTTTCGTGACTAATACATTGGGGCCTTATGTACTTATGGACCCGCGTGCGCAGAAGTTGGTCGGAATGTTGGCCGGTTGTCTGTAAACCCCTTGCTGTTTCACATTTTTTTGTTACAAAGGCAACTATAAGAAGACGCTGAACGAAATGATGTAACTTTAATGTTCTGTAAGCGTCTGTTTAACGGGTCATCGAGACCCCCGTTTCTTTTCTCATTTTGTGGATATCTCATGTTATCGAACAAGTCCTTGGCTCTGGCGCTTTGCCTCACTATTACCGGTTGCGCACAAACTCCACAAAATGATGCCGAGGGTGGGCATTGGTGGTCATTTGGATCGGATAAGGCCACTACCAAGGACGCCGTGACCCAAGCCGATGCCAAGCCGGATGCCAAGCCGGATGCCAAGCCTGCTGCCGGCGCCAAGCCTGCCGCACCTGTAGCCGCTGCTGCTGCGCCTGTCGCCTCCGCGCCAGCGCCAGCGCCAGCCGCCAAGGCTGATACCGGTTCGAGCTGGTGGCCGTTCTCCTCCAAGAGCGCCGACGAGAAGGCCGCTGATGCCAAGGCTGACCTGAAAGCCGACCTCAAGGCCGCGGAGCCTGCCCCTACCGTCGCCAAGACCGACACCGAGACCCACTGGTGGTGGCCGTTCGAAAGCAAACCCAAGCCATTGGCCAAGGTCGACGTGACCAATGTGCCGATGCCTGACCCGAAAATCACCCAGGCCTGGTTGGACGACTATGAGCCGCGCCTGCGCGCCGCCATCAAGGACAGCAACCTGCAACTGGAACGTCGCGACAACGTGCTCGTCGTGATTGCTCCGGTAGACGGCTCCTACAACCCAAAACGCCCGGCGATGCTGCTGCCGGTTACTTTGGGGCCGTTCACTCGCGTTGCCAAGGCGGTTGAAGCCGATCCAAAAACCGCCGTGTTGGTGCTGGGTCATGTGGATGCCACCGGTACCGCGCCTGCCAGCCAGGCCCTGACCAAGGAGCGCGCGCAGTCCATTGCCTCGATCTTCAGCCTCAGCGGCCTGAAACAGGACCGCCTGATGCTGCGTGGCATGGGTGACCTGATGCCGCGTGCCGCCAACGACAGTACCCAGGGCCGTGCCTTGAACCGTCGTATGGAAATCATGTTCACCCAGCGCACGACCATGTTGGCACTGTTGAGCAAGTATCAATCGGGCAAGACCCCGCCTGTAGCCGAAATGGTTGCGGTGCAGGACGTTCCAGCTCCGGCCGCCAAAGCCCCGGCTAAAAAGGCACCCGCCGCCAAAAAAGCTGCTGCCAAGCCAGCGGCTAAAAAAGCCCCGGCCAAGCCAGCTGCCAAGAAACCGGCCCCAGCCAAAGCCAAGGCTGCTGCACCGGCTGCGAACGACCAGGCGAAAAACTGATCCGCTGAACCAGAAGGATAAAGCCGCATGACCCAGGCACTGGCCGATATGCGCCGTGACTACACTCGGGACGGTTTGAGCGAGGCCCAGGCCCCGAATGAGCCGTTTGCGTTGTTCCACCAGTGGTTTGCCGATGCGGTGAAAACCGAGCAGCCACCGGTGGAAGCCAATGCCATGACCCTGGCTACGGTCGACCAGGACGGTCGCCCGCACTGCCGCATCCTGCTGCTCAAGGGCTTGGATGCGCAGGGCTTTACCTTCTTTACCAACTATCAGAGCGCCAAGGGTGAACAGCTCGCGGCGCGGCCGTTTGCGGCCATGACGTTCTTCTGGCCGACCCTGGAGCGCCAGGTGCGCATTGAAGGACGGGTGGTCAAGGTTACACCTGAGGAGTCGGACGCTTATTATCAGGTCCGCCCCCTGGGTAGCCGTTTAGGCGCGTGGGCGTCCCCGCAGAGCCAGGTCATTCGTGACCGTGAGGAGCTGCAGGACCTGCTCAAGGCCACCGAACAGCGTTTCAGCGACACCCAGCCCGATTGCCCCGAGCATTGGGGTGGCTACCGTTTACTCCCCGAGCGTATCGAGTTCTGGCAAGGCCGCTCCAGCCGCCTGCATGACCGCCTGAACTACCGCCTGCAAGGGACCGAATGGGCCCGCGAGCGCCTGGCGCCCTGAGCGGCACCTTTCGTCACCTCACTGGAATGATGTCGATCACACCGAAGTCTCTGCTGAAGAGGCTTCGGCTGTGTAGTGCTGTGCGGCATTTTTCAGCCACTGCGGCAAGTCGCTTCGCTTGATCTTCGACACCCGCGCCTGCTCCAGTTGTTGCAGCATGAAGGCACGTTTGCGCAGGTCTTCGCCCGCCAGGGACAATGCCAGGTCGCGGTCTATCCAACGCCGGATACGCAGGTACAGCCAGCCGTGGAAGTACAGGCCGGCGGCGGTAATGACTACAATGATGAAATAGTCCATGAAGTTCCTGGTTACGATGAGAGAGCTACCGTTGGTCGGTATTTTTGGTACGGACAGTCTGTACTGAGGCTGAATGAAAGCAATTTCCTGCCGGGCTTGTCGTGACAGGCGTCAAGCTGCAGCGTCTAATGAGTACCTGTCCTTTGGAGTTGATGCTATGCGTAAGTCCGTTTTACTGGTTGCCTGCTTTACCACGCTTTCGTTGCTGCTGGGTGGCTGCGCCTCGAGTCTGACCGGCGACTCGTACTCCCGTGACGAAGCGCGTCGTGTACAGACCGTTCGCATGGGCACCATTGAATCCCTGCGTCCGGTAAAAATCGAAGGCACCAAGACCCCAATCGGCGGCGCTGCTGGCGCGGTCATCGGTGGTGTTGGCGGCAGCGCCATCGGCGGTGGCCGTGGCAGTATCGTGACTGCCGTGATCGGCGCCGTTGCCGGCGGCCTGCTGGGCTCGGCCACCGAAGAAGGCCTGACCCGCACCCAAGGCGTGGAAATCACCGTTCGCGAAGACGACGGCAGCATGCGTGCCTACGTACAAGCCGTGCAGGAAAATGAAATCTTCCGCATCGGTGATCGCGTACGCATCATGACCGTTGATGGCACCAGCCGCGTTACTCGCTGATCGCTAGCTGCAGGCAAATAAAAAACCCCAACCGGGTGACCGGTTGGGGTTTTTTATGGGCTGCGTTTCAGTCGGCTCAGGCTTTTTTGCGACTCGCCATCGCCGTCACCACATACCCAATACACGCTGCGAGTATCGACCCGGTCAGAATCCCCATTCGATCCTCCCCGGCAAACTCACTGGCACCCGGCACAAACGCCAGGGAGCCTACGAACAAGCTCATGGTGAAGCCGATGCCGCACAGGATTGCCACGCCGAAGACCTGGCCCCAATTGGCGCCACTGGGCAGTGCTGCGAGGCCGGTCTTGATGGCCAGCCAGGTGAGGCCGAACACGCCGATGGTCTTGCCGATCAGCAGGCCGGCGGCAATGCCCATCGGCACGTGGTGGGTGAAGCTTTCCAGGCTGACCCCGGTAAGTGACACACCTGCGTTGGCAAAGGCGAACAGCGGCAGGATGCCGTAGGCCACCCACGGATGCAGGGCGTGCTCCAGCGTGAGCAGCGGCGAGGGCTCGGCGTTCTTGGTGCGCATCGGGATGCAGAACGCCAGGGTCACGCCCGCCAGGGTGGCGTGCACGCCGCTCTTGAGTACGCACACCCACAGGATCAGGCCAATGATCAGGTAGGGCCCAAGCTTGATCACGCCCAGGCGGTTCATTGCAATCAAGGCAATCAAGCAGGCGCCCGCGCCGGCCAAGGCCGCACCGGACAGGTCGGCGGAATAGAACACGGCGATAACGATGATCGCGCCAAGGTCGTCGATGATAGCCAGGGTCATCAGGAACAGCTTCAGCGACACCGGCACCCGCTTGCCCAGCAGTGCCAGGACACCCAGTGCGAAGGCGATGTCGGTGGCCATCGGGATTGCCCAGCCGGAGAGTGCGGCGGGGTAGTCCTTGTTGATGGCCCAGTAGATCAGCGCCGGCACCACCATACCGCCGATGGCAGCTGCGCCAGGCAGGACCACTTGCGAAGGCTTGGACAGGTGGCCGTCAAGCAGCTCGCGCTTGACCTCCAGGCCGATCAACAGGAAGAACAGGGCCATCAGGCCATCGTTGATCCACAACAGCGCGGGCTTGGCGATTTGCAGCGCGCCAATCTGGGCCACCACCGGCACGTCGAGAAACGCGCCGTACAGGTGCGACAACGGTGAGTTGTTGATGATCAGTGCCAGGGCTGCCGCGGCGATCAACAACAGGCCGCTGGCGGCTTCCAGCTGGAAGAAACGGGTGAAAGTGCTACGCAGAGCCAAGGGATGCTCTCCAATCCGGATTCAATAGGTGGGTACCCTAACCCGTACCGTTAGTTGTTAAAACAAAAGTTATATTCTTATTTGTTATAAGAAGCGGGCAGGTTTAGTGTTGCGTCAGGGCGTGGAGATTGTGTGTCCAATTGAGTCGCTACTGTATCTGTGTCGAGTGTAGGAAAGATCCTAATATTGACATCGAAATTCTTAGAGAACCCCATTATGAGCGACCAACGCCCCTGGGCCCGTGAAGCCATTCGCATCATTGAAGCGGACTTCCAGCGCAGCGCCGACACGCACCTGATCCCCTTGCCGCTGCCAGGTTTGCCGGGCATCGAGTTGTACTTCAAGGACGAGTCGAGCCACCCCACCGGCAGCCTGAAACACCGGTTGGCCCGCTCGCTGTTCCTGTATGCGCTGTGCAATGGCTGGCTCAAGCCCGGCGCGCCGGTGATAGAGGCGTCCAGCGGGTCTACGGCGATCTCCGAAGCCTACTTCGCTCGCCTGCTTGGCCTGCCGTTTATCGCGGTAATGCCCGCCACCACCTCCCAGGAAAAGATCGCGCAGATTGCCTTCTACGGCGGCAAGAGTCATTTGGTACAAGATCCGACGCAGATCTACGCCGAGTCCGAACGCTTGGCGCAGGAAAGCGGTGGTCATTTCATGGATCAGTTCACCTATGCCGAGCGTGCCACCGACTGGCGGGCGAACAACAACATCGCCGAGTCGATCTTCCAGCAGATGCGTTTTGAGCGGCACCCGGAGCCGAGCTGGTTGATTTCCAGTCCCGGCACCGGTGGCACTACCGCCACGCTCGGTCGTTATGTGCGTTATCGCCAGCACTGCACTCGCGTGTTGTGTGCCGATGCCGAGCGCTCGGTATTCTTCGATTTCTACCAGAGTGGCGACGCCAGCCTGCGCCTGGACTGCGGTTCACGTATCGAAGGCATTGGCCGGCCTCGGGTCGAGGCGTCGTTTCTGCCCAAGGTGATCGATGCGATGGTCAAGGTGCCGGATGCGCTGTCGCTGGCAGCCATGCATTACCTGGCTGAGCGCTTGGGGCGGCGTGTCGGCGGTTCCAGCGGGACCAACCTGATTGGCGCATTGGTGGCGGCGCAGCAGATGAAGGCGGCGGGGGAGTCAGGTTCGATCGTGGCGATTTTGTGTGATGGGGGGGAGCGGTATGCCACCACCTATTACGATCAGGCGTGGTTGGCGGGGCAGGGTTATGCGCTGGAAGGTTCGATCTCGGCCGTTGCGGCCAGTGTGGAGCAGGGCGAGCCATTACCAGCCAACATCCTGCGCGCGAATATCTGATACAACGCAAATTAAATGTGGGAGGGGGCTTGCCCCCGATAGCCGTGTTTCAGTCAACTTATCCTGCGACTGATTCACCGCTACCGGAGCAAGCCCCCTCCCACATTTAATTTGCGCTGTTCTCAGGCTTTGATGCCGAGCATATCCCGCGCCAACGCCTCGGCAATCCGAATCCCATCAACCCCGGCCGACAGAATCCCGCCCGCATAGCCAGCGCCTTCACCGGCCGGGAACAGGCCTTTCACGTTCAAGCTCTGCATCGATTCGTCGCGGGTAATCCGCAGCGGCGACGAGGTGCGCGTCTCGATACCGGTCAACACGGCATCGTGCAGCGAGTAGCCCTTGATCTGCTTCTCGAACGCCGGCAGTGCTTCGCGGATCGCTTCGATGGCGAAGTCCGGCAAGGCCAGGGCCAGGTCACCCAGGGCCACCCCTGGCTTGTAGGACGGTTCCACACTGCCGATCGCAGTGGACGGCTTACCGGCGATAAAGTCGCCGACCAACTGTGCCGGGGCCTCATAGTTGCTGCCGCCGAGGATGTAGGCGTGGGACTCCAGGCGCTCCTGCAGCTCGATACCCGCCAGCGGGCCGCCAGGGTAATCCACTTCCGGCGTGATGCCGACCACGATGCCGGAGTTGGCATTGCGCTCGTTACGCGAGTACTGGCTCATGCCGTTGGTCACCACACGGTTCGGCTCTGAGGTCGCGGCCACCACGGTGCCGCCCGGGCACATGCAGAAGCTGTAGACCGAACGGCCGTTCTTGGCGTGGTGCACCAGCTTGTAGTCGGCGGCGCCCAGCTTTGGGTGCCCGGCATATTTGCCCAGGCGCGCGGCGTCGATCAGCGATTGCGGGTGTTCGATTCGGAAACCCACCGAGAACGGCTTGGCTTCCATGTACACGCCACGGCCGTGGAGCATGCGGAAGGTGTCGCGGGCGCTGTGGCCGAGGGCCAGGATTACGTGCTTGGAGAGGATCTGTTCTCCACCGTCGATGACGACGCCATTCAACTGGCCGTCTTCGATCAGCACGTCGGTCACCCGCTGCTCGAAACGCACTTCACCGCCCAGGGCGATGATCTGCTCGCGCATGTTTTCCACCACACCGGTCAGGCGGAAGGTGCCGATGTGCGGCTTGCTGACGTAGAGGATTTCTTCCGGCGCGCCGGCCTTGACGAACTCGTGCAGGACTTTGCGGCCGTGGAATTTCGGGTCCTTGATCTGGCTGTAGAGCTTGCCATCGGAGAAGGTCCCGGCGCCGCCCTCACCGAACTGCACGTTGGACTCGGGGTTGAGCACGCTTTTGCGCCACAGGCCCCAGGTGTCTTTGGTGCGCTGGCGCACTTCCTTGCCACGTTCGAGGATGATCGGCTTGAAGCCCATCTGTGCCAGCAGCAGTCCGGCGAAGATACCGCACGGGCCAAAACCGACGACGACAGGCCGCTCGACCAAGCCTTCCGGGGCCTGGCCGACTACCTTGTAGCTGACGTCCGGTGCCGGGTTGACGTTGCGGTCATCGGCGAACTTGAGCAGCAGGGCGGCTTCGCCCTTCACATCCAGGTCGACGGTGTAGATGAAGCACAGTTCCGACGACTTCTTGCGGGCGTCGTAGCTGCGTTTGAACAGGGTGAAATCGAGCAGGTCATCACTGGCGATGCCCAGGCGCTGCACGATGGCAGGCCGCAGGTCTTCTTCGGGATGGTCGATGGGCAGCTTGAGTTCGGTGATTCGTAACATGACGGGATCCGGTAGGCGGCGGACAAAGAGGCCGGCTGTTTTGCAAACCGGCGATTATAAGCCTCAATGGCGGTTTTCCGTCAGGTTAAAACAGCACAGCGCTGAATCAGTCGTCCCGGGAACCACCAAACGCCGCGCAACCGCGCTGTACCTGGCCGTTGACGCGCAATTCCGCGGTCATGTGTTGCAGGCTGCCGCTGACGCTGTCGATGCAGCGTTGCGGCGCTACCCACAGTTCGATGTGCTGGTTGTTGGCTTCGGTCATCAGGTTGAAGCGGCCGTCGCCGATTTGCTCTTCGACATAAGGCACCGCCAGTGGCGGCTGACCTTCACGCTCAAGCACCATGCCCTTGGCGGTGACGTTCATTGCCCAGGCCGGCTTGTGGCCGTTGGCCCGCAGGGTCATGCGCTTGAAGTCCGGGTCGGTACAGGCAGAAGTCGAGCGCTCCACACGGTAGAGCTGTTGCAGGTCGACGCTGCCCTGGGTGCCGCTGGCGACGCCCGAGAACTTGCCGCGCAAGTCGGCAAACAATGCACCTTGCTGACCGGCCAGGGAGGCCGCTTCCTGCAGGATGCTGGTGCCGCTGGTGTCGTTGACGACATAGTTGCGTTTATCGTCGCACGGCTGGAACAGCAGCTTGCCACCTACCGCCGTGAGTTCACCCTGCATGCGGGTAAGCCCGGCGGTAGACGGCTTGGTCGGCTCGTTTTCGAATACCTGGCAAGCGGCGAACAAAGGAAGCAGGGCAAACAGAGCGAGGGTACGGGCGGCACGCATAAGGGGTCTCCAGACAAGTGCCGCCACGTTACGCAGGCTGGCGACGCATCACAAGTCAGTAATACGAACCGGTGCCGTAAGAAAAAGCGCGGGCTTGTCCTACAGCCAGGTGCGAAATTATGTGCAACGCTCTTGCTTTACATCTGGAGCTTGAACCATGCCCGTTCGAACAGCCCTGTGCGCATTTTTATTGTTAGTGTTATCCACCGCTTGGGCAGAAGAACCCGTGCAGCTTTACTACAATTCGCAGACGGACTTTGTAGACATGCAGCTGTGGCTAAAAAATGAGCATAACGCCAATCCCAGTTACATCGAAATGCACGTAGTCCTCAGCCCAGAAGCCAAAGCCCGCACTGAAGCGTTGAGCGCGCGGGCTATAGACAAGTCGCTGACGCTCTATCTCAATGGACGAGCAGTAAGCACATCCAGGATCAGAAGTGTACTGGACACGGGGCAGTTTAGAATCGCTATTCCCAGGGAGATGCTCCTGGAAATGATGCCGTCGCTGATGCAGTAGCGGTTCGCGGCGCTGATTCACCCGCGCCGCAAAAAACGCTTAACCCACGATAAAGGTCTGGCCTGTCTGCAAGCCTTCGACACTTTTCGCGTAGGCCAATGCTACATCGGCACCGGCGGCCGGCTTGTAGCCACGAAAATACGGTGCGTAGCTGTCCATGGCTTCCTGCAAGACGGTAGGACTTACGGAGTTAATGCGCAAACCGCGTGGCAATTCGATCGCAGCGGCTTTTACGAACGCATCCAACGCGCCATTGACCAGGGCAGCCGACGCTCCGGTACGGATCGGGTCGCGGTTGAGGATGCCGCTGGTGAAGGTGAATGAGGCGCCATCATTGGCGTACTCACTGCCGATCAACAGCAGGTTGACCTGGCCCATCAGCTTGTCACGCAAGCCCAGCTCAAAATCGCTTTCGCTCATGTCGCCCAACGCCACGAAGTTTACGTTGCCCGCCGCGCAGACCAAAGCGTCGAACTTGCCGGTCTGTTTGAACAGCTTGCGAATCGAGGCGCTGTCGCTGATGTCCACCTGGAAGTCGCCACTGCTGCGGCCGATGCTGATCACGTCGTGACGCTGGGCCAGTTCTGCCTTCACTGCCGAGCCGATGGTACCGCTGGCGCCAATCAATAGAATTTTCATGGTGGTAGTTCTCCGAGGGGTAGTGAGAGGTCAGTCTAGAGTGGCTTTTTCAGTGGATAAACGTGCTAATAGGCAACCTTTGGTTTTCAAATGGAAACAATCCATGAGCGAAATGGATGACCTGGCAGCGTTTGCCGTTCTGATTGAAGCCGGCAGCTTTACCGTAGCGGCCGAGCAACTGGGGTGTAGCAAGGGGCAGTTGTCCAAGCGCATCAGCCTGTTGGAAGCGCAATATTCGGTGGTGCTGCTGCACCGCACCACGCGCAAGCTCAGCCTCACTGCTGCCGGCGCGGCGTTATTGCCCCAGGCTCAGGCGTTGGTGGTGCAGGTCGATCGCGCCCGCCAGGCATTGGCTCGGCTCAAGGATGATCTGGCCGGGCCGGTGCGTATGACGGTTCCGGTGTCGTTGGGAGAAACGTTCTTCGACGGCTTGTTGCTGGAGTTTTCCAAGCAATACCCGCAGGTGCAGATCGAGTTGGAGCTGAACAACAGCTACCGTGATTTGGCGCGGGATGGTTTTGACCTGGGGGTGCGCTCAGGGGCGATTGAAAATGAGCGGTTGGTGGCCAAACCGTTGCTGGCCTGGCACGAGATGACCTGTGCCAGCCCGGCCTACCTCGCGCAATACGGCGAACCCCAGACCCCGGCGGACCTGGCCGCACACCGTTGCCTGCTTAACAGCCACTACAGCGGCCGTGAAGAGTGGCTGTACCACCAGCAGCACGAATTAATGCGGGTGCGGGTCAGTGGTACGTTTGCCTCCAACCATTACAACTTGTTGAAAAAGGCCGCCTTGGTGGGGGCTGGTATCGCTCGCCTGCCGTCCTACGTACTTCCGGCAGAACTGGCTGACGGCCGATTGCGCTGGCTCCTGCGCGATTATCAGACGCGGAGCATGCCGATGTACCTGGTCCATCCCTATCACGGTGGGCTGCCGCGTCGCACCCAGGTGCTGGCCGACTATCTGGTGGATTGGTTCAAGCGCAGCGGTGAGGCGCTGGATCGGCTTTAGTGGTAGCGGCGAGCAATCAGTTGATCAACCGACAGGCAGCCCGGCCCCTTGGCAACCAACAGCAGCAGCAAGGCAATCCAGGTGCCGTGGGTAGGGTAAGCGTCCGGGTAGACAAACAGTTGAATGACCAGGGTCATGCCGATCAACGCCAGGGCCGAGAAACGCGTGGCGAGCCCTATCAGAATCAATAGCGGGAAAAAGTGTTCGGCAAACGCCGCCATGTACGCAGCCACCTCCGGCGACAGCAATGGCACGTGGTATTCGCTGCGAAACAGCGGCAATGTCGAGGCCGCAAGCTTGGGTTCGCCAAGCTGGAAAGTGCCGTTGAGCAGGTCGATGGCAAAACCTTCGACCTTGGTCTGCCCGGACTTCCAGAACACTGCGGCAATCGAGAAGCGCGCAATAAAGGCGATCAGGCTGTAGGGGATGTGCTCGAAAAGCGTGATGGCCCGTTTGATCAGGCAGGAAGGGGGCGTATTCATGACGATACCTTTTGTGCTGGGAGCAGATGAGTGATGGCGTGGTGGTTGATCAGCAACGAAAGACATTGGTGCAGGTCGAATTCGTCCGAGGCTTGCAGCGCATCTGCCACGGCCAATTCCAAAGCCTTGCCGTGGTTCAAGCTATTGATGAACGTTACCGAGCCGCTGTCGATGGCGAACACCTTGACCTCCAGGCCTCGGCGCAGCACCAGCGCGCCTTGGGCGTGCCAGGGATTCAGCGTGGCCATGCCGTCCTCTATCCGGTGCGCCGCCCAGATCGCCACCACGGCATAGGCGGAATTCAACGTGGCGAGGGATGGATGCAGTTGCAGGCGCAACTGGCCCAGGTCCGTTTGGCCGCTCAGTGTATGGATCAGGGCATGCTGCTCCAGCGGCGGCGTATCCGCAGCGTGATAGGCGCGCACTCGCAGCCGCTCAAGGCGGGCGACATCAGCAAGGTAAGGCACCCTGGCCGCCGGGTCGAAACCCTGGATGAAGCGGGCAAAGCCGCTGCCGTATTCGCTGATCATTGGGCTGGTGGGTGGACAGGCTTGTACATATAGCCGAGCCATGGCGCGAAAAAAATCATCGCCCACCAATTGCAGCGTCACCGGGTACGTCGTCGCCAACGCATTGATCAATGCGTTGTGCACATTATTGCGGTACACCGCAAAACGGCTGGCCGGGTCGGCACCGTTGCTGCTGAACAACCCGTCGGGACAGGTTTGATCGGGCGCCAGCAGGGCGCTGGCAAACGCGTCTTGAAGGCTCATGGGCGTACCTGCAACAGATGCCGTTCGGCATGCTCGGCTTCGGCCAGCAGCATGCTGAAGGCTGGCACTTGGTTGTCTCGTTCGATCAGCGTTGCCACCGCGCCGATGCGCGCGAGCACCTGTTCGTACAACTGCCACACCGCGTTATCGATGGGCGCACCGTGATCATCGATCAGCAGGCGGTCACCCAGGCTGTCTGTGTCTTCGGCGAAACCGGCCAGATGAATCTCCCCCACGGCGTGCAACGGTAGGGCGTTGATGTAGGTCTGTGGGTCGCGCTGGTGGTTGATGCATGACACGTAGACGTTGTTCACGTCCAGCAGCAGGCCGCAGCCGGTGCGGCGGATGATCTCGCTGATGAAGTCGGTCTCGTCCAAGGTGGAGCGCTGGAACTGCAGGTAGGTCGATGGGTTCTCCAGCAGCATCGGCCGCTTGAGGGTGCTCTGCACCTGATCGACGTGTTCGCATACCCGATTCAAGGTGGCGGTGTCATAAGCCAGGGGGAGCAGGTCATTGAGAAACACCGGGCCGTGGCTGGACCAGGCCAGGTGTTCGGAAAAGGCGTGGGGCTGGTAGCGTTCGATCAGGGCGGCCAAGCGCCCCAAGTGCTCACGGTTGAGCGGGCCTTCGCCACCGATGGACAGGCCCACCCCGTGCAACGACAGGGGGTACTGTTCGCGGATCAACCCCAGGTAGTGATGAAACGGTCCGCCGGCCACCATGTAGTTTTCGGCGTGTACTTCAAAAAAACCGACATCGGGGGAAGTATCGAGCACTTCATTGAAGTGCTCGTGCTTCAGCCCCAGCCCGGCCCGATAGGGAAGGCCGGGCACCTGAACCGGTGAGACTGTGGGCAGGAGTGAAAGCGTCATCATCCGTACTCAGGCTATCGAGGTTTCAGGATTTGGCGGTAAAGGCAGCTTCCTGGCCGAAACCGGTCGGCGAGGTGGAGCTTGGAGTTTGGGTGCAGGTGCCGGCCGGGACCAGTTTCCAGGCGTTGGCCTGGTCCTTGGTTTTCGAGGTGCCGGCGCAGGACGTGCCTGCACCTGCGGCGCAATCGTTCTTGCCGGCCTCCGCGACGCCGAAGCATTTCTGCATGTCGTCTGCTGCGTGGGCGGTGGTGGTCAGGGCGGACAGGCTCAAGGCCGAACCCAGGGCGAGGACGAGGGAAGCGGCGGACAGTTTGGTCGTCATGGTGGATCTCCAGCAGTGGGTTGAGGAGCGGGCTTGAATGCCTGCTTGCACCACTAGAGGCGGGAGGACGATGTTCGTTACAAGGTCAGACGAGATAATTTCAAACAATGCAAAAAAATGTGGGAGGGCGCTTGCTCCCGATGGCGGGGTGTCAGGCACAGAGCATGTGACTGATAGACCGCCATCGGGGGCAAGTCGAATCGTCGCACCGCCCCTCCCACATTAGATCCGGTTTGTTCAGCAACCGTCTCTTAGCCGCCCAGGTACGCCTCACGTACCTTCGGATCGGTCAGCAACTGCTCGCCAGTGCCTTGCATCACCACCCGGCCGTTCTCCAGCACGTAGGCACGGTCGGCGATTTTCAGCGCCTGGTTGGCGTTCTGCTCCACGAGGAACACCGTCACACCGTCCTTGCGCAGCTGTTCGATGATGTCGAAGATCTGCTGGATGATGATCGGTGCTAGGCCCAGGGAGGGTTCGTCCAACAGCAACAGCTTGGGCTTGCTCATCAGCGCCCGGCCGATGGCGAGCATTTGCTGCTCGCCGCCGGACATGGTGCCGCCGCGCTGGCTGAAGCGCTCCTTGAGACGAGGGAACAGGTGCAGCACCTTGTCCATCTGCTCCTGGTAGTCGCCCTTGTCGGTGAAGAACCCGCCCATGGCCAGGTTCTCCTCCACCGTCAGGCGCGAGAACACCCGACGGCCCTCCGGCACCACGGCAATGCTCTTGCGCATGATGTGCGAAGACTGCTGGCCCACCAACTCTTCACCCATGTAGCGGATGCTGCCGCTGTGGGCTTGCGGCGAGCCGCACAAGGTCATCAGCAAGGTCGACTTGCCGGCGCCGTTGGCGCCGATCAGCGTGACGATCTCACCCTGGCGCACTTCCACGTTGACGCTGTGCAAGGCCTGGATCTTGCCGTAGAAAGTGGAAACGTTTTCGAATTGCAGCATTTTACGCTTCCCCCAGATAGGCTTTGATCACTTCAGGATTGTCGCGGATCTGCTCCGGCGTCCCGTCCGCCAGCGGCGTGCCCTGGTTGATTACCACGATATGGTCGGAAATGCTCATGACCAGTTTCATGTCGTGTTCGATCAACAGCACCGTGGCGTTGTTTTCCTCACGCAACACGCCGATCAGCGCCTTGAGGTCTTCGGTTTCCTTGGGGTTCAGGCCGGCGGCCGGTTCGTCGAGCATCAGGATCCGCGGGCGGGTCATCATGCAGCGGGCGATTTCCAGGCGACGTTGCTGACCATAGGCCAGGGTGCCGGCGGGGCGGTTGGCGAACTCGGTGAGATTGACCTTGTCCAGCCAGTACTCCGCATATTCCATGGCCTCGCGCTCGCTCTTGCGGAACGCCGGGGTCTTGAACAGGCCTGCAAAGAAGTTGGTGTTCAGGTGACGGTGCTGGGCGATCAACAGGTTCTCGACCGCCGTCATGTCCTTGAACAGCCGCACGTTCTGGAAGGTTCGCACCACGCCCTTTCGGGCGATCTCGTGACCGGCCAGGCCCTGGATCGGTTGGCCGTCCAGCAGGATGCTGCCGCCACTCGGCTTGTAGAAACCGGTGAGGCAGTTGAACACCGTGGTCTTGCCGGCGCCGTTGGGGCCGATCAATGCCACCACCTGTTTCTCTTTCACGGTCAGGGCGACGCCGTTGACCGCCAGCAAGCCGCCGAAGCGCATGCTCAAGTTTTCGACTTTCAGGATCTCGCGGCTCATTTGCGCAGCTCCATGTGTGGACGTTGCATGGGCAGCAGGCCTTGAGGTCGCCAGATCATCATCAGCACCATCATGGCGCCGAACATCAACATGCGGTATTCGCTGAACTCACGCATCATTTCCGGCAGCAGGATCATCACGATCGCCGCCAGGATCACGCCCAGTTGCGAGCCCATGCCACCCAATACCACGATGGCGAGGATGATCGCCGACTCGATAAACGTGAACGACTCCGGAGTCACCAGGCCTTGGCGCGCGGCGAAGAAGCTGCCGGCGAAACCGGCGAATGCGGCACCCAGGGTGAAAGCGGAGAGTTTGATGATGGTCGGGTTCAGGCCGAGGGCACGGCAGGCGATTTCATCTTCGCGCAACGCTTCCCAGGCACGGCCGATCGGCATGCGCAGCAAGCGGTTGATCACGAACAGTGCCGCCAGCGCCAGCAACAGTGCCACCAGGTACAGGAACACCACTTTGCTCACCGGGTTGTAGTCGATCCCGAAGTACTCGTGGAAGGTCTGCATGCCTTCGGCAGCGGTGCGGTCGAACGACAGACCGAAGAAAGTCGGCTTGGGGATGCTGCTGATGCCGTTGGGGCCACCGGTGATGTCGGTCAGGTTACGCAGGAACAGACGGATGATTTCACCGAAGCCCAGGGTCACGATGGCCAGGTAGTCACCGCGCAGGCGCAGTACCGGGAAGCCCAGCAGGAAGCCAAACGTGGCCGCCGCCATGCCGGCCAGCGGCAGGCAGATCCAGAAGCTCCAGCCCAGGTAGTGCGACAGCAGCGCGTAGGTGTAGGCACCCACGGCGTAGAAGCCCACATAACCCAGGTCGAGCAGGCCGGCGAGGCCCACCACGATGTTCAGGCCAAGGCCCAGCAACACGTAGATCAGGATCAGGGTAGCAATGTCGACCGCACCGCGCGAGCCGAAGAACGGCCAGATCAACGCGGCCACGATCAGCCCGATGATGATGTAGCGCTGGGTGCGTGGCAGGGTCAGGAATTGGCTGACCTTGGGCGAGACCAACGGGCCACGGTTGCGCTTGAACAGATCGCCGACCTGCTGGGTGAACAACACGCGCAGGAACATCAGCACCGAACACAGGGCGATGATGGTCAGGGTCACGGGGCCGGTGCCATGCACTTCAAGGTTGATGCCGACAATGCTCAGCTTGAGGCCGAGTACCGGGAAGGCCACCGCCCACACCAGCAAGGCGCTGAAAAACGCCGATTTAAGATATCTGCTCATACTTTCTCAACCTCCGGACGGCCCAGGATGCCGGTCGGGCGGAACAACAGCACCAGAACCAACAGGCCGAACGCGACGACGTCCTTGTATTGGTCGCCGAAAATATCGGCACCAAACGCCTCGGCCACCCCCAGCACCAGGCCGCCGAGCATCGCGCCCGGAATACTGCCGATGCCGCCCAATACTGCTGCGGTAAAGGCCTTGAGGCCTACCAGGAAACCGGCGTTGGGGTTGATCACGCCGTACTGCATGCTCAGCAGTACCGCCGCGACGGCTGCCAGCGCGGCACCGATCACGAAGGTCAGGGCGATGATGTTGTTGGTGTTGATGCCCAACAGGTTGGCCATCTTGATGTCTTCGGCGCAGGCCCGGCAGGCGCGCCCCAGACGGGAACGTGAGATGAACAGGGTCAGGCCCAGCATGGCCACCAGGGTGACGATGAAGACCAGGATCTGCATGTAGGAAATCAGGACTTCTTCCGCACCACCCGGACCGAAGGAGAAGCTCCCCGGGATCAGGTTGGGGATGGATTTATCCTTGGAGTCCTGGGACAGCAATACGGTGTTCTGCAGGAAAATCGACATGCCGATGGCGGAAATCAGCGGGATCAAACGGTTGCTGCCACGCAAGGGACGGTAGGCAACGCGCTCGATACTGTAGCCATAGGCACTGGTTACGATGATCGACGCAAGGAACGCAGCGGTCATCAACAGCGGCAGGGAGTGGATACCCATCATGGCCAGCCCGGCAAGGGCGATGAAGGCCACGTAGGAACCAATCATGTACACCTCGCCATGGGCGAAGTTAATCATTCCAATGATGCCGTAAACCATTGTGTAGCCAATGGCTATCAAGGCATAGGTGCTGCCAATGGTCAGGCCATTAACCAGCTGTTGGAAAAAATGATAGATCTCAGGCATTACAGCGCTCCTAAAAACCCGATACGCATTTCACTGGTGGAGTCATGTTCCGGCCCCGTGCTGTGTTCTGTGAGCACATTTGCACAAAGCGTTTGCCAGCGAACCGCTGGTGACGGTTTTAAGATTTTCAGGTGAGCCAGCGCCCGGATCGCGGGTGACAGGCCCATAAACCTCGTAAAACAAAACCCACTGCTCTCACAGTGGGCTTGTTGGACCAGTAACGCCTGGCTTACTGAGGGGAAACTTCGGTTTTTGGTTTGCCGAAGTGCCATTCGTAGACCACGAACTTGAAGTCCTTCAGGTCGCCCTTGGCGTCGAAGCTCAGCTCGCCGGTAGGGGTCTTGAAGGTGCCCGCGTGGATGGCGGCAGCCACTTTGGCGGTGTCTTCGCTCTTGGCAGCGGTAATACCGCCGGCGATGACTTCAATGGCCGAGTAGGCCGGGAACACGAACGGACCGGTTGGGTCCTGCTTGTTCTTGGCGAACTCGTCAACGATGGCTTTGTTGGCCGGGTCGGTATCGAAGGATTTAGGCAAGGTCACCAGCAGGCCTTCGGAAGCGCCCTGGGCGATTTGCGAGATGGAATCGTTGCCGACGCCCTCTGGCCCCATGAACTTGGCGTTCAGGCCTTTTTCCTTGGACTGGCGCAGGATCAGGCCCAGCTCCGGGTGGTAGCCGCCGTAGTAGACGAAGTCGACGTTGGCTTGCTTGAGCTTCTGGATGATCGAGGAGAAGTCTTTGTCGCCGGCGTTCAGGCCTTCGAAGACGGCAACCTTCACGCCTTTCTTCTCGAGGGTCTGCTTGACGGCGGTGGCGATGCCTTCACCGTATTGCTGCTTGTCGTGCAGGACGGCAACGATTTTCGGCTTCACGTGGTCGGCGATGTAGTTGCCGGCCGCTGGGCCTTGGGCGCTGTCCAGGCCGATGGTGCGGAAGATCAGCTTGTAGCCACGGGCGGTGATTTCCGGGCTGGTGGCTGCCGGGGTAATCATGATCACGCCTTCGTCTTCATAAATGTCGGACGCTGGCTGAGTGGAGCTGGAGCAGAGGTGACCGACCACGAACTTGACGCCATCGTTGACCACTTTGTTGGCCACGGCCACGGCTTGTTTAGGATCGCAAGCGTCGTCGTATTCCTTGGCTTCGAGCATTTTGCCGTCGACGCCGCCCTTGGCGTTGATGTCGGCGATGGCCTGCTTGGCACCCATGAATTGCATGTCGCCGTATTGCGTTACTGGGCCGGTTTTCGGACCGGCGATGCCGATCTTGATGGTGTCAGCTGCGAACGAATGGCCGGCAACCCCAGCCAGGACCATAGCGGCAAACAGTTTGGAAATCTGCTTAGTAGCCTTATTCATAGTGCTCCACTCTTACTGTTGTATTTTTTATAGTTCTAGCGGCCTTGTGAGCTGCAGAACCGGATCAGATATCTCGGATATCCCCCCGGCAGTGCCCTGGCAACTGTACCGGTACAGTGTAGAGCGCCGGTTCATCGCTTGAAAAGCTGGCTACTGGGGGCAAAACCCGGGCGTGTCGCTTAAATGAAAGAAAAAGACAGAATTGCGGCGGGGTGATGCCAGAGTTCCGGGCAATCCTTGGCTTTCCTGACACTTTCAGTCGATGACTCATTTGCAACTGGGTTTTTCTACCTGGCTTTTTATACGAAAGGCACGACGCTATGATTGCGCCGATTTTTTTCTCAGGTGAATTCCCATGACGCAAGAACCTAGCACCCTCTATGCCAAGCTGCTCGGTGAAACCGCCGAAATCTCCTGGAAGGAGCTTGAACCGTTCTTTGCCAAGGGTGCCCTATTGTGGGTCGATGCGGGCCTGGATTTGATCGAGGCCGCCGAGGGAATGGCCGAAGACAACCGCGATAAAGTCGCTGCCTGGTTGGCCTCGGGTACCCTGTGCGAAGTGTCTGCGACGCGGGCATTGGACCTGGTGGAGCGTGACCCGAGCTTGTGGGCGGTGGTGGTTTCGCCGTGGATACTGATCCAGGAAAGGGCGGCGCGATAAGTCTTTGCACTTAAAAGGTGCATGATTTTCCGTTTTAAAAGTGTGTAGCTGAGTAACCGCTGGCGCCGTGATGGCATCTTGCCGTGGAGAAAGGTCACAGCGCAGGGTGACGCGCACGTCATGGGAACAGTTTTCTCGCGGGTGAATCGGCGGGAGAATTGTTTCTCGGTGTGAATAAAGGGCTGGTGGCTGTCAGATCATGGCATAGGAAACGGTGAATTCCGGTAAAGTTCGCCGCTTGTTACCCGGAGCTAGTCATGCCGTCAGCGCTGCCCCCTTTAGCGAAGCCTTCGCACCAACTGCTTTACCTTATCTACGGTCATCAGGACGTTTATCGGCGCGAAGCCAAGTTCAGCATCCTCACCGCCCTGTCCCAACTTAAAGCGGGCGAGTCGCTGTGCATCCGGGTCATGACCGATCGCCCCCAGGACTACATCGGCTGGCCGGTTGAAACCATCGCCCTGGACGAGCAGACCCTGGCCCAATGGCAGGGTGAAAACGATTACCCCCATCGCCGCAAGGCCTGCGCGATCGCCCAAGGGCTGACGCTGGCGGACAAGACCCTGTTCGTCGACACCGACACGCTGTTCCTCAAGTCCCCCCATCGTGTGTTCGAGCTGATCGCGCCGGGCCAGTATGTGATGGACGGCTTCGAATACGACTGGAGCTATGTCTGCAAGCGCCCGGACTACCTCAAGTTGGGCGAGCACCTACAGGCCCATGGCATTTCTGCGGATAACAGTTTCAAGCTCTACAACAGTGGCCTGTGCGGTGTCCGTGCCAGCGATTCGCCGCTGCTCGAAACGTCCATCCGCCTGATCGACGAGTGGACCCGGAACGCCTTCGATATCCACACCATCGAGCAAATCGCGATTTCCTTCGCGATGCGCGGCCAAAAGGTGCGCGAGGCCCACAAGTTCGTTCATCACTACTTTGCCGACAAGCGTTTCTTCCATGCCATGCAGGCGCACTTCTTCACCCTTCACGGTGAGGCGTTCGGCCCTGAGCTGGTAGCGCGTTGCCTGGATGTGCCGCGGGTCAAGCCGGTGCCCTCGCCTTGGCAGCGGCTGCGCATCAAATGGCAGCTGCGCAATCATCACAAGCACGTGAAAAAGGTCGGTCGCGATTTGCTCTACGGCAGTTCGGCGCCTGCGCATCCGTACTACGACGTGTGTCGACACGGGTGGTGGGAATCGGCTTCGCGGGAGATTCGTGGCTGGGATGAGGCGGAGCAGAAGAGGTTCTTCGGCGCGAAAAAATCCGGCTGGCCGAAGCATTTGCCCCGGCCTGTAAAGCGCGCTGACGAAAAGACCATCATCGCGTTCCTGCGCCAACGGATGACGCACTGAGGTGGCGACGGCGCCAGGTGGCGCCGTCGCACCGTGCTAGGCGGTCTTGCCGGTATGGTTATTCAACGAAATAACCTTGGTCTTGCCGATGCGGTGACGGTAGATCTCGCGCAGGTATTTGATTGCTTTCTTCACGCAATCCCGTGACAGGCGAATGTCATTGATCGACACGAACTTCTCTTTGTCGTTGATCAACTCGCGGTACTTCTTCTCATACATCGGCTTGATCGCGTACCAGTTGGTATCGAGGATCTTTGCCGGGTTTTCGAACTCGTTGAGCAGCTCGTCGATGCGGTCTTCGTCGAAGTCCTCGTGGATGATGAAATCCAGGATCGAGTTATCCAGCGTGTCGTCGAAGCGGTACGGATTGCGCGCGAAGCAGCGTTTGATAAAAGCCACGATCAGTGTCAGGAAATCATCCGACAGGCACGGGCTCTTGGCGATCAGGGTGGTCAGCGACAGGTTGGCCGACGCGCCGATCACCAGGGCATAGCGCTTTAGCGTGGTGTTGGGGAACAGGCTGTTGAGGTGGGTCTTGAGCCGGTTCAGGTCCATGTAGGACAGCTTGTAGTCCTTGGGCAGCGAGACGATCGACACCACCGACGAGCAGTTCTTGAAGAAGTGCAGGTCATGCAGCGCCGCCGCGTCGTAGCCGGAGTTCTTGTACTGCTCCAGGGACGCCTTGTAGCGCTTGGACTCGATCGGCAACAGGCTGATGCCTTCGATGGCCTGGGTGACCTTGTTGAAATGCGGCAGGTCGATGGAGCGGAAGAACAGGTCGTCGATGTTCAGGCGCTGGGGCTCTTTCTCGAAGACTTTGAACTTGTCATTCGACGGTGCCGGGGTTTCCGGTACGACGGATTCGGCGTACGCAATCGCCACCGGCCCGGCCAGGCTCATGAACAGGTCATTGGCGTCCAGGCGGATGGTTTCGCCGATGTCGATGCCGGCGCGACGGAAATAGTTCTGGTCGTAGTCGGTAGTCACGGCCTGGGCGGTGAGGATGTTGAAAATCTGCTGGGAGATGTACTGGTTGGCGTGTTTTTCCATGGCATTGACGTCAATGTTCTGGATATTGCCGTCATCGCTCTCTTCGGCGTAACGCATGATGTCGTTGGAGATCAGCATCATCGCGTTCCACGGGCGGATACGCCCCTTCACACTGGCTTCGCTGCTGTCTTCGTTGTCGAAGTTGTACGAGAAGTCCCATTCTTCCGAAAGGTATTTGCACAGCAAGCGTCCGGCGTTGATATGCAGCGCCTCGGACATTTCACTGCGGTGGTCGGAGATGTTCGGCAGCACACAAATGCCACTGGTGAAGATCGGCTCGAAGACGAAAGCGTGGCCGCTCTTGCTGTCGTGCTCGTCGGCGGGCTTGGTGTCGAACGTTTTGTTCATGTACGAATGTTGCTGCGCCAGGCCGAACTCCGAGGCCATGCCCGAACCGGTACCGCCGCCGGCACTGAAGATCGAGAAGTACAGGCGCGACTGGTTGGCCTTGATGCCGCAGGAGTCGATCAGGTACGAGTGGATCATCTTCCAGTCGGGGCTGGAAAAGCGCTGGGTGTCTTTGTTGAGGATGATCTTGGCCAGGTACTGGCCGAGGATCGGCGCATTCCCGGCGCCACCGGCATGGACTTCGGAGAGGTCCATGATTTTCATCTTGCTGTAGTCGCGCAGGAAGCCGCTTTTTTCGCCCTTGCGCGAGAAACGGATACGCCCGGCGATGTCCTTGTCCAGGTCGCCCAGCATCACCAGCGGTTCCACCAGGAACACCGGCTTGCTGGCCTTGCCGCCGCCCAGGCGCAGGTTGTTGCGAATCCACTGGGCCGGGCTGTAGCCCTTATCCAAGGATTTGTCTTCGGTGCTGAATTCGTTGAGGTAGAACTTGCGCGCGTTGTACACCAGCTCCGCCACGTCCAGCGCGATGTTCGAACCGCAGCGGCCCAGGCCGATCAGGCACACCGAGGGGAATTCCTGCTCGCTGTGCTGCTCGCTGTCGCCTTCCAGGTGAGGTGGGCGCGGGAACACCATGTCGCGCAGGCCGTCGAGGTTATCGAGGATGCGGTCGGTATTGGTTTCGGTGAAGTACAGGTATTGCTGGGTGGCCAGCGGGCGGGCGGTGCTCAATGACTTTGAACCTGAGGGCTTTTCCGCAGGAGCTGGGAGCAACACATCGGATACCACGGTGCCAGAGTTATTTTTAGAAGTCATTGTGCGCCATGTGCCTGGGCGGATGGCTAAAAAAGTATCAAAAAGCCATCACGGAATGGGAGTTCGCGACTTTACAGTGCGTCCTTGTCCGGAACGATCAGGCTTACCCAGTGTGCTCAGGAAAAACCTGGCCGGACTCTGATGAATCGGCCGTTTGTCGGCGATCTTTAGGTAAATGATGGCGAATTGCCAAAGATTCGACGTCAGCGGATTGGCCTGACTACGCAGTTGGATCCGGAGCGGCTCAAGTCATGGCAGGCATGGCGCAATACCCAGTGGCTCGATAATGGCATTTTGCTTGCTGCGATTTTGACATGGCGCCAATAGCGTTTGATGCTAAGCGCTGATGGGCAGGTTCAGTTCAAAAGGTTGCTCCAAGGGGGGCAGCCCAAATGCGGCCCGGGCAGCATCGCAATCAACGTTCTGCACACCCTGGCTCCAGGATGCATCGAACTCTCGGCAGGGGCTTGAGCGTTGCTCATAAATCGAGCAGCTCGTGCCTTTGCCGACTTCGCCTTCAAGGCTGCAGCAGCGCGCGGGCTTCTGGTCGGTACCGATCATCGCCACGCGGGTCGGATTGATCTGCACCACCAGGTCATCGGGCACCGTGCCGCCCGATGAGGCGCACTCACCCCAGAAAAAAGACACACGGAAGTAGGAACAGCAGGCACCGCAACTCAGACACGGACTGGCTTCGGACATGGGCGTCATCGATAAGAAAAGTAAGAGTGGGGTACGACGGGAAGGCTCGCCATTCTAATCGGGTCATGGCCGTTGGGAAGAGGGGCGTGCACTTATATTTTTGTCGGCAAAGTCCCCTGGCTCCGGGCGAAATCATGCCCTATCAGCTTTACGAATCATTACAGACAACCACGGCCCGCCTGACTATGTTGCACGTACCGGGCAGGATGCATCGGGCATCGCAGCTCTCATAACAATAAAAGAGACGGACCCATGCAGAACTCGACCCAAGCGGCGAATGCCTGGCGCATTCTGTTCCTGCTGTTCCTGGCCAACCTGTTCAACTTCTTCGACCGCACCATTCCGGCGATCATCATCGAGCCGATCCGCATGGAATGGCACTTGAGCGACTTCCAGCTCGGCATCATCGGCACCGCGTTCACCATCGTCTACGCGATTGCCGGCTTGCCGCTGGGGCGTCTGGCCGATACCGGCTCGCGCAGCAAGCTGATGGGCTGGGGTCTGTTCGCGTGGAGCGGGCTGACAGCGGTTAACGGTTTGGTCGGCAGTTTCTGGACGTTTTTGCTGGTGCGCATGGGCATCGGTATCGGTGAGGCCAGCTACGCGCCGGCCGCCAACTCGCTGATCGGCGACCTGTTCCCGGCGCACCGTCGTGCCCGGGCCATGGGGATCTTTATGCTGGGCCTGCCTTTGGGCCTGTTGCTGGCATTCTTCACAATCGGCTGGATGGTCAAGGCGTTCGACAGCTGGCGCGCGCCATTCTTTATCGCCGCCGTGCCGGGGCTGATCCTTGCGGTGTTCATGTTCTATATCAAGGAACCCAAGCGCGGCGCCGCCGAAGCCGTACAAGTCTCCCAGGAGCGCGTCGATCGCCCGATCCGCCGCGTGCTGGCCGTGCCGACTTTCCTGTGGCTGGTGCTGGCCGGATTGTGCTTCAACTTCGCCACCTACGCGTGCAACTCGTTCCTGGTGCCGATGCTGCAGCGCTATTTCCTCATGCCGCTGCAGGACGCGGCGGTCGCCACTGGGGTGATCGTCGGGTTGACCGGCCTGGTGGGCCTGACCCTGGGTGGCTGGATTGCCGACAAGATCCATCAACGCGTTGCCAATGGCCGACTGCTGTTTGCGGCGTGCAGCCTGATCATCTCCACCGTCACCACCGCCTGGGCCTTGCATGCCGGGCGTATCGAGATCGGCGTGTTTGTGGCGTTGTTCAGTGTGGGCTGGTTGTTTGCGTATAACTTCTACACCTGTGTGTACACGGCGATCCAGGACGTGGTCGAGCCTCGCTTGCGGGCCACGGCGATGGCGTTGTTCTTTGCCGGTTTGTATTTGCTGGGCGGGGGCATGGGGCCAATCGTGGTGGGTGGGTTGTCCGACCATTTTGCCCATTCGGCGATGTACGCGGCGGGGGCGGAGCAGATGACCGAGGCTTACAAGGCGGTGGGCTTGCATGACGCCATGTACCTGATTCCGGTGGCGCTGTTTTTGACCATGTTGTTTCTGTTCCAGGCGTCACGCAGTTTTGTGCGTGATGCCAAGCGGATGAAGGAGGGATTGGTGGCTGTTGAGGTGCCGGCTGCGGCAGCGACGGCTTGAAACCGCGGTGACTCCATCGGGGGCAAGCCCCCTCCCACAGTTGACCGAGTTGTCATGTCGACCACTGATCAATGTGGGAGGGGGCTTGCCCCCGATGAGGCCCGCAACGCCAACGGGGTTCTCAAGTGAATAAAAAAGGCCCGCATTGCGCGGGCCTCTATTCAACAGGGCAGGGCGGTAATCAACCGGCGACCAACACCCGAATCGCCTCCAGTCGCAGCGCCGCTTTATCCAGCATGGCCAAGCCTTGTTCGCGTTGGTTGCGCAGGGCAACCAACTCGCTGTCGCGTACGGTCGGGTTGACCGCTTGCAACGCGGTCAGGCGCGCCAGTTCTTCGTCGGTGTCTGCCGCCAGGCGACGCTTGGCCTCGGCCACACGTTCGGCGTGACGCGGTGTGATCTTCTCTTCACCGGCGTTGATCCGCGGGGTGAGTTGATCGCGCTGGGCCTGCACGAACTTGTTGGCGCTGGCCCGTGGCACGCTTTCCAGCTGGTCGTTCAAGGTTTCGAACGAGACGCGGCCGGACAGGTCGTTGCCATTGGCATCCAGCAGGCAACGCAGTGCCGCCGGCGGCAGGTAGCGGCCCAATTGCAGCGCGCGCGGGGCCACTACTTCGCTGACGTAAAGCAGTTCCAGCAACACGGTGCCTGGCTTGAGCGCCTTGTTCTTGATCAGCGCCACGGCGGTGTTGCCCATGGAGCCGGACAGCACCAGGTCCATGCCGCCCTGCACCATCGGGTGTTCCCAGGTGATGAACTGCATGTCTTCGCGGGACAGCGCCTGGTTACGGTCGTAGGTGATGGTCACGCCTTCGTCGTCGCCCAGGGGGAAGCTGGCGTCGAGCATCTTCTCGCTCGGCTTGAGGATCAGCGCGTTTTCCGAATGGTCCTCGCTGTCGATGCCAAAGGCGTCGAACAGGGTTTCCATGTAGATCGGCAGGGCGAACTGGTCGTCTTGCTCGAGGATGTCCTCCACCAGCGCATCGCCTTCACCGGCGCCGCCGGAGTTGAGCTCCAGCAAGCGGTCGCGACCGGTGTGCAGTTCCTGTTCCAGGCGCTCGCGCTCGGCACGGGCTTCGTCGATCAGCGCTTGCCACTCGCTGTCGTCGGCATTTTCCAGCAGTGGCAGCAGGCGCGGGCCGAACTGATGCTGCAAGGCGTTGCCGGTCGGGCAGGTATTGAGGAATGCGTTCAGCGCTTCGTGGTACCACTGGAACAGGCGCTGTTGCGGGCTGGTTTCCAGGTACGGCACGTGCAGTTCGATCACATGCTTCTGGCCGATCCGGTCCAGACGGCCGATCCGCTGTTCCAGCAGGTCGGGGTGGGACGGCAGGTCGAACAGCACCAGGTGGTGGGAGAACTGGAAGTTGCGGCCTTCACTGCCGATTTCCGAGCAAATCAGCACCTGGGCGCCGAATTCTTCATCGGCGAAGTAAGCAGCGGCGCGGTCACGCTCGAGGATGTTCATGCCCTCATGGAACACCGTGGCCGGGATGCCGGAGCGTACGCGCAGGGCGTCTTCCAGGTCCATGGCGGTTTCGGCGTGGGCGCAGATCACCAGGACCTTGGTGCGCTTGAGCATTTTCAGCTGGTCGATCAGCCACTCGACACGCGGGTCGAAGCGCCACCAGCGGTTTTCTTCGTCGACGTCCGGTTGCGACTGGAAGCTGACTTCCGGGTACAGCTCGGCGTGTTCGCCCAGAGGCAACTCGAGGTATTCGTCCGGGTTCGGCAGCGGGTAGGCGTGCAGCTTACGCTCCGGGAAGCCCTGCACGGCGGCACGGGTGTTACGGAACAGCACGCGGCCGGTGCCGTGGCGGTCGAGCAGCTCACGCACCAGGCGCGCGCTGGCTTCGGCGTCGCCATCGTTGACGGCGGTCAGCAGCGCTTCGCCTTCGTTGCCGAGAAAACCTTGGATGGTCTTGTGCGCGGCGGGGGAGAGGCGGCCCTTGTCGAGCAGTTCCTGCACGGCTTCGGCCACCGGGCGATAGTTCTCGCTCTCGGCGCGGAAGGCGTGCAGGTCGTGAAAACGGTTCGGGTCCAGCAGGCGCAGGCGCGCGAAGTGGCTGTCCTGGCCCAGCTGTTCCGGGGTGGCGGTGAGCAGCAGCACACCGGGAATCACTTCGGCAAGCTGCTCGACCAGCGCGTATTCCGGGCTGGCTTTTTCTTCATGCCAGACCAGGTGGTGAGCTTCGTCGACCACCATCAGGTCCCAGCCGGCGGCAAACAGCGCGTCCTGGGCCTTCTCATCGTCCACCAGCCATTCCAGCGCGACCAGGGCCAGTTGGGTGTCTTCGAACGGGTTGGCGGCATCGCTTTCGATAAAGCGTTCTTCATCGAACAGCGCCACTTGCAGGTTGAAGCGGCGGCGCATTTCTACCAGCCACTGGTGCTGCAGGTTTTCCGGTACCAGGATCAGTACGCGGTTGGCGCGGCCCGAGAGCAGTTGGCGATGGATTACCAGGCCGGCCTCGATGGTCTTGCCCAGGCCCACTTCGTCCGCCAGCAAGACCCGTGGTGCGATACGGTCAGCGACTTCACGGGCGATATGCAATTGGTGGGCAATAGGTTGCGCACGCACGCCGCCCAGGCCCCACAGCGAGGATTGCAATTGGCGGCTGGTGTGTTCCAGGGTGTGATAACGCAGCGAGAACCAGGCCAGCGGGTCGATCTGCCCGGCGAACAGACGGTCGCTGGCCAGGCGGAACTGGATAAAGTTGGAGAGTTGGGTTTCCGGCAGGGTGACCTGCTCGTTCTGCCCATTGAGGCCGTGGTAGACCAGCAGGCCGTCGACGTCGTCGACTTCCTGCACGGTCATTTTCCAGCCTTCGAAATGGGTGATGGAGTCACCCGGCGAGAACCTCACGCGGGTGAGGGGCGCATTCCGTAGCGCATACTGGCGGGTGTCGCCAGTGGCCGGATAGAGCACGGTCAATAAGCGGCCGTCCTGTGCCAGAACGGTGCCTAACCCCAGCTCTGCTTCGCTGTCACTAATCCAGCGTTGCCCCGGTTGATACTGCTGCGCCATGCTGCCTGACTCCCGCCGTGAAAAAGCCGACTATGTTAACGGAACAAGGCCCCACGCCCAAGGACTCTGACAAAAACTACTCTGTTTGAGTGGCTGGGTGAGTGCGGAATCGACGGGTGGCGGGCACTTGTGAGTGTCGACTGGGTCACAGGTTGGCGAACCTGCGCTCAAGTCGCCACCCGGCCCGCCGACAGCCTGCTGACAGGAGAACAACTATCATGCTTCCACCTATGCTGCCCGTCAGCGTTGTACCGGTTACGTCGCAACTCGACCCGGTCCGCCAGAAACCCGATATTCCGCCTGTGGTCCCCGTGCAAGCGGGCTCCAACGAAAGCACCATCGACCTGAAAAAGGGCGATGCCGAGCAGTCGACCTTTTTGCTGCGCGAAGAGCAACGCCGCCAGCAGGAACAACAGAAACGCCGGCGCGAAGCCGATGAAGACCCGGACCAGCACTTGGCGATCCCGGGCGACATGCTCAATGCCGACAACACCGTACCGGTCGTGCCGCTGATCGAAGACGCGCCGCGCCAGGGCTTGTGGGTGGACGTCGAGGTTTAACCACGCAGTTCCCGCAGGGCCTTCATCAGCAACGCGATGTCGTGATCGTTGTTGAGCGGGCTGACGGAGATCCGCGCAATGCTGGTCAGGCCACGGGCCTGCATATCCAACGGGGTATAGGCCATGCCGTTGGCGCCGATATTGATCCGTTTCAACCCCAATTGCCGTTTGAGTTCGAAGGCATCCCAGCCGGCGAGGTTGAAGGCGATCAAGCCTGATTGAACCGTGCCCAGGTCATGCAGGGAAATACCCGCAATCTCACGCAATGCTTCGCGGATTCGCCTGCTGGTTTGCGTGACACTTTCCCACACACGCTCGATACCCAGCCGATTCATCTCCTGCAGCGCATTGCCCAGGCCCGCCAACAGGGCAAAGGACACCTCGCTGGTTTCAAAGCGTCGGGCGTCGTTGCGCAGGTCGAAACCGTCGGCGGTCCAGGGGGCGGAAAACACGTCGCGTTGGGCAGGGTTCAGGTGCGGGAGGAAATCCGGCCGCACATACAGCAACGCTGTCCCCCGTGGCCCGCGCAGGTGCTTGCGACCGGCCGCTTTGAGCACATCGCACTGCAACGCCTGCACATCCACCGGCACCTGGCCGACGGCTTGGCCGGCGTCGATAAAGTAGGCGATAGCATGACGCCTGGCCACTTCGCCGATGGCCTGGGCGGGGTTGATCAGGCCGCCGTTGGCGGGAAGCCAGGTGAGGTCGATCAGCTTTACGCTTGAATCGATCATGGCTTCCAATGCCACGGGGCAAGCCGCGCCGGAGGCATCGCAGGGGATGACTTCCACCCGTGCGCCGGCTTGCACCGCCAACTCCATGCTCGCCAGATTGCCGCCCCATTCGTGGCGCCCTACTAGAATGCGATCACCCGGCTGCCACGGGCCGAGGGCCTGGAACGCCATGCTCCAGGCGGTCGAGCCGCTGCTGGCAAAGGCGATGGAAGTGGTGGGCGCGTTGAGCAACTGCCCGGCCGCGCGGCGGGCTTCTTCCACCCGCAACGCGCCCTGCTCGCCGGCCTCCATCGGGCCGTCGCGGGCTTCGCGTTGGAGTTGATCGATGATGGCATCGAGGGTTGCCTGGCTCGGCAAGGACGCACCGGCATGGTTGAAGTGCACGATGCCCGATTGGCAGCCAGGAGTACCCTCGCGCAGATGTTGCACTTCAAGCGGGCTCACGGCTGCAACTCGAAAATCGCGTCAACCTCCACCGCCACGCCGGCCGGCAGACTGGAAACACCCACTGCTGTGCGCACATGACGGCCCTTTTCGCCGAGGGCATTCACCAGCAGGTTGGACGCCCCATTGGCCACCGCGCCCTGGCGCTGGAACTCGCCGCTGCTGGCGATAAACACCCCCAGGCGCAGGATGCGCACCAGGCGCGACAGGTCATCACCCAGGGCATCACTCAATTGTGCGAGCAAGCCCAGTGCAGCCAGCTCTGCTGCCTGGACACCTTCTTCCTCGCTGAGGGATTCGCCCAGGCGGCCCACATAGGCGGGCTTGCCGTCTATCAGCGGGATTTGCCCGGAGATAAACAACTGGTTCTGGCTGACCACGTGGTTGATGTAGTTGGCAATCGGCTGGCTGGGAGATGGCAGCGTCAGGCCAAGGGCTTGCACGCGGTGGCGCAGGGAGTCGCTCATGGTGAATCCTCTTGGTCAGGAGGTCTCAGCATGTGGGGCAGGGGGATTGTCGACAAACGGATAGATCTCATCCGACGTATCGAAATGACTCACGTGTCGCTGCAGATGTCCTTCAACCACTCGCTGAAACACCGCGCGGCGTCACTGGCAGGGCCGTGCGGCGCAATTAACCAGTAGCCTATCTCGCTGTGATAGGGCGGCCAATCGAAGGCTTCCACCAGGCTGCCGTCCTCGAGCCTGCGTTGGATCAGGCGGTGACGGCCCATGGCAATGCCTTGGCCAGCCACAGCGGCTTCGACCACGATGTTGTAGTCGTGGAGCATGACGCGAGGGTGCTGCTTGAGGTCGATTTGATAATGACGAGACCAATCCGTCCACTCAAAAGGCCGGTGCGAAGTCGCCATCAACAGTGCGCCGTTGTGCGCTTGGCTGGCCTTGAACGCCGGGCTGCACACCGGTGAGATCACTTCCGGCATCAGTCGGGTGGCCTGCACGTCGGGCCAATCGCCTTTGCCGTAGCGAATGGCCAGGTCGACTTCAGCAGCGGCGACGTTGGCCAGTTGAATCGCCGGCAGCAACTCCACCTGAATATGCGGATAGCGGTTGAGAAAACCGGCCAGGCGCGGCGCCAACCACAGGGTGGCGAAAGACGCCAGCAGGCCGACCCGTAACACCGTGGCGCTGGGCAGCACCCGTTGGGCGCGGGTCGCGGCGGCAATGGCGTCAAGGGCTGGACGGACTTCGTCGTAGTACTGTTGGCCGTCTGCCGTCAGATCGATCGCGCGGGTGCGTCGGATAAACAGTGGTTTACCCAGATGCTGTTCGAGCTTCTGCACCTGATGGCTCAGGGCGCTCTGGGTCACGGACAATTCCTGCGCTGCCTTGATAAAGCTCAAGTGCCGGGCCACGGCTTCAAAGGCGCGCAGGGCCAGCAACGGCGGAAGATCCTTGTGCAGTGCCACCTGAATGCGCTTCCTGGAGGGGGAAATGCCGATTTTGGTCGACGGCCTGTCTTTTGTCGCGCGTTGATTTGCCGTCGGGCGCAGGAGCCCGCATTATTGAGCCTTACTCGCCACGACGTAAGCCAAGCCATGAGTGATGACGACAAGCTGATCGACCTGAACGCCGAACGCGCCAAGCGGGTGCATGACCTTAATGACAAGCGCCTGAATGAAGTGCGCCAGGCGTTTGAACAGGCGATGCCGTTAGGCAAAGCCAAGAAAAAATCAAAGAACAAACCCAAAAAGCGTTAAAACGACCTGCATCTATTGATGCAGGTCAGTTATTACCCTTCTTTACGCCCCGTTGCGGGCGACATTGATCCCCGTCAATTTTTCAATCCGCCTTCTCCATTAACTTAGCCCTATCGCAACAAGGCAAGTGCAGGAGGCCGGTCATGTTTATAGATAATGTGGTATTCGCCGGAGTGCTGACTGTAGGCCTCATGGTGCTGTTTTTTGTAGGGTTTGGATTTTTTATCTGGAAAGACGCAAACAAGCGTAAAAAACCTTAGGTCTTTCCGGGTTACATGAGCACGCAAGGCATTTTGGGCGACTTCGGTCGCCCTTTTTTTTGCCTGGTATTTAATGAAGTCGGTTAATTCTGATCCATAAAAAAAGGTGCGGTCCTCACAGAGGCCGCACCTTTTTTTCAGCGCCTTGCTATCAGTTGCCCAGTGCCTTGGAGGCCAGCCAGAACAATCCGGCCGAAAGGCCTACGGTCGCAGGCAGCGTCAACACCCAAGCCATCAGGATGGTCTTGACCGTGCCACCTTGCAGACCGCTTTTGTTGGCGACCATGGTGCCCGCTACGCCGGAAGACAGCACATGGGTAGTGGAGACCGGCAGGGCGAAGATATTGGCAAAGCCAATCATGGTGGCGGTGGTGATCTGTGCCGACATGCCCTGGGCGTAGGTCATGCCCTGCTTGCCGATCTTCTCACCGATAGTCAGTACCACACGCTTCCAACCCACCATGGTGCCCAGGCCCAGGGCCAGTGCGACCGCGAGGATCACCCAGAACGGCGCGTACTCGGTGGTGGCGGTCAGGTCTTTGCGCAGCTTGTCGAGGTCGGACTTCTCACGCGCTTCCAGGCCCGGCAACTTGCCGACTTTTTTCGCGGTGTCGTCCAGGCACAGCAAGTAGCGACGCACTTCGATGCGGTGATCGGCGCTCAGCGAATGGTAGTCGGAGACGCCTTTCAAGGTATCCAGCAAGGCATTGATGGTGGGCTCGGTCTGCTGCGGATTGCAGCGGAACTTGCCTGGCAGGTCGTCTTTCACGCTTTTACCCAGGGCCAGGAACTCTCCCAGGGTCTCGTGGTTGCGCTGGTAGAACTGGTTAAGGTGCAACGTGGCGTCGCGGGTGCGCTCGATCTGGTAGGTGGTGCTGCCCAGGTCAAGTACGAACTGCGCCGGCACGATACCGATCAGCACCAGCATGATCAGGCCGATGCCTTTCTGGCCATCGTTGGAGCCGTGCACGAAACTCACGGCCATGGCCGAAATCACCAGGACCAGGCGGTTCCAGAACGGTGGGTGCTTTTTGTCGTCGAGCTTGCGGCGCTGGTCCGGGGTCTTGTGCATCTTCGACAGCGGGCGCCACCATTTCAGGCCGATCAGCACCAGGGCTGCGACCAGGAAGCCGGCTATGGGCGAGAACACCAGGGATGCGCCGATATCGACGGCCTTCTGCCAGTTCACGCCGTCAGCCAGGGGGGATGTCGTTGATCAGGGCATTGGCCAGGCCGACACCGAGGATCGAACCGATCAGCGTGTGGGAGCTGGACGCGGGGATACCGAAGTACCAGGTGCCCAGATTCCAGGTGATCGCTGCGGCTAACAACGAGAAGACCATCGCCAAACCATGGCCGGTGTTCACATTGATCAGCAACTCCACGGGCAGCAAGTGCACGATGGCGTAGGCAACACCGACACCGCCGAGCAACACGCCGAGGAAGTTGAACACCCCGGAGAAGAACACGGCCAGATGCGGCGGCATGGCTTTGGTATAGATGACTGTGGCCACCGCGTTAGCGGTGTCATGAAAGCCATTGATGAACTCGAAGGCGAGGACAAAGGCCAGGGCGAGCAACAGGCTCACTAGAACCCAAGCATCCAGTCCGCTGAATAAATCGATCATGAAGGTTTTCTGACCCGGTCGTAAGGGGGCGCGATTATGCCAGAAAACCTCGCTAATCGATGCACTAGCTGCTCATCGGTAACAATCTTCATTGAATCGGCATGGGCGAAAGCTGGCTATCCCAGGGTTTTCGGGGCTTTGGCAAGTCTTTGATTTATAAAGTGCAGGGCTGAAAAGACACGGTTTTGTCACCCAATCGTCATACTTGAAACATTTGTATGAAATTTTACAGGTGATGGTGGGATTCAGGTCGCCTGGAAGCTGGCTAAGTGGCAGCATTCCAGACGGGACCCTGGGCTCAATCCGAAACGCTTATGGCTCTTCGGCCTTGAGCTCCTGTTCAATCTTTTGGATTTCCTGGGCAAATGCCTGGTCGAGCAGGCTGGCTCGCTTGCGCCATGGTTTGCGTTCAGGTTCAGGCTGGGCGGCGTAGGTGGTGACTTCTCCGCCGTAAACATCCTTGTAACGTTGTTCCTGGCGCTCAAGTTCCGCGCGCAGTTCATCTTTCGTCACATTGTTACCTAATTGAGTTGAGTGTAAATACGTAGCAGCGTTATGCCTGAATACTGTCCTCGGGCTGTTCCAAATTGAACCCATGAAGTGTTCAAGTTTGAAATAGAAACGAGAGGCCACTGTTGTGGCAGTCATTCCAGGCAGGTAGTTGCGACCGTCCATGCACGGCCTGTGCATGGTTTTGCGAGATCCGGCCCCGATAATGAAACCGGGTTGACCTCCGCATAGGGTGCATTATAGCGGCGCATTTGAATAACACTATCGGCATAAAGTTAAAAAGCGTCAACTTTGTGTGAGCGTTTTGTTACACGGACACGTCAGTATTTGCTGAAATTCTGGCGTCATAAACTCAACAAGGGATCAGGCCATTTAAATGACCGCCTTAACTTTGCCAGGGCACATGATCGTGAGACCGGCGGCGCAGATACGGCGCCAAATTGCGATAATCGCATGATTGTCCGATAATCGCCCGATGTTGCTGGGCCTGCCTTGTGCATCACGGCCGGCGCGGCTTGTAATTGCCGCCCAATCCCCTGCGGTTGACAATAAGAGAAAGGAACCTGGCATGAACGATCAATTGCGCAACTCTTTCGCGTCAGCGGCGCCACCGATCGTTGCCTCGCCAGCCAAGCGTATCCAGGCGTTTACCGGTGACCCGGACTTCATGACCTCCCTGGCCCGCGGCCTGGCCGTGGTGCAGGCGTTCCAGGAGCGCAAGCGCCACCTGACCATCGCCCAGATCAGCCACCGCACCGAGATCCCGCGCGCCGCCGTACGCCGCTGCCTGCATACCCTGATCAAACTCGGCTACGCCACCACCGATGGGCGCACCTATTCATTGCTGCCCAAAGTCCTGACCCTGGGCCATGCCTACCTGTCATCCACGCCATTGGCGGTGTCGGCCCAGCCTTATCTGGACCGTATGAGCGAGCAGCTTCACGAAGCCTGCAACATGGCCACCCTCGAAGGCGACGACATCCTCTACATCGCCCGTTCGGCCACCACCCAGCGCCTGATTTCCGTGGATCTATCGGTGGGTGGGCGCCTGCCAGCCTACTGCACTTCGATGGGCCGCATCCTGCTCGCCGCATTGGATGACGCCTCGCTGCAGGACTACCTCGACCACGCCGACCTGCAAACCAAGACCAGCCGTACCCTGACCACCCCCGAAGCCTTGTTCGAATGCCTGCAACAAGTGCGACAGCAGGGCTGGTGCATTGTCGACCAGGAACTGGAACAGGGCCTGCGCTCCATCGCCGTGCCGGTGTATGACGCGTCGGGCCAGGTGTTGGCGGCGCTCAATGTCAGCACCCACGCTGGGCGGGTCAGCCGCAGCGAGCTGGAGCAGCGTTTCCTGCCGAGCATGCTCAGTGCCAGCCGTGAGTTGAGTGCGCAGCTGTTTGCCTAAGGTGTTCGGTGACCGCACAGATCCCCGCTTGATGAATTGACGATGTTTCCCCCGGCTTATTACTGTGCGGCAGCGCTCTTGAGGGCGCCCCAATAATAATGACGGCCCCAGGCCGTTGGCCCGCCATCGGTGTGGAATAAGAATAATGAATCAGCCTTCTGTCGGTACCACCCTGGACGTGCAGTCCTTTATCAACACCCAGCCACTGTCCCGTTATCAATGGCGCGTGGTGATCCTGTGTTTCCTGATCGTCTTCCTCGATGGCCTCGATACCGCTGCCATGGGCTTTATCGCGCCCGCGCTGTCCCAGGACTGGGGCATCGACCGCGCCAGCCTTGGCCCGGTGATGAGTGCGGCGTTGATCGGCATGGTGTTCGGCGCGTTGGGTTCCGGGCCGCTGGCCGACCGCTTCGGCCGTAAAGTGGTGCTGGTGGGCGCAGTGCTGGTGTTTGGCGCGTTCAGCCTGGCTTCGGCCTACAGCAGTAATGTCGACCAACTGCTGGTGCTGCGCTTCCTCACCGGCCTGGGCCTGGGTGCGGGTATGCCCAATGCCACCACGCTGTTGTCTGAATACACCCCCGAACGTCACAAGTCGCTGCTGGTGACCAGCATGTTCTGTGGTTTCAACCTGGGCATGGCCGGTGGCGGGTTTATCTCGGCCAAGCTGATCCCGGCGTTCGGCTGGCATAGCCTGCTGCTGATCGGCGGAATCCTGCCCTTGATCCTCGCAGTGGTTCTGCTGGTGTGGCTGCCGGAGTCGGCGCGTTACCTGGTGGTGCGCAACCGCGGTACCGACAAGGTGCGCAAAACCCTGTTGCCCATCGAACCCTCTATCGTCGCCCAGGCCACCGCCTTCAGCGTGCCCGAACAAAAAACCGTCAAGGCGCGCAACGTGTTTGCGGTGATTTTCTCGGGCACCTACAGCGCCGGCACCTTGCTGCTGTGGCTGACGTACTTCATGGGCCTGGTGATCGTGTACCTGCTGACCAGCTGGTTGCCGACCCTGATGCGCGACAGCGGCGCCAGCATGGAGCAGGCCGCCTTCATCGGGGCGCTGTTCCAGTTTGGTGGCGTATTGAGCGCGGTCGGCGTGGGATGGGCGATGGACCGGTTCAATCCGCACAAGGTCATCGGCACCTTCTACCTGCTGGCCGGGGTGTTTGCCTACGCGGTAGGGCAGAGCCTGGGCAATATCACCCTATTGGCCACCCTGGTGCTGGTCGCCGGGATGTGCGTCAACGGTGCGCAATCGGCGATGCCGTCCCTGGCCGCACGCTTCTACCCGACCCAAGGCCGCGCCACCGGCGTGTCGTGGATGCTCGGCATCGGTCGTTTCGGCGCGATCCTTGGCGCGTGGATGGGCGCCACCTTGCTGGGCCTGGGCTGGAACTTCGAGCAGGTGCTCACCGCCCTGGTGATTCCGGCCGCATTGGCCACGGCAGCCGTTGTCATCAAAGGCATGGTCAGCCATGCGGATGCCACCTGAGCTTGGCAGGGTTTAAATGTGGGAGGGGGCCTGCCCCCGATTGCGTTGGATCAGCCGGTAAATTTGTTAACTGACACCCAGCTAGCGGGGGCAAGCCCCTTCCCACATAGAAGATTAGCTAGACAACAATCTGTTCGATAATCGAACGCTGAGTCGATTATCGGATTGTTTGGCCCATTTCCCCGGCTTAATCTTCAAGCACTTCGGCGCCACCTCTGCGCCTTTTCGATCCACACCGGGAGCCCAACCCCATGGCTGAAATTCTTGCGCTGCGTGACGCGGTGAAGCAATTCGTGAACGACGGCGACACTGTCGCACTGGAAGGCTTCACCCATCTGATCCCGACGGCAGCGGGTCATGAAATCATTCGTCAGGGCAAGAAAGACCTGACGCTGGTGCGTATGACGCCTGACCTGATCTACGACCAGTTGATTGGCGCCGGGTGTGCTCGCAAGCTGATTTTCTCCTGGGGCGGCAACCCCGGCGTAGGCTCCCTGCATCGCCTGCGTGACGCGGTCGAGAAGCAATGGCCGCAACCGTTGGAAATCGAAGAACACAGCCACGCCGACCTGGCCAATGCCTACGTCGCCGGCGCATCGGGCCTGCCATTCGCGGTGCTGCGCGCCTACGCGGGTTCCGACTTGCCCAAGGTCAACCCGCTGATCAAGACCGTGACGTGCCCGTTCACCGGTGAAGTGCTGGCAGCGGTGCCGTCGGTGCGTCCGGACGTCACCGTGATCCACGCGCAAAAGGCTGATCGCAAGGGCAACGTGCTGCTCTGGGGCATCCTTGGCGTGCAGAAGGAGGCGGCCCTGGCGGCCAAGCGCTGCATCGTCACCGTGGAAGAAATCGTCGATGACCTGAACGCGCCGATGAACAGCTGCGTGCTGCCGACCTGGGCCCTGACCGCAGTGTGCCATGTACCCGGTGGTGCACATCCGTCCTACGCTCACGGCTACAACGAGCGTGATAACCGCTTCTACCAGGCGTGGGACCCAATCGCCCGCGACCGTGGGACCTTTACCGCCTGGATTGACGAATACATCCACGGCACTGCCGATTTCAGTGAATTCCAGGCCAAGCTGACCACACAGCAGGAGGCCAAGTAATGGCTTACTCGACCAATGAAATGATGACCGTCGCCGCCGCGCGCCGCCTCAAGAACGGCTCCGTCTGCTTTGTGGGCATCGGCCTGCCGTCCAAGGCCGCCAATCTGGCACGCCTGACCTCGTCGCCGGATGTGGTGCTGATCTACGAGTCCGGCCCGATTGGCGCCAAGCCCAACGTATTGCCTCTGTCGATCGGTGATGGCGAACTGGCGGAAACCGCCGACACCGTGGTGCCGACTGGCGAGATCTTTCGCTACTGGCTGCAGGGCGGGCGTATCGACGTGGGCTTCCTCGGTGCCGCGCAAGTCGACCGCTTCGGCAACATCAACACCACCGTGGTCGGTGACTATCACCACCCCAAGGTGCGCCTGCCGGGTGCTGGTGGCGCGCCGGAAATCGCCGGCTCGGCCAAGAGCGTGCTGATTATCCTCAAGCAGTCGTCCCGTTCGTTTGTCGACAAACTGGACTTCATCACCTCGGTCGGCCACGGCGAAGGCGGCGATTCGCGCAAACGCCTGGGGCTGCCGGGTGCCGGTCCTGTCGGCATTATTACCGACCTGTGCATCATGGAGCCGGAAGAGGGCACCCATGAATTCGTGGTCACCGCCCTCCATCCGGGCGTGACCCGCGAGCAAGTCGTAGCGGCCACCGGTTGGGCGATTCGATTTGCCGAGCAGGTCAGCACCACCGCCGAGCCGAGCGAAGTCGAGTTGACTGCCCTGCGTGACCTCGAAGCACGCACAGCCGCCGCCCATGGCCAAGCACCGGGAGAAGCCTGATGCGCGAAGTATTTATCTGCGATGCCATTCGTACCCCCATCGGCCGTTTCGGCGGTGGCCTGTCCACCGTGCGCGCCGATGACCTGGCGGCCTTGCCGATCAAGGCACTGATCGAGCGCAACCCTTCGGTTGACTGGTCGGCCGTTGATGAGGTGTTCCTCGGCTGCGCCAACCAGGCCGGTGAAGACAACCGCAACGTCGCCCGCATGGCGCTGTTGCTGGCCGGCCTGCCGGAGAGCATTCCGGGGGTGACCCTCAACCGTTTGTGCGCCTCGGGCATGGATGCGATCGGCACCGCTTTTCGCGCCATCGCCAGCGGCGAAATGGAGCTGGCGATTGCTGGTGGCGTCGAGTCGATGTCCCGTGCGCCGTTCGTGATGGGCAAGGCTGATGCGGCGTTTTCGCGCAACATGAAGCTGGAAGACACCACCATCGGCTGGCGTTTTATCAACCCGTTGATGAAGGCCCAGTACGGCGTGGATGCCATGCCGCAGACCGCCGATAACGTCGCCGACGACTACCAGGTTTCACGCGCTGACCAGGACGCCTTTGCCCTGCGCAGCCAGCAACGTACCGCCGCCGCCCAGGCTGCCGGGTTCTTCGCCGAAGAAATCGTACCGGTGCGGGTCGTCCATAAAAAAGGCGAAACCGTGGTGGAGCACGATGAGCACCCCAGGGACACCCATCTGGAAGCCCTGGCCAAACTCAAACCGGTCAACGGCCCGGACAACACCGTCACCGCCGGCAATTCCTCGGGTGTGAATGACGGCGCGGCCGCGCTGATTCTGGCGTCTGCCGAAGCAGTGAAAAAACACGGCCTGACTGCCCGCGCCCGCGTATTGGGCATGGCCAGTGCCGCTGTCGCGCCACGGGTGATGGGCATGGGCCCGGTGCCGGCGGTGCGCAAGCTGGTGGAGCGCCTGGGCCTGGCCGTCACTGACTTCGATGTGATCGAACTCAACGAAGCCTTCGCCAGCCAGGGCCTGGCGGTGCTGCGTGAACTGGGCATCGCCGACGACGCACCCCAGGTCAACCCGAACGGTGGCGCCATTGCACTTGGCCACCCCTTGGGCATGAGCGGTGCACGGCTGGTACTGACGGCCCTGCATCAGTTGGAAAAAACCGGCGGCCGTAAAGGCCTGGCGACCATGTGCGTGGGCGTCGGCCAAGGCCTGGCCCTGGCGATTGAACGCATCTAATAAGAGAGGACTGCTCCATGAGTGACAAGCCCGGTTACCGGCGCCCGCAAGCGGGCACTCAGCCTGATTACCTGCACCCGGCCTACCAGTCGACGAACCTGCGTTCGCCGTCCCAGCCATTGGTGTTCCTGCCCCATTCGTTGTCGGAAATCACCGGCCCGACCATCGGCGCCGAACGCGTCAGCGAGAAGGACAACGACCTCACCGCCCAACACGACGGCGAGCCCCTGGGCGAACGCATCATCATTCACGGCCGCGTGCTGGATGAAAACGGCCTGCCGGTGCCGGGTATCCTCGTGGAGATCTGGCAGGCCAACGCCGCCGGTCGCTACAACCACAAGCGTGACCTGCACGATGCGCCGCTGGATCCGAACTTCACCGGCACCGGGCGCACCGTCACCGACGCCGATGGCTGGTACCAGTTCCAGACCATCAAGCCCGGCGCCTACCCGTGGGGCAACCACCACAACGCGTGGCGTCCGGCGCATATCCACTTTTCGCTGTTCGGCCCGAGCGTACTGACGCGCCTGGTGACGCAGATGTATTTCCCCGGCGACCCGCTGCTGGAATATGACCCGATCTACAACTGCGTACCGGATACCAGCGCCAAGGAACGCCTGATCGCCCGTTTCGATCTGGAAAAGACCATTCCTTCCTATGCCCTCGGCTACCGCTGGGACATCGTCCTGCGCGGCCGCGACGCCACGCCGATGGAGAAATGAGATGACACTCAACGCGACCACGTCCCACACCGTCGGGCCGTACTACCACATCGGCCTGACCTGGCTGAACCGCGAAGACTTGACCGTCGCCGCCACCCTCGGCGAGCGCGTGGCGATCAGCGGGCAAGTGGTGGACGGCAACGGTGATGTTGTCAACGACGCCATGCTCGAAGTCTGGCAGGCCAACGCCGCCGGCAAGTACGACCACCCTGAAGATGAGCAGGACAAGGCGCTGGACCCGAACTTCGAAGGCTTTGGCCGGGTGCCAGTGGATGCCGAAGGGCGCTTCCGCTTTACCACCATCAAGCCGGGCAGCGTGCCAGGCCTGCAAGGTACGACCCAGGCGCCGCACCTGGTGGTGCTGGTGTTTGCCCGTGGCTTGGTGAAGCACCTGCTCACGCGGATTTATTTCGATGGCGAGGCGTTGAATGGGGATGACCCGTTGCTGGCGTGTGTGCCTGCCGAGCGGCGCGGCACTTTGATTGCCAAGCCGGATGCGGCTGGGGTGCATCAGTGGAATGTGATTTTGCAGGGGACAGATAAGGAAACGGTGTTCTTCGATTATTGATCGGTAGCAGCGGCAAGTTTCAAGCTGCAAGCTGCAAGCTACAAGGAAGAGCAGTGACCGCGTCGGTTTTTCTCTTGCAGCTTATAGCTTGCTGCTTGCAACTACCTCCGGTTGTTGCAAAGTATGTCTAGGCTATAACCGTTCCCACTGAGTGAAAAAACCATGACAACAACCACCAGTCACTACACCGGAGAAGAACGCAGCAAACGGATCTTTGCGATTGTCGGTGCCTCCTCCGGCAACCTGGTCGAATGGTTCGACTTCTACGTCTATGCCTTCTGCGCCATTTACTTCGCTCCGGCGTTTTTCCCCTCGGACGACCCCACGGTCCAACTGCTCAACACTGCGGGCGTGTTCGCCGCCGGTTTCCTGATGCGCCCCATCGGTGGCTGGCTGTTCGGCCGGGTAGCCGACAAGCACGGGCGCAAGAACTCAATGATGATCTCGGTGCTGATGATGTGCGCCGGCTCCCTGGTCATCGCCTTTTTGCCCACCTACAAAGACATCGGCGCCTGGGCCCCGGCCTTGCTGCTGGTGGCGCGGCTGTTCCAGGGCCTGTCGGTGGGGGGCGAATACGGCACCACCGCGACCTACATGAGTGAAGTCGCGCTCAAGGGCCAGCGTGGGTTTTTCGCCTCGTTCCAATACGTGACCCTGATCGGCGGCCAGCTGTTGGCCGTGCTGGTGGTGGTGATCCTGCAACAGATCCTCACCGAAGAAGAATTGCGCGCCTGGGGCTGGCGGATTCCGTTCGTGATCGGTGCGATTGCAGCGGTGATTTCCCTGCTGCTGCGCCGCACCCTCAAGGAAACCACCAGCAAGGAAATACGTGAAGACAAGGACGCCGGCAGCATCGTCGCGCTGTTTCGCGACCACGGCAAAGCGTTCGTTACGGTGCTCGGCTACACCGCCGGTGGCTCGCTGATTTTCTACACCTTCACCACTTACATGCAAAAGTACCTGGTGAACACTGTGGGCATGCACGCCAAGACGTCGAGCTACATCATGACCGGCGCGCTGTTCCTCTACATGTGCATGCAGCCGCTCTTCGGTATGTTGGCGGACAAGATCGGCCGACGTAATTCGATGCTCTGGTTCGCAGGCCTCGGCACCCTGTTCACGGTACCGATCCTGTTGACCTTGAAAACCGTCACCAGCCCGTTCCTGGCGTTTGTGCTGATCACCCTGGCCCTGGCGATTGTCAGCTTCTACACCTCCATCAGCGGCCTGGTCAAAGCGGAGATGTTCCCACCCCAGGTGCGTGCTTTGGGCGTGGGGCTGGCGTATGCGGTGGCTAACGCGGTGTTTGGTGGTTCGGCGGAAGTCGTCGCGCTGAGCCTGAAATCCATCGGCATGGAAAACACCTTCTATTGGTACGTCACCGCGATGATGGCGGTGGCTTTCCTGTTCAGCTTGCGCCTGCCGAAACAGGCGGCGTACCTGCATCACGATTTGTAAGGGATGAGTTATGACACTGCGCACGAGCAATCAACTGTTCGACGCTTACTTCACCGCTGACAGCATGGCCGAGGTGTTCTGCGACCAGGGACGTTTGCAGGGCATGCTCGATTTCGAAGCTGCACTCGCTCGGGCGCAGGCCCAGGTCGGGGTGATCCCGCAGGCCGCCGTGGCGCCGATTGCCCAGGCGTGCCTGGCGTCGCTGTACGACGTGGATGCCCTCGGCGTGGCAATTGCCACAGCGGGGAATTCGGCGATTCCGCTGGTGAAAGCCCTGGGCAAGTTGATTGCCAGTGAGGATGCGGGTGCCGAGCGCTATGTGCACTTGGGCGCGACCAGCCAGGACGTGATGGACACCGGGCTGGTGCTGCAATTGCGGCGGGCGCTGGGGTTGATCGAAACAGACCTGGCGCGTCTGGGCGACGTGCTCGCCGCCCAGGCCCAGCGTTATGCGACGACACCGTTGGCCGGGCGTACCTGGTTGCAGCACGCGACGCCGGTCACCCTGGGGATGAAGATTGCCGGTTGGCTGGGCGCGGTGACGCGCAGTCGCCAGCGCCTGGAAGCACTGAAACCGCGTTTGCTGGTACTGCAATTCGGCGGCGCGTCGGGGACGTTGGCGGCACTCGGCGAACACGCCATGCCGGTGGCCGAAGCGCTGGCGGCGGAGTTGCAACTGAGCGTGCCCGAACAACCCTGGCACACCCAGCGGGATCGACTGGTGGAGTTTGCCGCCGTCCTCGGCCTGATCGCCGGCAGCCTCGGCAAGCTGGGCCGCGATATCAGCCTGCTGATGCAAACCGAAGCGGCCGAAGTCTTCGAGCCGTCGGCGCCCGGCAAAGGCGGTTCGTCGACCATGCCCCACAAACGCAACCCGGTGGGCGCCGCTGTGCTGATCAGCACCGCCACGCGCGTGCCCGGCCTGGTGGCGACGATGTTCAGCGCCATGCCCCAGGAACACGAACGCAGCCTGGGCCTGTGGCACGCCGAATGGGAAACCTTGCCGGAGATTTGCCGCCTGGTTTCCGGGGCCTTGAAACAAGCGCTGCTGGTGAGCGAAGGGTTGGAGGTCGACCCCGAGCGCATGGCGCATAACCTCGACCTGACCCAGGGCCTGGTGCTGGCCGAGGCCGTCAGCATTGTGCTGGCTCAACGCCTGGGCCGGGAAACCGCGCACCACCTGCTGGAGCAATGCTGCAAGCGCGCCGTTGCCGAGGGGCGCCACCTGCGCGCGGTGCTGGCGGACGAACCGCAGGTCACCGCCGAGCTGTCCGCCACGGAGTTGGACCGCCTGCTCGACCCGGCCCACTACCTGGGCCAGGCGACCACCTGGGTCACTCGCGCTGTCACCGAACACTTTGCATTGACCGCCTAAGGAGAACGCTGTGGCTTTCGTACAACTCGCCGAGGGCGAACTGCATTACCAACTCGATGGCCCCGTGGATGCGCCGGTGCTGGTGCTGTCCAACTCGTTGGGCACCGACCTGCACATGTGGGACATCCAGATCCCGGCATTGACCGAGCATTTCCGGGTGTTGCGTTTCGACACCCGTGGCCACGGTAAATCCCTGGTGACTGAGGGACCCTACAGCATCGAGCAACTGGGCCACGACGTGATCGCGCTGCTGGATGCGCTGGATATTCAGCGTGCGCATTTTTGCGGGCTATCCATGGGTGGCTTGATCGGCCAATGGCTGGGGATTAACGCCGGTGAGCGCCTGCACCGCCTGGTGGTGTGCAACACCGCCGCCAAAATCGGCACGCCGGAGATCTGGAACCCACGGATCGAGATGGTCCTGCGCGACGGCGTGGCAGCCATGGTGGCCTTGCGCGATGCGTCGATTGCGCGCTGGTTCACCGCTGATTTTGCCGCGACCAACCCGCACCAGGCCAAGCAGATCACTGACATGCTTGCCGCGACTTCGCCCGAGGGTTACGCAGCCAACTGTGCCGCCGTGCGTGATGCGGATTTCCGTGAGCAATTGGCAAACATCAAGGCGCCGACCCTGGTGATTGCTGGCACTGAAGATGCCGTCACCCCACCGGCCGGTGGTCACTTTATCCAGCACCATGTGCAGGGCGCCGAGTACGCCGAGTTCTATGCCGCGCACCTGTCCAACGTACAGGCCGGTGCTGCGTTCAGTGAGCGGGTTATCCAGTTTCTGCTGGCCACAGGTAATCGAGCTGAAATCTAATTGAACCGGGAGTTTTTTGTGGACGAGAAACAACGTTATGCCGACGGCCTGCAAGTGCGCCGCGAAGTGCTGGGCGATGCCCATGTCGACCGCAGCCTCAATGCCCTGACCGAGTTCAACAGCGAGTTCCAGGAAATGATCACCCGCCACGCCTGGGGTGACATCTGGACCCGCCCCGGGCTGCCTCGTCATACCCGCAGCCTGATCACCATCGCCATGCTGATCGGCATGAACCGCAGTGAAGAGTTGAAGCTGCATTTGCGTGCGGCGGCCAGTAACGGCGTGACCCGCGCCGAGATCAAGGAAGTGCTGATGCAGAGCGCGATCTATTGCGGGATTCCGGCGGCGAATGCCACGTTTCACCTGGCTGAATCGGTGTGGGATGAGTTGGGCGTCGAGTCGCGTGAGTGATCAGTGGGAGTCTGCGTCCCACACCCAATTCCACACGCCCGGCAGATGCACGGCTTCATTCACGTCTTTGACCGTACGCGCCAGCGCCGCGCGTTGCAGGGCGGCCGTATCGGTGTAGAACGGTTCGGCTGCGGTCTTCATGCCGTTGACTCGGGCGCTGTCCAACAGGATCTGCAGGTATTCCTGCATATGCCGCGCGGTGTAGCGGTTGATGTCGTGGAAGGTCACCACCACCGGTATCACGCCGTCCACCGTGGGCAACTCGCCCAGCGCGATGCGCTCGCGCACCACCGACAGTTGTCGATACAGGTTGGCGCGGCGGCGTGGGCTGCCGTTGAAGCCCCAGATCTTGCCGTCATTGGCGCTCAGGTCGGTCAGCAAGACCTGCATGCCATGGCGCTGGTAGGCCGCGAAGGTGCGCCGGTCATAGTTCCAGAACGGCGGACGGACCAGCACAGGCGGCGCGCCGGTGATCGAGGCAATATCCGCCGCGCCTTGGGTGAGGGTGCTCTCCAGTTCGGTATTGTTCAGCCAGCGATGGTTGGTATGAAACGCCGTCGCCGTGTGGAACGCCAGGATATGGCCGTCGGCGTATTCCCGTTCCATGGTCTTGCGACCTCGGGAGCTGCCGCCCGAGCGTGAGGCTTCGGTCTGTAGAAAGAACACCGCCTTGATCCCCGGCAGCACCGGGTTGTGCGCCAGGTCGGCGATCACTGAACGGCTGGGGTTGTTGTAGCCCGAGGCGCTGGGGCCGTCATCGAAGGTCAGCAAAAAACGGATCGGCGCCTGGGCTTGCAGGCGTTGCTCGGTCTGCGCTGTCAGGGCGATGGGCGCGCTGATACAGCCGCTGAGGCTCAAGGCCAGGGCAAGCACGGCGGATGCGATGGCAAAGGATTTCATGATGTGCGCAGGCTCGGATAAGAGGCCGCTGCTGGGCGAATCAGCAGCGGCAGGCGCGCACGATACAGTAAGTGCCGCGCCGGGTTACAGCAGACTTATCGGGTAACTGACGATCAACCGGTTTTCATCAAACTCGTTGTTGCTGTAGTCGCGGCGTATGCTCGAATTGCGCCAGCGCACCGTGAGGTTTTTCACCACGCCGCTTTGCACGGTATAACCCAATTCGCTTTCGCGACCCCACTCCTTGCCGTCGGCGATCGTGCCGGTGTGCACGTTGCTGCCGCTGATATAGCGGTTCATCAAGGTCAGGCCCGGCACGCCAAGGGCGGCGAAGTTGTAGTCGTGGCGCACTTGCCAGGATTTCTCCTGGGCATTGTCGTAGCTGGAGTTGTAGCTGTCGTTGGCCAGGGTGCCGCCGCTGGTGCCGTTGACGCGCATCCACGCGCTGTTGCCGGTGAGTTTTTGCAGGCCGACGTAGAAGGTGTTGCCGCCGTACTTGGCCGAGAACAGGCCGGACCAGGTCTTGTTGTCCAGGTCGCCGGCGCGGGCGCTGCCGTCGTCCTTGCCGTAGAAGAACCCGAGGTTGGCGCCCAGGGTCCAGTCGCCCAGGGGCTGGCTGTGGATCAGGTTGACGAACTGCTGGCTGTAGATGTCCTTGAGCTGGGCGTTCCACACGCCGATCTGCGTACGTTTGTCGTTGAAGGCGTATTCGCCGCCCTGGAAGTTGAAGCGGTCCGAGGTGAACGCGGTTTTGCCGACCATCGACATGTCCGACATGCTGCTGTCGTCGCGCGGGCTGTTGGCGCGGAACTGGCCGCCGTAGAGGGTCAGGCCGTCGATTTCCTTCGACGTGATCTGCCCGCCGCGCAGGGTTTGCGGCAGGGAGCGGCCATCATCGGCCCGCAGGATCGGCAACACCGGCATCCATTCGCCGACCTTCACTTCGGTCTTGGAAATACGCGCTTTGAACGCCACGCCGAGACGCCCGAATTCATCCGCAGGGCGGCCATCGTGGTCCAGCGGCAACAGTTGGGTGCCACCGGTGCCGCGCCCGCCATCGAGCTTCAATGAGTACAGCCCCAGCACGTCCACACCGAAACCTACGGTGCCCTGGGTAAAGCCGGACTTGGCATCGAGGATGAAACTCTGCGTCCACTCCTGTGCGCCACCCTGGGTTTTGGTGGGGTTGGTGAAATTGCGGTTGAAGAAGAAATTACGCAGGTTGAGGTTGGCGCTGGCGTCTTCGATAAAACCGTGTTCTTCGGCGACGACGGGCAGGGCAAGACTGGCGATAGCGGTGGCCAGCAGGAGCCGGCGCGGGTGAAAAGTGCTCATGGTGGTGGGCCTGTTGTTATTGGGGTTATGCAGGTGGCGGCCATGGTGCGGGGCGGTGCGGGGGCGGTTCAATCGGGGGTGGGCGGGTTGTGGGCGATGATCGAACGCAAGTTGCCGGGCGCTGAGGCCCGGCATTTGCGGGTTATCGTTTGGGCAGGTCGAAGTGGGTCCAGGGCACCGCTGGCAGGTAGTGTTGCGCAGCTACGATCAGCGCCACCATCACCACCAGGAACACCACTTGCAGGGGGCTCCAGAAGGCCCAGTGCAAACCGTTCAGCCACGGGTAGCCTTCGCTGAATTTCTGGCTCATCTGACCGATACGCGTCTTGTGCAACAGGTTGATCAGGACCATACCCGCGTAGGTGAACATGCCCAGCACGCCGAGCATCAAGCCGCAGGCCACCAGCATGATCGCCTGCGGTACGCCGTGGCGAATGACCAGCCAGTAGTCATTGGGGTTGATTCGCTTGGGGATCAGGTACTGGCTCAGCCACACATCCAGAACCCGATAGGTTGAACTCATCCCGGCCCACATTTGGGTGACGCGAAAGCCAACGCCCGCCGGCACGAACGCCATCAGCATGAAAATGACCAGCGACATCCCGTCCATTCTGTCTGGCTTATCGTGGGCGATGCTCAGGCCAAGCCCTAGGGCGAAGACGGCCCATAGCCGGATAAACACCTGGGTGTAGATCGGCCGAGGTACGAATTTGCGCCAAAAGAACAGGTCTGTTTGAGGCAGGCGCTCGACCAGTTGCGGATAGCGCCAGGTCAGTGTTTGCGCCAGGTGCTGGCAGGCGTTCCACTCGTTTTCGCCAAACCCATCGATCATGCGTTTGTGTTGCGTGGCGGACATCGGCGTCAGCAGCAGGCGCGCGGCCAGGGCATCGGCTGATGTGCGCCGCGTGTCCTGGGCCTTGTCTTGCAAGTTGGCGTAGAAACTTTCCTGCTCGCAACGCGACACCAATTCGCGCCATATCCACGCCGGTTCCGGGTAGACGCCTTTCTGGTCGTCCCAGCCGAATGCCTGGCACACCCGCTCGAACAGCGGCACGCTCCATTGGGTTTCATGCAGCAGGTGCAGGACGATGCGCTGCCACTGCTGTTGCAGGTCGAACACCCGCAGCCAGGGCTGATTGGTGTATTGATTGAGCTGGGTGATGAACTCGCGCTCGGCCTTTTGCTCCAGCAGTTCCTGCAAGGTGCGGCGGTAGTCTTGCAGCAGTTCGCCGGTCAGCGCTTCGTATTGCCAGGACGTCATCGCCACTTGCTGCCAGGGCGTCAGCCATTCCAGGTGTTGGGCGGCCCAACCGGCGATGGCGCTGCGTTCACCCGGTGCTTCGAAACAATGGCGCAACAGGCCGGCCTGGAACGCATCGGTGCAGCCCTGTTGCCGAGCCTGGACCCAGCGTTCATCGAGGTTACGCGCGTTGAGGTCGTCGAGCAGTGCCTGGGCCGGGTCCGGTGTGTGGGCTTCGAAGGGCGCAGGGCTGACGGGGCTGATGTTCATCAGTTCGGCCAGGTCATTCAGGTTTGCGTAGACCGCTTCGGCCACGGGCGCCTGGACGCGTTCTTCCTCTTCGTTATCAGCCCGCCAGCGTGCTTCACTCAGGGCGTGTTCATAGGCCTCGCGCAGGCGCTGGAAGCCTTGGGCGTCGTCGTCCGGGCGGCAGCTTTTCAGCAAGCGCGCATAGCTGCGCTTGATGCTGCGCTCGTCGGCGTCATCTGGCAGTTGCAGTACGGTCCAGCAATCCATCGGTGTTCCCTCAGCGCCAGAACCCGTTGTCGAGTTGCTCAAGTTGACGGGTCAGTTCGCTGCGCGCTTCGCGGATGCGGCGTTCGTCCTGGGTGTCGAGTACCTGCTGGAACTGTGCCGCCCAATGCCCTAGCTGTTCGCGCAGCTCGCCGAGGTTTTCCTGGTAGAGCCGTTCGAGGCGGGCGACGAGCACGGTGTTGACCTGCTGGTCGCGTGGGTGGACCTTCAATTGCGCCAGGGCTTGCAGGCGTTGCTGGATCTCCTGCGGGTTGAGCACGCCGGGGTTGTTCTCGATCACCAGCGAATGTTGCTCGCCGGTCAGCGGGATATTTACCTGGGCTTCCAGCAAGCCGTTGTTGTCGTAGGTGAAGCGCACGTCCAGGGAGACTTCACCGGCCTTGCGCTTGGGCACGGGAATATCCAGTTGGCCCAGCTCGATGTTGTCTTTGACCAGGCGGCTTTCACCCTGGTAAATCTTCAGCAGCACGCGGGTCTGGTCATCGTGCAGGGTGACCACGCTTTTGACCCGGCTCACCGGCACGCTGCTGTTGCGTTCGATCAACGGCAGGTAATGGCCGCTTTCGATATGGCCGCCGTACTGGTTCGAGGTTTCGATGCCCAGGGTGTAGGGGCAAACGTCAGTCAGCACCACTTCTTCGAGGGCGGCAGAGCGCGCCTTGAGTGCGGCCTGGATCGCTGCGCCGTGGGCCACCACCTGGTCGGGATCGAGGCTGATGGACGGGAAACGCCCGAACAGGCCTGCGGCAAGCTTACGTACCAGTGGCATGCGCGTGGTACCGCCCACCAGCAGGATTTCATCCAGGTCGCCAACCCGAATCCGCGCATCGCGCAGGGCGCGTTCGATCGGCGCGCGCAGGCGCTCCAGCAGCGGCGTGTAGAGCTTGGCCAGTTCCTGTTGGGTGATGGTTTTCACCCATTGCTGGCCGTCGACACGCAGGGCGAATTCAGCACTGTCATCCTGGCCCAGGGCTTTGCGCACGCGCTCGGCTTCGCGGCGCAGGGCTTGCAGCACAGTGCTGGTGGGCGGGAAACCCGTGGCGTTACGTTGGCTGTCGACAAAGTGTTCGAGCAACAGGGTGTCGAAGTCTTCGCCACCGAGGAAGTTGTCGCCGGCGCTGGCGCGGACTTCCATCACCCCGTCGAACAGCTCGATGATCGACACGTCAAAGGTGCCGCCGCCGAGGTCGAAAACCAGGAACGAGGTTTCTTTATCACGCTGATGCAGGCCGTAGGCGAGGGCCGCGGCGGTCGGTTCGTTGATCAGTTTTTCAACGGTCAGCCCCGCCAATTCACCGGCGATGCGCGTGGCCTTGCGTTGGCCGTCGCTGAAGTAGGCGGGCACGCTGATCACCGCGTCGGTGACCGTTTGGCCGTAGGTACGCTCGATGTCCTCCTTGAGGCTTTTGAGCACCAGCGCCGAGAGTTCTTCGGGGCGAAACGAGCGGTCGCCCAGGCGCACTTCGGTGGCGCTGCCCATGTAGCGCTTGAACAGCGAGGTGGTCAGGTGCGGGTGGGTATGCAGGCGCTCTTTGGCGGCCTGGCCTACCAGGACGCGGCCTTGGTCATCCAGCCCGACCACGCTTGGGGTCAGCAACTGGCCCAGGGCGTTGGGCACCATTTCGGCGGCATCGCCGCGCCAGACTGCCGCAAGACTGTTGGTGGTCCCCAGGTCGATTCCTACGATCATTACGACAAGCTCCCTCTGTGGTCTGTAAGAATCTGTTACTGATTTTACCCTGAAAGGTTGAGCGATAGGCAAGGCGGGAGAGCGTTGTGGTCATGGCAAACACCGATGACCAGGCATAAAAAAACCGCTTCCAGTGAGGGAAGCGGTTTTGTCTACAGCGGTGTGATCAGAACAACTTCAACGCCGGTGCTTCTTCTTTCAACGGCTCGTTCTTCGCCGTTTGCTCGCTCCAGCCACCGCCGAGGGCCTTGTACAGGGTGACCTCGCTGGTCAGTTGCGCCAGGCGGTCGGTGATCAGCGATTGCTGGGCACTGAACAGTTGGCGCTGGGCGTCGAGGAAGGTCAGGTTGCTGTCGACCCCGATGCGGTAGCGACGCTCGGCCAGGCGGTAGTAATCCTGGTTGGCTGCGACGAAGCCGCGCTGGGCATCCAGTTGCTGCTTGTAGGTCTCCCGTGCGGCGAGGCCGTCGGAGACTTCCTGGAAGCCGGTCTGGATGGCTTTCTCGTAGTTCGCCACGTTGATCTCTTTCTGGATCTTCGAGTAATCCAGGCTGGCGCGCAGGCTGCCGGCGTTGAAGATCGGGATGTTGATCTGCGGTGCGAACGACCAGGTACCCGAACCGCCCTTGAACAGGCCGCCCAGGGTAGGGCTGGCGGTGCCGGCGCTGGCCGTCAGGGTGATGCTCGGGAAGAACGCTGCACGAGCTGCGCCGATATTGGCATTGGCGGCCTTGAGGTTGTACTCGGCCTGCACGATGTCCGGACGACGTTGCAGCAGGTCCGACGGCAAACCGGCCGGCACTTCGCTGAGCAGGTCATCCGACAGTGGCTTGCTGGCGATATTCGCCGGCAGGCCGGTGCCCAGCAGCAGGGTCAGGTTGTTTTCGTCCTGGGCCACCTGGCGGGTGTAGCGCGCCAGTGCCACGCGGGCGTTTTCCACCGAGGTGCGCGCCTGGCTCAGGTCGAGGGCCGAGGCCACGCCGACTTCGTTACTGCGCGAGGTGAGTTTGAAGCTCTGCTCGTATGCACCCAGGGTGTCCTGGGTCAGCTTGAGCAGTTCCTTGTCGGCCTGCCAGGTCAGGTAGGCAGTCGCCACACTGGCCACCAGGCTGATCTGGGTGCTGCGCCGCGCTTCTTCGGTGGCGAAGTACTTTTGCAGCGCTTCTTCACTCAGGCTGCGTACGCGGCCGAACAGGTCCAGCTCATACGAGCTGATCCCGAGGCCGGCCGAGTATTGGCTGGTGATGGTCGATTCGCCGGTCTGCGACAGCTTGGCCGGGGTGCGCGAGCGGCTGCCGCTGCCCGTGGCCGATACGGCCGGGAACAGGTCGGCACGCTGGATCTGGTACTGCGCGGCATAGGCGTCGATGTTCAGCGCCGCAACGCGCAGGTCACGGTTGTTTTCCAGCGCGGTCTTGATCAGCTGTTGCAGGGCAGGGTCGTGGAAAAACTGCTTCCAGCCTTGCTCGGCGGCGGCCTGGTTCGGCGCCTGGGCCGGCGAATACGCCGGCCCCTGCGGGAACTGAGCTGCCACCGGCGCTTCAGGGCGCTGGTAGTCAGGGATCAGCGAGCAGCCACTGAGCACGAATGCCGTGACGGCTAAGGAAAGTAGCGACTTGCTCATTGGCCAGCCTCTTTAGGAGTGTGCGTAGGTTCAGTCTTTTTACGTTCGCCCATGGCGGACACGGTTGCGAAGAACAGCGGCACCCAGAAGATCGCCAATACCGTGGCCGTGATCATACCGCCAATGACACCGGTACCGATCGCGTGCTGGCTGCCTGAGCCGGCGCCCGAGGAGATCGCCAGCGGCAATACGCCGAGGACGAACGCCATGGAGGTCATGATGATCGGCCGCAGACGCATCCGGGACGCCTCGATCGCGGCTTCGACGATGCCTTTGCCTTGCTCGTGGAGCTCCTTGGCGAACTCGACGATCAGAATGGCGTTCTTCGCCGCCAGGCCCACCGTCACCAACAAGCCCACCTGGAAGAACACGTCGTTGGACAGGCCGCGCATGCTGGTGGCGATCAACGCACCCACCACGCCCAGCGGAACCACCAGGATCACCGCGATCGGGATCGACCAGCTTTCGTACAGTGCCGCGAGGCACAGGAACACCACCAGCAGCGACAGCGCGTACAGCGCCGGCGCCTGGGAGCCGGACAGGCGTTCTTCATACGACAGGCCCGTCCAGGCGTAGCCCACGCCCGCCGGCAGTTGCTTGGCGATACGTTCGACTTCAGCCATGGCGTCACCGGTACTGTAGCCCGGTGCCGGAGTACCGAGGATTTCCATCGCCGCTACACCGTTATAACGCGAGAGCTTCGGCGAGCCGTAGATCCACTTGCCCGAGGCGATTGCCGACAACGGCACCATCTTCCCGGAGTCGCTGCGCACGTACCATTTGTTCAGGTCTTCCGGGGACATCCGGCTGGCGGCTTCACCCTGTACGTACACTTTCTTCACCCGACCACGGTCGATGAAGTCGTTGACGTAGCTGCCACCCAAGGCAATCGCCAGGGTCTGGTTGATGTTGGACAGCGTGATGCCCTGGGCGCTGGCCTTCTCGTCGTCGACGGTGAGCTCGTACTGCGGCTCATCGTTCACGCCGTTGGGGCGCACACCGGCCAGGATCTTGCTCTGGGCAGCCATGCCCAGGAACTGGTTACGTGCAGCCATCAGCTTTTCATGGCCGACACCGCCCTGGTCTTGCAGGAACACGTCAAAACCGGTGGCGTTACCGAGTTCCAGTACAGACGGCGGTACAATGGCAAACACCATGGCGTCCTGGAAGGTCTGCATGAAGTAACCCTGGGCGCGCTTGGCAATCTCGAACACCGAGGTGGAAGCATCACGCTCGTCCCACGGCTTGAGCATCACGAAGGCCAGGCCCGAACTCTGGCCGCGACCGGCGAAGTTGAAGCCGTTCACGGTAAATACCGATTTCACGCCTTTGCCTTCGCCTGGCTCACCTTCTTTGTCATTGAGCAGGTAGGCGCGCATGTCGTCGATGACTTTTTGCGTGCGTTCAGACGAAGAACCTACCGGGGTCTGCACCTGGGCAAAGATCACGCCCTGGTCTTCATCGGGCAGGAACGCAGCCGGGATGCGCATGAACAGCCAGATCATGCCGGCGATGATCAGTGCGTACACCAGGAACGCCGGGATCTTGTGCTTGATCATGTTGCCCACGCCGCGCTCGTAGCTGAGTACGCCACGGTCGAAGGTGCGGTTGAACCAGCCGAAGAAACCACGCTTGGGTTGGCCGTGTTTTTCCGGATCGATCGGCTTGAGCATGGTGGCGCACAGGGCCGGGGTGAAGATCAGGGCAACCAGTACCGACAAGGCCATGGCCGAAACGATGGTGATGGAGAACTGTTTGTAGATCACACCGGTGGAGCCGCCGAAGAACGCCATCGGCAACAGTACCGCCGACAGCACCAGGGCAATACCTACGAGGGCGCCCTGGATCTGGCCCATGGACTTGACCGTCGCTTCTTTCGGCGACAGGTGCTCCTCGGCCATTACCCGCTCGACGTTCTCCGCCACGACGATGGCGTCGTCCACCAGCAAGCCGATGGCCAGGATCATGCCGAACATGGTCAGGGTGTTGATGGTGAAGCCGAACGCCGCGAGGATCCCGAAGGTACCCAGCAGTACCACCGGTACGGTCATGGTGGTGATGATGGTGGCGCGGAAGTTCTGCAGGAACAGGAACATCACCAGGAACACCAGCACGATCGCTTCGACCAGGGTGTCAACCACACCGGAAATCGACTCGGTCACGACCGGGGTGGTGTCATACGGCACCACCGCCTTCATGCCAGGCGGGAAGAACGGTTCCAGGGACGCCACGGTGGCACGGATGGCCTTGGCGGTGTCCAGGGCGTTGGCGCCCGATGCCAGCTTGATCGCCATGCCGGAAGCCGGGTTGCCGTTGAACTGTGCACTGATGCTGTAGTTCTGGCCGCCGAGTTCGATACGCGCAACGTCATGCAGGCGAACCTGGGAGCCGTCGGCATTGACCTTCATCAGGATGTTGCCGAACTGCTCCGCCGTTTGCAGGCGGGTCTTGCCGATGATGGTGGCGTTCAGCTGGTTACCGGGCAGGGCAGGCAGGCCGCCCAATTGACCGGTGGCCACCTGCACGTTCTGTGCGGCAATGGCGGTGCTGACATCCACAGGCGTGAGCTGGAAGTTGTTCAGCTTGGCCGGGTCCAGCCAGATACGCATGGCGTACTGCGAACCGAACACCTGGAAGTCACCGACACCCGCGGTCCGGGAAATCGGGTCCTGGATGTTGGAAACGATGTAGTTGGACAAGTCATCCTTGGTCATGCTGCCGTCTTCCGACACCAGACCGATCACCATCAGGAAGTTCTTCACCGACTTGGTCACGCGGATACCCTGCTGCTGCACTTCTTGCGGCAGCAGTGGGGTCGCCAGGTTCAGCTTGTTCTGTACCTGAACCTGGGCGATGTCCGGGTTGGTACCCTGGTTGAACGTCGCGGTGATGGTCATGCTGCCGTCGGAGTTACTGTCCGAGGCCACATAACGCAGGTTGTCGATACCGTTGAGCTGTTGCTCGATGACCTGCACCACGGTGTCCTGCACGGTTTGTGCGGACGCGCCTGGGTAGGTCACCTGGATGTCGATGGCGGTTGGCGCGATGGCCGGGTATTGGTTGATGGGCAACTTCAGGATCGACAGTGCCCCGACCAGCATGATCACCAGGGCAATTACCCAGGCGAAAATGGGACGGTCGATAAAAAATTTCGACATGGGTTACTCCCCCTGGCCAGGCGCGGCAGCAGGAGCAGCGGCGGAACCGGCGGGCTTGGCGTTGTCAGCGTCCTTGACCTTGACCTCCACGCCCGGCTTGACGTACTGCAGGCCTTCGGTGATCACGCGGTCACCAGCGTTCAGGCCTTTTTCCACCAGCCAATAGGCGCCGGAGGTGCGGTTGGCTACCAGTACACGCTGCTCGACCTTGTTGTCGGCGTTGACTACCAGCGCGGTCGGGATGCCCTTGAGGTCACGGGTCACGCCTTGCTGTGGGGCCAGGATCGCCTTGCTGTTCACGCCGGCTTGCAATTGGGCGTGTACGAACATGCCCGGCAGCAGGGTGTGGTCAGGGTTGGGGAACACGGCGCGCAGGGTCACGGAACCGGTGGTCTGGTCGACCGACACTTCGGAGAACTCCAGCTTGCCGTCCTGGCCGTAGTCGCTACCGTCTTCCAGGGTCAGCTTGACCTTGGCGGCATTGGCGCCGGCCTTTTCCAACTGGCCGCTTTCCAGGTCGCGGCGCAGTTTCAGCATTTCTGCCGAAGACTGCGTAACGTCGACGTAGATCGGGTCCAGTTGCTGGATCACGGCCATGGCATCGGCCTGGCCATTGCTGACCAGCGCGCCTTCGGTCACCGAAGAACGGCCGATACGCCCGGAGATCGGCGCGAACACTTTGGTGTAGCGCACGTTGATCTGGGCGGTTTGAACGTTTGCTTCCGCGGTCATGCGGTTGGCGACGGCGGTGTCGTATTCCTGGCGGCTGACGGCTTGCTCATCGACCAACTGCTTGTAGCGGTCGGAGATGGACTTGGTCTGGGTCAGGCTGGCTTGTGCGCTTTTCAGCGTGGCGTCATAGACCGACGGATCGATCTGATAGAGCTGCTGGCCTTCCTTCACATCCGCGCCTTCCTTGAACAGGCGCTTGAGAATGATGCCGTTGACCTGCGGCCTAACTTCCGCAATGCGGTAGGCGGTGGTACGGCCTGGCAGCTCGGACGTCAGGGTGAAGGCTTGCGGTTGAATGGTGACCACGCCGACCTGAGGGGCTTGAGCGGGCGGAGCCGCTTCTTCCTTTTTACATCCGCTGAGCAGCGATGCCAGGGCGACGGCAGTGACCAGAGCGGTAACAGCTGGCTTAAGTTGCATGAAGATCCTCGGGTCAGGCGCGCAGGTTGCGCACAAGAAGGGTGGAAGGGTAAAAAACAAGCCGTGAGTGGATAAGTAGCTTGCTACGCAATATACTTACGTTCATGGTTGTTTGTAAACTCTTGACAGGTTTCGCGCAATGCTGACAAAGCACCGCCCAAAGCCTCGATTTTAGTACGTTCGGCGCCCATGACGGTGTCGTCCCACAATTATTCAGATGATCGTCAGCGCCAGTTAACGCTGCGTTAACGTCAGTCCCAAGTGTCCTGATTGAGGTTTTACTGCCATGGTTCGTCGCACCAAAGAGGAAGCTCAGGAAACGCGCAGCCAGATTCTCGATGCCGCCGAGCAAGCCTTCTACGAGCGCGGCGTTGCGCGCACTACGCTGGCGGACATCGCCGCGTTGGCCGGTGTGACGCGGGGGGCCATCTATTGGCATTTCAGTAATAAATCCGATCTGTTGCAGGCCTTGCTCGATACGTTGCACGAGCCGTTGGACGAATTGGCCCGGGCCAGCGAAAGCGAGGACGAAATCGACCCGCTGGGCTGTATGCGCAAGCTGCTGATTCATCTGTTTCATCAAGTGGCCCTGGACCCGAAAACCCGGCGCATCAATGAGATCCTGTTCCATAAGTGCGAATTCACCGATGAAATGTGCGACATGCGCCGACAGCGCCAGACCCACAGCCTGGAATGCAACCTGCGTATCGGCCTGACACTGCGTAATGCGGTCCATCGCGGGCAACTTCCGGAAAATCTCGACACCACCCGTGGCGCGGTGTGCATCCATGCCTACATCAACGGGCTGATTGGCCAGTGGCTGTTGGTACCCGACAGCTTCCAGTTACATCAGGAAGCCGAGCGCTGGGTGGATGCAGGGCTGGACATGCTGCGCTGGAGCCCCAGCCTGCGCAATTAAGACAAAATGCGTAATTGCATCAGGGTGTGTCAACAGTAAAGCCCAAGGACAGTCAATCGTCCTTCTGCCTGATTGGTGGGGTGACTTTATATACGGGCTGGCGGGCGGTTGATAGGTAGCCGCCTAAGTATTTTGTAGGGATTTTGTTGCAAGGCTGTGAAGGAATGTTTCCCAGGGCAACATAGTGTCAAAAATGTGGGAGGGGGCTTGCCCCCGATGGCAGTGGTTCAGTCAACACATACAGTGACTGACGCACCGCCATCGGGAGCAAGCCCCCTCCCACATTTGGTTTCGCGTTTCGGGCGATTACAGCGGCAGCGTCGGGTAATCGATGTAGCCTACCGGGCCTTGGCCGTAGAAGGTTTCCGGATGCGCTTCGTTCAACGGCGCATCGGCTTTCAGGCGTGCTGGGAGGTCAGGGTTGGCAATGAACGGCACCCCCCAGGCCACGGCATCCGCTTTGCCTTCGGCCAGCCACGCATTGGCACTGTCCTTGGTGAAGCGTTCGTTGGCGATGTACACGCCGCCAAAGGCTTTTTTCAGTTGTGGACCGAGGCTGTCCGCGCCTTCCTTTTCACGGGAGCAAATGAACGCTATGCCACGTTTGCCCAGTTCGCTGGCGACGTAGGTAAAGGTTTCCGCCAGGTTGTCGTCACCCATGTCGTGGGAATCGGCGCGCGGTGCCAAATGCACACCCACACGGCCGGCGCCCCAGACTTCGATGGCCGCATCAGTCACTTCCAACAGCAGGCGCGCGCGGTTTTCCAGGGAGCCACCATAGTTGTCGGTACGCTTATTGGTGCTGCTTTGCAGGAACTGGTCGAGCAGGTAGCCGTTGGCGCCGTGGATCTCCACGCCATCAAAGCCTGCGGCCTTGGCGTTCTCGGCACCGGTGCGGTAAGCGTCGACGATGTCGGCGATTTCAGCGGTTTCCAGGGCGCGCGGCGTCGGGTAGTCGGCCAATGGGCGCACCAGGCTGACGTGGCCCTTGGGCTGGATCGCGCTGGGCGCCACCGGGGTTTCGCCGTTCAGGTAGGACTCGTGGGAAATCCGCCCTACGTGCCACAGTTGCAGGAAGATCTTGCCCCCCGCGCCGTGAATGGCCTTGGTGACGTTGGACCAGCCACGCACCTGGTCGTTGGACCAGATGCCCGGCGTGTCCGGGTAGCCTACGCCCAGCGGCGTCACCGAGGTGGCTTCGCTGAGGATCAGCCCGGCGGAAGCACGTTGCACGTAGTACTCGGCCATCAGCGCGTTGGGTACGCGGCCGGCATCGGCGCGGCAGCGGGTCAGCGGCGCCATGATGATGCGGTTGGACAATTCCAGGTCGCCCAGTTTGATCGGATCGAAAATAGTCGTCATGGGAAAACACCCTTCTCTTTGAAGTTGATCAGTTGGTCGCAGGGGCCAGGTCGGCATCGCCGCTCTGACGGAAAGTAATCAGGGTCACCAGCAGCGCGAGGATCGCCAGGGCTGCGGCCGCCAACGGCACGCTGGTCAGGCCGAAACCGTGGGCAATCACACTGCCGCCCACCCAGGCGCCGAGGGCGTTGCCGATGTTGAAGGCGCCGATATTCAGGGTGGACACCAGGTTCGGTGCGGCCTTGCCGAAGGTCACCACGTTGATCTGCAGCGCAGGTACCGCGGCAAACGAAGCGGTGGCCCACAGGAACAGGGTGATCTCGGTCGGGATCACGGCAACGCTGGTCCAGGTCAGCGCGGTGGACACCACCGCCATGCTGATAAACACGCCGATCAGGGTGGCCGCCAGGCGTTTGTCCGCCAGCTTGCCGCCGATGATGTTGCCCACGGTCAGGCCCAGGCCGATCAGCAGCAGGGTCCAGGTCACGCCTGTGGGCGACACGCCGGTGACATCGCCGAGCAGCGGCGCAACATAAGTGAAGAGGGTGAACATGGACGCGGCGAACAGCGCGGTCATGCCCAGCGACAACCAGATACCGGCACCCTTGAGGGCGGCCAGCTCGGCGCGCATGTCGAGTTTTTCTTCGTCACGCTTGGCCGGCAGGAAGCGGATCAGTCCGATCAGCGCCACTACGCCAATCACCGTCACCGCCCAGAAGGTCGAGCGCCAGCCGGCTTCCTGGCCCAACGCGGTGCCCAGTGGCACACCGAGCACGTTGGCCAGGGTCAAACCGGTGAACATCAGGGCCACGGCCGAAGCACGTTTGTTGGCCGGCACCAGGTTGGCGGCGACCACCGAACCGATCCCGAAGAACGCGCCATGGCACAGCGCAGTGACCACACGGGCAAACATCAGCACGTTGTAGTCACTGGCCAGGGCGCAGAGCAGATTGCCGATAATGAAGATGCCCATCAACGCTACCAGCGCCGCCTTGCGTGGCAACTTGGCGGTGGCCAGTGCCATGAACGGCGCACCGATGGCTACGCCCAGGGCATAGCCGGTGACCAGCCAGCCGGCGCCGGGGATCGACACGCCGAGGTCCGCTGCCACATCGGGCAACAAGCCCATGATCACGAACTCGGTGGTGCCGATGGCGAAGGCGCTCAGGGCCAGTATGAGTAGCGAGAGGGGCATTATCGTTTCCTTGTTACAACGTCGCGCTGATTTCAGCGCTGAGTTCAGTGGTAAGCGCCGCGAGGAAGGCTTGGATCACTTCCTCATTGCGCTTGAAAAAGTGCCACTGCCCGGCCTTCTGGCTGCTGATCAACCCCGCCCGTTGCAAGGTGGCCAGGTGGGCCGACACGGTCGACTGGGACAAGCCGCAGCGCTGGTCGATCTGCCCGGCACAGATGCCGTATTCGTGGTTGTGCAGTTGCTCGGGGAACTGCACTTTCGGGTCTTTCAGCCAGGTGAGGATGTCTCGTCGTACTGGGTGTGCCAGGGCTTTTATTATTTCGTCGAGGTCGATGGACATGGCAGGTGCTCGGTGTCGTAAAGCGTTATATCGCGATGAGGCGAACCTTAAATCGTTATATCCCGATATACCAATATGATTTTGCTCTGAGGTCAGGCTAAATCGGTATATCGGGTTATAACGATACGTTGGTGGCAGTGCTAAACTGCGCGGCATGAATTATCTCGCACATCTGCACCTGGGCGGCCAACTTCCTGCGCAACTGCTGGGCAGCCTGTATGGCGACTTCGTCAAAGGCCGCCTGCAGGGCCAGTTCAGCCCGCAAATCGAAGCGGCGATCCAGTTGCATCGCTCGATCGACCGCTTTACCGACAGCCACCCTTTGGTGGGCGAGGCGTTGTCGCGCTTCAGCCTGACCCGCCGGCGCTATGCCGGGATCGTCCTTGATGTGTTTTTCGACCATTGCCTGGCGCGGGACTGGGCGCTGTATGCCGAGCAGCCGCTGGAGCACTTCACTTCGCAGGTGTACCGCGTGCTGGCGGCCGAACCGCAGTTGCCGGGACGGCTGGCGCAGATTGCGCCGTATATGGCCGCGGATGATTGGTTGGGGGCGTACCGCGAGTTTGCGGTGATGGAGCAGGTGTTGCGCGGGATTTCGCGACGGCTGACGCAACCCCAGGAATTAGGGTTTGCGATGCAGGAATTGCGTGAGTTGTATGAGCCGTTGAGTGAAGACTTCCGGATCTTCTACCCCGAACTGCAAGCCTTCGCGCATAACCACCTGACAACACAAAGCTAAATGTGGGAGGGGGCTTGCTCCCGATTACGGTGTGCCAGCCACCACTGATGCTGGCTGATCCACTGCTATCGGGAGCAAGCCCCCTCCCACATTTGAACTGTGTTCACATCTCAGGCTGCAAAAGCCGGTCGAGCATGCACTTGTTCAGTCTCCGGCACCGGCCCAAACAACGCCCTCTGCACCGCCTGCTGCGCCTGGAACGCCAGCGCCGCGCGTTCCTGCCCGGCGCAGGCAATCGGCTTGAGCACGTGGATTTCCACATCGCCCTGGTCATTGCCGAACAGGCGCATCAGGTGCGAGAGCAAATCGTCATCGCCAATAAACGGTGCCAGCGGGTCGACCTGCCCATCGCGCAGATAACGGATGGCCACTGGTTGCAGCGACACATCCGCGTCAATCGCACTGGCCAGCAAGCGCCCGTGGAAGGTACGCAGGCTGCGGCCGTCGGTGGTGGTGCCTTCGGGGAACATCAGCAACGGGTGCTGTTGTTCCAGATGGCGGGTCATCTGCTTGCGGATCAATTGGCTGTCACCCGAACCGCGACGGATAAACAAGCTACCGGCCTTGGCCGCCAACCAGCCGGCCACCGGCCAGGTACGCACTTCGGCCTTGGACAAAAACGACATCGGCGCCACTGCGCCCAACAACGGAATGTCGGTCCAGGACACGTGGTTGCTCACCCACAGCATTGGCTGCGTCGGCAACTCGCCGTGCACGGTCACGCGAAAGGGCAGGGCGTTGGTCAGCCTGGCCATGAAGAACCGCGACCAGCGCTGGCGCCGTACCATCGAGTTGGCCACGCCCAGGCGTTCGAACAGGCCAAACACACTGGCCATGCTCAAGCCCAGCGCCACGACCACCAGTACGCGGGCAATGCGCCCGTACACGCGCAGGCGGCTCATCACATGGCCGCCTTGAAGTGGCGCGCATAACGCGGGCATAGCTCATCGCGCTTGAGCAGGATGAATACGTCGGCCACCTGGAAATCTTCATCCCAGCACGGCTCGCCGCAGATCTTCGCACCCAGGCGCATGTAGGCCTTGAGCAGCGGCGGCATCTCGGCGATCACGTTGGTCGGCAGGTCCAGCGCCGGCAAGGGTTTTTTCGGCTCGGCGCGCAGGTGTTCGTTGCACAGGTAGCGTTCGCGCAGGCGCTGCATGATCGCGTGGGCCTGGATACCACCGTCGTGCATCGGGATGCTCGCGCAGCCCATCAGGTAGCTGTAGCCGCCCTGGTTGAGCACTTCGGCCAACTCGCCCCACAATACGGCGATGGTGCCGCCGTTGCGGTAGGCCGGGTCGACGCAGGTGCGGCCGATTTCCAGGATCGGGCCCTGCAAATGCAGCAGGCCATGCAGGCTGAATTCTTCTTCGCTGTAGAACCGGCCCAAGGTGCTGGCGGCCTGGTGGTCGAGCAAACGGGTGGTGGCGACGAGTCGACCGCTGTTCAAATCCCGCACGCCAATGTGGCTGCAGTGAACATCATAGTCATCCATGTCCAGGCCGTGTTCCGCGCCTTTCAGCTTGGCGTTGAACTCGCCGCTGAAGACGTTGAAACGCAAGGCCTGGGCTTCCTGCAAAGCGTTGGCGCCAACCAGGCGTTCGGCTTGCAGACGGCGTTCATTGCCGGTGTCGCTGATGCGGGCGATCTGAGTCATGGCGAATCTCCGAGTGCCAGCCACGTTCCGGCCGGTCGACTTGTTTGTCCAAACTCAGGCTATGTAGGCTCGGTGTCATCTCCATGAAGTTATGGTGACGCTTGGATGACAGCCCCCCTGTAGCAAATCTGTCATCGCCCTCGGCTAGGCTCGCGGGCTTGAATGCTCCCTTGAGTTTGCGTCCATGGTCAGAGGCCTGCTGTGCGTTGCCCTGTTGTTCGTCACCGTTATCGCCCGCGCCGAAACCTGGCCTGACAAGGAGTGGGCCAAGGGCACGCCGCTCGCAGGACCCGCTGTCGAAGCCCTTGACGCCTATGCGTTCCCAACCCGTGACGACACTGCCCGCCAAGGCATTCGCACCGATGCGCTGCTGGTGATCCGCGACGGCGTGGTTGTCTATGAGCGCTACGCCGCGCCGACCACGGCCAGCACGCCACACCTGACCTGGTCCATCAGCAAAAGCCTGATGGCTACCGTGCTGGGCGTGGCTTACGGTGAAAATCGCTTCAAGTTGACCGACCCCGCAGCACGCTTTTACCCGCCGATGAAACAACACGCCAAGGTGACCATGGCCGACCTGCTGCACTGGGCTTCGGGCCTGGACTGGCAGGAAGACTATGAATACGCGCCGCTGAAATCCTCGGTGGTGGCGATGCTCTATACCAGGGGGCGCGCGGACATGGCCGAGTTCGCCGCCAACACCGAATCCTTCAGTGCACCGGGCCAGGTCTTTCGTTATTCCAGCGGCGACAGCAATATCCTGTCCGCCGCGCTCAAGGGCATGCTCGGCCACAAGGCGTACATGAGTTACCCCTGGGATGCGCTGTTCAAGCCGCTGGGCATTCACAACGCCACCTGGGAAACCGATGCCGACGAAACCTTTGTCGCCTCGTCTTACGCTTACCTCACCGCGCGTGACTTGGCGCGTGTCGGCCTGCTGATGGCGCGCGACGGGCGCTGGGGTGACGAGCAATTGCTGCCCAAAGATTGGGTCGCTTTCAACCGCCAACCCTTCGACAAATACACCGCCGGCCAGGACGAAGCCGTCCCCGGCGGCCAATGGTGGCTCAACCAAGGCGCCCCAAGACCCTGGCCCGACGCCCCCGCCGACACCTTCGCCGCCCTCGGTCATTGGGGCCAGGCGCTGTACGTGATGCCCGACGAACACCTGGTCATCGTGCGCTATGGCGATGATCGCGACGGCAGCTACCGCCACAACGAACTGCTCAAGCGCGTGCTTGCGGCGGTGCAACCATGATTCGTCGTCGGCCGTTTACCAGCCTTTTTCTGGTGCTGTTGCTCGCCCTGTCGGGCTGGGTTTGGCACGAGCGCGTCAACCTGCAGGCCTTTCCCGACATCATTGCGGCGTACACGGCCAAGGAGTACTGCTCGTGCCGGTATGTGGCGAATAATCCCGCCGACTATTGCCGGGGTTATGTGAAGCAGTACGTGCCGACCAGTGCGTTCAGGGATAACCCGGAGCGCAGTGAAGTAACGGCCAGTGGGTTGGGGCGTACGCACAGCGCGCGGTGGTTGGGGGATCGGCAGGGCTGTCGTCTGAATCCCTGAAGTGCCACAACGCCCATGTTGGCGCGGTGGCAGGTGCATTGCGCCTGGCTGGCGGCACGGTTAAGGTTCGTTCAGGTTTTTCCTCCCTACGAGTCTTTATGTTCAACGCTCCCCTGATCAAATCCCTGGCCTTCGCCCTGCTGGTCGCTGCCGCCGTACCTGCCCACGCCGACTGGTATCTGGACAACGAGTCCTCGCGCCTGTCGTTCGTCACCACCAAAAACACCGAGATCGCCGAGGTCCATCGCTTCCTGGTGCTGCATGGCAAGGTCGACAGCAAGGGCGCGGCGCAATTGGAGGTGGAGCTGGAGTCGGTCAACAGCGGCATCCCGCTGCGTGACGAGCGCATGCGCAATCAGCTGTTCGAGATCAAGACCTTCCCCGACGCGCTGATCAGTGCCCAGATCAACCTGCAACCCATCAACGACCTGGCCCCCGGCGCGCAACTGGAGCTGCGTCTGCCGATGAGCGTCACGTTGCATGGCAAGACCCAGACCTACAGCGCCGAGTTGTTGGCCACGCGCCTGGATGATCGGCGTTTCCAGGTGGTGACCCTGGAACCGGTGGTGTTGCATGCCGAGGACTTCGAGCTGGCGCCGGGGGTGGCGGCGTTGCGCAAGGCGGCGGGGCTGGCGTCGATCAGTTTGTCGGTGCCGGTGGGTGCGGTGCTGATTTTTACGGCGCGCTGACGTGAGCGGCGCAGTGTTCCCGTGGCGCAGCGCCAACCGTTTCGAGTTGTTGATCGACGGCCCGCAATTTTTTCCGCAGATGCTGGTGGGCATTGCCCGGGCCGAGCGGCAAGTGGAGTTGGAGTTGTATCTGGTGGAAGCCGGCGCCTGCGCAGAGGCGATGGTGCAGGCGTTGGTGCTCGCGGCCGAGCGGGGCGTGCGGGTGCGGTGTTTGTTTGATGATTACGGCAGCCTGGCCTTTACCCTCGGGCTGCGTAAACGCCTGACCGACGTGGGTGTGGAGCTGCGTTTCTACAATCGCCTGAGCTGGCGCCGCTGGATGCGCAACCTGTACCGCGACCATCGCAAGCTGTTGCTGATCGACCAGGAAATCGCCGTGGTCGGCGGGACGGGCGTCACCGACGAGTTCTGGACACCGGGGCAAGACAGCGCCGACTGGCATGAAGTGATGGTGCAGATCAGCGGCCCGCTGGTGCTGGACTGGCAGGCGCTGTTCGAGCGGCAATGGCACGCTAATGTCGCACGCCGTGCGTGGAAGCCCGCCACCCATTTCGGTTTGCCGCGCTTGCCCAAGGTGCCGGCGACGGGGCCAGGCCTTGGCCGAGTGGCCTACGCAGACGCCCGACAGCACCGCGACATCTTGCAATCGCTGATTCGCGCGCTGAACAACAGCCAACAGCGTATCTGGTTCGCCACGCCGTATTTTCTGCCCACCTGGGGTGTGCGCCGCGCATTGCGTCGGGCAGCAGGGCGAGGGGTGGATGTACGTTTGCTCCTCACCGGCCCACGCACCGACCACCCCTCCGTGCGCTACGCCGGGCACCGTTATTACCCGCGGTTGCTGCGCGGTGGCGTGCAGATCTTTGAATACCAGCCGTGCTTTTTGCACTTGAAGATGGTGCTGGTGGACGATTGGGTGAGCATTGGTTCGTGCAATTTCGACCACTGGAATCTGCGCTTCAACCTGGAAGCCAACCTCGAAGCGTTGGACCCCGAATTGACGGCGGCGGTGGCGGGCAGTTTCGAACGGGATTTTGCCCAGAGCCAGGCGGTGAGCCTGGAGGCGTGGAAGGCGCGGCCGTTATGGCGGCGGGTGAAGCAGCGGGTGTGGGGGTGGATTGATCGGTTGGTGGTGAACCTTCTTGACAGAAGGAGCTAGGAACAGCGGCAAGCTGCAAGCTGCAAGTTAAAAGCAGAACTGCTCTTCCTTGCCGCTTGTAGCTTGCAACTTGAAGCTGCCTCCTATAGCAATTCGAACGTCTGCTGCTGTACGTCCTGGGAGTCCAGCCCGATCTGCACATTGAACTCACCCGGTTCCGCCGCAAACTTGAGCTGGGTGTTGTAGAACTTCAAGTCTTCCTCGGTAATGGTGAAGTGCAAGGTGCGCTCTTCGCCCGCCTTGAGCATGACCTTCTGGAAGTTCTTCAGTTCTTTGATCGGACGGATCATCGAGCCCGCCACGTCCTGGATATACAACTGCACCACGGTTTCGCCATCGACCTTGCCGGTGTTCTGCACCGTGACGCTGGCGTCGAGTTTGCCGGTCTTGTTCAGGGTGGTCGACGACAGCGCCATGTCCGACAGGCTGAACGTGGTGTAGCTCAGGCCATAGCCAAACGGGAACAGCGGCCCGGTGGTGTCATCGAAGTACTGCGAGGTGTAGTTGCCCGGCTTGCCTGGGGTGAATGGCCGGCCGATGGTCAGGTGGTTGTAGTAGGTCGGAATCTGCCCAACGGAACGTGGGAAGGTGATCGGCAGCTTGCCCGACGGGTTGTAGTCACCGAACAGCACGTCGGCGATGGCGTTGCCGCCTTCGGTACCGGCGAACCAGGTTTCCAGGATGGCGTCGGCCTGTTGGGTCTCGTCCAGGATCGACAGCGGACGGCCGTTCATCAGCACCAATACCAGCGGCTTGCCGGTGGCCTTAAGGGCCTTGATCAGGTCGCGCTGGCTTTGCGGGATGTTCAGGTCGGTGCGGCTGGAGGATTCGTGGGACATGCCACGGGACTCACCCACGGCGGCCACGATGACGTCGGCATCCTTGGCCGCCTTGACGGCCTCATCGATCAACACCTGCGGTGCGCGTTTGTCATCCACGACTTCCGGGGCGTCGAAGTTGAGGAAGTTGAGGTAGTCGACCACGGCCTTGTCGTTGGTGATGTTGGCGCCACGGGCGTAGATGATTTTGCCCTTCTCGCCGATCACCGCATTCAAACCATCGAGCAGGGTCACCGATTGCGCAGGCTTACCGGCAGCGGCCCAGCTGCCCATCATGTCGATCGGCGCCTTGGCCAGTGGGCCCACGAGCGCAATGGTCGCGGACTTTTTCAGCGGCAGGGTGTCGTTCTGGTTCTTCAGCAGTACCAGGCTGCGGCGCGCCACATCACGGGCCTCGGCACGGTGCAGGCGGCTGTCGGCGTAGGTGTCGGCCGGGTCATCCACGGCCTTGCCGATGCGCAGGTACGGGTCTTTGAACAGGCCCATGTCGTACTTGGCGCCGAGCACTTCACGCACGGCGTTGTCGATGTCGCTCTGTTCGATCTCGCCGGACTTGAGCAGCCCAGGCAGTTCCTTGCCGTACAGCGAGTCGTTCATGCTCATGTCGATGCCGGCCTTGATCGCCAGCTTGGCGGCTTCGCGCCCGTCCTTGGCCACGCCGTGCTTGATCAGCTCGAAGATCGCACCGTGGTCGCTGACGGCCAGGCCCTTGAAGCCCCAGTCCTTGCGCAACAGGTCGTTCATCAGCCAGGTGTTGGCGGTGGCGGGCACGCCGTTGATCGAGTTGAGCGCCACCATCACGCCGCCGGAGCCGGCCTTGATCGCCGCGTGGTACGGCGGCAGGTAGTCCTGGTACATCTTGACCGGGCTCATGTCGACCACGTTGTAGTCGCGCCCGCCTTCCACTGCGCCGTAGAGGGCGAAGTGCTTGACGCTGGCCATGATGCTGTCGGCATTCGCCGGGCTGGTGCCCTGGAAGGCCTTGACCATCACCTCGGCAATCCGCGAGACCAGATAGGTGTCTTCACCGAAGCCTTCGGACGTGCGGCCCCAGCGCGGGTCGCGGGAGATGTCGACCATCGGCGCAAAGGTGATGTCGAGGCTGTCGGCGGCGGCTTCCTGGGCGGCAATGCGCCCGGAACGGCCGATGGCGTCCATGTCCCAGCTCGAGGCCAGGGCCAGGCTGATCGGGAAGATCGTGCGGTGGCCGTGGATCACGTCATAGGCGAAGAACATCGGGATCTTCAACCGGCTGCGCATGGCCGCGTCCTGCATCGGACGGTTTTCCGGGCGGGTGATGGAGTTGAACGTGCCACCGATACGGCCGGCGGCGATTTCCTTGCGGATCAGCTCGCGGGGCATTTCAGGGCCGATGCTGATCAGGCGCAATTGGCCGATCTTTTCATCGAGGGTCATCTGCTTGAGCAGGTCGCTGACGAAGGCGTCCTTGTCCTTGAGCGCAGCAGGCTTTGTTTCTGCCCAGACGGGGTGGGTGGCCAGAGTGGCAACAAGGCCGAGCAAACACAGCTTCTTCATGAATATCCTTTTTCGGCTCACTGCACAGCGATTAGGCTGATCGGCCAAAATGTGGGGAGCGTCTATTGTTGTTCGGGTGTTGTTCAGATAAATGCAGCACACTCTGAACTCTTTATCGCGCTGGGCATCTTTGTAGCTGATTGGCTCGATGCATTCCAGTGGTGGCGGATTATGCCCCAAGCGTGTGGTTTTTAGGGTTAGTCGTCACATTCCATCCAGTTTGGGCAGGAGAAACACCATGCAAGCAGCACACTATTCCCGCTGGGGCTTCAAGGCCGCGGCTTTGCTATTGGTCAGCACAGTACTGAGCGGCTGCGGTATCAATACCATTCCGACCCTGGACGAACAGGCCAAGGCCGCCTGGGGCCAGGTGCAGAACCAGTACCAACGTCGCGCCGACCTGATCCCCAACCTGGTGGAAGTGGTCAAGGGTTACGCCGCCCATGAGCAAGACACCCTGACCGCCGTGATCGAGGCGCGGGCCAAGGCTACCTCGATCCAGGTGGATGCCAGCACCCTGGATAACCCGGAAAAACTCAAGCAGTTCCAACAGGCCCAGGACGGTTTGAGCGGTGCCCTCAGCCGCTTGATGGTGGTGTCCGAGCGCTACCCGGACCTGAAGGCCAACCAGAATTTCCTGGCCCTGCAATCCCAGCTTGAAGGCACCGAAAACCGCATCGCCGTGGCCCGTCGCGATTTCATCCAGGCCGTGCAGGCGTACAACACCGAGATCCGCACTTTCCCTGGCCGCCTGTGGCACAGCGTGATGTACAGCGACTTGCCGATCCGCGCCACCTTTGAAGCCACCAGTGCCGATGCCGATAAAGCGCCGCAAGTGAAGTTCAAATAAGGCTGCACTGAGGTGTCGATGCGTTTATTACGGATAGGCCTGGCGCTGTGGTTGCTGACCTGCGTGGGTGTGGCCCAGGCGGCGCTGACGTTCCCGGCGTTGAGCGGACGGGTGGTGGACACGGCCCAGATGATCGACCCGGCCACGCGCGAGCACCTCACCCAGCAGTTGCAGGCGCTGGAACAGACCCGTGGCGACCAGATCGTGGTGGTCACGGTGCCAGACCTGCAGGGCGTGCCCATCGAGGACTACGGTTACCAGCTGGGCCGCCAGTGGGGTATCGGCCAGAAGGGCAAGGACAACGGCGCGTTGCTGCTCGTCGCCCGTGATGAGCGCACGTTGCGCATCGAAGTCGGCTATGGCCTCGAGGGCGTGCTCACCGATGCGCAGTCCTGGGTGATCATCAACCAGGTGATTGCCCCCAAGTTCAAGGCCGGCCATTTCAGCCAGGGCATCAGCGACGGCGTGGCGGCGATGGTGCAAGTGGTCGGCGGTGAACCGCTGGCGGTGCCGGCGCATGTGGCGGATGCCAACTTTGCCAAGGATAATCCCGGGTTTTCCATCGGCCTGTTCATCCTGCTGATCGGCGTGTTGTGGCTGTGCAATCGCATGGGCCTGCCGGTGGGCGCGATCCTGCTGGCGATCCTCAGCAGCAGTGGACGCGGCGGCGGCGGAGGTGGAGGTGGCGGTTTCCGAGGCGGCGGTGGTGGCTTCGGCGGCGGCGGCGCGTCGGGCGGCTGGTAATGACAATAACTAGAAAAGAGCATCTACAACCATGGCATTACTGACTGAACACGAGCAGCGCCAAGTCGCCGAAGCGATCGCCCGGGTCGAAAAAACCACCGACGCCGAACTGGTCACCGTGCTGGCGGCCCGCGCCGACGATTACGCCTACATCCCCCTGCTGTGGGCCAGCCTGATCGCCTTGGTGGTGCCGGGCGTGGTGCATTACCTGTCGGGCTACCTGACCATGTACACCTTGCTGTTGGCGCAGTGGGCGACGTTCATCGTGTTGTGCCTGCTGTTTCGCCTGCCCAAGGTGACCACCCGCCTGATCCCACGCTCGGTGCGCCATTGGCGCGCCTCCAACCTTGCGCGTCGGCAGTTTCTGGAGCAGAACCTGCACCACACGCTGGGCAGCACCGGGGTGCTGATTTTTGTCTGCGAGGCCGAGCGTTATGTGGAGATCCTGGTGGATGACGGCATTTCCAGCCGCCTGGATGACAGTCATTGGGATGGGATCGTCAAGGCGTTTACCCAGCAGGTGAAACAGGGGCAGACGCTGGCGGGATTTATCGCGTGCATTGAAGCGTGTGGAGAGTTGTTGAAGGTGCATGTACCGGTGACACAAACCCGCAATGAGTTGCCAAATCGCCTGGTCGTACTCGAATAGAACATCCAACACTGGAGATCAAATGTGGGAGGGGACTTGCCCCCGATAGCGGAGTATCAGTCACTAATGAGCTGGCTGACACACCGCCATCGGGGGCAAGCCCCCTCCCACATTGGCTCCCAAGTAGTCAGGCGCAGTACCGTTGATCAAATAACCCCGTGCCCTGAACCCCCATCCCCCCTAAAATGCCCGGCATTCCCTGCCCGAGGCGTTTTTGTTCATGTCCGTTACCGCTCAACCTGGCCGCCCTGCGCCGGATCATCACGCCCAGTTCATCGAACTGCTGAGCACAAGCCTTGCGCAGAACGCCTTTATCAAGCTGGTGCTGGCCAAGTACGTCGGTGACGAAGCCGAGTTGCAGCGGCTGATCATCAAGGCGGTGACGGTCAAGGAGCAGCCGTGCCTGTCCTTCGTCTACCGCTACAAGACCCGCGACATCACCAAGAACTTGGCGTTGGCCGATGGCGTGGCGGCGATTGCCGAGTTGCTGCCGGCGTCGTTCAAGAATGCGCACCTGCTGTCGCTGACCGACGAAGCTCAGTTGGAATACAGCAAGAAGAACAAAAGCTCGCTGTTCAGGAGCAAGCCGCAACAACTGCGCGAGGCACCATCGGCCGAGCATAACCGTGAGAAGAATCGCTTCCTCGACCTGAGCCGGCCGTTCCTCGCCGACCTGGGCGTGACCGACGCCAGGCAGGCGCTGATCCCGTCGATGTCGCGCAAGTGGAAGCAGATCAACAAGTTCATCGAAGTGTTCAGCCATGCGCTGACGTCGTCACCGCTGAAGCTGGACCAACCGGTGCGCGTTGCCGATTTCGGCTCGGGCAAGGGCTACCTCACGTTTGCGATCCACGACTACTTGCGCAACACCCTCAAGGCCGAGGGCGAAGTGACTGGCGTTGAACTGCGCGAAGACATGGTGACCCTGTGCAACACCGCCGCCGCGCGCCTGGAGCATCCGGGGCTGGTGTTCAAGTGCGGCGACGTACGCAGCGTGGCGCCCAGCGAACTCGACGTGATGATCGCCCTGCATGCCTGCGACATCGCCACCGATTACGCAATCCACACCGGCATCCGCTCGGGCGCGTCGATCATCATGTGCTCGCCGTGCTGCCATAAGCAGATTCGCCTGCAGATCCAGAGCCCGGCGCTGCTCAAGCCGATGCTGCAATACGGCCTGCACCTGGGCCAGCAGGCGGAAATGGTCACCGACAGCTTGCGGGCATTGTTCCTCGAAGCCTGTGGTTATGAGACCAAAGTGTTCGAGTTCATCTCCCTGGAGCACACCAACAAGAACAAGATGATCCTCGCGGTCAAGCGTGCGGAGCCGGTGGACAACGCGCAGTTGCTGGAGAAAATCCAGGCGCTCAAGGCGTTCTATCACATCTCCGAACACTGCCTGGAAACCCTGCTGCGCGCGGATGGTTACCTGGCCTGAACTCTGGACCAATATGGGAGGGGCTTCTACTCGATTCCGGGGTTGCTCTCCCCAAAGATAGATGAAGGCTCGGGATCGAGAACAATGAGGCGTGAGCGGGTCCAGTCCCAACCATTTCCCCGGCTGTCCACGTACCGGTCGTTTTCCAGCAGCCAGCGTAAATTGCCCGCACAGATCCGACCCAAGCCATCCAGGTACATGCCGATACGATCGGCATCCGGGCGATTGGCGTAGCGGTGACGCAGCACTTCGCAGAGTTCCATGCGGGTGCGATCAGCCTCGCGGATACGCTGGCACAGGATATCAGCAGCTTCCTGCGGGCTATGACCATGCGCCATGCGCAGGCTTTCCATTGCATTGAGGGTCACGCCGATGGCGTGTTCCTTGCGGTGCGACAGGAGGTCGTTGACCAGGCCGACGTGTTCATTGGTAACCCGGATGGCCAACTGCAGTTCGCGGTCTTGCGCCAGTAGCTCGGTCAGATCGAGGCCATACAGAAACTCGGCGACAGGGAAATAGGGCAGGAGGCCTGTGTTCGGGTGGCGCAGCTCGAGGAATTCGTCGAATGGCAGCACCTTGCCGGCCGCGACTAGCCTGGCTTCTTCCTCCACGCTTTCGAACCAGGCCTGCCACTCTCGGCAATAGCGGCGATACACCGGTGCGGGCATGTGCTGCCGCAGTTTGCCAAAGATGTCTTGTGCGGCATGGGCGAAAGGATGCCCGTCCAGCAACGCGATTTCGCCGTCATGGAATATCGCATGCCGGCCCAGGGGCATATCGTCGATGGCCAGGACAAGGCTTGTCACGCATGAGGTAAGGACGATGCGATCTGCTGGTCCAATAGGGAATATCAGGCTGTCCCACATGGGAAGACGAAGCCGCAGAAAGCGCAGCCGTGCGGCCTCATCGGTGAACGGAAGGAACTCGCGGACCCAGGCGGCATTGAGTTCGTCGATGGTGGGATAGTCCGGGTGAATCCTCGGGAGCACGCTGCAGTACATCTCCGGGATGTAGAAGCTCACCTCGGGCGCGAAGTCTTGTGCAGAATGGTTCATGGTTCGCTCCTCACACTAGCGTTTGCACGCGATGAAACTGAATGAAGACGCCTTGTTTTTTCGCAAAGCGTCCGAAAAGTTAATTGCGATATCCCGCAACTCGGAGAAATTGGGATTGCGGCTGTCGGGGTAGTGCGCGTCAAGGTTGTCCTTGACGAGCCCGTACCAGCGAATCACATCCTCGTTGGAGGGGGTGATGCGTCTGTCGATAACTTCAAAGCCGTTGTCCTCCAGCGCTTTTTGCAAGCTATCCGGTGTCTTGCGATGGCCTGAGGCGGCGCGATCCACCTTGTCGGGGATGAACGACTGGTAGGTCGCCAAGTCCACTGTGTAGAGACTCTCGGAAATGATCACCGTGCCGTCGGTGCGCATGCGTTGTGCCAGCGATTGCATGGTTTCTTGCAGCACCTGCGGTGTGAAGTGGAAGAGGCTGCCTCGGAAAATGGCGAGGTCGTAGGGCAGCTGCGGATCAGGTAGAGCACCGATGTCCTTGGCATTGCAAAGGTACAGCCGAATCCTGTCGGCCAAGTTGCGGGAGATCGTCTGGCTGGCAAACTCCAGCTGAGGGCGACTGACGTTGACACCGTCGATGCGCTCGCAGTGTGGGTAGCGTTTGGCCAGGAAACTAAGCACCGGCCCCCAGCCGCATCCGATGTCGATGGCCCTACGGATGGATTGCGAAGAGACGTCTGCACCAGCCTGTTCGGCCAGTTCGAACTGGTGCTCCATGTGCCGCCGCCCGGACGCGTCGAGCGCAAGGCTGTTCGGATCCATCTTCTCGTCGAACACGCCGTACTGATACCAGAACTCATTGCCTATCACCTTCCGCCATTCTTCTGGAGGATCGGCATAGACGCTTTCGATCTTGCTCTGGTAGTGGTCGGCTGTGGAGCTGCGGATGACGTCGATAGCGATCTTACTCTCGTGTGCTGGCATAGCGGGCTCTCCTGGAAGAGGGGTAGGGGCGCGCAATGACGCTATAGGTCGGTCACGTGATATGGCGGCGCGGCAGGCGAGCCTGCGCGGGTGGCTGCTGTGGTGTGCATCGATTTCTCCTATGAAGGATTCAGGGGTTGGAACGCGTGAGTCCACAATGGCGCTGCGTTTGTTCGACGCGGGGGTGTCAGACATTTGAACTCCGGTAATGAAGGGGCGTGATGACGAAACGCATTCGTTACGTGGCGTTGCGGGCAATGACGCTGTAGGTCGAGAACTGGTTCTTGATCAGCGCCACTGAGACATTCACCGCCATCACGCGCAGTTCTTCCAGCGGTGGCGGTATCGTCTGCGCGGTGAAATTCGCTTCGATGTTCTTCTTGACGTCCATGAACCAGCGCGCAACGTCAATATTCTCGGGCAGGACACGCATGTCCTCCACGCTGAGGCCGCTCTGTTCGATGACTTGGCGGAAATACTCCGGTGTCTTGCGATGTTTGCAGGCGAGGCGATCGACCTCGTCCGAGGTGTCTGACTGATATTGGTCGATCGGCAGGTTGTAGAGATTGTCGGAGATGATCACGGTTGCACCTGGCCTGAGCCGGGCAGCGAGTTTTGCCATCGCACGTTCGTAGAGATCATTCGGGAAATGCGATATGACACCCCGGATCGTGACGAGATCGTAGGGTTCGTCGGCGCCGGGCAAAAGATCGATGTCCTGAGCATTGCAGAGATACAGATTGATCCTTTCGCTCAATCCATGCTCAGCATGATATTGGGTGCAGTACTCCAGTTGCCTCTGGCTGACGTTGATACCGTCCAGCCTTGGGCAAGCGGGAAAGCGCTCGGCCAGATACTTGAGACCGAAGCCCCAGCCGCAGCCGACATCAAGGATCCGCTTGACCGGTCCAAAGTCGCCGCGATCGTAGCCTGCCAACGCCATCTGCTGATCGAAATAGCGCAGTCCCGACTCGTCGGGGGAGATCGGCGATTGCGGGTCTTTATAGATGCCAAACTGAAACATCAGACGATCGCCGATCGCCTTGCGCCAGTCTTCAGGACTGTCGTTATAGGTGTACACGACCTTTTCCTGGTAGGCATCGACGCTGTCCCCTTGGATGACCTGATAAGGCGGATGAATTTCATCGGTAATAACAGGCTGTTTCGCTTGTGTGCTCATTGGTCTCTCTCCTTGTGAACATTCACGTCAGGCTTGTGCCCGCAACCAGATATCGGTCGTTGTGCTACGGCGGTTGGAAAATCCCTTGTCATGGGTGCTCAAAAACGCCTCTATCGAACGGGTGATTCCAGGCGCGTCGAGCCAGCCTATGCTCAACAATTTCTCGGGTGCGCCGTGTTCGATGAACTGATCGCTGAAGCCCAATTGCAGCACTGGCGGTGAGTGGCCGAGTGCCGCCAACTGTTCGAGACACGCCGAGCCGACACCCCCCATTACGCAACCCTCTTCAAGGGTCACCAGCAAGTCGTGGTCCCGGGCCAATTGTTCAACGAGGGCCCCATCGAGCGGTTTGATAAAGCGCATGTTGGCGACAGTGGCGTCGAACGTTTCGGCGGCTTCAAGGGCAGGCAGCAGCATCGAGCCGAACGCCAGGAGGGCGATGCGGTAGCCGGTGGGTTGAGTCGAGGTTCGGCGGATTTCACCTTTGCCCACCGGCAGGGCATGCAAGGCCTGCGACGCAACGATCCCGCTACCCGATCCGCGTGGGTAACGTACGGCGCTCGGGCCGTTCAGGAGGAGAGCGGTGTGCAGCATCTGTCGGCATTCGTTTTCATCCGCCGGGGCCATGACGGTCAGGTTCGGTATGCAGCGCAGATAGGCGATGTCGAAGGCGCCTGTGTGGGTGGCGCCGTCAGCACCGACGATACCGGCTCGGTCGATGGCGAATACCACGGGCAGATTCTGGATCGCGATATCGTGAATCAGTTGATCGTAAGCCCGTTGTAAAAAGGTTGAGTAGATCGCCACCACCGGTTTCAAACCGTCGGCCGCCAATCCCGCGGCGAAGGTCAGCGCGTGTTGTTCGGCAATGCCGACATCGAAGTAACGGTCGGGGAAGCGTCGTTCGAACTCCACCAGTCCTGAGCCTTCGCGCATCGCCGGGGTGATGGCCACGACCCTTGGGTCAACAGCGGCTTCATCGCATAACCAGTCGCCGAATACTTGGGTGTACGTGGGATTGCCGGCCATTGATGGATCTATTCCGTGTGCCGGGTCGAATTTTCCTGGCCCGTGATACAGCACAGGATTCGCCGCAGCCGGTGTATAGCCGTGACCTTTTTCCGTGACGATATGCAGCAGTTGCGGGCTGCGCAGTTTTTTCAGGGTCAGCAGGGCAGCGAGCAATTCGTCGAGATTATGACCGTCGATGGGGCCGGTGTAATTGAAGCCCAAGGCTTTAAAAAAAGTCGCATCGGTGCCTGGCCCTTTTCCCTGCTTCAGTTTCCCGAAGTACTCGCGCAAGGCACCGACCGGCGACGAGATCGACATGTCGTTGTCGTTGAGGATCACCAGAAATGGCAATTCCTTATAGAGGCCGGCATTGTTCATCGCTTCGTACGCCATGCCGCCGGTTACCGCGCCGTCGCCGATCACCGCAATGCAATGACGCTGTTCCGATTGATTGCGAGCCGCCAGGGCCATGCCCAACGCGGCCGAGATGGCGGTGCTGGAATGCGCTGTGCCAAAGGTGTCGAATTCAGATTCGCAGCGGCGGGGAAATCCGGAGATTCCGCCGAGTTGACGGATGTTCGCCATCGCGTCACGTCGGCCGGTGAGGATTTTGTGGGCGTAGGCCTGATGGCCGACATCCCATACGAGCCTGTCGTTGGGCGTATCGAATACGTAATGCAGCGCGATACTCAATTCCACGGTGCCGAGGTTGGCCGACAGGTGCCCCCCGGTTTTCGCGACGCTGTGCAAAATGAACGCCCGCAGTTCGTCCGCGAGTGGGCCGAGGGCGGTGATGGGCAGTGCTCGCAAATCAATGGGGCTGCCGATGGCCTTGAGTAATTCGAACATGCTCGATTCCCTTCCGTGGATGTTGCTCCGGTGCGCTGGCTGAAGAAGCATTCAGTGCAAGCGGTTGATGACCCGATCGACCAGGCCATGCAGCGGGTCGGTTCTACCAGGCAGGAAGACCATCCGCTGGCGGTTGTTCATGGCGTGTTTCTTGTGATCAGGAAAAGGAAACAGCCCGACGGCGGAGTTCTGCGAGTTCTTTCCAGGCGCTGACCCTGGCAGTTCCAGTGGCCTTGAGTATTCGACGGAACCAGAAGGTGAAGCCCTCGGGGGCAGCGCCAATGCGCTCGGCGATTTGCGAAGTCGTCAGCCATTGCCAGGCATGGGCTTGCGCGGGGGTGGCAACGGGATTGCAATCGCTGATACCGGCGAATATGTGGTCGAACTCGTGTTCGATCAGTTGGTTTGAAACCTGTTCTCGGTAAAGCAGAGTGGAGACTTTACGCAGCGAGCAAGTCATGCCCATTTCTTCCTGCAAGCGGCGTTTTGCCGCCGCCGGTGTCCGTTCGCCAAGTCGAGGGTGTCCGCAACAGGTATTGGTCCACAGACCTTGAGAATGGTATTTGCCGAAGGCGCGTTGTTGCAGTAAGAGACGGCCGGCATGATCGAAAATGAAGATCGAGAACGCTCGGTGCAGAAGGCCTTGTCGATGGGGCTGTAGTTTGGGGACACAGCCCTTTTTGCGATCGCGCTGGTCGACCAGAATCAGTAACTCTTCCATAGCAAGACTCCATTTATGTCTTCGCTACTGGGCGTTACTGCTGGCCAGACTATCTAGGGAAATTCAGACGGTGTTCGTGTTGATTCGAATTTAGTTGGTGGTGTTGAGTGCCGCCATTTTTTTTTAGAACTTTTTGTTGAGTGGGATTGTTATAGATGACGTATCAAGTCTATCGACGTCTAACCGGCGGTTGTGACGCTTGCCCCTCCCACTTTAAATAGCAGCAGCCTTGGAAGCGGGAGCAGCCTGCACCGCCGTCTTGCGCCCGAGCATCACCGTCACGATCACCCCACAGGCAAACACCCAGGTAATCGGCTCGATATGTTCACCAAAGAACAACGCCGAAAACGCGATGGTGAAGAAGATCTGCAACAGCTGAATCTGGCTGACCCGCGCAATGCCGCCCATGGCCAACCCGGCGTACCAGGCAAAGAACCCCAGGAACTGCGAGAACAGCGACACATAACCGAACGCCCACCAGGTGCGCATGGAAATCGCGCCTTGGTGCTGCGCCGCCAGGTACCACACCGGGCCGATCAACACCGGAGTGGACAGCACCAGCGCCCAGCAGATCACCTGCCAGCCGCCCATTTCCTTGGCCAACCGGCCGCCTTCGGCATAGCCCAGGCCACCGACGGCGATCGCGCCGAGCATCAATAAATCGCCGGCCTGGATACTGCCGGCGCCGGTGATCAACGCATAACTCAACACCAGCGCACTGCCCAACGCCGCGCAGGCCCAGAAGGCTTTCGACGGCCGCTCATGGGACAGCCACGCCGCATACAGCGCCACGCACAGCGGTTGCAGGCCGTTGACCAGCGCCCCATGGGACGCCGGCAAGGTTTGCATGGCCCACGCCGACAACACCGGGAAACCGAGGATGACCCCGGCGATCACCAGGCACAGACCCCGCACCTGGCGCCAGGTCGGCCAGCGCTCACGGCGCCACAGCAACAGCGCTGCCGCCGGCACCGCCGCGAACAACGCACGGCCCAGGCCGTTGAGCAACGGGTGGATTTCCTGCACCACGATGCGGGTGAAGGGCAGGGTCAGGCTGAAGATGATGACGCCCAGCAGGCCGAGGGCCATGCCGGTGTTTTCGCGCGAGCTCATGGGAGGGATCCGAAATCCAGAGGGCTTCAAGGGAAGCCCATCTAGCCACACCCCCCGCCGATTGCGGGCCTACAGCTGGGTGCGGATTTATCCGTACAGTTTTTCAGAAGAAGCGCGTGACGCTGATCTTGGCGTTGCGCCCTTGGCTGTAGGCACGGTCCCCGCTGAGGGCGGGCCGGTAGTTGTTGTTGAGCAGGTTGTCGACAGTGAAGTTGACCTCGGTGCCTTTAAGACCGGCCTGCTGCGGTTTCCAGTTGGCGAACAGGCCCATGCTGGCGTAGGACTCGTTGGCGTATTGGTCGTAGAACGTGTCGCCCACCGAGCTGTTCAAGCCGCCTGAGTATCTATCGCTGGGCAGGCGGTCAGTCTTGCGCACGAACTGCGCTTGCCATCCGAACTGTGCGTCCCAGCTTGGGATTTTGTTGCCCATCATCACCACCCATTTGGCCGGTGGAATGTCCCGGGCCCAGACGTGGATGTCGGTGGCCCACGGGTTGGTGTAGGGGTTATCGCGTTTGCCTGTGGCGTAGGAGTAGGACACCGAGCCGAACAGGTAGGTCGAGTCGTAGTAGGCCTCAAGCTCGAAGCCCTTGATGGTCATGCCGCCGACGTTGCGGTAGTTGGTCTTGGCGGCCATGTCGGCGCTTGTGCAGACGCTGTCGATGCTCCCCACTACGGTGTTCTGACGGTCACAGCCGATGCCCGTCGCCTTGAAAATCTCGTCCTCGATACGGTTGTGGAATAGCGTCGTACGCAGTTGCAGGTTATCGCCACGGCCGATGAGGTTGGAGAAGTTGGTGACGTTGCCCGCGGTGATGGCGGTGATGCGCTCCGGGTCGAGGTTGAGGCTGGTGGAGGTGCGGCTGCCGACGCCCTGGACTTCGTACTGCTCGTCGATTACCGGGGCGCGCCAGGTCTTGTTCCAGCTGGCAAACATCGCCACGTCCGGCGTGATGTTCCAGTAGGCGGCCAGGCGCGGTGACCAACCGGTATAGGTGCGGTCGCTGTAGTCATGGCCGATGCTCGGGTCCGGGTTGCTGTAGTACGGCGCATCGTTGGCTTCGCCCCGGTTACGTACGTGGTCATAGCGCAGGGACGGCGTGATAGTCACGTCGCCGAGGGTCACCGCGTCCTGCAGGTAGAACGCATTGGTATCGACTTTGCCGTGGGGCATGAAGTACGGCTGGAAGTGCCCGTAGTTGTACTTGGCAGTGTTATAGGTCGCGCCGGGCATCCAGCTTTCGGTTTCACGCTTGTGCTTGCGTACCTGCACGCCGGTGGTCACGGCGTGTTCCAGCGGGCCGGTGCTGAACAGGCTGATGTTGCGCAGTTCCAGAATCTTGTCACCGTAGGCCGTGTCCATCTTGCGCCCACCCGTGGCCAGGGAGAACGACGCGTCGGCCTCGCGCTCATCGGTCTGGTCGGTATGGGACACCGAATAGCTGAGCTTCATGTCGATCAGCGGGTTGTCCAGCGGCTGGTAGAGGTACTTGCCCGAATAGGTGGTGTCGATGGTTTCACGGTTGGCGAGGAAGCGTTTCAAGGCGCCTTCGTAACCATAGCGGTCAATCGCGGATTGCAGCGGCGGGGTCGGATAGCTTTTGGCCGAGAACGGGGTCCATCGCTGGCTGTTGGACCGCGAGTAGGACAGGCCCACGCTGTGTTCGTCAGTGAGGTGGGCGTTGAACTTGAACAGTTTGCCGTCCACATTCTGCGCGCTGTTGGGCAAGCGCTTGGGGTTGATCGGGTAGCGGTTTTCGGGATCGGGCGGGGTGCCGGCCAGCTTCATGTCACCGCCATCGCGCTGGGTCAGGTAGGCGAGTGCATCGAAGCGGCCATCATCGGTACGGCCATACACCGCTGAACTGTAGACCTGTTCGTGGTCGTTGCTGGCGTAGCCATATTTGAGCATGGCCCCGGCGTTGCGGCCGTCCTCCAGCAGGTCTGGGGCATCCTTGGTTTCCATGATGATCGAGCCGCCGAAGCCACCGTTGCCGGTGAAGGGCGAGTAGGGCCCTTTTTCCACTTCGACGTTCTTGATCAGCTCCGGCTCGATAAACACCGTGCCCTGCTGATAGCGCTCAAAGCCACTTTTGGTGGCGCCATCCACCGACATCGGTACATCTTCGGCCTCGCCCATCCCGCGAATGTTGATGGTCTGGCCACCGGGTTTGGGCGAGCCGCCCATGAATACACCAGGCAGGTTCTGCAGCAGCGAGGGGATGTTGTTGGGCTGATAGCGGTCAATATCCGCCTGGTTCATGGTTGAGCGACCGACGGTGCTGGAGTCGACCTTGGTGCCGGTGCCGATCACGCTCAAGGTATCCAATTGTACGGCGCCGCTCTGGGTGGTCTTGGCCTCTTCGGGCCTTACCACGTAGGTGCTGCCGACCTTGATCAAAGTGAACTCGCCGTTTTTCAGCAGGCTGCGTATCGCCACTTCCGGGGTGAAGTCACCGTTGAGCGCCGGAGCCTGCACGTTCTTGAGCAGGGTTTCATCGAACAGCAGCTGGATTTTTGCCTGTTGAGCCACCTGGCTCAGGGACGTGGCCAGCGATTGGGCCGGCAGTTGCAGCTTGAATGACTCGGCCTGGGCGCTGAGGCTGAAGGCCAGGCAGGTGGCGATGAGGGTCGGTCGAAAAAACAGGTGCGAAGCGTGGCAAGGCGCGCGAAACATGAAATCCCCCGGTGCGGCTAAATAGCCAAAAAGGTGTGCGTGTCAAATGCAGACCAGAGGAAGACGGGGCAGGCAAAAAAAACCACACCTGCGAATGCAAAATATTCTCAAGTGTGGTTTTTGGGGGTTATTTGCTCGGTTCGATATGTACGATGCCATCGGCCGAAACCACCGTTTTCACCGGCAACAGGGCGGGCAGGGCGTTGAGCAGGGCGTCGGGGTCATTCACATCCAGGTTGCCCGACACCTTCAGGTGGGCCACGGCGTTACTCACCTGCAACGGTGCCTGCGGGCGGTAGAGGCTCAGTTCGTCGATCAGGCTGGCCAGTTCGCGGTTGCGAAATGACAAGTGCCCGCTGCGCCAGTCGGCGACTTCTTCTGCCGTGAGCGTCTGCTGCTGCAAGGTGCCTTTGGCGTATTGGTAGCTGGCGCGTTGCCGGGCGCCGAGCAGCGCCACGGGGCTTTTCGGGGAAGGCTCGAAAGCGACCTGGCCGTGGGCGACGCTGACCACCAGTTGCTGCTGGCTGCGGCGCACATCGAAGCCGGTGCCGACCACCCGCACACTCGCTTCGCCCGCCTGTACGAACAGCGGCCGCTCTTTGTCGGCCGCCACCTCGATATACACCTGGCCCTTGTCCAGGTGCAGGATGCGCTGGTGGGCGCTGAAATCCACACGCAGGCGGGTGTTGGCATTCACATACAGGGTGCTGCCATCGGGCAGGTTCAGGGTGCGCATGCCTTTGGCATGGGTCGCCACCTGGCTGTGATACAGCTCGCGGGGCGCGCCGAGAGGGGTGGCCAATACAGCGCATAGCAGGGCGGCGGCTACGGCCAGGGCCGGGCGCCACACCGACGGTTTGCGCTTGGGCAGTGCCACGGGTTTGTTCAGTTGCTGCAACTGGGCCAGGTCGTCCCACAGCTGCTCGAATTCGGCATAGGCGCGGGCATGGGCGGGCGTGGCCTGCCAGGCGGCAAAGGCCTTGCGGTCGGCACGGTCCGCGTCGTTACGGTTGCGGGCAAACCAACTGGCGGCTTGGGCGTCGATAGCATCGCTGTCTTCGATATCCAGGCCGTCGGTGTCGCTCAGGCGGTTCATTCTGGCTGCTCCGTGCCGGGGTCGTTTTGAAGGCGTCGCTTGCAATGCAGCAGGGCAAAAGCGATGTGCTTTTCCACCATGCTCGTCGAAATACCCATGCGCTCGGCGATCTGCGCCTGGCTCAGGCCTTCGAAGCGGTGCAGCATAAGGGCTTCTCGCCTGCGGGGCGAGAGTTCGGCGAGGACTTCTTTCAGCTGTTCCAGGCGTTGCATACGAAGCGCGGCGGTCATGGGATCGTTTTGCTCATCGGCGACCGGTTCGGCGTCCATGTCGGCCTGATCTGAGTGAACGGTCTGCCGTACCTTCTGTTTGCGCCAGTGATCACGCAGCAGGTTGCGTGCCATCTGAAACAGAAATGCCCGTGGCTGCTCGACCTTGGCCCGGTCGCGGTAGTCCAGCCATTGGGTAAAGACATCCTGGGTCATGTCCGCCGCGTCGCTGGCGTTGTCCGTGCGTCTGCGCAGGAAATACAGAATATCTGCATAGAACCCGCGAAAGGCATCGGCCGACAACGGGTCGGGCTTGGGACGAGACATGGAGATCCTTCTTGACGAAGCACGACGTGGAAAAGTCATGAATTCTATCGAGAATCATTATCATTTGTCTCTATTTAAAGGATGTACTCGATTTAAATGTGGGAGGGGGCTTGCTCCCACATGTTGCTCAGCGTTCCACAGGTACCGACAGTGCCGGATCACCCAACGGATGCGTGCGCGCCGCAAAAAACTTCAACTGCGCGCCGCTGCCATCAAACAGCTCCGAATACCGCCGCTTCTGCTGGCGAATAAACCCGTCGCTGCGGCCCGATACCGAGATCGCCAGGGTCGTGGGACGGGCCTGGCGAATGGCATCCACCAGGTGTTTATCCTGCGGCCCCAGGTCATGGCCAAAGATGCACAGCGCGCCCTTATGGGTCAGCAACTGCTCATAACAGAACGACAAGTAATCCGAGCTGCGGATGGTCTTGAGCTTCTCTTCCACCTTGCCTTCGTTGATGAACAGCGGCACATCGTCCAGGGTCTTGATCGTGTTGTTGATCGCAAAGCTGCTGAGCAAGGTGCTGTCGGTGCTCGGCAACTTGCGCGCGGTGCCGTCAAGGTTGCGCACCAGGTGCAAGCCGCCGTGCAGGTAGAGGATGCGTGTGGCATCGGTGTGGGTGTTGCGCAGGTCGAAGCTGGCATCGGCGCTGCGGAACAGGTCATCGATGCCCGGCGTGTGCAGGATCGCCCAATAGTTGAGCAGGTCGTAGTTGGTGGTGAACACGCTGGTGTAGTTCGCCAGTTCGCGGTTGATCGTCGCCAGCGTCGACGGCTGCACCAGGCGCCACGGAATGTGCACGGCGTGGATGGTATTGATCAGCGCTTCCTTGATCGCGTAGTAGCGATTACGCGGCGCCGCCGAGCTGACCGCCAGGGCCTTGTTGACCCGACTGGTGGTTTTCAGTGCGCCCAGGGCGTGCTCGAAGCTACGGGTTTGCAGGGCGTCGAACACGCTGAGTTCGGATTGACCGAGGGGTTTTTCTTCGACGGTGCGCGCGTTTTCGAACAGCGAGTCGTAGGCGAAGTCTTCCCAAATCGTGCGGCTCGCGCCATTGCCGATCAGAATCCCACTGAAGGCAGTGCTGCTGCGCAGGGCGCTCCAGTCTTCAAGGTGGGCGTCAATATCCTGGAAATCCTTCATTGCGGCGGGTCTACTCGAAATCGGCTGGATGGCGACTTTATCACGAGTGGGTGTTGATCCTGATCAAGGTGCCGCAGGCAGGTGAGGTTGATGCTGTAGGCATAAACGTCATCCGAGGATTCGCCATGAGCAGCACCTTCTTCATTCCCGCCGTCAACATCATGGGCATCGACTGCCTCGACGAAGCCATGAATGCCATTCGCAACTATGGTTTTCGCAAAGCACTGATCGTCACCGACGCGGGTATGGCCAAGGCGGGCGTGGCCGGCATGATCGCCGAGAAGCTGGCGATGCAGGACATCGACTCGGTTATCTACGACGGCGCCAAGCCCAACCCCAATGTGGAAAACGTCGAGAAAGGCCTGGCGTTGTTGCAGCAGAGTGCCTGCGATTTCGTGGTGTCCCTGGGCGGCGGTTCGCCCCATGACTGCGCCAAGGGCATCGCCCTGTGCGCTACCAACGGTGGGCATATCGGAGACTACGAAGGCGTCGACCAATCGAGCAAACCGCAGATGCCCCTGGTGGCGATCAACACCACCGCCGGCACCGCCAGCGAGATGACGCGTTTCTGCATCATCACCGACGAAACCCGCCACGTAAAAATGGCCATCGTCGACCGCAACGTCACGCCGCTGCTGTCGGTCAACGACCCGAGCCTGATGGTCGGCATGCCCAAGGGCCTCACCGCCGCCACCGGCATGGACGCCCTGACCCACGCCATCGAAGCCTACGTCTCCACGGCGGCCACCCCGATCACCGACGCCTGCGCGATCAAGGCCATCGAACTGATCAGCGCCAACCTGCGCCTGGCGGTACGCGACGGCAGCGACAAGGTCGCGCGGGAAAACATGGCGTATGCCCAGTTCCTCGCGGGCATGGCGTTCAACAATGCCTCCCTGGGTTTCGTGCATGCCATGGCCCACCAACTCGGCGGTCTGTACGACCTGCCCCACGGCGTGTGCAACGCGGTGCTGCTGCCCCACGTGCAAAGCTTCAACGCCAGCGTCAGTGCCAAACGCTTGAGCGACGTCGGCCGTGCGCTGGGTGTCGACGCCAAGGGCACCACGGACGAAGAGGGCGCCCAAGCCGCTATCGCCGCCATTCGCAGCCTGTCCCAGGACGTTGAAATCCCCGCCGGCCTGCGCGAACTGGGCGCCAAGTTGCAGGACATTCCGCTGCTGGCCACCAATGCATTGAAAGACGCGTGCGGGCTGACCAACCCACGGCGCGCCGATCAGCGTCAGATTGAGGAGATCTTTCGCAGCGCTTTCTGACGGGGCAGCCTCAAGCTGCAAGCGTTAAGCTACAAGCTGTTAAGGTGCGAATCTCGCACTGCATTCAACTTGAGCATGAAGCTTGCGGCTTGCCGCTGAGGTCCCCTTATGAGAGTTCTGTTATTCGGTGCCACCGGCATGGTCGGCCAGGGCGTCCTGCGCGAGTGCCTGCTGGCCGCTGACGTACAGGAAGTCGTCGCCGTCGGCCGCACGCCCCTGACCCAGGAACACGGCAAGCTGCATCAGGTGTTGCACAGCGACATGCTGGATTTCCACCCCCTGGAAAACCTGCTGCAAGGGTTTGACGCGTGTTTCTTCTGCCTCGGTGTCTCCTCGACGGGCATGAATGAAACCCGGTACACCCACCTCACTTATGACATGACCCTCGTCGCGGCCAGCACCCTGGCGCGGCTTAATCCGCAGATGACCTTTATCTACGTGTCCGGCGCCGGTACCGACAGTTCCGAGGCGGGCAAGTCGATGTGGGCGCGGGTCAAGGGCAAGACCGAGAATGCCTTGCTGCGCCTGCCGTTCAAGGCGGTGTACCTGTTCCGGCCGGGGATCATTCAGCCGTTGCATGGCGTGCGTTCGAAGACGCCGCTGTATCAATCCTTTTATTCTGTGCTCGGGCCAGTGCTTTCGTTGGTGCGTCGGGTCAAGCCGGCCTGGGTGGTGAGCACCGAGACCGTCGGCCGTGCGATGTTGACGGCGGTGCGGCATGGCGCGCCGCAACCGGTGGTGGAACAGGCGCAGATTAATCGCCTGGCATCCGAGCGCGCCTGATGCTGCACAAAAGCCTGGTGCGTCGCCTGGATCTGATCACCCTTCAACTGTTCGTCGCGGTGTTCGAAGAGGGCACCCTGACCCGCGCCGCCGCCCGCGAAGCCATCGCCGTGTCGGCGGCCAGCAAGCGCTTGATGGAGCTGGAGCAGGTATTGGGGGTGAGCCTGTTCGTGCGGCGGGCCAAGGGCATGGACCTCACCGCCGCTGGCGAAACCCTGCTGCACCATGCCCGGCAGATGCTGTTCAACGTGGAAAAAATGGGTCTGGAACTCGGCGAACACAGCCACGGTGTGCGCGGTTATGTGCGGATGCTGGCCAATCTCTCGGCGATTATTCAGTTTCTTCCGGAAGACTTGCGGGATTTTTCCGAGTTGCATCCTGAAGTGAAAACCGACCTCGAAGAACGTCCCAGCAAGGGCGTGGTGCAAGGCGTGCTGGATGGGGTGGCGGACCTGGGGATCTGTTCCAGTGACACCGACACCAAAGGTCTGCCCAGCGTGACGTATCGCCACGACAAGCTGGTGGTGCTGATGCCGGCGGATCACCCGTTGGCGCCGCGCGAAAGCCTGGCATTCGCCGAAACCCTGGACACCGACTACGTTGGCCTGCACGCGGCCAGCTCGATCAATATGCGTACCCACGCCGCCGCGCGCGAGGCCGGCAAGCTGCTGCGCCTGCGTATTCATGTGCCGGGCTTTGATGCGATGTGCCGGATGGTCCAGGCGAACATGGGCATCGGCATCCTGCCGCTGAAGGCCTATGAATTGTTTGGCCGTGCACTGGGCCTGCATGCCGTGCCGCTGACCGATGCCTGGTCGGATCGCAGTTTGATCCTGGTGGTGCGCGATGAGGCGCAGTTGTCGCCGGTGAGTCGGTTGTTGTTCGATTACCTGAGCATCACGGCGCCTTCTCTGGAGCGGCCTGACAGCCTCATCCGACAGGCAAATCGCTAAGCGTTCGCGTTTTGCGAACGCTCCTTGCCAACTGACGGTTGGATTTATCCTGTCCCTGTCCTCTAGCCTTGGCCGCAAATTCCAAGAACAAGAGGTACACCCCATGACGGCTCCCCTGACCGGTATCAAGGTGATCGAGATCGGCACCCTGATTGCTGCGCCGTTCGCCGCCCGGCTGATGGCCGAGTTCGGCGCCGAGGTGATCAAGATCGAAGCCCTGGGGCAGGGCGATCCGCTTCGTAAATGGCGAAAGCTGCATGAAGGCACTTCGCTCTGGTGGTACCTGCAATCACGTAACAAGAAATCCCTGGCCCTGGACCTCAAGTCCGCTGAAGGCCTGAGCCTGATCAAGCAGTTGCTCGGCGATGCCGATGTGCTGATCGAAAACCTGCGCCCCGGTGGCCTGGAAAAACTTGGCCTGGGCTGGGACGTACTGCACGCGCTTAACCCCCAGCTGACCCTGGTGCGTATCTCCGGCTACGGCCAGACCGGCCCGTACCGCGACCGCCCCGGCTTCGGTGCCATCGGCGAGGCCATGGGCGGCATTCGCTACACCACCGGCAACCCGGACTCGCCTCCGGCGCGGGTCGGCGTGAGCCTGGGCGACTCCCTCGCGTCGTTACATGGTGTGATCGGCGCGCTGATGTCGTTGCTGCGGGTCAAGACCGGCCAGGGCGACGGGCAGATTGTCGATGTGTCCCTGGCGGAAAGCGTGTTCAACCTGATGGAAAGCCTGGTGCCCGAATACGACATGCTCGGCCATGTGCGCGAGCGCAGCGGCGGCGCCTTGCCCGGGATTGCGCCCTCGAATACCTACCTGACCGCCGACGGCGCCTATGTGGTGATCGCCGGCAACAGCGACCCGATCTACAAGCGCCTGATGACCACCATCGGCCGCGTCGACCTGGCCGAAGCCGCCGAATTCGCCCACAACGATGGCCGCGCGGCGAAAAGCGGTTTGCTCGATGCCGCCATCACCCATTGGACCAGCAGCCTGCCTATCGAGCAGGTGCTCAGCGCCCTGGAAGCCGCCGAAGTGCCGGCCGGGCGCATCTACTCCGTGGCCGATATCGTCAGCGACCCGCACTACCAGGCGCGCGACATGTTGCTCGATGCGCAGTTGCCCGGCGGTGTGTCGGTGAAGATGCCCGGCATCGTGCCCAAGCTCTCGGAAACCCCCGGCGCCGTGAACTGGCAGGGCCCGAGCCTGGGCCAGCACACCGATGACATCCTCGGCAGCCTGGGCCTTACGGTTGCCGACATCCAACGCCTGAAAACCTCGGGAGTGGTGCAATGATCACTGACTATTGCGACCCGCTGATCGTGCAGGAAGTGTCCCCGCGCGATGGCCTGCAAATCGAACCGACCTGGGTCGAGACCACTGACAAGATAGCCCTGATCGACCAGCTTTCCCTCGCCGGTTTTTCGCGGATCGAAGCCGGTTCGTTCGTGTCGCCCAAGGCCATCCCCGCATTGCGCGATGGCGAGCAAGTGTTCCAGGGCATCCAGCGTAAAGCCGGTGTGATCTATGTCGCGCTGATCCCCAACCTCAAGGGCGCCCAGCGTGCCGTCGAGTCTCGCGCCGATGAACTGAACCTGGTGATGTCGGCCAGCCAGACCCATAACCTGGCGAATATGCGCATGCGGTGCGAGGCGTCGTTGGCGGCATTCGGCGATATCGTCAGCTTTGCCGCTGACCACCCGGTACGCCTCAATGGCAGCATCGCCACCACCTTTGGCTGCCCGTTCGAAGGCAAGATCGATGAAGACCGCGTGCTGCAGCTGGTCGACGCCTATCTGCAACTAGGCATCCAGGGCATCAGCCTCGCCGACACCACCGGCATGGCCAACCCGCGCCAGGTGGAGCGCCTGGTCAAGCGCGTGTTGCAACGCGTGCCGGCCAGCGACCTGACCCTGCATTTCCATAACACCCGCGGCCTGGGCCTGTGCAATGTGCTGGCTGCCTACGAAGCCGGGGCCCGACGCTTTGATGCGGCGCTGGGGGGCCTGGGTGGGTGCCCGTTTGCGCCGGGGGCGTCGGGCAATATCTGCACCGAAGATCTGGTCAACCTGTGTGAAGAGGTTGGCATTCACACCGGAATCGACTTGCCGCATCTGCTGAACCTGTCCCGCCGCTTGCCGGCCTTGCTGGGCCATGAGTTGCCCGGCCAGGTGGCCAAGGCCGGGCGCAATTGCGACCTGCATCCGCCGCCGTATTACACCGCCACGCTGTAACGCCTTACCAGACAACAAAAACAATCGGACGCCTGTGAGCAGTCCGCTGGAGAGAAACCCATGAGCACTAATACGTTGGAGGTCGGCGCGCGCCCGACCGCTGAAATCGATGCCGAAAAAGCCCTGGTCAGCAAGGTCGCCTGGCGCCTGATGCCGCTGATCATGGTGTGCTACCTGTTCGCGTTTTTTGACCGTATCAACATCAGCTTTGCCAAGTTCCAGCTGCAGGCTGACCTCAGCCTGAGCGATACCGCCTACGGCCTGGGCGCCGGATTGTTCGTGGTGGGGTATGTGATCTTTGAAGTGCCGAGCAACATGATGCTGTACAAGGTCGGCGCGCGGCGCTGGATCGCGCGGATCATGATGTCGTGGGGTCTGGCCACGGCGGCCATGGTGTTCGTCACGGCCGAATGGCAGTTCTATGGCCTGCGTTTCATCATCGGCGCGATGGAGGCTGGCTTCGCCCCCGGCGTACTGTATTACCTGACGTTGTGGTTCCCGCAGCACTTCCGTGGGCGCATTACTTCGATGTTGTTCCTGGCTTCTGCCTTTGCAGGGTTGGTTGGCGCACCGTTCTCCGGCCTGGTGCTGGAACATCTCGACGGTGTGCTGCAGATGCGCGGCTGGCACTGGTTGTTCCTGCTCGGCGGCTTGCCCTGCATTGGCTTGGGCTTCCTGGTGCTGACCCTTCTCAAGGACCGTATCGAAGATGCGCACTGGCTGACGCCGGCGGAGAAGACCCTGCTGTCGAGCCGTATTGCCCAGCATGAGCCGAACAAACATGGCGGCTCGCTGCTGTCGGCGATCCGCATTCCCGGCTTTTTGATGCTTGGGTTTATCTACTTCCTGATCCAGGTGGCGTCTTACGGCCTCAACTTCTGGGCGCCGCAACTGATCCGCAGCGCGGGCACCCAAAGCCCGGTGATGATCGGCCTGCTCACGGCCATTCCCTATGTGTGCGGCGCGATCAGCATGGTGGTGATCGGGCGGCTGTCGGACGCGACCGGCGAGCGCCGCAAGTTTGTCTGCGGCCTGGTGGTGCTGGGCGCGGTGGGCTTCTTCAGTGCCGGGATCTTTGCCGACCACACCACCTTCCTGATCATCGCCCTGGGCATGTTGGGCGCCGGCATCATCGCTTCGATCCCGACCTTCTGGACCCTGCCCCCCAAGTTGCTGGCCGGTGCCGGCGCAGGCGCGGCGGGCGGGATTGCGGTGATCAACACCCTCGGGCAGTTCGGTGGCATTGTCAGCCCGGTGATGGTGGGGCGGATCAAGGACCTCACCGGCAGCACCACCCCGGCACTCTATGTGATCGGCGTGTGCGCGTTGTTGGCGGCGGCGCTGCTGTTGTGGGGCCTGCCGCAAAAGCTGCGCACCCTCGACAAGGCCTGATCAGCCTGCCGCACTGGGCGTGGCACCGCCGTTTCATATTCCATCGTTTGCCTTCGAGCTGGCATGGCATGCGCGACGGGGCGGGGATTCGGGGTTGCAGTGGTTGATTGGGCAGGTGCAGGGTATGTTGTCCGAAGGCCGCAGATAACAGGAAAAAAAACATGTTCTCAGGCTTCAACCACTTGACCCTGGCCGTCACCGACGTGAGTCGCAGCGTCGGCTTTTACCATGAGTTGTTGCAACTCAAGCTCGAGGCTACTTGGGATTCCGGCGCCTATTTGTCGTTGCCGGGCCTATGGCTATGCCTCTCGCTTGATCCTCTACGCGAGTCGAAGCCAGGGGCCGATTACACCCACTATGCGTTTACAGTCGGAACGAGTGAGTTCGCTGCGCTGGTCTCGCGTCTGCGCGCCGCCGAGGTGCAAGAGTGGCGCGACAATCGCAGTGAAGGCGCCTCGTTCTATTTCCTCGATCCCGACGGCCATAAGCTCGAAGCCCATGTCGGCGACCTGGCTTCGCGTCTGCTGGCTTGCCGCGACAAGCCTTATGCGGGAATGAGGTTTTACCCATAGCGCAGGAACGTGCAGAATCCGTCCACCTTCCCACGCTTTGTCAGAGTCACGCCCATGACCCCCTCCTTGCTGCTCGCCGTCCTCGCTTCGGGTTTTATCTACGGTATTACGCCTGGTCCGGGGGTACTGGCGGTGTTCGGCATCGGCGCTGCCCGTGGCCGACGTGCCGGGGCGGGTTTTTTGTGCGGGCACTTGCTTGGCGATGTGCTGTGGTGCAGCACCGCGTTGATCGCGATTGTGGGCGCGCGGGAAGTCGGCAGCAGCGCGTTCGATGTGCTCGGCGTGCTCAGTGGGCTGTACCTGTTCTGGCTCGGCTGGCGCGCGATTCGCACCCAGCATCGCAGCAGTGATGCCCCTCAGGGCGCAGCGCGGCATCCGTTCTGGCACGGCATTCTGTTCGGCTTGACCAACCCCAAGGCGTACCCGGTCGCGGTGGCGACGTTTACGGCGTTGCTGTCCAGCCGTGCCGAGTTGTTGACTTGGTCGATGCTGCCGGCGTTGATCTTCCTGAGCTTCGTCGGTGGCCTGTTGGCCTACGCGATCCTGATCGGCGTGGTCGGTGCCCAGCGGGTGCGCACGGTGTATCAGCGCCATGAAATCCTCATCACCAGGCTCTGCGGCGTGATGTTTATCGGCTTCGCCATCAATGCCCTGGCCCATGCGTTGCCAGGCCTGTTCGGCAGCAAACCGGCCTGATCGGCCACGACCGTTCGTCGCACGGGCAAGTTTTTTCTAAACCTTTGTCGCCCTGAAAATTCGAATCCAGGGCGGGGTGTATTTCCCCGCACCTATTTTTGCCCTGGAGGAACCCATCATGAGCCGCATGGCTATCCGGTTACGCACCGCCAGTTTCGCGATGCTGCTGGGCCTCGGCGCCAGCAATGCTTTCGCCCAGTCACCTGCCGAATTCATCGAGCAGGCTTCGGCCAAAGGCATGGCCGATATCGAAACCAGTCGCATGGCCCACGCCAAAACCTCGTCCCAGGAAATCAAGGACTACACCATCGAGGTGATCAACGAGCGCACCCTGGCCAACCAGCACTTGGCGGCGATCGCCAAGAAGCTTGACCTGCCCGTGGCTCCACGGGAGAAGATCGTCGATAAGGCCGAAACCCTGATGCCCGAACTCAAGGACGGCGATTCCTTCGACGCGGCCTACACCGCGCAGCAAGTGAAGGAAAACGAAGACGCCATTGCCCTGTTCAAGCGCGAAGGTGCGGCCTCGGATGTGCCGGAAATCAAAGCACTGGTGGATGAGACGCTGCCCAAGCTGGAAGAGCGCCTGCAAAAAGCGCGTGCCCTGGCGTCGACCTACGGCAAGGGCCATCAAGGCGACGGTTGAGACGTTCACTTGATATAAAAAACGGCGGTTGGATCATATCCAACCGCCGTTTTTTTACGCCTGGTTCAGGTCGGTCTTGTTCGGTGCGGCATCGTCGGCGGCGTGGCCGCAACTGCTGTTCAGGCTCACGGTGCCGGTGTTGCCGATGCTGCGATATTCCTGGCGCAGTTTTTCCAGTTCTTTGCGGTCCAGGCCATCGAGGCTCAGCACGGCATTCTGCGCATCCTTGGTCACTCGTAGCAATTCGTCGATCTTGATATGCAGGATGTCGTTATCGCGGTTTTGCGTGTTCTGGATCAGGAACACCATGAGGAAGGTGATGATGGTGGTCGAGGTGTTGATGATCAGCTGCCAGGTGTCGTTGTAGTGGAAGTACGGGCCGCTCAAGCTCCACAGGAAAATCAACGCGACCGCCGCATAGAACGTCCGGGCACTGCCTGCCCAACGGGACAAGGATTGTGAGACTGCGGAGAATTTCATGACCGTTTTCCTTAAAGGGTGGGTGATGAAAGGATGGACCGCAGCGCTGCGCTGAAATTTCTTTTTACAAAAGCCGCGCCGAGCAACGTTGTACGTTTTTGTCGACAGACGCTTAAAAAGCCAGCTCCGCCTGGCCGGTGCCTTCCAGTGCGAGCAAATACTGCTTGGCCTCCAGCCCACCGGCAAACCCGGTCAGCCCACCCGAGGCGCCAATGACCCGATGGCACGGTGCAACGATCGAGATGGGATTACGCCCATTGGCCGCACCCACGGCGCGTACGGCTTTTGGGTTACCGATTTGTTGGGCGATCTGACTGTAGCTGCGGGTTTCGCCAAAGGGGATGGTCAGCAGTGCCTGCCAGACTTGCTTCTGAAAGTCGGTACCGGTGAAGTCCAGTTCCAGCTCGAACTGATTGCGGGTGCCGGCGAAGTATTCCTTCAACTGGCGCTCGGTTTCCAACAGCACCGGGCTGTCGTTGGCTTCGTGCAATTGACCCAGGCGCACACGGTTGGCGCGTTCTACCTCCCACAGGATGGCGCTGAGCTTGCCATCGCGCGCCACCAGAGTGAGCTCACCGACAGGGGAGGGCATGAGCGTGTATTCGTAGGGCATGAGCGGGCTCCTCGAAGGGCAGGCATTAAACGGTACGGGGGTGACTGTAGTGCCGGGGCCGCTGTCGAAAACTACGTTTCTTGCGGTGGAATTCTTCACCACCTTGGACGTATCCGTAAACTCGGTATGAAGCGGCATGATCACGCCATGGATGTAGTGCTGCGTTCAGACTTTGCTCCCGTTGCAGCTACCGATCCTGTTGCAGCACTTTGAGCGCCGCCGACGCGAGGAAGCCCGAACGGCTTTTCTCCTCAGGATGGTGCAGTACATATTCATCGATGCGGTTGAGCAGGTAGCCCGGCAACGTAATGTTGAGCTTTTGCGCCTTGCCCAGGTATTTGGTGACATCGATGTCTACCACCGCCCAAGTGCAGCCAGCGTACTGCGGGTTGGCTGCATGCACGGTGACCTTCTGGGCACTCGGGATCGGCGCGCCGTCTTCCGCGAGAATTTCGAAGTGCCCTTCGATGGCTTCACGCGCCATGGCCATGGCGTCGTCCAGATCGTCACCGGCAGAGTAGCAACCGGGAATATCCGGGACTTCCACGCCCCAGGCGTGGTCTTGGTCACCGGTTGAAATTGCGATGGGGTACAGCATGTTCGTTGTCCTCCAGGGACGATTAACTCAACAGAGCTTGTTTCAAAATGCTCTTGGCGGTTTTGTCCAACAGGTCTTTCTTTGGATGGGGGATCGTCACCAGGCCAGGCTTCGTCGGGTGCTTGAAATGGTGATGACTGCCTCTGATGCGCACCAGGTACCAGCCGTCTGCGACGATGTGACCTATCAAATATCGGCTATCCACAGCACCTCCTTGTGGTGTGTGATGGTGGTGACTATAACTACTGAAAATAAATTATCAACACTCTACCTACCCGTCTTCGATGACCGGTATTTCGGCAGGTGGTGAATGCAATGTAAGAGCGAGTGGGATAGGCGCTGCGGGGAGGTATTCCGAGGTTTTTCGGGTCATTGCCGGATGTGTAATGCCTCTCCGATAACGGCAAGAAACGCATCAATCAACACACTTGGTCTTTCGGTCGGCGTCAGCACCAACAACCGCGCACACGCATCCGCCTCCACCAAAGGCCGATAAGTCACGCCCTTGTTCATCAAACTCCGGGTACAGGCCGGCACCAGCGCCACCCCTTGCCCGGCGGCCACCAGCGCAATGATCGAGGTAATCTGCCGTCCGGTCGGTCCGGTATGCAGTGGCACGCCATGGTGGCGGTAAAGCTGCTCGATGGACTGGTTCAGCCCCGAGCCGTAATCGGCTGGAAACAGAATCAAAGGATAGGCACTGAGCTGCGCCAGGCTGATGTCGGCCTGGCTGGCCAACGCGCTGTCACTCGACACCGCTGCCACCAAGCGCTCCTCGCCCAACGACAGCGCTTGTACCTCGTCGTTTTGTGGCAACAACCGGCTCAAGCCAATATCCAGGCGTCCGTCGGCCACGTGCGCACCGAGGCTGCCGGAGGCGCATTCCACCAGGGTCAGGTGCACATCGGGAAAACGCTGGGCAAAGGCCTGGATCGACTGGCTGAACAGGTCCGACAGGGCAATCGAGCTGACGTAGCCCAAGGCCAATTGACCCGCTGTCCCTGCTGCCAACTTACCGGCAATCACCTGAGCCAACTCCACCTGTTCCAACACGCCACGTGCGTAGGGCAGGAACGCGCGGCCCTGTGCGGTGAGGGTCACGGTGCGGCTGGTGCGATCGAACAGCTTGAAACCCAACTCTGCCTCCAGCGCTGAAATCTGCCGGGTCAAAGGCGGCTGGGCGAGGTGCAGGCGCAGGGCGGCGCGACCGAAGTGCAATTCTTCGGCAACCGTCAGAAAGTAACGCAGCTTGCGTAGGTCGAGCATCCTGATCCCTGGGTATCAATCGGTCGGAATTCGGTATTGGTTTAAGACCTGCCGGCCATTCTATAAAGACCTTTCAAAATAAAACGAGAGGTTTCATGAAACCGCGCCTGCATTGTGCCCGCCTTGCCCTGTTCCTGTGTGGCTGCGCGGCGTTTCTCAACCTCTATGCGACCCAAAGCATTCTCCAGACGTTTGCCGCGCACTTTCATATCAGTGCCAAGGAGGCGGGTTGGAGCATCACCGTCACCACCCTGGCCGTGGCGATCACCGCACCTTTCGTCAGTCGCCTGACCGGACGTTTTGCGCAACGCACGGTGATCTCGGTGGCGGCTGTGCTGCTGGCGGGGCCGGCGTTGATGACCGCTTATGCCGACAGCTTTGCCGAAGTGCTGGTGTGGCGCTTTGTCGAGGGCATGCTGATCCCGGTGCTGTTCGCCACCAGTGTGGCCTATATCGGCGACCGCTGGAGCGGCGGCACGGTCACTGAGGTGATGAGTCTCTACGTCGCGGGCACCGTGTTGGGCGGGTTCGCCGGGCGCTTCGTTACCGGGGTGATGACCGAATATGTGGGCTGGCGTGAAGCCTTTGAGTTACTCGCGGTACTGAGCTTGATGGTCGGCGGGTTTATCCAGTTTCTGTTACCGGCCAACCGCCCACGGACCGTGCAGGCTAAAGCCTCGTCGTCAGGTGTATTTCGCCGGCCGTTGTTGGCCGCTTACGCCGTAGGTTTCTGCGTGTTGTTTTCGCAAGTCGCGGCATTTACCTACGCAGGTTTGTACTTGGGCCTGCCGCCGTTCAACCTTGGGCCTGCAGCGTTGGGGACGTTGTACATGGTGTTCCTGTTGGCGTTGATCGTGATCCCCATCGCCGGGCGCCTCAGCAAAGCCCGCCCGCATGCCGAATTGTTGAGTGTTGCCGCCGTGCTGGGCGTCAGTGGTTCGGCGTTGACCCTGATGCCGTCCCTGTGGTGCATCGTAGTCGGCCTGGCGCTCAGTTCCACCGGTGTGTTCCTCGCCCAAGCTGCCGCCAATGCGTTTATCACCGCCACCGCGCACGATAACAACACGGGCGCTGTCGGGGTTTATCTCACTTGTTATTACCTGGGCGGCAGTGGCGGCGCCATCGTCCCGGCGCTGATCTGGGAACGCTGGGGCTGGGCCGGTTGCGTGGTGCTGATCATCGGTTTCCAGCTGCTGACCTTGTTGATCGCCTTGACCGGCTGGAAGCCTCTTCGGCCTGAGCTGGTTCCGACACCATGAACGACACCGTGTCTGCGTTATCCACCCGCCGTCGCGCCTTGTTCGCCGGTTGCAGTGCCCATGCCGTGCACGATGGGCTCACTGATGTGATCTACGTTCTGCTGCCTGTCTGGCAGGCTCAGTTCGCCTTGTCCTACGCCCAGGTCGGCCTTTTACGTGGCGCCTATTCCGGGATGATGGCCGTGTTCCAACTGCTGGCCAGCCGCGCCGCCAGATGCTGGGGCCGCACACCGATGCTGGTGGGCGGCACGGCGCTGGCGGGTGTTGCCTACCTGTTGGTGGGGCAGGCGACAGGGCTGGCTTTGTTGCTGGTGGCGCTGCTGCTCGGCGGCCTGGGCGCCAGCACCCAACACCCACTGGCCTCCTCGATGATCACCGACGCTTACGAGGACAGTGGCGGGATCAAGCAGGCGCTGTCCCAGTACAACTTCTCCGGTGATATCGGCAAAACCTTGATTCCTGGCTTGGTCGGCCTGCTGCTCACCGTCATCAGCTGGCGGGCCAGTGCCACGTTGCTGGGCCTGCTTGGCCTGGCGGCGGCGGGGCTGTTGTGGTGGCTGATTCCTGCTCGATCATCCGAATCCACCACCCTGAAAAAAGCCAAGCCCCAAAGCCGCAACGGTTCAGCCACCGGCCTGCGCGCGCTGATCCTCACCGGCACCCTCGACAGCGCCGTGCGCATGGGCTTCCTCACCTTCCTGCCGTTCCTGCTGCAAGCCAAAGGCGCCGGTACCGCCGGGATCGGTCTTGCGCTGACCCTGCTGTTCATCGGCGGCGCCTTCGGCAAACTGTTCATCGGCTACCTCGGCGCACGCATCGGCATGATGAAGACCGTATGGATCACGGAAACCAGCACCGCACTGCTGATCGTCGCGGCGGTGTACCTGCCGCTCAGTGGGTTGATGGTGATGTTGCCGCTGTTGGGGCTGGTACTGAATGGCACCTCCTCGGTGCTGTACGGCGCCGTGCCCGACCTTGCCGGCGCGGGCAAGCGCGAGCAGGCGTTTGCGCTGTTCTACACCGGCACCATTGGGGGTGGCGCGTTGGCGCCGGTGGTGTTTGGTGGCGTGGGGGATGCGCTGGGCGTGCCGGTGGCGGTGATGGTGTTGGCGGGGATATTGGGTGTGACGTTGCCGTTGGCGTGGGTGGTGCAGAGGAGGGGAGGATGAGTGAAAAGTGAGGTGTCAGAACGTAGAGTTGAACCTTGCGGCATTGCCTACACAACGATCAGACTCGTCCGAGTTGTGCGCCTTGGGCGACCTCTTTAAGGTTCGTCAGCCGCTGCCCATCAGCGGTCGGGTTTAGTAGCCCGATACGATCAACGGCGTACAGCTGCTCTTATGGTGGCTGCACGCAGGGCGTCTTCGGGCGCGCCGGTTTCGTTGATTCGCCGGTCTACTAACCTGCGTACAGCCGCCACCCATTGTTTAGTAGCTCTGGTATGCGGTCCCTAACGAGGATCAACAGATGTGTACTGACTCCTGCAATCCATCCGTAAAACTGTTCAGCGTCCGTCCCGAAATCGACACTCAAGCGCTGCTCGCCAACGCCTACGAAACCATCGCCGGTGCAGGTGCCATGACCCACGAGTTCGTCGAAAGCCTGCCCTCTCAACAACGCTACCTGGCCCTGGCCATTCAGCAGATGATTGAACTGGGCCTGCTGCTGGTCGAGGCTGTTCAGGACCGCGTGGACCGAGCCGCGTAGGTCCCCCGTACGGTGTAAACGGCTTGCCTTCCCAGGCCGCCCATACCACGGGGGAGGGGAGCCAGAATTTACAGTGTCGCCGCCAGCGAAAACGGAATGCGCAACGCACCGATAGGCCCTTCACGCGTGCCGCACATTTCATCGTGAACGCAGTGCTGCACCAGTACGCAAGGAAACGGCGGGACCCGCTGCAACAGGTCGCGTAAATGCGTGGTGGACCCGATGCGCAGCGGCTTGCCGTGATCGTCCAGTAACGTCGCCTCGACGTGCTCCAGCCTGACGCGAGCGATATAGAAACCGCCCTCCAGGGACAGCAACTCCAGCTCACGTATTTCGCCTTTCTCGGCCAGTTCGCTCAGCATTTGCATATTCATGATTGACCCTCGCTCGTGGCTCATTGGCGACGAAAGAACAACGTGACCTGACCCCACTCGACACCGAACTTGGACATGCTCGAGCGGTTGATCAAGGTGTCCTCGTCCATCAGGTACATCCAATCGTCAAAGCTGACTTCGTACACCGAGCCATCCACCGGCAGATTGAGCCGGTAGCGCCAACGCAGCGCATTACCCGCCACTTCGCCGATCGCCTCGCCCACCACATCCCCGGCTCGTCCGCGCCAGCGTCCTGGGCCGTCCGGCGTCAGTGTCCACACCCGTTGCTGGCGCGTGCCATCGCTGTACAGGAAACGCTCATCCAGAATCAACGCGTTGCCCTCGCGCCGGCTGGCAATATCGACCTCAAAGCGCTTGGCCACTTCCCCCGAACGCTTCTGGAAGATGCCCCAGGCTTTCACGGGTTTACTGAAGAAGCGCTCCAGGTCCAGTTTCGGTTGCTGGTCGGCGTAGTGCTCGACCTCAACGTTGCTGCAACTGGCCAAGCTCACTATCAGCAACAGTGAAAACAGTAGACGTGTCATGGCCTGGCTCTTCGAAGGTGCGGGGCGAAGTGCCTCCGCTCGAAGCATGATACTTGTACAATAAAAATAATTTGTACAGGTTTGTGCGCGCTTTATTTTTTGAATCTCAAATCCCACCCATAAAAAAACCGGCCACCAAGGACCGGTTTTTTTATGCATCCCCCGCCAAAACCCTGCTGGCGTGGAATCTATGTCTGAGTGGAGCGGGTGAAGGGAATCGAACCCTCGTTATCAGCTTGGGAAGCTGGAGTAATGCCATTATACGACACCCGCTCAGAGCGGCTGACTTTGTACCAGATGTGCGCTTGGATTTGAAGTTTTTCTTCGAAAAATGTGCGAGTTGCAGGCACTTGCCCTAGCGACGAACGGAGCCGATGTAGGAGCGAGCTTGCTCGCGAAGAATTCAAGAGCGCCGCGTTCAACCAGGGAGCGCACGTCATCGTTGGCGATCTTCGCGAGCAAGAACTAGGCGTCCCCCTCGCTCCTACACGGTATTTCAGATGGCAAAGGCATGCTGCGTCTGACCCTGGTGATAACGCAATCGGCTGACCTGCCGTTCCGGTTTCAAAAAGCCCACCACCGCGTCCCGGCTGTCCCGGCAGGCGGCCTTGTGCTCCATGTCCAGGAAGTGCCCTGTCGCCTGGATGGTGCTGAAGCTGCTCTTCGCCACGTACTGTCCGAACTGCCTGGCGTCTTCGGCGCTGGTGTACTCGTCCCATTCGCCGTTCAAAAACAGCACCGGCACGTCGATCTGCCGCGCGGCCTTGAGGTAGCACAGGCGGTCGCTGTGCAGCACCTGGCTGATGTGAAAGTGCATCTGCCCGTATTCGTGCTCGGCCAGGCTGCTCACATGCTTGTAGTTGAAACGCTTGAACAGCGACGGCAGGTGTTTGCCGATGGTGCTGTTGACCAGGTGGCCGACGCGGTCGCGGTCGAGGTTGCCGAGGTAGTCGACGCCACGTTCGAGGTAGTCGCGCATCGGCGCGTTGATCACCGGCGAGAACGAGCTGATCACGGCCTTTTCCACACGGCGTGGCTGGTGGGCAAGGGCAACCAGGGTGGCGGCGCCGCCCCAGGAGAAGGACAGCACGTGCTCGGCGGCGAAGTGGTCGATAAGCTCCAGGAGGATCTGGCCTTCGACTTCCTTCGTCAGCATTTGCTCATGACGGTTATGGATTTTGGAACGACCGGCGTAGGGCTGGTCGTACAAAACCACATTGAATTGCGGGTACAGGCTTTTCACGGTTTGGGCGAAGGAGGCCGTGGTGGCCATCGAGCCGTTGACCAGGATGATGGTCTTTTCAGCAGCATCCGCGCGATAGAACTCCGTGTAAACCCGATACTGACCCTGTATATCCAACACAGCGATTTCTGGCCTCATGTCGTAAGACTCCTGGCAAGCGGGTAGGGCGCGCAGATCACTCTGCACGAGCTTTGTGACAGGTAGGCATACGCCTGGAAGATGAGGGCCCATGTCGGTCCGATGACGGCTGGCCGACGGGTGTTGTTATGGCGGGCTGTTTGCCTGGGAGGCCCGTAGATCAAGCGCGGGCGGGGCAAGGTGGTTCTTGGAGGTTATAGGCGACTCGTCAGTCATAATTTGGCTGACGGTTTGATTCAAGCAGTAGACCGGGGATGCCGCAAGTCGCAGAAATGGGTTTTTGCCATCACCGGCCGAACGGTCATCAGACCTGTCGGATTTCTTCCTCGGACAGCGCCCGATACTCGCCCGGCGCCAGGGCCATATCCAGTAGCAATGGGCCCATTCGCTCACGGTGCAGGCCGATCACTTTGTTGTTGAAGTGCCCGAACATGCGCTTCACCTGATGATAGCGGCCTTCGATGATGCTCAGTCGTGCCAGGCGTGGCCCCAACAGCTGCAGTTCGGCCGGTTGCGTCGTCAGGTCTTCAAACGCGAAATACAGGCCCGCCGCAAAGGTTGCCGCGTAGTCGGGGCCAATGTCCTGCTCCGTCTCTACCCGATAAACCTTGGGCAGCTTGGTCTGCGGTTGCGTCAGGCGCCTCGACCATTGGCCATCGTTGGTGATCAGCATCAGGCCGGTGGTGTTGAAATCCAGGCGACCGGCGATATGCAGCTCGCTTTTGTCCGGCTCATCCAGCAGGTCCAGGACCGTCGGGTGTTGCGGGTCCGAGGTAGCGCTGACGCAGCCCTGGGGTTTGTGCAGCATGAAATAGCGCGCCGCTTTGCCCGCCTGCAGCACGTCATCGTCAACGCACACGCGGCTGAATTCGCGCACTTCATGCTGAGGGTCACTGACTGCCGCACCATCCACCGTCACCCGCCGCTCCACCAGCAACATGCGCACTTGCTGGCGATTGAAACGCGGCAGGTTGCTGAGGAAACGGTCAACGCGCATGGCGAAGCTGCTCATCCACTTGGGCACAACGCGGGCACAGGCAGGCCTTGTTGCGCACTTCATCGGGCAGCGCTTCAAGCACCGATGAGTCGATGGTGACGCTGTAGCACCAGCAAGGTTGGTCGGCGGTGCGTGGGTCGGCCAGGGTGCAATCGTTGCGGGCACCGCAGGCGGGGCAAAGGGTTGGCGTGGTCATGGTCGGTGGGGGCAGGGCCTCGGAAGTCCCTGCACGATACAGCGCCGGTCAGTCCCGTTCCAGCACCACGACCCGTTGCCCGGCGCCAATGCCGCTGCCCGGTTGCACCGGGATTTCCCGCACCACCCCGGTAAAGGGCGCCAGCACCGGGATCTCCATTTTCATCGACTCCAGGATCACCAGCACGTCCCCGGCCGCCACCCGCGCACCCACGGCCACCTGCACCTGCCAGAGGTTGCCGGCGATATGGCTGTCGATGCTGTATTCATTGGCCGTAAGCGGGGTGTCTTGGCCCGGTGGCGCCGCGAGCTCTTCGCTGTCGAAATGCGCTTGGCCGCTGGCAATCCAGCGCTCGCGCTCAGCGTTGAAGGCGTGCTGCTGGTGCTCACGAAACGCGCCAATGCTCGCGGCTTCCCGCGCCAGAAACGCTTGGTAATCCGCCAGGTTCAGCGTGCTTTGTTCGATGCTCAGCTCGAAGCGTCCCAGGGGGAAATCCCGACGAATCCGCACCAGCTCATCCGCGCTCACGGGATAGAACCGAATCTGATCGAAGAAGCGCAGCAGCCAGGGTTTGCCGTCAAACGCCGCCACTTCGCGATAGCGGTTCCACATCTGCAAGGTGCGCCCGACAAACTGATAACCGCCGGGCCCTTCCATGCCGTACACGCACAAATACGCGCCGCCGATGCCCACCGAATTTTCGGCGGTCCAGGTGCGGGCCGGGTTGTACTTGGTGGTCACCAGACGATGACGCGGGTCCAGCGGCGTGGCCACCGGCGCGCCGAGGTAGACGTCGCCCAGGCCCATCACCAGGTAGCTGGCGTCGAACACGGTGTGGCGCACTTCATCGAGGTTGGCCAGGTCGTTGATGCGACGGATGAACTCCAGGTTGCTCGGGCACCACGGGGCGTCCTTGCGCACGGTGGTCATGTATTTTTCGATGGCCAGCTGGCACGCCGGGTCGTCCCAGGACAGCGGCAGGTGCACGATGCGCGAGGGCACTTGCAGGTTTTGCCGGGTGCACACGGTGGTCCATTCGTGGCTGATCAGTGCCAGCAGGTCGGCCAGGGGCAGTTGTTCGGGCTGGTAGTGGATCTGCAGCGAGCGGATGCCCGGGGTCAGGTCGATCACACCCTTCAACGCATGGGTTTCCAGGGCCTGCATCAGGGCATGGCCGCGAAAGCGCAGCACCAGGTCCAGCTCGGGCGCACCGATTTCCAGGAGCAGGTGGGTGTCGCCGGCGAGGCGGGCGACCAGGCGGGTGTCGGCGTGGCCGATGTCCAATACCACCGGTGATTCAATCGCACAGTGAGACCGAGTTGCCTGCATCGCGGGCAAGCCCGGCTCCCACGTTTGATCCCAGTTCAGGGCGAGGTCGCGGGCGGTCCTGAGGTCCACGGGATCAAAGCGAATCTTGTCACCGGCCTTGAGCTGGCCGAGTTGCCAAAGGTCCGCCTCGATCACCGTCACCGGGCATACAAAACCGCCCAGGCTTGGCCCATCCGGCCCGAGGATCACCGGCATGTCCCCGGTGAAATCCACCGCGCCGATGGCATAGGGGTTGTCATGGATATTCGACGGATGCAGCCCCGCTTCGCCGCCATCCGTGCGTGCCCAAAGCGGCTTCGGCCCGATCAACCGCAAACCGGTGCGGCTGGAGTTGAAATGCACTTCCCATTGCGTGGCGAAGAAGGTGTCGATGTACGCCGGCAGGAAATATTCCGGCGCGCCATGGGGGCCATAAATCACCCGTAATGTGCGGACCTCTGGCAGCGGTTCAGCGCCTGATTGTTGCCCGGCGCTCAGGTCTTCCAACGGCAACAGATGCAACACATCGCCCGCCCGTAAAGCACGACCACCATGCCCGCCAAACTGGCCGAGGGTGAAGGTGCTTTTGCTGCCCAGGTAGTCCGGCACTTGCAGCCCGCCCCGCAGGCACAGGTAACTGCGCGCACCGGCTCCGGCGATGGTGCCGAGGCTCAGGACCGACCCGGCCTCAACCAACAGCGCGGTGTTCATCGGCACTGTTTGATCATTCAACAGCAGCGGGATTTGCGCTCCGGTCACCGCAACAACGGCCGCGCAATTGAAGCGCAACATCGGCCCGCTCATGGTGATTTCCAGCGCCGCTGCCCCCTCGTCGTTGCCCAGCAGGCGATTGCCCAGACGCAGCGCGCGGCTGTCCATCGGCCCCGACGGCGGCACGCCCACGGCCCAGTAGCCGAGGCGGCCGGGATAGTCCTGCACACTGGTTTGCGTGCCCGCGCTGATCACTTCAAACGTGTTGGCCACGTAGACCAGGTCTTCCAGGCACCGCGTCCACGGCCGGCCATTGGCGAAAGGCGGGGCCAGCAGGATTTGGCGCAGGTAATCGCGGTTGGTTTCCACGCCGTACAACTGACTGTCACTCAACGCCTGATGCAGGGCCAGGCGCGCCTGTTCGCGGGTGGGCGCCCAGGTGATGAGCTTGGCGATCATCGGGTCGAAGTAGGGCGGGATCTCGCAACCGGCCTCCACCCAGGTGTCGATCCGCAGGCCCTCGGCCTGTGGGAAATCCACACAGGTCAGCAAGCCGGGGCTCGGCTGGAAATCGCGGCCCGGGTCTTCGGCATACAAGCGTGCCTGGATCGCGTGGCCTTGGGGGGTTAACTCGAGTGTGTTCAGCGGCGGCATTTCCCCGGCCGCCAGTTGCACCATCCAGCGCACCAGGTCCACGCCCCACACCTGCTCGGTGACGCCGTGCTCCACCTGCAAGCGCGTGTTCACTTCGAGGAAGTAGAAGCGCCCGTCAGCACTGTCATAGATAAATTCCACGGTGCCGGCGCTGCGGTAATTCACGGCCTTGGACAGGGTGATGGCGGCCGCGCACAAGGCCTCGGCCATGCCGTCGGGCAGGTTCGGCGCCGGGGTTTCTTCGAGGACTTTTTGGTTGCGCCGTTGCACCGAGCAGTCGCGCACGCCGAGGGCGATCACTTCACCCGCGCCGTCGCCGAACACCTGCACTTCCAGGTGGCGCGCGTGCTCGATGTACTTCTCGATAAACACGCCGGCATCGCTGAAATTGTTCTGCCCCAGGCGTTTGACGGCCTCGAAGGACTCACTCAACTCCACGCTGCTGCGGCACACGCGCATGCCGATACCGCCGCCACCGGCGGTGCTTTTGAGCATCACCGGGTAGCCCACGGCGTCGGCGGCGAGCAACGCAGAGGCGAGGCTGTCGAGCAGTTCGGTGCCTTCCAGCAGCGGGATCTGGTGCTGCTTGGCCAAGGCGCGGGCGGTGTGCTTGAGGCCGAATACACGCAGCTGTTGCGGCGTTGGCCCGACAAAGGCGATGCCCGCGTGTTCACAGGCCTCGGCAAACGCGGCGTTCTCCGACAGGAAGCCGTAGCCGGGATGAATCGCCTTGGCCCCACAGGCCTTGGCGGTGGCGAGGATTTTTTCCACCGCCAGATACGTACTGGCCGCCGCGCCTTCGCCAAGGCTGTAGGCCTCGTCGGCTTGCTGGATATGCAGGCTCGCCGCATCGGCCTCGGCGTACACGGCGATGCCCTTGACCTGCAGCTCGCGCAAGGTGCGCAGGATGCGGCAGGCGATGGCGCCACGGTTGGCGATCAACAGTTTTTCGAACATGGCAAAACCCTGCGGGCCGTCCCGCAAAGTGGGGGAGCACTGCGGTCGTCCGCAGTGCGTGCAGTCAGTGTGGATCCCACATTGGCGCTCTATTGTTTTCGGATGCACTGCCCGCTGCGGGATTGGCACAGGGCAAATAACCAATGGCGCAGGCGCTTGAGTTTCAGTTCCATACCAGCAGCTCCGCAGGGGTGGGGTTGTAGGCGTTGCACGGGTTGTTCAACTGTGGGCAGTTGGAGATCAGCACGATCACATCCATCTCGGCGCGCAGGTCGACGTACTTGCCGGGGGCGGAAATGCCGTCTTCGAAGGTCAGCCCACCGTCGGCCGTTACCGGTACATTCATGAAGAAATTGATGTTCGGCCCGATGTCGCCTTTGCCCAGGCGGCCGTCGTGGGCACAGGCGCGCAGATAGTTGTCACGGCAGCTGTGCATGTAGCGTTTTTCCAGGGCGTAGCGCACGGTGTTGCTCTCTTGGGCGCAGGCGCCGCCAAGGGTGTCGTGACGCCCGCAGGTGTCATCGACGATGGTCAGCATCGGCTGGCCGAGGTTGGAATACAGCACGCTGCCGGTGCCCAGGTACACGCTGTTTTGCCGGCGCAACGTGCGTTGTACGTCGTAGCGTTCACGCGGGTTTTTCACGCTGTAGAACAACGTGTCGACGGCCTGGTTGCCCTCCAGGTCGAGGATGCGCAGGGTCTGCCCGGCCTTGACCTCCATCAGCCACGGCTCGCCGGCGGGGATGGTTGTGCGGTAAACGGCCGCGTCCGGTTGTTTCAGTGCGATAGACATGGCAGCTCCTCAGGCGAACAGGCGGTCGGTGTTGATAAAGCCGCGCTCGTTTTCCGGGCGCGAGGTGCGGCAGTGTTCGGCGACGCTTTTGTCGGCGTTCATCCAACTCAGTTTCAGCGGTTGCGGCGCGTACTGTGGGTTGGGGTCCATCGGGTGTTGCAACGCAGTGAGCACCACCAGGGTGTCCATCGGCGCGTAGAGTTCGATGTAGTCGCCGGCCTTGGAATTGCCCGGTACAAAGTGCAGGCCACCGTCGCTGTCCACCGTGACTTTGCTGAACAGGTTGAGGGTCATCAGCAGGTCGGACAGGCCCAGCCCCCACTTGCCCAACTCCACCAGCAGGTTGTCGGTGCCGTTGCGGAAGAAGCCGTTGCGCAGTTCCTGATAGCGGCCCTGGCCGTACTTCTCGGCGACTTCGGCGGCGCACAGCACACCGCCGATGCTGTCGCTCCAGCCGCAGGTGTCGGCGGTGATCGCGGCCAGCACGCGGCCCATGTCCGAGTACAGGCAATGGCCGGTGGTGAGCTTGGCGGTGTGTTGGCATTTGAGGCTGTCGGGCAGGTTCAGGCGCTCGGTTTTTTCGTTGGCATTGAGCAGGGTCAGGCTGACGTTGGCGCCGCCGCGAAGATCGGTAAGGCGCAGCAGTTGGCCGCGCTTGAGCACGAACGAACGGTGGCCGCCGCCGGGCAGCATTTCTTCGGCGAAGGGTGGGAACAGTTGGGTGGAATCGGTCATTTGGAAGAGGCTCCAAGTTCGGCGGCGAGCGCCTTGCGGCGTTCGCTGTTCAAAGGGATGTCGTAGGTGATGCGCGCGCCGTAGGCGCCGGGGGCGTGGGGGTCGACGCGGACCTTGTCGAACACCAGCAGGCGCGTGCCGAGGCTGAAGCCTTCGCTCAGGTCATGGGTGACCATGAACACCGTCAACCGGGTTTCGCGCCACAGTTCCAGCAGCAGCTGGTGCATGTCTTTGCGAATACCGGGGTCGAGGGCGCCGAAGGGTTCGTCCAGCAGCAACACGCGGGGTTTCATGATCAGGGCCTGGGCGATGGCCAGGCGTTGTTGCATGCCGCCGGAGAGTTGCGCGGGGTACTTGTCCAGGGCGTGGCCGAGGCCGACTTTGTGCAACAGCGCGGCAGCCTGTTCGCGGGCGTCCTTCTTGGCTCTACCGAACAGCCGTCCCAGCAAACGCGAGCGCGGCAGTTCCAGGCCGAGGGCGACGTTGTCGAGCACAGTCAAATGTGGGAACACCGAGTAGCGCTGGAACACCACGCCGCGGCTGGCATCCGGCTCGGCGGCGAGGGCCTGGCCGTCCAGCAGGATCTGGCCCTTGCTCGCGGTTTCCTGGCCCAGCAGCAGGCGCAGGAAGGTCGACTTGCCACACCCGGACGTACCGACCAGCGTGCAAAACTCACCCTCGGCGACGTGCAGGTTGAGGCCTTCGAGTACCACTTGGTCGCCATAGCGCTGCCACACATTATTGACGCTGATAAAGCTCATGCCCGCGCTCCTTCGTACCAGGGGAACGCACGCCGGGTCAGGGCCTTGAGGCCCCAGTCCATCAGCCAGGCGAGCAGGGTGATCCACACCACGTAAGGCAGGATCACGTCCATCGCCAGGTAGCGGCGCACCAGGAAGATCCGGTAGCCCAAGCCGTCGGTGGAGGCAATGGCTTCGGCGGCGATCAAAAACAACCACGCCGAGCCGAGCATCAGCCGCAGCGAGATCAACAGGCGCGGCAGCAATTGCGGCAATACCACACGCAGCATCAGGGTCCAGGTGGAGGCGCCGAGGGTCTGCGCCTTCACCAGCAACTCCACCGGAATTTCCCGCGCGCGCTGTTCAAGATCACGCGCCAGGCAGGGGGTGACGCCGATGACGATCAGCATCACCTTGGACAATTCCCCCAGCCCGAACACGATGAACAGAATCGGCAGGATCGCCAGCGGCGGCACCATCGACAGCACCGTCAGCAGCGGTGACAACGGTGCGCCAAACAGCGGCAATGTACCGGCGGCGATCCCCAGGCACAGGCCGGCGAGAGCGCTGATGCCCAGGCCGATGGCGAGGCGGCGCAGGCTGGCGGCGCTGTCCTGCCACAGCACGTATTCGCCAGTGCGGGTGTCGGCGTTGAAGGCCAGGCGCTTTACCGCATCAATCATTTGTCCGGCGCCGGGCAGCAGCTTGTCGTTGGGGTTGTCTGCCAGGCGCTCGGCCGAGCCCACGAAGTAGGCGAACAGCAGCAGGGCGAACGGCAGCAGCACCAGCAACAGGCGGCTGGAGCGGTCCGGGTGACGGTTGATCAGGCGCATGGCCGGGTCCTCTTACAGCTTGCCGTCGGCGGCCATCTGCACGTAGCTGGGGTCGAATTGCAGCTTGAGGTTGGCCTTGTCGCCGCTGGTCACGCCGTTTGCGAAGCTCATGCCCACGGCGCTGGTGTCCTTGGCGCCCTCACCCAGCAGGCCGTGTTTAAACGAGAACTCGGCGACTTTGCCCATGGTGGCGGGCAACTGCGCACTGGTGGCGAAGGCCAGGGCTTCCTTGGGCGTGGCGAACAACTTGGTGGTGTCCAGTTGCGACTGGAAGCCCGCAAGGTCAGTGCCGGAAGCCTTGGCCATATGTTCCAGGGCTTCGGTGCTGGCGGCGCCCTTGGCGTTCATCAGCGCGACCACTTCGAACCAGGCGCCGGTCAGCGCTTTACCTAGCTTGGGGTTGTCTTTGAGGACCTGGGTGTTGACCACCATCATGTCCATGATTTCGCCGGGCACTTTGCTGGAGTCGAACACTTGGCTCACGCCAGGCTTGGCCTTGATCTCCGAGAGCATCGGGTTCCAGGTGGTCACGGCCTGGACCTGTTCGGTGTTGAAGGCCGCCGCGATGTCGGCATCGGACGTGTTGACCACCTTCAGGTCTTTTTCGCTGAGGCCCGCCGATTCCAGCGCGCGGGCCAGCAGGTAGTGGGACACCGAGAGTTCCACCAGGTTGACGTTCATGCCCTTGAGGTCGGCCACGGTCTTGCCGCTGCCTTTGATCACTACGCCGTCGTTGCCGTTGGAGAAGTCGCTGACCACCAGTGCGGTGCTGTCCACGCCACCGGCGGCGGGGATGGTCAGGGCGTCCATGTTGGTCATGGTGCAGCCGTCGAACTGGCCGGCGGTGTACTGGTTGATGGATTCGACGTAGTCATTGAGCTGCACCATGTCGATGGTGATGCCGTATTTCTTCGCCCACTTGTCGAGGATGCCTTGGCTGCCGGCGTATTCCCACGGCATCCAACCGGCGTAGATTGTCCAGCACACGCTGAAGTGGTTTTTGGGGGCGGCTTGGGCCTGGAAGCTCAGCACGGCGGCAAAGGCGGCGGCGAGCAGGGCGGGTAAACGGATTGAGGGCATGGGGCTTCTCCAGTTGATCAAGGGCGAGCAGGAGCAACGCGGCACCGTGAACGGTGGCTTGTCTCCCGGGCTTTTATCCCGCCGTGTAACCTCAACTGGAGGTCGCCAACTCTCGGACCAGCCACTCGCTTTTGGCGAGCCGGAACCCTAGTCGGCCATTGCAAATTGTGGTGCCGCGAACCTGTATCAATCCTGCACGCAAGAGATAAAGCGAGAGTCGTGCCAAGTGGCTGCGACGCCCGGCTGTTCAGCCGCGTGGGCGGGAGAGGAGGGCGTAGAAGAGGGGGATGTGCGCCACGCGGGTGCGTCGGCGCACTGCTATGAGGCGATTATAACTGGAACTTGCTGACCAACATATTGAACGAGGTGGCCAGCCGCGACAGGTCCTGGCTCGAGGCGTTGGTCTGGTGGGCACCGGCGGCGGTCTGGGTCGACAGGTCCTGGATGTTGAGCAGGTTGCGATCCACTTCACGGGCCACCTGGGCCTGTTCCTCGGATGCCGAGGCGATCACCAGGTTGCGCTCGTTGATACTGGCCACGCTGGCGGTGATGCGCTCCAGCGCCTGGCCGGCGTTTTGCGCCAGGGTCTGGGTGTTGTTGGCCCAGTTCAGGCTCTTGTTCATCGCGGCCACGGCACCATCGGCGCCTGCCTGCACTTCACCGATCATTTTCTCGATGTCGACCGTGGAGGTCTGGGTGCGATGGGCCAGCGCGCGAACCTCATCGGCCACCACCGCAAAACCACGACCTTGCTCACCGGCACGGGCGGCTTCGATGGCGGCATTGAGGGCCAGCAGGTTGGTCTGGTCGGCAATGCCACGGATCACATCAATCACTTTGCCGATTTCGCGCACCTGGCCGGCGAGGTCGGCGACCGATTGGGTCGAATCGTTGATCTCCACCACCATCGACGACATGCCCGACACCGCCTGCTCCACCTGCTGGCGGCCGTCCTCGGCTTCGGTGGTGGCCTGACGCGAAGCTTCCGAGGTCGACACGGCGTTGCTCGCCACTTCGTCGACCGCTGCGGTCATCTGGTTGACGGCGGTGGCGGCTTGTTGGATTTCGTCGTTCTGGCGGGTCAGCCCACGGGTGCTTTCATCGGTGACCGCACTCAGCTCTTCGGCTGCCGAAGCGAGCTGGTCGGAAGCGTTGGCGATTTCCATCAGCGTGCTTTTCAGGCCGCCTTGCATATCGGACAACGCCATCAGCAGTTGCCCGGCTTCGTCGGTGCGGTCGGTGGTGATGGCTTGGGTCAGGTCACCCTTGGCAATGCGCTGTGCGTTCTCAACCGCTTGTGCGATAGGACGGGTGATCAGGCGTGTGATCAGCACGCCGATGATGACGGCAATGATGAAGGCCAGGACAATGCCGCTGATCATCCAGATCAACGCGCTGCTGCGAAGGTCCTCGGCGGCGATGGCGCCTTCCTTGATCTGGCGGTTGTTGGACTCGATCATCACGCGGATCAACTCGCGCGCCTGGCGGAACAGTTCATTGTTGGTGCTGTTGAGCTGCGCGCGGGCCTGCTCGATCTGGCCACTGTCGAGCAGCGACATGATGCGGTCGGCGCTGCTGATGTAGTTCGGCCATATCTGGTCAAGCTTGTCGCCTGCCGCCCGTTCATCGTCTGCCAGCAGCGTGGCGCGATAGGTGGCGTAGGCACTCTGGCTGCGTTTGAGTTCGTTGGCGATGTCCTGGCGCACACGGTCACGGTCTTGTTGGGCCACGTCGCCGTTGCTCGCATCCATCAAGCGGTACAAACCACGGTTATGGGCGACCAGGCCGTTGAGGGTGGAGGCGGTGTTGCTGACGGACACCAGGTTATTGGAGAACGTCAGTTCCAATGCATTGGCGAGGCGTACCACGCTTTTGATACCCAGCAGGCCGACCCCGAGGGTGACCAGTGCACACAGTAGAAATGAAAGCAGCAGTTTGGTTGAGATTTTCATGGCTCGGATCCGGCGAAAGTGGCGAGGGATGCACGTTAGAGCCTCCCTGGCTCATGCGATGCCATAGTGACATCATCGCAATCGGGAAAGTTTCGGGCCAGAAAAAATTACTGAATCGATAAAGCTACGCGATGGGTGAAGTGCTGTTGCGCAGTAAGCCTGGAGCTGGGTAGCGGTTCTTTGTATTGGTGTATCAAGTTGTTACCAAAACGCACCAGATTCGGTTTTTGATGTCAGATATTTCGTCATTCAGTGAAAGCTGAATGCCGCCCCCCAGCGTCGCTGGAGGTGCTCTTTCGCGGTCCAGGAGGCCGCCATGTATCGACGACTGCTGCTCAGCGCTTTACTCGGTCTGACCCTTTCCGCTTGTGTGCCCTACTACGATGGAGGCCAGAGCTATTACCGTTCCGAGGTCTACACCTCACCGGCACCGGCGTATTACTACGGCGGCGGTACGGCGTATCAATATCGCCGTGATTACTACCCGTCGCCGCGCTACTACGCACCGGCACCGCGTTACTACTCGGCGCCGCGTTATTACCAGCCAGCACCTCGCTATTACCCGTCAGGGCCAAGGGCGGGTTACCGGCCTTACCCGAACCAGGGCTGGGGTGATCGTTGGAACAATGGCGGGCATGGACGCGGTGGCGATCATGACCGTGGAGGTGGCCGCGGCGGTCACCGTTGACAGGCCCACAAAAAAGCGGCGCATGAAGCGCCGCTTTTTTATGCGTGCAAAACGTCAGTAATCGGACAAATCCGCCAGCGGATGCCGGCCTTCCCACGCCTTGGTGAAATGCGCCTGCACCACGGCGTCCGGGACCGTGTTGATGTTCGGCCAATGCCAGTGGGGCGTCTGGTCCTTGTCGATCAACCGCGCGCGCACCCCTTCGCTGAACTCCGGATGGCGGCAGCAGTTCAGGCTCAGGGTGTATTCCATCTGGAACACCTCGGCCAGTGACAGGTGCCGGGCACGCTGGATCTGTTCCCACACCAGGTGCGCGGTCAGCGGGCAGCCTTCGCTCAGTGTCTTGCCGGCGCGGTTGAACAGCGGGTCGGCGTGGTCACACAGCGGGCTCAAGGCGCGCCAGGCGCTGCGCACATCAGCGACGTCCAGCCATTCGTCGACCTGTGCCCGGCGTGGCAGCCATTGCGCTTCAGGTTGTTGAGCCACGGCTTCCTGGGCCATGGCCTTGAGCAGGCTGTTGAGCTGTATCGCGGTCTGTTCCTGCCAGTTCAGTTGCAGTAAGCCATCGAGCAGCTCGTCTTGTTGATCGTCGCGCAGGAAACGGTCGGCCAGGCCCAGGTCGAGGGCGTCACGGCCGTTGATATGGGCGCCGGTGAGGCCAAGGAATAAACCCAGCTTGCCGGGCAGGCGCGACAGGAACCAGCTGGCGCCCACATCCGGGTACAGGCCGATGCTGATCTCGGGCATGGCCAGGCGGCTGCTCGGCGTGACAATTCGTATGGCCGCGCTTTGCAGCAGGCCCATGCCACCGCCCAGCACGTAACCGTGGCCCCAGCAGATCAGCGGCTTAGGGTAAGTGTGCAAGCGGTAGTCGAGGCGATATTCCGCGGCAAAAAACTGTGCGGCCAGGGCGGGGACTTCACCCGGCTGCTCGCGGCAGGCCTGGGCCAGGCTGCGCACTTCGCCGCCGGCGCAAAATGCCTTGGGCCCGTTGCCACGCAGCAGCACGCAGGCGATGTTCGGGTCTTTGGCCCAGGCCTCCAGGCGATCAGTCAGGGCCAGGATCATCGGCAGGGAGAGGGCATTGAGGGACTTTTCAGCGTCAAGACTGGCGATGCCAATGCGGGCACCGTCGCTGCCGGTCAGTTCTTCGAAGTGCAGATTCATCGTGACCTCAATCGAGAAGGTGAAGGATCAGTATGATCGCTTCGTGGGAAAGTGCCGCTGGTGTGTCAGATCAATTGACAAGCAGGGCCGGCTTTCCTAGGGTTCGCCTCATTCTTTTTTACAAGACAATTCGACTATGACTGAAGGCGACCGTATCAAACTCGAACCCAGCTGGAAACACGCCCTGCGTGATGAGTTCGATAAGCCCTACATGGGCCAGTTACGCGAGTTCCTGCGCCAGGAACATGCCGCCGGCAAGGAGATCTACCCGCCCGGTCCGCTGATCTTCAACGCGCTTAACTCAACGCCGCTGGACAAGGTCAAGGTGGTGATCCTCGGCCAGGACCCGTACCACGGCCCCGGCCAGGCCCACGGTCTGTGCTTCTCGGTGCAACCAGGCGTGCCGGCGCCGCCGTCGCTGGTCAATATCTACAAAGAGCTCAAGCGCGACCTGAACATCGACATCCCCAACCATGGCTACCTGCAAAGCTGGGCCGACCAGGGCGTGTTGATGCTCAACACCACCATGACCGTCGAGCGGGCCAACGCCAACGCGCATGCGGGCAAGGGCTGGCAGTTCTTTACCGATCGAGTTATCGAAGTGGTCAGCGAGCACCAGCCGCATCTGGTGTTCCTGTTGTGGGGCGCCCATGCCCAGGGCAAGCAGAAGCTGATCGATGCCACCAAGCATTTGGTGCTGACGTCGGTGCACCCCTCGCCGTTGTCGGCGTATCGCGGGTTCCTGGGCTGCGGGCATTTCAGCCGCACCAACAAGTTTCTTGAGCAGAATGGCGAGACGCCGATTGAGTGGCGGTTGCCGCCGCTCTAAGGCCAGGCACATTCAAATCTGGGAGGGGACTTGCCCTCGATAGCGGTGTATCAGAAACATATTCAGTAACTGACACTCCGCCATCGGGGGCAAGCCCCCTCCCACATGTTGAACTGTGTCGAAGGTTTAGAATTTTTCCGGCTGACGGTTCCAATGCCGAAACAACGGCTCCGCCAAAAACAGCACAAACAACAACCGCATTACCTGCATGGCTGTCACCAACGGCACCGACAGTTGCAGGGTCTCGGCCGTCAGGCTCATCTCGGCAATCCCGCCGGGCATCATGCCCAGGGTCAGCGAGCGCAGGTCCAGATGGGTCAAGGCACTCAAGCCCACCGCTGCCAACGTCGCCAAGGCCATGGTCAAGGCCGTGCCGATCAAGGTGCGAACCATGAACGACGGTGCACGACGGAAGAACTCCCGATTGAAGTGACAGCCCAACCCGCTGCCGATCAGCCACTGGCCAATCTGGCTGCCGCCGTCGGGCAGGCCGATATGCAGCTCCCACACCACGCTGGCCGTCGCACTCACCAGCAATGGGCCGAACAGCCATGGGTTTGGCTGACGCAAGCGCTGCCATCCCCAGGCCACCAACGCGCCGATGGGAAACAGCAACGCCAGCCACGCCCAGCTCACCGGCGCCGGATGAAACTGCGGCGCACCGCCGTCCAGCAAATACTTGAAGATCGCCGGCACGCACAGCACCACCACCAGCACGCGCAGACTCTGCCCCGCCGCGACACGGCTGAGCACCGCGCCATTGCGTGCGCCGAGGTTGACCATCTCGCCGGAACCGCCCGGCATGCTGGAGAAAAATGCGGTGGCGCGGTCTTCACCGCTGCGGCGCATCAACCACACGCCGACCACGCTCGACAGGCTGGTGACCAGCGCGCCGAAGAAGATCAGGCCGAAATGGCTCATCACCTGTTCGATCACCACCGGAGTGAAGTGCAGGCCGATGCCGATGCCCACCACCCATTGGCCGCATTTGCGCCCGCCGGGAATCTCCGCCAACTGCCACGGCGTTAGGCAACGCACGAGGATGATCGCCAGCAACGAGCCGACCATATACGGCAACGGCCAGCCGACCAGGCTGGCCAGGTAACCGCCGGCCAGACCGACCAGCGGTGTTCCCCACCAATGTTTAAAGGTGACCTCAGACATCGGCCACGGCACGACGCTGTTGGGCACGTTTACGCCAGATACGCAGCAACGGTACAAACAGCATGATGGCGGTCAGCACCCAGACGCCAAAGGTGATCGGGCTCGACCACAGGATTTCCAGCGCACCGTTGGAGATCGACAGTGCCCGGCGCAGGTTCTGCTCCATCAGGCCGCCGAGGATAAAGCCCAGCAGCACCGGCGACAGCGGGAAATCCAGCTTGCGCAGGATGTAGCCGAAGATACCGATACCGACCATCAGGAACAGATCGAAGGTGGTGGCGTGCACCGCGTACACACCAATCGCGGTGATGATCGCGATCACCGGCACCAGCGCCCAGTTCGGCACGGCGAGGATGCGCGTGAAGATGCGGATCATCGGAATATTGAGGATCACCAGCATGATGTTGGCGATAAACAACGACGCGATCAGGCCCCAGACAATGTCGGGTTGCTGTTGGAACAGCAGCGGGCCGGGGGTGATGTTGTACAGCGACAGGGCGCCGATCATCACCGCGGTGGTGCCCGAACCAGGTACACCGAGGGTCAGCATCGGCACCAGGGCGCCACAGGCGGACGCGCCGATCGCGGTTTCCGGTGCAGCCAGGCCGCGCATGTCGCCCTGGCCGAATTTACCGCTGGCACCAGCCAGGCGTTTCTCGGTCATGTAGGCAACCGCCGAGGCCAATGTGGCACCTGCGCCGGGAAGCACGCCCATGATGAAACCGAGCAGGCCGCAGCGGATGTTCACCACGAACACCGACCCTGCTTCCTTCAGGTTGAACATCATCCGCCCGGTGGCTTTCACTGCTTCCTGGCCACGGTGGGTTTTTTCCAGCAGCAACAGGATCTCGCTGATGGAGAACAAGCCCAGCACCAGCACCACAAACTGGATGCCGTCGGTCAGGTGGATGTTATCGCCGGTAAAACGGTACACGCCGCTGTTGGCGTCGATGCCGACGGCCGAAAGGAACAGGCCGATCAGCGCCGCCACGAAGGTTTTCAACGGTTTGTCGCCGGCCATGCCGCCGAGGCAGACAATCGCGAACACCATCAGCACGAAGTATTCCGCCGGGCCGAAGGCAATCGCCCATTTGGCCAGCAGCGGCGCAAACAGCACCATGCCGCAGGTGGCGATAAACGCGCCGATGAACGAACTCCACGCCGACAGCGACAGCGCCACGCCGGCCAGGCCTTTGCGGGCCATCGGGTAACCGTCGAGGGTGGTCATCACGGTGGAAGCTTCGCCCGGGATGTTCAGCAGGATCGAGCTGATACGGCCGCCGTATTCGCAGCCCAGGTACACGGCCGCCAGTAGGATCAACGCCGATTCCGGCGGCAGGCCCAGGGCGAACGCGATGGGGATCAACAGCGCCACGCCGTTGATCGGGCCCAGGCCCGGCAACAGCCCGACCACGGTACCGATCAGGGTGCCGCACAGGGCGGTCACCAGGTTGTAGGGGGACAGTGCAACGCCGAAGCCCTGGCCCAAATAGCCGAAAGTATCCATATCAGTTCTCCAGAACGTCGAGCAGGCCGAGGGGCAGCGGAACATCCATGGCTTTATCGAACAGCAGATAAAGACCGATGGCTATCAGGCTGACGATCACCACACTGGGCACCCAGCGGCCGCCATACAGGCGTGCCATGGGGATGCCGATCAGCATGCTGCTGAGGATGAAACCCAGGGGCTCGAAGGTGGCGGCGAACACGATCAACAGCGCCACGCAGATGCTGATCTTGACCAGCGTCTGGCGGTCGAGCGCGGGTTCTTCTTCGGTGTGTTGGGTCGGTTGTGGGCGGATCAGCATATAGATCAGCGCCAGGCTCATCAGGCCGAGCATCAGCAACGGGTAGGCCCGAGGCCCGACCGGTTCGTAGGAAAACGCTGCCTGATACGGCCAGGCCATCAGTGCCAGGCCGGCGCAGGCCAGCAACAGCACAGCGGCAAAAATGCGTTGTAAGAGCATGTAGAACTCCTGGGCCACGCCCGCTGTGGAGGAGGGCGTGGCCGCGCAAGGAAGAAGGGGCGATTACTGGATCAGGCCGAACTCTTTGGCCAGCACTTTGTAGTCAGCCACCTGTTTCTTCACGTAGGTGTCCAGCTCCGGGCCGGTCATGGCGAACGGGAACAGCTCGCGCTGGTCACGCAGCTTGGCGAAGTCCTCGGAGGCCAGCAGTTTGTCGAAGGCATCTTTCCACCAGGCGTAGTCGGCATCGCTGACTTTTGGCCCGAGGTAGAAGCCACGCACCACCGGCCAGACGATGTCGTAGCCTTGCTCTTTGGCGGTCGGAATATTCTTCATTTCCGGCTCGTCCAGGCGCTCCTCGGAGAACACCGCCAGCAGGCGCATGTCACCGCTGAGGATGTGCGGCATGGAGTCGGAGATGTCGGTACTGCCGACCTGGATATGCCCGCCGAGCAGTGCGGTGGCGATTTCACCGCCGCCTTCGAGCGCCACATAGCGCAACTCGCGCGGGTTGATCCCGGCGGCCTTGGCGATCAGGGCGGTTTGCATCCAGTCCTGGCTGCCGACGGTGCCGCCGGAACCGATCACCACGCTGCCCGGATCTTTCTTCAGGGCTTTGACGAGATCATCGAGGGTCTTGTAGGGCGAATCGGCTTTCACCGCGATGGCGCCGTAGCTTGTCCCCACGGCGGCCAACCAGCGTACGGCGCTCTCATCGAAGCGCCCGAACTTACCCTGGGCCAGGTTCAGCAGCGAACCGCTGGACCAGGCCACCAACGTACCGCCGTCCGCAGGACGCTGGGCCACCACCGCGTTGTAGGCCACCGCGCCCACGCCGCCCGGCATGTAGGTCACGCGCATCGGCTTGCTCAGCAACTTCTCGTTGACCAGCGCGCTTTGCGCCAGTTTGCAGGTCAGGTCAAAACCGCCGCCAGGGGAGGCCGGGGCGATGCACTCCGGGCGCTTGGGTTCGTCGGCGGCCAGCAGGTGGCCGGCGAACAGCATGCAGCCGGCGGCGAGGGCAAATTTACGCAGTGAAGGGGTCATGGTTATCTCCGTCATTGTTGTTATGAGTGGCTTACCAGGCACTACTTACCAGAGTGCAACGCTGTAGCTGACCAGCACGCGCGTTTCATCCGCATCACGGGCTGAGTAGTTGGAGCGGTACGTCGCGTTGCGCAGGCGCACGGCCACATCCTTGAATGTGCCGCTTTGCACCACGTACTTGATCTCGCTGTTGCGTTCCCATTCCTTGCCGGTGTCGCCGTTCCTGAGCTTGATATTGTCACCCGAGAGGTAACGGCCCATGAAACTCAGGCCGGGAATGCCCAGCTTGGCGAAGTCGTAGTCGTAGCGCGCCTGCCAGGAGCGCTCTTCGGCGCCGGCAAAGTCGTTGATCTGCACGAAGTTGACCAGGTACGGGTCGCTGCCATCCACATACGGAAACGCGCTGTCGCCGGACATATGCTGATAGCCGGCGCTGAGCTTATGGCCATTGAGGGCATAGCTGAACAGGCCGTTGAGAGAGGTGTTGTCGATCTTGCCGCCACGGGCGCTACCGGTGTCATCGCTGATCGCCAGGCGCAGGTCGGTGGCGAAGGTACCGGGGCCCATCGGGCGCGCGGCGACCAGGCCGAGGAAGTGCTGGCGATACACGTCGTCGAGTTGGGCGAAGTGGTAGCTGCCGGTGATCTTGTCGGCGAACTTATAGTCGACGCCGCCGAAGTTGAAATGCTTGCCGGTGGCGCCGCTGAGGAAGCGGCTGTTCTTGTTATTGAGGGCGATGTCTTCGTAGTTGCTGTCGTCGCGGTCCTTGGCTTTGTCGAGACGGCCGCCGGTGAAGACCAGGTTCTTGAATTCCTTGGAGGTGATCAGGCCACCGTTGAAGGTCTGCGGCAGGATACGCCCGTCGTTGGGCTTGAGGATCGGCAGCTCGGGCATCAGCGAACCGATCTTCAGCTCGGTAGCGGAAATCTTCACTTTGCCGGTCAGGCCCAGCTTGGAGTACTCGTTGGCGGCGCGGCCATCGTCGTGGGTAGGCAGCAGGCCGGTGCCGGTGCGGTCGGGGCTGGAGTCGAGCTTGACCCCGAGCATGCCCAGCGCATCCACGCCAAAGCCGACGGTGCCGTCGGTGTAGCCCGATTGCAGGTTGAGCATGAAGCCCTGGGCCCATTCGTCGCGCTTGGATTGCTGCGCGCTGGTGCCGTCGCGAAAGTCGCGGTTGAAGTACATGTTGCGGGTTTCCAGGGTCGCGCTACTGTCTTCGAAGAAGGCAGCCTGGCTAAGCGGCGAAAAGCCGGCAAGGGCAGCGGCACTGGCAAGGGCGGTGTGGGTCAGGCGGGAAATACGAACAGGCGGGCAAGCCTGGGGCTGTGTCGACAGCATCGTGGTGCACTCCGTTATTGTTCTTATTTTGGCGAAAACGCTTCGAGGCGTTTTTCGGGCGCGACCCATCAGGTCGCTCGGCAGGCATGACCTACCGTGGCTGGATGCTAAAGGGCGAAGCTTTCACTAACCTTTCAGCTGCCTTTCAATGTTTTCAGGCTTCACAGGGCAGTCGGCGCCTGTAAACTGCCCGGCAAAGCGTGGCGTCGACCACGTCCGAATAAGGTGGAAATCCATGCGTGTCCTTCTGGTTGAAGACCATCTGCAACTCGCCGAAAGCGTCGCTCAAGCGCTCAAGAGCACGGGTTTGACCGTTGACGTATTGCACGACGGCGTGGCCGCCGACCTGGCCTTGAGCAGTGAGGATTACGCGGTCGCCATCCTGGATGTGGGCCTGCCGCGCATGGACGGTTTCGAGGTGCTGGCGCGCTTGCGGGCGCGTGGGAAAAACCTGCCGGTGCTGATGCTGACCGCGCGCAGCGATGTGAAGGACCGCGTGCATGGCCTGAACCTGGGCGCCGATGATTACCTGGCCAAGCCGTTCGAACTGACCGAGCTGGAAGCGCGGGTCAAGGCGCTGCTGCGCCGCAGTGTATTGGGCGGCGAACGCCAGCAGGCCTGCGGTGTGCTGGTCTATGACCTCGACACCCGCCGTTTCACCGTGGGCGGCGAGCTGATGACGTTGACCTCCCGCGAGCAAGCCGTGCTTGAAGCGCTGATCGCCCGCCCAGGCCGGGTGATGAGCAAGGAGCAACTGGCCTCCCAGGTGTTCGGCCTGGACGAGGAGGCCAGCCCCGATGCCATCGAAATCTACGTGCACCGCCTGCGCAAGAAGCTCGATGGCCAACCCATCGCCATCGTGACTTTCCGTGGCCTCGGCTACCTGCTGGAAGCCCGCGATGCATAAGCCCAGCAGCCTGCGCTGGCGCCTGCTGTGGAACCTGGCGCTGTTGCTGGTGCTGTTGATGCTTGCCAGTGGCATGAGCGCCTATTGGAATGGTCGCGAAGCGGCCGACACCGCCTACGACCGCACGCTGCTCGCCTCGGCGCGGACCATCGCCGCCGGCTTGACCCAGGTGGACGGCACCCTCAGCGCCAACGTGCCCTATGTCGCCCTGGACACCTTTGCCTACGACAGTGCCGGGCGCATCTATTACCAGGTCAATGACATTAATCAGAAGCTGATTTCCGGCTACGAAAATCTTCCCGGCCCGCCCCCCGGCACACCGCGCACCGACGATTACCCGGCGCTGGCGCGTTTCTACAACGCCAAATACCAGGGCCAGGAAGTGCGGGTGGTCAGCCTGCTCAAGGCGGTCTCCGAACCGAACATGAACGGCATGGCGGAAATCCGCGTGGCCGAAACCGATGAAGCTCGCGTGAGCATGGCCCGCAGCCTGATGGCCGACACTTTGCTGCGCCTGGGCATGCTCGCCATCGGCGCCTTGTTGCTGGTGTGGTTTGCCGTCAGCGCCGCCTTGCGCCCGCTGGAGCGCCTGCGCACGGCGGTGGAAGAGCGCCAGCCCGACGACTTGCGGCCGTTGCCGCTGGTGGAGGTGCAGCATGAGTTCGGCCCGCTGGTGCGTTCCCTCAACCACTTCACTGAACGTCTGCGCGGCCAGTTCGAGCGTCAGGCGCAGTTTATTGCCGATGCATCCCACGAACTGCGCACTCCGTTGGCGGCGCTGAAGGCGCGCCTGGAACTGGGCCTGCGCGCCGAAGATCCAGCGACCTGGCGCAGTACCCTGGAAACCGCCGCCCAAGGCACCGATCGCTTGACCCATCTGGCCAATCAGTTGCTGTCCCTGGCGCGCATCGAAAACGGCGCGCGGGCGATTGCCGAAGGCGGCGCGCAGTTGCTCGACCTCAGCCAATTGGCCCGTGAACTGGGCATGGCCATGGCGCCGTTGGCCCACGCGCGCGGCGTGGCGTTGGCGCTGGAGGCGGATGAACCGGTGTGGTTACGCGGCGAGCCGACGCTGCTCAACGAGCTGTTGAGTAACCTGGTGGACAACGCCCTGGCGCACACGCCACCTGGCGGCAACGTGATCCTGCGGGTGACGGCGCCGGCGGTACTGGAGGTGGAAGATGATGGCCCGGGTATTCCGCAGGATGAGCGCGACCGGGTGTTCGAGCGCTTCTACCGTCGCAGCCAGCAAGGCATGGGCTCAGGCCTGGGGTTGGCGATCGTTGGCGAAATCTGTCGCGCGCATCTGGCGCAGATCAGCCTGCATGACGGCGAGCAGGCGGGGTTGAAGGTGCGGGTGAGTTTTATCGCCGGTTGATCAGTAGAACATCGAGCGGGCTTCATCCAGTTCGGCGCGCAGGTTGTCGCTGCCGGGGTCGAGGCGCAGCTTCTTGATCGCGGGCAGACTGGCGATCGACACGTCTGCCAGCGGATGATCGGTGCCACGATGGCAATACACGACGGCGATCTGCACCAGGTCGATGTAATCGAGGCTGGCGGAGTCGCGCGCCAGGTTCAGGTATTGGCCGGGTAGTTTCGCCAGCATCTCCGGGAAGTCCCAGCCACTGAGCAGCTTGTCACCCAGTGCCGGGTGGATGCTGTCGATCACGTGGTTGAGGCTGACGGGGTCGGAAAGCAGCTCGTAGTGGTCTTCGGCGTAAGTCAGGATCGGCAACACGCCGATCTGGTGCACCAAGCCGCCCAGGGCGGCCTGGTCCGGCTTGAGTTGGCTATGGCTGCGGCACAAGGCGTAGCTCACGCCTGCCACTTCGAGGCTGCGGCGCCACACATCGCGCATCTTCTTTTCGACCACGTCCGAGCGGGCATGGAAAATTTGCTCCATCACCAGGCCGATGGCCAGGTTGCTGCTGTAGTTGGTGCCCAGCCGGGTAATGGCGGTGTGCAGGTCGGTCACTTCCTGGCTGGCGCGCAACATCGGGCTGTTGACCACTTTGATCAGGCGCGCCGACAGGGCAGTGTCGCGCCCGATCACCTTGCTCAAGTGGCTGATGCTGATTTCCGGATCTTCCGCGGCCTGGCGAATGTTCAGGGCCACTTCCGGCAATGTCGGCAGAACCAGGTCATCGTTGTCGATGGCCTTTACCAACGCCTGTTGGACTTTTTCCGCCAGTTCGTTCATTCATGCTCTCTAGGGTATTGCAAAAAAATACGGCGACTAACGCTGGATCTCGCGATCGCGGTCAAGCGTGTAAGGCAGGTCAAGCAGTCGCAAGCCGGGGCCTTCCAGCGTGCCTAAGTGCACATCGCCACTATCGGCAGCTTCGGCTTGCAATACCGCCAGAAGTTCAATCACCTGGTCAGCTTTTGCTGCGATCACCACTTCGCCGATTGAACTGTTGTGGCTGGGGGAAAACAGCGGGGTGCCTGGCTCGGGCATTTGCGCCGCGTTCAGGCTCAAGCGGTACAGGCGACGCTTGAGTTTGCCCAGGTACTGCATGCGCGCGACGATTTCCTGGCCGGTGTAGCAGCCTTTCTTGAAGCTGACGCCGCCCACGGCCTGCAGGTTGAGCATCTGCGGGATGAACAGTTCGCGGGTCTGGGGCATGACCTGGCCGATACCGGCGCGGATCTGGCCCAGTAGCCAATGATTCAAGTCGGTTTGTGTCAGCTGCGCGGCCAATTGGCTGCGCACGTTGTCGGCTTGCTCGGCAGGTACCCAGAGTTCGGCGCGGGCAGGGGAGACGCGGATGGCGATCAGGTGTTCGGTACGGGCAACGCTGTCCGTCTCGGCCGGCACCTCAAGGCCAAGGCTGGTGAGCGCCTGATCGCCACCGATCACACCGAAACGCACCCAGGCGGCGCTTTCGTCGGTGAGCTTGGACTTGGAGAACACCGCATATTTCTTCAGGTCCGCCAGTTGCGGTTCGAGCAGTTCGGTGGCCATGGCCAGGAGTACGCCGTCGCCCTGCAAAAGAATGCGGAAGCTCGACTGCATGCGGCCTTTTTGCGTGCAGCGCGCACCGAGGCTGGCCTGGGTGTCGCTCAGGTAATTGAGGTTGCAGGTGAGTTGTCCCTGCAGGAACTTGGCAGCGTCGGAGCCGCGGACGGCGAGAACGCCTTCGTGGGACAAGGGGCAGAAGAAAGCAGAGTCGGCCATGGGTCATCGCAGGTCAAAAAGTCATGGGTGCATCATAGAGGGGCGCCCGGCAAATGGATAGTTTCCGTATGGGGCGACCAAAGCCGACTGTTCCGGTGCCGTCGGGCCTGTATACTTGCGCTCTATTTGAGGAGCGCTCCATGGTCGAAGATGTAGAAATCAATCGTCTCTACTGGCACAGCCGTCGTGGCATGCTTGAGCTTGATGTGTTGTTGGTGCCTTTTACCAAAGAGGTGTACGCGACGCTCAATAAAGAAGATCGCGATCTCTACGTCAGGCTGCTGACTTGCGAAGATCAGGACATGTTCGGCTGGTTCATGGAACGCGCAGAGTCCGAAGACCCGGAGCTGCAGCGCATGGTCCGGATGATCCTGGATCGTGTCCAGCCCAAGTAATCGTTTCGAATGCCGCTGGCAGGCCTCACGGTTGCTGCTGGCGGCGTATCTCCTTGCCCAGCTGTTCGCGCTGGGTGCGCTGTTGTTTATCGATCTGCCCTATTCAAGCCTCGGCATGCTGTTGTGCCTGGCTCACGCCGGGTGGGTGCTGCCGCGTCATATCCTGCTGACTCACCGTTCATCGATTCGTGGCCTGCGCCGCGATGAAGACGGCTGGCAGTTATGGAGCGCAGCGCTGGGTTGGCACAGCGTGCAACTGCGCCCCGACAGCCTGGGGTTGCCGTTGATCGTGGTGCTGCGTTATCGGCTGCCGGGGGCGTGGCGGGTGCGCTCGGTCTGCGTGCCGACGGATGCGCAGGCCGCCGATGTGCACCGGCGCCTGCGGGTTCGCTTGAAGTTCAGCCGCCGTAGGTGGTTGGCACCAGAATAGTGTCGCGGGCCTCGGGCAGCATCTGCGGGTAGTCGAGGGTGTAATGCAGGCCCCGGCTTTCCTTGCGCTCCATGGCCGAACGGATCATCAGCTCCGCGACTTGGGCCAGGTTGCGCAGTTCGATCAGGTCACGGCTGACCTTATAGTTGCTGTAGAACTCATCAATCTCATCCAACAGTAATCGCACCCGGTGTTGCGCTCGTTGCAGGCGCTTGTTGGTACGCACGATCCCCACGTAGTCCCACATGAAGCGCCGCAGCTCGTCCCAGTTGTGGGCGATGATCACGTCTTCGTCCGAATCGGTGACCTGGCTGGCATCCCAGCGGGGCAGGGCGGCCGGCACCGGGATGCGCGGCAGTTGTTCGAGAATGTCCGCCGCCGCCGAGCGGGCGTAGACGAAGCATTCGAGCAGCGAGTTGCTGGCCATGCGATTGGCGCCGTGCAGCCCGGTGAAGCTGGTTTCGCCAATCGCATAGAGGCCAGGTACGTCGGTACGGCCATGCTGGTCGACCATCACGCCGCCGCAGGTGTAGTGCGCGGCCGGTACCACGGGGATCGGGCCTTTGGTGATGTCGATATTGAAGGCCAGGCAGCGCTCGTAGACCGTCGGGAAGTGGGTCTTGATGAACGCTTCGGGCTTGTGGCTGATGTCCAGGTAGACGCAGTCGACGCCCAGGCGCTTCATTTCATGGTCGATGGCGCGGGCGACAATATCCCGTGGCGCCAGCTCGGCGCGCGGGTCGAAGCGCTGCATGAAGCGTTCACCGTTCGGCAGCTTGAGGTGTGCACCTTCGCCGCGCAGGGCTTCGGTGATCAGGAAACTCTTGGCTTGCGGGTGATACAGGCAGGTGGGGTGGAACTGGTTGAATTCCAGGTTGGCCACCCGGCAGCCCGAACGCCAGGCCATGGCGATGCCGTCGCCGCAGGCGCCGTCGGGGTTGCTGGTATAGAGGTAGACCTTGGCCGCGCCGCCTGAGGCGAGGATGGTGAAGCGTGCACCATAAGTATCCACTTCGCCGCTGGCGCGGTTGAGCACATAGGCGCCGAGGCAGCGTTCGCCCGGCAGGCCCAGGCGCTTTTCGGTGATCAGGTCGACGGCGACGCGTTGTTCCAGCAGTTCGATGTTGGGGCGTTGGCGGGCCTGGTCGAGCAAGGTCTTGAAGATGGCGGCGCCGGTGGCATCCGCGGCGTGGATGATACGGCGATGGCTGTGGCCGCCTTCACGGGTCAGGTGGAACTCGAAGCCGCTGTCATCGCTGCCTGCGTGTTCATCGCGGGTGAAGGGCACGCCCTGGTCGATCAGCCATTGGATCGCCTCGCGGCTATGCTCGACGGTGAAGCGCACCGCGTCTTCGTTGCACAGGCCGCCGCCGGCGTTGAGGGTGTCTTCAACGTGGGATTGCACTGTATCGGTGTCGTCCAGCACGGCGGCGACACCGCCTTGGGCCCAGAATGTCGAACCGTTGGCCAGGTCGCCTTTGCTCAGGACGGCAATGCGCAGGTGGCTGGGAAGGGTCAGCGCAAGGCTCAAGCCGGCCGCGCCGCTACCGATCACCAGGACATCGTGTTGAAACTGTTGGCTCATTTGAAGGATTCCGCAAAAAGCGATCCACAGGGCTGGCGCAAACAGGACGCCTGGATCGGCGAATCAAAGGGTCACACGGGCCACTAGTATATAGAGGGGGGGAGCGGCACAATAGCCGGGCATTCGTGGCAATGTGAGATTACGGTGCACGGCTCGGGTAAAATCGGCTGGTTATTGAGGCGGGAACTTTTTGCATAAGCCTCGACTCAATAGCAGGTTGCCCGAAAGCTGGGAAAACGTTGAGTTTATTGGCCCGTCGGGAGCATTGGACGCGTCAGAAAACCGACGACAAGATTATTCGCGCAGCCGGCGTTGCCCGCGCTGCGTTTTTCGTGTGTGCCAAATCAGTGCGTACCGGAAACTTGCTTGAAGGGGGAGAACTTTTGCGAAAAGTCCGAGTCTATGTTTGCAAGCCTGATCGTTTAGTTATGCAAGCCTCCTTCAAGTACAACGAGGAGTGTTCATGCTAACCCAGGAAGAGGATCAGCAGCTGGTCGAGCGCGTTCAGCGCGGTGACAAGCGAGCATTTGATCTGCTAGTGCTGAAATACCAGCACAAAATTCTCGGGTTGATCGTGCGGTTTGTGCACGACACCCATGAAGCGCAGGACGTTGCACAGGAAGCCTTTATCAAGGCATACCGTGCACTAGGCAATTTCCGCGGTGATAGTGCGTTTTACACGTGGCTTTACCGCATCGCCATTAACACGGCGAAGAACTATCTGGTGTCTCGCGGACGCCGCCCACCGGATAGCGATGTCAGTTCAGAAGATGCAGAATTTTACGATGGTGATCACGGCCTCAAAGATCTCGAGTCGCCGGAGCGTGCATTGCTGCGCGACGAGATCGAAGGCACCGTTCATCGCACAATTCAGCAACTGCCAGAAGATTTGCGTACGGCGTTAACTTTACGTGAATTCGATGGTCTGAGTTACGAAGACATTGCGAGCGTCATGCAGTGTCCGGTGGGGACTGTAAGGTCACGGATTTTCCGGGCCCGGGAAGCCATCGATAAAGCCTTGCAACCGTTGTTGCAGGAAAACTAAAGACAGCGGCGACAGCCAAGAGAGGAACCGCCATGAGTCGTGATGCCCTGCAGGAATCGCTGTCCGCAGTGATGGATAACGAAGCGGATGAACTGGAACTTCGTCGAGTGCTCAACGCATTTGATGATGCCGAAACCCGTGATACCTGGTCTCGTTACCAAGTCGCTCGGGCGGTGATGCACAAGGATCTTCTAATCCCTCGTCTGGATATTGCTGCGGCCGTTTCTGCCGCGCTGGCTGATGAAGCCGTTCCGGCAAAAGCTACTCGTGGCCCTTGGCGTAGCCTGGGTCGCCTGGCAGTGGCTGCCTCGGTGACTGTTGCAGTGCTGGCCGGTGTTCGCCTGTACAACCAGGACGAAATCGCCGGTGCCGAACTGGCCCAGCAGACTCAGCAACCGGTCATGGCCGGTCCGCAAGTCAAAGGCCCGGCGGTACTGGCCGGCTACAAGGAAAGCTCCGACACCACCGGGCCTATGGCCAACGGTGTGCTTCAAGGGCAATCCGGCTGGCAGGACCAGCGTCTTCCAGGCTACCTGCGCCAACACGCACAGGAATCCGCCTTGAAAGGCACTGAAAGCGCTCTGCCATACGCTCGCGCTGCAAGCCTGGAAAACCGCTGATACGTTAAGGAGCCCTATGCGCGCCATACCGCTCCTTACGTTATTGCTCAGTGGTTGGTTTGCACTCCCCGCCCATGCCGATGAAGCCCAAGACTGGCTGACTCGACTTGGGCGTGCAGAGCAGCAGCAAAGTTTTCAGGGGACGTTTGTCTACGAACGTAATGGCAGTTTTTCTACCCATGACATTTGGCATCGTGTCCAGAATGGCCAGGTCCGTGAGCGGCTCTTGCAGCTTGATGGTTCTGCCCAGGAAGTTGTCCGTGTAGATGGTCGTACACAATGCGTCAGCGGCACACTTGTCGCCGGCCTTGGTAATTCGCGTGATGCACCCTCGCGCGCGCTTGATCCTGAAAAACTCAATCAATTCTACGAACTGGCCGTTATCGGAAAATCCCGCGTGGCCGGTCGTAATGCAGTGATTGTGTCGATAACTCCCCGTGATCAATACCGCTACGGTTTTGAGCTGCATCTTGATCGTGAAACCGCACTGCCGCTCAAGTCCTTGTTGCTGAACGATCAAGGGCAATTGCTGGAGCGCTTTCAGTTCACTCGCCTGGACACCTCCACCCCGCCCAATGATCGCGACTTGCAGCCCAGCAGCGAATGCACGTCTATCGCTGTCGGCGACACCAAGGCAGCGACCGTAGAGCCCACCGAGGCTTGGCACTTGGAATGGTTGCCGCCGGGCTTTCAGCTGACCAATAGCAGCGCCCGCAAGGACCCTCATACCAAAGCCACGGTCGACAGTCTGATGTATGAAGATGGACTGGCGCGCTTCTCGGTGTTTCTTGAGCCGATCAGCGATGTGAGCGTGACCGAGACTCGCACCCAGTTAGGCCCCACCGTTGCGGTATCTCGTCGCTTGAACACGGTGGATGGCGAAATGATGGTGACGGTTGTGGGCGAAATACCTATTGGTACCGCCGAACGCATCGCACTGTCGGTGCGTGCTGAAAAAAAGGCCACCCCCAAGCCGTGAGTCGTTAATCCTATGTTCATCCCGATCTTTCACAGTACGCCCATGCCAGGTTGGCTGGCGGGAGCATGAAATGTCTGGATCAGCATTTTCACTTGCAAAAATCTCCCATGTTTTTTATAGGTCAGGGCTTGTTGGCTCTGGCCTTGTTTTGTTCGCGGAACAAAGATGTCGGTCGCAGTTTTCGGCGTTTCTTGAACCCTGTCGCTCAACCCTGCTCGTCGTAACGGGAGCTGTATGTCGATACCACGTTTGAAGTCTTACCTATCCATAGTCGCCACGGTATTGGTGCTGGGTCAGGCCGTGTCCGCGCAAGCGGTCGAGTTGCCTGACTTCACCCAATTGGTTGAGCAAGCCTCGCCTGCCGTGGTGAACATCAGTACCACGCAGAAGTTGCCGGATCGCAAAGTCTCCAACCAGCAGATGCCTGACCTGGAAGGCCTGCCGCCGATGCTGCGCGAGTTCTTCGAGCGTGGCATGCCACAACCTCGTACCCCGCGCGGTGGCGGTGGTCAGCGTGAAGCGCAGTCCCTGGGTTCGGGCTTCATCATCTCGCCAGATGGCTACATCCTCACCAATAACCATGTGATTGCCGACGCCGACGAGATCCTCGTGCGCCTGGCTGATCGCAGTGAGCTGAAAGCCAAATTGGTAGGCACAGACCCCCGTTCCGATGTGGCCTTGCTGAAGATCGAGGGTAAAGACCTGCCTGTACTGAAGCTGGGCAAATCCCAGGACCTGAAGGCTGGGCAGTGGGTGGTAGCCATCGGATCGCCGTTTGGTTTTGACCATACCGTCACCCAGGGCATTGTCAGTGCGATTGGCCGCAGCCTGCCGAACGAGAACTACGTGCCGTTCATCCAGACCGACGTGCCGATCAATCCGGGCAACTCTGGTGGTCCGTTGCTCAACCTTGCGGGCGAAGTGGTGGGGATCAACTCGCAGATATACACCCGTTCCGGTGGCTTCATGGGTGTGTCGTTCGCCATTCCTATCGACGTGGCCATGGATGTTTCCAATCAGCTGAAAAGCGGTGGCAAGGTCAGTCGTGGCTGGTTGGGCGTGGTCATCCAGGAAGTAAACAAGGACTTGGCTGAATCCTTCGGCCTCGACAAGCCGGCCGGTGCCCTGGTTGCGCAAATCCAGGACGACGGCCCGGCTGCCAAAGGCGGCCTGCAAGTCGGCGACGTGATCCTGAGCATGAACGGTCAACCGATCGTTATGTCCGCCGACCTGCCACATCTGGTCGGTGCACTCAAGGCCGGCAGCAAGGCCAAGCTGGAAGTGATTCGTGACGGCAAACGCCAGAATGTTGAACTGACCGTTGGTGCGATCCCTGAAGAGGGCGCGACCCTGGATGCCCTGGGCAATACCAAGCCGGGTGCCGAGCGCAGCAGCAACCGTCTGGGTATTGCCGTGGCTGAGCTGACCGATGAGCAGAAGAAAAGCTTCGACCTCAAAAGCGGTGTGGTGATCAAGGAAGTGCAGGATGGCCCCGCTGCCTTGATCGGCCTGCAGCCTGGCGACGTGATCACTCACCTGAACAATCAGGCGATTGACACTACGAAGCAGTTCACCGACATCGCCAAGGCGTTGCCGAAGAACCGCTCGGTATCGATGCGCGTGCTTCGTCAGGGGCGCGCCAGCTTCATTACCTTCAAGCTGGCCGAGTAACCCACCCGGCCAATAAAAAGCCCCGCCTTCGTTTTACGAGGGCGGGGCTTTTTTGTAGGCGATGGGTTTAGCTCATCATGCCTTTAACCAGGCGTTCCTGTTCGATCAGCTCACGCTGGCGTGCATCGATACGTGACGACAATGGGAAATTGCTGCCGGCACGACGTTTGGCAAAATCCAGTTGCTGGATGGCCTGCTGGAAGTCGCCCACCAAGGCAAAGTATTCGGCGCGAGCCTGATGCAGGCCGATGATATTGCCCGACAAACCACGCGTCTCGGCGACCTGGTACCACACATCCGGATCGTCCGGGCGAGACTTGAGCAGGCCATCCAGGGCCTTTTCCGCATCGGCGGTACGATTCTGTTTAAGCAACAGATCTACCCGAATCTGGTTCAGCGGATAGTTGCCGGGGTATTGGGTCAGCATCCGATCCGTGCGTTGCTGGGCGTCGGGCAGGTGGTTGTTGTCGATGTCCAACTGGATCTGCGCCAGGTTGTAGGTGATGTCATTGGGTGCCTTGGCCAGCAACGGTTGCAGGCTTTCCCGTGCCTGCTTGAACTGGGAGGCTTTGATCTGGGCGATGGCCAGGCCATAGCGCGCCACATCGTTTTTCGGATTTTCGTCCAGCTGCGCCTGGAAACGCTTGGCGGCGAGTCCTGACGTGTCTTCATATTGCAGTTGTACCCGTGCGCGAATCAACTGGTAGCGCAGGCTGTCTTCCTTGCCGCCGGCCTTGGCTTGTTCCGCACGGTTGCGGGTGTCGGCGATACGCGATTCGGTCACCGGGTGAGTCAGCAGGAATTCCGGTGGCTTGGCGTCGAAGCGGTACTGGCGCATCAGCCGTTCGAACATGGTCGGCATGGAGCGTGGGTCGTAGCCGGCTTTTTCCAGGTTGACGATACCGATACGGTCCGCCTCCTGTTCATTCTGGCGAGAGAATCGTCGTTGTTCCTGGATGGCCGCCGCCTGGGTGCCGGCAATCGCTGCAATCCCTGCATCCCCTGCACCGGCGGCGGCCGCAATGATGCCGCCGAGCAGGGCAGCCATCATCGGGATCTGCATGCGCTGCTGCGCTTCAACGCCGCGGGCGAAGTGCCGCTGGGACAAGTGGGCCAGTTCGTGGGCCAGTACCGAGGCATATTCTCCTTCGGTCTGGGCATTGAGAAACAGGCCGCCGTTCACGCCGACGATGCCGCCTGGCGCAGCAAAGGCGTTCAGTTGCGGGCTGTTGATCAGGATGAACTCCAGGCGCCGGTCATTCACCTGGCTGGTTTCCACCAGCTTGTACACGCTGGTTTCGACGTAATCCTTGAGCTGCGGGTCGTTCAACTGCGAGACCTGGCCCCGTAGATAGGCCAGCCAGGCACGGCCCAACTGATATTCCTGTTGGGGAGAGACAATGGCAGAACTGGCGTCGCCAAGTGACGGCAGGTCGTCAGCGAAGCCTGGGGAGGCCAGCAGGCAAGCCAGCGTCAGCAGGGTAGGGCGCAAAAAAGTCATGCACAGAGCCTTTCGACAAAGAGCTTACTGTAGCCGGACACTGAGCTTCGGACCAGATATTCTAAGCACCCCGATGCTTGTCCGGAGTAAAACCATGACCGACGCTGTAGCCTTTGATGCCGAACTCGATGCCAGTGGCCTTAATTGCCCGTTACCTCTGCTCAAGGCCAAGCTGGAGCTCAATCGATTGGCCAGTGGCGCAGTGCTCAAGGTGATCGCCACCGACGCAGGTTCCCAGCGTGATTTCCGCACCTTCGCCAAGCTGGCCGGCCATACCCTGTTGCATGAAGAAGACGCCGCCGGTGTGTACCGTTACTGGTTGCGCAAGGCCTGAACCGTTTGCCCCTACCACCCGAGGTTGATTGATGTTCAAAGTGTTACGAGACTGGATCCAGCGCTACTTCTCTGATGAAGAAGCCGTGGTGCTGGCGGTCCTGCTGTTTCTGGCCTTTACGGCCGTACTCACCTTGGGTGGCATGCTGGCGCCGGTACTGGCGGGGATGGTGCTGGCTTACCTGATGCAGGGCCTGGTCACCACCTTGGAGCGTTTACGCTTGCCGGGCGGCGCGGCAGTGGGCCTGGTATTTGCCTTGTTCATGGGGCTGCTGGTGGTGTTTATCGTCGTGGTATTGCCGCTGCTGTGGCACCAACTGATCACGTTGTTCAACGAGTTGCCGGGCATGCTCGCCAAGTGGCAGTCGCTATTGTTGCTGTTGCCGGAGCGCTACCCGCATCTGGTCTCGGACGAGCAGGTGTTGCAGGCCATAGAAGTGGCACGCGGCGAAATCGGCAAGTTCGGGCAATGGGCGCTGACCTTTTCCCTGTCGAGCCTGCCGCTGCTGGTCAACATCATGATCTACCTGGTGCTCGTGCCGATCCTGGTGTTCTTCTTCCTCAAGGACCGCGCCATGATCGGACGTTGGGTGCGCGGCTATCTGCCACGCGAACGGGCGCTGATTACCCGGGTGGCCGAAGAAATGAACCGGCAGATCGCCAACTACATTCGTGGCAAAGTCATCGAGATCATTATCTGTGGTGGCGTTACCTACATTGCCTTCATCGCCCTGGACTTGAACTACGCGGCGCTGCTGGCACTGCTGGTCGGCATTTCCGTCGTGGTGCCGTACGTCGGTGCGGTGGTGGTGACGGTGCCGGTTACCCTGATCGCGTTGTTCCAGTGGGGCTGGAGTGACCAGTTCATCTACCTGATGGCGGTGTACGGCATTATCCAGACGCTGGACGGCAACGTACTGGTGCCGCTGTTGTTCTCCGAGGCCGTCAACCTGCACCCGGTGGCGATCATCTGCGCAGTGTTGTTGTTTGGCGGATTATGGGGATTCTGGGGCGTGTTCTTTGCCATTCCCCTGGCGACGCTGTTCAAGGCGGTGCTGGACGCGTGGCCGCGGCAGGAACCGGTGGTGGCGCCTTTACTCTGAAACGGAGAGGGAGGCTCCAGCTCCCTCCCTCGCGTCATCAAGCCTTGTTCAGAGCCTGTGCTGCGGCCAGTACGGCATCAACATGCCCTGGCACTTTCACGCCGCGCCATTCCTGGCGCAACACACCCTCCTTGTCGATCAGGAAGGTGCTGCGGTCCACGCCCAGGTATTCCTTGCCGTACAGCTTCTTCAGCTTGATGACATCGAACAACTGGCAGACTGCTTCATCCTTGTCGCTGATCAGCTCAAACGGGAATTCCTGCTTGCCCTTGAAGTTCTCGTGGGACTTCACGCTGTCGCGCGACACGCCAAACACTTCGGTGTCGGCCGCCTTGAATGCTGCGTACTGGTCACGGAAACCCTGGCCCTCGGTGGTGCAACCCGGGGTGCTGTCCTTCGGGTAGAAGTAGATCACCACTTGCTTGCCCTTGAGGGCGGCAAGGCTGAAGGTCTGGCCACTGGTGGCCTGGGCTTCGAAATCGGCGACCGGTTTATCGATGACTACCGCCATGATGACTTCCTTACATTGGGTTCTGTGGGCGCCACGGCTCGATCAACGCGTCGAGGTTCAGTGCATCGGCGAAATCCAGGAACTGGTCGCGCAACCAACTGATCTGCACGCCGGCCGGCAGGGTCACGGTGAACGTGGCGTTGAGCATGGTGCCGCCGGTTTGCGGTGCCTGGTAGGTGTCGCAGGTCAGGTTCTCCAGCTCGACGTTGTGGTCGATGAAGAACTGGCACAGCTCATTGACGATGTCCGAGCGATAGGCCGAGCTGACATACGCTACATAAGGAAGCGCCTGCGGGCGATTTTCCAGCGCGGCGCTGCGCACCACGTTGACGGTGAAGTCGTGCTTCTTGGCCAGGCCCGGCAGGCCAGTCTCCAGGCGCGCCAGGGCATCCCAGGTGCCGGAAATCTGCAAGACCAGTGCACTGCACTCGCCATGGCGGGTAAGGCGGGAGGTCACCACGGCACAGCGGTTCTCATGGCTGGCGCGGCACAGGACGTTGGTCAGCTCCATGGGGTTGGCGCCGAGGGCACTGATAACAAGGAATTGTTCGCGAACTGTGGGGGTGGACATGCAGCCTTCCTAAAACGATGAGCGGTCGATACTGTGAGGGCCGTATCGATCAAAGCATGAAGGGTAGCGAAAAGCGTCGCCAAGGGATAGGAGGTGGCGTTTTCATTGCGTGATCCGCCTGATTTTGCCCGGCCTCAACCCGTGCTTTGGCTCAATGATGGCATTCCCGTCGTTTAGTTGCGCCAGAACGCATCCTCAGGCGGTACTTCGCTTGTACAAGCATCTTGGCGCCAGTACCATTACGGCTCTCTTTTTCCGGCAGGAGCGGTTGCATGATTGCGGGCAGTATGGTGGCACTGGTCACACCCATGGATGCACAAGGTCATCTCGACTGGGACAGCCTTGGCAAACTGGTGGACTTCCACCTGCAAGAAGGCACCAACGCCATCGTGGCGGTCGGCACCACCGGTGAATCGGCCACCCTCGATGTGGAAGAACACATCCAGGTGATCGAATTCGTGGTCAAGCGTGTCGCGGGGCGTATTGCCGTGATTGCCGGTACGGGCGCCAACTCGACGCGCGAAGCCATCGAGCTGACCAAGAACGCCAAGAAAGCTGGCGCCGACGCTTGCCTGCTGGTCACCCCGTACTACAACAAGCCGACCCAGGAAGGCCTGTACCAGCACTTCCGCACCATTGCCGAAGCCGTCGACATCCCGCAGATCCTCTATAACGTGCCGGGTCGTACCGCGTGCGATATGAAGGCCGAGACCGTGATCCGACTGTCCACCGTGCCGAACATCATCGGCATCAAGGAAGCCACCGGCGACCTGCAGCGCGCCAAGGACATCCTGGCCGGTGTGAGCAGCGACTTCCTGCTGTATTCCGGTGACGACGCCACGGCTGTCGAGCTGATCCTGCTGGGCGGCAAGGGCAATATCTCCGTGACCGCCAACGTGGCCCCGCGCGCCATGAGCGACATGTGCGCTGCCGCCATCGCCGGCGACGCCGTGACCGCCCGTGCGATCCACGAGAAGCTGATGCCGCTCAACAAGACACTGTTTATCGAATCCAACCCTATTCCCGTGAAGTGGGCGCTGTTCGAGATGGGCCTGATGCCGGACGGTATCCGTCTGCCGCTCACCCGCCTCAGCGAAGCCTGTCACGAACCGCTGCGACAGGCCCTGCGCCAGTCCGGCGTCCTGGTTTAATTGAGGAAGCACTACGCATGAAGCGATTGGCCGGACTTTCCGCACTTGCCTTGATTATCTCCAGCACCAGTGGCTGCGGTTGGGTCTGGGGCCCGGAAGGCTACTTCCGTGACCGCGGCAGCGATTACCTGGAAGCACAAGCAATCAAACCGATGCAACTGCCGCCGGACGTCAACGTCGCCAAGCGTCTTGACCCGTTGCTGCCGATTCCACGCAACGTTGCCGACGACACCACCAAGGGTGAATACGTGGTGCCGCGCCCACAGCCGATTTCGGCCGTGGCGGATGCCAGCGATTACAGCCTGCAGAAGAGCGGTGATTCGCGTTGGATCGTGGCGCAGCGCCCACCTGCCGAAGTCTGGCCAGTAGCGGTGCAGTTCTTCCAGGACAACGGTTTCCGCATCGCCGAGCAGCGCCCGCAGACCGGTGAGTTCACCACGGCATGGCAGCAGGGCAGCGAGCTGTCCGCCACTATGGCCAAGCGCCTGCAGGCCGGTGGTGTAGCTGCCGACAGCGAAGCCCGTGTGCGTGTGCGCATCGAGCCAGGCGTGCAGCGCAACACCAGTGAAGTCTATGTGGTCAGCGCCGAGCGTCCTGCCGGCAGCACCGCCAACGTCGACTTCACCAACCGCTCGGTCAACACCGGTGTCGACTCGGTATTGGTCGACGAGATGCTGGCCAGCATGAGCCGTATCTCCGAGAAGGGCGGTTCCGTCTCCCTGCTCGCCGCACGTGATTACGACACCCCGAGCCGCGTTAGCCTCACCGAAGACGGCAGCGGCAACGTGGTACTGAATCTGGGTGAAGACCTGGATCGTGCCTGGGCCAGCGTCGGTCGTGCGTTGGAGCAAGGTCCTTGGCGTGTTGAAGACATCAACCGCAGCCTGGGCCTGTACTACATCAACGTGGCTGAAAAGGCCGAGCGCAAAGATGAAGAGCCTGGTTTCTTCGGAAAACTGTTTGGCAGCAAGCCGAGCAAGGAAGAAATCGAGACCCGCGCCGAGCGTTATCAGGTTCGTTTGAGTAAGGTTGGCGAGACTGTGCAAGTCACCGTCGAGAAGAACATCAATACCGTTGCGCCGGCTGAAACAGCGCGCAAAGTGTTGGGCGTGATTCAGGACAACCTGGGCTGATCCGATGCGTTTTGCTGTTCTCGGTAGCGGTAGCCAAGGGAACGGCACGCTGGTCGCCCACGACGACACGTACGTACTGGTGGATTGTGGTTTCTCGTTAAAGGAAACCGAGCGACGCCTGCTGCGCCTGGGGGTTCACCCTTCGCAGCTGAGCGCGATTCTGGTGACCCACGAACATGCCGACCACGTGCATGGCGTGGGTTTGCTGTCTCGGCGCTACAATCTTCCGGTGTACCTCAGTCGCGGCACATTGCGCGGGATGCGCAAACCCATTGAACCCGCAGGTTTCCTGGCCGGTGGCGAGCAGCTGCAAATCGGTGCCCTGAGCATCGATGTGATTGCCGTGGCGCACGACGCCCAGGAACCGACGCAGTATGTGTTCAGTGACGGAGAGCGGCGTTTCGGCGTGCTCACCGACCTGGGCTCCTACTGCGCCAAGGTGCTGGACGGTTACCGGAACCTCGATGCCTTGATGATCGAGTCCAACCACTGTCGAGACCTGCTGGCTCGCGGTCATTACCCCTACTTTCTCAAGCAGCGGGTGGGCGGTGAACTGGGACATTTGAACAACCATCAGGCGGCGTACCTGGTGTATGAGTTGGGCTGGCAAGACCTGCAACACCTGGTCCTGGCCCACTTGAGCAGCAAGAACAACCTGCCGACGCTTGCCCGGCAATGTTTTGTCGACACCCTCGGGTGCGACCCGGACTGGCTGCAACTGGCCGATCAAGATTCAGGGCTCGACTGGCGACATATCGCCTAGCCCACCTCACTCAAAGCGGAGCCCATCATGGAAAAACGTGAAGAACTCTACCGCGGCAAAGCCAAGTCGGTGTACAAGACCGACGACGCCAACCGCCTGATCCTGCTGTTTCGCAACGACACCTCGGCGTTCGACGGCAAGCGCATCGAACAACTTGATCGCAAGGGCATGGTGAACAACAAGTTCAACGCCTTCATCATGCAGAAACTCGAAGCGGCCGGTATCCCGACCCAATTCGACAAACTGCTGGGCGACAACGAGTGCCTGGTGAAGAAGCTGGACATGATCCCGGTGGAATGCGTCGTGCGTAACTACGCCGCCGGCAGCCTGGTCAAGCGCCTGGGCGTGGAAGAGGGCCTCAAGCTCAACCCTTACACGTTCGAGCTGTTCCTGAAGGACGACGCCAAGGGCGACCCGTTCATCAACGAATCCCACGTCGTGGCATTCGGCTGGGGCACCGCCGAGCAACTGGCGCGCATGAAGGAGTTGTCCCTCAAGGTCAACGACGTGCTGAGCAAGCTGTTCGACGACGCAGGCCTGCTGCTGGTGGACTTCAAGCTGGAATTCGGTGTGTTCCACGACGGCTCCATCGTCCTGGGCGACGAATTCAGCCCGGACGGTTGCCGCCTGTGGGACAAGGACACCAAGAAGAAGATGGACAAAGACCGCTTCCGCCAAGGCCTCGGTGATGTGATCGAAGCCTACGAAGAAGTCGCCAAGCGTCTCGGCGTACCGCTTTAATCGACGCAAGCATCTGATAGCACGGAAAAAAATCGCTTCTGCGCTTTGCTTCCACGAAACAGGCTGTTATGATGCGCGCCGTTGGAGAGATGCCAGAGTGGCCGAATGGGACGGATTCGAAATCCGTTGTACCTTCACCGGTACCTAGGGTTCGAATCCCTATCTCTCCGCCATTATTGAATAAGACTAAGCCCCTGTAATCGTTAATGATTACAGGGGCTTTTTCGTTTGTGAGTCATTTTTTAGGGCATTTTTAGGGCAGGAAATGCCTTTAGGAGACCGCTCGTCTATGGCCTGACTATCTTGGGCGCTTCACAATTCCGAGATGGCAAAGCTCTTTCTCTCATTTACTTGCACATACCTGGCAGCTCTCCACCTCGAATGTCTTGTTTGATATCTCCGTCAGCCCCGCAGCATGCTCCATGGCGGTATTAGTGTTAATCAGCACCGTCAGCCTAGGAGTGCTGTCGATGTAATAATTTACTCGGGAGCACCTTGGTACCGAAGACGTTACCTTGAAGTCAGCCCCGGTCTTATTTTTCTTGACCACCACCACGGTAGCGGTACAAACGCCTGCTACCTCGCGGCAATTGCAATCTCCTGTGCTTGATGTTTGTGCGGGGACCTTCCCTTTCGACGGTCCTTTACTCGGCGATGCAGCCGCAGCCCTCGACTCCCAGCCATCTCCATCCATAGACGACTCAAACGTGTCTAGCTCCTGGTAGTTTTGCTGAAACTGAGCTTTTTGATTGCGTTGTTGTTCTTCATAGATACGATCTTGTTCTATGCGTTGCTGGTGCTCTAAATTTTGAGATTGATCATCCTGCTGCTGAAGATAGGTGCCGATAGACTGGATCGTGTCTGCAGCAGCTCCTGCGTCAGTTCTACCTGAAGCTGCCGGTTTCTTTCGATTTTTATAATTGGGGTCGTAGTTATCCTTACCGCAGGAGTGTTCCGCATTGACGCTGCCGGGACGGCACTCAGCGACTGCATCTACTGCCCAAATCAAAATGACAGAAATGGCAGCTGCTCGGGTCCAAAGGGCGGTCAATGTGTGCATTTTCGAGTTTCCATGCTGAATTGTTTTACGTAGTATTATCCCGATTCACAGAGCTCGCCAGTTCCATGCGGCGGCTGGTTGAAAAAAATCTGTCGCCAGCTAACCTTATTGAACCAAGATCAAACCCTCAAGGAGCTGACATGAATCGTCCGACTTTGCTGGTTCTTAGTACGCTAGTCGCTGTCTATATGGATACAGCTGTCTCCGAGCTAAAAAAATATCGTGAGTGGCCATCCGCAGTAAGGGTGCCATCACCTGAAATTAAGCGTCAGTATGAGTTGGATCCAGAGGCAGGTGCAATTTCGTCGAAACTTCTAAGTACTTCTCACAGCTTTATGTACGGCTCAAGAGTAGTATCCAGTTCATATGTTAATTATAAAAATTCTGTAGCGGTTTCTGGAACTCAAGGATGGAATTATGGCGTTTCTGTTTATCATGGCTTTAGTATGTTTACATCTTTTGACTTGGCCACAACGCAGAAATTTTTATTTCAAGCTAAAGGGAAGTGGCCCGCGAATGACCTGAAAATATACACTGAGTCTGTGGATACCAAAGGCAATCTCAGTAAAGTTGGAATAAGTTGCCGGCAGATCAAGTCGTTTCCGGCTTCAAATATATTCCCCAGTCTTCCTGGGAAACTGTATAAATATGAGTGCAGCAATTCTACAGGGACGATAAGCGACGGCTTTACCTGGGCGCCAGGCGTGCAGACCTATACGACATATTATTCAGATTATTTGGATACGCCAATATTTAATGATATGAAGTTCGATCCTCCAGTGGTCGATGGTGTGCAAGGGATCACTACAATGACTTATTCTTTTATAGATCAGACTAGCGGCCAACAAAAAATTACTTTACCCGACGTCGAGATGAAGTCCTTGTTTTCTCGGCAATAAATCTTGGTGTTTTCAAAAAACAATTTTAGTCTTTGGAATAAGCACGCGCTGTTCAAATCTATCCCTCTTTGGGCCTGCGTTTTTATTTTCTGAATCCCAACATTTTTGAGACTAAACTCGCCATGCTCTTAGTGTCTGTTGGTATCCATTTCCCATAGTGCTTTCTCACCATTGTTGAGTCTGTGTGCCCTAGTTGCCTAGCCACCCATTCAACAGGCACATAATTTGATAACATTTGACTTGCAAATGTATGGCGACATTGGTTAGCGCCCCGGTGGCGGACTTCCGCTTTTTTAAGGTGGGCAGTGAACCATTTGCTCAAAGTCTTGCCGCTCCAGAGTAGGCCGCTGGAGGAACTGCGGAAAAGAAATCTAACGTTCAACTTCTTGGAGGTGATGTTGTCACGCTGTGTCACCGTGATATCAATGCTTGGTGAATCTTTTGCGGCGGCGACAATTTCTCGCATCAGGTCGAGAGCAGGGTCAATCAGTTCGACTACTCGTACCCTGGAGCGTTCTTTCGGGACTTTGAATTCGCCAACGACCAATGCACGCCGCACGTGCACTAGGCCAGCATCGAGGTCGACATCTTCAACGGCAAGTGCAATTAGTTCGGAAAGTGATAGCCCTGCCCAGCAGTTGAACTCAATCATTCGGGTGTCAGCTCGCCGGTTGGGATCCGCTTTGCTGATCAACTCGATCTCGGTGCGACTGAAGGGGTCGGCATGCTCCAGGTCGACGTCTGATCCGACGTTGCTGATCCTGTCGAGCGGGTTAGCTTTCAGGATGCCATCGCCGAATGCATCGGCCCAGATGCCTCGGACGACAGTAAAAATGTCATTCACTGTCTTCGGGGCCAGGCCTTGCTTGAGTAACTGTGCTTGGAACAGCTCGATGTCGCTCTTGCTGATGTCGACGATTCGACGCTTGCCGAATTTGTTCTCGACGTGCACAGCCTTACTGACGTAGTTGATGACGGTGCTCGAAGCTTTGAGCGCGCGTTGAACCTCCAGCCAGCGGTCAATGCCTTCCTTTACGGTGCGCTTGAGCGAAGGACCGCCAGTCCCGGTGAACATGGCAGCTCTTGGCGATTTGGGAAAGTGGGCCGCATAGTCGAAGCGGCCCTCTTTGATTTCCGCGAGAATGGTACGGCGCTTGTTGTCGGCGTAGGCGATCGCGGCCTTGTTTACCTTCGATATCCCTTCCAAGGGTTCCCGGCACCGTTGACCGTTGAAGATGAACCAGATGCGGAGTTGCTTGCCGTTCATCTCCACGCCAGTTGGCATCTTGTCGATCATGGCTTCCCTTCCATCCAGCGCTCAATGGCCGCGCGGTTGTAGACGATCACGTTAGCTGGGTCGTAACGCCAGTGCTTGCCCTCAAGCCACAGACCTCGGGAGCGGTATTTGCGAACCGCTTCGGTACTTAGGCCGAAGACTGGGTACAGCAAGTCTTGGCGAAACCAGGCGCCGGGGGTGATGTTAAAGTCGAGTTTTTCTGCTGCGCTCATGCTGCCTCCGGTATTTTCACGGGTTCAGGATCTGTGTCACAGAGTCCGTATGCGCTGGAGCAGGCCTGCGTATCTGTCGCAATCATCAGGTCGTACTGGATACCGCCTCGAGCGGTCTTGGACCACTCGACGGCCTGGCGAATGCTTGCGATTTCCATCACTTCGATAGCACTCATGTTGGCAATAGAACCCTTTGGGTGCTTGGCGTTTGACCCGGCAAAGAACGTGGCGGCGCCACGTTTGCTGGCCTGCTGGACGGTTCGCTCCCAGCGATCGATCCGGTCAATCACGTCAGGGAACCGAAGGGCAATTTCGCGTAATTCATCCTTGCGGCAGTTGATGCAGGGCATGCAGCCGACGCGCCCCATGCCCTGGGAATAAAGCGGATTCGGTTTGATGCCCATGTAGCGGTGAGCCTCGAACACTGATGGAATATTCCACTTTAAGATCGGCCGGTAGTTAAATAGGCCGCCCCCCACTTCGTCACACTCGGGCAAATATCGCCTGTTAAGCGATTCTTCAGCGCGTACACCTTGCCAGCTCAGGATCATGTCGCCGGCATCCATCAAAGGCATGACTACTTGTTCAAACATAGGGTCGCGTTTCAGCTCCATGGTGCAGAACTGGGCTTTGCGGCTAGGGAACCGTCCTTTCCAGATGCACAGGTCTAGGAACGGGTTACCGGTTGGCTGCAGCACGTCCAACGCTGCCAGCACTACCTCCTCTGCTATACCTTGCGCCCGCCATTTCGATTCGATGAATCGGTGCTTGCCTTCAATACGCTGGGTGAAATCAGCACGCACGCGGGTTATTTTCGTGCGTGTGGCTTGTTCCAGGTAATCCAGGTACTCGTGGGTCTGTTGGTGCTCGTTGCCGGTGTCCGCGAAGACGGCCTGCAGGTTGGGTGCCTCTAAGGCAATTGCGACCAGTAGCGTCGCCGTGCTGTCTTTGCCGCCGCTGAGGCTGATGATGTTGTGCGTAGTCATTGATGCACCTCTTCCTGTTACATCCGAAACGATTGATGAGCACGCGCCGGCGGTGACTTCTGCTCAGCGGGTTGCGCGCCGTCGGATTGGATCTCGCAGACGAATCGGTGCCGTTTTCGGTTGGCGGCTGCCAGCGCTTTGGTGAGCCCAGGAATAGTGCCAATGCACTGCTCGTACGCGTCCGGTCCATTCCAATGCTGAGCTGGCAATACCTGGCAGTTCGTTCGGGTGGCGTCTGCGCACAGGTACAGCAAAAGAAATACCGTCATACGGCACTCCTCGGCTGAGCCACGCCTATATGTCTCGAAGCGTGCGTATACCCCACGACAGGCTGCGCAGGCGGGCGTCCCGAAGCGGTAAGCGTTGCATCACTGACCGCTGCCCCGCGCAGCTTTTCGTGGGGTATACGTGCCTCGGCAGTGGCGCTTGAAGGAGCAATAATGCCTGCTGCTGCGCAGCAGAGACTGTTTGTTTCTGGCGTGTCGACACCACTGGTGCTGCGGAGCAAAGCGGGCAGGGCGCTGGGGTTTTCCTGTTGGTTCTTCATGCCGCTTTCCTCCGATGTTCGACAGCGAGTTGGTCCATCAGGCGCTGGTGGTAGGTGAGTCGGGCTTCTGCGGCAGGCCATGGACGGATGATTTCGGCCATGGGTTGTATGCCGACCAAACAATCCCAGATAGCCGGATCGGTTGGCATGAGGTCGCGGCGTTCGGTGGCCAGCGCAATCAAGTCGGCCTGGTGAACGCATGCAGGAAGTTCTGCAGCAATGTCGAAGCGCTGGCACACGCGTTGCCATACCCAGTCTTCAAAGTCCTGGTAAGCATGTATCCACTGTTTAAGTGGCTTGGTCATGTCGCCCAGGTACGCCTCTGGCGCGTCGTGGAGTAAGGCCGCGAGCTTGTGTTCTTCCGGCACCAGCTCGGCGACGATGCAGCTGTGTTGCGCCACGCTGTAGAACTCGCGGGTGTGACCGTTGAATCGGCAGAGGTGTGCCAGTGAGTGGGAAATATCCCGTGGGTCGATCATGTCGGCGTCAGGTTCGAACAGGTCAAAATGCTTGCCGGTGTGGGTGAGGATCCAGTTCATGCGGCCTCCTTCACGAGATCGGCCAGCAGCAGGGCGTTGTCAGCTGCCTTATGCAGTTCGCGGAGAGCGTCGTAACCGATCAGCGCTTTCAGTTGCCGGTCGAACTCTTTGTTATGGCGAGTCATTGCGCTCAGTTCCTTCATAGCCTTGGTGTACTGCTGTTGCAGTGTTCCAGCGGCCTGGGGCGTCAGACGCAGCATTGGGATAGCGCGACTCATGCTGCATCCTCCTGATAGAAGGAATCCAACTCGGCGGCCATGCTCAAAGCGTGGTCGCGCAGAATGAGTGCTTGAGTTGCGTGGCCTTCCGATTTGATCGCTTGAAAGAAGTCGGCGGCGAGTTTGAGTTTTCCCGCGATGGCCAGAAGAATCTGACAGTCCTGGGGTTCCCTGATCAAAATCAGTTCCAGGCGTTCGCATCGGCGCGTGGCCTTTTCAAGAGCGGTAGCACTCGACGACTCGCCCTCCTCAATGCCCTCGATGTAGCCATTCGTGTGGCCATCGTCATAACCGTCAGCCCAGCCATCCTTCAAGCCGCCCCGATACTCGACCCAATACAAAATGGCGAGTGCGATTACGAAGGTGACCAGTGCGAAAACTTCAAAAAATGTCATGTGGTGTGCTCCTGTGGTGTCACTTAAGCTGGTGGTGGCAGCAGTATTGAAACGGGTTTATTCGTGATCAGGATCTGGTGGATCGGCCAGGCCACACATCAGCTTGGCTTGGTACGACATGTAGCCTTCCTCGCGCAGATCGTCGTATAGGTGGTAGTCGGCGGCGAGATAGTTGCAGTGCCCGCAAAGTCGGTCGGGTGTTCTGTCCGCCGATAACTGTGCCCGGCAGTGCCGGCAATAGTCTTGAAGTGACATGTCAGTTTTCCTCCGAATCGCTATGAGGTCTCGGCATGACCTGGTCCGCCTGGTAAGCACGAATATCGATCAGCGCCGCGACATGCCTGATGTGTGCATAACGCAGAGCTTTACCGCTGAGATCCAAGGTGGTCACCGGCAACTGAATACGTCCGCTGTTGATTGCCTCGGTAAACGTCTTCTCGTTGATGTTTTTGAAGTAGTGCGCGTGCACCTTTTCCATGGGAATAAGCACATCGCCGAAGATGTGGTGCAGCATCTCGATGGTGGACGGATCTGGTGCGGGCAGCAGCCGGATTGGTTGCTGGCCGACGTTGGCGGTCATTTGGCCTCCAGGCTGGAGAGGTCATAGGCGTCGGCCCCCAGCTTGCAAAGGTCATAGGCGTTGTCTCGGAGAGCGCGCAGCACTTCCTCTGGGGAATTGCCGTACCCCGAAAGAATGGTCTTGCCGCTGTCAAACCCATGAGGGTTGTGGATGTAGACTGCAATTTTTGGGACTGCGCGATTAGACAGGCGGAACTCCGTGGTAACGGTGCTATTTGGATTCAGGGACACAACGTCCAACTGGTTTGCGAGTAGCAGTACAGCTGCATGCAGTTCTGGCAGGCTGGACAGCGTTGATGGGGGCGCATCAGCCGTTACCCCGGCCGCACTGCATACCAGGTGAGCGAAACCTTGGATCTGCTCAGCGGTTCGCTCGACGGCCTTTGTAGAAAGCAACTGCTTCAGCGCTTGATCAATCAGTTTGTGGTCCATGGCTTCTCTTCCTCTTAGGATGATTCCAGGCAATAAGGCAGTGTTTTTTCGTCAGGTCGCGCAGGTGTTCCGGTACTTCGAGGAGCGCTGCATTGCGCTCCTCGCGTGTGCGCATGGCAACGATCTGGCGGGCGTACTCGCGCGGCCATGCTTCTGGCTGTCTCATTACGCGACTTCTCGCGGGTCAGGCACGGCGGGTGGGGCTGGGCGCTCAATACCGATCTGCCTGGCCAGCCAGGAAATGCCAATGTCCGTCACGCGCGTGGTGCGCTTGTATTGCATGCCATACTTCTCGTGAAACCAGCGACTCTCACGGGTGACCAAAAAGTCTTTGGTAGCGGCAGGGTTGGTTGGCAGGTTGTGTTGATCCAGCAAGCCTTTGTCGCGCATGCGTTTCATCAGCTCGCGGTGACCCAAACCTAGGCGTTCGGCTACGCGTTTGAGGGATAAGCTCACGGCGGCACCTCATGCGGCGGCTGCGAGGCTATTGCGGTAGCCCTGCAGGAATTGATTGAGGTTTTCAGCCAACATTGTGTAGGCGCGCTGGTTGTCGGCGGGCAAGGTGAGTAGGCAGCCGGCGTCGTCGTCGATTTCGAGCTTGGCGATATAGCCGCCGCGTGGGTTGCGCTGGATCTGGAGCGAGGGCTCCAGTTCGTCAGCGATCAGATGGTAAATGCCGCGCCCACGTCGGATAGCCAGACGTAGGGTGGCCTCTATATCGCTGACAGCTTCATGCTCATCTACGTCGGGTACTCCGGTAGGGCTGCGGCCGTTGGCGATACCTTCGATAAAGCTCGCAACGCGCGTGGCGTTGTTTTTGCGGTGCTTATCGAGGGTGACTGACGTATTGAGCGTCCCGCAGATGCGCACCATCACCGTGATGCCGGCGGTGCACTGTTCGATCTCGACCTGAGCCGCTACGGATTGGCAGCCATCACACGAATGCAGGGTGTGATTGAACGTGCCGCTAAGGTTTACCTGAGCCTGGAGTCGAATGTAGGCGGCGGCGTTGAGAGATAGTCTGCTCATGCTGCACGTCCTCCATCGTCAGGATCGAAGGGGGCAGGCTGCTGGCTTTTTGCGGCGAGCTTGGGTTTTTTGTTGTGAAGGATGACTATGCAGCCGGTGCTGGCTTGCAACTGCTCAACCAGTTTTGGGTTGCTCGCGCACGCTGGGTGCACGTGTACGGTTGCTGTGGTGTGCATGGTGGTGCCTCACTCTGTGGTGGGAGAGTGAGATAAAAATAACTTAGGTTTTAATTTGGCGCAATAACCTAGCGATTAATTTTTGGCTAGGAGTGAAGAATTTATAAGGTTCAGAGTGGACCACCAAAAAATCCTACCGATTATTTGAATGCGTTGTTCCATCACCTCCTCGAACGAATAGTCTTCGTCGGCGTACTCTTCGCGGTTGAAGCTTCTTAGGCGAATGCCACCGGGGATACGGTAGAGAAATTTGACCCTCAATAGACCGTCATGATCGAGCGCATAAATTTGCCCGTCGATGATCTTGGTCGTTCCCTTGTCAACGCCAAGCGTCGCGCGGTCAAGGATTAGTGGATGGTTAGAATTACCCGTATTCGTTGCGCACGCTGCGTTAGAGGGATCCACACCTGCTTTGCGCAATGTGTAGCTGGAAAACCAAACCTTGCGGCCCTCGTCAATCTGGACCGTTGATTTTCCTAGCCCTGAAGCTATCTCGACTTCCTTGTAAAGTGGCAAGGCGATCTCCCCTGCTTCCATTGGGGTTAAATCGTCCCATAACGAAAGCTCCCCGAGAACAAAAGGGGAGCCGTCGTGTGGGCGAAGCTTGTGGGTGGCTTCGTTGGTCGATTGCGAGCCGGGGGCGATACCCAGCTCAAGCCAATCCACGTCGACCTGAAGTGCCCGTGCTATTGCAGGTAGGAACCGACTTTTTTGGGACTTGCCAGAGCTTATCTTCTGAATGCTTGCCTGCGTGCATCCAGCAGCTGTAGCTAGAGCCTCTTGGCTGAGGCTGCGCTGAGACATCGCATGATTTAGGCGATCTGCGAGGGTGGGTAGCTGAGTTTTATCTAAATAGTTCATGAGTGCAGGCTATAACTATGGTTATAAAAAGTCCAACAGCTAAAGTTGTTGACCGATTAATCCTAAGGTTATAATCTCTGCATCGTTTACTCAGTTGAGGTCTTCTCATGACTACAAATTGCCTTGAACAAACTGGCCAGGTTGCCGGATCTGTTTCCGAAGGCCATGCCGCGCTTATGCGAGTTCTAGAGGTCTGTGGTAACAACCAATCTGAATTGGCTCGTCGCTGCAATGTTAAGCAGCCGCACGTTTGGAAGTGGCTCAAGACGGGGCGTGTGCCTACAGAGCGTGTTCATTCAGTTGCTCGGGCCTCGGATGGCAAAGTTCTGCCTCATGAACTGCGTCCCGATCTACCAGACCTGTTCCCGGCCCCTGTATTCCAAGCTGCTGCATAAGACTTAGAAAAAAGGCGACCCAAAGGCCGCCCAGTTCCTCCCGGCACACACCACCACAGTGCTGTCGGGTCGCGATAAAAGTAGGCGGGCACACCACATGCTAAACCGCCTCCTTTACCGCGCTGCCAAGGTACGGATACCTTGGGTTGCTGCCTCCTCCACCACAGATCAGGCAGCTGTTGCGCCAGGGGTGAGCGACGGATCGTTCGCCTCGGCACGGTGCCGGTTTCGATCTTGCGGATCTGGCCGGCGTTTGGGCCCTTTCAAGCCACGCGGCAAATGTATCACCACTACATGCTGCGCGGCACTGGCAACCTGCAAGGATTAATGCCATGAGCCGAATTGCTTTAAATTCCCTTGATCGAGCGCGGCGGGAAGTCCTGCCCCTCGACTTGGCGCTTTACCACGCTGCCCGCGACTACCCCGGTGGCGCCGCTGCAATCGCTGTCACCACCGGCCGCAATCCCACCACCCTCCAACACAAACTTTCCCCAACCCACCCCAGCCATTCTGTAAACATTTACGAATTCAGCGAGATCCTTGAACTAACGAAGGACCGGCGCATTCTTGATGCGGTTCATGGCCTTGTCGGCGACACCATTTGGCAGGAACTGGCTGAGGCCTATACCAACGACATGCCAGAAACACTGACTACTGGCCTCGCTACTTACTTTAGACAGGTAGCGGACCTGGCCGACACGTGGGCAAGGAGCATCGGCGACGGCGTTGTCAGCGACAGCGAATTAGCTGAGATCCACCTGCAGGTGTTCTGTGGCATTCGCGGGCTTTTAGGCCTTTTCAATCGAGCCAGTTATGTCAACCAGGCAACGCGGGGGCAGAGCGATGGCAAATCTTGCTGATCTGGCCAACGACCTGGTCGAGGAACGAATGGAGCGCGCACTGGCGACTAGAGATGCGTTGAAGGCTGAAATGGTCTGCCACTCTTTCCTGTACTGCGAAACGTGTGATGCCCCGATTCCATTAGCTCGACGAATTGCCCTGGAGGGCTGCACACAGTGCGTCAGTTGCCAAAATTACGATGAGGTTAGGAGGGCGCACAATGCTTGATGAGGTTCTTGGACAATTCGCTGATTACGGTCTGGAGCCAGAGCAACCACTGACTTTCGGCAAACTCACTCGCTGCAGGACTTCCCAGGACAAGGGTAAGGAAAAGAATGGTTGGTACGTGGCGCATGAGTACCACACCGAAAAGGGTGAAACGCTTATTTTCGGGAGTTTTGGTGACTGGCGCTCAGGTGAGACTCAGAAGATCAGGGTCAAGCCCGGGCGCATGTCTGTCGAAGAGCGCGAAGTCATGCGTGCACGGCAAGAAGAGGCCAAGCGCCGTGCTGCCGAGGTTGCGGCTAACGCGGCGCGTCGAGCGGCCAATCGTGCGTCGGGTTTGTTCAAACGTATGCCTGATAAGGGTAAAAGTGCTTACCTAGATCGAAAACACATTATTGGATTCAGAGTTCGTTATGCGTCGCGCACGGGGGCGGTGTTGGTCCCGATGTGCAATGTTCAAGACGATATTGTTGGGCTCCAGGTTATTTTCCCTTCCAAGCAGGAGGACACCGGACGCGACAAGATGTATTGGCCTGCAGGTATGTCTAAGGCGGGAGCCTTTCACTTAATCGGTGGGCATCCCGAACCCGGAGAGCCGTTGTTAATCTGCGAGGGGTATGCCACTGGCGCCAGCCTGCACATGGCAACCTCGCAGGCAGTGGCGATAGCTTTTGACGCGGGCAATCTGCTCTCAGTAGCTAAGTCTATGCGTGCACGCTTTCCTGGGTGTCCTCTGATTATCTGCCGCGATGACGATTGGAAAACCAAACGCCCAAATGGGACACCGTGGAACCCAGGTGAGGAAAAAGCCAACAACGCGGCTTTAGTTGTCGGTGGGCAGGTAGTCGCGCCGATTTTTTCCGGCGAACGTGAACTCAAGTGGACCGACTTCAACGATCTTCACGTCGCGGAGGGTCTTGAGGCCGTGCGCCGCCAGGTACTCGCCGTCGTAAAACCGCCTGCGGCAGGCGGCTGGAAAGACAGGTTGGCTCGCAGTGAGAGCGGGGCATTGATAGCGCACATGCAAAATGTGGAACTGATCCTCGGCAATGATGAACGCTGGGCCGGTGTCATCGGTTTCTGCATGTTTAGTTCGAAGATCATCAAGATGCGTGCCGCTCCGTACGGCGGCGGTGTTGGCGAGTGGGCAGATATTGATGACGTGAGAGTAATGAAGTGGCTCGCCCAGCAGTACAACTTTAGGGTCAAGATGTCTCATGTCATGGAAGCAGTGAGTGTGGTTGCACACGATCATGCTTTTCACCCCGTGCGTGATTACTTGGGAAAGCTTGAATGGGACCGTGTGCCTCGGCTCGACAGTTGGTTAACTGACGTGCTGGGCGTCGTGCCAACCGACTACAGTTCTAAGGTCGGTAGGCGCTGGCTTATTTCGGCGGTGGGACGAGTGATGTCTCCGGGCTGCAAGGCTGACTCTGTGATAATCCTCGAAGGTGCCCAGGGCGCTGGTAAGTCGACGGCGCTAGGCATTCTTGGCGGTCCGTGGTTCATGGATACGCCATTTGCGTTGGGCGATAAAGACGCCTTTCAGACCATTCGAGGTAAGTGGATCGTAGAACTCGGCGAGTTGGATAGCTTCAATAAGGCCGAGTCCACTAAGGCTAAACAATTCTTCTCAGCCTCAAATGATACCTATCGCGAAAGCTACGGCCGCAGATCTGTGGATGTGCCACGCCAGTGTGTTTTCGCGGGAACCACCAACCAAAGTGTAGTGGTCAACTAATCCCGGACACGACGTTAAGTTTTTTCTCGGCCTGAGCCGGTGGCAGCCCACCATTAAATTGGTGCGGTCGAATCCAGTTGTACCGGTGCATCAAAAAATGGCTGATATCCCGCTGAGCTTGTTGGGCCGTCGTGTAGCCCATGGT
>NZ_VFES01000020.1 GCF_007858185.1 Pseudomonas grimontii
GGCAACAGCGCCAGGAGTTTTGGCCAGTCTTCATTCAGTTTTTGCGTGGCGTCTGTCACTGCTAGTCACTTCCTATAGCGAGGCAGTTTTTACTATAGCTTTTGAGATATGGTTAGCGCATATGGGGGCTTGCCCCCGATGACGGTGGGTCAGCTAGAGGTAAGCTGACTGAAACACCGCTATCGGGGCAAGCCCCCTCCCACAGTTGTTTGTGGTGTCAGTGAGATTTAACGCGGTTCGATATGCGCGATCATCAGTTGCACGGTTTCATTGCCACGAAACTCATTCACATCCAGCTTGTAGGCCAACTCCACCCAGCGCACCGTCGGATTAGGCCAGACCTCACGATCCACCCCAAACGCAATGCCATCGAGTTTCACCGACCCGCACTCACTCTTGAGTACCACTTTCAAGTGCCGCTCCCCTACCACCCGCTGTTCCACCAGCTGAAACACACCATGGAACAGCGGCTCGGGAAAGTGCTGACCCCACGGCCCGGCATGCCGCAATGCGCGCGCCAGTTCCAGGTGAAACTCTTCCACCGCCAGGGTGCCGTCTGACAGCAGGCGCCCGGTGAGGTCTTCTTCACGCAGTTGCCGACGCACTTCGGCATCAAAAGCTTCGGCAAACAGTGGGAAATTTTCCTCCAGCAAGGTCAACCCCGCCGCCATGGCGTGGCCGCCGTATTTGGCGATCAGGTTGGGATGCTGGCTCGCGACCACCGCCAGGGCATCGCGGATGTGAAAGCCTTGCACGGAGCGTCCAGAGCCCTTCAGCAGCCCATCACCGGCATCGGCGAAGGCGATGGTCGGGCGAAAGTACCGCTCCTTCATGCGCGAGGCAAGAATGCCGATCACACCCTGGTGCCAGTCCGGATCGAACAGGCACAAGCCATAGGGCATCGACTCCACCGGCAAGTCCTTGAGCTGGGCCAGGGCCTCGCGCTGCATGCCTTGTTCGATGGATTTTCGGTCCTGGTTCATGCCGTCCAATTGCGCAGCCATTTCCCGTGCCGCGGCAAAATCCGTGGTGAGCAGGCATTCGATGCCCAGGCTCATATCATCCAGGCGCCCAGCGGCGTTCAAGCGTGGCCCGAGGATAAAGCCGAGATCGGTGGAGGTTATACGCGCCGCATCGCGCTTGGCCACTTCGAGGATCGCCTTGATCCCCGGCCGCGCGCGACCGGCGCGAATACGCTCCAAGCCCTGATGCACGAGGATGCGGTTATTGGCGTCCAGGGGCACCACGTCGGCGACGCTGCCCAGTGCAACCAGGTCGAGCAGCTCGCCGATATTCGGTTGAGGCGTGTTCTCGTACCAGCCCAAACTGCGCAGGCGCGCGCGCAGGGCCATCAGCACATAGAAGATCACCCCCACGCCGGCCAGCGCCTTGCTTGGGAACTCACAGCCCGACTGGTTCGGGTTGACGATGGCATCCGCCGCCGGCAGCTCATCCCCAGGCAAGTGGTGATCGGTCACCAATACCTGCAACCCCGCCGCTTTCGCCGCCGCCACGCCTTCGACACTGGAGATGCCATTGTCCACGGTGATCAGCAACTGCGGCTCGCGCTGCAAGGCCACGGCGACGATCTCCGGGGTCAGGCCGTAGCCGTATTCGAAGCGGTTGGGCACCAGGTAGTCGACATGGGCCGCACCGAGCAAACGCAGGCCCAGGGTGCCTACGGTGCTGGCAGTGGCACCATCGGCGTCGAAGTCACCGACGATGAGGATGCGCTGGCGCTGCTCCAATGCCGTCACCAGCAAGTCCACCGCCGCGTCGATGCCCTTTAGTTGCTGATAGGGAATCAACCGCGCCAGGCTCTTGTCCAGCTCGGCCTCGGACTGCACGCCACGAGCGGCGTAAAGACGGGTCAACAGCGGTGGCAATTCACCAAGGAAGGGCATGACGGCGGGCAACGGGCGGGGATCGATACGCATGGGACGTTGGGGAGTTCTCTGTAGGGGGATATTAGCTGCAAGCTTCAAGCTTCAAGCTTCAAGCTTGTAGCTTGAGGCTTGAGGCTTGCAGCTCCAATTCAACCGCGTTCGCCAACCAGCCACTGCAATTGCACTTCGTGCTGGCCACGGTCGTCGGTGACGAAGACCGTGCCTTCACTGATCATCACGTCCCACTTGATCACGCGGGGCATGTCCTTGGCCAGAACCTCCAGAATCTCCTGGGGCACCGCCGCGATGTGCACATTCTTCAGGTTGTTCGCCACCGGCACCACCTTGCCTTCCCAAACGCGCAAGCTGCCGTATGCCAGCAGGCTGGTGCGCTCAGTGCGGCGCGAGCACCAGGTCAGTCGGTCGGCATCCGGCTGGCCGACTTCGATCCAATGCAAAACCCGATCGTCCAGGCTTTTTTCCCACAGGGCTGGCTCGTCTACATCTGACAGACCACGACCGAACGCCAACTGTTCGTTGTAAAAAAGGGCGTAGGCCAACAGACGCACGGTCATGCGCTCTTCGGTTTCCGAGGGGTGGCGAGCGATGGTCTGCTTGACGCTCTCGTACACCGAACGGTCGAGGTCGGTGAGGTTGAGTTCGAATTTGTAGGTCGTGGACGGCTGGGCCATGAACGGGCTTCTAGAGACAGGGAAAGGCGGCCAGTCTAACCGATGGCGAGGTCATTCACCGAATCCTGCGCTGCATCATCCTTATCCCTGCGCCACTCGCCTATGTTAAAAGGCATCACACACCCGTTCCGCGCCCGAAAGGATCCCCATGTCGTTTAATGCCAAACCGCTTGCCGGCCTGAAAGTCATCGAACTCGGCACCCTGATCGCCGGCCCGTTTGCCTCACGCATCTGCGCTGAGTTCGGCGCCGAGGTGATCAAGGTCGAATCCCCGGATGGCGGCGACCCGCTGCGCAAATGGCGCAAGCTGTATGAAGGCACCTCGCTGTGGTGGTTTGTGCAGGCGCGCAACAAAAAGTCGCTGACGTTGAACCTCAAGCACCCGGACGGTCTGGCGATTCTCAAGCAGTTGCTGGCCGACGCCGACATCCTGATCGAGAACTTTCGCCCCGGCGTACTGGAGAAGCTTGGCCTGAGCTGGGAGACCCTGCACGCGCTGAACCCGAAACTGGTGATGGTGCGCCTCTCGGGTTTTGGCCAGACCGGGCCGATGAAAGACCAGCCGGGGTTTGGCGCAGTGGGCGAGTCCATGGGCGGGCTGCGCTATATCACCGGTTTCGAGGACCGCCCGCCGGTGCGCACCGGGATCTCCATTGGCGACTCCATCGCCGCGCTGTGGGCGGTAATCGGTGCGTTGATGGCGCTGCGTCATCGCGAGGTCAACGGTGGCGTCGGCCAGGTGGTGGATGTGGCGCTGTATGAAGCCATCTTCGCCATGATGGAAAGCATGATCCCCGAGTTCGACGTGTTCGGGTTTATTCGCGAACGCACCGGCAACATCATGCCCGGCATTACGCCGTCGTCGATCCACACCAGTGCGGACGGCAAGCACGTACAGATTGGCGCCAACGGTGATGCCATCTTCAAACGGTTCATGAGCGCCATCGGCCGTGACGACCTGGCGAACGACCCACAACTGGCCAGCAATGACGGGCGCGATAGCCGTCGCGATGAACTCTATGGCGTGATCGATCGCTGGGTGAACTCGCTGCCGCTGGAGCAGGTGGTGGAACAACTCAACAAGGCTGAGGTGCCCGCCAGCCGTATCTACAGCGCCGAAGACATGCTGGGCGACCCGCAATTCCTTGCGCGCGAGATGTTCCTCAAGGCACAGCTTCCCGGCGGCAAGGACTTCAAGATGCCGGGCATCGTGCCCAGGCTGTCGGACACACCGGGCAGTTGCGAATGGGTGGGACCGCAACTGGGTGAACACAACGGCGTGGTGTTGGGCGAGCTGGGATACGACGCCGCTGCCATTGTCCGCTTGCGTGAGAAAGGCGCAATCTGATGCCCCATCGTTGCAAACACTGGCTCATTGCGCTGTACCTGGCCGTCATGATGGCTGGCGGCTGGCCCGTGTCGGCGAATGCCGGGGATACGTTGATCTGGTTGTTGCGCGACTTGCCGCCGCTGACCATTTTCGAAGGGCCGCGCAAAGGCCAGGGTGCGCTGGACCAATTGCTGCCGATATTGATCGAGCACTTGCCCGACTATCGCCACCAGATACTGCACGTCAATCGCGCGCGCGGCATGCAGATGCTTCGCGAGCCAACGCTCACCTGCGATCCATCGTTGCTGTGGACGGCCGAGCGGGCCAGGTACATCGTATTTTCCAGCCAGGCGTTTGTGGTCGCCAGCAATGGCATCACGATCCGACGCAGCCAGCAGGACGCCCTGGCGCCGTTTATCGTGGACAGCCAGTTTGACCTGCAGGCTTTCTTCGACGCCGATAAGGCAAGGGTTGGCGCGATCGCGGAGCGCAGCTACGGCCCCGTTATCGATGAGCGGCTGAAACTGGCCGACCCGCACAAACTGGCACTGCACTACGGCAACGATGCCCTTGGCAGCTTGCTGCAGATGCAGCGCCTGGGCCGGCTGGAGGCGGTGCTGGGTTATTGGCCGGAAATCCGCTACCACGCGATGCAACAGGGGATCGCTGCCGACGACCTCAGCTTCTACCCCATCAAGGGCACGGCGCCTTACCAACGCACGCATATCGGCTGTTCGGATACGCCTCAAGGGCGCGAGGTCATGGAACAGATCAACCAGGTTCTGCTCAGCATTGCGCTGGAACAAGTACAGCAGTCCTATGCCGCCTGGCTGGACCCTGTCATGCGTGAACATTACCTGCGAGACAACCCGAGCTTTTTCCAGGACTCGCCAGAGCCGTGACAAATCGCAGGCAAAAAGAAACCCCGAAGAGTGGGGAGACACTTCGGGGTTAAACGTGGCCTACAGAGACCAGTACAACAAGGCACAAACACCGGAGCACAATGTTTGCTCTTGCTGTTACGAAATCTGACCGGCCATGACCTAGGAAGTTTCCATCTATAAACAATTCTTCATGCAACGGCAGCGCTGCGAGTCTGGGCCGCGTTGCGCAAGGCTGCGATGACCGAGGGCTCCAGGCGTCCTTCAGCGATCTTGAGGTCGCGCAGCAGGCAATCCACCACATCCACCAATACGCGCTTATCGAGCAATTGCGCCCGGTCGACTTCACGCTCGACCATGATCGCGCCGGCGGGGTTCTTCACGGTTACCAGGCACTCGCCCTGCACACCGGCAGTGGTCAACGTCACCTGATACGGGCTCAGTGCTTCTTCGAGCAATAGGCTGATACTTTCCATCTCGATCACCACTCAATAGTTCGCAAACATTCTTGTAAACGGGAGCTGCATCTATCCTAAGTGACTGGTTGTGACGTAGGAAAGTTCGCTTTTTCGTTTATGTGGGGTTGTCGGGGGATGACGTCTCCAGCATGCGCTTGCAACATGACAGGCAAAAAACGGCGGCACATAAATGCTTCTGCAATGGGCTGCTGTTCTTGGGGTTTGCCAGGCGCTGAGGCCGGGCCTGCCAGAAACAAAAAACGCCGCTGACCCAAGGAAGGGAAAGCGGCGTTTTTGTCTTCGTGACTTGCCTTACAAAGGCTTACCACGGTTGCCATGCTGGCTGACAAACGCCTGCATCGCCTTCAAGTCATTCGGCAGCACCGTGCAACGCTCTTCACGCTCGAACAGGTCGGTCAGATGCACCGGCAGTTCCAGCGCCTTGCCGACACCAGCCTTCTCCACCGCTTCCGGGAATTTGACCGGATGGGCGGTGCCGAGGATCACCATCGGGATATCCAGGCTGCGACGGCATTCGCGGGCGGCCTTCACACCAATAGCGGTGTGCGGGTCGAGCAGCTCGCCGGTCTGGGCGTAGACGTCGGCGATGGTTTCGCAGGTCTGCGCGTCGTCCACGGCCAGGGAGTCGAACAGCTTGCGGGTTTCGGTCCAACGCTCTTCATCAACGCTGAAACCGCCGCCGCTCTTGAAGGTGTCCATCAAGCCGGCAATGGCTGCGCCGTTGCGACCGTGCATGTCGAACAGCAGGCGCTCGAAGTTCGACGACACCATGATGTCCATGGACGGCGACAGGGTGGCGTGCAGGGTTTCCTTGACGTACTGGTTGCCGCTCATGAAGCGGTGCAGGATGTCGTTGCGGTTGGTGGCGACGATCAACTGGTTGATCGGCAGGCCCATGTTACGGGCCAGGTAACCGGCGAAGATGTCGCCGAAGTTGCCGGTCGGCACCGAGAACGACACCGAACGCGCCGGGCCGCCCAACTGCAGCGAAGCGTGGAAGTAGTAAACGATCTGGGCCATGATCCGCGCCCAGTTGATCGAGTTCACCGCCACCAGTCGCGTGCCTTTGAGGAAGCCCTGGTCGGCGAAGCTGTTCTTGACCATTTCCTGGCAGTCATCGAAGTTGCCTTCGATGGCGATGTTATGGATGTTCTCGCCGAAGATGGTGGTCATCTGGCGACGCTGTACTTCCGACACACGCTTGTGCGGGTGCAGGATGAAGATGTCGACGTTTTCGCAGTGCTTGCAGCCTTCGATGGCGGCCGAACCGGTATCACCCGAGGTGGCACCGATGATCACCACGCGCTCGCCGCGCTTCTCCAGCACGTAGTCCAGCAGGCGACCCAGCAGTTGCAGGGCAAAGTCCTTGAACGCCAGGGTCGGGCCATGGAACAGCTCAAGCACCCATTCGTTGCCGTTGAGCTGGCGCAGAGGGGCGATGGCGCTGTGGGAAAACACGCCATACGTCTCTTCCAGAATCTTTTTGAAATCCGCATCGGGGATGCTGCCGGTGACGAACGGGCGCATCACCCGGAACGCCAACTCGTGATACGGCAGGCCGGCCCACGAAGCGATTTCTTCCTGGGTAAAACGTGGCAGGTTTTCCGGCACGTACAGGCCGCCGTCAGTGGCAAGGCCTGCCAGCAAAACGTCTTCGAAATTCAGGGCCGGTGCCTGGCCGCGGGTGCTGATGTAGCGCATAGGGGCAAACCTTCGGTTTGGGCTTCAAGCTTCAAGTGACAAGCTTCAAGTTAGAGCAGATCTGCTTCTACTTGAAGCTTGCAACTTGGCGCTTGCAGCTGAATTAATTCAAATGTTCGACGCGAATCCGTACTACCGGCCCAACCACACCCTGGAGAGCTTCCAGTGACTGGATGGCATCGTTGATATGCTGCTCAAGCACGCGGTGGGTCAGCAGGATCATCGGCACCTGGCCGTTCTGTTCCTCGACTTCCTTCTGCATGATCGACTCGATGTTGATACCGCGCTCCGACAGGATGCTGGCCACCTGGGCCAATACGCCCGGGTGATCCTTGGCCTGGATGCGCAGGTAGTAGGCGCTTTCGCATGCCTCGATCGGCAGGATCGGGTGGGCCGACAGCGAATCCGGCTGGAAGGCCAGGTGCGGCACGCGGTTTTCCGGGTCGCTGGTCATGGCGCGAACCACGTCCACCAGGTCGGCGATCACCGACGACGCGGTCGGCTCCATGCCGGCACCGGCGCCGTAGAACAGGGTGGAGCCGGCCGCGTCACCGTTGACCATCACGGCGTTCATCACGCCATTGACGTTGGCGATCAGGCGGTCGGCCGGGATCAGCGTCGGGTGCACACGCAACTCGATACCCGCCGGGGTGCTACGCGCGACACCGAGGTGCTTGATGCGGTAGCCCAGGGCTTCGGCGTAGTTCACGTCGGCCGTGGTCAGCTTGGTGATGCCTTCGGTGTAGGCCTTGTCGAATTGCAGCGGGATACCAAAGGCGATGGACGCCAGGATGGTCAGCTTGTGCGCCGCGTCGATGCCTTCCACGTCGAATGTCGGGTCGGCTTCGGCGTAACCCAGGGCCTGGGCTTCGGCCAGCACGTCTTCGAAGGTACGGCCCTTCTCGCGCATTTCGGTGAGGATGAAGTTACCAGTGCCGTTGATGATGCCGGCCACCCAGTTGATGCGGTTGGCGGACAGGCCTTCACGGATCGCCTTGATCACCGGGATGCCACCGGCAACCGCGGCTTCGAACGCGACGATCACGCCCTTCTCGCGGGCCTTGGCGAAGATCTCGTTGCCGTGTACGGCGATCAGCGCCTTGTTGGCGGTGACCACGTGCTTGCCGTTCTCGATAGCCTTGAGCACCAGCTCGCGAGCCACGGTGTAACCGCCTACCAGTTCGATGACAATATCGATTTCAGGGTTGGTGGCCACGGCGAAGACATCGTTGGTAATCGCAATACCGGTCGTTTGGAACTGAGGCTTTGGCGAACGCGTGGCGATTTGCGCCACTTCAATCCCACGCCCTGCACGGCGGGAAATTTCTTCAGCATTACGCTGAAGTACGTTGAAGGTACCGCCACCGACGGTCCCTAACCCACAGATGCCTACTTTGACCGGTTTCACTGAAGAACTCCCCATGAAACGGCCGACGCTAGGTCGGCCGTGGAAAACAGCCGCACAACTGCGGCTTTCAATTAATGGCCCGTCGACTTATCCACGGGCCATGATCGTCAAAGGTTCGACGATGCTGGTTTATTTGGCACTCAGCGCCAGTTTGGCAACTTGTGGTGCTGGCTGGTAGCCCGGAATCACCTGGCCGTCAGCCAAAACGATGGCCGGTGTACCGTTGACGCCGATGGACTGGCCCAGGGCAAACTGCTTCGACACCGGGTTGGCGCACTTGGCGGCCTTGATTTCCTTGCCATCGACCATCTTGTCCATGGCCGCTTTCTTGTCGGCCGAGCACCATACGGCTTGCAGCTGCTCGTCGCCCGGCGAACCCAGGCCCTGGCGCGGGAACGCTACGTAGCGTACTTCCACACCCAGCTTGTTCAGCGCAGGCACTTCGGCGTGCAACTTATGGCAGTACGGGCAGGTGGTGTCGGTGAACACGGTGATATGGGTCTTGGTCTCGCCGATGGCCGGGTAAACCACGGTTTCAGCCACCGGGATGCCGTTGATCAGCTTGGATACGCCCAGGCGCTCGGCTTTCTCGGTCAGGTTGACCGGCTTGCCGTCCTTGAGCTGGAACAGGTAACCCTGGACGATGTACTGACCGTCCGCACTGGCGTACAGCACGCGGCTGCCCTTGAGCTTGACTTCATACAGGCCGGCCATCGGGCTGGCGCTGATGCTTTCGATCGGGGTGTCGAGCTGCAGGTTGGCCAGGCTCTTGCGGATGGTCTGCTCGGCAGCATCATCGGCAACGGCAAAGGTGGAAACCAACGCAATGGCTGCGGCGGCAATAATCTGGGTCAAGCGCATGGAAACTCCTGAAGGCAGATGCAGGGACGGGGGCAGGTACGCCGATACGGAAACACGGGTGCGGGCCGTCCCCTTTGCTAACCGGCAAAGCCTACCACAGTTGGGCCGCAGGGCAGCCCGTGGCGGAATAAATTGGCGGTTTTCAGCCTCGCGGGTGGTGCTTGGCGTGCATATCCTGCAATCGCGCACGCGCCACGTGGGTGTAGATCTGAGTGGTGGATAAGTCGCTGTGCCCGAGCAGCATTTGCACGACGCGCAAATCCGCACCGTGGTTGAGCAAATGGGTGGCGAATGCATGGCGCAAGGTGTGGGGCGACAGGCTCTTGCCGATCCCCGCCACCTTGGCCTGGTGCTTGATGCGATGCCAGAACGTCTGGCGGGTCATCTGCTCGCCACGCTGACTGGGAAACAGCACATCGCTGGGACGCCCGCCAAGCAGCTCGCTACGGGCATCGCGCATATAGCGCTCGATCCACACAATCGCTTCCTCCCCCATCGGCACCAGCCGTTCCTTGCTACCCTTGCCCATCACCCGCAGCACACCCTGACGCAGATTGACTTGCTCCAGGGTCAGGCTGATCAGCTCCGTGACCCGCAGGCCGCAGGCATACAAGACTTCCAGCATGGCGCGGTCACGCTGGCCGATGGCTTCGCTGAGGTCGGGCGCAGCGAGCAAGGCATCGACATCAGCTTCTGACAGGGATTTAGGTAAAGGCCTACCCAGTTGCGGCATATCGATTTGCAGGGTCGGATCGAGGGCGATCAGCTTCTCCCTCAGCAAATAGCGATAAAAACCCCGCACACCGGAGAGAAATCGTGCAGTGGAACGGGGTTTGTAGTTCTGCTCCAGGCGCCAGGCCAGGTGATCGAGGATCAACTCGCGGCCGGCATTGATCAGTTCCAGGTGTTTCTCCTGCAACCAGCCGTTGAACAGCGCCAGGTCGCTGCGGTAGGCCTGGCGGGTGTTGTCTGACAGGCCTTTTTCCAGCCAGAGGGCGTCGAGGAAGCGGTCGATCAGGGGGTGGTCAATGGCAGGCATGAGGGCTCGGATAAGGAAAGTACTGGTAACGGGTAGATCCTATCGCAGCCCAGCCATGCACACACGCTTGAAGGTATGAACCGTCGCAGCAGGGCGCATTTTCCGCCAGAGGCAGAGCTCAAATCGCGGGCACAAAAAAGCAGCCCGCAGGCTGCTTTTTTCTGCATCGGGAAGCTGGACTTAAGCCAGTTTTTCCTTGATGCGAGCTGCTTTACCGGACAGGTCACGCAGGTAGTACAGCTTGGCTTTACGTACGTCACCGCGACGCTTAACGGCCATGCTGTCGATTTGCGGGCTGTAGGTCTGGAAAGTACGCTCTACGCCAACACCGTTGGAGATTTTACGAACAGTGAAAGCACTGTTCACACCACGGTTACGCTTGGCGATTACCACGCCTTCGAACGCTTGCAGACGCGAACGGTCGCCTTCCTTCACTTTCACCTGAACGACAATGGTGTCGCCTGGGGCAAAGGTAGGGATCTCTTTGGTCATCTGCTCTGCTTCGAGTGCAAGGATGATTTTGTTAGTCATGCTGTGCTCCTAAGGTAAGTCAATGGACCTACCATCGATACGTTGTTAACTATCGTCCCGCGCGAGGATGTATTCCTCGAGCAGCTTCTTCTCTTCTCCAGAAAGCGAGCGGCTTTCCAGAAGATCGGCGCGTCGTTCATAGGTCCGACCAAGGGACTGCTGTAAACGCCAACGCCGGATGTGTGCGTGATTGCCACTTAGCAATACGTCGGGAACACGCTGATCCGCATACACCTCCGGTCGGGTGTAGTGCGGGCAATCCAGCAAACCATCCGTGAAGGAATCTTCCTCCGCGGAGTCCGCATGCCCTAAAGCTCCAGGCAGCAGTCGTGTAACCGCATCTATCAGGACCATCGCCGGCAGCTCGCCGCCAGACAGGACATAGTCCCCAATCGACCACTCTTCATCGACATGAGCATCAATAAAACGCTCGTCAATGCCTTCATAGCGACCGGCAATCAGGATCAGTGCTTCCTCATTCGCCAGTTCGCGCACCCCAGCCTGTTTCAGCTGGCGGCCTTGAGGGGACAGGTAAATTACCTTCGCCTTCTCCCCGGCAGCGACCTTGGCCTGAGCCAACGCGTCTTCCAGGGGCTTGATCTTCATCACCATGCCCGGGCCACCGCCAAATGGGCGATCGTCCACAGTGTGATGTCGATCCGTCGTGTAGTCTCGCGGGTTCCAACAGGTGAGCTGCAACAGCCCCTGTTTCACCGCCCGACTGGTGATGCCGTACTCGCTGATGGCGGAGAACATCTCGGGAAACAAACTGATCACTTCAATGCGCAAATTAGCCACGCTTAGAAGTCCGCGTCCCATTCCACCTTCATCTCGCCCGCTGCCAGGTCGACGGCCAACACGCATTGCTCGGTATAGGGCAACAGGCGCTCGCGATCATCCAGGCTGCCAGCGCAAGGCTTGACCACCATTACATCATTGGCGCCGGTTTCCAGAAGATGATCGATTTTCCCGAACAATTGCCCGAGTTGATCAATAACCTTCAAACCTTCCAGCTGGTACCAGTAGTACTCGCCGTCGGTCAATTCAGGGAACAGGTTGCGCGGCACGCAGATCTCATAACCGGCCAGAAGACGAGCTTCTTCACGGTCATCAAGACCCTTGAGCTTTGCGACCAGGAACTTATCGCTCCCGCGTCCACTGACCAGCTCGACCTGTTTCACACTACCTTCGCGCTTGAGCGTCCAGGTTTTGTACTGCAACAGGTTTTCAGTCGGATCAGTAAAGGAATACACCTTCACTTCGCCGCGAACGCCATGAACAGAATAAATCTTGCCGATAACGATCAAATCATCAGCAACAGCTGGCGTCGCGTTCATATTGCTCAGGCTGCGGCCTTAGCCGAGTCCTTCAACAACTTGGCAACACGCTCAGACGGTTGTGCACCAACGCTCAGCCAGTAGGCTACGCGCTCTTGGTTCACGGACAGGCGGACTTCTTGACCACGAGCGATCGGGTTGAAGAAACCAACTTGTTCCTTGTGAGAGCCGTCACGTGGGTTGCGGCTGTCAGTTACGGTCAAGTGGTAAAACGGGCGCTTTTTGGAGCCGCCAAGGGCAAGACGGATTGTTAGCATGTGAACATCGTTCCTGTAGTCGGTGCTGCAAATCTAAATGCACAGCGGGCATAGGTGCCCGAAAGGCCGCATATTCTAAGGAATATCCCGACTTTTGCAAATGTCTTTTTCTGGCGCCTATCAGCGTACCATTCAGATCTGCTATAGAGCCGTCGGTTAAAACGGCAGGTCAGCCCCCGCCAACGGCGGGTTTGCTGGAGATCCCACATCCCTGTGGGTCGGAGCAGGAGCTGGGCTCCTGCTCGAAATCTTTACATCTTGGGCATGCCGCCGCCGGGCAACATACCGCCCATGCCGCGCATCATCTTGGCCATTCCGCCCTTGGCGGAGAATTTCTTCATCATCTTCTGCATCTGCTTGTGCTGCTTGATCAAGCGACCGATGTCCTGCACCTGGGTGCCGGAACCCATGGCGATCCGACGCTTGCGCGAACCGCTGATCAGCTCAGGGTCGCGGCGCTCGGCCGGGGTCATGGAGTTGATGATGGCTTCCATCTGCTTGAACTGCTTCTCTGCCGCGCCCTGGGCATTGCCCATTTGCGCCAGGTTCACACCGCCGATGTTCGGCAGCTTGTCCATCAGGCCGCCGAGGCCGCCCATGTTCTTCATTTGTTGCAACTGGTCGCGGAAGTCTTCGAGGTCGAAGCCCTTGCCCTTCTTCAGCTTCTTGGCCAGTTTATCGGCCTTGTCCTTGTCGAGGGTGGCTTCGGCCTGTTCGATCAGGCTGAGCACGTCACCCATGCCGAGGATACGCGAGGCAATACGCTCAGGGTGGAACGGTTCGAGCGCGTCGCTCTTCTCGCCCATACCGATGAACTTGATCGGCTTGCCGGTGATGGCACGCACCGACAGCGCGGCACCGCCACGGGCGTCGCCGTCGACCTTGGTGAGGATCACGCCGGTCAGCGGCAGTGCGTCGCCGAAGGCCTTGGCGGTATTGGCCGCATCCTGGCCGGTCATGGCGTCGACCACGAACAACGTCTCGACCGGGTTGATCGCGGCATGCAGCGCCTTGATCTCACCCATCATCTCTTCATCGATGTGCAGGCGACCGGCGGTGTCGACGATAACCACGTCGATGAACTTCAGCCGGGCTTCTTTAATAGCTGCGTTGGCGATGTCGACCGGCTTCTGGCTCAGGTCGGACGGGAAGAAGGTCACGCCCACTTCGCCCGCGAGCATTTCGAGCTGCTTGATGGCCGCCGGACGGTACACGTCGGCCGACACCACCATCACGGACTTCTTCTTGCGCTCTTTAAGGAAGCGCGCCAGCTTGCCGGCGGTGGTGGTCTTACCCGCACCTTGCAGGCCGGCCATCAACACGACGGCCGGTGGCACGGCGCTGAGGTTCAGGTCTTCGTTGGCCGCGCCCATCAGGCTTTCGAGTTCGGCCTGGACGATCTTCACAAAGGCCTGGCCCGGGGTCAGGCTGCGGGACACTTCAGTGCCGACCGCGCGCTCCTTGACCGAGTTGACGAAGTCCTTGACCACAGGCAAGGCGACGTCGGCTTCCAGCAACGCCATGCGCACTTCGCGCAGGGTGTCTTTAATATTGTCCTCGGTCAGCTTGGCCTTGCCGGTTACGTGGCGCAGCGTCTGCGAGAGACGGTCAGTCAAGTTTTCAAACATGCGCGATCCTTTCAGGCCCTATTCATCGAAATGCATTGGTAGACCGAGGTAATGGCGGCCCAGGCTGTGGTAAATCGCTATTAAAAACAGCGCTCGGCAAGCCTGCGGCGTGGGCAGGTCGCGGATTATAGCGAAGACTGCGCCCATGCACACCCGCTGTCTGGCCCTGGAGTCTTTCGTGGAACGCAGGTGTATGCCAAACTCAGCGCCTTTCGGGCTTGTCTATCAGGATTTATGGTCCCCTTGTCACCCAGTTTGCTACCCAGCCTCGCCGCCGCCATCTTGTATGCCGCTGCGACCCTCTATCAGGGCTCTCGTCTGGCCCAAGGCGCCAAGGCGGACAAACGCCTGTTGGTCGGCCTTGGCGTCCTCGCCCTGCTGGCCCATGCAGCGAGCCTGTTCACTCACCTGATGACGCCGGTTGGCCTGGGCCTGGACTTCTTCAGCGCCGCCAGCCTGATCGCGGCGGCGGTCATTGCGCTGACGCTGATGGCCTGTTATCGGATTCCCGTCGAGAACCTGCTGGTCCTGCTCTTCCCGTTGGGCGTGCTGACGGTGCTGCTCGCGCAGTTCGCCCCCACCGGTACGGTGCAGGTGATCGATGAGGAGCCAGGCATCCTCGCCCATATCCTGCTGTCGATCCTGGCCTACGGCATGTTCACCATCGCGGTGTTCCAGGCCTTGCTCCTGCTGTTGCAGGACCACCAGCTCAAGCACAAGCACCCTTCCGGGCTGATCAAGAACTTCCCGCCGCTGCAAACCATGGAAAGCCTGCTGTTCGGTTTCCTGTGGGCCGGTTGGACGCTGCTGTCGCTGTCGCTGATTTCCGGTTGGCTGTTCGTCGAAAACCTGTTTGCCCAGCACCTGGTGCACAAGACCCTGCTGGCGTGCCTGGCCTGGGTGGTGTTCAGCGTATTGCTGTGGGGCCGCAACCGCCTCGGCTGGCGCGGGCACAAGGCGATCCGCTGGACCCTGGCCGGTTTCTGCCTGCTGATGCTGGCCTATTTCGGCAGCAAGCTGGTTCGCGAATACATCCTGCATATCTGACGGGCAGCAAAAATGGACAACTTGCCCCTGGGGCCGATGCTCGCGGTAATCGCCTTGCTGGTGTTATGGGCGGCGCTGTTTACCGCCATCGAAGCCGCACAACAACACCTGCTGGCACTGCGCCCCGGTACACGCCAGGGCGACAAAGCCGCCGCCCGCCTGAGCTTCCCGCGCCACAGCCTGATCCTGTGCAACAGCCTGTGCCGCGCGGCCGTGGTGATCCTCTGCACCCTACTGGCAATTTATGCCTGGGCACAAAACGGCCCATGGCTTGGTTGGCTGATCTCCTGCGCCGTTCTGCTGATCCTGGCCGACTACCTGCCCCGGGCCCTGGCAACCCGCCATCCGCAAGCGGTGCTGGGTTTTGGCAACACGCTGCTGGGCGTGCCATTGAAAATCCTCTATCCCGCCGCCTGGCTGCTCAATGGCATCAGCCTGTTGCTGCTGCGCCCGTTTGCCCGAAAGGCCGGCGTGGTCAAAAACAGCGACGAGCCACAGCCCGACCACGACGATGAACCGGAGCCCGAGGCCGACAAAGACCGCAGCCCAGGCATGCCGGGCATCCACGCCCTGGACAACATCACCGTCAATGACATCCTGGTGCCCCGCAGCGAAGTGGACGGTATCAACCTGGATGACTCGATCGAAGAGATCATCGAGCAGCTGCGGACCTCTCCGCGCACTCGCCTGCCGGTGTTCCACAGTGACATCAACCAAGTCGAAGCCGTACTGAATACCCGGCTGATCCAGCACCTGCTGCCGGACGCCAGCCTGACCAAGGACGCCTTGCTCGAGGCCTCCTACGAACCCTACTTCGTCCCCGAAAGCACGCCCCTGCAACTGCAACTGCTGAACTTCCACAAACAGCAGCGACGCCTGGGCATGGTGGTGGATGAATACGGCGAAGTACTGGGTATCGTCACCCTGGAAGATATTCTCGAAGAAATCGTCGGCGAATTCGAAAACGAGCAAAGTGCGGACAACCCGCATATTGAAGCGCAGCCGGATGGCCGCTATATCATCGACGGCGCCGCTTCGATCCGCGAGTTGAACAAGAGCCTGGGCTGGCACCTGCCCAGCGACGGCCCCAAGACCCTCAACGGCCTGGTCACCGAAGCCCTGGAAACCATTCCGGATTGCGCGGTGTGCCTGAAGATCGGCCGCTACCGCCTGGAAATCCTCGAGACCGAGGACAACCGGGTGAGCAAGGTGTTGATCTGGCATACCAGCCGGATACCCGTCGCCGCGTAACTGCCTGACGGTAAACAGTTCCAAGCCCCCCTCCCACATTTTGATTTGCGGCGTGTCGGCTCTTGTTGTAATTCCAGACCCCTTCCTATAATCCCTGCGGCTTACCCAAGCTTCGCCCGACCGCATACAACCCTGATCCATGGGTGTTCGACCAATAATAATCCGCGTCCAAACGCGCAACGACCGTCAGGGATACCTCCATGAGCACCACCTATAACGAGGCTGCGACCGCCGCCCCGACCAACTCGACCGCACGTGTCGCCACCGCAAGCATCGTCGGCACCGCCATCGAGTTCTACGACTTCTATATCTACGCCACGGCTGCCGCACTGGTGATCGGGCCGGTGTTCTTTCCGCAGACCTCCGGTACCGCGCAGATGCTGGCGTCGTTCCTGACCTTCGGCATCGCCTTTATCGCCCGTCCGTTGGGCTCGGCGCTGTTCGGCCACTTCGGCGACCGCATCGGCCGTAAGTCGACCCTGGTGGCCTCGCTGCTGTTGATGGGCGTGTGCACCACGCTGATCGGCTTGCTTCCCGGTTATGACAGCATCGGTGCCTGGGCGCCTATCCTGTTGTGCGTGCTGCGTTTCGGCCAGGGCCTGGGCCTTGGCGGCGAGTGGGGTGGCGCGGCATTGCTGGCCACCGAGAACGCGCCCAAGGGCAAGCGCGCCTGGTTCGGCATGTTCCCGCAACTGGGCCCGTCGATCGGATTCCTGGCGGCCAACGGTTTGTTCCTGATCCTGGCCATGAGCCTGAATGACGAGCAGTTCCGTAGTTGGGGCTGGCGTATCCCGTTCATCCTCAGCGCAGCATTGGTGATGGTCGGCCTGTATGCGCGCTTGAAGCTGCATGAAACCCCAGTGTTCGCCAATGCCGTGGCGAAAGAAGCCCCGGTGAAAGTGCCGCTGGTGGAACTGTTCAGCCAGCATTGGTTGCCGGTACTGCTGGGCGCCATGTCGATGGTGGTGTGTTACGCACTGTTCTACATCACGACGGCCTTTTCCCTGAGCTACGGCGTTTCGACGCTGGGCTACAGCCGCGAGACGTTCCTCGGATTGCTGTGCTTTGCAGTGCTGTTCATGGGCCTGGCCACGCCGCTGGCGGCCTTGGCCAGTGATCGCTACGGGCGCAAGCCGGTGCTGATCGTCGGCGCGGTCCTGGCGATTCTGTCGGGCTTCACCATGGAGCCCCTGCTGACCCACGGCTCGACCTGGGCCGTAGCGCTGTTTTTGGCCCTGGAGCTGTTCCTGATGGGCGTGACCTTCGCGCCGATGGGCGCAATGCTGCCGGAACTGTTCCCGACTCGCGTGCGTTATACCGGGGCTTCGGCGGCGTATAACCTGGGTGGGATTGTGGGCGCTTCGGCCGCACCGTTCTTCGCAACCAAGCTGGTGGCAATGGGTGGGCTGAGTTATGTCGGCGGGTATGTGTCGGCGGCAGCGTTACTCAGCTTGATTGCTGTGCTGTGCCTGAAAGAGACGCGGGATAATGATTTGAACAAGGTTGCCTGATAAACAGTTATCGGGGGCAAGCCCCCTCCCACATTTGAAGGTTCACACTTCAAAGTGTGGAAGGGGGCTTGTCGGACCGTCGTATCGCCCCGATGCTTTTAGAGCTCTACCACGACCGCTTGGGAAGCACGTGTCGCCTTGGCCCGAGCCGCTTCAATCGACTCATCCCGCGCCAATGCCACGCCCATGCGGCGCTGGCCATTCACTTGCGGCTTGCCAAACAGACGCAACGCCGTGTCCGGCTCGCTCAAGGCGGCGCCGAGGTTGGCGAATGCGGTCTGGGTCGACTGCCCCTCCACCAGAATCACCGCCGAAGCCGAAGGCCCGAACTGACGGATCAACGGGATTGGCAGGCCCAGGATGGCGCGCGCATGCAGGGCAAACTGCGACAGGTCCTGGGAAATCAGGGTCACCAGACCGGTGTCATGGGGGCGCGGCGACACTTCGCTGAACCACACCTGATCGCCCTTGATGAACAGCTCCACCCCAAACAGGCCACGACCGCCCAACGCCTCGGTCACCGCCTTGGCCACGCGCTCGGACTCAGCCAGGGCAATCGGGCTCATGGCTTGCGGCTGCCAGGATTCCTGGTAGTCGCCCTTCTCCTGACGATGGCCGACCGGCGCACAGAAGGTGGTGCCGCCGATGTGACGCACAGTCAGCAGGGTGATTTCATAGTCGAAATCGATAAAGCCCTCAATGATCACCCGGCCTTTACCGGCACGCCCGCCTTCCTGGGCGTAGTCCCAGGCTTTCTGTACATCGTCAGCATTGCGCAGCAGGCTCTGGCCCTTGCCCGACGAACTCATCACCGGCTTGACCACGCACGGGAAGCCCAGGTCCTGGACGGCCTTGCTGTAGTCTTCGAAGGTGTCGGCGAAGTGGTACGGCGAGGTCGGCAAGTCCAGCTCTTCAGCGGCCAGGCGACGGATACCTTCGCGGTTCATGGTCAGCGACGTGGCGCGGGCGGTCGGGATCACGGTGAAACCTTCGGCCTCCAGCTCCACCAGGGTGGCGGTGGCGATGGCTTCGATTTCCGGCACGATGAAGTGCGGTTTTTCCGCTTCGATCACCGCACGCAGGGCGGCACCGTCAAGCATGTTGATCACATGGCTGCGGTGGGCAACCTGCATGGCGGGCGCATTCGCGTAGCGATCCACGGCAATCACTTCAACGCCCAGGCGTTGCAGTTCGATCACCACTTCCTTGCCCAGCTCACCGCAGCCACACAGCAAAACGCGGGTCGCGGTTGGCGACAATGGAGTTCCGATTCGGGTCATCTCAGGTCCTCAGGGGAGCGGATCATGGGGAGAAAGGCCGGCATTTTACATGAACTGTAAAAATTGGCCTCAGTTGGCGACGGCCCGCTTGCGGATACGCCAGGCCATGATCAGCCACACCACCGTGACCCCGGCGAATTTCGACGCCAGGGCCGTGCCCACCACGGCAGGTGTGAGTGCGCCGATCAGGCCGAAAAAGATAAACGTGTCGAGGGGAATGCTCAGCGCCGAACTTATCCACAGGCGGTCGTGGAGCGGGCGCTTGGTGATGCTGAACACCAGCCAGTCGATGCATTCCGACACCGCGAACGCCGTGGCGCTGGCCAGGGCGATGGACGGGTCGGAGGTGATATATGACAACGCCAGCGCCGCCAGCATGGCGATGATCGCACCGTGGCCGAAGCGGGTTTGCACCATGTCACGCAGGATAAACACCAGGCCACCCCAGGCCGACCAGATGACATCCAGGTGCGGGGCGGTGGAGAAGGCGAAGTTGATCAGCACGACGCTGCTGATGTAGGCGATCAGGAAGAGCATGGGGCGAGGGACCTGTGAACAAGGGGCACAGGGTACTTCACATTTGGAAATATGTCGTCTGGGAGGGCCTCATCGGGGCATGGGTATCTACACAACTTGAGCGAGCCTTCTGCGTAGATACCGTCTTATCCAACACCGCGCAAATCCGTAGCAGCTGCCGAGCGCAAGCGAGGCTGCGTCGGCCGCGCCTCGAGCCTGAATCGGCAGCGCGCCTGACGCAGCCTCGCCAAGGCTCGACAGCTGCGCACTATTCTATTGAAGTTGTGTAGATACTCATGCTCATCGGGGGCAAGCCCCCGATGGCGATCTATCAGGCGCCGGATTTACCAGAAACCATAAACACCAACCCACCCGCCACCGCCCGCTCATGACACAACCCCAACACCACTCGGCGCTCGGAATTGTCCATGCGGCTCCAGCGCGTGATTTCATCCACGGTGCGCTGGCAGCCGGTGCAAATATCGTCATCATCCAGCGCGCAAATGCTCACGCACGGCGAGGCGACGGGGCGTTCAACTGCACTCATTCTTCCTGCTCAACCAGATCCCGTGCGTAACGCTGGGCGTTATGCACGTAGTGTGCGGCGCTGGCTTCGAGCATGCGTTTTTGCGCGTCAGTCAATTCACGCACCACTTTGCCCGGCGAGCCCATCACCAGGGAACCATCGGGGATTTCCTTGCCTTCACCGATCAACGAATTGGCGCCGATGATGCAGTGCTTGCCGATCTTCGCGCCGTTGAGGATCACCGCGTTGATACCGATCAGGCTGTAATCGTCGACCGTGCAGCCGTGCAACATGGCGTTATGGCCGATGGTCACGCCGGTGCCCAGGGTGAGTGGGTAGCCCATGTCGGTGTGCATCACGCTGCCGTCCTGCACGTTGCTGTTCCTGCCGATCAGGATCAGCTCGTTGTCGCCGCGCAGCACCGCGTTGAACCAGACGTTGGCGCCCTCCTCCAGCTTGACCTTGCCCACCAGCGTGGCATTCGGCGCCACCCAGCTGTGTGGATGCGTCTCGACGCGGGCGTCGCCCAGGCGGTATTTCATGGTTTTCCCTCACGGCTGGCCGTTCAAGCGACGGCTTAGGTATTGATGAAGCTCTTGGGCGGCTGGTGCAGGCTGATCTTGGCGTCGTCATAAAGCAGGTTGATCAACTCGACGATCATGATTGCCGTCAGGCCCCAGATCTTGTATTCGCCGAAGCGATAGCTGGGCACGTACCAACTGCGGCCCTGGTAATCGATTCGGTGGGTATGTTCGCGCGGGTCCTGTCGGAAAAAATCCAGGGGCACGCTGAAGACGGCGGCAATCTCGGCATCGTTGGCCAGGTATTCGACGTAATCGGGGATTACCCCCACATAGGGCGTGACCCGGATGCCGTGCAGGGAGATCAGCGGGCTCAGCGGGCCGATGACTTCCACCAGGCCGGGGGGCAGGCCGATTTCTTCTTCGGCTTCACGCAGGGCGGTAAAGATCAGGTCCGGGTCTTCGGGGTCGCGACGCCCGCCGGGAAAGGCCACTTCGCCACCATGGGTCGACAGGCCGCTGGCGCGCAGGGTCAGGATCAGCTCAGGTTCGTCACTGCGGGTAATCGGCACCAGCACCGCGGCCTCGGGGAAACGCCCGTCGGTTTCCAGCGTGTGGGGGGTGTGATTGCTTACCCGGCGAAGTAGCTCGTCCAGCATGAGTCATCTCGGTCTGTTGGCTACCTTGCATCATGCACCAAAGCCGCCGGGTGCCCAACCCCAAAACCCGAGGCATGTCGCTAAACGACAACTTGCAGGGCCCTGCCGGCCAAGCCAAGATAGACGCACTTTCCAGGAACCCCAGCATGAATTTCTGCAGCCAGTGCGGTAAACCGGTTACCCAACGCATTCCCGAAGGCGACGCCCGCCTGCGGTTTGTGTGTGATCACTGTTCGACCATTCACTACCAGAACCCCAATATCGTCGCCGGTACCGTGCCGGTGTGGGGCGATAAGGTGCTGCTGTGCCGCCGCGCCATTGAGCCGCGCCTGGGTTACTGGACCCTGCCCGCAGGCTTTATGGAAAACGGCGAGACCGTGGAACAGGCCGCCCTGCGCGAAACCCTCGAAGAAGCCTGTGCCCGCGTATGCAACCTGAGCATCTACACCCTGATCGATGTGCCGCACATCAGCCAGGTGCATATCTTCTACCGTGCCGAACTGGTCGACCTGGACTTCGCCGCTGGCCCCGAAAGCCTTGAAGTGCAGCTGTTCGATGAGGCTGACATCCCTTGGTCCGAGCTGGCTTTCCGTACGGTCGGGCGTACCCTAGAATACTTTTTCGCTGACCGCCGCCAGCAGTCGTTCCCGGTGCGCAGCGAAGCCGTGCCACCTCTTTCAAAGCCCGCCCAATAACCGTTCGGCAGCTCGTCGCCACAGGGATACCGTTTTAATGCGTTGGTTGCTTGCTCTGATCTGCCTGTCGTTCGCCACGCTGTCGCCAGCCTCTACCGTGGAAACCCTGGGCGGCAAGACGGTCGAAAAAGTCCTGGTGCTCAAGTCCGCCCATCAATTGCAGTTGATCAACGACGGAAAGCCCCTCAAGACCTACCGGATTTCCCTGGGCAAAAACCCCAAGGGCCACAAGCTGATCGAGGGCGACCGCCGCACCCCGGAAGGCCTGTACTGGATCGACTGGCGCAAGACCAGCGACCGCTACTACCTGTCCATGCACATCTCCTACCCCAATATCAGCGACGCCGCCCGCGCCCGCCGCGAAGGCGTGAAGCCCGGCAGCATGATCATGATCCACGGCACGCCCGACACCGAAGAGTACCCGGAGCAGTGGTTCCACACCCTGGACTGGACCGACGGCTGCATCGGCATGCGTAACGTCGACATGCGCGAAGTCTGGAACCTGGTCAAGGACGGCACGCTGATCGAGATCCGCCCGTAAATCTTCGACCGTTCGTAATTTAATTAAAAAATATTTCCCTCCCCCGCCAACGCGTGCCGGTGAATACCAATTCACCGAGCGGGCTGCGCACCTCTGCGCTCGATACAGACCTCTCTAATACCACTTGATACCCAGCACCATTAAGGTGCCCTGAAACCGGCACCTGCACCGTTTTAGCTGCATTGACATGGTATTTAAGTGGTATTAATTTCCGGCCAATACCGGGCGACAACACTCCAATAACCGCATCGGAAACCTCATAGATGAACCCCATCCTGACGCTGCGTCCCGACGACAAACAATCCACGCCGCTGTACCTGCAATTGGCCCGCAACCTGGAAGCGGCGATCCATGCCGGGCAGTGGAAATCCGAACAGGCCCTGCCCTCGGAACGCGCCCTCAGCGAACAGTTGAGCATTTCGCGGGTGACCGCCCGTAAAGCGTTGGAAGTATTGTTCGCCCAAGGCCTGATCCGCCGCAGCCAGGGCTCCGGCACGTTTATCACGCCACGCCTGGAGCAGCCGCTGTCGCGCTTGTCGGGGTTCAGCGAGATGTTGCGCCTCAAGGGCTTTGTGCCCAGCTCCCAATGGCTGGAGCGCGAAATCACCCCGCCGACCCATGAAGAACTGATCCGCCTGTGCCTGTCACCGACCGACAAAGTCGCGCGTCTCAAACGCCTGCGTAAGGCCGACGACACGGTGATGGCGATCGAGATGACCGCCATGCCGGCCTCGGTGCTGCCGCAGCCGCAAGCCATCGGTAATTCGTTGTACGAATACCTGGAAGGCATCGGCAAACCCATCGTCCGCGCCTTGCAACATATCCAGGCGATCAACGCCTCGGACGAGTTCGCCAGACTGGTGGGCATCGCCCCCGGCACCGCCATGCTGCTGATGACCCGTGTCGGCTACACCGCCGACAACACGCCGATCGAAATCACCGACACCTACTGCCGCAACGACTACTACGACTTTGTCGCAGAGCTTCGCCGTTATGACTTTGCCGCCGAGTTGCGGCCTTAGAGAACTGCCCATGTCCGAAGACAATATCCTCACGCCCCACGGCTGGATTCGCGGCCGCCTGGTGCACCAGCACGGCAAGGTCATCGCCATTGAAGGCGAGCCTTGCGACCCGGCTGAAAACGACTTGCCCTATCTGCTGCCGGGCTTTATCGACCTGCACGTCCACGGCGGTGGCGGTAAAGACATCATGGAGGGCGCCGACGCCTTCGAGACCATCACCCGCACCCACGTGCGTTTTGGTACGACGTCGCTGTTGGCCACCACCATGACCGCGCCGGTGGATGAAATCTCCAGCGTACTGGGCCAGCTCGGCAACTTCTGCGAGCAGCGCCCTGCCGGCAGCGCCCGGGTACTTGGCGTGCACCTGGAAGGTCCCTACATCAATCCGGGAAAACTCGGCGCGCAACCCAACTTCGCCCACACCGCATTGATGGCCGAAGTCGAAGCCTACCTGCGCCTGGCGCCGATCCGGGTGATCACCATCGCCCCGGAAATCGCCGGCCACGACGCCCTGATCCGCGCCCTCAGCGAGCGCGGCGTGCGCATGCAGATCGGTCACACCTTGGGCAGCTATGAGGAAGGCGTCGCCGCCCTCGCTGCCGGCGCCACCAGCTTCACCCATTTGTACAACGCCATGAGCCCGTTGCATCACCGTGAACCCGGGATCGTCGGCGCGGCGCTGGCCCATGCCAAATACGCCGAGCTGATCCCGGACTTGCTCCACGTGCACCCCGGCGCCATGCGCGTGGCCCTGCGCGCGATCCCGTGCCTGTACTGCGTCACCGACTCCACCGCCGCCGCCGGCATGCCCGACGGCGAGTACAAGCTGGGCAGCCACACCGTGACCAAATGCCTGGGCGGCGTACGCCTGGCCGACGGCACCCTGGCCGGCAGCACCCTGACCATGGATCAGGCGTTGCGCAACCTGGTGAAAATCGGCCTGCCCATCAGCGAAGCCTCACAACGCCTGTCGCAATTTCCGGCGGACTACCTGGGCCTGGAAGAACGCGGCCGCCTGCAACCCGGCAGCTTCGCCGACTGCGTGCGCCTGGACCGCTTCCTGCACCTCACCGACGTCATGGTCGAAGGAGAAACCATTGTCTTCAAAAATGCTTGAAGAGGCCTTGGCCTCCTGTGACGCCGTCGCGGCGCAACTGCAACGCCTGGACCCGCTGCTGGAGGACGTCGCCGGCCGCCTGCGCCGCCAACCGCCACAAGTGGCGATGACCATTGCGCGCGGCAGTTCGGACCACGCCGCCAGCTACTTCGCCTACCTGGCCATGCAGCATGTCGGCATTCCGGTGGCGTCGTTGCCGATGTCGGTGGTGACCTTGTTGCAAGCGCCGATGAAAGTCAGCGGCCAAGTGGCGTTCGGTTTCTCCCAGTCGGGGCAAAGCCCGGACCTGGTCAACAGCCTGCGCCTGCTGCGCAAACGGGGTGCCTTGAGCATTTCGCTGGTCAACGCCGAAGACTCTCCGCTGGAAGCCGCCTGCGAATTCCATGTGCCGCTGTGCGCCGGGCCGGAACTCAGCGTGGCCGCGACCAAAAGCTTTATCGCCACCCTCAGCGCCAGCGCACTGTTGATCGGCCACTGGAACCAGGAGCCCGACTTGCTGCAAGCCTGCCAGGCCCTGCCCGCAGGCCTGCGTGAAGCCGCCGGGCAGGACTGGACGCACGCCATCGAGGCGCTGCGTGGCTGCCAGCAACTGATGGTGATCGGCCGTGGCGCCGGTTTTGCCATCGCCCAGGAAGCCGCGCTCAAGCTCAAGGAAACCTCGGCGATCCAGGCCGAAGCCTTCAGCAGCGCCGAGGTGCGCCACGGGCCGATGGCCTTGATCGGCGCGGACTACCCGCTGCTGGTGTTCGCGCCACGGGGTGCCGAGCAAGCCGGCTTGTTGAGCCTGGCCGCCGATATGCGTCAACGCGGTGCCCGCGTGCTGCTCGCCGCGCCGGACGATATCGCCGAACGCGACCTGACCCTGAGCCGCGCCGAACACCCGAGCCTCGACCCGATCCTGGCGATCATGAGTTTCTACGTCATGGCTGCGGGACTCGCGGTCGCCCGGGGCATGGACCCGGACCAGCCGCGCCACCTGAGCAAAGTCACCCGCACTCACTGAGTCGATTGCCGCGTTTTCCTGATGAGTACCGTGCCCATGTCCAACAACAATAATGAACTGACCCTCAGCGCCCCCCTCAGTGGGCCGGTGCTGGCCCTGGGCAACGTGCCTGACGAGGTGTTCGCCAGCGGCGCCATGGGCGACGGCACGGCTATCGACCCGCTCAACGATTGCCTGCATGCGCCGTGTGATGGCGTGGTCATCCATGTCGCCCGCACCGGCCATGCCTTGACGATTCGTGCCGACAACGGCGCCGAAGTGCTGCTGCACATCGGCATCGACACGGTCGAATTGAACGGCGAAGGGTTTGCCCTGCTGGTCAAGCAAGGCGCCCGGGTCTGCAATGGGCAGGCGCTGGTGCGCTTTGATCTGGACCGTATCGCCCGCCAGTGCAAAAGCCTGATCAGCCTGATCATCCTCACCAATGGTGAACACTTTGAACTGCGCCCGCTTGCCGCGAAAACCGTCAAGCTGGGCGAACCGCTGTTGCAGGTCGTGCCACGTGCCACCGCGCCACTGCAAACGGCTGTGGATGACGCCGTCGCCGAAGTCAGCGCCAGCGTGCGCGTGACTCACCGTGGCGGCCTGCACGCACGGCCAGCGGCGTTAGTCCGCAAGACCGCCCAGGGTTTCAGCAGCCAGGCAAAGGTGCACTTCGGCGCCAAGTCGGCGGCTTGCGACAGCCTGATCGGCCTGATGGGGCTGGGCATTGGTGAAGGTGACGAGGTGCGCGTGAGCTGTCGCGGCAAGGACGCCGAGGCCGCGCTGCAGGCGCTGGTCGCGGCCTTGTCCGCCGCCATTAAGGAAGACCACCACGCACCGGTCGTCGCCATGCCACGCCGGGTAAATACTGAAGTTGATGTGCTGCAGGGCGTGTGTGCGGCACCGGGCCTGGTCTGCGGGCCGTTGTTCCGGTTGGCGGCTATCGAGTTGCCGTCAGACCCCGGCAATCACGTCACCGACGAACAACTGCAACGCCTGGACACGGCCCTGGAGCAGGTGCGCGGTGAAATCCGCAGCACCCTGGACCACGCTCGCCAACGCAAGGCCGTCGAAGAAGAAGAGATCTTCGCCGCCCACTTGGCCCTGCTCGAAGACCCCGCCCTGCTGGAGGCCGCCACCGATGCCATCGAACACGGCAGCGCCGCCACCCACGCCTGGCGCGATGCGATCCAGGCGCAGTGCGCGGTATTACTGGCCCTGGGTAAACCGCTGTTCGCCGAACGCGCCAACGACCTGCGCGACCTGCAACAACGGGTCCTGCGCGCACTGTTGGGCGAAGCCTGGCATTTCGAATTGCCTGCGGGGGCGATTGTCAGTGCCCATGAACTAACCCCTTCGGATTTGCTGCAACTGAGCGCGCAACAGACTGCCGGGATCTGCATGGCCGAAGGCGGCGCCACCTCCCATGTGGCGATCCTGGCGCGGGGCAAGGGCTTGCCTTGCGTGGTCGCCCTGGGTGCTGAAGTGCTCGCTGTGCCTCAAGGCCAGCGCGTGGTGCTCGACGCGGTCAACGGCCGCCTGGAGCTGGCCCCCAGCGAGGCGCGCCATGCCGAAGTACACCAGATGCGTGACGCACAAAAACTGCGCCGCCAGCAACAGCAGGCCCAAGCCCAATCGCCGGCCCTGACCCGCGACGGCGTGAGCATCGAAGTCGCCGCCAATGTGGCGTCGAGTGCCGAGGCGCACATAGCGTTTGAAAACGGCGCCGATGGCGTCGGCCTGCTGCGCACCGAATTCCTTTTTGTCGACCGCCGCACCGCGCCGGATGAACAGGAACAACGCCACGCCTATCAAGCCGTGCTGGACGCCATGGGGGACAAATCCGTGATCATCCGCACCATCGACGTCGGCGGCGACAAGCAGCTCGACTACCTGCCGCTGCCCGTCGAAGCCAACCCGGTGCTGGGCCTGCGCGGTATCCGCATGGCCCAGGTACGTCCGGAACTGCTCGACCAGCAACTGCGGGCGCTGCTGCAGGTTTCGCCGTTGGCGCGCTGCCGCATCCTGCTGCCGATGGTCAGCGAAGTCGACGAACTGCTGCAGATTCGCCAGCGCCTGGATGAGTTGTGTGCCGAATTGGAACTGACCCAACGCCCCGAGCTGGGGGTGATGATCGAAGTGCCCGCCGCGGCGCTGATGGCCGAGCAATTGGCCGAGTACGCGGACTTCCTGTCCATCGGCACCAATGACCTGTCCCAGTACACCCTGGCCATGGACCGCGACCACGCCGGCCTCGCCGCGCGTGTCGATGCCTTGCACCCAGCCTTGCTCCGATTGATCGCCCAGACCTGCACCGGCGCGTCCAAACACGGGCGTTGGGTCGGCGTGTGCGGCGCCTTGGCGTCCGACCCGCTGGCGACCCCGGCGCTGATCGGCCTGGGCGTCAGCGAGCTGTCCGTCAGCCCGCCGCAAATCGCAGAAATCAAGGACCGCGTCCGCCACCTGGACGCGGCGCAATGCCGGCAACTCAGCCAAGGCCTGCTTGACCTGAGCAGCGCCAGGGCAGTTCGCCAAGCCTGTCAACACCACTGGCCGCTGAGCTGACAACAACAAGAAAAAGGAGACCCGCCATGTACCAACTTTTTATCGAAGGGCTGCAACGCCTGGGCCGCGCGCTGATGCTGCCCATCGCCATCTTGCCGATTGCCGGCCTGCTGCTGCGATTGGGTGACACCGACCTGTTGAACATCGCGGTGATGCACGATGCCGGCCAGGCGATCTTCGCCAACCTGGCACTGATCTTCGCCATCGGTATCGCCGTGGGCTTTGCCCGCGACAATAACGGTACGGCGGGACTTGCCGGTGCAATTGGTTACCTGGTGATGGTCTCCACGCTCAAGGTGATGGACAGCAGCATCAACATGGGCATGCTCGCCGGTATTGCCAGCGGCTTGATGGCCGGTGCGCTGTACAACCGTTTCAAGGACATAAAGCTGCCGGAATACCTGGCGTTCTTCGGCGGGCGACGGTTTGTGCCGATTGTCACCGGGTTCTCGGCCGTCGCCCTGGGGGTAATCTTTGGCCTGATCTGGCCGCCGATCCAGCACGGCATCAACAGCTTCGGTGTGTTGCTGATGGAGAGCGGCAGCTTCGGCGCCTTTGTCTTCGGCGTGTTCAACCGCCTGCTGATCGTCACCGGCCTGCATCACATCCTCAACAACATGGCCTGGTTCGTGTTCGGCACCTTCACCGACCCGGTAACGGGGGCAGTGGTGACCGGCGACCTGACCCGCTATTTCGCCGGCGACCCCAAAGGTGGCCAGTTCATGACCGGCATGTTCCCGGTGATGCTGTTCGGCCTGCCCGCCGCGTGCCTGGCGATGTACCGCAACGCCCTGCCGGAACGGCGCAAGGTGATGGGCGGGATCTTCCTGTCGATGGCGTTGACCTCGTTTTTGACCGGCGTGACCGAGCCGATTGAGTTTGCCTTCATGTTCCTAGCGCCGTTCCTGTATCTGCTGCATGCATTGCTGACCGGCCTGTCGATGGCAGTGACCAACCTGCTGAACATCCACCTGGGCTTTACCTTCTCCGGTGGGTTCATCGACATGGTCCTCGGCTGGGGCAGGTCCACCAATGGCTGGCGGGTGATCCCGGTGGGCCTGGCGTACGCGGTGATCTACTACAGCGTGTTCAACTACTGCATCCGCCGCTTCAACCTGAAGACACCGGGGCGTGAGGACATCCAGGTCGCGCAGGCCGAAACCATGACTGACAACCAGCGCGCCGGGGCCTACATCCGCGCCCTGGGCGGTGCCGACAACCTGCTCAGCGTCGGCGCCTGTACCACGCGCCTGCGCCTGGATATGGTCGACCGCAACAAGGCCGTGGATGCCGAGCTGAAAGCCCTCGGTGCGATGGCCGTGGTGCGCCCCGGTAACGGTGGCAGCTTGCAGGTGGTGGTCGGGCCGATGGCCGACAGCATCGCCGATGAGATCCGCCTGGCCATGCCAACGTTTGCCCCTGCGTCGCTGTCGACCGCCACTGCGGCACCTCAAGCCGCCAGCGTTGCCACGCCCCAGGCGCAACAATGGCTCGATGCGCTGGGCGGCCGCGACAATGTGCTGCAACTGGACTGCGTCGCCATGACCCGCATTCGCCTGCAACTGGCGGATGAAAAGGCGCTGTCGCAGCCACAGCTCACCGCCCTCGGTTGCCAGGGTGTCAGCCAGCTTGAAAAAGGCGTGTGGCACCTGTTGATCGGCGAGCAGGCCCAGGGGTTGAGCGATGCACTCCAGGCCCTGGCCAATCGCCCTGCGGTGCGTGCCGACGCCTGACACCGCTACCTATCTACCGCCCCGGCCGGGGCGCCGCTGTCCATGCTGAGGGTTCATACCCTCAGCATGGAGCCCGTGCCCGTGAGCACTTCCACTACCCCCCTGTCCTTTGATGAGATCAAAGGCTCGCTCAACCTGATCGGCCATCACCTGCTCAAGGTTGATACACCGCTGCTGCCAGAGCAGAAGGCGTCCGCCGCGTTGGCGTATCTGGAGCGCGTGAACCGTCTTCTACAAGAACACCGCACACAGGTCCTGAACAAAGGCCGGACACTCTACTCGGCGTTAACCCACAGCGAGCTGAACAGCCCTGCGGGGCTGGCGCTGTTGGCCAGCCTCAAGTCGTCGCTGAACACCCAGTTACTGGCGATGGACCTGCGTGAGCAAATCGATGGCAAAAGCCAAAAAGCCTTCATGACGTATGAAGCGGGTTACACGGCCTTGGCCAACGAGGCGGCCCTGGGAGAGACGGACCGCCTGTTGCATCCGCAAGAGCGGGCCATGCTCGATCGCCTCTCGCTGGGCCCGACGCTACGCCCCGGCCAATACGCACTGACCATGGAGTACCAGGACCAGACCGTCGAGCTGGCCGGAGCCTTTATCGTCACCGAAAAATCCAGCCCAGTGGTGACCGAACTGACGGCCAATGCGGCAGTGGGCAGGGTGATGTTGTTCACACCGTCACGCGGAATCGAAGCCTTCGACTCACTGACCGACCTCAACAACCGGCTGCGATCAAGCCTGGATAACGCCGGTGAACGCCGTGATGTCCTGAGCCTGCTTCCGGTGCGTTATCACGCCATCAGCCCTGAGGCGATCTGGCCATTGACGCTGGTGCCTATCGACGCTGCGCCACTGTTCGAACATACCTACAACGCGCTGATCACCAAACGAGGCAAGGACATTGACCGGGCCTTGAGCCTGGTCGACAACCCTCACAACGACGCAGGCCAGTTGATCGATGCGCTGGACCGCGCCATTAACGATGCCCTGCCCGACCTGACTGCCCGCCTTGAATGGCGTGCCCAGGTGCTTTTGGACGGATGGCTGCGCCACAGCGCGCCAGAGTGGTACCGCAGCGCCAACGAAGCGCACCGCACACTGCTGGCCGACCATTTGCGCCGCTATAACGAAGCCCGGCAACACCTGCTGGACCTATTGGGGCCGGTCACCACGCCAGACGCCCTGGCCCGTTACCAATGGCTGGAACGCTTGAACGACGACCTGGAAATCCACGATCTCGACCCGCAGCAGATAGAGGTCAATACTCGCCGTGTTCTGGACCCCATCGGCGAATATGAGCACGACCGAAGCCTGGTCGAACTGGCTCTGCGCGGCCTGCATACAGGCGATGAACACCTCGACTCCGACTTCCTGAAAAAGACCACGCTGACCTGCAACGGCGCACCGCTGGCGCCGGCGCACAACCACCTGACGCCCGCCTGGCTGCTGGAGCAGTTGGGTACGCTGCAACCGCGTATCGATTTTGGCGAGCTGCAAAAACAACTGCATGCCAAGCCTGAAGTCAGCCAAGCCATCGAAGCCATGCTTGATCTCAGAATCAGCGCACTGGCCTATACGGCGCTATTGCAAGGCCACCTCAGCGAAAACGACTACACCCTGATCCAAAGCCTGCGCCAAGGCAGCGGTACCGGCCTGAGCGCCTCGACCCTGTCACTGCATGAAGCCCAGTTGCAGGACCTGTGGGTGCTGCGCCAGCGCAACGCCGAGGATGTGGTCATACGCGTGCTGCTATGCACGCCCGATGCCCCACGCGAGCAACAATTCCAGGCCTTCAACAGTGAAGCGGCCTGCCAGAGTCATATCCTCGGCTGGACCCTGGACAACGGCCTCAAAGCGCCAACCGGTACCATGACCGATTACCTGATCAGCCGCGTTGCCCTGCGTTTTCGCAACAAGATGAAGCAGGTACTCAGCGGCTTGAGCTTCAAGCCTCAGGACCTTGAGCACGAGGAAGTCACCTTCGGTCGGAGCAACAGCCACACCGATTGCCTCAAGGACATGGCGGCCCATGTACTGGCCACCCGTGTCGATGACTATGAGTTCAGTACTCCCGGTTGGTACCGTTCCGCGCCTGCCGGTACTCGCCGCAAACTGCTGAAACTGGCGGAGGACGCCGAAGGTGGAACGCGTACCTATAACGACTTTCCGCTGTCTGAAGCGAGCGTCCCCACCTTTACCGACTACTTGCATGAACAGGCCAGGACCCAGCTGAACACACTGCTCGGTCACCCTCACGTTGAGGTCGACCCGGACACTGTGTGGGCCTACTCACCGCCCTCATTGGTCGGCACTTCCACACCCGCGCCTATTTCCTATACCCAGCTCTACCGCGACGGATACGCCGATGGCATTGGTTTTCTCGACGAGAAATTCTCCCGCTCCGCGCGTTTCAAAGGGCCGGACAAGGTGGACCTCAGCCAGCTGACGGCGGAAAAGGTCGCGCGCTCGATCACCGGCGTCTGGATCGGTCAACGCTACACCAACGAGATCAAGACCCGGCTACTGAACACTGACAGCCCAGGCTATGAGCTGCGGCGCAATGCCACGCTGGTTCTGACCCAAATGCGCATGCAGAACGCGGCGCTTGAATGTCAATTGCAGGGCCATATCGCCAGTGTCGATTTGCACTGGCTGGAACGCAGCATCGCGACCATGGGCAGTACATCGGCACAAACCCGTCGCGACTATGCCATTCACCGGCTGATGATTGATGGCGATTGGGTGATGGGCACCTACCTGTTCAGTCATGGCGACAACCCAACGCTGCTCTATACCCCCAATGCACCGGACGGTACCAGCTGGCGCGAAGCCAAACTGTTCAACTACCTGCTGAAAAAGACCTCGGGGATGATCCAGTACCTCACCTCGCGCGTCGCCACCCCATCCAGGGCCAGAGTCCAGGCCTTTCTGGAAAAGGCCAAGGAGCAGCTGCCCGAGCATCTGGACAGAACCACTGTCAGCCCCGCACGGTACGACTCGCGTCACGCACAAACGCCGCTGCCCGATTTGCGCAAAGACCTCTACAACATGAAGCTGCAGCGCATCATCGACGATGTGGAGGCCACCACGGTCAGCCGCGTGCAAATGATCAGCGGCATCTTATGGACCTGCGTGGAGTGGGTTACGGCTGTCGCCACTGCGCCATTCCCCATCCTGAGCCTGAGCGCCGGCCTGTTGCTGGCGTTCAAGGATGGCATGCTCGCGCTGCACGCTTATCATCAAGGGGATAACGCAAAAGCGCTGGAACATTTCATGGGTTACCTGCTCAACAGTGCCGGCGCGCTGTTCACCGACCTGCGACCAGCGCTTGGCTCACTCAAGCGCCTGGGCGAAGCAGCTGTGCAACCCGCGCTGAGTGGCTCAGGCAAACGCCTTACGCGCACACCCTCCCTGAAACTGATCAGCCCGCTGGAACCTGCCCCCCTCGCCCCAGCCGGCATGCAGCCGGCCTTGTTCAATGGCGAACTGCTCTGGGCGCCCAAGGCCCCTGACCCGATTGGCCGTTACTTGCTGTATCGTCTTGACCCGGTCACCGGCAAGCTGGTCTCGACCACGCGCCTGGCCGCGCCCGATGCCCAGGGGGTGTGGAAACGAACCGGCGTGGCAGGCGGCGCGCCCAAGTATGAAAAAGTCGCGGAGTCTCCTGACAGGCTCAAGCACTATGAGATGCCGGCCAAGTACCAGGACAACCTGAAACACGTTGTGAACCCCGACACGCCAGAGGTGCTCGCGGCTGCAAATGATTGGCTCCCGGATAATCCTGGCGTCATTCGCGGTATCGTGGCCAGGGACCTGCAGCCTGCACTCGAGGTTTATCAGCAAAAGGTCAATCATCTGACCAAGGATGCAGAAGACTTCTTCAACGCTCGTACTCCTGCTGCTCCCCGCGCGCAGGTGCCGGTTGTCGAAGCGACGACTTCTTTGCCGGTACTCACCGACAGCGCCGCCTTCACGGCCAACCCGAACCTGATCATTGGTGCAGTACCGGGTTCCATCGCCAGCAAACAGCTGTTGATCGATAACATGGAGGCCCTGATACAAAAAGGCTTCAAACGCCTGTACGTGGAGTACCTGCCCGGCGACGTCTTCCGCGAGAAACTGCAAAGATTCAATAGAGGAAAGTCCTGGAAAAATATTGAGCGGCACTTGAAAGTCATCGACAAAACCCTGGGGTTTACCGAGAACGCCGAGTTCTCTTACCTCAGCCTGATGCGCGAAGCTCAAAAGAAAGGCATGAAAGTCTATGCCGTCGACGCTTCAACGTCCTACCAACTGGACGATGCACTGAGTGTTGGGGATACCCCACCCACCACCCCACGCGACAACTTCCTCAGGAACTACTACTCGCACAAGGTGTTGGAAGGCGATATCGAAGACCTGCCGAACGAGCGCTGGATCGCCTTGGTGGACCCATCGCGCATGACCACCTTCAATCAAAAACCTGGCTTGGCCGACTTGCACAAGGCCGTCGCCCTGCGGGTTGAAGATGTCGGTCTCGGCCAGCCTGCGGGCATCTGGGTCGACAGCCCGGGCAACATCGCCGGCGATGCCCTCGCCAAAGGTGATTACCGCCTGGCCTTGCCCACCTCGTACAAAGCTGTCGAGCAGCCTGGCCCGTCCGGCGCGGCAGCATTACCCGCCATTGGGCATTACAGCGAATACGATATCGCGCCTTCCCTGCGCGAGAGCATCCGCACACAGTCAACCGAACCCTATGGCCTGGATACCCATTACTTGCCAGCCCCAAACCAGCGAGAAGCGTTCTTTGCCTTCAAGAGCACCCGAGAGCGCCTGCACAACGCCGCCAAACAGTTTCTAAGCAGCCCTGAGGAGCTACCTGCTCGCGCCGATCTTTCAGCGCTGAGTACGCAAGCCCAGCCGGAGCTCTTCCTTGACACGTTCGGCAAGAGCAAGCTGCCGGGACTGGTCATCGGTGAGGCCCACAGTGCCCAATCCGGCAAGGCGTTCCTGATAGAGCATATGAAAAAACTCAAGACGCTGGAGGTCAAAACCCTCTACGTTGAACACCTGCTCACCGATCTGCACCAGGCAGACCTGGATACGTTCTTTCGGACAGCAAAAATGCCACGCGACCTGCATGACTATCTCAGGCTTCAGGACACCGGCCACATGCCGTTCTACAGCGGTCCCAATACCTATTCGCAGGTGGTCCAGGTCGCCAACAAATACGGCATTCGAGTACGCGCGCTCGATTGCAGCGCCAGCTACCACGTAGAAGGTGCGGGCCCCGGGGCTCGCCACGAAATGTTCAGTTACTTCGCCTCACAGGTCATCAAGGCGGACCAGGCGGCAAATGGCCCCCACCAGTGGGTGGCTTTCATCGGCAACACTCATACCAATACTTACCAGCAAGTGCCCGGCCTGGCCGATCTGCAAGGTGCTGTCGGCCTGCATATCCGCGATGTCCCACCCAATATGTCGAGCAACATCCGCCCTGGCCGTTGGGAAACCCACTTGAAAACCCGTTGGACGGCATTACGCAGTGACTTTACGTTGGACCTCGGCGTGGCCGGCACACGTGAACCAGACGCCTTCGTGCCTCTGGACAGAACCCGGCTGAAAGCTACCGGGCACTTCCTGGTCGAACATCCGTCGATGGCAGAAACCAACCTGCTGCACAAATCCAGAAGCGGCGAGATCGTCTCGACCCCAATCCAGGTGGACGATCAGGGGATGTTTTTCATTGATCGCTGGGGCATGGCGCAACAGCGCTTTGCCCACCAGACCACCTTGATCGATACCATTCGTGCCGAGGTGCAACTGACACCTGCGCCATAACGGCCCGCCCTGGCCAGTGAACTCGCTCAACGGTGGGACGATTCGCCTTGCTGCCGATGAAGCGTTCGCAGCCAACAAAAAACCCGCTGGCCAAACTGGCCCAGCGGGTTTCTTGTTTATGCAGCCAACGGATCAGAAATCCGCCAACTGCCACACCTCATACGCCGGTGTCTCGTAGGGATGGCTCAGCTTCAACGCAGCCACAACAGCCACGATCAACTCGTTCGCCACCACCAGCTCAACCTTCCACTCTTCAACCACTTCAACCTGGCCCACTTGCCCGATAAACGGCTTACTGCCGTCCAACGCGCGAAACTGGCCCTGGCCCAGCACTTGCCAGGCGCAGCTGTCGTAGTCGCCGATGCGCCCGCCGCCAGCTTTGAAGACGGCGGTTTTCACCGTCTCCACATGGCTGTCGGGCACAAAGAAGGCAAGCTTGTACACGGCCTTAGTTCACCCACACGCGGGCGTTGCGGAACATGCGCATCCACGCACCGTCTTCATCCCACTCCTCGGGGCGCCACGAGTTCTGCACGGCGCGGAACACCCGCTCCGGGTGCGGCATCATGATGGTGACGCGACCGTCGCGGCTGGTGAGGCCGGTGATCCCGCGCGGCGAGCCGTTCGGGTTGGCCGGGTAGCTTTCGGTGACTTTGCCGTGGTTGTCGACGAAACGCATGGCCACGCAACCGGACAGGTCGGCTTCGAGCAAGGCTTCTTCGCTTTCGAACTCGGCATGGCCTTCACCGTGGGCGATGGCGATTGGCATGCGCGAACCGGCCATGCCTTGCAGGAAAATCGAGTTGGACTCTTGCACCTGCACCATGGCGACACGGGCTTCGAACTGCTCGGAACGGTTACGCACGAAGTGCGGCCAGAACTCGCTGCCCGGGATCAGTTCGTGGAGGTTGGACATCATCTGGCAACCGTTGCACACACCCAGGGTGAAGCTGTCGTTGCGTTCGAAGAAGCCCTGGAACGCGTCGCGGGCACGGCTGTTGAACAAGGCCGATTTGGCCCAGCCTTCACCGGCACCCAGTACGTCGCCGTAGGAGAAACCACCGCAGGCCACCAGGCCTTTGAACTCGTTGAGGTCAACGCGACCGGCGAGGATGTCGCTCATGTGCACGTCGATCGCATTGAAGCCGGCGCGGTCGAACGCGGCCGCCATTTCCACCTGGCCGTTGACGCCCTGCTCACGCAGCACGGCAACTTGTGGGCGGATGCCTTTCTTGATGTACGGCGCGGCGATGTCCTGGTTGACGTCGAAGCTGAGCTTGGTGCTCAGGCCTGGGTTGTCTTCTTCCAGGATCACGTCGAATTCCTGCTCGGCGCAGTCGGCGTTGTCACGCAGGCGTTGGATCTGGTAGCTGGTCTCGGACCACTGGCGTTGCAGCAGGCGGCGCTGGCCGGCAAACACGGTGTCGCCGTTGAACGAGATGTTGATTTCACCGTTGTTGATCGGCTGGCCGATTACCGCCACGCAGTCGTCCAGGCCAGCGGCGCTGAACTGTGCGAGTACATCCGGGGTAGCGTCCTGGCGCACCTGGATCACGGCGCCCAACTCTTCGTTGAAGAGGATGCCGTTGATTTCAGAGGCGTCCTCGGCAACGCTGTCGAGCACGATGTTCAGGCCGCAGTGACCGGCAAACGCCATCTCGACAACGCTGGTCAGCAAACCACCGTCGGAACGGTCGTGGTAAGCCAGCAGGTGGCCGTCGGCGTTGAGGCCCTGGATCACGGCGAAGAAGGCTTTCAGGTCTTCGGCGTCATCCACGTCCGGCGCGTGTTTGCCGAGCTTGCCGTGGGTTTGCGCGAGGATCGAGGCGCCCATGCGGTTCTGGCCACGGCCCAGGTCGATCAGGATCAGGTCGGTGGTGCCCTTGTCCATGCGCAGTTGCGGGGTCAGGGTCTGGCGAATGTCGGTGACCGGCGCAAAGCCGGTGACGATCAGCGACAGCGGCGAGGTGACGCTCTTGTCCACGCCTTCATCGTTCCAACGGGTGGCCATGGACATGGAGTCCTTGCCCACCGGAATGGTGATGCCCAGCTCCGGGCACAGCTCCATGCCGACCGCTTTTACCGTGTCGTACAGACGCGCATCTTCACCTGGGTGACCAGCAGCGGACATCCAGTTGGCCGACAGCTTGATGTCGGACAGCTTGCCGATGCGCGACGCGGCGATGTTGGTGAGGGTTTCACCAATGGCCATGCGGCCCGACGCCGGGGCGTCCAGCAGGGCCAGCGGCGTGCGCTCGCCCATGGCCATGGCTTCACCGGTGTAGACGTCGAAGCTGGTGGCGGTGACGGCAACGTCGGCCACCGGAACCTGCCATGGGCCGACCATTTGGTCACGGGCCACCAGCCCGGTGATGGTGCGGTCGCCGATGGTGATCAGGAAACTTTTGCTCGCCACGGCCGGGTGGTGCAGCACGCGTTCGATGCTGTCGGCCAGGTCCAGGGCGCTTGGGTCGAAATCATCGCCCAGCTCGGCTTCACGCACGGCCGAACGGTGCATGCGCGGGGCTTTGCCCAGCAGCACTTCGAGGGGCATGTCCACCGGGCTGTTGCCGAAGTGGCTGTCGGTGACCGTCAGTTGCGGCTCGGCAGTGGCTTCGCCGACCACGGCAAACGGGCAACGCTCGCGTTCGCAGATGGCCTGGAAGCGCGCGAAGTCTTCAGGGCCGACCGCCAGTACGTAGCGTTCCTGGGATTCGTTGCTCCAGATCTCGTGCGGGGCCATGCCCGGCTCGTCGTTTGGAATGTTGCGCAGTTCGAAGCGGCCACCGCGGTCGCCATCGTTGACCAGCTCCGGGAAGGCGTTGGACAAACCGCCGGCGCCGACGTCGTGGATGAAGCTGATCGGGTTCTTGTCACCCAACTGCCAGCAACGGTCGATGACTTCCTGGCAACGGCGTTCCATCTCAGGGTTTTCGCGCTGTACGGAAGCGAAGTCGAGGTCGGCCGAGCTGGTGCCGGTGGCCATGGAGGAGGCAGCGCCGCCGCCCAGGCCGATCAACATCGCCGGGCCGCCGAGCACGATCAGCTTGGAGCCGACCAGGATCTCGCCTTTCTTGACGTGTTCTTCACGGATGTTGCCCATGCCGCCGGCCAACATGATCGGCTTGTGGTAGCCGCGCACTTCATCGCCACGCGGGGTGGTGATGGATTGTTCGAAGGTACGGAAATAACCGGTCAGCGCCGGACGCCCGAATTCGTTGTTGAACGCGGCGCCGCCCAGCGGGCCTTCGATCATGATGTCCAGCGCGGTAACGATGCGCTCGGGCTTGCCGTACGGCACTTCCCATGGCTGTTCGAAGCCCGGGATCTGCAGGTTGGACACGGTGAAACCGGTCAGGCCGGCCTTTGGCTTGGCGCCACGGCCGGTGGCACCTTCGTCGCGGATCTCGCCGCCGGAACCGGTGGCTGCGCCCGGGAACGGGGCAATCGCGGTCGGGTGGTTGTGGGTCTCGACCTTCATCAGGATATGCACCGGCTCCTGCACCGCGCCGTATTGGCGGGTTTCGGGGTCCGGGAAGAAACGGCCGGCAACCGAGCCGACGATCACCGAGGCGTTATCCTTATAAGCCGACAGAACGCCTTCGCTGTGCATCACGTAGGTGTTCTTGATCATGCCGAACAGGCTTTTTTCCTGGCTCTCGCCGTCGATGTCCCAACTGGCGTTGAAGATCTTGTGACGGCAATGCTCGGAGTTGGCCTGGGCGAACATCATCAGTTCGATGTCGTGGGGGTTGCGCTTGAGACCGGTGAAGGCGTTGACCAGGTAGTCGATCTCGTCTTCGGCCAGGGCCAGGCCCAGTTCGGTGTTGGCCTTCTCGAGGGCGGCGCGGCCACCGCCAAGCACGTCAATCGCGGTCAGCGGCTTGGGCTCGGCGTGGCTGAACAAGCCGGCAGCCTGTTCCAGCTGGCCGACGATGATCTGGGTCATGCGGTCGTGCAGGCTGCTGGCGATCAGCTCGGCCTCGACGTCGCTGAACTGGCCGGCGACGTAGAAAGCGATACCACGCTCCAGGCGCTGGATCTTCTCCAGGCCGCAGTTGCGGGCGATATCGCTGGCCTTGCTCGACCAGGGCGAGATGGTGCCGAACCGTGGCAGAACCAGGAACAAGCGGCCGGTCGGCTCTTGAACGGGAACGCTTGGGCCGTACTTCAGAAGGCGTGCGAGCACTTGCTGTTCGTCGGCGGTCAAGACGCCGGTAACGTCGGCGAAGTGAGCAAATTCAGCATACAGGCCTGTAACCGCTGGAACCTTCTGGTTCAGTTGTTCAAGGAGTTTGCTGTGGCGAAAGGCAGAAAGGGCAGGAGCGCCGCGCAGGATCAACATCTTCGGGACAGCCTCGGGAAGGGGTGTGCTTTGAGGCCGTGCATTCTAGCGTAAACCTGCGCCAACGGCACCCGAAACGGCACCGCTGGCTGCTGCCGAACGTCAGTTGGCACGGTTTGCACGCTATCGGGGCGTTATCCAAGGCATTCCGCGCAGTTATTTTAACCGTCACAATCGGGCGCCAAGCCACGTTTCTGCGGGCTGCAGCACAGTTTTGGCGGTGCTAGCAGACAAGTCCGCCGCTGTCGAGATATGGCGCCGTGGGTCGTTTGCGTATACTGCGCAGATGTTCTCCCCAACTGCTTTGCGCCCGCGATGCGCCAGATGGCTCATCGCAACCGGACTCTTCCTGATGCTCAGCGCCTGTGTTGATAAACCCAGCACGCTCGAGCGAATCAAGGAGGATGGCGTATTGCGGGTGATTACCCGAAACAGCCCGGCCACGTATTTCCAGGACCGCAACGGTGAAACCGGTTTCGAATACGAACTGGTCAAGCGTTTTGCCGATGACCTGGGGGTGAAGCTGGAGATCGAGACCGCCGACAACCTCGACGACCTGTTCGGCCAGTTGGGCAAACCCAACGGCCCGGTCCTCGCCGCCGCCGGCCTGGTCAGCAGCGAGCAGCGCCTGAAGCAGGTACGCTTTTCCCACCCGTACCTGGAAGTGACCCCGCAGATCATCTACCGCAACGGCCAGTCGCGCCCCACTAATGCGGCGGACCTGGCGGGCAAGAAGATCATGGTGCTCAAGGGCAGCACCCATGCCGAGCAATTGGCGGAACTGAAAAAGCAAAATCCTGCCATCGAATACGAAGAATCCGACGCGGTTGAGGTAGTCGACCTGCTGCGCATGGTGGATGAGGGGCAAATCGACCTGACCCTGGTGGACTCCAACGAAGTGGCGATGAACCAGGTGTATTTCCCCAACGTGCGCGTGGCGTTCGACCTCGGTGATGCCAGCCACCAGAGCTGGGCCGTGGCGGCCGGTGAAGACAACAGCCTGCTCAACGAGATCAACAGCTACCTCGACAAGGTAGAAAAGAACGGCACCCTGCAACGCCTTAAAGACCGCTATTACGGGCACGTCGATGTACTCGGCTATGTCGGTGCCTACACCTTCGCCCAGCATTTGCAGCAGCGGCTCCCCAAATACGAGAAGCACTTTCGCGCCTACGCCAAGGAAGAAAAAGTCGATTGGCGCCTGCTCGCGGCTATCGGCTATCAGGAATCGCTGTGGCAACCAGCGGTCACTTCCAAGACCGGCATGCGCGGCCTGATGATGCTGACCCAGAACACCGCCCAGGCCATGGGTGTGTCCAACCGTCTGGATGCCAAGCAAAGCATCATGGGCGGCGCCAAGTACCTGGCCAAGATCAAGGACGAACTGGACGACAGCATCGCCGAGCCCGACCGTACCTGGTTCGCCCTCGCCGCTTATAACGTCGGCACCGGCCATCTGGACGACGCACGCACTTTGGCGAAAAAGGAAGGGCTGAACCCGAACAAGTGGCTGGATGTGAAGAAGATGCTGCCGCGCCTGTCGCAGAAGCAGTGGTACAGCAAGACCCGCTACGGCTACGCCCGGGGCGGCGAACCGGTGCACTTTGTGGCGAACATCCGGCGTTACTACGACATCCTGACGTGGGTGACCCAGCCGCAGCTGGAGGGCAACCAGGTGGTCGAGGGCAATTTGCATGTGCCGGGTGTGGATAAAACCAAGCCGCCGGAAGACACCCCGCAGTTATAAGAACACTGAAAAGCCAATGTGAGAGGGGTGGTGCGACGATTCGACTTGCTCCCGATGGCATAGTGTCAGCCACTGCATAGGCTGACTGATACACCGCCATCGGGGGCAAGCCCCCTCCCACATTTGGATCTCCACTGGTATCAGAGGCCGGTGATCAGGTGTACCACTCCTCCCGCCAACACCATCACACCTGGCACACCCGCCGCTTTCAACGCCGCCTCATCCAGCCGCCCCGTATCCTGCAATTGCACCCTCACCCGCGTCAGCGCCACACGCTGTTGCGACTTGAGGTTATCCGCACCGCCCAACGCACTCAGCACATCGGCCGACAACAGCCCCTGCGTCGGAGTAGTCACTACCGTCTCGGCAATCAAATCCGGGGTCAGGGCTTTCCAGAACGCCCGCTGCAATTTCTCGAACATGCTCATTGCTCCACGACAGGTGAGGTTTCAACAGTAGCCGCGTGGTACAGGCGCAAGGCCTCGCGCACCTGGGCGGCTTCTTCCAGGCCCAGTACCTGATGGGCGATGGTCTGGCAGTCGGACAGGTCCAGCTCGCGCACAGTGGCCTTGATGGTGGGGATCAGCGGCACACTGACCGACAACTCATCCACGCCCAGCCCGATCAACACGGGCACCGCCAGTGCTTCGGAGGCCAACGCACCGCATACGCCCACCCACTTGCCATGGGCATGGGCGGCCTTGACGGTGGTGGCGATCAGACGCAGCACCGCCGGGTGAAAGCTGTCGGCCTGGCTGGCCAGGCGCGGGTGATCGCGGTCCATGGCCAGGGTGTATTGGGTCAAGTCATTGGTGCCGATGGAGAAGAAGTCCACATGGGGCGCAAACATATCCGCCATCAGGGCCGCCGACGGCACCTCGATCATGATGCCCAGCTTGGGCAACTCGCGCAGCCCAAGGGCCTGGGCTTCCTCTTCAAGAATCTTGCGCGCCAGATGCAGCTCCGACAGCAGGCTGACCATCGGCAACATGATATGCAGGCGTGCCAGCCCGGCACTCGCAAGGATCGCGCGCAATTGTTCACGCAACAGCCCCGGGCGCTCCAGGCACAGGCGTATCCCGCGCAGGCCCAGGAACGGGTTGGTTTCGCTGTCCATCGGCACATACGCCAGCGGTTTATCGCCGCCGACATCCAGGGTCCGCACCACCAGATTGCGCTCGGAACCCAGGGCGCGGGCGATGGCGCTGTAGGTAGCGGCCTGCTCATCCAGGCTTGGCGCGCGATTGCGATCCAGGTACAGGAATTCCGACCGCAACAGGCCGACGCCTTCGCCGCCCAGGGCCAGGGCTTGCTCCACCTCCTGCAACGACGCGACGTTGGCGGTCACCTCGACGTGATGGCCGTCGCGGGTAATCGCAGGCACTGAAGCCTGCGCCACATCATGCTGACGTCGCAGCACTTGCTGCTTACGCGCGGTTTCCAGCTGTTCGATCTCGGCCGGGTTGGGGTCCAGGTGCAGTTCACCTGTGTCAGCGTCGAGCAGGACCTGTTTGCCGTTGGCCAGCGCCAGCACTTCAGGCCCAACCCCGCACATGGCAGGCAGGCCAAGGGCACGCGCAAGGATCGCGACATGACTGGTCGCCCCGCCGCCGACGGTGACAAACCCCAGCACCTTTTGGGTGTCGAGGCTGGCGGTTTGCGAAGGCGTCAGTTGTTCGGCGACCAGGATCGCGCAGTCGGGCAGGTCCCAGGCGCGGTCTTGAATACCGAGAATCTGTTTCAGCACACGCTGGCCAACATCCGCCAGGTCCGCCGCGCGTTCGGCCAACAGGGCATTGCCCAGGCCCTGGAACAGTTTGGCGGTGGCGACCGTGGCGCTGTTCCAGGCAAACGCGGCGCTCTTGCCTTCGGCCAGCAGGCCATGGGCTTGTTCCAACAGCGTAGGGTCTTCGAGCAATTCCTGATGGGCGCGGAAAATCTGCGCCTGGGCACTGCCTGCCGCCTGGGTTTGCAAGGCTTGCAGCGCTTCGCTTGCAGCCAACAAGCCACGTGCCAACGCAGCGCGTTCGAGGGTTTCTCCCGCCCCCTGCTCAGTCACCTTCAGCTCGGGCTCAGCGACCTGAACCACTTGGCCAAACGCAGACCCTGGCGATGCGCAAACACCTCGCAACAGCGTCGCCGACGACGCCGGCACGCGCGCTTCAAGCGGTACCGACGGCGCCGCGATTGCCTCGCCGCAGCCTTCAGCCAACAGCGCGACCAGCGCCTTGATCGCCGCATCGGCATCGTCACCTGCCGCACTCACTTGCAAGGTATCGCCCTGTACGGTTTGCAGTGCCATGATCGCCACCAGCGACTTGGCGTTGGCACTTTGGGTTTGCTTGTGCAGGTAAATGCTCGCGTTAAAACCTTTCGCCGCCTGGGCCAATACCGCTGCCGGGCGCGCGTGCAAACCGTTGGCGTTGGGCAAGGTCAACGGCTTGGAGAAGCGTGCATCGGCCTCCTCCTCATCGGCCTCCTCTACCCGGTTGCCGGACGATACCTGCAACACCGGCTGGCCCCGTTCCACCAGGCCGCTTGCCAACGGTGTGAACGGTTCGCCGCTGACCACCAGCATCAAGGTCAGCAAACTGCGGGCGTTGAGCGCCACGTAGTCGGCATCGAATTCGATCAGTGCTTGCCCGGCTTCCACTCGCTGGCCTTCCTCGACCAGGCGGGTGAAACCCTTGCCCGCCAGGCTCACGGTGTCCAAGCCGATATGCATCAGTACCTGCACGCCGTTGTCGTCGGTGACGCTGACCGCATGCCCACTGTCCTGGATATTGCTGATCACGCCGGCCAGCGGCGCGCACAGGGTCTGCGAGGTGGGATCGATGCACAGGCCGTCGCCGATCATGCGGCTGGCGAACACCGGGTCAGGCACCTTGTCCAGTGCCAGCAGCACACCCGACAAGGGCGCCAGCAATTCCAGGGGTTGAGTTGCGGTCATGACTTCACCTGCTGTTTTGTTCTGTAAAAAACCATTGGGTGGATACACATCCCATGGATGACAGGGATCAACTGTGGGAGGGGGCTTGCCCCCGATGGCAGAGGGTCAGCCAATACCTGTGCCGCCTGACACATCGCTATCGGAGGCAAGCCCCCGCCCACACTTATTTCCACCAGTATTCGACTTGCACGCCAACGTTCGACCCATGCCGCGCGGTGCCATAGGCGCCGGTATCGGACAACGCCGAGCCTGCCGCCAGTTCATTCGCTGCGCGCTTGGCCGCTTCGTTCCAGGTCGCATAGGTGTAGTACAACCGCACTTCCGGCCGCGCCCAGAAATCCGTGCCCTTGGGCGACCAGGTCGGGGCGAAGGTAAATTTGCTCAGCTTGCGCGTGCCGCCGGTGGCATCGACCTGATCATGCCCAAGCTCGGTGACCAGTTTGAATTGTTCGCTGATCGCATACGCGGGGCGTACGCCGATGGACATCCAGGTCTGGTCCTGGCTGCCGGGGCGAATATCCTTCTGGTACACCGCTTCGATCTGCCCACCAAAGCGCGGGGTCACTTGCCAGTCGAAGAACTCCACGGCGCGATAACTTTTGCTGCTGTTATCCAGGAAGGTATTGCCGGTGTAGCCCAGGCCGGTGCCGGGACCTTCGCCGTACTGCAGGGCGAATTTGTTCTTGCCGCCCAGAAAGGGTTTTTGCACATGCTGCGCGGTGAGCGCCCAACCGCTGTTGGTGTCGCGCCCGCCGGCCTTTTCGATATAGCTCAAGCCCAGCTCCAGCTCGCCACCGGGGTTGGTCTTGAAGCCCGCCACGTTGAAGTCATGACGGGTGGCGTATTCCTTCTGGTACAGGTTGTCCTTGCGCGAGATGGCGTAGCTGTATTTGAGGTCGCCGATCAGCACGTCCTCGATGCCGCCGCCGGTGGCGCTCTGGTTCCAGTAGTAGAAGTCGGAAATATGGATGTCATTGCGTTTGTAGTAACGCCGACCGGCCCACAGCGAACCGCCATTGAGGGCCGGCAGGTTCGACCACTGCGCATACATCTGCGGCATACGCGCCGAGCCGTTGTCTTCACCCTGGAATTTAAGGGCGCGGTCGTACTTGTTGTAGAGCGACGCCATGGCGTCGACGCTGAGCACCGAGCCGTCGTCGAGGGTCAGCAGGTCCTGGCGCAATTCCAGTTCGGCGTACTGCTCGCATTCGTTGCCCAATCGGTACTTGGTTTGTGCCCCCGGCAGTTGGAAACATTGCTGCTTGCCGCTGCCTGTTGACGTCCCAGCGCCGCTGCGTAAGTAACCGGCAAATTCCAGGGCCTGCGCACCGAATGGCAGGCTCAGGCAGGATGCAACAAGGCCCAGCTTTATTGTTGTTTTCATGAATGCTCCTTCTATTTTTATTGTTTTATTACTGTCCTTGCACGACACGATTCCCCGTAAGAGCGAGCTTGCTCGCGAAGAACGCTAACGATTACGCAGCGATACTGGTTTAACGCGGCGCTCTCAGGTTTTTCGCGAGCAAGCTCGCTCCTACAGGAGGCGTATCAACCGATCAGGTGCAGCACGAACGATTCGTAGGGACGCAGGACGACCGTAGCCGTGCGTTGCGGGCAGTCGCGGTAGTTGCTGATCAGCAGGCGTTGCTCGGTAGCGGCGCTGATGACGTGATCGGGCAGCTGGATTTCGCAGGGCTGGCCGTAGAAGTTATTCAGCACCAGCAAGCGCTCGCCGTGGCCTTCGCGCAGGTACGCCCAGACCTGCAAATGGTCTTGCAGCAGTTGGCGGTAAACGCCCTCTTGAATCAGCGGTTCATGACGACGCAAGGCGATCAGCGCGCGATAGTGATGCAGCACGGAGTCGGGATCATCGAGTTGGTGTTCAACGTTGATCTGCACTGCATTCGCCGGGATGCCGATCCAGGGCTCGCCAGTGCTGAAACCCGCATTGGGTTGCGCGCTCCACTGCATCGGCGTGCGGCCGTTGTCGCGGGACTTCTGCATGATCGCCGCCATGCTCGCCGCTGCGGATTCACCCGCATCGCGCTGGAGGCGGAAGATGTTCAGGGTCTCCACATCGCGGTACTGATCGATGCTGTCAAAGCCCGGATTGGTCATGCCCAGCTCTTCGCCCTGGTACACAAACGGCGTGCCCTGGAGGAAGTGCAGCGCGGTGGCGAGCATCTTCGCCGAGACCACGCGGTACTCACCGTCGTCGCCAAACCGCGAGACCACCCGGGGTTGATCGTGGTTACACCAGAACAGCGCGTTCCAGCCGCCACCGGCCTGCATGCCCTGTTGCCAGTCGGAGAGGATCTGCTTGAGTTGGAGGAAATCGAAGTCAGCCTTCACCCATTTCTGCAGGTTCGGGTAATCGACTTTCAGGTGATGAAAGTTGAAAGTCATCGACAGCTCTTTCGACTCAGGATTCGAGTAGCGGATGCAATGTTCCAGGCTGGTGGACGACATCTCGCCGACGTTGATCAAGGCATGGCCGTCAAAGACTTCGCGGTGCATCTCCTGCAGGTATTCATGCACGTTCGGGCCGTCGGTGTAGAAGCGGCGGCCGTCGCTGTTGTCTTCGGGGAAGTCGGCGGGCTTGGAGATCAGGTTGATCACGTCCAGGCGGAAACCACCCACGCCCTTGTCGCGCCAGAAGCGCATCAACTTGAACACCTCGGCACGCACCTTGGGGTTATCCCAATTGAGGTCGGCCTGGGTGTGGTCGAACAGGTGCAGGAAGTACTGGCCGGTTTGCGCCTCGTATTCCCAGGCCGAACCGCCGAACTTGGATTCCCAGTTGTTCGGCTGGTCGCGCCAGATGTAGAAGTCGCGGTAGGGGTTGTCGAGGCTGCTGCGCGCCTGCTGGAACCACTCATGCTCGATGGACGTGTGGTTGACCACAATGTCGAGCATCAGCTTGATACCGCGCTTGGCCGCTTCGCTGATCAGCAGGTCGCAGTCGGCCATGGTCCCGTAGCTGGGGTCGATCGCGTAGTAGTCGCTGATGTCGTAGCCGTTGTCGCGTTGCGGCGAGCGCAGGAACGGCGTGATCCACAGGCAATCCACGCCCAGCCATTTCAGGTAGTCGAGTTTGTCCACGATGCCCAGCAGGTCACCGGTGGCGTTACCCGCGTGGCTATGGAAGCTTTTGGGGTAGATCTGGTAGATCACCGAGTGTTGCCAGTCTTGCATGGTGGGTTCCTTCAGTAGAGTTTTGTGCAGGCCTCTCTGGCCTAATCGGGGGCAAGCCCCCTGTGGGAGGGAGCTTGCCCCCGATAGCGATAGTTCAGGCGACGCGATAACCGGGCCGAACAATCTTCATGCTCAACGCACAGGTCAGTACAAACGGCACGACAATCGCGATGACCATCCCGATCACAAACATCGAGATGGATTGCGGCACGATCGAGATAAACCCAGGCAAGCCACCGACGCCGATGGCCGAGGCCTGCACCTTGTTCAGCGACAGGAAAATACTGCCCAGCGCCGAGCCCACCAGGGCCGCATAAAACGGAAACTTGAAGCGCAGGTTCACCCCGAACATCGCCGGTTCAGTGATGCCGAAGTAAGCGGAAATCGCTGAGGTCGAGGCCATGCTTTTATCCCGCGCATTGCGGGTGGTGTAGAACACCGCGAGCGCGGCGCTGCCCTGGGCCAGGTTGGACATCACGATCATCGGCCAGATAAAAGTGCCGCCCTGGGTGGAGATCAATTGCAAGTCGACGGCGAGGAACATGTGGTGCATGCCGGTGATCACCAGCGGCGCGTACAGCAGACCGAAAATCGCTCCGCCAACCATCGGTGCCAGGTCAAACAGGGTGACCACGCCTTCGGTAATCAGGATGCCGAGATGACGGGTCACCGGGCCGATGATCGCCAACGCCAGCACGCCGGTAACGACGATGGTGGTGATCGGCACGACCAGCAGTTGAATGGCGTTGGGCACGCGAGCGCGCAGCCATTTCTCGATGACGCTCATCACATACGCCGCCATCAGGATCGGCAGGATCTGCCCCTGGTAGCCGACTTTCTCGATCTTGAACCAACCGAAAATATCGAAGTACGGCAGGCTCTGGCCGTCGAGGCCGGCGACCGCCTTACCGTAGTTCCAGGCGTTAAGCAGGTCCGGGTGCACCAGCATCAGGCCGAGCACAATGCCGAGGATTTCACTGCCGCCAAAGCGCTTGGCCGCCGACCAGCCCACCAACGCCGGCAGGAACACGAACGAGGTGTTGGCCATCAGGTTGATCAGGCTCCACAGGCCATCCAGGTTCGGATAAGCCTCCAGCAGCGTCTGGCCCTCGATGAACATGCCCTTGGCGCCCATCAGGTTGTTCACGCCCATGAGCAGGCCGGCAATGATCAGCGCAGGCAGGATCGGCATGAACACATCGGAAAACACCCGCACCAGACGCTGCATGGCGTTGGTCTTGTCGGCGCCCTTCTTCTTCACGTCGGCGATGGTGGCGGCGGCGAGGCCGGTCTGTTCGCGCAGGGCGGCGTAGACCTTTTCCACTTCACCAGGGCCGATCACCACCTGGAACAGGCCGCCGGTGAAGAACGAGCCCTTGACCAGATCGACCTGGTTCAACGCACTGTTGTTGACCAGGCCCGGATCCTTGAGCGCCAGGCGCAGGCGGGTCACGCAGTGGGCAGCTTGCTCAAGGTTGTCGCTGCCCCCGAGGTGCTCGAGGATCTCGCGGGCAATGTTCGAATAGTCGTGGCTCATGCTTGGTTTCCACTTTGATTTTTTTTATTGGGGGCAGTCATTGGCAGCACGCCGAAGCCAAAAGTACTCGTACAGACGAGTTAAAGCAACAACTCGTCTGTACGAGTTGTAAATATTGATTTGGGTTTTCCAAGGCCCAATGGACAAACCCACCCTCTGCCTCTAAGGTTCCTGCCTTGAACGCGCAGTTCACCTTCATAAAGACGGGCACAGAGCCATCCCATGAGCAAATACAACCAGATCTATACCGATCTGCTTGCCAGCATCACCACCGAACGCCTGCAACGCGGCACGCGCCTGCCCTCCGAAACCGAATTGATGGACAGCTACCAGGCCAGCCGTGGCACCGTGCGTCGGGCGATCGAGCAGCTGCAGGAGCGTGGGTTTGCGCAGAAGATCCATGGCAAAGGCACATTCGTGCTGTCGCCCAACCCCATCGAGTTCCAGTTGGGCGGGATTGTCAGCTTCGGCGAAACCCATGCGGACCTGGGGGATGACGTACGCACCGACGTGGTCGAGTTCACGCAGATCCCACTGGAGGGGCCACTGCTGGAGCACATCGAAGCCGAAGCCGGCAGCCTGATCACGCGCATCAAACGGGTACGGCGCATCGGTGGCAAGCGGGTGATCCTCGACATCAACCACTTCGTCGCCGACCTGATCCCAGGGCTCGACCGCGCGATCGCCGAGCAGTCGATCTACGCCTTTATCGAGCAGACCCTGCAGCTGCAGATCAGCTACGCCCAGCGCACCATCGAAGCATTGCCACGGGGCAAGGATGATCAGTTGCACCTGGACCTGGACGGCCAGAGCCACGTGATCGTGGTAAGCAACCAGACGTTTCTGGCGGATGGGCGGCAGTTCGAATACACCGAGTCGCGGCATACGCTGGACAAGTTCTACTTCTCCGACATCGCTCGACGCTAACTATCTACCGCTTCATTGCCCAGTCGTCCCGGCATGCTTTTTTCTCCATCGCCCCAGGAGAACAGCATGCCGATTACCGATACCTCCCCCGCCGCCCAACAACAGCTCAAGGCCCTGGCACCTGCGGTGCTCGACACCTGCCCGAACATGCAGAAGCTGGCGGCCGACACAGCCCGAGAAATTCTCGCCCGGCATGACCTCGCAGGCCTGAACCCTGAGCAGGTGTACTGGCACCGATTCAAGGGTGGCATAGGTGACTCCCAAGCATTTACCGGCTGGGTCCATAACGAAAAACCGTTGGAATCCATGACCCTGTCACAACTGGTGATTCACCGTTTCAGCCTTCATGACCAGGACAATGCCGACCTGCTCGACGGTGACGGCGGTTTCTATAGCGTGGGGCCCGACGCACGTCTTTTCGATGGCAGTAACGAAGTACGCCTGTCCGCCAGCGCGGTGCTCAACGACTTCTGGGACATCAACTTCAGCGAGCGCTATGCCGCCCACATGGACAACTTCTGGGGCACTCACCAAGACGACTTCCGCACACTGGCCAAGGTCAACTTCCTCGCCCAGGCCCTGCAAGCCCGGCGGGCCAGGCACCTGACCGATGCGCAGTTCCAGACGGCGATCAAAGCCGTTGCCAGCGACCTGAGCTGGCCACCGACCGTCGCCAACCTGCAAACCGAGGCGCCCGCCACGCCGGGCCTGAGGTTGGCGGCGCTGGATATTGGCGGGCATATCGCCAGCGATACCCTGCGTATCATCGACAGCGACGGCCGGCAAATTGTCTATGTGCCTGGCGAAGCCCAAGCCTTCCACTGCTTCCAGACGCCTGCCGACCTGCACTTCTGGCTTCTGTGTCAAACCAACCATCCGGAAAATCGTGCACAGTTCATGACGCACTTTCCGCTGTCGGCCCAGATCCAACAGGATGATACCGACGCCGTGACCTGGAAGCAGATGCTGGTGACCCCGGTGCTGATTTACCGCACCGCCCAGGCCCTGACCGGTACGCTGCCGCCGGACTGGGTGGACAAGGGCCTGAATGCGATGATCGATCAGTTGTTCGTGACCTGGGGCCAGTGGAATCACCACCTGATTAATCAGGCGGACCAGTCCATCGAGGGCGATGCGTTTACCTGGTTGGCCCGCTCCAGCAAGGCACGCATGAAAAATGATGCTGACTTCTGCCTGCACAGCAACGGCGAACTGCGCAAAAAACTTTGGGTCGGCTACCTGAACGCCTTCAGTAAACTCTTCGGCCCCATGGCGGTGGTGGGCGGGCCGGTGGCACTGGTGGTGATCGGCGCCAGCGTGGCCAGCCTGGGGCTCAATATCGACCAGGCCGTCAACGGCAGAACTCTGGAGGAACGCCGGGCCGGGGAGCAAGGTGCGGTGTTCAGTGCTATCGATAGCCTGTTCAATCTGGGCTTGTTGAAAGTCGACGGGGTACTGCCGGATATCGCCGAGGCCTCGGACAGCTTCGCAGAGGTATCCGTGGAAGCCCCGGAACCCCATGAGCCGGTCGCGACAAACGAAGTACCAGATCATTATGAGAGCAACCTGATACTGGAAGGCGAAACCCTCAACACCGCGCCTGGAAAGTTCTATCAGGTCTATACCCTGAAAACGTCGGACGGTATGCCTCAAACCGCAATGATGATGAACGATAAGCCCTATTACATCCGGTATGAAAACGACCTCAACGGCCCAAGCCACTGGGCCATCGTCGACCCGGCCAACCCCAATAGCTTCTCCGGTTCCATACCGGTACGCGTGAACGAACTGGGCAAGTGGGAACCGCTGCGCGGTAGCCGGGGGTTGAAGGGTGGAGGCGGTAACTCCAGCAAAGCAGCCAAGGTTCGGCCGGTTCCAGAGGCACCGCCCGCGAGACTACCGGCTGCAACCGAACCCACAACATCGACCGCGACTCGCCGGGTCACCACCGAGTTCGACGCCCCGCCCTCGACACGTCCAGAGCTGAGAAAGTGGGCGCTTGGGCTCAACGAGATCCACATTCACAGCCGCTTCCTGCACATAGACCGCTACACCCACTACTTCGGCGGCATCCACGGCAAACTGGTGCAGTCGGCCAAAAATTTCTACCGTGAACTGTCCTGGCCGCGCTTGCCGCAACGTCCGGTCATTCCGGCGGTTGAACCTTCAACTTCATTCAGTGAGCTGATCGAAAGTTTGCCGGAGGATTTGCCAGGCGTCGTCATCGGCGAAACCCTGGACCGCGTCACCAGCACACGCCTGATCATCGAGAACATGCCGCTGCTTGCCCGCAAGGGCGTCAAGACCGTCTACATGCGACGCTTGCTCAACGACTTCACCCAAGACGACCTGAATTATTACTTCCAGCACGGGTTCATGTCGGAAGACCTGGAAGCCAGCTTGAGCAGAATGAGTACCGACCCCACCGGACAATTCAATGAACTTGAACTGGTCAAAACCGCCAGGAGCAATGGCATTCGCGTCCAGGCCATCGACTGTGCCGCCCACTTCAAATACCCCGATCCCCTCGTCAGTCGCACAGAGCAAATGGCGAGGAACTACCTGAGTCACACAATTTTTCGCGCCGACAGAGCCCTGAATAGGGGGGGTAAATGGCTGCTCATGACCCATTCCACCAGCACTAACACGTTCAGGGAAGTGGCAGGCCTCAGCGAACTGGAGGGAGGGATCGGACTACGTATTGAAGAGGTATACCCAGGGCAAGGTAACGATCTGCGCATGGACCCTGGCATCGAAGTCGATCACGACGTGATAGCGCCGGAAGGTGGTCCGGACGACAGCTTCGACACCCTGCACGCCGACCTGCGCGTACAGGTCGAGGCACCACCGGTACAGCGCACCGTCCTGCAGAACCAGCGACTGCTGTTCCGCAAGGGCATGTATTTGATCGATGAGTCCCAAGGTTCATACACCCTGTACCACCACAGTCGAAGCCAGGGTATCGTCATGACCCCAATTGCACGATTGGCCGATGGCAGTTTCGTCATTGAACGCCCCACCTGGCCGCTGGTGCACCAGGTGCATTTCCCCACATTGGACAGATTGTCCCGAGCGCTCAACCACACCGGGATGAGCCTGCAAAGCAGGCTGCCGCGCTAAGCCTTCGAGCACGTAGGCGAAGCAGCTTGTTACCGTTGAGATCCTCAGCGACCTGACAAACAGATACAGCCTTACGTAGAATGCGTTCGTGGCTATGGAACACCTTCCTTCTAACCTCCTATGACCTAGGGGTTTCGCTCTCCACACCGCGCCTGCTTCTTGCAGGCGTTTTTACATCAGCTGTAGAACGATGCAACAGCTCGTCCACGACGACGGCCTAAGGAGAAAATCAAGCATGAATCAGGGGCTGTTCCTGCGTCGCCGTAGCAAAGTTCACGTCCCGATGGGCACTGGCGGTGCCACGCGCGCTCAGGTCGCGTCGGCTGTTCGTGAAGTCACGGCGTTCCGATGCGTACTATCAGAGCCTCTGATTGAGCAAATCGGCCTGTTGTCAGCGCCAGAACTCAAGCACTGGCTGCGCGAAATTGTCGGAGTCCTTAGGCGGGAAACTGGCGCTCATGTACACCACAGGCCGTTTTATCCTGACTTTCCAGAGCAGGTTCTGACGGCCTCAGAGGCGCAGTTGTACCTTAACGCCGTCGTGCACTACCTCACGCTTCGGCGTTTACCACCGGCTGAGCTCGCTCGACCTCCAATGCTGGAAGGCAACTTCATATCCCGCGTTATCGAACCGGGAAGCGTCTCCGAATTCGAGTCACTGCTCGGGCCGCTCGTTTCATCGCGCACCTCGCTCTCCGAAGAGGAAACTGCCGATGTCGCCTGGTTTATCCGAGAGTACAAAAGCGATGTGTTCCGTCTACTGCCTGAGGCCGTCCCGTTCCGGGAAATCCGTGCACAGGTTGGCGGCGCACTTATCCTGCATGTGGCCGGCGATGCACGAGTAGACGCCTTCCTGGAGCGAAACGTCGAAACGGCGACTGACGTGCTACGACTCGCGGTCGCGCTGAATGGAGGGGACGTGTCACTGACGACCGCTTCGACCCGTTTCACCGCGATGAAGCGCTCGATGCGCCGTCTGTTGTTGCGCCTGCTCGACCACATACCCAACGCGGCAGAAGACGTGATGCGACATGCCGAGCGTTGGAAACGCTTGGCTGAAGTACTGCATCCGGGCGACTACGCCGATAAGTACCCACGAGCACTGGCCGCGATCACGGCAGCACGGCGCAACGAGGCGCCCGCTTCATTTGGATCACGTGTCGAAACATTACTTGCCCAGCGCCACATCGCCACGCTTACGCCGATATTACAGAGCCGTCCTGGTGAGTTCGCACGACGGCTGGACGTGGCCCTGCGGCGTGCGACGGAACCAGAGCCGGTTCTCGACGCGTTTGAGGCGGTTGCTGCCCAGGTGTCCTCTCCTGTTCTGCTGCAGTTGCTGGCCCACCTACGTGCTCCGCGTCCCCTCCCCTTGCGGGCCTTCACACCAAAAGGTGCGTTTGCCAAAATCTATGGGATCAAGGATCGACGTGAACCTCTCGCTCCCGCCGTGCTGGCTCGTGCAGCCAGCATCTGCGAGGACGCTCTCGTAACGCGTTTTACTTCACTGCCGCCACTAGGCCGCTGCTTCATCGATCCAGCATTACGCGAATACAGGGTGCCACTGGCGCAACGTGCCTCATCGAAGTCGCTACGTACGCTGGTGCGTGGCAGTCGGCTACCTATGCCTGACACACGTTTCATCCGCCTGTTCCTGTGGTGGAAAAACGGGCGTGAACGCACGGACATCGACTTGTCCGCAGCATTTTTCGACGCCAACTTCGTGTTCAAACAAACAGTCGCGTACTACAACCTGAAGGGCTTCGGTGGCTACCACAGTGGCGACATCGTCGATGCGCCCAAGGGGGCTTCGGAGTTCATCGACCTTGACCTCGACGTCCTTGTCGAGAAGGGTGTCCGTTATGTCGTCACGTCTATCAACTCATTCACCCAACAGCCGTACTGCGATCTTCCAGAATGCTTCGCTGGCTGGATGGCCCGCGTCGACGTGGCGTCGGGTGAAGTGTTCGAGCCGCGCTCCGTGTTCGACCGTATCGATATCGCTTCCAACACAGCAATCTGCCTGCCATTCGTGATGGACCTGCAGGAGCGACGCATGATTTGGGCCGACCTGGGGCTCACTTCGTCTCCGTGGTGGAACAACGTCCAGAACAACCTCAGTGGGGTATCGTTGATGCTGCGAGCTTTGGTACACACCCCAAGGCCGGATCTGGAGACGCTGTTCGATTTACATGCTCGAGCACGGGGAGAACGAGTGGCTTCAACGCAGCAGGCACAGGCGGTGTTTGCGCCTGATCAAGGAATAACACCGTTCGATACGGATTTGATTCGATCTCAGTTCCTTTAATACCTATGCCAGCCCTGCCGTTCATTGAAAACAACAGCGCTTGCGTCGGAACTTTCTACCCCAAAAAAAATGCCAGCCAGTCATAACTGACTGCTGCCGATGCCTCCATTGCCAAGCTGTGTTGTGACATATGATGAGTAGACACTTTCCCTATCGTCGGAAATTGGCCGGTTTCAATAAAGCCTGGATGGTGATGATCAGCGCGCTTCTCATCGCCTGCCAATCGCCGCGCGAGGCACTGCAACAACTGGCTGAAGAGCACGACCGGCAATTGGAGGTCCTGCCGGGACACGCCTTCCCCCTCGTCATACTTGCGCCGCGCACTGCAGAAAAGATGACTCGCCTGCGTGTTTACCTGGAAGGTGATGGCCACGCCTGGGCGACGGCCACTCAACCCAGCCTGGATCCGAGCCCGCACAATCTGCTAGTGCCACGGCTGGCGGTCGATGATCCGACACCGAATGCGTACCTGGCACGCCCCTGCCAGTTCGTCATGGCCGCAGCCTGTCAATCAGCACTCTGGACCCATCGACGATTTTCTCAGGAAGTGGTCACCCGCCTCAGCCAGGCGTTGGACCAAATAAAACAGCGATATGGCAATAGTGAGTTCGAACTAGTGGGGTATTCAGGTGGAGCCGCTCTAGCATTATTGTTAGCGGCGCAGCGCAATGATGTTACCCAGGTGCAAACCCTTGCTGGCAATCTCAGTCCACGTCTGTGGGCGAAGATGAAAGGACTGTCGCCACTCGACGGTTCACTGGACCCGCTGGACTATCGTAATCGACTCGCCTTGATACCCCAGCGCCATCTCATCGGAGAAGCAGACCTGATTATTCCAGCTACTTTAGCTGACAGGTACCAACAGGCGCTTGGCTCGCCCCTCTCCCAAAGCGTCCATGTACCAGGTGTGAGCCATGATAGTGGGTGGGAAGCGATATGGAGCCAATGGGCTAAAACTCCTTTAGCACATTAAAATGCTGGAATTCAGGGTGGGTAGACCGGTTAAAAACATCCGAATGCTATTCCCCCTAATGCCTGCTCCGGGCGAGACCGCAACACCCCTCTAAAGTTCAGATTATTGCTGAACAACCCAGAAAAGGCTCAAAAAACATCTGTAGCGTCGCACTTTTTAGCTTTTTTCTCGTCATTTGTTGTTTTTATGATGAATTGCCCTACAAGCATCGTGTAAATTTGAACGCGCTTGAATCAGCACTTCACTGACAAGCTGGCAGGGATGCCTAAAACAGACGCTGACGCGTGGGTTGTTCCCTGTCAGTTTCTGCCCTGTAAGGATACTGCCTTGAACATTTCCCACCTGCGCCGCTCGTTGTTGGCGCTGTCCGTCGCGGCTACCACTGCCACGGTCCATGCCGCACCCGCACCCGACCTCAACCACGACCTGAGCACCGGGGGTTACAGCAGCTCCGATGATGTTTTTAATAACGCCACCTTCACCGGGACGTCGCAAAACGCAGGTGTAGCGCTGAACAACGTGACGCTGGCGGGCAACCTGGTCAACCAGGGCAACATCAACCTGACGGCTGCCAACCCCACCGACTTCCCGTCCGGTATCGCCATGACCCTCAATTCCAACGTCGGTGGCGACTTGGTAAATAATGGCGACATTACGGTGAGCGGCAACGCCGTCGTCGGGCTGGACCTGTATCTGGCAAAGATCGCTGGTGAAGTGAACAACAACGGCAACATCACTGTGACTGGCGCAAATGCCGAAGGCATGCTGATCACCTCGACCCAGGCGCGCATCAATAACTCGGGCACTATCACCGCGCGTGGTATCGACTCTGTGGGTATCGACATCGAGAAGGCACGCTTTACGGGTCAGATGACAGGCGCTCCCTTCCAGAGTGATATCAACAACAGCGGGACTATCTCCGCTGACGGGGTTGGTATCCGCTTTCGCAGTCTCGACACCTCCGGCGGTTTCGACACCCTCTCCATCAGGCAGACAGGTGGCCTGATAGAAGGCGGCACCGCAGCCATTCTGGCGGACGACAATGCCTCCCCTTCGTATTTCTACTGGCAGGGTGGTCAGGTCAAGGGTGACCTGCTGGGCCTGAGTGGTGTGCTGGTGCAGGGGGACGCGATGTTCGATGGCTCGACCATCCGCGCCGGTTACGTCGATATCGACGGTGGCCGCCTGACGCTGCTTCGCCCGCAGACCACGATTGTGGGCGACCTCGATATGGACAGCGACACTGCGCGCCTGCGGCTGCTGCTGGATAACAACACGCTGCCCAACACGCCGATCCTGAAAGTCACCGGCAATACCTTCTTCTCTCCAGGCAGCCAGATCGAACTGCAGGCTCGCTCCGATGACTTCCGCACGTCGGCCCAGGGCACCCGCTACACCCTCATTAACTCTGGCACGTGGGAAGACCCGCAGAACCTGTCCGTGGTTTCCTCCTCGGCACTGCTTGAGGTGAGGAACTTCGGCATCGAAGGCCAGGACGTGAAAGCACTGGTTGCCACCCGCAGTGATGAGGTGATCACGCAAGACCTGCTGAGTGCCCGTGGTTCGCGCAACGCGGTGAACGCCATCACGCCGCTCAAGAACACGGTCCTGGGCCAGATGGACGAAAGCGACCCGGTATTCCAGCGCTTCGCCAACGCCGCCACCAGTGAAGAGCTGGCCAAACTTGCCGAAACCCTGACCCCGGACGTCAGCCGTGGGGCGATCAACGCCGCCACCAACAGCCAGAACCTGGTCGCAAGTGCCATCAACCGCCGCGCCAGCAAAGCGCGTAGCGGTCTGTCCTCCGGTGACGTCCTGGCAGAACAAGGCGTATGGCTGCAAGCGCTGTCCAGCGATGCCAACCAGGACCGCCGCCACGGTATCGACGGCTACGACGCCAACACCAACGGCATCGCCGTGGGTGCCGACGGCAAGCTCAACGCAGACACCACCGTGGGCCTGGCTTACAGCTACCTGACCAGCGACGTCAAATCCGACCTCGGCAACAAAACCGACGTCAAAGGCCATGCACTGACCCTGTACGGCAACTGGGCCCGTGACAACTTCTTTGTCGACACCTCGCTGATGTATGGCTGGAACGACAACGAGTCCAAACGCTACATCGCCGGCACCCGCGCCAAGGCCGACTATGACAGTGAGATCTTCGGCGTCAACGCACTGGCAGGCTACACCTTCCAGCTCGACAAGCAGTGGCTGCTCGAACCACAGGTCGGTGCGCGCTACGCCAACGTATCGATTGATTCGTACCGTGAAAAAGGTAGCTCAGCCGCTCTCAACGTCGGCAGCCAGCGTTACGAAATCGGCGAAATGGGCCTGGGTGCTCGCCTGGCGGCCGCTTTTGACGTAGGTGCAGGTAGCCTGGAACCAGAGGCCAAGCTGATGGCCTGGCACGATTTCATCGGCGACAAGGCTGACACCACCTCCACCTTCGTGCTCGGCGGTACCCCGTTCACCACCACCGGGGCGACACCGGCGCGCGACAGCTACGAGCTGGGACTGGGCGCGAACTACCGCGTGGGCGCGTGGAGCGTGGGAGGGATGTACAACTACCTGACCAGCAGTGGTTTCGACGCCGACACCTTCACTGCGAACGTGCGTTACGACTTCTGATCAACGTCTTCGTCTGAAACAACAAAGCCCGCTAATGCGGGCTTTGTTGTTTGAGGCTGATGGTAAAGCGATCTCTTATTTTTTACTTGTAAACAGGCAGTTGCAGATCAACCTTACTCCCACCCCATTATCAAAAATAAACAAAATATCATTAAAATTAATCAGTTATAAGAACATACAAACTCATATACCTTGAGATATACCTTCCCAATCATGACGGGTGCTTGCATGCCTCCCAGGCCAGGAAGCAGCGAAGATGCCGAAGATCCATTGTTCACCTACATATGAGTTCTTGCGCCCAGGAACGTGGGACGCCGCATCTGCCAGAGCATCCAGACGATCCCCAGGCCCACGGCAACCGCACCGACCCAGGCCGTGCTGGTCAGACCCATCGCTTCCAGGCTGGCCCCGCCTAGCAGCGAACCCAACGCGATGCCGCCGTTGAAGCCGGCGATGTTCAGCCCAGCCGCCACCGCTGGCGCCTGCGGCGCGTGGATGTGCGACAGCCCGATCACCCGCGCCTGCAAGGCCGGCACCGCCGCATAGGTCAGCGCACCCAGCAGGCCCGTCAGCAACACCATCAACGGCAACGATGGTGCCGATGCCCATATCGCCAACAGCACGACGGCCAGGCCGACGAGCACAGTCATCACCGCAAAGTCGGCACCCTTGCGGTCGGTCAGCCGCCCGCCTCACACATTGCCAATGGCGGCCATCACGCCGTAGCCCAGCATTAACAGGCTCGCCATGCTTTCACTCACGTTCGTCACTTGCAGCAGGATCGGCGAAATGTAGGTGTAGAGCGCGAAAGATCCCGCATACGCCAACACGGTGATACCGGCTCCGGCCAGCAGACGCTGATTGAACATGGCTTTCAGGCCATCCATCGCATTGGCCTGCGCCGAGGCATCGTTGCGATCTGTCGGCATCAGGGCCAGCAGGCCGACGAACCCAATGGCACCACTTGCGGCCACTGCCATGAAGATGACCTGCCAGCTCAACACGCTGCCCAGGTAGGTGCCGAGCGGTACGCCCAGCGCCAGTGCCAGCGTCAGGCCGCCGAACACCACGGCCACCGCCGCACCGGCGCGATGTCGGCCCGCCAATTGGGTTGCCACGCTGGATGCTACGGCGAGAAACACCCCATGTCCCAGGCCGGAGGCGAAGCGGGCCACCAGCATGGGGGTCAGTGCATCGGACAGACTGACTACAGCGTTGCCCAACGTGAACAGCCCCATCGCCACCAGCAGCAGCCGCTTGCGCGGCCAGCGGGTTGCCAGCGCGGTCAGGCCGGGTGCACCAATCACCGCACCCAGCGCGTAGGCCGTAACCGCCGCGCCAACCTGGCTGACGCTGGCATGCAGATCAGCGGAAATAGTGGACACCAGGCCGATGGTGACGAACTCGGTAAAGCCCAGGGCGAACGCGCAAAGCGCGAAGACGTAGATGACGAAAGGCATACGTGGATTCATGGTTCAGGCTCGCTTCTCGGCTGTCACCGCTAATAGGGGCAGCATCGCTTCCGCGACGCCCTTGGCCGAGGCCGGGTTCTGCCCCGTCGCCAGGCGCTCGCTCGCCACTACCTGCGCCTGGAAATTCGCCGCGGGCACATGCCGGGCGCCACGCTCCTGCAAAGCATCGGCCAGCAGGAAGGGCACCGTGTCGTACAGGCCGACCGCACGCTCCTCCTCGTTGGTGAAGGCCGATACGTCCTTACCCGCTACCAGATAGCTGCCATCGGACAACTTGAGGTTTACCAGCCCGGCCGGCCCGTGGCACACCGCCGCGACCACGCCGCCACGCTCGTAGATGAACGCCGCAATGGCCGCCAGTTCGGCGTTGTCCGGGAAGTCCCACATCGTCGCGTGGCCGCCGGCGTAGAAGATCGCGGCGTAGGCATCGGGATCGACCTGCGTGGGTGCCATGGTGTTCTCGGTGGCGCTTCTTAGCGTCGCATCGTTCCAGAACGCGGCATTGATCGGATCGTCCAAATCGAGTCCATCGACGTGCGTCTTGCCGCCCTTGGGGCTGACGAAATCGACCGCATGACCGGCGTCTGCCAGCACCCGATGCGGATGCGTGATCTCGGACAGATAGAAACCGCTGGGCGCGGCATCGGCGGCGCCGGCCGGCCCCTTGCGGTCGTGGCTGGTCAGGACGAAAAGAATACGTTGGGTCATCAGAAGCTCCTGCAGCGAATCGAGCACACCACCGGACACCTCCAACGGAGGCATGCGTGTCGCAGCGTGGGAAGTTGGGATCCTCATTCTGGTGAATCCGGTATATCGTTTAAATGACCAAAATAGACAAACACTTTCCCCGGAATGACCCAAATGGCCCTGCGCAATCTTGATGACCTAGCGGTGTTCGTGCATGTTGTGGAGCGCCACAGCTTTTCCGCCGCCGCACGCGACCTGCACCTCGCGCCTAAGACGGTCAGCAAGCAGATCGCCCGGCTGGAACAAGCGTTGGGCACCACGCTGTTCGAGCGCAACACCCGTAACTTGCGCATCACCAGCGAAGGCCGCGCCATCGCCGAGCGCGCACGGGTTGCCCTGGCGGTGCTGGAAGAAGTGCAGGAACTGGCGACCGGCGGCAGCCAGGAACTGAGCGGCACTATCCGCCTGACCGCGCCCACGCCGTTCGGGCGCAAGTTCGTGGCCCCGGCTATCCACGATTTCTGCCGCCTGCATCCCAGGGTCGGTTTCGACCTGCGCCTGTCCGATCAGGTGCAGGATCTGTATAGCGGCGACCTCGACCTGGCGATCCGCATGGGCGAGTTGGCCGATTCGCGCTTGGTGGCGCGGCGCGTGGCCGACAACCGGCGCATCCTGGCTGCGTCTCCCGCCTACCTGAAAGCGCATGGCAGTCCCGCGCAGCCGGAAGAACTGGAACGGCACAACTGCCTGGTGTTCGCCTATCCGGGCCTGCTGCAAAGCACCTGGCCGCTGCGCAAGGGCCGCAGGGAGACGCCTGTCGCGGTCAGCGGTACGCTGTGCAGCGACAACGGCGACGTGCTACATGCGTGGTGCGTGGCCGGGCTGGGCATCTCGCTGCGCGAGACCTGGGACATTCACGAGGAACTGCGCGATGGGAGGCTGGTGCGCGTGTTGCCTGAATGGGAAGCCAAACCCTCGAAGATCAGCATCGTGCGGGCGCGGCGCGAACCCGTGCCGCGCCGGCTGACGGCGTTCAGCGATTTTCTGTTCGACCGCTGGCAGGAGGCGCCGTGGGATCAATGACCTCATTCGACGCTGCCGACGCATCGTAGGCATCTCGAACAGCCGCTAAGTTTCGTAGGAAATTTTGTAGGTCTTGCCTAGCCGATCGACATGTGCAAAACCGAGTTCGCCAAGGTGCATACCCGCGATAAGAATCTTATCCGAGCTAACAACATTCAATAGTTTGGATCGTGTTTCGGCGGAAAGAAGCGGATCTTGGTCGAATGCAATCGATACGTCGGGACGAGCAATCTGAATTTGGGGGAAATGAACGATATCCCCCCAAACCAGCAAACTACGACCATTGGAATCGAGACGATAACCGGAATGTCCTGCGGTATGCCCCGGAAGGGGCATCGCACTAATGCCAGGGAGAACTTCGCTATCAGTAAACAGGCGCGTCTTCTCCCGATACTGATCGAACACCTTCCGAGCAAACAGGAAGTTGCCACGAGCACGTTCACTCGCTCGACTGAGATTGCCATCGTCCTCCCAGAAAGAAACCTCACGCTGGTGGACGACTAGCTCTGCATCGGGAAAGGCTGCTTCCCCTGAAGAGTCAAGCAACCCCCCAACATGGTCGGGATGTGCATGGGTCAGAAGAATGGTGTCAATGTCAGCGGGTTGCACGCCCGCACGCGCGAGATTCGCCTTTAGCTTGCCGCCCCACTGCTTGAAACCACCAGCCCCCGCATCAATGAGGATCGTGCGGCCCATTCCACGCACCAGGTAACAGTTGATGTGGATCGAGGATGGGTCGCTCACGCCTGCGTCCTGCTGCAACTTGGACGCCTCCATAGGATCGATATTGGAGAGAAGATCTAGACTTGCGCAAAGGTATCCGTCACTGATGGCCGTGATCGAAAACTCGCCGATCTGCTGGCCTGGAAATTTCATGTCGTTCATTGCGGCACTCCTTGCGGGTCATCAGTTCCGCGCGTAGATGGTATCGGCTGGATAGCCAAAGCAACGGATGCGCGCCGTTAGCCCCGCATGGCGTTTTATTGCCTCATCCAGTCGCGCCATGAAATCGTCCATGACCGATGGCGTTCTGAACGGTTCGAGGCGGTACTTGATTTCCGCGTAAGCAGGATGCCCACGCCCCTGGCGGGCAGCGACGTAGATGACATGCACGTTGTCCAGCGCCGCCTGAAGGACGTCCGTGCAAAGTCGAGTGCATCGTTCGGTGAGTTCCGCCAGATTTGCGTCGGGTGGCATCTCGTCCGCCTGGATGAAGATCGTCAGGTTAGGCATGTCGGTTCTGCACCTGCATCTGGGGCTCTGCGCCTCTGTCACTCGTCAATTGCACGGTCATCGGGGCATAGAGATGCACGTTCTTCGGAAGGGTATCTACACCAAGACTAATGGCGCTATCCAGCTTCGCCAGCCACCTGTTTTCAGGACACTTCTCCAATGCGACGGCCCACATCTGCTCAGGCGTGAGCCCCATCTCGATGAGCGGCTCGGGACCGACTGCGCTCACGATCAGATGCTCGCCTTCACCGATGGCAGGCGCACGCTCAAGGCCGCCGTAAAGATTGCGGTGCCAATCGGTGATGTGCTGCTGCCAGCGTGCGAAGTTGCCCCCGCCCTTTTGGCGATACTCGTCACCCTCAAGCACAGCCAGACCGTCGATCGAGTGCATGGCCAGGTAGACAGGGCAGCCATCGCTAAACGCCTTGAAGCGCTGCGAAGTATGGAACCCGCTCACGGAAATAAGCGCGGGTAGCTTTTCCAGGCTATAGAAATCATTCCACTCTGCTTCGCTGGCTGGGTCGGCAAAGCTGCACTCGACGGTATAGATCATGGAATCACGCTACCGAACCGCTTGTGCGTTCGGTCCTCACTGTTGATGTTTCATCATGGTATGACCTGAAAATCGACGTATAAAACGATTTTTCGGTATGCTTCAGTGACAAAAAATCAAGCTAAACCGATCACCAGTTTTAAGCTAGGAACGCTCATGCGAAGGAAGATCCCCAGCAGCACGGCACTGATGGCATTCGAAGTGGCTGCGCGCCACGGCAGCTTCGCGCGCGCGGCAGAGGAACTGTCTTTGACTGAAGGAGCCATCAGTCGCCAGATTGGCAGGCTGGAAGCCTTCCTCGGGGTCACGCTGTTCGAGCGGGTCGGCAATCGTGTCCGACTCCTTCCTAACGGAGAGCGTTACGCGGTCCAAGTTCGCGAATCGCTTGACCGCTTGGATCGGGACAGTCAGTACTTAATGGGGCAGCCGAACGATGGCGCAAGCCTGGACATTGCCACTATCCCGACGTTCGCGATGCGATGGCTCATTCCTCGCTTGGGACGATTCCAGCAGAAGCATCCGAACATTACTGTGCATTTGGCCGAGCGCATGGAACCCTTCGTCCTGGCCGGGAGCGGATTCGATGCTGCCATCCATTTCGAGCACCCAGCGTGGACGGGAATGCGGACTCACGAACTTTTGCATGAAGTGCTGGTTCCGGTTTGCCATCCTGAACTTCTGACAGGACGCAATCGAACAACCGCACTGGATGAATTACCGCGCCTTCACCGACGACAGAACCCTGAAGCTTGGCAACATTACGCCCAGGAGACGGGAAGCCCGCTGACCAATCCTGCAATTGGCGCACGCTTTGATCTCCATGGAATGTTGATAGAAGCCGCATTGGCCGGCCTGGGCGTTGCGCTAGTACCGCGCCTGTACGTTGAAACCGAACTTGCGTCAGGAAGCCTGATCGCCCCGTGGCCGGAGGGAAAAACCATCTCCAAAACCTTCTGCCTCATCCTCCCTGAGCCCATCGGATTGGGCAGAGAGCCAATACAAGCTTTTGCTCAATGGCTGCTCGACGAAGCGAAGAAGGGAGCAGCCGTTAAATCGTAGGAAAGATCTTTTCTCTATTGTTATCAGATAGAGGGGCTACGTTGCCGCCTGATCTCCCAACGAGAGTGTCTTAATCCAGCCTCGACTCTTACCGCCAACGCTACCGTCAATCTGTTTTGCTAGCCGGCGATAGCTACCGATAGATGCCGTGACGCTTTTTCCTAACGGATCAATACGTTACGACGATCTTTCGATAGCTGGCGATAGTCCTCGAAGGACCTGATTTCACTCCCACTCAATCGTCGCCGGCGGCTTGCTCGACACGTCATAAGTAACGCGCGAAATACCTTCGATCTCATTGATGATACGGCCGCTGACAGTCTCCAGCAGTTCGTACGGCAGGTGTGCCCAGCGGGCGGTCATAAAGTCGATGGTTTCTACGGCACGCAAGGCCACAACCCAGGCGTAACGACGGCCATCGCCGACCACGCCAACCGATTTCACCGGCTGGAACACCACGAAGGCTTGGCTGACCTTGTGGTACCAGTCGGCCTTGCGCAGTTCTTCGATGAAGATGTGGTCGGCACGACGCAGCAGGTCGGCGTATTCCTTCTTCACTTCACCGAGGATGCGCACGCCCAGGCCCGGGCCTGGGAATGGGTGACGGTAGACCATGTCGTACGGCAGGCCCAGTTCCAGGCCCAGACGGCGGACTTCGTCCTTGAACAGTTCGCGCAGCGGCTCTACCAGCTTGAGGTTCATTTCCTCAGGCAGGCCACCCACGTTGTGGTGGGACTTGATCACGTGGGCCTTGCCGCTCTTGGCGCCGGCCGACTCGATCACGTCGGGGTAGATGGTGCCCTGGGCGAGGTACTTGATGTTGTCCAGTTTGTTGGACTGGGCATCGAATACGTCGATGAAGGTGCGACCGATGATCTTGCGCTTCTTCTCCGGGTCGGACTCGCCGGCCAGGTTGTTGAGGAACTGATCTTCGGCGTTGGCGCGGATAACCTTGACGCCCATGTTCTCGGCGAACATGGCCATCACTTGCTCGCCTTCGTGCAGGCGCAGCAGGCCGTTGTCGACGAACACACAGGTCAGTTGGTCGCCGATGGCCTTGTGCAACAGCGCGGCGACCACGGAGGAGTCAACGCCGCCGGACAGGCCGAGCAGGACGTTGTCGGTGCCGACCTGGGCGCGCACGTTGGCGATTGCGTCTTCAGCGATTTTCGACGGGGTCCACAGGGCTTCACACTCGCAGATGTCGAGGATGAAGCGCGACAGGATGCGCCCGCCTTGCTTGGTGTGGGTCACTTCCGGGTGGAACTGCACGCCGTAGTAGCCGCGCTCATCGTTGAACATGCCGGCAATCGGGCAGCTCGGGGTGCTGGCCAGGATGTGGAAGTCTTCCGGCATCCTGGTGACTTTGTCACCGTGGCTCATCCATACGTCGAGGCCGAACAGGCCGTCTGCGTCGACGTGGTCTTCGATGCCGTCCAGCAGGCGACTCTTGCCGACCACGTCGACACGCGCATAACCGAATTCACGCAGCTCGGAACCTTCAACCTTACCGCCCAGTTGCTCGGCCATGGTCTGCATGCCGTAGCAGATACCGAAGACGGGCACGCCCAGGTCGAACACGGCTTGCGGGCAACGCGGGCTGTTGGCTTCGTGCACGGACTCGGGGCCACCGGCGAGGATGACGCCTTTCGGTGCGAATTCGCGGATCGCTTCGTCATCCATGTCGAACGGGTGCAGTTCGCAGTACACGCCGATTTCACGCACGCGGCGGGCAATCAGCTGGGTGTACTGGGAACCGAAGTCGAGGATCAGGATGCGGTGGGCGTGAATGTCGAGGGCCATGAAAGAAACTCTGAAAAGCAGTTGCAAGCTTCAAGCTGCAAGCTGCAAGTAATCGGAAGCCGCACGGTAGCTGCACTAATGCAGCCCCGCTTGCAGCTTATAACTTGTGGCTTATAGCTGTCGGCATCAGCCGACCCGATAGTTTGGCGCTTCCTTGGTGATCTGCACGTCGTGGACATGGGATTCAGCCATGCCGGCGCCGGTGATCCGTACGAACTCTGGCTTGGTGCGCATTTCTTCGATGTCGGCGCTGCCGGTGTAGCCCATCGAGGAACGCAGGCCGCCCATCAGTTGATGGATGATGGCGCTCAGGGTGCCCTTGTACGGCACACGGCCTTCGATGCCTTCCGGTACGAGCTTCTCGGCGCCTGCCGAGGAGTCCTGGAAGTAACGGTCGGAAGAGCCTTGCGCCTGGGACATGGCGCCCAGCGAACCCATGCCGCGGTAAGCCTTGTAGGAACGGCCCTGGAACAGTTCGATCTCGCCCGGTGCTTCTTCGGTACCGGCGAACATCGAGCCCATCATCACGCAAGAGGCACCGGCAACGATGGCCTTGGACAGGTCACCGGAGAAACGGATGCCGCCGTCGGCGATCAACGGGACGCCGGTGCCTTCAAGGGCTGCGGCGACGTTGGCGATGGCGCTGATTTGCGGCACGCCTACACCGGCAACGATACGCGTGGTGCAGATCGAGCCAGGGCCGATACCGACCTTGACTGCATCCGCGCCCGCTTCGGCCAGGGCCTTGGCGGCAGCGCCGGTGGCAATGTTGCCGCCGATCACCTGCACTTCAGGGAAGTTCTGCTTGACCCAGCGAACGCGGTCGATCACGCCTTTGGAGTGACCGTGGGCAGTGTCGACCACTACCACGTCGACACCGGCAGCAACCAGGGCCGCGACACGGTCACCGGTGTCTTTACCGGTACCGACCGCAGCGCCTACGCGCAGACGGCCTTGGTCGTCCTTGCTGGCCAGCGGGTACGCCTTGGCTTTTTCGATGTCGTTGACGGTCATCATGCCTTTGAGGGCGAACTTGTCGTCGACGATCAGCACACGCTCGATGCGGTGCTTGTGCAGCAGTTCGCGTACGTCGTTCTTGTCGGCGCCTTCCTTGACCGTGACCAGGCGCTCTTTAGGCGTCATCACGTCGCGGACGGTCACTTCAAGACGGTTTTCGAAACGTACGTCACGGGAAGTGACGATGCCGACCAGGTCACCATCGTGCAGCACGGGAACACCGGAGATGTTGTGCAGGCGGGTCAGGTCGAACAGGTCACGCACGGTAGCGTCGGCTTCGATGGTGATCGGATCTTTCACCACACCAGCTTCGTAACGCTTGACCTTGCGCACTTCGGCAGCTTGCTGCTCGATGGTCATGTTCTTGTGGATGATGCCGATACCGCCTTCCTGAGCCATGGCGATGGCCAGACGGGCTTCGGTGACGGTGTCCATGGCAGCGGAAACCAGGGGAATATTCAGCTCGATGCCACGGGTTAGGCGGGTCTTGAGACTGACTTCGTTAGGAAGCACCTCGGAATAACCGGGCACTAGGAGAATGTCGTCGAATGTCAGAGCTTCTTGGCTGATACGCAGCATCGCGGGGGCTCCCGAGCGGGAAAATGGAAGCGCGCCATTATACTCAGACACCCCCCAGGTCTCAATGTAAAACTCTGACATATTTGGGAATAGTGATAGAAGGACTACAACTCGACTTTGACCCAACTGATCTTCTGGTCCAGCCAATCGGCGAATTCGTCGATAAAGCTCTGCTTGAACCCGGCCTCCGCCCAGTTGTTGAAGATGAATCCCAGGTTGGAAAACCCGCACGCCTGCAGGAACAGAAACCCATTGATGTCATCTTCATGCCCACACAGCGGGCAGGTGAAGTTATCGGTGTGGCCGGGCATCCAGTCTTCCAGGCTTTCGAACAACGCCTCGCCGACTTCCTTGAGGCATTCCGGGCAGCCGGCTTCTTCGAGAAAGTCCTTGGCCGGGGTGTAGATGCAGCGTTTGTAGATGATCTCCAGGCCATTGACCGGCTCGTTGAACGGCAGCGCTTCAGGGTGCAGCACCACGGCGCGGGCACCGTCGGCCAGGGCATAGGCCATGCGGTTGCCGGTACGGCCACAGGTGGTCAGTTCTTCCTTGATGATGTTCTTGCGCACCAGCCAGCGCACGATCGCCCGGGCGCGGGGTTCGTGGACGGGCAAGGTGGAGATTTTCGGGACAAGGATGCTTTGGGAGTTCATGAGAGTCCTGCGGTGTGGCTGCTGGCGTCATCGCAGGCAAGCCCGCGATGACGCCCGGGAGGACGGCAGCTTAATCCCTGAAGCAATCAGGTCAAGTGCTCAAGTACCGCCCAATCAATGCAATGCCACTGGCCAGTACCAGCCACGTCACCAAGCGCACAAACGCCTCACGGGACATGCGCATCGTCAGCCTGCGCCCACACCATAGCCCCAGGGCCATCGCGGGCAACAGGCAGAGTGCCAACATCAGCAGCGGCAAATCAGCATACACCCCGGCGATCAAAAACAGGCTCAGGCGCACCACCGTGCTGCAACTGATCAACGCGCTTTGGGTCGCGCGTGCCGCGTCCTTGGGCAAACGGCTGTTCAGATAGATTGCATATAAAAAGCCACCACTGCCGAACAACGCTCCAAACAGCCCGCCCACGGTGCCCATCGGGATCGACCACCCCGCCGCCAGTTGCGTGGGCCGGGCTTTCACCGCCAGGCTGTAAATCGCATAGGCGCTGATAAACAGCCCCATCAACAGCAGCAACAGATCCGAATGCAAATTGAGCAAAAACACCACGCCCAAGGTGCAGCCAATCGCCATGCACGGCAGCAATCGCAGCAGCTCCGGCTTATTTACGTCCCGTCGCGTTTGCAGCAGGCCGCCAAATGCCGCGACAAAATCCAGCAGTACCAACAGCGGGATGATCTTCGACAGCGGCATAAACATAAGCAGGATCGGCCCCGCCACCAACGCCGTGCCGAAGCCCGCGATACCAAACACGATATAGGCCACGACGATGCCCAAGCCGATCACCAGCCAATCGACACCGCCAAACGACCACTGACTCATCAGCTCTACCGGGCTCATGGGTTATTCCTTGTAAGAGATAGCCATCACTTTAGCCAGCGGCGAGGGTTGCGACTAATATCTTCAAAGCCCTCCACCCATCTCGAAAAGGCATGACGCGTGATTTCCACTCGCCAACTGCGTTACTTCGTCGAAATCGCCGACAGCGGCAGCTTCAGTGCTGCCGCCGGACGTTTGTTTGTCGCGCAATCGGCCTTGAGCCGGCAGATCAAGGAGCTGGAAACCCAACTGCAAACCGCGCTGTTCGAACGCACCGCGCGCCAACCCCGGCTGACCGCCGCCGGTGAAGCGTTTTATCCACGGGCGCGCAACCTGCTGGGTGAGCTGCACAAGGCCAGTGAAATGGCGACCCAGGTCGGCAATGGCCAACTCGGTACCCTGCGCCTGAGCCATTCGAGCACTGTGCCGATGAGCGGCCCGTTACTGCGAGGCATCAGCACTTGGCTGGAACGCTGTCCTGGCGTGTCGATGGATATCGCCCAACTGTCCTCCGAGGCGCAATTGGAGGAAATCGCTGACGGTCGCCTGGATGTCGGCCTGCTACGTTTGCCCGTGTTGCGCCAGCGCGAAGGCGTACGTGTGGAACCTATCTATAAGGAGCAATTGCTGCTGGCAGTGCCGCCGAATCACGCACTGGCGCGTAGCAACGCGCCAGTCGACCTGGCACAGCTCAAGGACGAAGCGTTTATCTCGATACCTCATCCCCAGCGCGGCGGGCTGAGTTATCTGTCGGCCGAACTGTGCATGCGTGCCGGATTCTTCCCTAAGGCCGCACGGGTGATGTCACGCAAGACCACCCAGTTACAGTTGATCCAGGCCGGCTTCGGTATTGCCTTGTTACCAAAGTCCATGCAGGACATCGCCCCGGCCAACGTGCACTTCTTGCCCCTGGCCGACCCGGACTGCCTGAGCACCGTGGCCCTGGCCAGCCAGCAGTCACCGAGCGCATTGGTGGAGCAATTCTGTCAAACCCTGCACGAATGCCTATAAACTGCCGCCCATGATTAAAGATCCTTTTGCCCGCTTGGGCCTCGACCGCGAAGTCCTGACTGTCAGCCAGCTCAACGGCCGCGCGCGGGTGTTGCTGGAAGACGTGTTCACCAATATCTGGGTCGAAGGCGAGATCTCCAACCTCGCCCGCCCGGCCTCCGGCCATGTGTACTTCACGCTCAAGGACAGTGGCGCCCAGGTGCGTTGCGCACTGTTTCGCAATAACGCCGCGCGGGTTCGCCAGGCGCTGAAGGATGGCCTGGCGGTCAAGGTTCGCGGCAAGGTCTCGCTGTTCGAGGGCCGTGGCGACTACCAGTTGATCCTCGATACCGTCGAGCCCGCCGGGGATGGCGCGCTGCGCCTGGCCTTCGACGCCCTGAAGGAAAAACTCAGCGCCGAAGGCCTGTTCAGTGCCGAACGCAAGGTGCCGCTGCCTGCCCACCCGCGCCGCATCGGCATTATCAGTTCGCCCACGGGTGCGGTGATCCGCGACATCATCAGCGTGTTCCGCCGCCGCGCGCCACAAGTGCAATTGACGTTGATCCCCACCGCTGTACAAGGCCGCGAAGCAATCCCGCAGATTGTGCGCGCGCTGAAACTGGCGGACGCCCGTGGCTTTGACGCGTTGATCCTCGCCCGTGGGGGCGGCTCGCTGGAAGACCTCTGGTGCTTCAACGAAGAGGCCGTGGCCCGCGCAGTGGACGCGTGCGTGACGCCAATCGTCAGCGCCGTCGGCCATGAGACCGATGTGTCCATCAGCGATTTCGTCGCCGACGTGCGCGCGCCCACACCATCCGCGGCCGCGGAGTTGCTGGCTCCCGACGCCAGCAACCTGGTGCGTCAGGTCGAGAGCCTGCACCGCCGCCTGGTGATGCTGATGCGCAATCGCCTGACCCACGACCGCCTGCGCCTGGAAGGCATGGCCCGGCGCCTGCGACACCCTGGCGAACGTCTGCGCCAGCAGGCCCAGCGCCTGGATGACCTGGATATGCGCCTGCGCCGCGCCTTCGAGCGCAGCCTCAATACGCGACGCGAACGCCTGATCCGCCTGGAAACTCGCCTCGCCGGCCAGCATCCAGGCCGTCAACTGGTCCTGTTGCGCCAGCGCCTGGACAGCCTTGCCGAACGCCTGCCGCGTGCCATGCGCGAAGGCCTCAAGGCGCGTCGCCTGCAACTGCAAAGCCAGGTGCAGACGCTGCACGTGGTCAGCCCGCTGGCGACGCTGGGTCGTGGCTACAGCATCCTGCTTGACGAGCGCGGCCAGGCCATTCGCAACGCCGCGCAGACCCACACCGGCCAGCGGCTCACCGCTCGCCTCGGTGAAGGTCAATTGCAAGTGCGGGTGGAAGACAATCACCTGACACCCGTCACCCTTTCGTTATTGGATTGATTGATGCCACGTCTCTTTAGTGTGTTGTTGCTGCTATGCCTCACCGTTAACGCCCATGCCGACAGCTATATCAGCCGGACCTTGAACAAGCCAGTGCCGGGCGGCGTTGCGGTGGTTGAACTGGGCCCTGCGGCTGCCGCGCCGAAAGCCACGTACCAAGGCAAACCGGTGTTGGTGGTGAAGGAGCAGGACAACTGGCTGGCGATTGTCGGTATTGCGCTGACGGTCAAGCCGGGCAATGAGCGCATCAGCAGCGGTGGGCGCAACCTGCCATTTATCGTTGGTTACAAGAAGTACCCCGAGCAACGCATCACCTTGAAGAACAAAAGCCAGGTCAACCCCGACCCGGCGCAACTCAAGCGCATCGAGGGCGAGTTGGCCGTACAGCTCAAGGCCTATCGCAGTTTCAGCCCCAATCTGCCGAGCAATCTGGTGCTGGACAAACCGGTGAACGGCCCGCTGTCGAGCAAGTTTGGCGTTCGTCGCTTCTTCAACGGTGAAGAGCGTAATCCCCATTCGGGCCTGGATTTCGCCGTGCCAGCCGGTACACCGATCAAGACGCCAGCGAACGGCAAGGTGATTCTGGTCGGCAACTATTTCTTCAACGGCAACACCGTGTTCGTTGACCACGGCCAGGGCTTTATCAGCATGTTCTGCCATATGTCGAAGATCGACGTGAAGGTCGGCCAGCAACTGGTACGCGGGGCGGTAGTGGGCAAAGTCGGTTCGACCGGCCGCGCGACCGGGCCCCATATGCATTGGAATGTCAGCCTCAACGATGCACGGGTAGACCCGGCGATCTTTATCGGCGCGTTCCAACCGTGAATGAAGCGATTGCGCGCCCGATAACGGTCGCGCAATTTAATCTAGCTCCGGCCTCATTCCCAACCATAAAATCCCGTTTCATACGCAGATAAAAGAACTTCTCTCAATTTTTCGCGACTGCTTGCCATCTTTCACCCCTGGAGTTAGGGTTGAGCTTATGAAAACCTCTCATACCCTCATTCAGCTCCGCCAGCACCGCAGCCTGTGCCTCGTCAGCGCACGACTGCCAGGCTGAATCGATCTGCCTCGTCTTCAAGCTTTATCCCCAATAACAGTTCTACGGCAGGCCGCCTTTTCTCGGCCCCTACAACAAAGGATTTCCCGATGAGCATGCTCAAAGACCCGTCTTCGAAGTACCGCGCGTTTCCGACCATCGATATTCCGGATCGCACCTGGCCGTCCAAGACCATCACCACCGCGCCGATCTGGTGCAGCTCTGACCTGCGTGATGGCAACCAGTCGCTGATCGAGCCGATGGACGCGGTGAAAAAGCTGCGTTTCTGGAAGACCCTGGTTGCCGTCGGCGTGAAGGAAATCGAAGCCTCGTTCCCCGCCGCGTCGCAAACCGACTTCGACTTCGTGCGTACCCTGATCGAAGACAACCACATCCCCGAGGACACCACCATCCAGGTGCTGACCCAGGGCCGTGAAGACTTGATCGCACGCACCTTCGAATCCCTGCGCGGCGCCAAAAAAGCCATCGTGCATCTGTACAACGCTACGTCGCCGTCGTTCCGCCGCATCGTGTTCAACCAGGACAAGGACGGCATCAAGGCCATCGCAGTCAACGCGGCCAAGCTGTTCGTCAAATACGCCGCCCAGCAGCCGGAAACACAGTGGACCTTCGAATACTCGCCGGAGACCTTCAGCGCTACCGAGCTGGAGTTCGCCAAGGAAGTCTGTGACGCGGTGATCGAGGTCTGGAACCCGACGCCTGAGCACAAGATGATCCTCAACCTGCCAGCCACCGTCGAGTGCGCCACGCCGAACATCTATGCCGACCAGATCGAGTGGTTCGGTCGCCATATCAACCGTCGCGACAGCGTGATCATCAGCCTGCACACCCACAACGACCGCGGCACCGGCGTAGCCGCCACCGAGCTGGGCCTGATGGCCGGCGCGGACCGTGTCGAAGGCTGCCTGTTCGGTAACGGCGAGCGTACCGGTAACGTCGACCTGGTCACCGTGGCGTTGAACATGTACACCCAGGGCCTCGACCCGCAACTGGACTTCTCCGACATCGACGGTGTGCGCAAAGTCGTCGAGGAGTGCAACCAGATCCAGGTACACCCACGTCATCCGTACGTCGGCGACCTGGTGCACACCGCATTCTCGGGTTCTCACCAGGACGCGATCCGCAAGGGCTTTACCCAGCAGAAAGCCGACGCGCTGTGGGAGGTGCCGTACTTGCCGATCGACCCGGCTGACATCGGTCGCAGCTACGAGGCGGTGATCCGCGTGAACAGCCAGTCGGGCAAAGGCGGTATCGCCTACCTGCTGGAGCAGGAATACGACATCAGCTTGCCACGCCGCATGCAGATCGAATTCAGCCAGGTAGTCCAGGCCGAAACCGACCGCGTGGGCCTGGAGATGACCGCGCCGCAGATCTACGCCTTGCTGCAGCGTGAATACCTGCAAGCCAACACCCCGTACGCGCTGGTCAGCCATCGCCTGCAGGAAGAAAACGGCAACAGCTCGGTGGAAGTGGAAGTCTCGGGCAAAGGCCAGGGCGAAACCAACCTGCGCTGGCACGGCAAGGGCTACGGCACCCTGGAAGCCCTGGTTGCCGCCCTGCCGATTGGCGTGGAGATCATGGACTACAACGAACACGCGATTGGCGCAGGCACCAATGCCAAGGCTGCCGCTTACATTGAATTACGCGTGAACGGTGAGCGTCCGGTGCATGGCGTGGGCATTGATGAAAACATCACCACCGCCAGCTTCAAGGCAGTGTTCAGCGCGCTGAACCGCTCGCTGAGCCAGTTGGAAGCGAAGGCGGCGTAATCATCACCGCAATACAGAAGGCCCCTGGGTGAGAACCCAGGGGCCTTTTTATTGAGTTTCAGATTTGGGTTGCCTGTCAGGGACTCATCGGAGGCAAGCCCCCTCCCACATTTTGAATGTATTCACAAATCAAAGTGTGAGAGGGGCTTGCCCCCGATAGCGGTCTGTCAGACAAACTGAAAGCTATCGGCATCCAGGTTCGCCGGAAACTTGGTGCGATACGCCGCCAGTTCAACCGCGTCCAGGCAGACCTGGAATACCCCATCTGCCTCTCCAGCGCTCAGCAGGCTTTCGCCCTGGAAGTCCAACACTTGGCTATCACCGGTATAGGCAAAGCCCTTGCCGTCGGTGCCCACTCGATTCACCGCCGCCACGTAGCACAGGTTCTCGATAGCCCGCGCCGGCAACAATCGGTTCCAATGCTGGCGCCGCGCCCCCGGCCAATTGGCGGTGTACAGCAGCAAGTCAGTGTCCCGGGCATCCCGACTCCACACCGGAAAGCGCAGGTCGTAGCAAATCAACGGACGAACACGCCAGCCTTTCAACTCGAACTGCACCTGGCGCTCGCCGGGGGTGTAGTGATTGTGTTCACCGGCCATACGAAACAGATGACGCTTATCGTAATGCAACACCTCGCCATCCGGCCGCGCCCACAACAGGCGGTTGCGGTGGCTGCCGTCGGCGGCCTGGATGATCACGCTGCCGGTGATCACGGCGTTGTACTTCGCAGCCTGGGCCTGGAGCCAATGATGGGTCGGGCCGTTTTCCGGCTCGGCGAGGGTTTGCGAGTCCATGGAGAAACCGGTGGTGAACATCTCCGGCAGCACGATCAGGTCGGCGCCGCGGGCCTGCTCCAGCAGCCCCTCGAAATGCTCGAGGTTGGCCTGGCGGTCGTGCCAGGCCAGGGTGGTCTGGACCAGGGCGATATTCAAGTCAGGCAATGCAGTCAGATCACGCATAGTTTTTCAGCCGCTTGGCGCAGCGTCTCCTCGCGCTTGGCAAAACACAGGCGCACCAGGCGCTGGCCTTGTGGTGGGCGCTGGTAGAACACCGAGATAGGGATGGTCGCCACGCCGTGTTCGCGGGTCATCCAGAGAGACATGGCGACGTCATCCAGGTCCGGGCGTATCTGTGAGTAATCGACCAACTGGAAGTAGGTTCCGGCCACCCGGGTAAAGCGCAAGCGCGACGGTGCCAGCAGGTCACAGAACAGATCGCGCTTGGCTTGGTAAAACGCCGGCAGTTCGTCAACGTGCTCCGGGTGTTCGGCCATGAAATCGGCCAACGCGAACTGCAACGGGGTCACCCCACAAAAGTTGACGTATTGATGCACTTTGCGCAGTTCGGCCGTCAGGGCCGGTGGCGCGACGACGTAGCCGGTTTTCCAGCCGGTGACGTGGTAGGTCTTGCCAAAGGAGCTGACCACGAACGCACGCGGGTACAGCTCTTCATGGGCCAGCACGCTCACGTGGGGCACGCCGTCGAATACCAGGTGTTCGTACACCTCATCGCTGACCAGGTAGATATCGCGGTCGCGGATCAATGCCGCCAACAGGTCCAGCTCGGCGCGGCTGATCAGCGCGCCAGTAGGGTTGTGCGGGGTGTTGAGGATAATCATGCGCGTACGTGGCGACAGCGCGGCCTGGATATTCTCGAAGTCGAGAGCAAAGCCATCCAGACTCAGTTGCACATGCACGCAGCGGCCACCGGCCAGCTCGACCGAGGGCTCATAGCTGTCGTAACAAGGGTCGAACACAATGACTTCATCGCCATTGCGAATTACCGCCTGGATCGCGCAGAAGATCGCAGCGGTGGCACCAGGGGTGATGGTCACTTCGCTGTCAGGGTTGACCGTGGCGCCGTAGCTGCGGGTGATCTTGGCCGCCACTTGTTGGCGCAGAGCCGGCAAGCCGGTCATCGGGGAATATTGGTTATGCCCGCTGGCAACATGTTTGCCCACGGCATCGAGCAAAGCCTGAGGCCCATTGAAGTCGGGAAAACCCTGGGACAGGTTGAGCGCGCCGGTTTCGGCAGCGAGTTGCGACATGGTGGTGAAAATGGTCGTGCCGACATTTGGCAGCTTGCTGGTGATCATGGGAGCCCCCTTCGGGTGAGCTGCAAGTTTTAAGCTGCAAGCTGCAAGCAGGTCAAGGGGCAAACCGACAGGCACAAAAAAGGGCTCATTCAGAGCCCTTTTTTGTGCCTGGCGGTTTGAGCTACAAGCTGTAAGCTTCAAGCCGCAAGCAAACCCGCTTTAGCTTGCAGCTTGTAGCTTACAACTTGCAGCTGCTACTTTTTATCCCTGCGCTTCTTGTCGGCCTTCTTGTGGTGAGTCATCAAACGACGCTTCTTGTTCACCTGACGGTCAGTCAGTGTGTTCTTGTTGCCTTCGTACGGGTTCTCGCCACCCTTGAACTCGATACGGATCGGTGTACCGACCAGTTTCAAGACACGGCGGTAGGTGTTTTCCAGGTAACGCACGTAGGACTTGGGCACCTTCTCGATCTGGTTACCGTGGATCACGATAATCGGCGGGTTGGCACCACCCAAGTGGGCGTAACGCAGTTTGATCCGGCGGTTGTTGACCATCGGCGGTGCGTGCTCGCCGACTGCGTCTTCGAGGATCTGGGTCAGACGGTTGGTCGGCCAGCGGGTAACCGCAGACTTGAACGAGTTCTGTACGGAAGCGTAGAGGTTGCCCACACCCGTGCCGTGCAGGGCCGAGATAAAGTGAATATCGGCGAACTCAACGAAGAACAGGCGGCGCTGCAGCTCGATCTTGACGAAATCGCGCTCGCTCGGCGTCATGCCATCCCACTTGTTGATCGCGATGACCAGGGCGCGACCGGCTTCGAGGGCAAAGCCCAGCAGGTTGAGGTCGTGATCCACCACGCCTTCGCGGGCGTCCATCACGAAGATCACCACGTTGGCGTCCTTGATCGCCTGCAGGGTTTTCACCACGGAGAACTTTTCAACTTCCTCGTGGATCTTGCCGCGCTTGCGCACACCGGCGGTGTCGATCAGCGTGTACTTCTCGTCGTTACGCTCGAACGGGATGTAGATACTGTCGCGAGTGGTGCCGGGCTGGTCATAGACGATTACCCGGTCTTCACCGAGCATGCGGTTGACCAGGGTCGACTTGCCCACGTTCGGGCGGCCGATGATCGCGATCTTGATACCGTCTTTTTCGCTTGGGCCAGGAATGCGCTTGGCTTCCTCGCCTTCGGCAACGATCTCTTCATCACCCTCTTCTTCTTCGGCGTCATCCTTGGGGAAATCGCGCAGGGCGATTTCCAGCATCTGGGTGATACCACGACCGTGGGCACCAGCGACCGGGATCGCGTCGCCCAGGCCCATCGGGCTGAACTCGGCGCGGGCCGCCTCAGGATCGATGTTGTCGATCTTGTTGGCGACCAAATAGGAACGCTTGTTGCGCTTGCGCAGGTGCTCGCCAATCATCTGGTCGGCGGCGGTGTAACCCGCGCGGGCGTCCACCAGGAACAACACGACATCAGCTTCTTCAATGGCCAGCAGCGACTGCTCGGCCATCTTTTCGTCCATGCCATGCTCATCACCGGAGATACCACCGGTGTCGACAATAATGTAGGAGCGCCCTTGCCACTTTGCCTCACCGTATTGGCGATCACGGGTCAGACCGGACAAGTCGCCGACGATGGCGTCACGAGTCCTGGTCAGGCGGTTGAACAAGGTGGACTTGCCGACGTTAGGTCGGCCCACCAGGGCGATTACGGGAACCATGCGGCTCTCCACTTCGTTATTTCAGAAAATACAAAAGCCGCTGCAAGGCAGCGGCTGGTGCTCGGGGCAGCATATTCAAATGCCGCATGCCCCGCCGAAGCGGGGCCGCCTGGGTTTTACCCCAAGCATAGTCAAACCTTTACTTGATGGTCAGGGCTTCCAGCTTGCCGCTGTTGCCAAACACATAAAGCATGTTACCCACGACCAGCGGACGGGCACGCAGGCCATCGCTGTCGATACGTTCACGACCTACAAACCGACCATCCACCTGGCTCAGCAGGTGCAGGTAGCCTTCGAAGTCGCCGACCGCTACGTAGCTGGAGAACACTTCCGGGGCCGACAGTTGACGACGGGCCAGGGAGTCATTGCTCCACAGTGCAGTGGTGGAACGCTCGTCGACACTTTCAACGGTGCCGGACGACAGGCTTACGTAGACGCTGCCAAACCCTTGGGCGACACCCGCATAACTGGACGCATCACGCTGCCAGTTAACACGGCCGCTCTGCAGGTCCAGTGCAGCAACACGGCCCTGGTAAGTGGCCACGTAAAGGGTTTCACCCGACAGCAGCAAGCCACCGTCGATGTCCACTACGCGATCCAGCTCGGAACGACCTTGCGGGATGGCCACACGGGTTTCCCAGGCCGGCACGCCGTTCTGGGTGTTCAAGGCGACTACTTTACCGGTCGACAGGCCTGCAACGGCCAGATTGTTGGTCACAACCGGACCACTGGTACCGCGCAGTGTCAGCACCGCAGGGGTGCTGTCGTACAACCAACGCTGCTCGCCAGTGCTGGCGTCCAGGCCGATCACACGGTCGTCCTGGGTTTGCACCACGACGATATCGCCATTGGTGGCAGGCGGTGCGAGGACTTCACTGGTCACGCGAGCGCGCCATTTCTCTTCACCGGTGCTGGAGTCCAGCGCTACGACTTCGCCCTTGAGCGTGCCGAGCATGACCATGCCGTAACCTACGCCTACGGCGCCGGACACAGGCAATTCGAGGTCTTTCTTCCACTTCACGTCGCCGTTCAGGCGATCCATGGAGATCACCACGCCGGTTACGTCAGCGGCCACAATGTTGTCACCGTCGATTGCCGGCACCAACATGTTGTAGGTCTCGCCCTGGCCGTCACCGATGGAGCGGCTCCATTGCTTTTGCAGGACGACTTCTTCCTTGAAGCTGGTCAGCTCGGCCGGCGGCAGTTCTTTTTTACTGTTGCTGCTGCAACCCGCGGCCAGAACGGCCAGAGCCAGCAATGCTGCATGTTTCCAACGGATCACGTCACGCATCCCCTTTGGCCAGGTCGTCCAGCTTGATTTGTAAGCCACCGACCGCCGCTTCATCAGACAGCGCCGCCTTGGCTTTCTTGTACGCAGCATTGGCTTCGTCGGTACGACCCAATTGGACCAACAGGTCGCCCTTGAGCTCTTCGCGAGTGGCTACAAATGCCTTGTCCGCATCGCCGTCGAGCAGTTTGAGTGCTTCGTCGGCCTTGTTCTGTGCCGCCAATACCTGGGCCAGGCGCTGACGTGCGATCTCACCCAGGGTCGGGTTGGTCGGCTTGTCGGCGATGGCCTTCAGTTCTGCGGCGGCGTCATCCAGCTTGCCGGTATCAACCGCGACCTTCGCGACGAACAGGCTGCCGTATTGGGCGTAGGTGCTACCGCCGAATTCGTTCTTCAGCTTGCCAGCCAGGTCCGCCACTTGCGCAGGATCAGGCTTGCCATCCGGCGTCAGGGTGGTTTCCAGCAATTGCTGATAAACGATCGAGGCGCCTTGGGACTGGTTAGCCTGATACTTTGTCCAGGCTTGCCAGCCGAACACCACCACTAAAGCCAGCAGACCGCCAGTAACCAGGGGCTTGCCGTTACGCTGCCACCAGTCCTTGAACTCGGCCAACTGCTCATCATCAGTACTCGACACCCCAATACTCCTTAATCGCTAAATTCGGCTGTTCGACAGCTTCAACCCTGCACGACGCAGGTGGCCAAGTGCGCAGCGAGCGCATCAAAGGCTATGTTCTGTTGCTCGCCCTGGCCACGCAGGGGTTTGAAACCTATCACTTGCTGGGCCAGCTCGTCATCGCCAAGGATCAGTGCATACAGTGCACCGCTCTTGTCGGCCTTCTTGAACTGGCTCTTGAAGCTGCCTGCGCCGGCATTGATCTGCAGGCGCAGGTTCGGCAACTGGTCACGTACTTTTTCGCTCAGGGCCAGGGCGGCCAGTTCGGCGGCCTCGCCAAAGGCGCACAGGTACACATCCACCTGGCGGGAGATTTCTTCCGGAACCTGCTCCAGGGTTTCCAGCAGCAGGATCAGCCGCTCGATGCCCATGGCAAAACCTACGCCAGTGGTCGGCTTGCCGCCCATCTGCTCGACCAGGCCGTCGTAACGGCCCCCCGCACACACAGTGCCCTGGGCGCCGAGTTTGTCGGTGACCCACTCGAACACGGTCTTGCTGTAGTAATCGAGGCCGCGTACCAGCTTCGGGTTGATCACGTAAGGAATACCGGCCGCATCCAGGCGAGCCTTGAGGCCCTCGAAGTGCGTACGGGACTCGTCGTCGAGGTAGTCGGCCATTTTCGGCGCGTCGACCAGTACGGCTTGCGTGTCGGCGTTCTTGGTGTCCAGCACGCGCAACGGGTTGGTCTTCAGACGGCGCTGGCTGTCTTCGTCCAACTTGTCCAGGTGGGCGGACAGGAACTCCACCAGCGCTTCGCGGTAGCGGCCCCGGGATTCGCTGGTGCCCAGGCTGTTAAGCTCAAGCTTGACCGCATCGCGGATACCCAGCATGCCCCACAGGCGCCAGGTCAGCACGATCAGCTCGGCATCGATGTCCGGACCATCGAGATTGAACACTTCCAGGCCGATCTGGTGAAACTGGCGATAACGGCCTTTCTGTGGGCGCTCGTGACGGAACATCGGGCCGATGTACCACAGCTTCTGCGGCTGGCCGCCACCGGTAAGGCCATGTTCGAGCACGGCGCGCACGCACGCGGCGGTACCTTCCGGACGCAAGGTCAGGGAGTCGCCGTTACGGTCTTCAAAGGTGTACATCTCTTTTTCGACGATGTCGGTCACTTCACCGATGGAGCGCTTGAACAGCTCGGTGAACTCGACGATCGGCATGCGGATCTGCTTGTAACCGTAGTTATCCAGCAGGCGCGCGACAGTGCTCTCGAAGTAGCGCCACAGCGGCGTTTGCTCCGGCAGGATGTCGTTCATGCCACGAATGGCTTGCAGAGACTTGCTCACATCAAATCCTTAAATTCGTTCAATCAGCCGCGAGCGATCAGCGCTGCGTCAGCGGCGACCTTTTCGGCCGCTTTCTCGCGGATCAACTTTTCCAGCTGATCCACCAGATTGTCATTCGTTAACTTCTGCGACGGCTTGCCGTCGATGTAAATCAGGTTCGGTGTGCCGCCGGTCAAGCCCACATGGGCTTCCTTGGCTTCACCCGGGCCGTTGACCACACAGCCGATCACTGCAACATCCAGCGGGACCAGCAGGTCTTCGAGGCGCAACTCCAGATCGTTCATGGTTTTCACCACGTCGAAGTTCTGCCGCGAGCAGCTCGGGCAGGCAATGAAGTTGATACCGCGGGAACGCAAACGCAGGGATTTGAGAATGTCGTAGCCGACTTTCACTTCCTCTACCGGGTCTGCCGCCAACGAGATGCGGATAGTATCGCCAATTCCTTCGGCGAGCAGCATACCGAGACCGACCGCAGATTTCACTGTGCCTGAGCGCAAACCGCCGGCTTCAGTGATCCCCAGGTGCAACGGTTGCACGATTTCCTTGGCCAGCAGGCGGTAGGCTTCTACCGCCATGAACACGTCGGAGGCCTTTACGCTGACCTTGAAGTCCTGGAAGTTCAGGCGTTCCAAGTGTTCAACGTGGCGCAGTGCAGACTCAACCAGCGCTGCCGGAGTGGGCTCGCCGTACTTCTTTTGCAGGTCTTTTTCCAGGGAACCGGCGTTGACGCCGATGCGGATCGGGATCCCGCGATCACGGGCAGCGTCCACCACGGCGCGCACACGGTCTTCACGACCGATGTTGCCCGGGTTGATGCGCAGGCAATCGACGCCCAACTCGGCCACGCGCAGTGCGATCTTGTAGTCGAAGTGAATGTCGGCAACCAGCGGCACCTTGACCAGTTGCTTGATGCGCCCGAAAGCCTCGGCAGCATCCATGTCCGGGACGGATACCCGGACGATGTCTACTCCGGCCGCTTCCAGACGATTGATCTGGGCAACGGTAGCGGCAACGTCATTGGTGTCGCTGTTGGTCATGCTTTGCACCGCGATGGGGGCGTCGCCACCCACCGGCACCGAGCCGACCCAGATCTTGCGCGATACGCGACGTTTGATTGGAGATTCGCCGTGCATGACTATTGTCCCAACTTCAGGCGAGCGGTCTCGCCAGTGGTGAACTGCGCTACGTCCACAGGCTGGCCGTTGTAGGCCACTTGCGCGCCACGGGCAAAGCCCAGACGCAGCGTCAGAGGGGGCTTGCCGCCCAGGTCGAGCGTATCTCCCTTACGCTTGAGACCACTGACCAGCACTTTGCCGTTGCCATCGGTGACTTGCGTCCAGCAGTCAGCTACGAAGGTAATTTGTACACGCCCGTCACCGGCGATCAACGCTGGGGTGGTGGGTGGTGACATCGCCGGGGCGGCCGGAGCGGCTGGCGCCGTAGTTGCTGGCGCCTGGGCTGAAGCGGTCGGTGTATTGGCCTGGGCAATCGGGGCGGCCGGCGTGTGAGCTGGCGCGGCGGGTGTGACTGGGGCCGGTACGGCAGCGGTCGGCGCGGTTTCCGGTTCGGACTGCTCGGTGGCGGCCGGAATTTCAGGGGCAGCCTGGCCTTGGGCAACGGCCTGGTCTTCCGGCTCATCCAGCGGATGTATCTGGGTGGTGCCGTCGGCGCTCTCGACTTCGACGTGCTCCATGGCGTTGCTGGTCAGGTCTTTGCTGCGCTGGGACGCCTGGTCTTGCCACCAGACAAAACCGCCGCCGATCACGGCGATCAGCAACAACAGGCTGACAATACGCAGGATTGTGTGGGAAACCCGTACCGGCTCTTCAATACGACCCAGGCCATGGACACTGCTGCCCTGGGAGTCGGTACCAGTGAATTGATCGAATTGCTGGACCAATACGGCCTGGTCGATGCCCAGCAGCTTGGCGTAGGCGCGGATATAACCGCGGGCGAAGGTATGCCCAGGCAGCTTGTCGAATGCGCCGGCCTCAAGGTTGCCCAGGGATGTGGTGGTCAAATTGAGCTTGAGGGCCACTTCCGCCAGCGACCAACCATTGCTTTCGCGGGCCTGACGCAAAGTGTCGCCTGGGTTTACGCGATTAGCTGCTACAACTTCCGGGTGCGCCGCTTTCATCATTGCTCCGACAGGTATTGCTGATATTCCGGCGTACCGGGATAGAGTCGTTCGAGTTGCTGGCCAAAACGTGCGGCCGTGTCGCGTTCTTCATGAACCGTCGCCAGGCGCGCGCCGAGCAATAGACTACGTGCATTTTGCCCGCTGAGCAGGCTAAAACGCTCGTAATAGTCACGTGCAGGCACATAATGCCTGTCTTCGTAGGACAACTCAGCCATTTCGAGCAGCGCTCGTGGCTGATGACCGTTCAAGTGCAGGGCTTTTTCCAGCTGCTGGCGTGCGCTGTCGCGCTGGCCGAGGCGCATTGAGGTCACCCCAAGGTTCTCGAACACCCTCGAGCGCTCAGGATAGAGGGTATCGGTGCTGGCTTGCTGGAAATAAAGGGCTGCCTGGTCATAACGCTTTTGCTCGAACAGGAAGCTGCCGTAATTGTTCAGCAGCCGCGGGTCGGCAGGTCTTGCGGCCAGGGCTTTGTTGAAATACCGGTCAGCCAGTTCAGGCTCGGCCTGGGCCTGGAACACCAGGGCCAGTGCGGCATTGGCATCGGCATCGTCACTGTCCAGCTCAAGGGCCTTTTTCAACGGCACCTTGGCCTGCTCGCTCATGCCTTGTCGCAGGTAACCCAACCCCAGTTGCACATAGGCAACTCGCACCTCGTCACGGCCCTTGCCGGTTTGCAAAGGGCTGTCATGGCCCGATGAAACACAACCGACCACGAGACCGGTAACAAGCAGAAGCAGCGCAAGGCGCAAGGGCATAGAGATCCTCTCTCAGGTTCGATTCACAGCGCTTTGCGGCATATCGTCGGCAGCGCTCAGTTCACGCACCGCAATATAACGTTCGCTGCGACGGGTGCGGTCCAGCACCTGTCCTACCAATTGGCCACAGGCGGCGTCGATGTCTTCACCACGGGTGGTGCGCACGGTGACGTTGTAGCCGGCCTGGTGCAGTTGATCCTGGAAACGGCGGATGGCGTTGTTGCTCGGCCGCTCGTAGCCAGAATGGGGAAACGGGTTGAACGGAATCAGGTTGATCTTGCACGGGGTGTTCTTGAGCAGTTCGATCATCTCGACCGCGTGTTCGACCTTGTCGTTGATGTCCTTGAGCATGGTGTACTCAATGGTCAGCACGCGCTTCTCGCCCAAGGTCGCCATATAACGCTGGCAAGATTCGAGCAGCATCTTAAGCGGATACTTCTTGTTGATCGGCACCAATTGGTTACGCAATGCGTCATTGGGTGCGTGCAGCGACAACGCCAGGGAGACGTCGATGTGCTTGGCCAGCTCATCGATCATCGGTACCACACCGGAGGTAGACAGGGTCACACGGCGCTTGGAGATGCCGTAGCCCAGGTCGTCCATCATCAGGTGCATGGCCGCGATGACGTTGTCGAAGTTCAGCAGCGGCTCACCCATGCCCATCATCACCACGTTGGTGATGGCACGGTCGACGGTCGCCGGGACGCTGCCAAAGGATTTGTTGGCAATCCACACCTGGCCGATCACTTCGGCGGCGGTAAGGTTGCTGTTGAAGCCTTGCTTGCCGGTGGAGCAGAAACTGCAATCCAGGGCACAGCCTGCCTGGGACGAAACGCACAAGGTGCCGCGCTTGCCCTGGGGAATGTACACGGTCTCGACGCAGCTGCCGGACGCCACGCGCACCACCCATTTACGGGTGCCGTCGCTGGAGATGTCCTCGCTGACCACTTCGGGGCCACGGACCTCAGCAATGGCCTTGAGCTTGTCGCGCAGGGCCTTGCTGACGTTCGTCATGGCGTCGAAATCGTCGACGCCAAAGTGGTGAATCCATTTCATTACCTGACCGGCACGGAAACGCTTCTCCCCGATTGAGTCGAAGAATTTTTCCATTTCCTGTTGAGTCAGACCCAGCAGGTTGGTTTTTACAGTCGATGTCGTCATGGATTCACCCTCACTCTTTAAGCCGATGCTTAGCGAGTGGTTACTTCAGTAGCTGCGAAGAAGTACGAGATTTCACGGGCAGCAGCGGCTTCGGAGTCCGAACCGTGTACAGCGTTGGCGTCGATGGAGTCAGCGAAGTCAGCACGGATGGTGCCGGCAGCCGCTTCTTTAGGGTTGGTAGCGCCCATCAGCTCACGGTTCAAAGCGATAGCGTTTTCGCCTTCCAGAACCTGAACAACAACAGGACCGGAGATCATGAAGGCAACCAGGTCGCCGAAGAAGCCACGAGCGCTGTGCTCAGCGTAGAAGCCTTCAGCTTCAGCCTTGGACAGTTGCTTGAGTTTCGAAGCTACAACCTTCAGGCCGGCTTTTTCGAAACGAGTGGTGATCTCGCCGATGACGTTTTTTGCAACAGCGTCAGGCTTGATGATGGAGAAAGTGCGTTGAACAGCCATGGTGTAACTCCAGAAACGGTAATTTACGAAAAATTAAACCCGCGAATTATACGCGGGTTCTTAGGTATTGCCTAACTGCGTAAGGGAGGCGTCAGTCCTGTTCTTCTTTCCAGGCGGTCTGGATAGCTTCCAGAACCTTTTCGCCGCCGCGATCGCGCTCATCCTCAAAGCCTGGCAAGGCCATGACCATGTCACGCAAAGCAACAAAATTCAGGGAATAGGGATCCATATCCGGGTTGCCGTCGGCCAACAGGATAGCGATCTCTTGCACATCAACCCATTTAAGACTCATGACACTTCCTTGAATCAGTGCGGCGCTTCGGCCGCATGGTTGAGCGAATACTTCGGAATTTCGACGGTGATGTCTTCAGTCCCGACCTTTGCCTGGCAGCTTAGGCGAGAAGTGGCTTCCAGGCCCCAGGCGCGGTCAAGAAAGTCCTCTTCCAACTCATCTGCCTCTTCCAGGCTGTTGAAGCCTTCGCGAATGATGCAGTGGCAGGTGGTGCAGGCGCACACACCACCACAGGCGCTTTCGATCTCGATGTGGTTGTCATGGGCAACTTCGAGGATGGACTTGCCGGTCTCAGCCTCAACAACCATACCGTCCGGGCAATGCTCGGCGTGTGGCAGAAAAATGACCTGCGGCATTAATTATTCCTCGATTTCATTCAGGTTGCGCCCGGCCAGTGCGGCTTTCACCGTCTGATCCATGCGGCGGGCGGCAAAGGCGTCAGTGACCTGCGACAAGCGCTTGGTCTGTTGCTCGATGGCGTAACCATCGTTGCCTTTCATCAGTTCGGCCAGTTCCTGCATCTGCAGGTCGATGACCATGCGCTCTTCGGCATCCAGCAGGCGCTCGCCGTCGGCGTCAAGGGCGCCCTGCACCGCTTCGAGCAGGCGCTGGGCATCCACTTGTTGTTCACGCAGTACGCGAGCGACCTTGTCGTCACCGGCGTATTGGAAAGAATCCTTGAGCATCTTGGCGATTTCGCCGTCAGTCAGGCCGTAGGACGGCTTGACCTGGATGCTCGCTTCAACGCCCGAACCCAACTCACGCGCGGCGACGCTGAGCAGGCCGTCAGCGTCGACCTGGAAGGTCACGCGGATCTTCGCCGCACCCGCGACCATGGCCGGGATGCCGCGCAACTCAAAGCGCGCCAGGGAGCGACAGTCGCTGATCAGTTCGCGCTCGCCTTGCAGCACATGAATCATCATGGCCGTCTGGCCATCTTTGTAAGTGGTGAAGTCCTGGGCGCGGGCGACGGGGATGGTGGTGTTCCGTGGAATCACCTTCTCCATCAGCCCCCCCATGGTCTCGAGCCCCAGGGACAGCGGAATCACGTCAAGCAGCAGCAATTCGCCGCCATCACGCTTGTTACCGGCCAGGGTGTCAGCCTGGATGGCGGCACCGATGGCTACCACCTGGTCCGGGTCGATTTCTGTCAGCGGCTGGCGGCCAAAGGCTTCGGCAACGGCGTCGCGAACCCTTGGGACGCGGGTGGAACCGCCGACCATGACCACGGCACCGACATCTTCCAGCTCGATACCGGAATCACGCACGGCGCGACGGCAGGCCTTCAGGCTGCGGGCAACCATCGGCTCGATCAACGAATCGAAGGCTTCACGAGTCAGCTGGGCGCACCAACTGCCGTAGGAAACCTCAACAGAAGCGGCGTCAGTCAGCGCCTCTTTAGCGGCACAGGCCGTTTGCAGCAAGTTACGTTGCTCGCCCGGATCCAGGTCAGCGGACAAGCCAGCGCTGCTGATGATCCAGCCCGCGATGGCGTGGTCGAAGTCATCGCCACCCAGTGCTGTATCGCCACCGGTAGCCAGTACTTCAAACACACCGCCGGTCAGGCGCAGGATCGAAATATCAAAGGTGCCGCCGCCCAGGTCGTAAATAGCGACCAGCCCTTCAGCGTGCTGGTCCAGGCCATAGGCCACGGCCGCAGCGGTCGGCTCGTTGAGCAGGCGCAACACGTTCAGGCCGGCGAGCTTCGCCGCGTCCTTGGTAGCTTGGCGCTGTGCATCATCGAAATATGCCGGAACGGTGATCACCGCACCGACCAGTTCGCCGCCCAACGTGGTTTCCGCGCGCTGGCGCAGCACCTTGAGAATATCCGCCGACACTTCCACCGGGCTTTTCGGCCCCTGGACGGTGTCGATGAACGGCATATGGGATTCGCCGCCAACAAAACGGTACGGCAACTGGTCGCCGAGTTGCTTGACGTCGGACAGACCACGACCCATCAAGCGCTTGACCGACAGCACGGTGTTCAAAGGATCGGTAGACGCCGCCAGCTTGGCCGACTCACCCACTTCGGTGCGATCAGCGTGATAGCGCACGGCGGACGGCAGGATCACCTGGCCATCGGCGTCGGGCAGCGGCTCGGACAGGCCGCTGCGCAAGGCAGCAACCAGGGAATTGGTGGTGCCCAGGTCAATCCCCACCGCCAGGCGACGCTGGTGCGGTTGAGGGCTTTGGCCGGGTTCGGCGATTTGCAGTAGAGCCATGGTAATCAGGTCTTATCTGTCTATCAGGCGTGCATCACGGGCAGCACTGGGTTAATCGTCGAGGCGCTCTTCTAGCTGGCGCACTTCGTAGGTGAGCTTGTCGAGGAACTGCATGCGCCGCATCAGGCGTTCGGCCTGTTCACGCTGCGCAGCATCATCCCAACAGGCTGCGAAGCTTTCGTTGAGCTCATCCTGGGCGGTTTTCAGACGACGCTTGAAGACCGCGACACCCGCCACATCGGCTTCGTCCTGCAAGTCTTCGAGCTCTTCACGCCACTGCATCTGCTGCATCAGGAAGTCGGGATCATGCACCGTGACTTCAAGCGGCAACTCGCCACCGTTCATCGCGAGCAAGTAACGCGCGCGCTTCGGAGGGCTCTTGAGCGTCTGATAGGCTTCGTTGAGGCTGGCCGATTGCTCCAGCGCCAAGCGTTGCTCACGCTCGGAAGCGTCAGCGAAGCGATCCGGATGCACCCCACGCGCCAATTCTCGATAGCGCGTGGCAAGCTGCTCGAGGTCCAACCGAAAACTCGGCTGCAGCTCGAATAAAGCGAAATGACAAGGAGTACCCACGAATAGCCTCAGATGTTGAAGCTTTCGCCGCAGCCACATTCACCGCGTACGTTGGGGTTGTTGAACTTGAAGCCTTCGTTCAACCCTTCCTTGACGAAATCGAGCTCGGTGCCGTCCAGGTAGGTCAGGCTTTTAGGGTCGATGATCACTTTCTCGCCGTGACTTTCGAACACCTGGTCTTCCTCAACCACCTCGTCGACGAACTCCAGCACATAGGCAAGGCCGGAACAGCCCGTGGTGCGTACACCCAGACGAATCCCCTCACCTTTACCGCGCCCATCCAGGGAGCGTCGCACGTGCCGCGCAGCCGCTTCTGTCATGCTGATAGCCATCGTTGACTCCTTACTCGTCGCCAAATGCTTAGATCAAGCCTTTCTTCTGCTTGTAGTCGCGAACGGCCGCCTTGATGGCGTCTTCAGCGAGTACGGAGCAGTGGATTTTCACTGGCGGCAAGGCCAGCTCTTCGGCCAGTTGGGTGTTGCTGATAGTCACAGCCTCATCCAGGGTCTTGCCTTTCATCCATTCGGTCGCCAGGGAGCTGGAGGCGATGGCCGAACCGCAGCCGTAAGTCTTGAACTTGGCGTCTTCGATAACGCCAGCTTCGTTGACCTTGATCTGCAGGCGCATCACATCGCCGCACGCCGGAGCGCCAACCATGCCAGTGCCGACATCAGGATCTTCCGCGTCCATCTTGCCGACGTTGCGCGGGTTTTCGTAGTGGTCGATGACCTTTTCGCTGTAAGCCATGGTACTGAATCCTCACTCATCAGGGCCGCTCTGGAACCCTGTAAAAACGCCTGCGTTTTCCGCCACGTTCCTACAGAGCTTGGGTGGCGGCTTCTATAGTTAGTGTGCCGCCCACTCGATCTTGGAAATATCGACACCGTCTTTGTACATGTCCCACAGCGGCGACAGAACGCGCAGCTTGTTGACGGCTTCGCAGACTTTCTGCGCGGCGTAGTCGACTTGCTCTTCGGTGGTGAAGCGGCCGAACGTAAAGCGGATCGAGCTGTGTGCCAGTTCGTCGTTGCGGCCCAGGGCGCGCAGTACGTACGAAGGCTCAAGCGAAGCCGAGGTGCAGGCCGAACCGGACGAAACCGCCAGGTCCTTGAGCGCCATGATCAGCGACTCGCCTTCGACATAGTTGAAGCTCAAATTCAGGTTGTGCGGTACACGAGCAGTCATGCTGCCGTTGATGTACAGCTCTTCAAGGTTCTCGACCTGCTTGTAGAAGCGATCGCTCAGGGCCTTGATACGTACGTTTTCGGCAGCCATGTCTTCCTTGGCTACACGGAAGGCTTCGCCCATGCCGACGATCTGGTGGGTCGCCAGGGTGCCCGAACGCATGCCACGTTCGTGACCGCCACCGTGCATGGTGGCTTCGATGCGCACGCGTGGCTTACGGCTCACGTACAGCGCGCCGATACCTTTAGGACCGTAGGTCTTGTGGGCCGAGAACGACATCAGGTCGACCTTCAGCTTGGACAGGTCGATGTCGACCTTGCCGGTGGACTGAGCAGCATCGACGTGCAGCAGGATGCCCTTGGAGCGAGTCAGTTCGCCGATGGCTGCGATGTCGTTGATAGTGCCGATTTCATTGTTCACGTGGATCACGGAAACCAGGATGGTGTCTTCACGCAGCACGGCTTCGATCATGGCCGGGGTGACGATACCGTCGGTGGTTGGCTCGAGGTAAGTCACCTCGAAACCTTCACGTTCCAGTTGGCGCATGGTGTCGAGGACAGCCTTGTGCTCAATCTTGGTGGTGATCAGGTGCTTGCCTTTGGTCGCGTAGAAATGCGCCGCGCCCTTGATAGCCAGGTTGTCGGATTCGGTGGCACCGGAGGTCCAGACGATTTCGCGCGGGTCTGCGCCAACCAGGTCAGCGACCTGGCGACGAGCGTTTTCGACCGCTTCCTCGGCTTTCCAGCCGAACACGTGGGAACGGGAGGCCGGGTTGCCGAAGTTTCCGTCGACCAACAGGCATTCACTCATCTTTTGCGCGACACGCGGATCAACCGGGGTGGTCGCTGAGTAATCAAGGTAAATCGGCAATTTCATGGACTTTCTCCTAAATCAGGCTGGCTGGCGTGCCGTTAGCTCTTCGGCTGTCACTCGACGGCGGACGCTTCGATCTTGTCCAGACGCGGCGCCTTGGTGTTGCAACGGCGCTGGTCCTGACGCTGGGCTACTTCTTGCACCTCACGGCGAGTCACAAGATCAGCCAAGCTGATACCACTCAAAAACTCATGGATCTGCAGGCTCAAGTCACACCACAAGTGGTGCGTCAGGCAGGTGTCGCCGGCGTGGCAGTCACCCAGGCCCTGGCATTTGGTCGCATCGACGGATTCGTTGACCGCGTCGATCACCTGGGCTACCTGGATGCCCTGCATGTCACGGGACAGTTGATAGCCGCCGCCCGGCCCACGTACGCTGGAGACCAGATTGCTACGGCGCAACTTGGCGAACAGTTGCTCGAGGTAGGACAGGGAAATGCCTTGGCGCTCGGAGATATCGGCCAGGGACACCGGCCCAGTTTGCGCGTGCAAGGCCAGGTCAAGCATGGCGGTTACCGCGTATCGGCCTTTTGTAGTCAGTCTCATGGACAAGTACCAAGGTGTTTCAGAATGGGAGCAAGTATGCGATTCCCGAGTATTTAAGTCAACTATAAGACCTAGTACTTTAGTCAGGATTACCCGCAAAAAGGGCGCGCGAATCATAGCAGGGTGGGGCAGGGACGAACAGCGGCAGCGGGGCGATGGCTCGATATCGAGACCAATGGAGATCAAATGTGGGAGGGGGCTTACCCCCGATAGCGGTGGATCAGTCAATATATTGAGTGACTGACAGATGGCCATCGAGGGCCCCTCCCACATGGTTTTTGCAGCGAATGTGAGATCTCAGCCGGCCTTGGTTGTAGCTTCGTCCTTGATCTCGGCGAAGTCCTCTTCGCGCAGCTCAGGCAGGTCTTTCGCACAGTAGCTGCTGCCCAACTCCTTCAACGCGCCGCACATACCGTCCAGCTTGCCGTCCACCGCTTGCAGGTGGTCAAGCAACTGGCCGATAGCACGTGCGACCGGGTCGGGCATGTCTTCGCTGACACCGTAGGCATCGAATCCGATTTTCTCGGCCATGGCCTTGCGCTTGGCCTCCTGCTCGTCACCCACTTCCGGCTTGACGATGATCCGCCCGGGAATACCCACCACGGTGGCGCCTGCCGGCACAGCCTTGGTCACCACAGCGTTGGAGCCGACTTTGGCGCCAGCCCCTACCGTGAACGGACCAAGCACCTTGGCGCCCGCGCCCACCACCACGCCATCCTCCAGCGTCGGGTGGCGCTTACCCTTGTTCCAGCTGGTGCCGCCCAATGTCACGCCCTGGTACAAGGTCACGTCGTCACCAATCTCGGCAGTCTCGCCAATGACGATGCCCATACCGTGATCGATAAAGAAGCGACGCCCCACCTTGGCACCTGGGTGAATTTCGATCCCGGTCAACCAGCGGCCGAAGTTCGACACCAGCCGCGCCAGCCATTTCCAGCCCATATTCCACAAGGCACCGGACAGGCGATGGATCCAGATCGCGTGCATGCCTGGATAGCAGGTCAGCACTTCAAACGCGTTGCGCGCCGCCGGATCACGGTGAAAAACACTCTGGATATCTTCTCGCAAACGCTCGAACATTTTTAATCCTTCCGCTTAAGAAGCTCGCCACGGGCCGCTTTCTGGGTTTCCGTGAGGATGCCACGCAATATATTCATTTCCGCTCGACTGACCGAGCTGCGCCCATACAGGCGACGCAGGCGCGCCATCAAGTGCCGCGGTTTTTCCGGATCGAGGAATTCGATGGCCACCAGGGTTTGCTCCAGGTGCTCATAGAACCGCTCCAGCTCATCCATGGTGGCCAACTCGCCACTCTTGGTCGACGCCACTTCATCCTTCTCAACCTTGCTCGGCTGACCTTCAGCGGCCAGCCAGGCCATGCGCACTTCATAACTCAACACCTGCACCGCTGCCCCGAGGTTCAGCGAGCTGAACTCAGGGTCTGATGGAATGTGCACGTGATAATGACATCGCTGCAGCTCTTCATTGGTCAGGCCAGAGTCTTCACGGCCAAACACCAGGGCAACTTCAGCGCCGCCGGCAGCCTCTTCCACCACTTTGGTGCCGCACTCACGCGGATCCAGCAGTGGCCAGGGAATGCGGCGGTCACGGGCACTGGTGCCGAGCACCAGATTGCAGCCGACCAAGGCGTCTTCCAAAGTGGTAACGATCTGGGCTTTTTCCAGGATGTCATTGGCACCGGATGCTCGGGCATCGGCTTCGTGGTGTGGGAACACGCGCGGCTCGACCAGCACCAGGCGCGTCAGCCCCATGTTTTTCATGGCTCGCGCCACACCGCCGATATTGCCGGGATGACTGGTATTGACCAAGACGACACGAATGTTTTGCAGCAAGGTAGGCGCTCTCGGACACGGGAAAGGGGAGCAAATCTTACAGAACAGCCTAAGGTTATGCCATGAAAGCTAACGTCGTCCTTCACCTGAAGAAAGTTTCTGCTAGAATGCTCGGCTTTCTTTAACAACCTTAGGTGACACATCCATGCAGCCCATGCTGAATATCGCGCTGCGCGCCGCCCGCAGCGCCAGTGAATTGATCTTCCGCTCCATCGAGCGCCTGGATACCATCAAGGTCGACGAAAAAGACGCCAAGGATTATGTATCCGAGGTGGATCGCGCCGCCGAACAGAAAATCATCGACGCTCTGCGCAAGGCCTACCCTACCCACGGCATCCTCGGTGAAGAAACCGGCCTGCACAAAGGCAGCGGCGAAGGCGAAGACTACCTGTGGATCATCGACCCACTGGATGGCACCACCAACTTTTTGCGCGGCATCCCACACTTTGCTGTCAGCATTGCCTGCAAATACCGTGGCCGCCTGGAACACGCTGTAGTACTCGACCCTGTTCGCCAGGAAGAATTCACCGCCAGCCGTGGCCGTGGCGCCCAACTGAACGGTCGTCGCCTGCGCGTCAGCGGTCGCACCAGCCTGGACGGCGCCCTGCTGGGTACCGGCTTCCCGTTCCGTGACGACCAGATGGACAACCTGGAGAACTACCTGGGCATGTTCCGCGCCCTGGTTGGCCAGACCGCCGGCATCCGTCGCGCTGGCGCGGCAAGCCTGGACCTGGCTTACGTGGCTGCCGGTCGTTTTGATGCGTTCTGGGAGTCGGGCCTGTCCGAGTGGGACATGGCTGCAGGCGCCCTGCTGATCCAAGAGGCCGGTGGCCTGGTGAGCGACTTCACTGGCGGTCATGACTTCCTGGAAAAAGGCCACGTGGTTGCCGGCAACACCAAATGCTTCAAAGCGGTATTGACGGCGATCCAGCCGCACCTGCCGGCCTCGCTGAAGCGCTAAGCGAGCGAGCACAAAAAAAGCACCCCGAGGGGTGCTTTTTTTATGCCTGGTTTTTGCTGCGGGCTTAAATACCAGTAAGCCCCCCCACACTTTGAATTGAACCAGGCCTTGGAATTACTGCTGGTTCTGGCCCAGGACGAGACGCCCTTCCTTGTCGACCGGAATCTGGCCGCCCGGATCACGATCCATGCGCACCGAACCTTCCTTGCCATCCAAGGTGTAACGCACGTCGTAGCCGACTACCTTATCGCTGATGTCGTTGACGGTGTTACAGCGAGTCTGCGTTGTGGTGTAGGTATCACGGTTCTGCATGCCTTCCTGAACCTTGTTACCCGCATAACCACCACCAACCGCACCGGCCACGGTGGCCAGCTTCTTGCCGTTACCGCCACCGACCTGGTTACCCAACAGGCCACCGGCCAGCGCACCAACCACAGTACCGACGATTTGATGCTGATCCTGCACTGGCTTCTGCCGGGTCACTGCGACGTCCTTGCAGACCTCACGAGGCGTTTTAATCTGGGTTTTCACCGGCTGCACCGCCAGCACTTGCGCATACTCAGGGCCGCTTTTTACCAGGCTGTAGGTGGCAACAGCACCCCCGGCAGTTACACCGACAGCACCCAATACCGCACCAACCAGTAACGACTTGTTCACGTTGAACCTCCTGACCATCACAAACGGACCGAAAGATCCGCGCTATACCCAGCCTTGGAGCAAAAAAAAAGGCACGAGTTCAATACTCGTGCCTTCTTTGTAACAGCAGATCAACAAGCGCCCATCAAGGGCGGTCGTCGACCTCCTTGCCAGTGGCGGCAGGAGGGATCAAGTCTTCGCTGTTGAGGTTCAGCCAGATCAGCACCACGTTGGCGATGTAGATCGACGAGTAGGTGCCTGCCAGAACGCCGATGAACAGCGCCAGGGAGAAGCCCCACAGGTTGTCGCCACCGAAGATCATCAGTGCCGCGATCGCCAGCAAGGTGGAGATCGACGTCGCCATGGTCCGCAGCAGGGTCTGGGTGGTGGAGATGTTGATGTTCTCGATCAACGACGCCTTGCGCAGTACACGGAAGTTCTCACGAACCCGGTCGAATACCACGATGGTGTCGTTGAGGGAGTAACCAATGATCGCCAGTACAGCCGCCAGCACGGTCAGGTCGAAGGTGATCTGGAAGTACGCAAGGATACCCACGGTCACGACCACGTCGTGGATCAGCGACACAATGGCGCCGACACCGAACTTCCACTGAAAGCGGAAAGCCAGGTAGATCATGATGCCGACCAACGCCATCAGCATGCCCAGGCCGCCCTGGTCGCGCAGCTCCTCACCCACTTGCGGGCCCACGAACTCGACGCGCTTGACCGACGCCGGGTTGTCGCCACCTACCTTCTGCAAGGCTTCGGCTACCTGGTGCCCCAGTTGCGGGTCTTCGCCAGGCATGCGCACCAGCAGGTCGGTGGTCGCACCAAAACTCTGCACGATGGCTTCGTGATAACCGGCCTTGACCAGCTCATTGCGCACCAGGGTAACGTCGGCCGGCTTCTCGTAGGTCAGCTCGATGAGCGTACCGCCGGTGAAGTCCAGACCGTAGTTCAGGCCCTTATGGAACCAGCTGAACAACGCCAGAACGGTAAGGAGCACGGTGACGCCGAACGCAACGTTGCGAACGCCCATGAAGTTGATTGTACGTAACATGGCAGCCCCTTAAATCCACAACTTCTTGAAGTCACGCCCGCCAAAGATCAGGTTGACCATTGCGCGGGTCACCATGATGGCCGTGAACATCGAGGTAAAGATACCGAGGGACATGGTTACCGCAAAACCTTTGACGGGGCCGGTGCCCATGGCAAAGAGAATCCCGCCGACCAGCAATGTGGTCAGGTTGGAGTCAAGAATCGCAGTAAATGCCCGGCCGAATCCTTCGTTGATTGCACGCTGCACGGTCATGCCGGCGGCGATCTCTTCACGAATCCGCGAGAAGATCAGCACGTTGGCGTCTACCGCCATACCCATGGTGAGTACGATACCGGCGATACCTGGCAGGGTCAGCGTAGCGCCCAGCAGCGACATCAGGGCCAGCAGCATCACCATGTTGCCCGCCAGGGCCACGGTGGCAATGATGCCGAAGAAGCGGTAGATGGCGATGATGAACAGCGACACGAACAGCATGCCCCACAAGGCCGCGTCGATACCCTTGGTGATGTTGTCAGCCCCTAGGCTCGGGCCGATGGTACGTTCTTCAGCGAAGTACATCGGTGCAGCCAGGCCACCGGCACGCAGCAACAGGGCCAGCTCCGAGGATTCGCCCTGGCCGTTCAGGCCGGTGATGCGGAATTGAGCACCCAGCGGCGACTGGATGGTCGCCAGGCTGATGATCTTCTTTTCTTCCTTGAAGGTCTGCACCGGCACGTCTTTCTCGACGCCGTTGACCATTTGCTTGGTGTAGGTGGTGACCGGGCGCTGCTCGATGAAGATCACCGCCATACTGCGACCAACGTTGCTGCGTGTGGCGCGGCTCATCAGTTCGCCACCGTGACCATCCAGGCGGATGTTCACTTCAGGGGTACCATGCTCACCGAAACCGGCCTTGGCGTCAGTCACCTGGTCACCGGTGATGATCAAGCCACGCTCGATCAGTGCTGGAGGACGGTTGCCTTCACGGAACTCAAACTCTTCGGAAGTTGCACGGGAAGCACCCGGCTCAGCCGCGAGGCGGAACTCCAGGTTGGCGGTTTTACCCAGGATACGCTTGGCTTCAGCGGTGTCCTGCACGCCCGGCAGCTCAACCACGATGCGGTTGGCGCCCTGACGCTGGACAATCGGCTCAGCCACACCCAGCTCGTTGACGCGGTTACGTACCGTGGTCAAGTTCTGCTTGATGGAGTATTCGCGGATTTCCGCGATTTTGGCAGGGCTCATCGCCAGACGCAGTACAGCCTGACCGTTCAGGTCGGCCGGTACGATGTCGAAATCGTTGAAATTCTTGCGGATCAGCGCACGGGCCTGTTCGCGGGAGGCTTCGTCAGAGAAGCCAAGCTGGATGGCACCGTTGAGCTGCGGCAGGCTGCGATAACGCAGCTTCTCTTTACGCAGCAGGCTCTTCACGTCGCCTTCGTAGACCTTCAGGCGCGCGTCGAGGGCTTTGTCCATGTCGACTTCCAGCAGGAAGTGCACACCACCGGACAAGTCCAGACCCAGCTTCATCGGGTGCGCGCCAATGCTGCGCAACCAGGCCGGAGTGGTCTGTGCCAGGTTGAGCGCGACAACATAGTCGTCACCCATGGCCTTGCGCACGACATCTTTTGCCGGCAATTGGTCTTCTTGCTTGGTCAGGCGCAACAACCCGCCCTTCGCACCAGCTGCCAATGTTGCCGCTTTAACCTGGATGCCTGCGTCGGTCAGTGCCTTGCTCGCGCGTTCCAGATCAGCCTGGTTGACCTGCAGCGAAGTGCTGGCGCCAGTGATCTGGATCGCCGGGTCATCAGGGTAAAGATTGGGAGCGGAATAAATAAAACCGATCGCCAGCACCGCCAGGATCAGTACGTATTTCCACAGAGGGTATTTGTTCAGCATCACGCCGCCCGCTTATAACGCGGGGCGCCTTGCGCGCCCCGTCGATTGGTAAAGGTTGGAACTTAGATCGCTTTGAGCGTGCCTTTTGGCAGCGTGGCGGCGATGGCGCCTTTCTGGAACTTCATTTCTACGGTGTCGGAGACTTCCAGAATCACGAAAGCATCGGAAACCTTGGTGATCTTGCCGGCAATACCGCCAGTGGTCACAACTTCGTCACCTTTCTGCAGGCTGCCCAGCAGGTTCTTCTGCTCTTTGGCGCGCTTGGCCTGTGGGCGCCAGATCATCAGGTAGAAGATGACCAGGAAGCCGACCAGGAAAATCCACTCGAAACCACCGCCCATAGGGCCGGCAGCAGCAGGCGCAGCGGCGTCAGCCATGGCGTTAGAGATAAAAAAGCTCATTTAGCACTCCAGTTGCAAATAGTGAATCTTAGGGTCGGAAAACTCAGTCCAAGGGCGGCACAGGGAGCCCGCGCTTGGCATAGAAGGCATCGACGAAGGCGGCCAATGTACCCTGTTGAATAGCCTCGCGCAAACCAGCCATCAGGACTTGGTAGTGACGCAAATTGTGGATGGTATTCAACATGCTACCCAGCATTTCCCCGCATTTGTCCAGATGGTGCAGATAAGCACGGGAGAAGTTCTGGCAGGTGTAGCAATCACAGGTGGGATCCAGCGGCGAATCATCATGGCGATGGAACGCGTTACGGATCTTCAGCACGCCTGTATCAATGAACAGATGCCCATTGCGGGCATTACGGGTTGGCATCACGCAATCGAACATGTCCACACCGCGGCGCACACCCTCTACGAGATCTTCGGGTTTGCCAACGCCCATAAGGTAACGAGGTTTGTCAGCGGGCATCAGGCCTGGCAGGTAGTCCAGGACCTTGATCATCTCGTGCTTGGGTTCGCCCACCGACAAACCGCCGATGGCCAAGCCGTCAAAGCCGATCTTGTCGAGGCCTTCCAGCGAGCGTTTGCGCAGGCTTTCATGCATACCGCCCTGCACGATACCGAACAGCGCAGCGGTATTATCACCGTGTGCGTTCTTCGAGCGCTGGGCCCAACGCAGCGACAACTCCATTGAAATCCGTGCGACATCTTCGTCAGCCGGGTACGGCGTGCACTCGTCAAAAATCATCACGATGTCGGAGCCCAGGTCGCGTTGCACCTGCATGGACTCTTCCGGCCCCATGAACACTTTGGAACCATCCACCGGCGAGGCAAAGGTCACGCCCTCTTCCTTGATCTTGCGCATGGCGCCCAGGCTGAACACCTGGAAACCACCCGAGTCCGTGAGGATCGGGCCCTGCCACTTCATGAAGTCATGCAGGTCGCCATGCTTCTTGATCACTTCAGTGCCTGGCCGCAGCCACAGGTGGAAGGTGTTGCCGAGGATGATCTCGGCGCCGGTGGCGACGATGTCACGCGGCAGCATGCCTTTGACGGTGCCGTAGGTGCCCACAGGCATGAACGCCGGGGTCTCTACCGTACCGCGCGGAAACGTCAGGCGGCCGCGACGGGCTTTGCCGTCAGTGGCGAGCAATTCAAACGACATACGACTCATAGTTGTTCCTCAGGGCCGCGCGGCGCCGGATTACGGGTGATAAACATCGCATCACCGTAGCTGAAAAAACGGTATCCATTGTCGATGGCTGCTTTATATGCCGCCATTGTTTCGGGATAACCCGCGAAGGCCGACACCAGCATCAATAACGTGGATTCCGGCAAATGGAAGTTGGTCACTAGGCAATCGACCACATGAAACGGCCGGCCTGGGTAAATAAAGATATCGGTGTCGCCACTGAACGGTTTGAGCACGCCATCTCGCGCCGCGCTCTCCAGGGAGCGCACGCTGGTGGTGCCCACCGCAACCACCCGCCCGCCACGCGCCTTGCAGGCGTTAACCGCGTCCACAACGTCTTGGCTGACCTCCAGCCATTCGCTGTGCATATGGTGATCCTCGATGTTATCCACACGCACCGGCTGAAACGTGCCGGCCCCCACGTGCAGGGTCACATAGGCCGTCTCGACGCCCTTGGCGGCAATCGCATCCAGCAGCAACTGGTCAAAATGCAGCCCGGCAGTCGGCGCAGCAACTGCACCGAGGCGCTGGGAATAGACCGTTTGATAGCGCTCGCGGTCCGAGTCTTCGTCGGGACGGTCGATATAAGGAGGCAATGGCATATGGCCGACGCGCTCCAGTAACGGCAGAACCTCTTCGGCGAATCGGAGTTCGAACAGCGCATCATGACGCGCAACCATCTCGGCTTCGCCACCGCCGTCAATCAGGATGCTCGACCCCGGTTTCGGCGACTTGCTGGAGCGTACATGGGCCAGCACACGATGGTTGTCCAACACTCGCTCCACCAGAATTTCCAACTTGCCGCCGGATGCTTTCTGGCCAAACAGACGCGCCGGGATTACCCGGGTATTGTTGAACACCATCAGATCGCCCGGACGCAAATGCTCAAGCAAATCAGTGAATTGACGGTGTGCAAGGGTGCCGCTGGCCCCGTCCAGGGTCAGCAGTCGACTGGCGCGACGCTCGGCCAAAGGGTGGCGAGCAATCAACGAATCAGGGAGTTCAAAAGTAAAGTCAGCAACGCGCATGATGGGGTTCGTCTAGCAGGGCCGGGAAGTCTAGCGGAAATAGTGAAAATAGACCATGAAACGTGATTGACCAACGGTAATCTCATCTCTATACTTCGCCGCCATTGAGCCCTGATGGCGGAATTGGTAGACGCGGCGGATTCAAAATCCGTTTTCGAAAGGAGTGGGAGTTCGAGTCTCCCTCGGGGCACCATTTGCAGTACATAGACGACTACCAACGTCTACGTAACACCCCTAGAGCCCGTTAACTGCGGGCTTTTCGGTCTCTGGGGTTCCACCCCCATCTCTTGCAAGCCAACCTCTTTTTGGTACATTTTCTGTACATATTCCAGTTCGAGAACCGGAGGTGTACAGCGATGCCATTGACCGTCTTGCAAATCAAAGCATCCAAGCCTGCCGACAGACCGTTCACGTTGAGTGATAGTTCGGGTCTTGCCTTGCTGGTGAAACCCAACGGCAGCAAGTATTGGCACTTCAGGTACACCTATCAGGGGCGGGCGGCGCGCATGTCACTGGGCGTGTATCCGTATATCTCCTTGCAGGAAGCCCGTGAACGAGCTGCAGAATGCCGCAACCTACTCAAGCAAGGCACCAACCCCGGCGCCAAACGCCGCTATGACAAACTGCGACAGCAGGAGGCCGGACTCAACACCTTCAGGCGAGCCGCGGAGTACTGGTACCAATTCAAATCGGACTCCGGCCGCAGCAGCGCGACGCTGAAGAAGATCCGCGACTATCTCGATAAGGATCTACTGCCCGCTCTCGGCGAGAAGCAACTGGAGCTCATCACGCGAAGCGACTGCGCAAAACTGCAGGCCTGCATCGAAAAACGAGGCGCGTTCAATGTTGCGGACAAGACCCGGACCTGGCTGAAACAGATTTTCAGTCAAGCCATTGCACGCGGCCTGTGCGAACACAATCCAGCCTCCGAACTCCATGCCATTGCGATAGCGCCACCGCCCACTCAACACTACCCACATCTGCACGAACACGAACTACCTGAGTTTCTCCGGGCCTTAAGCAAGACCACCAGCCGGCTACCAGCGAGGATTGCATCATGGATGACAATTCTGACGGCGAGCCGCCCCGGCATGGTTCGCTACGCAAAATGGGAGGAAATCGATTTTGAGGAAGGGATATGGACCATCCCGGCCGCCCGCATGAAGATGCGCAGAGACTACGTCAGCCCTCTACCTCATCAATTGATCGCCATGCTTACCAAACTGAACCAAAGCACTGGCCGCAGTCGATATCTATTCCCAGGCAATGGGGAAAAGCAGCCAGTCATCAGTGAAAACACGATCAACCTAGTGTTCGCCAAGATCGGCTATAAAGGACGACTCGTCAGCCATGGCACTCGTCATACCGCAAGCACGCTGCTGCGCGAACATGGTTGGCTGAAGGACCATGTCGAAAGCCAGCTGGCTCACGTCGAGGGCGGTATCTCTGGCGAGTACAATCAAGCTCTATACCTGCCGCAACGTCGGATCATGATGCAGTGGTATGCAGACTATCTCGACGCCCTCAAAGAAGGCATTACAGCCAACCTTCGCGATCAATTTGATACTCGCGTTAATCAGTTCCTCGCACGCCCTTCTGCATCGCCTCTAACAGCATCTCGTGCACACAAAGATGATCACCTCCAAAAGTTGCCTATCGAGACAGACTCAACGGAGACTCAGTGATCACGTGACGCCTCACCAATTCGACCCGGTCGACGACAACATCATCGCCTTGCAAAACTACCGTGGCGTATTCCAGCACTGGTAAGTCGGTGAGATCTCCACAGCCCAGCCTTCCACGCGGGTCCATCCAAACAGGGCTGCAAAGCCGCCCTGCTTGGATGGACCTCACTTAAAAAATCTAAAGCCCATGCAACTGTCTGTGGAAAACCACAGATTTCCACCGGTGGATAACTTCATCCACCGCCGCAGAACTCCGGAAAATTCGAGCCTTGACCCGAATTATCCACAGGCGTAGAAAAGATCGGGCAAAGCGCTGTCGTTGACAGCAACCCAGGTAACCAGAACCTTTAAGGCTACGCCACACCGTGGTGGTTCTCCCAAAGTGCGATTAGCGTCCGGCGGTTCGCACGGTCACAGCGATGTGATGGATGCCTACTTTTACCAGCGTGCCCACTGCGGCAACTCATTCCCTTTCATAGCTGCCCTGCAGCAACCTATCCGCTTGGCCATTTCCTTGCGCCAACCTACGCCCGTCTCTTTCTCCCGGAAAGAGACGGGCGCTCGTACCGCTGCTGCAGCCCAACTCGTACAAGGCATTGCGGCATTTCCCCTCGTGACAATCGGCGTGACAAACACCGAAGTCACCAGCAACAGCGATGCAGATGATGGTACCGCAGCCCATGGGATGGACTGCACCTGACTGACAGTCAGGCATGCCCCGGTCATCGCTTCACTGCCTTCACCTGACTCAGGATCTCGCGGCACTGGTCTCGTCAGCCAGTGCAGCCTCCACCCGCCCACTTCTTCGGAAGTGCTCAGGAGACCAGATCATGAGATGCCCAAGCTCCCGGTCGTAAAGAGCCGCCAGTCCTGCGTTAGTGGACAACCCTCACAGGCCGCAGGGGCCTTGATCCCTGATAACACTCAACATTCTTGGCGGGATGACGTGGGGAAAGTTTCAAAGATTTTGGCTTCGAGAGGAGTTTGATCATGGCGCTAGTAGGTAGACGCGATGGGCGTAATTTTGGCTATGGCCGGCAGCTGAGTTATGCCGGACCGCAGGCGCTGCGCGACCTATTTGGCGGCGGGCATTACGGCACGGTCAAGGCGCACAGTGATCGATGGCAGGCGTTTGTACGCTGGTGTCGGTCGGAGGATGGACCAGGGCTTAACGATGCGCGGCGGATTGATCGGCAGACTTTGCTGGACTACGCCGGGCACTTGCGTCAAAAAGTTGAGTTGGGTGAGCTAGCCATCGCCACAGCGCAAAACCGGTTGTCCAGCGTCAACCGGACCATGGCCGCGCTTCGCGGTGATCAATATGTGAAAGTGCCGAGCCCGAGCAAGGCGTTAGGAATGCGGCGGACCACCGTTCGCACAACCGCGCCCCAAGGCCAAGATCGTGAGCAAGTTATGCGCATCGTCGAAGCACTTCGCGAACACCAAATGCCGCGCGCGGCGGCTATCGCTCAGTTGGCGCGAGCCACCGGCATGCGCTTACGCGAGGCGATTTTGGCCGACCTACCGCGTTTAAAACGTGAGGCCGAACGCTACGGCAAGATCAACATCCAGGATGGCACCAAAGGTGGCCGTTCAGGCGCGTTGGCACCTCGCTGGATCACTGTGGATGATCACATCCGTGACGCGCTGAGGTTTGCCCAAAAGGTCTCGCCCGACGATAGCCGCAACCTGCTTGCACCGAACGAACGCTACCTCGATTTCTTGCAGGGAATCGTCGGCCCCGCACGGGACATCCTCCATAAGAACAACCTCAAAGGCTTCCATGAATTGCGGGCAGCCTATGCATGCGAACGTTACGAGCAAATCACCCATCATCCCGCGCCTATCAACGGTGGCCATTGCTATCAGCTCAACCGACACCTCGATCAGGAGACCCGAGTACAAATCAGCTATGAGCTGGGGCACGGCCGTATCGGCGTGGTATCGGCTTACATTGGTGGTCGAGCATGAACACGGCATTCGATATGGAGCTGTTCCTGGCGGGCGTCTTGACCGGGTCACACACCACACGCCAACGCCACCTGCGTCAGGCGAAGACTATCCAAACAGCGATCGCTGAGCGCTGGCAATGCGACAATCCATGGACTTGGCAGAGAAAACACCTTGCATGGTTTTTTAATCACCATCTAAACCAGCGCACTGAATCGACGCGCTATTACTATTTGCTGACCATGCAATTACTCACTCGTCGTCTAGGAAAATCCTGGCAGTTCACCCCCTAAGCGAAGGTCAGAAAACGGCCGATTCTGTTGAAAAAGTCGGAATTTCAGGCTGTAAGAAGGCGACGTTGGCCCTCGTTTCAGAACCTGGTCACCACGTTGCGTGGCTTTCCGGTTCTGCATTGACCGTTGCAGCTTGGTTAATAGGTTAATTTGAGGGTTTTTGCTGATTCCGGGCGTACCTATCCCGTGGTCGGCGGCCCTTGTGAGGTCAGTTTCGCCAGTCGTCTTAAATTCTGTACCGCAGCGGCCAAGGTAAATTCGTCGTTTGCACCGGTCATTCCTCGTAGCCTTAATCGATCCAGTTTCAGGATTCGTTTGAGATGAGCGAACAACATTTCGACCTTTTTGCGCTCATGGCGAGAGCACACGTATTGCGGTGTTGCGGCAATTCGCCGAGCAACATTGCGTGCCGCCTCATGGACGCTACGGGCGATTTTTCGGAACGAGGTGTTTGGGCAGCAGCGCTCTTTCATTGAGCATTTAGAGCAGTCTGTTTTCCGGGATCGAAAGATGATGGTGTCGGCTTTCGTGACATGTGAGCGCTGGTTCTTGAAGGCCCGCCACTCGCTGCGCAGGGCGTGCCCCGTGGGACAACGATATTCCTGCGCTTCTTCACTCCATTGAAAATCACTGATCGAGAGGCTCTCGTTCTTACGCTCGGTTTTGTCCCAAACCGGCACATGCGGCTCGATGTCTTTTTCGTTCACCATCCAGGCCAGCATCGGTGCGGTTCCGTAAGCGGTATCGCCGATGAGCCGATCCGGCTTGATGTCGAACTGTTCTTCGACCCGCTCGATCATGGTCTTGGTGCTCTCGACCTCGGCGGTTCGATGCGCTGGGGTCGGCTCCACATCCATGATCACGCCATGCTCGACATCAATCAGATAGTTCGTCGAGTAGGCGAAAAACGCCGGGCCTCCTGGCGCTGCGGTCCAACGAGAAAGTGGATCAGTCAATGACAGGCGCTTAGGCAGTGCTTCGCGTAACGCTTCTTCATCCAGCGCTTCAAGGTACTCACGCACGGCGCGAGTACTCAGCGACGGATCGCGCCAGTTGATTTCATCATCGCCAGGTACGCCACGTTGCCGACTGGCATCTGCTTTGATGACGCTGGCGTCGACCGCAAACCCTTCGCCCTTGACCAGACCTGCGTCCATGCAGCGACGCAGCACCTCGTTGAACAGCCAGCGAAACAGCGAGCTGTCACGAAAGCGACCGTGCCGATTCTTGGAAAACGTAGAGTGATTGGGGACTTCGTCTTCGAGGCTTAAGCGGCAGAACCAGCGATACGCCAAGTTCAAATGAGCCTCTTCGCACAACCGACGTTCGGAGCGAATGCCGTAGCAGTAGCCCACCACCAACAGGCGAATCATCAGTTCGGGATCAATCGATGGGCGCCCGATTGGGCTATAAAAATCGGCGAGATAATGGCGCAGATCGCTGAGATCAAGGCATCGATCAATGCTGCGCAGGAGGTGATTGGCTGGGATGTGATCTTCAATGTTGAACGAGTAAAACAGCCTCTCTTGTCCGCTCGACAATTGTCCCATCATGCTGCAAATCCTCCCGCTGGCCGATGACCTGATTTTGCCGCAGGCCAAGCAGGAGATCTACTTTTTCAACAGAATCGGCCAAAAGCAGCTACTCACGAGCGGCTGCTTTCGGTCAAAGGCTTACTATAATGTCGCTGAAGCACATCTATCCATGCTCGCTTCGACTGTCGCTTGTCGATTCGATGATCTTTCCGTCAACATGAATAGCGTTGATGCTCCAAGCTGTCGCGGGCCGTATTCAGAAATCAATGGTTCCCGAGAACTTCACCAAGCGGGGGTCGCCCTGCGAGAGGTAGCCGCCATTTGCCGACGCCCAGTAATTCTTGTCGGTAATGTTTTCCATGTTGACTCGTAGAGTCAGTTCTTTTTCAGCGAGCTTCATCTTATAGCGTGCCCCAGCGTCGAAACGGTTCCAGGTAGGCAAGCTCAGGTTGTTCGCCTGATCAGCATACTGCCCGCCAGTGCGCAGCATCCTCGCGCTCAAAGCGGCCCCTTCGATACCTGGAACGTCCCAATCTACGCTGGCATTGAGTTGAAACGTAGGCACGCCAATGGCGTGGTTGCCATCGTTCAGGCCGCCAGCAGTTTTCTTCAGCTCAGATGTCATGCGAGTGCCGCCCGCCATCAACCGAAGGCCCTCAATGGGTTCGCCAAAGACGCTGATCTCTAGCCCTTTGTTAACCTGTTCGCCATCACGCACATAGAGTCTCTGCGCGTTGTCGACATAACCATCGGAAGGTTTCTCGATGCGGAATACACTCAAGTTGGCGCCGAAGGTTTGCATGTCCAGCTTGATGCCCGCTTCCAGCTGCTTTGTGCGTCCAGGAGGAAAGGCTTCGCCCAAGTTTGTGATGCCTGTACCCGACGCCACTGGGCCTTTTGCGAGTCCTTCGATTCGGTTGGCGTAAAGAGAGACGCTGTCCACGGGCTTGAACACGATGCCATATACAGGCGTGGTGATGGACTCATCGTAAATGGTGCTACGACTGCCATCGTTTGCCGGATTGGCTACACCGTTTGAAGTGGTGCCGTCGTACAGGTAGTTTTCGACACGTAATTGCTGACGCCGGACACCATAAGTGACGAGCAGTTTGTCATCGAACATACCCAGCGTATCGGAAACCGCAAGGCTACGATTTCGGGTTTTGCCAGTCACCCCTGGGTCACCCATTTCACCACCGGTGATGGACACAGCAGTAGGCTTGGGAAGCGCTGGGGTATTGTAAATATTGCTGTTGCCGGTAACCGAGCGATAGAACGTGTATGCGTTCTCCTGCTCTGTCCAGATGGTTGAGCCGCCAATAGCGATCTGGTGGGAAATCGGGCCAGTGTTGAAGCGCCCATTTAACCCTGCGCTGAACGTCGTATTGTCTTCATTGTGCGGGATCTCTGAGCCACCAATCGTAGCTACGCCGTTATTGCCTACGAGTGTTGGCGTGGCATAGACGCCCGTTTCTCGGGTGTGCTTCACACCGCCAGCAAGGTATGCCGTCCAGTTCTCGCTCAGGTCCCAGTCACCGCGAATCATGCCGAAAGTGTCTTCGGTTTCCGAGTAAGTCCAGTCCTGACCATAGTTATGACTAGCGTGAGGTGCAGTGGGAATGTGAGTGGCATTGCCAACGTTGACAGAGTTACGCAGTCCGTTGACCCGCTGTTTCTGGTACCCAAAATCGGTGGAAGCGCGGAAGCCGTCACCGCGATAATCAAGGCCCGCTACGAACAGCTTTGTACGTTGATCCTCATTATCGATCGCCGTTTCACCTTCCCGCTGGCTCAGGTTTACCCTGGCACCAAACCGATTATCTTCGCCGAAGCGCTGCCCGATATCCAAATGCTCACCAATACGGCCATCGGTGCTGATGTCTTGCGTATAGCGTCGAGTCGATACATCCTCTGCGCGTTTCGGCTGAAGATTGACGCCACCCCCAAGACCCGAGCCAGTGGGGCTCACACCGTTGATGAAAGCATTGGGGCCTTTGAACACCTCGATGCGCTCAATGGCGTCCGTCGACAGAATTTGACGTGGCAAGACGCCATACAACCCGTTGTAGGAAATGTCGTCGCCGGTCAGTGGCAAGCCTCGAATGACGAACACCTGGGACTGGTTACCAAACCCGTAGGATTGACGCACCGACGGATCATTTAGCAGTACGTCGCCTACGTCTTCTGCTTGTTGATCCTCAATCAGCTTCGAGGTGTAACTGGTCATTACAAAGGGGACATCCATATTGTCCTGATTACCCAGCACTCCCATTTGACCGCCCCTCGCCACCTGACCGCCAGCATAGGGGGCTGGTAGGGTGTTGGAGTTGGGTTTGATCGCATTGGCAGTGACATCGGTTACTCCCAGTTCGAGCGGTTCCGCAGCCTGGGCGAAGAAACTGACCGAGCAGCATACTGCGAGCAGCGTAGGGCGAGATGGAAACAACATGGGTTAGGTACCTGCGAGGGAGGGTAATTTTTCGCGCTATTAATAATGATTCGCAGATGTATTATCTATATGAGCTGGGCAAATTGCCATAAGAAATTGCAAGGCTTGCGGATTCTAAGCCATCCGTAGATCGGTAAATGCTGAACGGACTAATCTGGCCGGCAGCTCCTGCCCACCAGCAGCATTGGGTCGGTAACCGCAGGAAATGATTGACCGCTTCTGGCCGACTGCGGCCCTTCGTGACTGGCAGCAATCGACTGTGGATGCACCCTCCTCCCGGCGTCCTTCCCACCATGCGCAACTCCCTACCGAAGTCAGTAATCCCCCTGCTACGCTGAAAATTTCACGGAGGATTGCACAATGCCAAACTCAGACTTACTCCCTTCCCTACTATTTAAGATCAATGAAAACCAGCTCGCCCTAGAGGCCGCCATCATGGAGCTGTCGAACTGGGTAGAGATGCGCGGATCGGCGGACGTCGCCGACAATGTTCGGGGCGCCCTGGACACGATCGATCGAAACGAGGAGTTCATCAAGATAACGCTTGCTGTGCTATGACTCCCGACTAATCGCGAAAGTTCGCCATGTGTCGGTTCGGCATTTTTTTGGCAGTCCAGGGAGTCTATCCGTAACCAGTTCCTTGTAGATATTATTCACAGCTCGTCGGAAATCGGATGGAGAAATCTGATCAAGCGTCCATCCACACCAGTCCTAATTGGAGGCAGGTAGGGTGTACACTTCACGGTACAACGTGGAAGTGTACACATGCAAAAAACCATGTTAATTATATAGTTATGCTATTATTCGAGTCTCCCTCGGGCACCATCTTAAAGAAAGACCTTGAATTTCAAGGTCTTTTTTTTCGTCTATAGAAAAGCGCCCTGAGGCCGCAACGGCGCCCAGAGAGCGAGTTAGCACCATCCGCCTCCCCAGCCACCATAAAGTCCAGCGAGCCCACTCAGGGGCCTTGCAAGGCCGCTAAAAACACCCCTCCTGATTATCTCAAAGCCCACCCAAAGCACCGCTCGGGCTTCGAGCGGGGATACTGCTTCACGTGATGGACGAATGCCGCCCGCGCCAGAACTCATCAGGATTCAGAAGCGTGTCAGCGCATCTATTGATGCGATGCAGGCTCTGGGGAAACCGACGCTTTACGAGTAGAAAAAAATGGGACGACTGCAGCAAATTTATCGCTGAGAACATTCATGAATTCACCCAGAAATTTTAGGGCACTTTTCGACCGAGCAAAACAAAACCCCACCTGCTTTCGCAAATGGGGTTTCGGAATTTAATCTTGACGATGACCTACTCTCACATGGGGAAACCCCACACTACCATCGGCGATGCATCGTTTCACTACTGAGTTCGGGATGGGATCAGGTGGTTCC
>NZ_VFES01000021.1 GCF_007858185.1 Pseudomonas grimontii
GAGCCCGATCTACGTTACAGGCTAAAAGCCTAAGCAGCTGTGCGGCTTCCAAGTCCCTCCCTCGATGATCAGTCGAGAACTATTACTCCTGACGGAGCGATAGTCGAGATACAAGCAGCTGTCGAGCGCAAGCGAGGCTGCGTCGGCCGCAACTCGGTCCTGAATCGGCAGCGCGCCCGACGCAGCCTCGCTTGCGCTCGACAGCTGCTACGGGGCGGGGGCTGCGTATCGCCATTAAAGGGTTTTGGCGGAAGCCGGATTGATCATCCGTGTCAGCCCAAGGTTCTTCAGCGCCAATTGCAGCGAGCTGTGGATAACTTGCGGGTTGTCGATGGTCATCAACTCGGCCAGCAGATCCTTGGCCATGCTCAGTTCAACCTGGCGCAGCATCCACTTCACCTTCGGCAAGTTGGTGGCGTTCATAGACAGGCTGTCAAAGCCCATCGCCATCAACAGCACCGCCGCCGCCGGGTCGCCGGCCATTTCACCGCAGATGCTCACCGGCTTGCCTTCGGCATGGGCGTCGCGCACCACGTGTTGCAAGGCTTGCAGCACCGCCGGATGCAGGTAGTCGTAGAGGTCGGCCACCCGTGGGTTGTTGCGGTCCACGGCCAGCAGGTATTGGGTCAAGTCGTTGGAGCCCACCGACAAGAAGTCCACCTGCCGCGCCAGTTCCTTGGCCTGGTACACCGCCGCCGGGATTTCGATCATCACGCCAATCGGCGGCATCGGCACGTCGGCGCCTTCGTCGCGCACCTCGCCCCAGGCGCGGTGGATCAGGTGCAAGGCTTCTTCCAGCTCATGGGTGCCGGAAATCATCGGCAGCAGGATGCGCAGGTTGTTCAGGCCTTCGCTGGCCTTGAGCATGGCGCGGGTCTGCACCAGGAAGATTTCAGGGTGGTCGAGGGTGACGCGAATACCGCGCCAGCCGAGGAAGGGGTTGTCTTCCTTGATCGGGAAATACGACAGTGACTTGTCGCCGCCGATGTCCAGGCTGCGCATGGTCACCGGCAACGGGTGGAAGGCAGACAGTTGCTCGCGATAAATCGCCAGCTGCTCCTTCTCGCTCGGGAAACGCTGGTTGATCATGAACGGCACTTCGGTGCGGTACAGCCCCACCCCTTCGGCTCCGCGCTGTTGCGCGCGGGCCACATCGGCCAGCAGGCCGGTGTTGACCAGCAGCGGCACACGGTGGCCGTCGAGGGTAACGCACGGCAGTTCGCGCAACGAATCGAGCCCGAGCGCCAGTTGCTTCTCTTCTTCCACCACCTCGGCGTATTGCTTGCGCATGACTTCGCTGGGGTTGGTAAACACCTCGCCGCGATGCCCATCGACGATCATGTCGATGCCATCGACCTTGGAATACGGCAGGTCCACCAGGCCCATCACCGTCGGAATACCCATGGCGCGGGCCAGGATCGCGACGTGGGAGTTACCCGAACCCAGTACGGAGACCAGGCCCACCAGTTTGCCTTCGGGCACTTCGCCGAGCATGGTGGCGGTCAGTTCTTCACTGATCAGGATGGTGTTGTCGGGGTAAACCAGGTTGGTGGTGCGGTCTTCCTGCAGGTAGGCCAGCAGACGGCGGCCGAGGTCGCGCACGTCCGAGGCCCGCTCGCGCAGGTAGGCGTCATCCATCAATTCGAAACGGTTGACGTGATCGGTGACCACCTGGCGCAGCGCGCCCTGGGCCCACTGGCCGGTCTTGATCACGGTCTTGACTTCGTTCCCGAGGGACGCGTCGTCGAGCATCATCTGGTACACGTCAAACAGCGCGCGCTCTTCGGGGCGCAGCTGGGTGGCCAGCTTGGTCGACAGGTTGCGCATGTCGGCGCGCACGCCTTCCAGGGCCGTCTTGAACAGTTTGATTTCAGCGTCGATGTCGTCGACGTTCTTGTCCGGCACCACATCGAGGTCGGCCGGCGGCAACATGACCACGGCAGTACCGACCGCCGCACCCGGCGAACCCGGCACGCCGACGAACTTGGCTTCCTGGATACCCTTGCCCTGGCCGCCCAGGCCGCGAATCGAGCCGGTGGCTTCGGCGTGGGCAATAACCCCGGCGAGCTGCGCGCTCATGGTCACGAGGAAGGCTTCTTCACCCTCGTCGAACTGGCGACGCTCTTTTTGCTGGATGACCAACACGCCGACGACGCGGCGGTGGTGAATGATCGGTGCGCCGAGGAACGAGGCGTAACGCTCTTCGCCGGTTTCGGCAAAGTAGCGATAACGCGGGTGATCAGCCGCGTTTTCTAGATTGAGGGGTTCTTCACGCGTCCCCACCAAGCCCACCAGACCTTCGTTGGGCGCCATGCTGACCTTGCCGATGGAGCGCTTGTTCAAGCCCTCGGTGGCCATCAGCACAAAACGGTTGGTCTCTGGGTCCAGCAGGTAAACCGAGCAGACCTGGCTGCCCATGGCTTCCTTGACGCGCAACACAATAATCCCCAACGCCGCCTTGAGATCCTTGGCGGAGTTAACTTCCTGGACGATCTTGCGCAGCGTATTGAGCATGGCTCGGGGTCGAACTCCGTCGTCAGTCGCGCGATAAAAGGCGCGGGGCAAGCTCTTTGAGAGCGCGACGATAAACCTCGCGCTTGAATGTCACCACCTGGCCCAACGGGTACCAATAACTGACCCAACGCCAGCCATCGAACTCCGGTTTACCGGTCAAATCCATCCGCACCCGCTGCTCGTTGGAGATCAGGCGCAGGAGAAACCATTTCTGCTTCTGGCCGATGCACAGCGGTTGGCTGTGGGTACGCACCAGGCGTTGCGGCAAACGATAGCGCAACCAGCCCCGGGTACAGGCCAGAATCTGTACATCTTCGCGCTCAAGGCCGACTTCTTCGTTCAACTCACGGTACAAGGCGTCTTCAGGGGTTTCGTCGGGGTTGATTCCGCCTTGAGGAAACTGCCAGGCATCTTGGTTGATTCGGCGAGCCCATAGCACCTGGCCGGCATCATTCGTAAGAATAATCCCGACATTAGGACGGAAACCATCGGGGTCGATCACGGCAACAACCTCGCAAACGCATGTCGCCGCATTGTTCCACAAAGGTTGTTCCAGCGGCAACGAGGCTTCTTACCTTATGTGCACTCTTGTGAAAAGACCGTATTCTGGACGCCTTTTTACAGACTTTTCAGCGAGTAACTGCAATGCGCCTGGCTTTATTCGACTTGGACAACACCCTTCTTGGCGGTGACAGCGACCACGCCTGGGGCGATTACCTCTGCGAACGGGGGATTCTCGACGCGGTAGCCTACAAGGCCCGCAACGACGAGTTCTACCAGGACTACCTGGCCGGCAAGCTGGACAACGCCGCGTACCTGAACTTTTGCCTGGAAATCCTCGGCCGCACCGAGATGGCCCAACTGGACGAGTGGCACAACGACTATATGCGCGACTGCATCGAGCCGATCATGCTGCCCCTTGCCGTCGAACTGCTGGCCAAGCACCGCGCCGCTGGCGACAAGCTGGTGATCATCACCGCCACCAATCGTTTCGTCACCGCGCCAATTGCCGCACGCCTGGGCGTGGAAACCCTGATCGCCACCGAATGCGAGATGGAAAACGGCCGCTACACCGGACGCAGCACCGATGTGCCGTGCTTTCGCGAGGGCAAGGTGACGCGCCTGAATCGTTGGCTGGAAGAAACCGGACATAACCTGGAAGACAGCTATTTCTACAGCGATTCAATGAACGACCTGCCGTTGTTGGAGCAGGTGACGCATGCGGTGGCGGTGGACCCGGACCCGAATCTGCGCGCCGAAGCCGAGAAGCGTGGTTGGCCGGTGATTACGCTGCGTAGCTGATGGCCCTATCGGCGACACGGTCCAAAGCGTTAAACCGGCTTGGCGCCCATCAACCCTGCAATCGCCACAAACCCCACCAGGCTCACCACCGCCAGCACCAAAGTGAAATTCAGGCTGCCGCCCTCGCCTTTGCGCAGGCGGTTAAGCCGTGCCACCAACCAGAACCAGGCCAACGCCGCCACGGTATAGAGGATGCTGGAACCCAGGATCCAGGTCTGCCCCAATGGCCAGCCGACCAAGTGCACCAACCACCAGCCGGTAAACGGCATGCTGACCATACAAACGCCCATCAGCAACCACACGAACGCCCACGGGCGCTGCACAGTCACGGCCGGGCCGGCGCTGCGCTTGCGCCAGGCCAACAGCGCCAGGCCGAGGCCGCAGAGCAGCAGCAACACCGTGGCGGCTATGTGGATAACTTTGAGGGTGGTCAGGGTTTCCATGTGTCGTCTTCCTTAAAGTCCGCCCCAATCAGCGTAGTCGCTCAACCGAGAAACAATTTGTAGGCCGGGTTATCGCTTTCATCCCAATACGGGTAGCCAATGGCCTCCAGGGCTGCCGGGACCAGGTGACGCTCGCTCGCCGGCACTTGCAGGCCGGCGACCACACGGCCGTCAGCGGCGCCGTGGTTGCGATAGTGGAACATCGAGATGTTCCAGCGCCCGCCCAATTTATTGAGAAAGTTGAACAAGGCCCCCGGACGCTCAGGGAATTCGAAGCGAAACACCACTTCATCACTGACCTTGGCCGCATGCCCACCGACCATATGGCGGATGTGCAACTTGGCCAGCTCGTTCTCGGTCAGGTCCAGCACCGGAAAACCCTGGCTGGTGAGGCTGGCGATCAGCGCACTGCGCGGGTCGTTTTCCGGGTGGGTCTGCACCCCGACAAAGATGTGCGCTTCGCTGCCGGAGTGGTAGCGGTAGTTGAATTCGGTGATCTGGCGCTTGCCCACGGCCTCGCAGAAAGCCTTGAAGCTGCCCGGTTTCTCGGGGATGGTCACGGCGATGATGGCTTCACGACCTTCACCCAGTTCGGCGCGCTCGGCCACATGGCGCAGGCGGTCGAAGTTGACGTTGGCGCCGGAGTCGATGGCCACCAGGGTTTGCCCGGTGATACCACGGGTCTCCACGTATTTCTTGATCCCTGCCACACCCAGCGCACCGGCCGGCTCGGTGATGGAGCGGGTATCGTCGTAGATGTCCTTGATCGCCGCACAGATTTCATCGGTGCTGACGGTGATTACCTCATCCACATAGTGTTTGCAGATGTCGAAGGTGTGCTGGCCGATCTGCGCCACCGCCACGCCGTCGGCAAAGATACCCACGGTGGGCAGCACCACACGCTCGCCGGCGGCCATGGCGGCTTGCAGGCAGTTGGAGTCGTCCGGCTCGACGCCGATGATCTTGATCTCCGGGCGCAGGTATTTCACGTAGGCCGCAATGCCGGCGATCAGCCCGCCGCCGCCCACCGGTACGAAAATCGCGTCCAGAGGCCCCGGGTGCTGGCGCAGGATCTCCATTGCCACGGTGCCCTGCCCGGCAATGGTGTGCGGATCATCGTAGGGGTGAATGTAGACGTAGCCTTTTTCGTCGACCAGTTTCAGCGAGTAGGCCAGGGCTTCCGGGAAGGAATCGCCGTGCAGCACCACTTTGCCGCCACGGGAGCGCACGCCTTCGACCTTGATCTCCGGGGTGGTCTTGGGCATCACGATCGTGGCCTTGACCCCCAGCACCTTGGCCGCCAGGGCCAGGCCCTGGGCATGGTTGCCCGCCGAGGCCGTGACGACGCCGCGTGCACGCTCTTCAGCCGTCAACTGAGTCAGCTTGTTGTACGCGCCGCGAATCTTGAACGAGAACACCGGCTGCAAGTCTTCACGCTTGAGCCAGACCTTGTTGCCCAGCCGCTCGGAGAGCTGGCGGGCGGTCTGCAGCGGGGTTTCTACGGCAACGTCATAGACGCGCGAGGTGAGGATCTTTTTGACGTACTGTTCAAGCATCGGCGGAAATCACTGGGCGGGTTGGGCAGGGCCAAGGAGTCTAACCCAGCGTTTGGCCGGGCGACCACACGAATCCAGAGGTTTTGTTAGGTTATACTCGCGCCCCTCTTTACTCCCCGCCCGTTCCGGAGCCCGCATGACCCAGGATCAACTCAAACAGGCAGTGGCCCAGGCCGCCGTCGATTTAATCCTTCCTAAACTCGACGACAAGAGCATCGTCGGTGTCGGCACCGGCTCCACCGCCAACTGCTTTATCGACGCGCTGGCCCAGCACAAAGGCGCATTCGACGGCGCCGTGGCCAGTTCCGAAGCCACCGCCGCGCGCCTCAAAGGCCATGGCATTCCGGTGTACGAGCTCAATACCGTGAGCGACCTGGAGTTCTACGTCGACGGCGCCGATGAGAGCGACGAACACCTGAACCTGATCAAGGGCGGCGGTGCAGCCCTGACCCGCGAGAAAATCGTCGCGGCGGTGGCCAAGACCTTTATCTGCATCGCCGACGCCAGCAAGCTGGTGCCGGTCCTCGGCGCGTTCCCGCTGCCGGTGGAAGTCATCCCGATGGCCCGCAGCCACGTGGCCCGCGAGCTGGTGAAGCTGGGCGGCGACCCGGTGTACCGCGAAGGCGTGTTGACCGACAACGGCAACATCATCCTCGACGTGTTCAACATGCAGATCACCAACCCGGTGGAGCTTGAGACGCAGATCAACGCCATCGTCGGCGTGGTCACCAACGGCCTGTTCGCTGCGCGTCCGGCGGATGTGCTGCTGCTGGGCACTTCCGAAGGCGTGAAAACCCTCAAGGCCTAAGAACACCACATTAGTTCGGCAGTGTTTTCAGGGGCTGGGTTTCTTGAACACATAAAACAGGTTCGGCTCGCTGACCAGGTACAACGTGCCCTCGTCATCCATGGCGATCCCTTCGGCCTGGGGTACGCGCTTTTTCAGGCCGTGGCGCCCATTGAGCAGAGACAGACTGCTCAATGGGCGACCGTCGATATCCAGTTCCAACACCAGAAACGACTCATCCGACAGCGCCAGCAGATGGCCGCTGCGCTCGTCGTATTGCAGGCTTGAAAGATCGCGCACAAACAGCCCGGCATCGCGCTTGGGGTTGTTGATGACGTGCACCGAGTAGGTTTTTTCCGGTTTGAAATGGGGAAAGCCGTGAACCTCGTAGATCAGCATCGGGTCGCGCTCCTTGGCCACGAACAGGCGCTTGCCGACTGAGTCATAGGCCAATCCTTCAAAACCCTTGTTGCCCCCGACATGCAGGCCCAGGGTCATCTGCTCCGCATCGGCAGCGTCGAGGAATTGGGTAGCGTCGTCCACATGCACCTTGATCAGCCGCTGCTGGCGTTCGTCGGTGATGACGTAGATGTTGTCGCTGATAAATTCCACCGCCTCGGCATCACCAAACCCCACCAACGGGATGCGCCGCAGGATCTTGCCCTCAAGGGACAACTCGATCAGCTCGGCGTTTTTATTGGTGACGGTAAACAGGCTTTTGCGCACAGGGTCGTACGTGAGGGCCGAGACATCGTCGTCAAGCCCTTCGATAACCTGGGCCTCCAGGACCACTCGGTAATCCGCCAGGCCAATGGAGCGCTCGTCCGCCGGCTGGCGCCAGGCCTGCCAGTTGAACCAGGCGCGCTCGAACAGGCGAAAGTGCTGCGCAACGGCCCCGGCGCTGACCAGGGCGATCAGCACAAGCATAAAGAGAATGGGTTTGGGACGGGCAAATCGACGCATCGGGCGGGGCTCAAAGTCAAAAGTGGCGAATAAATATCACGCCCGTCTGAATTTAAACTTAAACGCACCCTGGTGTCTGGCGAATGCCGCTAACAGAGAGATATCCGACGTAATCCGTCCGTTACTTCTGCTTTTCGAACCGATAGAACAGGTTCGGCTCACTGACGATATAGAGCGTGCCGTTCTCATCCATGGTCACGCCTTCTGCACGGGGGATGGTGTTCTTGAGGCCGTTGAAGCCACCGAGCAGGGTCATGAAACTGACTTGTTCGCCCTTCTCGTCCAACTCCAGCAGCAAGTGGGAGTCGGCCGATAACACCAGCAGATGACCGGTGCGCGGGTCGATGGCCAGGGCCGAGAGGTTACGCATGTCCAGCGCTTTGCTGGCCAGTTTTTGTTTATCGCCGACCAGGGTCTGGCTGCCGTCGCTTTTCCAGGTGAACAACGCCGGCGGGCGCTCTTCACCGAGTACAAATTGCTGATTGCGCTTGTCCCAGGTAAACCCTTCGAACGCTTTGTTCTGGTCCTTGGACGGGCCCAGGTCATAGCTCGGAAAGTCGGCCTTGTTCAATTGCTGGGTGGTGGCATCGACCTTGAGGATGGTCAGGCTGTGTTCGCGTTCATCCACCACGGCTATCAGGCCGTTTTCCATCACCGTCACGCCTTCAGGGTTGCTCCAACCGTTGAGCGGCATCTTGCGCAGCACATCGCCTTGCAGGTTCAGCTCGACCAGGAACGGGTTTTTACCCATGACGGAAAACAGGGTTTTGGTCTGCGGGCTGTAGGAGACGTCCGACGCTTCATCCTTCTCCATGCCCGGCAGCAGCTTGCCATCGATCACGGCATGGTAGTCCGGCAACCACACACTCTCCTGACGCTCAGCCGGGGTTTCGAAGCGCTCCAGCATCCACAGCAGGCCGCGATCGTCCCAGTGCATGGCCCAGGAAATACCGTAGACGATGGCGCCCGCCAGAAACAGCCAGGAATACCAGCGCAGGGCAAAACGAGAACGCGGCTTGGGTGTGGCGGAGGGCAGGGACACGGCCATTGGGGGCTTTTTCCGGAAAGTCAGCGGTAGGTGATAGCACAGGATCAACGGGCCCGCGCGCTGGAGGCTGGGAATTATCCGGATGGCGTGTGAAAAAAATGCAAAAGCCGATGCACGAGATGGACTCGGAGCAATGTGGGAGGGGCGGTGCGACGATTCGACTTGCTCCCGATAGCAGTGTGTCAGTCAACATCCACTTAACTGATACAGCGTAATCGGGGCAAGTCGAATCGTCGCACCGCCCCTCCCACATCAGGTGCTTAGCGAACGCTGCTTTCGAAGCGGTTCACACCTGTCAGCTCCAACACCAGCTCATCGCCCACATTCAACGGGCCCACGCCAGCGGGGGTGCCGGTGAGGATCACATCGCCGGCCTGCAGCGAGAAGCAGCCGGCCATGTATTGGATCATCGGCACGATCGGGTTGAGCATGATCGCGCTGTTGCCGTCTTGGCGCACTTCGCCGTTGATGGTCAGGCGAATGCCAATGTCGGTCACGTCCGCGAAGGTGCTGCCGACCACGAATGGCGCAAGCACCGCTGCGCCGTCGAAGGACTTGGCGATTTCCCACGGCAGGCCCTTGGCTTTCAGCTCGGCTTGCTTGTCGCGCAGGGTCAAGTCCAGGGCCGGGGCGAAGCCGGAGATGGCGTCCAGCACTTCTTCACGGCTGGGCTTGTTCGACAGTGGTTTGCCGATCAATACCGCGATTTCCGCCTCGTAGTGCACCGAGCCGCGCTCGGTCGGAATGCTGAAACCGCCTTCCAGCGGTACTACGCAACTGCCTGGCTTGATGAACAGCAACGGCTCGGTTGGCACCGGGTTGTCCAGTTCCTTGGCATGTTCGGCGTAGTTACGCCCAATACACACCACCTTACCCACTGGAAAGTGGATGTTGGTGCCGTCGACATACTTGTGCTGGTAGCTCATGAAACGACTCCTTCGGGGGCGGTTAAACAGCGAAGATCTTGCCAGGGTTCATGATCCCGTTCGGGTCGAACACCGCCTTCACTGCTTTCATGTATTCGATCTCAACCGGCGAGCGGCTGTAGGTCAGGTAGTCACGCTTGGTCATGCCCACGCCGTGTTCGGCGGAGATCGAGCCGTTGTACTTCTGAACGGTTTCGAACACCCACTTGTTCACGGTGGCGCACTTGGCGAAGAACTCATCCTTGCTCAGGTTTTCCGGCTTGAGGATGTTCAGGTGCAGGTTGCCGTCGCCGATATGGCCGAACCAGACAATTTCGAAGTCCGGGTAGTGTTCGCCGACGATCGCGTCAATTTCCTTCAAGAACGCTGGCACTTTGGAGACAGTGACCGAAATATCGTTCTTGTACGGCGTCCAGTGGGAAATGGTCTCGGAGATGTACTCACGCAGTTTCCACAGGTTGTGCAACTGGGTTTCGCTCTGGCTCATCACGCCGTCCAGCACCCAGCCCTGCTCGACGCAGTGTTCGAAGGTTTCCAGGGCGTGGTTGGCGACTTCTTCGGTGGTGGCTTCGAATTCCAGCAGCGCGTAGAACGGGCACTCGGTTTCGAACGGTGCCGGCACATCGCCACGACCGAGGACTTTGGCCAGGGCCTTGTCGGAGAAGAATTCGAAGGCGGTCAGGTCCAGCTTGCTCTGGAAGGCGTGCAGCACCGGCATGATCGAGTCGAAATCGGTGGTGCCGAGCACCATCGCCGTGAGGTTTTTTGGCGCACGGTCCAGGCGCATGGTGGCTTCGACCACAAAGCCCAGGGTGCCTTCGGCGCCGATAAACAGTTGGCGCATGTCATAGCCGGTGGCGTTCTTGATCAGGTCGCGGTTCAGTTCCAGCACATCACCCTTGCCGGTGACGACTTTCATGCCGGCCACCCAGTTGCGGGTCATGCCGTAGCGAATGACCTTGATCCCGCCGGCATTGGTACCGATATTGCCGCCAATCTGACTGGAACCGGACGACGCGAAGTCCACCGGGTAGTACAGGCCTTTTTCTTCGGCGACGTTCTGCAATTGCTTGGTGACCACGCCCGGCTGGCACACGGCGGTACGGTCGGTAAGGTTCACGTCGAGGATCTGGTTCATATAGTCGAACGAGACGACCACTTCGCCATTGGCCGCCACGGCAGCAGCCGACAACCCGGTACGACCACCGGATGGCACCAGCGCCACCTTGTGCTCATTGGCCCAACGGACAATGGCCTGCACCTGCTCGGTGGTCTTGGGGAACACGATGGCGGTCGGCGCGGGCGCGAAGTGCTTGGTCCAATCCTTGCCGTAAGCCTCCAGGGAGTCGGCGTCGGTCAGCACTTTGCCGGGCTCAACCAGGGTCTTTAGCTCATCAATCAGGGCAGGATGGGTCATCGACAGAACTCTCGAACAATTCATGGTCATCCTGAGAACGCTTCACGTCGCAGGAATAGGTGTTTAGCGGGGCGCGTATGCTAGCATACCGCCCCCGCAGGACAGAGCCCAAGGGCGTTTCTGCGGTGACGGCTTTCCTGCCGTCCGGGTCAGCTTAACGATCCGATTCCCTGCCATTTTTCTCCGGGATACAGGTTTACGCAGATGAGCAAGACTTCTCTCGATAAGAGCAAGATCAAGTTCCTTCTTCTGGAAGGCGTCCACCCATCGGCCGTCGACGTATTGAAGGCCGCCGGGTACTCCAGCATTGAGTACATCACCAGTTCTCTGCCGGAAGCCCAGCTCAAGGAAAAGATCGCCGACGCGCACTTTATCGGCATTCGCTCCCGCACCCAGCTGACCGAAGAGATCTTCGATCACGCCAAGAAACTCGTGGCGGTCGGCTGTTTCTGCATCGGCACCAACCAGGTCGACCTCAACGCAGCGCGCGAGCGCGGCATTGCAGTGTTCAACGCCCCGTACTCCAATACCCGTTCCGTAGCGGAGCTGGTGCTGGCCGAGGCCATCCTGCTGCTGCGCGGTATCCCTGAGAAGAACGCTTCCTGCCACCGTGGCGGCTGGATCAAGAGCGCGGCCAACTCCTTCGAAATCCGTGGCAAGAAACTGGGTATCGTCGGTTACGGTTCGATCGGCACGCAACTGTCGGTACTGGCCGAAGGCCTGGGCATGCAGGTGTTCTTCTACGACACCCTGACCAAGCTGCCATTGGGCAACGCCACCCAGGTGTCGAGCCTGACCGAACTGCTGGGCATGTCCGACATCGTCACCCTGCACGTTCCGGAAACCGCTGAGACCCAGTGGATGATCGGCGAGAAGGAAATCCGCGCCATCAAGAAAGGCGGCATCCTGATCAACGCTGCACGCGGCACCGTAGTCGAGCTGGACGCCCTGGCCGACGCGATCAAGGACAAGCACCTGATCGGCGCCGCAATCGACGTGTTCCCGGTGGAGCCACGCTCCAACGACGACATCTTCGAAAGCCCGCTGCGTGGCCTGGACAACGTGATCCTGACCCCGCACATCGGCGGCTCCACCGCTGAAGCCCAGGCCAACATCGGCCTGGAAGTGTCGGAGAAGCTGGTCAAGTACAGCGACAACGGTACGTCGGTCTCGTCCGTCAACTTCCCGGAAGTGGCCCTGCCGGCTCACCCTGGCAAACACCGTCTGCTGCACATCCACCAGAACATCCCTGGCGTGATGATGGAGATCAACAAGGTCTTCGCGGAAAACGGCATCAACATCTCCGGTCAGTTCCTGCAGACCAACGAGAAGGTCGGCTACGTGGTGATCGACGTCGACGCCGAGTACTCGGACCTGGCGCAAGAGAAGCTGCAGCACATCAACGGGACCATCCGAAGCCGCGTGCTGTTCTAAAACGGCGGGAATGGTCAGCTACAAGCGGTAAGTTTCAAGCGGCAAGCTAAAAGCGTCTACTTGCAGCTTGTAGCTTGAAACTTGCCGCTAAAAAACGGGTGTCCCGCCAGGGGCACCCGTTTTTTTATTTCACATTAACTGTGATCACTTTCGAAGCTACCGTCGGGTCGAACTGCATGTGCAGCTTGTCGCCGGCCACCAGTTGCAGGGTGTGTTTGCCTGGGGTGAGGGTCAGCTCGGTCTCGGTCTGGGCCTTGCCGTAGTGAATCACGGTGTCGGTGGCCGGGATCGGTACGCTGGCGTCTGGCAGCGCTTTCTGGTCGATCAGCAGGTGGTGGTGGCCGGTGCCTGCGGTTTGGTCAGTGGCCGGGGCCAGCTTCAGGCCTTCCATGCCGAATTTGACGGTGAAGGTTTTATCCACGGTGGCACCGTCTTTCGGCGAGACGATAAATACCTTGGCGCCTTCAGGTGGCGCGCTACGCGGGATGCCGTCGGCGGCGGTGGCCAACATCGAAGCACCCAGCAGCAGGGAGGCCAGGGTTGCACGTGACAAAAGGGCTTTCATTCGCTTCTCCAGTTTTTCTGTGAAATCTGTAGGGGGATGACAACTTCGCGATAAATTGCTGTCCAAGGCACTCAACACCATAGCAAAGCGATGCTGAACGGCGCCTCGCACATTCGAAACCTCTAGGAGTGACCATGCGCTTTTCGCCTGGCCTGTTACTTTTGCTTCCCCTTCTGAGCCCCTTGGCTCATGCCGAACTGATCGACGATGTAAACGATCGCGGCGAACTGCGCATCGCCCTTGAAGCCAACACCCCGCCGTACAACTTCAAGGAAGGCGACAAACTCACCGGCTTTGAAGTCGAGCTGGGTGAACTGCTGGCAAAAGAAATGGACGTGCGCCCCTCATTTATCACCACCGATGACGCCGATATGCTGCCAGGAGTCTCAACCGGTAAATACGATGTGGCCATCAACCATATCGCTATGACTGCCGAGCTGAAGGATCAGTTCGATTTCAGCGAGGCTTATCACGACAAGCCTGAACTGGCGATCCCGTTCCAGAAGGGCAACCCGGCCTTCAAGACGAGTTTGGACGGGGCGTTGAAGCGGGTGAAGGACGATGGCCGATTAAAGGCGCTGTCGCACAAGTGGTTCGAGGACGAAGCCCCTACAGGCGCGCCAACGCCTGTGCCGCCTCAGGCAACTCCAGCTCACTGAACACCTGCACGCCATGGCGCTTGAGCAGCGCCGCCGTGACGCCCTCGCCACTGACCTTTACACCGGTGAAGGTGCCGTCATAGGTCAGCAGGTTGCCGCAGGACGGGCTATTGGCCTTGAGGATGGCGATACGGAGGTTATGACGCAGCACCAACGCCAAGGCCTGGCGGGCGCCTTCGAGGAAGGCGGCGCTGAAATCTTCGCCCTCGGCAGTCAACACTTGGGCGCGGCCTTCCCACACATCGATGCCCTGTCCACCTGGAATCTCGGCCGCGGGCCTGGGCGTCGGCAGACCGCCCGACACTTCCGGGCAGATCGCAATCACGCGACCTTCAGCCTGCCATGCCGCCAATTGGTCGAACGGCCCGCTGGCCCCGCCGTCGTAGCGCACCTTGTGGCCGAGCAGGCAGCGGCTGATCAGAATCTTTTGCATGGTTAAAACGGTTCGTTACCGCGCCGGCGAAACCAGCCGGTGAGGGACAGGCGTTCGCGCGTAGCAGGCATGACCTCGTGGGGCACCTCGCCCGACAGGAACACCACCAGGCTTCCGCCGGTGGGCACCACATCGTGTTCGACGCCGTCCTTGAGGTACATGCGCAACTGGCCACCGTGCTCGGGCAGCCAGGCGTCGTTCAAGTAGATCACCGCCGAGACCATGCGCCGGTCATCGTCACGAAAACGGTCGAGGTGCTTGAGGTAAAACGCGCCGGGCGGATACATCGCGAAGTGGCTTTCGAAATCCTCGAGACCCAGGAACAGGCCACGGTTCATGGCCAGGCGCAGGCTGTCCATCAGCGCCATATAGCTGCCGCAGACCGCCGCGTCGCCCTCCTCCAGCCACTGGATACGGTCACCACGAATGCCCTCGCGAATCTCCTGGGCGGGCCCACGCCCCACGGCCGCTGGCGCCAGTTCACCCTCGGCCGCACGTTTACGGCACTCAGCCGCCAGTTCCAGGGTCAGAGCCTGGGGCAGGAAGCCGTTCTGCTGCGACCAGCCTTTTTCGGCCAGGTCATCAACGATGCGTTGCAGCAGGGGGTGATCAAGGGGTATTTGCATGGCGCGCATAGTATCCATACGCCTGTGAATCCGACAGCGCCGTCGAGCGCCTCAACACACTTTAGTCAGGCGACTGATAGGACTTCTCGACAAATCCTACGCCCGACACGGACAATAGTGGCCGACTGACAGGAGTCCATATGCGTCGTTTGTTTTTTTCCTTGCTGATGTTCTGCGTTTTGCCCGCTTGGGCAGACGGCCATGACCAGTTGTACAAGGTCGCCGGCTGGGCCGAACAACGTGCGCATTTCAATGACGCCCTCAGTGCTGCCCAGCAACGCTACCGCAATAGCCTGCCGCCGGCGGTGTACCAGGCGCTGGTGGACAACAGCAATAAACGCTTTGCCGCCCAGGCCATGGACCAACGTGCCGAGGCGCAACTGCGCAAGAACCTGGCGGACCCCAAGCCCGCCTTGGCGTTCTTCCAGTCGCCGCTGGGCCGCAAGATCGTCACCGCCGAATTGCTGGCCACGCGCCGTGACCAACTGGCAAAAAATGCCCAGGGCCTGCCCAAGATCGAAGCCGACGCCACCCGCAGCCTGATCATCGGCCACCTGGCACAGGCCCTGCCCGCCCGCGAAGCCGGCGCCGAAGTGAGCCTGGCGATTGCCGGTGTAGCCGCCGACAGCTTGAGCCAGATGATCCCCGGCCTGCTGGGTGGTGGTCAGGCTCAGGGCATGTTGAATGGGCAGCGTGAGCGGCTGATGCAACAGATCGACAAGGACTTGAACAACACGTTGCTGTACGTCTATCGGGATTTGTCCGACCCGGAGCTGGAAGAATTCGCCACGTTTGCGGAGTCGCCGGAGGGTAAGGCGTATTACCAGGCGGCGCTAGCGGCGATTCGTGCGGGGCTGGCGGTCGGCCAAAGCACTTCAAGCCTGACGCAGTAATAAAATGTGGGAGGGGGCTTGCCCCCGATGGCAGTGGGTCAGCTACAGATAAGCTGACTGATACACCGCTATCGGGGGCAAGCCCCCTCCCACATTTGGACTGCGTTATTTCAGATGGGCCGTCAAATACCGGAAGTACTCTTCACGAATCCCTGGAATCTCATTTGCCAAGTGATGCCGGCCACGCGGCAGCATCAACACTTCGGGCTGGTCGAACTTGCCCCGCAGCACCTGCAAGTTGTGCTGCCAATCCACCGTCATGTCTTCCTCACCCTGCACAATCACCGGCCGCCGTGGGCTGCGCGGGGCGGCTTCGATGCGTTTGATCCAGCGCGCCAGCGCGCCCACCCAGGCGGTTGGCAGTTGGCGCGGCTGAAGCGGGTCGGCCTCCAGGAACGGCTTGAACTGCGGGTCGTTGGTGTTCTCGCTGAAACGCCGGGCGATGCCGTTGACGAACGGGCGCAGCAGGTAATAGCTGACCTGCGACCACCCCCACGCACGCGGCCGCACCAGCGGTGAGAGCAGGAAGGTCTTGCCCTGGGCCGGGCTGTCGGCCCCCTGGTTGAGCAGGTGGTCCACCACCACCGCGCCGCCGGTGCTTTGCCCGAACAAGTGCCAGGGCTGTGGCAATTGCAGCGCTTGGGCCTGGACGAACAGCGCCTGCACCACATCCTGGTACACGGCAAAATCATCGATGCTGGCGCGCGCGCCGCTGGACAAGCCATGGCCCGGCAAATCGCAGGCGATCACCACAAAGCCTTGGTCCAGCGCCCAGTCCACCACGTGGCGATACAGGCCCATATGGTCGTAGAAGCCGTGGAACATAAACATCGTCGCCACCGGCACGGGCGGCCACCACACCTGGGCGACCACCTCAAACCCATCCACCTCGAAACGCCCCAGCCGACTCACAACCGGCACTTTGCGTGCACTCAGGTCCAGCCCATAGAAACGCTGGTAGACCCGCGCTTCGGCTGAAAGCGGTTGCGCATCCACCAGGGGCCGCAGGCTTTCGCGAAGGTGATCAGGGTCAAAGGTCACAGGCATAAAGGGTTCCAGACTTGCGGCGAAGATGAATATCGAGCTGCGATATTCATCTGTCAGGACAAGCATGGCAAGCTACGCGACCTGCGAGGATAGATCCGAATGCGACAGCCTTACCGTAACGCCCTGTTCGCCAGCCTGATCCTGATCATGTGCGCTGGCGTGCTGTGGGCGGCGTATGACTGGTTCCAGGGCCGCTACCTGCGCGCCTTCAGCGAACACACGGCGGTATTTTCCGGCGACTCCCTGCGCCTGCCCGCCGAACTCAGCGGCCCCGGACCGATCCGCCTGGTGCATTTCTGGGATCCGGCTTGCCCGTGCAATGTCGGCAACCAGCAACACCTGGGCGAGTTGATCGAGCAGTACGCGCCCCAGGGCGTCGAGTTCTATGCCCTGCAAAAAGCCGGCAGCCACGGCCAGTTGCCCGACAACCTGCGCAAGATGAAAACCCTCACTGTCCTGCCCGGTGCCGACCAGGTGCCGGCCAGCCCGGCCGTGGGCATCTGGGACCGAACCGGCAAGCTCGCGTATTTCGGGCCGTACAGCGAAGGGCTGACGTGTAATTCCAATAACAGTTTTATCGAGCCGATCCTGAAAGCCCTTGAAGCCGGCCGAGACGTGAACGCCACTCACACCCTGGCGGTGGGCTGCTATTGTTCGTGGTCGAAAGATTAGTCGCCCGCCACCCCACTCTTGGTAAGGAATGTTCATGAAGCGCGTCTTGCAGGTTCTCGCGGTTCTGCTGGTGCTGATTGGCCTCGGTGCGGGCTGGTATGTCTACAGCAAGCAACCGACCCGCCAGGGCACGGTTGAACTGGCCAACCTGCAAGGCTCCGTCACCGTGCGCTACGACGACCGTGGCGTGCCGCATATTCGCGCCGAGAACGAGACCGACCTGTATCGCGCCCTGGGCTACGTGCATGCCCAGGACCGCCTGTTCCAGATGGAGATCATGCGGCGCCTGGCCCGTGGCGAGTTGGCCGAGGTGCTCGGGCCGAAGCTGCTGGAGACCGACAAGCTGTTCCGCAGCCTGCGCATTCGCGACCGCGCCGCCACCTATGTGGCGCAGCAGGACCATGAATCGGCGCACTGGAAGGCCCTGCAAGCCTATCTGGACGGGATCAACCAATATCAGGACAGCCACGCCCGCCCGATGGAGTTCGACGTGCTGGGCATCCCCAGGCGCGCGTTTACCGCCGAGGACACCATCAGCGTCGCCGGGTACATGGCCTACAGCTTTGCCGCTGCGTTTCGTACCGAGCCCTTGCTGACTTACGTGCGCGACCAACTGGGCAGCGACTACCTGAAAGTCTTCGACCTCGACTGGCAACCCAAGGGCGCCCTCAACCTGGCCGACAGTGACTGGAAAACCCTCGGCGCCCTCGCCGCCCTGAGCGAACAGGCGTTGGCCGACAACGGCTTGCCGCAATTCGAGGGCAGCAACGCCTGGGCCATCAGCGGCAGTCGTACCAAGAGCGGCAAACCGCTGCTGGCGGGTGACCCGCACATCCGTTTCTCGGTGCCATCGGTGTGGTACGAAGCGCAACTGTCGGCACCCGGGTTTGAGCTGTATGGCTACCACAACGCGCTGGTACCCATGGCGTTCCTGGGGCACAACCTGGATTTCGGCTGGAGCCTGACCATGTTCCAGAACGACGACCTCGACCTGATCGCCGAGAAGGTCAACCCGGACAACACCAACCAGGTCTGGTACCACGGCCAGTGGGTCGAGATGAGCAGCAGCGAGCAACAGATCGCCGTGAAAGGCCAGGCACCGGTCAGCCTCACCCTGCGCCAGTCGCCCCACGGCCCGATCGTCAATGACGTGCTCGGCGAGAACGGCGGCAAGACACCGATTGCCATGTGGTGGGCGTTCCTCGACACCCAGAACCCGATCCTCGAAGGCTTCTACCAGCTCAACCGCGCCGACACCCTGGCCAAGGCCCGCGCGGCGGCGGCCAAGGTGTCTGCACCGGGGCTGAATATCGTGTGGGCCAATGCCAAGGGCGATATCGGCTGGTGGGCGGCGGCGCAGTTGCCGATGCGCCCGGCCGGCACCCACGCGGGCTTTATCCTCGACGGCAGCACCGCCCAGGCCGACAAGCTGGGCTTCTACCCCTTCAGCGCCAACCCTCAGGAAGAAAACCCGGCGCGTGGCTATGTGGTGTCGGCGAATGCCCAGCCGGTGTCGCCTACCGGCATGGAAATCCCCGGCTATTACAACCTCGCTGACCGTGGCCAGCAGCTGAACGCGCAGTTGAGCGACAAGAGCGTGAAGTGGGATGTGAACAACAGCCAGGCCCTGCAACTGGGTACCACCACCGCGTTCGGCCCGCGCCTGCTTGCACCGCTGTTGCCGGTGCTGAGCGAGGTGGTCACGGACCCGGCGCAGTTGAAGCTGGTGGAACAGCTTGCCAGCTGGAAAGGTGACTATCCGCTGGATTCCACCAGCGCCACGCTGTTCAACCAGTTCCTGTTCAACCTTGCCGACGCGGCTTTCCACCCAAAACTGGGCGACGCCATGTTCAAGACCCTGCTCACGACCCGCGTGATCGACGCCGCCCTGCCCCGCCTGGCTGCCGACCCGGCCTCGCCCTGGTGGGACGGCAAGCGCACCGACACCGTCAAGCGGGCCTGGGACAACAGCCTCGCGCACCTCAAGGCCACCTTCGGCGATGACCCAACGCAATGGCAATGGGGCAAGGCCCACACCCTGACCCACGGTCACCCGCTGGGCTCACAAAAGCCCTTGGACCTGATCGTCAACGTCGGCCCGTTCCCGGCACCCGGCACCCACGAAGTGCCGAACAACCAGTCGGCCGTCATCGGTCCCGCGCCGTGGCCGGTGACCTACGGCCCGTCTACCCGCCGCCTGATCGACTTCGCCGACGTGGCCCACGCCCTCACCATCAACCCGGTGGGGCAAAGCGGCGTGCCGTTCGACAAGCACTATGGCGACCAGGCCGAGACCTATATCGAAGGGGGTTACGAGCAGGCGCATTTCAGTGATGAGGAAGTCACGGCCAATACCCGCGGCACGCTGAAACTGCTGCCGGCGCGATAACCCCTTGGAAATCGGTCAACCTGTGGAAGGGGCTTAGACCGGTGCCGCAAAGTTGAGCCGGAACTGCTGCGGCGTCACGCCCAGCCGACGGTTGAACACGCTGCGCATGTGCTGGGCATCGCGAAACCCGCATTGGTAGGCCACGGTCTTCAGCGGCGCATGCGTGCTTTCGAGCATCACCCGCGCCGCATCCACCCGTGCTCGTTCGACAAACTCCGCAGGCGTTATCCGCGCTTCACGGGCGAACACCCTGGAGAAGTTGCGCGCGCTCATGTTGGCGGCCCTGGCCAGGTCGGCGATGCTCAGGTCGCCCGTCAGGTTCGCCAGTACGTATAACTGCACCAGCGCCACTGCCGAGGTGGTTTCGGTGTGAGGGGTGAGGAACGGGCTGAACTGCGACTGCCCGCCCGAACGCTGGGTGAACACCACCAGGCGCTTGGCCACGCTCAACGCCACTTCCGGGCCGTGGTCCTGGGCCAGCAGGTACAGCGACAAGTCGATGCCCGCCGTGACGCCTGCCGAGGTGTAGAGGTTGCCGTCCTGCACGTAGAGACGGTCTGCTTCGACCTGGGCCGAGGGGCACAGATGCGCCAGGTCGGCAGCATCGTTCCAGTGGGTAGTGACGGTTTTGCCATCCAGCAATCCGGCGCGCGCCAGCATGAAGGCGCCGTTGCAGACAGAACCGAAGCGTTGCGCCCGGGCGGTTGCGCCACGCAGCCAATCATCGAACTGTGGGCCGAAATCCTCGAACGGCAACTGTGGGCCGCCGGCGACCAGCAGCAGGTCATAGGCTTGCAGGGCTTCGCTGTAATGCCGGTGGGCCTGCAATGCCAAACCGTTGGAGGCGGCCATGGTGCCGTGGCCCAGCCCGATGACCTCTATCTGGTAGTGATCCTGGGACGGCAGAAAGCGGTTGGCTTCGCAGAACACATCCATGGGGCCGGTCACATCCAGTGACTGGACGCCGGGGAAGATCAGGATAGCGACGGTCTTGTGCATGCTCACAGACACCTTTTTCTAGCGGAATAAAATGCAAGCCCCCTCCCACATTGGGATTTTCACAGACTTCGAGAGGGCTATCGCCCGCCATACCCTAGCTGATTTCCCCTTGGCACGATGTGGCGGCAGATTGGCCGGGATCGCACCCTCGTCACCATGGCCGCTTCACGTGCGCGCGACCAGACTGGGGGCTTTCCAGAGGAGAACCACCATGACCATCACCATCGCCGGCATCAAGATCCCGGACAGCGCCCTGGCCAAGGCCACCACCGAATACATTCGCGACATCGAATCCGACCTGCTCTACCACCACTCCCGCCGAGTGTTCCTGTTCGGCGCATTGAGCGGTGAGCGCAAACAGTTGGCCTATAACCCGGAGCTGCTTTACGTCGGCGCCATGTTCCATGACCTGGGCCTGGTGGAAGGCCATCGCAGTGACGACGAGCGCTTCGAAGTGGACGGCGCCAACGCCGCCGCGGCCTTCCTCAAGCCTTACGGGCTGAGCGACGACGATATCGAACAGGTGTGGCTGTCCATCGCCCTGCACACCACGCCAGGCGTGCCGCAGCACCTGCGCCCGACCGTGGCACTGGTGACAGCCGGCGTCGAAATGGACGTGCTGGGCATGGACTACGCCGCGTTCAGCAGCGTGCAGCGCGAAGCCGTGGTGCATGCGCATCCACGCGGTGAAGGGTTCAAGGAGTGCATCATTTGCGCGTTTGCCGACGGCTTGCGCCATCGCCCGCAGACCACGTTTGGCAACGTGAAGACCGATGTGCTGGTGGATCAAGAGCCGGGGTTCAAGCCGATGAATTTTGTCGAGGTGATTCGCAAGTCGCCGTGGTTGGCGTAGTTGACTTGAAATGCAATCAAATGTGGGAGGGGGCTTGCCCCCGATTGCTGAGTGTCAGTCACTGCATCTATTGACTGACCCACCGCTATCGGGGGCAAGCCCCCTCCCACACCTTTAGACCGGCGCTGGAGCCCGACGCTTGTCCGGCTGCTGCCAGCCGTCCGCCGCGGCTTCTTCGATGGCTTGCTGGATGGCCTTCTTGCGCATCTCTTCGGCACGCCGGCTGAAGAACCACACCAGGAACGTCACCAGCGACACCGCCAGCAGAATCAGGCTGGCCACGGCGTTGATCTCGGGTTTAACCCCCAGGCGCACCGCCGAGAACACTTCCATCGGCAACGTCGTCGAACCCGGCCCCGAGACGAAGCTGGCCAGTACCAGGTCATCCAGGGACAGTGCGAACGACATCATGCCGCCCGCCGCCAACGACGGCGCGATCATCGGGATGGTGATCAGGAAGAACACCTTCCACGGCCGCGCCCCCAGGTCCATCGCCGCTTCTTCGATCGACAGGTCCAGCTCACGCAGGCGCGCCGATACCACCACCGCCACATACGCCGCACAGAACGTGGTGTGGGCGATCCAGATGGTGACGATGCCACGCTCCTGGGGCCAGCCGATCATCTGCGCCATGGCCACGAACAGCAGCAACAGCGACAGACCGGTGATCACTTCCGGCATCACCAACGGCGCGGTCACCAGGCCGCCGAACAGCGTGCGGCCCTTGAACTGGCTGATGCGCGTCAGCACAAACGCCGCCAACGTACCCAGCGCAACAGCGGCCACCGCCGTGTAGCAGGCGATTTCCAGGGACCGGGCCACCGAGCCCATCAACTGGGTGTTGTCCAGCAGGCCCACGTACCACTTGATCGACCACCCGCCCCACACCGTTACCAGCTTGGGTTCGTTGAACGAGTAGATCACCAGGATCAGCATCGGCAGGTAGATGAACAACAACCCCGCCACCAGCATGAAGCTTGAGAAACTGACGCGCTTCATATCTTGCCCTCCATCTCTTTGGCTTGGCTGCGGTTAAACAGAATGATCGGCACGATCAGGATCGCCAGCATCACTACCGCCAGGGCAGACGCCACCGGCCAGTCACGGTTGTTGAAGAACTCTTGCCACAACACTTTACCGATCATCAGGGTTTCCGGGCCGCCGAGCAGTTCCGGGATCACGAACTCGCCCACCACCGGGATAAACACCAGCATGCAGCCGGCGATGATGCCGTTCTTGGACAGCGGCACGGTGATTTTCCAGAAGCTGTTGAAGGTGCTCGAACCCAGGTCCGAGGCGGCTTCCAACAGGCTCTGGTCATGCTTCACCAGGTTGGCGTACAGCGGCAGGATCATAAACGGCAGGTACGAATAGACCACGCCGATATACACCGCAATGTTGGTGTTGAGGATCTGCAGCGGCTCGTTGATCAGCCCCATGGACATCAGGAAGCCATTGAGCAACCCGTTGTTGCTGAGGATGCCCATCCACGCATACACGCGGATCAGGATTGCGGTCCAGGTCGGCATCATGATCAGCAGCACCAGCACGGTCTGCATCTCTTTGCGCGCGGTGGCAATGGCATAGGCCATCGGATAGCCGATCAGCAGGCACAGCAGCGTGCTGAAAAACGCCATCTTCAGCGAGCCCAGGTACGCCGCGATGTACAGCTCATCACCTGCCAGCAAACTGTAGTTGGCCAGGTTCAGCACCACCTGCAGTTTCTGCTCAACGTAGGTGTAGATCTCGGTGTACGGCGGAATCGCCACGTCGGCTTCGGCGAAGCTGATTTTCAGGACAATGAAAAACGGCAAGGCGAAAAACAGGAACAGCCACAGGAACGGGATCCCGATGACCACCTGCTTGCCACTGGGGACGATGCGGTGCAAGCGCCGCTTGAGCTTCTTTATGTTCATGTGCGCAGTACCACGCCGCTGTCGTCTTCCCACCACACGTACACCTGGTCACCCCAGGTTGGGCGCTGGCCACGGCGTTCGGCGTTGGCCACGAAGGACTGCACCAGCTTGCCGCTCGGCAGCTCGACGTAGAACACCGAGTGGCCGCCCAGGTAGGCGATGTCGTGCACCTTGCCGCTGGACCAGTTGTGCTCGCAGGTCGGCATTTCGGTGGTGACCAGCAGTTTTTCCGGGCGGATGGCGTAGGTCACCGACTTGTCTTCCACCGAGGTGGCGATGCCGTAGCCGACGTAGATGTCACGGTCCAGGTCCGGGCACTTGAGCACCGCGTGGCCTTCGGCGTCATCCACCACCTGGGTATCGAAAATGTTGACGTTACCGATGAATTCGCACACCAGGCGGCTGGTCGGTGTCTCGTAGATGTCGATCGGGCTGCCGATCTGGGCGATCCAGCCCAGGTGCATGATCGCGATGCGCTCGGCCATGGTCATGGCCTCTTCCTGGTCGTGCGTCACCATCACGCAGGTCACGCCGACGCGCTCGATGATCTCTACCAGTTCGAGTTGCATCTGCGAGCGCAGCTTTTTATCGAGGGCGCCCATCGGCTCATCGAGCAGCAGCAGTTTCGGGCGCTTGGCCAGGGAGCGGGCCAACGCCACACGCTGACGCTGGCCACCGGACAACTGGTGCGGCTTGCGCTTGGCGTACTGGCTCATCTGTACCAGCTTGAGCATTTCGGCCACGCGGGCATCGACCTCGGCCTTGGGGATCTTGTCCTGTTGCAGGCCGAATGCGATGTTCTGCGCCACGGTCATGTGTGGGAACAAGGCGTAGGACTGGAACATCATGTTGATCGGCCGCTCGTAGGGCGGCATATCGGTGATGTCCACACCGTCGAGGTAAATCCGACCTTCAGTCGGGCGCTCGAAACCTGCGAGCATGCGCAGCAGGGTGGACTTGCCCGAACCCGAACCGCCGAGCAAGGCGAAGATCTCGCCTTTCTTGATTTCCAGGGACACATCGTCCACGGCAATCGTCTCGTCGAACTTCTTCGTGACCCGGTCGATTTTGACCAGCACCTTTTTCGGTGTCTGGTCGCCCTCGAGGGCTTTCTTATAGGCGCCGGAGGCAACTGCCATTTACGAAACTCCCAAAAAAAAGAGTGCAGTTCGCCCGAGGCGGGCGAACCCAGGATAGTGTGAGCCTTACTTGCCCGTCTTGACCTTGGTCCAGCTACGGGTCATTAAACGCTGCACTTTCGGGGGTAGCTCGAAGTTGACGAATGTCCTGTCGAGAACCGCCTGCGGTGGGTAAACCGCTTCGTCGGTGCGTATCGATTGCTCCATCAGCTTGTCCGCCCCTGGGTTAGGGTTGGCATAGCCGACGGTGTCACTGACCTGGGCGATCACCTCAGGTTTCAGTAAATAGTTGATGAAGGCGTGGGCTTCCTTGACGTTGGTGGCATCCTTGGGGATCGCCAGCACGTCAAACCACAGGTTGCCGCCTTCTTTCGGAATTGCGTAGGCGATATTCACGCCTTTGCCCGCTTCGCTTGCGCGAGCCTTGGCCTGGAACACATCGCCGGAGAACCCGGCAGCCACGCAGATGTTGCCGTTGGCCAGGTCCGAGATGTATTTGGAAGAATGGAAGTAGGTCACGTAGGGCCGCACTTTGAGCAGCTTTTCTTCGGCCTTCTTGTAGTCTTCAGGGTCGGTGCTGTTGGGGTTCAGACCCATGTAGTTGAGTACTGCCGGCAGCATTTCATCCGCCGAATCCATGAAGGACACACCGCAGGTGGCCAGCTTCTTCATGTTTTCCGGTTCGAACAACACGGCCCAGGAGTCGATCTTGTCGACACCCAGCACTTCCTTCACTTTGTCGACGTTGTAACCGATGCCATTGGTACCCCACAGGTACGGCACGGCGTACTGATTGCCCGGGTCATTCTTCTCCAGGCGCTTGAGCAACGCAGGGTCCAGGTTGGCGTAATTAGTCAGCAGCGACTTATCGAGCTTCTGGAACGCCCCGGCCTTGATCTGCTTGCCGAGGAAGTGGTTGGACGGCACCACCACGTCATAGCCGGTACGCCCGGCCAGTAACTTGCCTTCGAGGGTTTCGTTGGAATCAAACACGTCATACACGGGTTTGATGCCGGTGGCCTTTTCGAAGTTGGCCAGGGTGTCGGAGCCGATGTAATCCGACCAGTTATAAATATGCACGGTCGGTGCGGCCTGCACGCTGAGAGCCAGCGTGATACCTGCACCTACCAGCAAGGCTTGGCGAAATAAAGAAATTGGCAAGTGGAGGTCCTCTTAAATAGTTGGGCCTTAAAGTTGTTGCCCGGCAACAAAACCGGCGCGCAACTTACCCTCGATAAACCGATCCGGCAAAACTTTCTGACATTTAATGTGTGGGAGGGGGCTTGCCCCCGATGGCGGCGTGTCAGCTTGCAAATGTGTTTCTGATACAACGCCATCGGGGGCAAGCCCCCTCCCACAGGTTCTAAGGCTTACTTGCCGGACTTGATCTTGGTCCAGCTGCGCGTCATTTCACGCTGGGTGGCAGCCGGCAAGTCTGCAATGGCGTAGAGCTTGGCTTGCACATCGGCTGGCGGGTAGATGCCCGGGTCGCTGGTGATGTCTTTGTCGACCAGTGCGGTGGCCTTCTCGTTACCGTTCGGGAAACGCACGCTGTTGGTGATCGAAGCCATGACTTCCGGCTTGAGCAGGTAGTTCATGAACTTATAAGCGGCGTCGACGTTTTCGGCATCTTTAGGGATGGCGACCATGTCGAAGAAGCTGCCCGCACCTTCTTTCGGAATGTCGTAGGCCACCTTGACCTTGCCACCGGCTTCAGCCGCGCGGGATTTGGCCTGCTGGATGTCACCCGAGTAACCCACGGCTACGCAGATGTTGCCGTTGGCCAGGTCGGAGATGTACTTGGACGAGTGGAAGTAACCAATCGAAGGACGGATTTTCAGGAACAGGTCTTCGGCCTGCTTGAGGTCGGCCTTCTTCTGGCTGTCGGTTGGCAGGCCCAGGTAATGCAGCGCGATCGGCAGCATTTCGGTCGGCGAATCGAGGAAGCTCACGCCGCAGCTTTTGAGCTTGGCGATGTTTTCCGGCTTGAGCAGCATGTCCCACGAATCGATCTTGTCCACGCCCAGCGCGGCCTTGACCTTCTCCGGGTTGTAGCCGATGCCGATCGAACCCCACATGTACGGGAAAGCGTGCTTGTTATCCGGGTCGCTGACCGACACGGCTTTAAGCAGGGAGGTGTTCAGGTTGCCGTAGTTGGACAGTTTGGACTTGTCCAGCTCTTGGTAGACACCAGCCTTGATCTGCTTGGCGAGGAAGTTGTTCGACGGTACGACGATGTCGTAACCGGACTTGCCTGCCAGCAACTTGGCTTCGAGTGTCTCGTTGCTGTCAAAAACGTCGTACACCACTTTAATGCCCGACTCTTTTTCAAAGTTGGCGATGGTGTCCGGTGCAATGTAGTCGGACCAGTTGTAGACGTGCAGCACTTTATCGTCTGCCTGGGCCGCGCCCGCCATTGCGCCCATCAGGGACAAGGCGAGGAGGGTCTTGCCAGCGTTCTTCAAACCTAATGCCTTCATTTGGTGATGCTCCAATTTTTCTTTTTTGGGCCACGTTCTTTTATGTTCAGCGACCCTTCCAGAGGGCAACAAAACAGGGCGACAGTCTGGCAAGTTCAGGGGCCGGCTTTCAACCAAAGCCCCTACATTTATAACTGCCCGGTGCGCTGCGCACTGAGCCTAGCACTTAGCCCTGCAATGCCGCCAAAGTCAGGTCCAGGCAATGACGAGCCTTGGTCACCAACTCGTCGATTTCAGCCTTGCTGATCACCAGAGGCGGCGAAATGATCATGGTGTCGCCCACGGCGCGCATGATCAGGCCATTCTCGAAGCAGAAGGTTCGGCAGATCATGCCTACGCCCCGGCCCTCGTAACGCTTGCGCGTCGCCTTGTCCTGAACCAGCTCAATTGCACCGAGCATGCCGACACCGCGCACTTCACCCACCAACGGATGATCCGCCAGCTCCCTCAGACGTTTCTGCAAATACGGTGCCGTTTCGTCGTGGACGCGGTTAACGATTTTTTCATCGCGCATGATGCGGATGTTTTCCAGGGCCACTGCCGCCGCCACCGGGTGACCGGAGTAGGTGAAGCCGTGGTTGAAATCACCGCCCTCGTTGAGCACGGCCACCACGTCGTCGCGCACGATCAGGCCGCCCATGGGGATGTAGCCGGAGGTCAGGCCCTTGGCGATGGTCATCATGTGGGGCTTGAGGTCGTAGAAATCGCTACCGAACCACTCACCGGTACGGCCGAAACCGCAAATCACTTCGTCGGCAACAAACAGGATGTCGTACTTGGCGAGGATTTCCTTGATGCGCGGCCAGTAGCTGTCTGGCGGTACGATCACGCCACCGGCGCCCTGGATCGGCTCGGCAATAAAGGCACCGACGTTGTCCACGCCCAGTTCCAGGATCTTCTCTTCCAGTTGGTTGGCGGCCCAGATCCCGAACTCTTCGGGGCTCATGTCGCCGCCCTCGCCGAACCAATAAGGCTGGGCAATGTGGACGATGCCCGGGATCGGCAAGTCGCCCTGTTCGTGCATATAGGTCATGCCGCCCAGGCTCGCGCCGGCCACGGTGGAGCCGTGGTAGCCATTCTTGCGGCTGATGATGGTTTTCTTGTTCGGCTGGCCCTTGATCGCCCAATAGTGGCGGACCATACGCAACATGGTGTCGTTGCCTTCGGAGCCGGACCCGGTGAAGAACACGTGGTTCATGCCGGCAGGTGCGATATCGGAAATCGCCTTGGCCAACTCCAGTACCGGTGGGTGAGCGGTCTGGAAGAACAGGTTGTAGTACGGCAGTTGTTTCATCTGCTTGGCGGCGGCGTCGGCCAGTTCATCGCGACCGTAACCGATCGCCACGCACCACAGGCCGGCCATGCCGTCGAGGATCTTGTTGCCTTCGCTGTCCCACAGGTAAACGCCGTGGGCTTTGGTAATGATCCGGGGGCCTTTCTCTTTCAATTGCTTGAAGTCGCTGAACGGCGCCAGGTGGTGATCACTGCTCAAGGCTTGCCATTCACGGGTTTGCGGGTTGTTGCTGGACATACCAATCTCCTAGACTTTTCAGTGAAGGGCGCGCCGTGTGAAGGGCGCGCCCGGCGCATCAGACGGCGAAGAGCAGGAATTCCCGCTCCCACGAACTGATCACGCGCTTGAAGTTTTCATGCTCGGCCCGCTTGACCGCGACGTAGCCTGTGATGAATTTCTGACCCAGGTATTTTTCGATGGTCTTGCTGTTTTCCATGCGTTCCAGGGCGTCTTCGATGGTCAACGGCAGGCGCAGGTTACGTCGCTCGTAACCACGCCCCACCACCGGGGCACTCGGGTTATGGCCTTCGACCATGCCGATGTAGCCACACAGCAGGCTGGCGGCAATCGCCAGGTACGGGTTGGCGTCGGCGCCCGGCAGGCGGTTTTCGACGCGACGGTTCTGCGGGCCGGCATCCGGTACGCGCAGGCCGACAGTACGGTTTTCTTCACCCCACTCCACGTTCACCGGCGCCGAGGTGTCGGGCAGGAAGCGGCGGAACGAGTTCACGTTGGGGGCAAACAGCGGCAGCAATTCAGGGATAAACTTCTGCAGGCCGCCAATGTGGTTGAGGAACAGCTGGCTCATGGTCCCGTCTTCATTGGAGAAGACGTTCTTACCGGTGGCGATGTCGATGATGCTCTGGTGCAAGTGCATCGCGCTGCCGGGCTCGCCGGTCATCGGCTTGGCCATAAAGGTGGCCGCCACGTCGTGCTTGAGCGCGGCTTCACGCATGGTGCGCTTGAACACCAGGATCTGGTCGGCCAGGGACAGGGCATCGCCGTGACGGAAGTTGATTTCCATCTGCGCCGTGCCGTCTTCGTGGATCAGGGTGTCGAGGTCCAGCTCCTGCAGCTCGCACCAGTCGTAGACGTCTTCGAACAACGGGTCGAACTCGTTGGCGGCTTCTATAGAGAAGGACTGGCGGCCGGTCTCCGGACGCCCGGACCGACCGATCGGCGGTTGCAGCGGGAAGTCCGGGTCTTCGCAGCGCTTGGTCAGGTAGAACTCCATCTCCGGCGCCACGATGGGCTGCCAGCCTTTGTCGGCGTAGAGCTTGAGGACTTTCTTGAGCACGTTGCGCGGCGACAGCTCGATCGGGTTGCCTTGCTTGTCGTAGGTGTCGTGGATCACCTGGGCGGTCGGCTCGATGGCCCAAGGCACCAGGAATACCGCGTTCTGGTCGGGGCGGCAGATCATGTCGATGTCGGCCGGGTCGAGCAATTCGTAATAGATGTCGTCTTCGACATAGTCGCCGGTCACGGTCTGCAACAGAACGCTCTCGGGCAGGCGCATGCCTTTTTCGGCGATGAACTTGTTGGTCGGCGAGATCTTGCCCCGGGTGATACCGGTCAGGTCGCCAATCATGCATTCGACTTCTGTGATCTTGTGGTCTTTCAACCAATCGGTGAGCTGGTCGAGGTTGTTACTCATAAATGCCTCTGGGCTGGGTTTCCTGGCATCCATTAAAGGCCAGGCGTTGGTTGACGCAGCATCCGCGTCGTTTTTTCGTTCAGGGTAGGAGCTTACCTGCCATTTGCTGCAGCGTTGCATTCCTCAAGCCAAAGTCGTGCAGAATCATGAGCGGCCGCGCAGAGGGGAGCCGGTCAGTGACCGTCGAGGAGGCAAAAGAGAAAGCGGACGGGCCGTCAAGAATATTGGCCGGTGCGTGGGCATTCACGCGGGACGAACGGACTGCGGACAAAGCCTGGCTGGAGCAGGCTGAGACGCCGAGTGGCGGCAGGCGATACATGAAGCACCCCGGTATTATTGCTGTTATGGGTTTGAATCGAGCTTAGCCTTGTTCATTTTTTTACACAACACCCCCGTAAAAAATACAACACGGCCCGCTCAAGCCTGCGAGTCCCAAGCCCGTCAAACCGGAAAAACCGCCCCAAAAAGCCCCAAATATGCCGTCACGGCGCTTTTTTAGGGCAAAAAAGGCCTCGCTTGACTTCGGCATGCCGTTCGGGTTGACTGAAACCAGAAAAGATCAATGATTGATATTTTTAACAACAAAGGTGTTGCATCATGTCGGTACCCCCGCGTGCCGTTCAGCTTAACGAAGCGAACGCGTTCCTTAAGGATCATCCTGAGGTTCTGTACGTAGACCTTCTAATTGCGGATATGAATGGTGTGGTGCGCGGTAAGCGCATCGAACGAACCAGCCTCCACAAGGTTTACGAGAAGGGCATTAACCTGCCTGCCTCTTTATTTGCCCTGGATATCAACGGCTCAACGGTGGAAAGCACCGGTCTGGGCCTGGACATCGGTGATGCTGACCGAATCTGTTATCCGATCCCCGACACCCTGTGCAATGAACCCTGGCAAAAGCGCCCTACCGCGCAACTGCTGATGACCATGCACGAACTTGAAGGTGAACCTTTCTTCGCCGATCCGCGCGAAGTGCTCCGCCAGGTTGTCAGCAAGTTTGACGACCTCGGTCTGACCATCTGCGCCGCCTTCGAGCTTGAGTTCTACCTGATCGACCAGGAGAACGTGAACGGCCGCCCGCAACCGCCCCGCTCGCCGATCTCCGGCAAACGCCCGCACTCGACACAGGTCTACCTGATCGACGACCTCGACGAATACGTCGACTGCCTCCAGGACATCCTGGAAGGGGCCAAAGAGCAAGGCATCCCGGCGGACGCCATCGTCAAGGAAAGTGCCCCGGCGCAGTTCGAAGTGAACCTGCACCACGTGGCCGACCCGATCAAGGCCTGCGACTACGCGGTACTGCTCAAGCGCCTGATCAAGAACATCGCCTACGACCATGAGATGGACACCACCTTCATGGCCAAGCCTTACCCAGGCCAGGCAGGCAACGGTTTGCACGTACACATCTCGATCCTGGACAAGGACGGCAAGAACATCTTTGCCAGCGAGGATCCCGAGCAGAACGCCGCATTGCGTCACGCGATCGGCGGTGTGCTCGAGACCCTACCCGCCCAAATGGCGTTCCTGTGCCCTAACGTCAACTCCTACCGTCGTTTCGGCGCACAGTTCTACGTGCCGAACTCGCCGTGCTGGGGCCTGGACAACCGCACCGTGGCGATTCGCGTACCGACCGGCTCGTCCGACGCCGTACGTATCGAACACCGTGTCGCCGGCGCCGACGCCAACCCTTACCTGCTGATGGCTTCGGTCCTGGCAGGCGTGCACCACGGCCTGACCAACAAGATCGAACCGGGCGCACCCGTGGAAGGCAACAGCTACGAGCAAAACGAACAGAGCCTGCCGAACAACCTGCGCGATGCCCTGCGCGAGTTGGACGACAGCGAGGTGATGGCCAAGTACATCGATCCTAAATACATCGATATCTTCGTCGCCTGTAAGGAAAGTGAGCTGGAAGAGTTCGAACACTCCATCTCCGACCTTGAGTACAACTGGTACCTGCATACCGTGTAAGCGGTTGCTGCATTGAAAAAACGCCGCAGGCTGTTGGTCTGTGGCGTTTTTTTATGGGTTTGTTCCGGGAGACCGATTCGGCCTTATCGGGGCATGGGTATCTACACAATTTTCAGAGACTGGCGAGTTCCACTGTGGCGAGCGGGCTTGTCCCGCGTAGGGCTGCGAAGCAGCCCCAAAACCAGCCTCCACAGAGTGTCTGATACACCGCGTTCTTCCTTATTGGGGCTGCTACGCAGCCCTACGCGGGACAAGCCCGCTCGCCACAACAGCCCTATCTGCCGGGCGTTCAGCGTTGAGCAAAAGTTGTGTAGATACCCATGCTTATCGGGGGCCTGGAAGACAACACAGACTCCTACTCATACAATGCCCGCTGCCTTGTAGGAGACTTCCATGCCCACCCGCCCCGCCGCCCCTCGCAAACCCCGTGCCCGCAGCCAGGCGCGGATCGACGCGATTCTCGACGCCGCCCGCACCTTGCTGGCCACCGAAGGCGTGGCGAGTTTGTCGATCTACAGCGTGGCCGGGCGCGCGCAGATTCCGCCGTCGTCGGTGTATCACTTTTTCGCCAGCGTGCCGGCGCTCCTGGAGGCACTGACCGCAGATGTCCATGCGGCCTTCCGCTCCGCCATTCAGGCGCCCATCGACCACGATTCACTCAAGCATTGGCGCGACCTGTCCTACATCGTCGAACAGCGCATGCTCATCATCTACAGCAACGACGCCGCCGCGCGGCAGTTGATCCTGGCCCAGCACGGGCTGACCGAGGTGACCCAGGCGGACCGTCAGCATGATCTGGAGCTGGGGGATTTGATGCTGGAAGTGTTCGACCGCCACTTTGAAGTGCCGACGCTGCCCGCCGATGTGGATGTGTTCGCCTTGGCGCTGGAATTAAGCGACCGCGTCTATGCACGCTCGGTGCATCAGCATGGGCTGATCACGCCGCGAATGGCGGAGGAAGGGATGCGCGTGTTTGATGCGTATGTGGGGCTGTATTTACCGGCGTATCTGCCTAAGCGTTGAACCGTGGGTTGGCTGGGCGGGCCTCATCGGGGGCAAGCCCCCTCCCACATATTGATCTGTGAACACATTCAAAATGTGGGAGGGGCGGTGCGACGATTCGACTTGCTCCCGATGACGGTATCAAGTGATCACAACTTGGCGATCGACACCTCAGTCGACTTCACAAAGGCAATCACTTCACTGCCAATCACCAGCTCCAGCTCTTTGACCGAGCGAGTAGTGATCACGGACGTGACGATACCGGACGCGGTCTGCACGTCGATTTCCGACAGCACGTCGCCGACTACGATTTCCTTGATGGTGCCTTTGAACTGGTTACGCACGTTGATGGCTTTAATAGTCATGGTGGACTTCCTTCGTGGGACAAGTGAGTTATTGAGCCCAACGCAATTGCGTAGGCAGCGGTGAAACAGGTTCGGGTTCCGGCGGCGTGCCGGGTAACGACAGCACACGGTTGAGTACTTGCGCTTCCAGCGCGGCCAGGCGATGTGAGCCACGGGCCCGTGGACGCGGCAGGTCGACGATCAGGTCGAGGCCGATTTCGCCGTCTTCGATCAGGATCACCCGGTCGGCAATGGCCACGGCTTCGCTGACGTCATGGGTCACCAGCAACACGGTGAAACCGTGTTTTTGCCAGAGGTTTTCGATCAGTTGCTGCATCTCGATACGGGTCAGGGCGTCCAGGGCGCCCAGCGGTTCGTCGAGCAGCAGCAGACGCGGCTGGTGGATCAAGGCGCGAGCCAACGCCACACGCTGCTTCTGGCCACCGGACAAGGCCGCCGGCCACTCATTGGCACGTTCGGCCAGGCCGACAGCTTCCAGGGCCTCCAAGGCTTTAGGGCGCCAGTTGCCTTTGAGGCCAAGGCCGACGTTGTCGATGATCTTTTTCCACGGCAGCAGGCGCGCTTCCTGGAACATCAACCGTGTGTCTTCAATCGCTTCGCTCAGCGGCGCGGAACCGGCCAGCAGCTCGCCGCCGCTGGCTTTGTCCAGGCCGGCCAACAGGCGCAGCAAGGTACTTTTACCGCAGCCACTGCGACCGACCACGGCCACGAACTGGCCCGCCGGAATGTGCAGATCAATTTCCTTGAGCACTTCCCGCGCACCGAAGGCCTTGCGTAATTTGCGCACCGCCAGGGGAATCCCCTTCAGCAGGCGCGGAGGTTGTTGAGCCGTCATGCCGCACCTCCTTTATTGACTTGATACGCCGGGTGCCAACGCAGCCAAACACGTTCCAGACCGCGCGCGGCCAAATCGGCCAGCTTGCCGAGGATGGCGTACATCACGATGGCCAACACCACCACGTCGGTTTGCAGGAATTCGCGGGCGTTCATCGCCAGGTAGCCGATACCCGAGCTGGCGGAAATGGTTTCCGCCACGATCAGCGTCAGCCACATAAAGCCCAGGGCAAAGCGCACGCCCACCAGGATCGATGGCAGCGCGCCCGGCAGGATCACTTGCCAGAACAGGCTGAAACCGGACAAGCCATAGCTGCGCGACATTTCTACCAGCGCCGGGTCGACGTTGCGGATGCCGTGGTAGGTGTTGAGGTAGATCGGGAACAGCGTGCCGAGGGCCACCAGGAAAATCTTCGCGGTCTCGTCGATGCCAAACCATAGGATCACCAGCGGAATCAGCGCCAGGTGCGGCACGTTGCGGATCATCTGCACCGAGCTGTCCAGCAGGCGTTCGCCCCACGTCGACAGGCCGGTGATAAACCCCAGCGCCAGGCCGATGCTGCCACCGATCACAAAGCCCAGGCCGGCACGCCAGCCACTGATGGCCAGGTGCGTCCAGATTTCACCGCTGCGCACCAGGTTGACCCCGGCCTCAATCACCGCACTGGGCGCCGGCAGGATGCGTGTCGACAACCAGCCCGCCGACACCGACAACTGCCACACCGCCAGCAATAGAATCGGCAGCACCCAGGGCGCCACGCGATGGCTCAATTTTTCAACATTCATGGCGCCGCCTCAGCTCTGTGACGCAGCTTTGGGAAGGATGTCGTTGGCGACCATCTCACCGAACGGGCTCACGTAACCGGCGCTTTTCGGCAACTCCGGACGTTCGATATCCAGGTGCGGGAACAGCAGCTCGGCGACCCGATAGGACTCTTCCAGGTGTGGATAACCGGAGAAGATAAAGGTGTCGATGCCCAGCGCTGCGTACTCCTTGACCCGTTCTGCAACCGTCGGACCATCGCCCACCAGCGCGGTCCCCGCACCGCCACGCACCAGGCCGACGCCGGCCCACAGGTTGGGGCTGACTTCCAGGTTGTCGCGGTTGCCGCCATGCAAGGCCGCCATGCGCTGCTGGCCGACGGAATCGAAGCGCGCCAGGGAAGCCTGGGCACGGGCGATGGTGTCGTCGTCCAGATGGGAGATCAGTTTGTCGGCGGCTTTCCAGGCCTCCTCGTTGGTTTCGCGCACGATCACATGCAGACGAATACCGAAGCGCACGGTGCGCCCGAGTTTCGCCGCCTTGGCCCGCACCTGTTCGATCTTCTCGGCGACTGCAGCCGGTGGCTCGCCCCAGGTCAGCACCATCTCCACTTGTTCGGCGGCCAGGTCCTGAGCCGCTTCGGAGGAACCACCGAAGTACAGCGGCGGGCGTGGCTGCTGGATCGGCGGGTAGAGCAACTTGGCGCCTTTGACGCTGATGTGCTCGCCGTCGTAATCCACGGTTTCGCCTTCCAGCACGCGGCGCCAGATGCGGGTGAATTCCACGGACGCCTGGTAGCGATCTTCGTGGCTGAGGAACAAGCCATCGCCAGCCAGCTCTTCCGGGTCACCACCGGTCACCAGGTTGAACAACGCACGGCCGCCGGACAGGCGATCCAGGGTCGCGGCCTGACGCGCGGCCACCGTCGGGGAAATGATCCCGGGGCGCAGCGCGACAAGGAATTTCAAACGCTGGGTCACCGGGATCAGCGAGGCGGCCACCAGCCAGGAGTCTTCGCAGGAACGGCCGGTGGGGATCAGCACCCCGCCGAATCCCAGGCGGTCAGCGGCCTGGGCCACTTGCTGCAAATAACCGTGGTCGACGGCACGAGCGCCTTCGGCGGTGCCAAGGTAATGGCCGTCGCCGTGGGTAGGCAGGAACCAGAAAATAGTGAGGCTCATGGAGTTGTCTCCTGAAGAAATCGGATTACGGCGCTTTAGCCACGGCAGCAGGTGGCGTCCAGATCACGTCCTTGATGCTCAAGGGCTTGGGGATCAATTTGAGTTGGTAGAAGCTGTCGGCGATTTTTTGCTGGGCCGCCACCACTTCCGGGGTCAGGAACAGCGCGCCATAGCCCTGGCGTTTCACCGAGGTCAGGGTGATGTCTGCCGGCAGGCCCAGCAGCGGCGCGACCTGTTCGGTGACTTCCTGGGGGTTGGCCTTGGACCACTCGCCCACCGCGCGCACTTCTTCGATCAGCGCCTTGACCACTTCCGGATGCTTTTCGGCGTATGGCTTGGTGGCCAGGTAGAACTGGTGGTTGTCGGCGATGCCGGTGCCGTCACGCAGGGTGCGCGCTTGCAGTTGTTTCTCGGCGGCGGCCTGGTACGGGTCCCAGATCACCCAGGCGTCCACGCTGCCACGCTCGAAGGCGGCACGGGCATCGGCGGGGGGCAGGAACACGGTCTGCACGTCGGTGTATTTCAGGCCGGCATCTTCCAGGGCACGCACCAGCAGGTAATGCACGTTGGAGCCTTTGTTGAGCACGACTTTCTTGCCCTTGAGCTCGGCCACCGATTTGATCGTCGAGTCTTTCGGCACCAGGATCGCTTCACTGGTCGGCGCTGGCGGCTCGTAGGCCACGTAGAGCAGGTCGGCACCGGCGGCCTGGGCGAAGACCGGCGGGGTTTCGCCGGTGACACCGAAGTCGATGGAGCCGACGTTCAGGCCTTCAAGCAGTTGCGGGCCGCCGGGAAACTCGGTCCATTGCACCTGCACACCTTGGGCGGCCAGGCGCTTTTCCAGGGTGCCCTTGGCCTTGAGCAGCACCAGGGTGCCGTATTTCTGATAACCGATCCGCAAGGTCTCGGCGGCTTGGGCCTGAACGATGGCGCCGAAGGACACAGCCGCAGCAAACAGTGCGACCAGACCACGACGCAAGATGACAGTGCGCATGGCGCTCTCTCCAAATAATGCGATGAGGGGGTTGGCTGCACCTGCTTGGCCGTTGGCGGCTGAGTAAGGTGAGTACATCTATATAGCGGTGAGGCTGACTTAAATGCTCCAGCGAGCACTCAACAAACGTTCATTCAACACATGCGGGTCCAACGGTTTCGGACGACGGGCCATGGCGCCATAAAGCGTCTCCAGGGCCTCGTGCAACCGGTGTTCGAGGACCGGCACCAGTTGCGCCTGGGCACTGCCTTCGCCGTAGGCGATCTGGCTGTCCTCGGCAAAAATCCCGTGGAGCAATTCCTGGGCCTTGAGGGCCGACAACACCGGCTTCAAGGCGTAATCCACCGCCAGCATGTGGGCGATGCTGCCGCCAGTAGCCATCGGCAACACAATCTTGTGGGCCAGGGCGCGCTCGGGCAGCAGGTCGAGCACGGTTTTCAACGCGCCGGAGAACGACGCCTTGTACACCGGCGTGGCGATGACCAAGCCATCCGCGTTAGCCACCTGTTGCAGCAGGTCAATGACCTTGGGGCTGTCGAAGCGTGCATGCAGCAAGTCTTCAGCCGGGAAGTCCCGTATCTGGTAACTCACCACTTCAACGCCTTTGTCTTGCAACCACTGACGGGTTTTTTCCAGCAAGACCCCGGAGCGGGAACGCTGACTGGGACTGCCTCCAAGTGTTACGACCAACATGCAGGAATTCCTTGAGCAAGTGCCGGCGGTTCGCTGTGTGGCGATGGCGCCAAGATGGAACAGACCTTATCAGCAGATTAATATATCTATAAATCTTATTTTTTAATTTGTTTATTCTTTAAATGCATATGAGATTTATAAGTCGCCAGGCGAAAAAAAAGGCCGTTGAAACGGCCTGAAAACCCCTGCTATGTGATTCGGTTTGCAACTTGAAATGCAGTCAAAATATGGGAGGGGGCTTGCTCCCGATTACGGTGTGTCAGTGACCAACGACTTGGCTGATCCACCGCTATCGGGGGCAAGCCCCCTCCCACAAAGTTATGTGCTAACGATTGGGTTGTGGAGTAAGCCGCAGATACGGCTTCACCGCCCGATAACCCTTGGGAAAGCGCTTCTTGATCTCTTCCTCATCCTTGAGCGACGGCACGATCACCACTTCATCACCGTCCTGCCAGTTGGCGGGGGTGGCGACTTTGTAGTTGTCGGTCAGCTGCAGCGAGTCGATAACCCGCAGGATTTCGTGGAAGTTACGACCGGTGCTGGCCGGGTAGGTGATAGTCAGGCGGATCTTCTTGTTCGGGTCGATCACGAACAAGGACCGTACGGTGAGGGTGTCACTGGCGTTCGGGTGGATCAGGTCGTAGAGGTCCGAAACCTTGCGGTCGGCGTCCGCCAGGATCGGGAAGTTGACGACGGTGTTCTGGGTTTCGTTGATGTCTTCGATCCACTTGTGGTGCGAATCCACCGGGTCTACCGACAGGGCGATGGCCTTGACGCTGCGCTTGGCGAATTCGTCCTTGAGCTTGGCGGTGAAGCCCAGCTCGGTGGTGCACACCGGGGTGAAGTCCGCCGGGTGGGAAAACAACACACCCCAGCTGTCGCCCAGCCATTCGTGGAAACGAATCTTGCCGGCGCTGGAATCCTGTTCGAAGTCGGGGGCGATGTCGCCAAGTCTTAGGCTCATGGTGTGGCTCCTGGTGAGTGCTTATGGAGCCCACTGTGCATGGATTAGGGATCATTTAAAAAGAATAAATATCGATTTATCTAGACGATAAAGGAATATTAAAAATGTGTTCATTGGACGTGGGAAATGGGGAGGCGCACCATCGGTTCCAAGGTTCGAGAAGGCCTTGAGACGCTGTACAAAGAGGGGTTCAGGAAGGGCTTACGGGGGTTTAGCCCGACTTGAAAGCAAGACACCTTGCCCGGCGTTGCGCCGGGCAAGGTTTACAGTCTTACAACAGCTTTACGCTACTAGAACAGTGGCAGCGAGTAGCTGACGATCAGGCGGTTTTCGTCCTGGGAACGGGTGTTCGCCAGGTCGGTACGCCACATAGCGTTTTTCCAGGCAACGCCGAGGTTTTTCAGCGGGCCTTCTGGAATCACGTAGGCAACGGTGATGTCGCGTTCCCACTCGGACTGGCCAGTGGTTTCAGCACGACCGTTGTTGTTGGCGATAGTGTCGATGTCGCTACCTTTCAGGTAAACAACACCGGCAGTCAGGCCAGGTACGCCAACTTTGGCGAAGTCATACGCGTAGCGAGCTTGCCAGGTACGCTCGCCGGCACGGGCGAACTTTTGGATCTGCATGTCGGTAGTCAGGTAAGCCGACGAACCGTCACCCTGGTTCAGCCAAGGGAAGTCGCTGCTGCCGTTGCTGACCTGATAACCACCACCGAAGGTGTGACCGGCAACGGTGTACAGGAACAGGCCGCTGTACAGGTTGTTGTCGACTTTACCTTTGCCGGCGTTGAAGCCGTTGTAGTTACCGGTGGTGTAGTAAGCGGGGGTGTTGCCGTTCAAGCCATCATCAGTGCTGTGGAAGTAACGCAGGTCAGACTTCAATACGCCCGGGCCGATCGACCAGTTGTGGGTCAGACCAAGGAAGTGCTGCTTGTAGAAATCTTCCAGATTGCCGTAGTAGTACTGGGCAGTCAGGTCCTTGGTGAGTTTGTAGTCACCACCTGCGTAGTAGAACTTATTGACGAACTTGCCTGCGTTGTAGTTGGAGCTACCGTTGGCGCCGCCCAGCGACAAACCTTCGTTGTTGCTGGAGTTACGGCCCTTGGCATGCTCGATCTGACCAGCAACCAAGGTCAGATCCTTGATGTCGTTGGTAGTGATCTGGCCACCTTGGAAGGTCTGCGGCAGCATACGACCATCGTTGGTCACAATAACTGGCAACTTAGGCTGCAGGGTGCCCAGCTTCAGCTCGGTTTGGGAGATCTTGACCTTGCCGGTTACGCCCAGGCTGGCGAAATCATTAACAGCCGTGTTGCCGTCGCTCGGGAACACAGTACCGCCAGATGCGGTACCGCTGTAGTTACCATGTTCTGCACGGCTCGAATCCAGACGCACGCCGTACAGGCCGATCGCATCAACGCCGAACTGAACGGTACCTTGGGTGTAACCCGAGATGAAACGCAGGTCGAAGCCTTGGCCCCATTCAGCGTTCTTGCTACGGCTGCTCGCGGTTGGAGCGCCATCACGGTTATCAGTGTTGATGTAAAAGTTACGCGCACTCAGTGTGGCGTGGCTGTCTTCGATGAAACCGGCAGCGCCTGCTTGCTGAGCGATGACGCCCAAAGCTACAGACAGTGCCAAGGTGGACTTCTTCATGTACCGCTCCTCTCATTTCTAATTTTTGTATTTCTTTGGTCTCGGGTCTGACGCCCTCGATCCACAGATGCGCGATTAGCACCGGATAGTGACTGACAAGTCAATCGTAACCTTGTGTGTCTAATACCTTCGTCTAACCACCGTTGATTTGGTCCCTGCAGGGTAATGAGTTTTTCATACACCCAAAAAGAATTATTTCATTCTTTTTCATACGATTCAGGAATAAGCCTTTCCGTGATGCGGACAGGCCAGCATAGACCATCCGCTCAATAAGCTAATTCCTAAAGGGTATTTATTAGCGCTTTTTTAGATCGATTAGTGTGGCCGTTCCGCCGCATACGTCACCCACGATCAAAAAGGCGACGCCATCATGGCCAAAGGCACATCCTCCCGTCAATTTGTTACAGTTTTTGTGTCACTAATAGTTTCTTTTGTTGTCAAAGCCGCCCATTCGACGATTCAGGTGGTTGTGGTACGCCCACAATCTATCCATAGCCGCCATCCTGTTATCGGCGTCAGATCAAGAATGCTTAAACTTTAGTCGTGCGTGACGGCACGCCAGATTGGCCTGCGACGCAGGCAGGCTCTTACGCGAGCCTGCCCAGTGACTTGGGGATAGGGCTTTACAAGGCCTTCTCGAAAATCTTCGAGTTACGCTGGTAGTTGTACAGCGAGGCCCGCGCCGAGGGCAGGCGATCAACGCTGCTCGGCACAAAGCCGCGCTCACGGAACCAGTGGGCAGTGCGCGTGGTAAGCACGAACAAGGTTTTCAACCCCTGCGCCCGGGCACGGGTTTCAATTCGCTCCAACAGCTCATCACCGCGCCCGCCGTGGCGGTACTCGGGGTTCACCGCCAGGCACGCCAGTTCACCCGCGTCCGAATCGGCGATCTGATACAACGCTGCACACGCGATGATCATGCCTTCGCGCTCCACCACACTGAACTGCTCGATCTCACGCTCGAGCACTTCCCGTGAACGGCGTACCAGGATGCCTTGCTCTTCCAGCGGGCTGATCAGGTCGAGCAAACCGCCGACGTCTTCAATCGCCGCCTCGCGGACCAGTTCGAATTGCTCCTGGGCCACCAGCGTGCCGCCGCCATCGCGGGTGAATAGTTCAGTGAGCAAGGCGCCATCTTCGGCGTAGCTGACGATATGGCTGCGCCCTACCCCACCCCGGCAGGCCTGGGCGGCCGCATCGAGCAATTCGGACTGGTAGTTGCTGCTGCCCAGGCGTTGCAGGTGTGCCGGCACTTGTTGCGGGCGCAGTTCGCGCACCAGACGGCCGTTTTCATCGATCAGGCCGAGATCGGCGCCGAACAGCAGCAGCTTGTCGGCCCCCAGGTCGATGGCGGCGCGGGTGGCGACGTCTTCGCAGGCCAGGTTGAAGATTTCACCCGTAGGCGAATAGCCCAGGGGCGACAGCAGCACGATGGAGCGCTCATCCAGCAGACGATTGATGCCCTTGCGATCGACCCGACGCACTTCGCCGGTGTGGTGATAGTCCACGCCTTCGAGCACGCCGATAGGACGCGCGGTCACCAGGTTGCCGCTGGCCACCCGCAGGCGCGAGCCCTGCATCGGCGACGAAGCCATGTCCATCGACAAGCGCGCTTCGATGGCGATACGCAGGTGGCCGACCGCGTCGATCACACACTCCAGCGTCGCGGCATCGGTGATGCGCATGCCTTCGTGGTAAGTCGGGATCAAGCCGCGTGCTTCAAGGCGCGCTTCGATCTGTGGGCGCGAACCGTGCACCAGCACCAGGCGCACGCCCAGGCTGTGGAGCAGCACCAGGTCGTGGACGATATTGCCGAAGTTCGGATGATCCACACCGTCGCCGGGCAACATGACCACAAAGGTGCAGTCGCGGTGGGCGTTGATGTAGGGCGAAGCGTGACGAAGCCAATTAACGTAGTCGGGCATGGAACCTGGGCCTGTAATAAAAAGCAGCCAAAAAAGGATGAGTCGTGAAAACGCACAGCGGGCTGATGGTTATCGTCGGAACAGGCTTGGCGACACGCTCGCTCTCCTTATGTACGAATGGACAGGGGTTAATTTACGCAGGTTTCAGGCAGTAATGTTCGATCAGTTCCCGCAATAGACGCACTGTAGGCGTCAAGCGTGACATTTCGAGGTACTCGCCCGGTTGATGGGCACAGGCGATGTCGCCAGGGCCCAGCACCAGGGTTTCACAACCAAGGCGCTGAAGATAAGGCGCTTCGGTGCCGAACGCTACTGCTTCGGCACGATGACCGGTCAATCGTTCCGCGACCCGCACCAGCTCGGCGTCTTCGGCCTGTTCGAACGGCGGCACTGCGGGGAATAACGGCGCGTAGTCGATCTTGACTTTATGGCGCTCGGCCAGCGGTTCGAGCTTTTGCCGGATCGCCGCACGCAGCACTTCGGGATCCATGCCCGGCAAGGGCCGTAGGTCGAATTCCAGGGAGCACTGGCCGCAGATACGGTTGGGGTTGTCGCCGCCATGGATACAGCCGAAGTTCATGGTCGGTTGCGGCACGCTGAATTGTGTATTGCGGTACTCGCGCTGCCAGGCCAGGCGTAGGCCGCGCAGTTCGCCGATGGCGTCGTGCATGGCTTCGAGGGCGCTGTGGCCCAGGCTTGGATCCGACGAATGGCCGCTTTGGCCGAGAATGTCGATGCGCTCCATCATCACGCCTTTGTGCAGGCGGATTGGCTTGAGCCCGGTTGGTTCGCCGATTACTGCCGCGCGGCCCAATGGGCGACCCGCTTCGGCCAATGCCCGGGCACCGGACATGGAGCTTTCCTCATCGCAGGTGGCAAGGATCAGCAACGGCTGCTTGAACGGCTGATCCAGCAGCGGCAACACCGCTTCAATCGCCAGCGCGAAAAAGCCCTTCATGTCGCAACTGCCCAATCCTACCCAGCGGCCGTCGACTTCCGTCAGCTTGAGCGGATCGGTCTTCCACAGCGCAGCGTCATAAGGAACGGTATCGCTATGGCCGGCCAACACCAGACCGCCGGGGCCAGTACCGAAACTGGCCAGCAGGTTGAATTTGCCGGGGCTGACGGGCTGGATGTCGATGGAAAAACCCAGGTCGCCCAACCAACTGGCGAGCAAATCGATCACGGGGCGGTTGGTCTGGTCGAGAGACGCTTGGGTGCAACTCACCGAAGGCGCTGCAATCAGCGCGGCGAACTGCTCTTTCATGGACGGTAACGGCATGCGCGGTCTCCCTACTTCCCGGACGAGCCCCACTATAGAGGCATCTGCACGACACAATAAACCGTTGCGGCGCGTTGCCGGGCTCAGTCCTGTACACTGCACGACCTTGGCAGCCACTCTTTTTCCCGGCTGCGCTCCCGATCCTGGATTTTCCGGCCATGCAGAAAGAAACCGAAATCAAGCTCCGCGTCAGCCGCGAAACACTCGCCGCGCTGCGTGAGCACCCGTTACTGAAAAAACGCAACAAAAGTGGCTGGGAACGCCGTGAGTTGATGAACCAGTACTTCGACACCCCCGAGCGCGACCTGGCCCAGGCCAAAGTCGCCCTGCGCCTGCGCAAGGACGGTGACGACATTATCCAGACCCTCAAGACCCGTGGCCAAAGCGTCGCCGGTTTGTCGGAACGCAACGAGTACAACTGGGACCTGCCCAAAGCCAAGCTCGACGTGAAGAAACTCGATGGCGAGTGCTGGCCCGAGCAGTTGGCCGAGTTGGACAAAAAGACCCTCAAGCCGATCTTCACCACCGACTTCGTGCGCGAACGCGCCGAAATCGCTTGGGGCCGTGGCAAGGCCAAGGTGGTGATCGAAGCCGCCCTGGACCTGGGCCATGTAGTGGTCGGCAAGCAGAAAGAAGAAATCTGCGAGCTGGAACTGGAACTGCGCGAAGGCGAACCGGCTGCCCTGCTGGAGTTGGCCGCCGAACTGGCCGCCACCCTCGCACTGATGCCGTGTGACATCAGCAAGGCCGAGCGCGGCTACCGCCTGTACGACGCCAGCAGCTACTCCTTGAGCCTGCCAGCGCCGCAGATCCATGCCGAAATGCCGCTGGACGACGCCTTCGCCGCAATCATGTGGCACCTGCTCGGCAGCAGCCAGCGCCTGGCCGAGCAATACCGCTTCAATGGCCACTGGCGTCTGCTGCAAGACTGGGTCGACAACCTCGGCGAACTGCGCGCCCTGATCGGCAGCCTCGGCCAGGCCGCGCCGCGTCAATCCACCAGCGAACTGCGCAGCGCACTCGATGCATTGCTGGAAGACTGGCGCCCACTGGTCCAGGCCGGCGGCGACGACGAAGATATTCGCAAAGCTGCACCCGAGCAGTTCGCCGAAGAGTTGGACGACGTACGCTGGGGCTTGTTCTCGCTGAACACATCCCGCTGGTTGCTGGCTCGCACCTGGACCGCCGACCGCAACGTGCGCGGTAACCGCCAGGGCGCCGCACAAATCACCAACTGGCTGCCGCGCCTGCTGGCCGACGATGCCGTCGCCCTGCAACTGCCGCGCTACCAGCAGCAACCGGAAGACCTGGCAGAGCAACTGCCGCGCATCGAGCGCATCCAGGCCTGGCTGCACCATGCGCGTAACGTGGTGGACATTCCGGAACTGGACCGTTTGTACGGCGAGCTGAACAAGCTGGCGCAACTGGCCAACCAGCCGATCACCGACGAGTCGCTGGATGCGCGTATGCATCAGGCGATTGCGGTGTATCAGAACCGTGCCTGGAAGACCCTGCTGCGCCTGTAATATCGCCATCGGGAGCAAGTCGAATCGTCGCGGTACGACGATTCGACTTGCTCCCGATGAGGCCGGTCAGCGCAATACTGGCAGGCTGGTCGTCGACTTGATTTCAGACAGCGCCACAATCGAGTTGACCTCCTGAATCCCGGGCACCATCGACAGCTTCTCGAAGAAAAACCGCTCGTACGCCTCAATGTCCGAGGTCACGATGCGCAGCAGAAAATCCACCGCCCCCATCAGCACATAACACTCCAAGACTTCCGGAAACCCGCGAATCGCTTCGGTGAACTCGGTGAAGTTGGATCGGCCGTGGGCGTTGAGTTTGACCTCGGCGAAGATCTGCGTATTGAGGCCGATCTTCTTGCGATCCAGCAGGGTGACCTGGCCGCGAATCACCCCTTCTTCCTTGAGCCGCTGGATGCGCCGCCAGCACGGCGACTGGGACAGGCCGACCTGTTCGGCGATCTGCGCGCTCGACAGCGAGGCGTCCTCTTGCAGCAGGGCCAGGATGCGACGGTCGTAGACGTCCAACTCGCTGTGCATATAAATGCCTTTAATTCTGATTATTATGAATTGATTAATTCGTTTAATCGCAAATAAGGCCCATCTTAGATAAGAAATCTCCCGAAGCGAATGTAAAAATTTCTCCAGTCGAATCTGGAGAGTCAGCATGCATGCCGTCGAAACCACCCACCCCCTGACCCGCGTCGATGCGTGGTCTGTCAGCAGCGCCCATTGCCAGGCGCACTACCAGATCGTCGCCGAGGCGGAGCCCGATGTGCTGTGTCGGGTACTCAACTATTTTGCGTTGCAGTTCTTAACGCCGAGCCAGGTCACCGTGAGCCGGCAAGAAGACCTGCTGAACATCGACATCGTGATGGATGGCCTGAGCTGGCACCGCGCCCAAGTGATCGCTGAAAAGATTCGAAACCTGATCAGCGTGTGCACGCTGCAGGTGTGGACCGCCGATTCCGTGGGGCCTGCGGCACGGGTGGCGACAGCTCAGTAAAGGCCTGCAACATACGCTGGGAGGAAGATATTCAGAGGCTGGCTAGCCTGAAATTTCGTCCGAGGCTACCCAGGAAAACCTTCATGTCTGCTGATCACCGATTGGAACTGCATCAGTTGCTCCCGGCCTTGGTCGAGGGAGGTTTGATCACTCCCGACATCGCGCAGCGCTTATCGGCGCTGCCCGCCGGCAGCAGCCAGCACCCACTGGAATGCATCGCCGCCCATGGGCCTTGCCTGGAAACCCTGACCCAGTGGCTTGCGCAACATGTCGGGCAACCGTATTTGCGTATCGACCCGCTGAAGATCGATGTCGCAACGGTGGTGCCGCTGATGTCCCACGCATTTGCCCAACGCCACACCATCCTTGCAGTGGCCGTGGACGCACAGACCGTCACAGTTGCCAGCGCCCAGCCCCACGTCACCAGTTGGGAATCAGGACTGGCACAAGTGCTCCAGCGTTCGATCAAGCGCGTGGTTGCCAACCCCCAGGACATTCAGCGTTGTATCAGCGAGTTTTACCGGTTGGCGAAGTCCGTCAGCGGTGCGGATCAAAAGGTGGCGGTGCCTGGCAACTTCGAGCTGCTCAACCTCGGCGCCGGCGACCAGCAGCCGGACGCCAACGACGCGCATATCGTCAATATCGTCGACTGGCTGTTGCAGTACGCTTTCGCCCAGCGCACCAGTGATATTCATATCGAGCCGTGCCGTGAACAAGGCCGCGTGCGCTTTCGCATTGATGGGCTGTTGCACGATGTCTATCAATTTCCACCCCAGGTGACGATGGCAGTGGTCAGCCGCCTGAAAAGCCTCGGGCGGATGAACGTGGCGGAAAAACGCAAACCCCAGGACGGTCGGGTCAAGACCAAAAGCCCCGCCGGCGCAGAAGTTGAGTTGCGTCTATCGACCTTGCCCACCGTCTTTGGCGAAAAACTGGTGATGCGGATTTTCGATCCGCAGGTGCTGCTCAAGGACTTTGACCAATTGGGTTTGTCCAGTGAGGACCAGCAGCGATGGCACACCATGACCCGCCAGACCAACGGCATCCTCCTGGTCACCGGTCCTACCGGCTCAGGCAAGACCAGCACCCTCTACACCACGCTTAAGCAACTGGCGACCCGCGAGGTCAACCTCTGCACGGTAGAAGACCCAATCGAGATGGTTGAGCCGGCATTCAACCAGATGCAGGTACAGCACAACATCGACCTGACCTTCGCCAGCGGCATCCGAGCCCTGCTACGCCAGGACCCGGACATCATCATGATCGGCGAGATCCGCGACCAGGAAACCGCCGAAATGGCGATCCAGGCCGCACTGACCGGGCACCTGGTGCTATCGACGCTGCACACCAACGATGCGCCCAGCGCCATCAGCCGCTTGCAGGAACTGGGCATTGCTCATTATTTGATCAAGGCCACGCTATTAGGGGTGATGGCGCAGCGCCTGGTGCGCCTTCTGTGTCCTCATTGCAAGCGGGCGGCGGGCGATATCCACGAAGCGGTTGGGTGTGCGGAATGTCGAAACAGCGGGTTTCAGGGGCGCGCCGGGGTTTACGAGATCATGGTGCTGAATGACGCCCTCAAGGCGCTGATCACTCCAGGCGCCGACGCGCAGTCCCTGCGCAGGGAGGCGGTTGCGCAAGGCATGTGCAGCCTGCGCATGGCCGGCGTGGGAAAAGTAAAGGCGGGGCTGACCACGATGGCAGAGGTGTTGCGAGTGACGCCTGGGGATTCGGTAACAAATGCTTTGATTACCGCGTACTGAAACCGTTCTTATCGGTGACAAGACCGTTACAATCGGCCGAACGTCGTTTAACTGACACCATCAGATAGGGAATCGCTATGCAGATCGGAACCGTACTGCTTCTTTTCGTGGGCTTGGCCATCGCCATCCTGTTCATGGGCTTCAAGGTGGTCCCCCAGGGCTATCAGTGGACCGTCGAGCGCTTCGGCCGTTACACCAACACCCTCAAGCCGGGTCTCAACATCATCATTCCGGTCATGGACCGCATCGGCCGCAAGATCAACGTGATGGAAAGCGTGCTGGATATTCCGCCCCAGGAAGTCATCACCGCCGACAACGCCACCGTGCAGATCGACGCCGTGTGCTTCTTCCAGGTGGTCAATACCGCCCAGGCCGCCTACGAGGTCAACAACCTCGAACACGCTATCCGCAACCTGCTGCAAACCAATATCCGTACCGTGCTCGGCTCCATGGAGCTGGATGCCATGCTCAGCCAGCGCGACGGTATCAACGAAAAACTGCTGCGCACCGTCGATGAAGCCACAGCGCCGTGGGGCATCAAGATCACCCGGATCGAAATCAAGGACATCAGCCCGCCCGCCGACCTGATGGCCGCCATGTCCGGCCAGATGAAAGCCGAGCGGATCAAGCGTGCACAGATCCTGGAAGCCGAAGGCCTGCGGGCGTCGGCGATCCTGACTGCCGAAGGCAAGAAGCAGGCACAGATTCTTGAAGCCGAAGGTGGACGCCAGGCCGCGTTCCTGGAGTCTGAAGCCCGTGAACGCCAGGCAGAGGCAGAAGCCCGTGCGACCCAGGTCGTTTCCGAAGCGATCGCCACCGGTAACGTGCAGGCCATCAACTACTTCGTCGCGCAGAAATACATCGATGCCCTTGGCAAGCTGGCGTCGGCCAATAACAGCAAAGTGATCCTGATGCCGCTGGAAGCCAGCCAGGTGATCGGCGCTGTCGGCGGTATTGGCGAAATCGTCAAGGCAACCTTCGACAACAAGAAAGCCTGAGGCGATCGACATGTGGGATTTCCTGCAGCATCTTTCGTTCTGGGACTGGCTCGCGCTGGGTACGGTGCTATTGATTCTTGAGGTATTCGGTGCCGGTGGTTACCTGCTGTGGATGGGTATAGCTGCGGCAGCCGTGGGCGTGATCAAGTTTCTGCTGCCGCCGCTCGGGTTGGAGTGGCAACTGTTGCTGTTCGCTGTATTGTCGATCTTGACGGCGGTGTACTGGTGGAAACGCCAGCGCAGCAGCGCCAAAGCCAGTGACCAACCGGGGCTCAATGAGCGAGGCTCGGAGCTGGTCGGTCGCGTCTTCCTGGTACATCAGGCGATTGTGGATGGTCGGGGCAAGGTAAAAGTCGGTGATGGCGTATGGATGGTGACCGGTCCTGACAGCCCTGTAGGCACTCAAGTGCGTGTGGTTGGCCTGGATGGCGTCATTTTAAAGGTTGAAACTGTTTAGTCAGTGATGGAACTCGGTTGGGCTAACTACAATCAAACCGTACAGATCACTCACCCGGAGTCACCCATCATGCGTCTTAAATATGCTGTCGCAACCCTCGCTGTGCTTTCCCTTCCAGTCGGTTCAGCCATGGCCGACAGTTTCTGGCGCAATGTCATCTCGTCGGGCGCCACTACCGGCTCGACGTACCTGACCTTCAAGGACCACAAGCTGGTGGTTGCCGCACAAGACGACGCAGGCAGCTTTGTTGCCAGCGACGGCGGCATCCGCGGCCCGTACCTGGAAGCCGCCATGCAGAAAGTCCGCGCCGATAACCCTGGCCTGCAGGCCACGGATATGGAGCTGGCCAACGCCATCCTTGCGAAGAACGCTGTTACCGAGTGATTCCCTCACTCTGAAGAATGCCGCTTTTGAAGCGGCATTTTTTTGCCCGCAATGTGACGATTCATTCACAGGCGACAGGCTATATTCAGTCGTGCCGTGCAACTATGCCGGCACTGATAAGCCTCTCATTCATCGCCAATCTGAAACGGATGCCTTCGTCGCCATGAGCCAACAGCCTTTTCTGCCGTTTTCCAAACCCACCATCGATGAAGCCACCATCTCGGCGGTCGGCGATGTACTGCGCTCGGGCTGGATCACCAGCGGACCAAAAGTGCAGGCGTTCGAAGCACAGCTGTCGGAATACTTTGGCGGCCGGCCGGTACGCACCTTCAACTCCGGCACCTGCACCATGGAGATCGCCCTGCGCATCGCCGGTATCGGGCCTGGCGATGAAGTCATCACCACACCGATCTCCTGGGTCGCAACAGCCAACGTGATCCTGGAAGTAGGTGCCACGCCGGTATTCGCCGACATCGACCCGGTCACCCGCAACATCGACCTGGCCCAGGTGGAAGCCGCAATCACCCCGCGCACCAAGGCGATCATCCCGGTGTACCTGGCCGGCCTGCCCCTGGACATGCCGATGCTGTACGCACTGGCCAACAAGTACAACCTGCGCATCGTCGAAGACGCCGCCCAGGCGCTGGGCTCCAGCTGGGATGGTGAACGCATCGGCTCCACCGGGGACTTTGTATCGTTCAGCTTCCAGGCCAACAAGAACATCACCTCTTCCGAGGGCGGTTGCCTGGTGTTGAACAATGCCGAAGAAGCCCGCCTGGCAGAAAAATATCGCCTCCAGGGCGTTACCCGTACCGGCTTCGACGGCCTCGACGTGGATGTGCTGGGCGGCAAGTTCAACATGACCGACATCGCTGCAGCCATCGGCCTGGGGCAGTTTGCCCACATCGAGAAGATCACCGCCCATCGCCAGCACCTGGCACAGCACTACTTCAAATGCTTCGGCAGTGATTTCGAGGAAAAGTACGGTGCGCAACTGCCGCCGGCCGATTTCGAAAACAGCAACTGGCACCTGTTCCAGTTGGTACTGCCGGAGCGCCAGGACGGCCTGCCGGCCCGCGCGACCTTCATGGAAAAAATGCAGGCACAAGGTGTTGGCATTGGCTATCACTACCCGCCGATTCATCTGCTGAGCCTTTATCGGGCACAGGGGTTCAAGGAAGGTATGTTCCCGGTAGCGGAAAAGGTTGGGCGTTTGATCGTGTCGTTGCCGATGTTTACGGCGATGACAGAGGCGGATGTGGAGCGGGCGGTGGCGGCGGTTAAAGCGGTATTGAAAGCAGGCTGATCACTTACGACTGATGCAATTAAATGTGGAAGGGGGCGTGCTCTCGATTGCGGTGGGTCAGCCATTAATAAGCAGGCTGACACTCCACCATCGGGGGCAAGCCCCCTCCCACATTGGTCTTGCGGTTACTCGCCGATGGCGGCTTTGTAGCCAGCAGCATCCAGCAGTTTTTCCAGATCAGCCGGGTTGCTTGGCTTGAGCTTGAAGATCCACGCGCCGTAAGGATCGGAGTTCAGCAGCTCAGGACTACCGCTCAGTTCTTCGTTGACGGCAATCACTTCGCCGGCAACCGGAGCGTAGATATCCGAGGCTGCCTTCACCGACTCAACCACACCCGCCTGGCCTTCGGCTTTAAACGTAGCGCCGACTTCGGCCAACTCAACAAACACCACATCACCCAGAGCTTCCTGAGCATGGTCGGAGATGCCGACAGTCACAGTACCGTCAGCTTCCAGACGGGCCCATTCGTGACTTTCGGCAAAACGCAGGTCGGCAGGGATATTGCTCATAGTCTGTGTCCTCAAGAAGTAGTGTCAGCGGCCATTGGCCTGCCGGAAATAGTTAGATCAAGGTTTTGCCATGACGCACGAAGGTCGGTTTGACCACTCGAACCGGGTACCACTTGCCGCGGATTTCCACTTCGGCCCGATCGGCCGTCGCCGTCGGTACACGCGCCAGGGCAATGGATTTGCTCAGCGTAGGAGAGAAACTACCACTGGTGATCTCCCCTTCGCCAACATTGGCGATACGAACCACCTGGTGAGCGCGTAAAACCCCACGTTCTTCCAGAACCAGCCCGACCAGTTTGAACTGCACACCGGCGGCCAGCTCTGCTTCCAGCGCCGCACGCCCGATGAAATTGCGCCCAGCAGGTTCCCACGCGATGCTCCAGGCCATGTTGGCCGCCAGGGGCGAAACGTCCTGGTGAATATCCTGGCCGTACAGGTTCATCCCAGCTTCCAGCCGCAAGGTATCCCGCGCGCCGAGGCCTATGGGTGAAATCCCCGCGCCTACCAGATCGTTGAAAAACCCTGGGGCCTGATCGGCAGGCAGGACAATTTCCAGGCCGTCCTCGCCGGTGTAGCCCGTGCGCGCGATAAACCAATCGCCGTCGGCATGCCCTTCAAAGGGCTTGAGCTGGTGGATCAGGGTGCCGCGAGACTGGGTGACCAGCTCGGCAATCTTCTGCCGGGCATGGGGACCTTGAATGGCGAGCATGGCCAACTCGGGCCGCTCATGCAGTTGCACTTGATAGCTGCCAAGTTGCGCCTGGATCCAGGCCATGTCCTGGTCTCGGGTGGCGGCGTTGACCACCAGCCGGTACCCGGCCTCGGTGCGGTAGACGATCATGTCGTCCACCACGCCACCCCGCTCGTTGAGCATGGCGCTGTACAACGCACGGCCACAGCCGTGCAAACGCTCGACATCATTGGCCAGCAGGCGCTGGAGCCATTCCTTGGCCTGGGGGCCGGTGATATCGATCACGGTCATATGAGATACATCGAACACCCCGCAGTCGCGCCGCACCTGATGGTGCTCCTCAACTTGCGAGCCGTAATGCAAAGGCATATCCCAACCGCCAAAATCGACCATTTTCGCGCCGAGGGCGAGATGCAGGTCATACAGAGGCGTGCGCTGTCCCATGGGTTTCTCCTTCCGGGCTTGGCGAAGGTGCGCAGCGTCGTTGCTCGTGCTGGACGCCTTGAATTACAAGGCCGGCAGCGACGTACAGCGACTCGATCCGAAGGACGGACCGCACCGAATGCCGCGCATTGTAGCCGCAAGCCGTAGGACTGGCACCTAACCGATTGGTCGGGCGGAGCGTCGGATCAGCCCGATGACCGGCAGCAGACCCACCAGCACCAGTGTCAACGCTGGCAGAGAGGCCCGCGCCCACTCGCCTTCGCTGGTCATTTCAAAAATCCGCACCGCCAGGGTGTCCCAGCCGAATGGGCGCATCAGCAGGGTCGCGGGCATTTCCTTGAGCACATCCACGAACACCAGCAGTGCTGCACTCAGGGTGCCGGGCAGCAACAGCGGCAGATACACTTTGCAAAACAGTCGCGGTCCACTCACGCCCAAACTACGCGCAGCTTCCGGCAACGAAGGCCGGATGCGCGCCAGGCTGTTTTCCAGCGGCCCGTAGGCCACCGCCAGAAAGCGCACCAGATACGCCAGCACCAGCGCCGACAGGCTGCCCAGCAACAACGGCTTGCCCGTCCCTCCGAGCCAGCCGGACAACGGCACCACCAGTTCACGGTCCAGGTAACTGAACGCCAGCATGATCGACACCGCCAGCACCGAGCCCGGCAAGGCATAGCCGACATTGGCCAGGCTGATACCGGAGCGGATCGCCCGGGTCGGCGCCAGACGGTTGGCGAAGGCCAGTACCAGCGCCACGCTGACCGTGATCAGCGCCGCAATGCTGCCCAGGTAAAGGGTGTGGACGATCAGGCCCGAATAGCGCTCATCCAGATCGAACCGTCCACGCTGCCAGAACCAGACCACCAGTTGCAGCACCGGGATGACAAAAGCGCAGGCGAACACCAGGCCACACCACCCACTGGCCAAGGCCGCTTTGACCCCCGTCAAGTGGTACAGCGCCTTACCCCGGGGGCGCTCGTTGCTGGACCGACTGGCACCCCGGGCACGACGCTCACCGTACAGCACCAGCATTACCACCAGCAGCAAGAGGCTGGCCAGTTGGGCCGCGCTGGACAGGCTGAAAAAACCGTACCAAGTCTTGTAGATGGCGGTGGTGAAGGTATCGAAGTTGAACACCGAGACCGCACCGAAGTCCGCCAGGGTCTCCATCAACGCCAGGGCCACGCCCGCACCGATCGCCGGTCGCGCCATGGGCAGCGCCACGCGCCAGAATGCTTGCCAGGGCGATTGTCCCAACACCCGCGCGGCTTCCATCAAGCCTTTGCCCTGGGCGAGGAATGCGCTGCGCGCCAGCAGGTACACATAGGGATAGAACACCAGCACCAGCACGATGATCACGCCGCTGGTGGAGCGCACCCGTGGCAGGCGCAAGCCGCTACCGAACCCTTCGCGCAGCAGGGTCTGCACGGGGCCTGAGAAATCCAGCAGGCCGACAAACACGAAGGCCAGCACATAGGCGGGAATAGCAAAGGGCAGCATCAGTGCCCAGTCGAGCCAGCGCCGTCCAGGGAATTCGCAGAGGCTGGTGAGCCAGGCCAGGCTTACGCCCAACAGGGTGACCCCAACGCCGACACCCAGCACCAGGGTCAGGGTGTTACCCAGCAGGCGCGGCATCTGGGTTTCCCAGAGATGGGACCAGATTTGCGCGTCGATGCTTTGCCAGGACAGCAACAGCACGCTCAGCGGCAGCAGCACCAGGGCGGCGACGCTGAAGACCGGCAGGTACCAGCGGCGTTGGGCGGGGTAGGCCAAAGGTTAGCTCTCGTTTGATGAATAGCTTGAAACCACCACACTCCAATGTGGGAGGGGGCTTGCCCCCGATGGCGGAGTCTCAGTCTATTCATCAGTGACTGATCTACCGCCATCGGGGGCAAGCCCCCTCCCACATGTTGATCTGCGGAGCTTTACAAATTCAGTTCCAGCCAGCGCGATCCATCAGGCGAATGGCTTCAGCCTGGCGCTTGCCCGCCACTTCCACCGGCAATGTGTCAGCCACGAACTTGCCCCAGGTCGCTACTTCAGCGGACGGAGGTACCGCCGGGTTGGCCGGGAATTCCTGGTTCACATCGGCAAAGATCTTCTGCGCCTCAGGCGTGGTCATCCACTCCACCAGCGCCTTGGCGGCTTCCGGGTGTGGCGCGTGCTTGGTCAAGCCGATGCCCGACAGGTTCACGTGCACGCCACGGTCGCCCTGGTTCGGCCAGAACAGCTTCACCGCCAGGTCCGGCTTTTGCTTGTGCAAGCGGCCGTAGTAGTAAGTATTGACGATACCCACATCGCACTGCCCGGCGTTGATGGCCTCCAGCACGGCAATGTCGTCCGAGAACACGTCGGTGGACAGGTTATTCACCCAACCCTTGACGATTTCTTCGGTCTTGGCCGCGCCGTGGGTTTCGATCAGGGTGGCGGTCAGCGATTGGTTGTAGACCTTTTTCGCCGTGCGCAGGCACAGGCGGCCTTCCCACTGTTTGTCGGCCAGGGCTTCGTAGGTGGTCAGGTCACCTGGTTTAACCCGGTCGGTGGAATAGGCGATGGTCCGCGCGCGCAGGCTCAAACCGGTCCAGGCGTGGGCCGAAGAGCGGTATTGCAGGGGAATGTTCTTGTCGATCACGGGGGAGGTGAACGGTTGCAGAATGCCCATTTGCTCGGCCTGCCAGAGGTTGCCGGCATCCACGGTGAGCAGCAGGTCGGCGGTGGCGTTTTCGCCCTCGGCCTTGATGCGCTGCATCAGCGGGGCTTCCTTGTCGGTGATGAATTTTACCTGCACACCGGTCTTTTGGGTGTAGGCGTCGAACACCGGTTTGATCAGTTCGTCGATACGCGAGGAGTAGACCACCACCTCGTCGGCGGCCTGCACGGTGGTGCTGCCGATCAGGGTGAGTGCCAGGGCAGTCAGGAGGCGCTTGGGTGCCAACATGGGTGCGGTCTCTCATTTGCAAAGTAGGCGCAAATGATAGGGACTCACATTTGGTAACGCTCGGTGCAGGCGTTACCAAATGTTGCACAGACGTGTCAGGGCTTGGCCAGGTCCGGCAGATCCCCGGTCAACCCGAGGGCCTGGCGCACAAACACGGCCTTGGCTTCGGGCATCTGGTCGACCATCTTCAGCCCGGCATTACGCAACCAGCGCAGCGGCAGTTGATCGGCCTGGAACAAGCGCTCAAAGCCTTCCATCGCCGCCATCAAGGCCAAGTTATGCGGCATGCGGCGGCGCTCGTAACGGCTGAGCACCTTCACATCGGCCAGACGTTCACCGCGCTCGGTGGCCGACAACAACACTTCGGCCAGCACCGCCGCATCGAGGAACCCCAGGTTGACGCCCTGCCCGGCCAATGGGTGGATGACGTGGGCGGCGTCGCCGATCAACGCCAGGCCCTCGGCCACATAGCGTTTGGCGTGGCGCTGGCGCAAGGGCACGCACACGCGCGGATCGGCGCTGACCACGCGGCCAAGGCGTCCTTCAAAGGCGCGCTCCAGCTCACGGCAGAAGCTTTCATCATCCAACGCCATCAGGCGTTCGGATTCAGCCGGCGTAGTCGACCAGACGATCGAACACCAGTCCTCCTGCCCATCCCGCTCCAGCGGCAAAAACGCCAGCGGGCCGGTGTCGGTAAAGCGTTGCCAGGCCGTGCGCTGGTGCGGCTGGCTGCTGCGCACGCTGGTAACGATGGCGTTATGCAGGTAGTCCCATTCACGGGTCGCGGTGCCGGTCAGGCGGCGCACGGCGGAGTTGGCGCCATCGGCGGCCACCACCAGCGGCGCGCGCAATTTGCGACCATCGGCCAGGGTCAGCAGCCAGTCATCGCCGGAACGACGCATCTGCTCCAGGCGCGCATTCGCCAGCAGGCCCAGGTCGCAGTCGTGCAGACGGTCGAGCAACGCATCCTGGACCACGCGGTTCTCGACGATATGCCCAAGCACTTCGGCATGCACACTGGCGGCCGAAAAGTGGATCTGCCCGGTGCCGCTGCCGTCCCACACCTGCATCTCGCCGTAGGGGCTGGCGCGTCGTTCAACGATGCCATCCCACACACCGAGGCGCTCGAGAATGCGTTGGCTGGCAGCCGACAAAGCGCTTACACGCGGTTCGAAGGCCGCCGCGCGGTCGAACGGCTTGACGCTCAGCGGGCTGCCGTCGAGCAGCAACACTTGCAGGCCACTGCCCTGCAACGCCAGCGCCAGGGCGCTTCCGACCATTCCGGCCCCGACAATCAGCACATCTGCGCGCATGTCCATGCTTTAAGCCTGTCTCGCTGGCGGCTTGCGCCGCACGTAAAGGGTTTTGTCGACCCGCGCCACCAGGGTGCCGGAGCCGTCATGAATCTGCACCTTGAGGTGGGGCAAGTACTTCTCGCCACCTTCGGTCTGTCGACGCACCTCATCCAGCAAGGCCTCGTCGATGGAAAATTCGGCATACACAGGGCCCTTGCCCGGCGAAATGAAATCGATGCTCGCGGCCTTGTCCCACACGATGTAATCGCGGCCCAGGTTCTCCATCAACATCAGCATGTAGAACGGATCGACCATCGAATACAGGCTGCCGCCGAATTGCGTGCCGACGTAATTGCGGTTGTACCAGCCCAGGCCCAGGCGCACTTTGACGTGACGAAAATCGGCGCTCATGTGCTGCACGCTGACCCCGGCGCCCAGGTACGGCGGATACAGGGTCATGACCCAACGCAACAACCGCGCCTTGCCCAACCGTTCAACCAACCACTTACGCATCGGGACGCGTACCCAGGCCCATGGCCTGACGGGCGAACCAACGCTTGGCCGGTGGCAACAGGTCCAGGCCCAGCAGGCCCATATTGCGGCCCATGGCGACCAGCGGTTGCGCACTGCCAAACAGCCGCGTGACCTGGTCGGAGAACCCCACGGTCAACTTCTGATCCATGCGCTGACGTTCGCGATAAGCCTGCAACGTCGCCAGGTCACCCGGTACCGCCGGCCCGGCCAGCAAGACCTCGGCCAAGGCGTACGCATCACGCAGGGACAGGTTGAACCCCTGCCCGGCAATCGGGTGCAGGCTGTGGGCGGCATTGCCGAGGATCGCCAGGTGCGAGCGCACTTGCTCTTCGGCTTCCACCAGGGTCAACGGATACAAATGACGGGCGCCCACTTGCTTGAGGGTGCCCAGGCGGTAGCCGAACACACTCTGCAATTCACTCAAGAAGCTGCGCTCATCGAGATTGGCCAGGCGCTGTGCGTCCATGCCGATACGGGTCCACACCAGGGCACAACGGTTGTCCGGCAGCGGCAGCAGGGCCATGGGGCCTTCATCGGTGAAACGCTCGAACGCTTCGCCGTTGTGGGCCTCGCTCGGGGTGACGTTGGCGATCAGCGCGCTCTGGTTGTACGGGCGGGTTTTCACGCCAATGCCCAGTTGCTCGCGCAGGCCGGAGCGGCCGCCGTCGGCCAGCACCGCGAGGTCGCACTCCAGCACGGTTTCATCGTTTAGGGTCAGGCGGTAGCCATCGGGCAACGGCTCCATGCGCGCGACTTCCGCCGGGCAGCGCCAACTCACCACGTCCTGGTCCAGGCCTTGCCACAGGCATTGGCCAAGCCAGGCGTTTTCCACCACGTAACCGAGGGCCGGCACGCCTTCCTCCATGGCCGACAGCCGCGCGGTGGAGAAGCGCCCACGGTCCGACACATGGATCTGCTTGATCGGTTCGGCGCGGCGCGAGATCTGTTGCCACAGGCCCAGGCGCTGATAAATCTGCCGGGCGCCGTAGGACAGCGCCGAAGACCGCGCATCGTAGCTTGGCTGGTAGCTGTCGCCGGGCGCGAAGGGTTCGATCAGCACGATCTTCCAGCCACGCGCCTTGGCCCCGGCCTGCAACGCCAGCGCCAGGCTCGCGCCCACCAGGCCGCCACCGATAATCGCCAGGTTGACCCGGCTCATCGGGCAGCCGCCATCAGGGCTTCGATTTCAACGACGCCCTTGGGTGCGCCGCCGGTCAGAATTTCACAGCCTTGCTTGGTCACCACCACGTCGTCCTCGATGCGTACGCCAATGCCACGCCATTTCTTCGCTACGGTCTGGTTATCCGGCGAAATGTAGATGCCCGGTTCCACGGTCAACGCCATGCCGACTTCCAGCACACGCCATTCGCCGCCCACCTTGTACTCGCCCACGTCATGCACATCCATCCCCAGCCAATGGCCGGCGCGGTGCATATAGAAGGGCTTGTAGGCTTCAATGGCGATCAGCTCGTCGATGTCGCCCTTCAGCAACCCCAGCTTCACCAGCCCGGCAGTGATGACCTGCACCGTCGCCTCGTGGGCCTGGTTCCAATGCTTGTTCGGCGCGATCTCGGCAAAGGCGGCTTCCTGGGAAGCCAGCACGATTTCATAGATCGCCTTCTGTTCCGGTGAAAATTTGCCGTTGACCGGCCAGGTGCGCGTGATGTCGCTGGCGTAGCAGTCGATTTCGCAACCGGCATCGATCAGCACCAGGTCGCCGTCCTTGAGCACGGCGTCATTCTGCTGGTAATGCAGGATGCAGCTGTTGCGCCCGGCGGCGACGATGGAGCCGTAGGCCGGCATCTTCGCGCCGCCCTTGCGGAATTCGTAATCCAGTTCGGCTTCCAGGCTGAACTCATGCAAGCCGGCGCGGCTGGCTTGCATCGCCTTCACATGGGCCGCACAGGAAATTCGCGCAGCCTCGCGCATCACCTTTACTTCCGCCGCCGATTTATACAGGCGCATGTCGTGGAGCAGATGATCCAGGGCAACAAATTCGTTCGGTGGCTGGGCGCCAAGGTGCGCTTTAGAGCGGATGACGTTGATCCACTCCATCAGGTGCCGATCGAATTCGGCGTTGCTGCCCATGGCCGAGTACACCCGGTCGCGGCCTTCGATCAGGCCTGGCAGGATGTCGTCGATATCGGTGATGGGGAAGGCATCGTCGGCGCCAAAGTCACGGATTGCGCCTTCGGTGCCGGCACGCAGGCCGTCCCACAACTCGCGCTCGGCGTTGCGTTCGCGGCAGAACAGCACGTACTCGCCATGCTGGCGGCCGGGCATCAGCACGATCACAGCTTCCGGTTCGGGGAAACCGCTCAGGTACTGGAAGTCGCTGTCCTGGCGGTAGACGTGCTCCACATCGCGATTGCGGATAGCCACGGCGGCGGCCGGCAGGATCGCGATGCTGTTGGGTTCCATCTGCGCCATGAGCGCCTTGCGGCGCCGGGTGTATTCCGCTTTGGGGATATGGATCATGGGCAGATTGGCTTCCTTTCTTAGTGCAGCGAAGGCTTGGGTGCGGCAGGCTCAGCGGACTTCTTGGTCTCGGTGAACAGCAGCAACGGCGCGACGCGCAGGTATTCCATGACTTCCATGTAGTCGCCTTCGCCGTCTTCGGACTCTTCCAGGGCATCTTGCACCTGGGAGATGGCCGCCAGGTCCTGCAGCACTTCCTTGGCGTCGGTGCTCAGTTCAAGGCCACCAGCATTCACGCCGAAACCGTGGAGGAAGCCCTGGCACCATTGGCCCAGTGCGGCGGCGCGTTCGGTGAGCGGTGCATCGTCGGTCGGCAGCAGCAGGACCACGGTGACGTCGTCACCGGTCAGCTCGCCCTTGACCATCTCTTGCAGGCCGATCAGCGCGTTACGCACGTTTTCGGTCGGTTCGGTTTCCAGCAGCTCGGCCACATCGGCCAGCCAGTTGTCGGCATCAAAGCCAACGCCGGTGCAGCTGCGGCCGAGCAGCACGCCGTGCAGTTCGGCAGGCGAGCAAGGATGACCGCTGGTGCTCAGCAGTTTGGAAAAAGCATCGTACGGGGAGTTCTGAATGGGCATGGTGAGCTAGGCGCCAGACGGCGCAATGTCTAGAATGGAGCGCTGTATCCTAGCACCGGCAGACGTACCAAGACTATCAAGGGCGTCAGATCGTTTATCCTGCAGTTGCCATTCATCAGACAAATCCAGTGGAACCCAATGGAAGACACCGACCTGCAAGCGCTGATGGCCAGACTCGAATTGCTAATTACTCGGGTCGAGCAACTTAAGAGCCAAAACGGACTCCTATTAGCTCAGGAAAAGACCTGGCGCGAGGAACGCGCTCACCTCATTGAAAAAAACGAAATCGCCCGGCGTAAGGTCGAATCGATGATTTCGCGCCTGAAGGCCCTGGAGCAAGACTCATGAGTTCAAGCAATAGCGTCACCGTGCAGATCCTCGACAAAGAATATTCGATCATCTGCCCACAGGAAGAGCGCAGCAACCTGGTGAGCGCCGCCCGCTACCTGGACGGCAAGATGCGTGAAATCCGCAGCAGCGGCAAAGTGATCGGCGCCGATCGCATCGCCGTGATGGCCGCGCTGAACATTACCCACGATCTGCTGCATAAGCAGGAGCGCCCTGACGTACAGGCCAGCGGGTCGACACGCGAGCAGGTGCGTGACCTGCTCGAACGCGTCGATCTGGTGCTTTCCAGCGACTCAGAGGCACCCAAGGGCTGATTGCCGCGACTGTTTAAGGTATACTCGCCCCACTCCCTGGCGTGTTTGCCAGTCGGCGATGTCCCTGAGCCGATTCGCACTACCCTGGAAGTTGCACGTTGGGCTGGTGTGCATGTCCGCTAGACGGAAAGCCTTAAAGCCTACTGCATCTTCCACCTTGAACTTTCGGGTTCAAGGGCTAAGTCGACAGCGGCTCTGTCGGGGAGCCTGAATTCCAGAACTCAATGCCAGTCCCCGGACTGGCATTGTTTTATGAGCCGAAAACCATGAACGAACCTGCGCCGCTTTCCCGTCCGCACCTTCGACGCATGTTGCGCAAAGCTCGCCGCGCCCTCACGCCGAGCGAGCAGCGCCAGGCCGCCCACGGCCTGTATCGGCAATTGGCGCAGCACCCGCTGTTTCGCCGGGCCAAACATATTTCCTTGTATCTACCGACGGACGGTGAAATTGATCCGCGCCTGCTGCTGCGCGCGGCACAGCGCCGGGGCAAGGCCACTTACCTGCCGGTGCTCAGCGCCTGGCCACGGACCAAGATGGTGTTTCAGCGCGTGAAGCCTGGGGAAAAGTTGCTGCCCAACCGCTTTCGCATTCTGGAGCCACGGGTCAATGCCAGGCGCCAGCGCAAGGTGTGGGCGCTGGATCTGGTGTTGCTGCCGTTGGTGGGGTTCGATGATGCAGGTGGCCGCCTGGGCATGGGCGGCGGTTTCTACGACCGCAGCCTCGCCTACCTGGCGCGTCGCCAGGGCTGGCGCAAGCCGACACTGCTGGGCCTGGCCCATGAATGTCAGAAGGTCGATCGATTGGCACAGGCCAGCTGGGATGTGCCATTGGCTGGCACCATCACCGACAAGCAGTGGTATGTCGCAGAAACGCCGCTGGAAGCCGCGGCGCCTTGAAGAAGGGTTAACGCTTGAAAGGTTGCGGCTGCTGCTGAGCCAGTTCAACCGGCGCATCGGTCTTGTTCGACCACAAGCTTTGCGCATACCCGGTGGTCACGACGCCCAGACCAAATAAAATCACCAATATCCATAGTAAATCCGGTTTACGTTGCATCGATTGCCCCCCTTCAGGCACCTCGTACACGATGACAACAACGTTCCAAGGTAGTCCGTTGCAGCTGCGTCAAGCTTAAAATCCCGGCATTCTGCGATAACGTGAACCAACACGCAAACCTTGACGCCAACCGACTGTCGGTTTGTCATCAAATTGCCTGACAACTTGCCCACTGCCTTTTTCAGGAGCGCAAAAATGGCCTACTGGCTGATGAAATCCGAGCCCGACGAACTCTCCATCAACGGCCTGGAAAAGCTTGGCGAAGCGCGCTGGGACGGGGTGCGCAACTACCAGGCACGCAACTTCCTGCGCGCCATGGCGGTGGGTGACCAATTTTTCTTCTACCACTCCAGTTGCCCCGAGCCGGGCATTGCCGGCATCGGCAAAATCATCGAAGCCGCCTACCCCGACCCTACCGCGCTGGAGTCGGACAGCCATTACTTCGACGCCAAGGCCAGCCCGGAGAAAAACCCGTGGAGTGCGATCAACGTCGCGCACGTCCAGACCTTTCCCAAGGTGCTGGGCCTGGGCTACCTGAAACAGCAAACCGCCCTCGCCGAATTGCCATTGGTACAAAAAGGCAGTCGTCTTTCCGTGATGGCGGTCACGCCAGCGCAATGGGCCGTGATCATGGATCTGCTTTAACTGACCGGAATCAAAACCCTCCAGGGCAAAACCGGTCACACTGGGTCGTTAATGCCGCAGGAAGCAGCCATGTCGACGAATCATCACACCTCCCGCGTTTTCGCTATCGCGTTGATCGCTCTGTTAGTGGGCGCTGGCGGCTTTGGTTACTGGCGCTCCACCCAGGATCGCTTGCCCGACGGCCTGAGCATGGGCAATGGCCGCCTGGAATCCACCGAAGTGCAGATTGCCGCCAAGATCCCCGGGCGCCTGGCCGAGGTGCGGGTGGATGAAGGTGACAAGGTGCTCAAGGGCCAACTGCTGGCGCGCATGGACACCCGCACCCTGGAAGCCCAACGCGCCCAGGCCGAAGCTGAAGTACTGCGTGCCAAGGAAAATTTCGCCGCCGCAGAAGCCAATGTGCAACTGCGCCAAAGCGAGCAACTGCTGGCCCATCAGGAACTCAAGCGCACCCAGGAGCTGTACAAGCGCGGCTTTGCCAGTAGCCAGTTGATCGACCAACAGCAGGCCCGCCAGAACACCGGCAACGCCGCCGTGATCGCAGCGCAAGCCCAGGTCAATTCGGTAAAGGCCGCCATCGGTGCCGCACAGGCTCAAGTCGCCCAGCTCACCAGCGAAATCGATGACAGCAGCCTGCGCGCGCCCATCGACGGGATTATCCAACTGCGCCTGGCCGAGCCCGGCGAGGTCCTCGGTGCCGGCGGGCGCGTGCTGTTGCTGATCGATCCCGAGGATCAGTACATGAACCTCTACCTGCCCGCCTCCGTCACCGGTCGCCTGACGGTGGGCAGTGACGCACGCATCCTGCTCGATGCCCTGCCCCAGCAGCCGCTGCCGGCCAAGATCAGTTTTGTCGCCGCCAAGTCGCAGTTCACCCCCAAGGAAGTGGAAACCCGCGACGAACGACAAAAACTGGTATTTCGCGTCAAGCTGCGCCTGACCCAACCCAGCGCCGTGCCCCAGGCCAAACCGGGCATGCCCGGCGCCGGCTACGTGCGCATGGCTGATATCGACTGGCCGGCCAACCTGCAATGACCGACCTGGCGCTGCACGCCACCGGCATCAATCACCGTTACGGCAAGCAGCAGGCCTTGATCGACATCGCCTTCAGCCTGCCCACCGGCACGCGCTGCGGACTGATCGGCCCGGATGGGGCGGGCAAGTCGAGCCTGTTGGGGTTGATCGCTGGGGTTAAAAAGCTCCAGGACGGCCAACTGGAGGTGCTCGGCGGCGCCATCCAGGACCGTCGTCACCGCAACAGCCTGTACCCGCGCATCGCCTTCATGCCCCAGGGCCTGGGCGGCAACCTGTACCCCGAACTGTCCATCAGCGAAAACATCCGCTTCTTTGCCACGCTGTTCGGCCTGTCCAAAGCCGACTGCGACCAGCGCATGCACAACTTGCTGCTGGCCACCGACCTCGCGCGCTTCGCCGAGCGCCCGGCCGGCAAACTCTCCGGTGGCATGAAGCAGAAGCTCGGCCTGTGCTGCGCGCTGATCCACGACCCGGACTTGTTGATCCTCGACGAACCCACCACCGGCGTCGACCCGCTGTCGCGGCGGCGCTTCTGGGAACTGGTCGAGACCGTACGCAGCGAGCGCCCGCAACTGACGCTGCTGGTGGCCACGGCCTACATGGAAGAAGCCGAGCAATTCGAACATTGCCTGATGCTTGACCGTGGCAAGCTGATCGCCGACGGGCTCAGCAGTGATCTGGCGGCAGCGACCCCCAGCGGCAAACTGGATGAGGCCTTCACCCACTTCCAGGGCGACAGCGCCCATGACAACCAGCCGCTGGTGATCCCGCCAAGGGAAAACGCCAACACCGATATCGCCATCGAAGCCCACGACCTGACCCTGCGCTTCGGGGACTTCACGGCGGTGAACAAGGTCAGTTTTGCCATCGGCCGTGGCGAGATCTTCGGCTTCCTCGGCTCCAACGGTTGCGGCAAGACCACCACCATGAAAGTCCTCACCGGGCTGATGCCGGCCACTGAAGGCAGCGCCACGCTGCTGGGCAACCCGGTGAACGCCAAGGACCTGGCCACCCGCAAGCGCGTAGGTTTCATGTCGCAAAGCTTCTCGCTGTATGGCGAGCTCAGCGTGCGCCAGAACCTGGTGCTGCATGCACAACTGTTCGATTTGCCCAAGGCCGACAGCGGCCCGCGCATCGATGAACTGATCCAGCGCTTCGACCTCGGTGAAGTGGCCGAGCAGCCGTCCGGGGAGCTGCCCCTCGGCCTGCGCCAACGCTTGTCATTGGCCGTGGCGGTGCTGCATCGCCCGGAAGTGTTGATCCTCGATGAGCCCACCTCGGGCGTCGACCCAGCAGCGCGGGATGATTTCTGGCGGCTGTTGATCGAGTTGTCCCGCGAACAAGGGGTGACGATCTTCCTGTCCACCCATTTCATGAATGAAGCCCAGCGCTGTGACCGCATCTCCTTGATGCATGCCGGCAAGGTACTCGCCTGCGACACGCCGGACGCACTGCAACGGCAGTTCAACGGCGACACCCTGGAAGCCGCGTTCGTCACCTGCCTGGAGCACGCCCAAGGCGATGCCGAACCCGCCCCGCCCGCCAAAACCGTCAGCGAAACCCATGCGCCGCCCATCAGCAAGCGTGGTTTCAGCCTGTCCCGCCTGTTGGCCGTGGCCAGCCGCGAAGGCAAGGAGTTGCTGCGCGACAAAGTGCGCATGGCCTTCGCCCTGCTCGGCGCGATGTTCATGATGGTGATCTTCGGCTACGGCATTTCCCTGGACGTGGAAAACCTCGCCTTCGCCGTCTACGACCAGGACCAGACGCCACAAAGCCGCACCTACCTGGAAGCCTTCCGCAGCTCGCGCTACTTCGCCGAGCAGGCGCCGATCCAGGATGCCAATGAATTGCACCGACGCCTGCAACGCTCGGAAATCAAACTGGCCCTGGAGATCCCGCCCGGCTTTGGTCGCGATCTCTATGCCGGTCGCCAACCCACCGTGGCCGCGTGGCTCGATGGCGGCATGCCGTTTCGTGCGGAAACCAGCCGCAACTATGTGGAGGCGGTGCACCAAGGCAACCTGCAGCAACTGGCTGAACTGAGCAGCCAACCCCGCAGCAACCAGGCCGCCGCCAAGCTCGAAACTCGTTTTCGTTATAACCAGGACGTGGTCAGCGTGAACGCCATCGGCCCGGGCGTGATGGCACTGATCCTGGCGTTTATCCCGGCGATGCTCACCGCCCTGGGCATCGTGCGCGAGAAAGAATTGGGCTCGATCACCAACTTCTACGCCACACCGCTGACGCGCCTGGAGTTTCTGTTGGGCAAGCAGGCTCCCTACCTGGCCGTGAGTCTGGTCAACCTGGCGCTGCTGGTGGCGATGAATCGCTGGCTGTTCGGCGTACCGTTCAAGGGCAGCGGCCTGACGTTGGCGTTTGGCGGGCTGCTGTATGTACTGGCCACCACCAGCATGGGCCTGTTGATTTCCGCGTTCACCCGCACCCAGATCGCGGCGATCCTCGGCACCATGATCATCACCAGCCTGCCAACCATCCAGTTTTCCGGGCTGATCGTGCCGCGCTCGTCCCTGGAAGGCGCCGCTGCCTTGATGGGCACGCTGTTTCCGGCCGGGCACTTTTTGGATATTGCCGTGGGCACCTTCACCAAGGCCCTGGATCTGCGCCAGTTGTGGCCACAATGCCTGGCGCTGTTCGGCTTCTTTATCGGGTTCACCGGGTTGAGCCTGGTCATGCTCAAGAAGCAGGAGGCCTGATGCACAAGCTCGCACACATCTTCCGGCTGGGCATCAAGGAACTCACCAGCCTGCGTCACGACAGCGTATTGCTGCTGTTTCTGTTCTACGCCTTCACCGTCGCCATCTACATGCCCGCCGCCGGCTCGGTGATCGGCGTGCACAACGCCAGCGTGGCGTTTGTCGATGAAGACCACAGCGCGCTCTCACGGCAAATGGCCGAGGCGCTGCAACCGCCCGAGTTCCAACCCCCGGCGCCGTTGGCCTATGACCAGTTGGACAAGGTGATGGACAGCGGCCAGTACACCTTCGTAATCAACGTGCCAGCCAACTTCCAGGCCGACCTGTTGGCCGGTCGCCAGCCTGGCGTGCAGGTGAACGTCGACGCCACGGCGATGAGTCAGGCGTTCATGGGCGCAGGCTATATCGGGCGGATCTTCCAGCGCGAGTTGCTCAACTACAGCGGGCAAACCGATGCCGCAACCCAAGCGCCCGCACTGCTCACGACCCGCTCACTGTTCAACACCAACCTGGAGGGCGGCTGGTTCCTGGCGGTGATCCAGATCGTCAACAACATCACCATCCTGGCCATCGTGCTCACGGGCACCGCGTTGCTGCGAGAGCGCGAGCACGGCACCCTCGACCACCTGCTGGTGCTGCCGCTGACGGCGCTGGAAATCATGCTGGCGAAAATCTGGAGCAATATGCTGGTGGTGGTGCTGTGCACCTGGCTATCGCTGGAGGTGGTGGTCAAAGGGCTGCTCGGCGTGCCACTGGCCGGGTCGCTGGGACTGTTTCTGTTCGTGACCGCGTTGTACCTGTTTGCCAGTACGGCACTGGGGATCTTCCTCGCCACCCTCGCCCGCTCCACGCCACAGTTCGGCTTGCTGGCGATCCCGGTGATTATCCCGATGCTGCTGTTGTCAGGCGGCAGTACACCGCTGGACAGCATGCCCGAGTGGTTGCAGTGGGTGATGCAGGGCTCGCCGTCGACGCACTTTGTGAGCCTGAGCGCAGCGATTTTGTTTCGCGATGCGGGGGTCAGCGTGGTGTGGCCGGATTTGTTGGCCCTGGCGGGGATTGGGTTGTTGTTTTTTGCGGTGGCATTGGCGCGGTTCAGGAAGAGCCTGGCTTCCTGACGAAGCCCACGTAGCAGCTGCCGAGCGCAAGCGAGGCTGCGTCGGCCGCGCTGCCGATTCAGGACCGAGTAGCGCCCTACGCAGCCTCGCTTGCGCTCGGCAGCTGCTACGGGGTTTGCGCGGTTTTGGATAAGACGGTATCTACGGGGCAGCGCGTTACTGAATGATCAGGTTATTGAACAACAGATCTTCCACCATGGGCTTGCCCGTCTCGTCGTTCATCACTTGCTGGGTTTGCTTCAGCGCTTCCTGGCGCAGCTTTTCCTTGCCCTCGACAGTGCTCATCGTCTCATTGGTCTGCTGGGTGAATAGCGCGACCAACTGGTTACGGATCAATGCGTCGTTGGCCTTGACCGCTTTGGCGGCTTCCTCGCCAGTCACGCGCAGGGCGATGTCGGCCTTGAACACTTTGAGCTTGGCCGTGCCATCCAGGCCGTAGTTACCCACGAACGGCGGGCTCAGGCTGATATAACTGACCTTCGGCGCCGCACCTTCTTTGGCTTCTTCGGCCTGGGCTGCCATCGGCAAGGTCAGGGCCAGCATCAACAGGATCCACGCTTTCACAGTTCATTCCTCACATTCGGTTGCCGGGTAGCATAACGCTAGCAAGGCAGAGCACAAGCTTATGGCGACTTATCAGGGCCGAGCATGCTCGTTGACCCACAGGCCTACCCTCCTACACTTATCGGCCACGACACCAAAAGGAATAGCCCGATGAAAGCTGTGCTGTGCAAAGCCTTCGGCCCCGCCGAAACCCTGGTGCTGGAAGAAATCGCCAGCCCGGCGATCAAGAAGAACGAAATCCTGCTGGACGTGCACGCCGCCGGGGTCAACTTCCCCGACACCCTGATCATCGAGGGCAAATACCAGTTCAAGCCGCCCTTCCCGTTCTCGCCGGGTGGCGAGGCCGCGGGCGTGGTCAGCGAAGTGGGCGAAAAGGTCAGCCACCTGAAAGTCGGCGACCGGGTCATGGCGCTCACCGGCTGGGGCAGCTTTGCCGAGCAGGTCGCGGTGCCGGGCTACAACGTGCTGCCGATCCCGCCGAGCATGGACTTCAACACCGCCGCCGCCTTCAGCATGACCTACGGCACCTCGATGCACGCGCTCAAACAACGCGCCAACCTGCAACACGGCGAAACCCTGCTGGTACTCGGCGCTTCCGGCGGCGTGGGCCTGGCCGCCGTGGAAATCGGCAAGGCCATGGGCGCGCGGGTGATCGCCGCCGCGAGCAGCGCCGACAAACTCGCCGTGGCCAAGGCCGCCGGCGCCGATGAACTCATCAATTACAACGAAGCCAACCTCAAGGACGAGATCAAGCGCCTGACCGACGGCAACGGCGCCGATGTGATCTACGATCCGGTGGGCGGCGACCTGTTTGACCAGGCCATCCGCGCCATCGCCTGGAACGGCCGCCTGCTGGTGGTGGGTTTTGCCAGCGGGCGCATCCCGGAGCTGCCGGTGAACCTGGCGCTGCTCAAGGGCGCAGCGGTGGTCGGGGTGTTCTGGGGCTCGTTTGCCCAGCGCCAGCCGCAGGACAATGCGGCGAACTTCCAGCAACTGTTCACTTGGTACGGTGAGGGCAAGCTCAAGCCACTGGTGTCGCAGGTGTATCCGCTGGAGCAGGCTGCCCAGGCGATCAATGACCTGGGGCAGCGCCGGGCGGTAGGCAAGGTGGTCGTCCAAACCCGCTAACCGACCTTAAATGTAATCAAATGTGGGAGAGGGCTTGCCCCCGATGGCAGTGGGTCGGCTACAGATAAGCTGACTGACCTACCGCTATCGGGGGCAAGCCCCCTCCCACATTTGATCTTCGGTGTTCGTAAGAGAACATGCTCCTACTCTCATTTCCTGTATTCGCAGATAAGAAGCGATGCTATTTTCGGTAACGAAACTGTAACATTCGCATCCGCAGTCAAAACAAGAAATCTGGAGCTTTTGAATGTTTGCTTTCTTTCGTCCTGCCGCGCACCAGGCACCTCTGCCTGAAGAAAAAATAGACAGTACCTACCGACGGCTGCGCTGGCAGATCTTCGCCGGTATTTTCTTCGGTTATGCCGGGTACTACCTGCTGCGCAAAAACTTCTCCCTGGCCATGCCCTACCTGATCGACGAGGGTTATACCCGGGGTGAGCTGGGCCTGGCGATGTCGGCCATCGCGATCGCCTACGGCCTGTCCAAGTTCCTCATGGGCCTGGTGTCAGACCGCTCCAACCCGCGCTACTTCCTGCCCTTCGGCCTGCTCGTATCGGCGGGAGTGATGTTCATTTTCGGTTTCGCACCTTGGGCGACGTCCAGTGTGACCATGATGTTCATTTTGCTGTTCATCAACGGCTGGGCCCAGGGTATGGGCTGGCCGCCCAGTGGCCGGACCATGGTGCACTGGTGGTCGCAGAAAGAACGCGGCGGTGTGGTATCGGTGTGGAACGTGGCGCACAACGTTGGCGGCGGCCTGATCGGCCCGCTGTTCCTGCTGGGCATGGCCTGGTTCAACGACTGGCATGCCGCCTTCTACGTGCCGGCCACGGTGGCCTTGGCGGTGGCGGCGTTTGCCTTCATTACCATGCGCGACACTCCGCAATCGGTGGGCCTGCCACCGATTGAGCAATACAAGAACGACTACCCGGAAGGCTACGATGCCAGCCACGAAGACGAATTCAGCGCCAAGGAAATCTTCGTCAAGTACGTGCTGCGCAACAAAATGCTTTGGTACATCGCCTTCGCCAACGTGTTCGTCTACCTGCTGCGCTACGGCGTACTGGACTGGGCGCCAACCTACCTCAAGGAAGCCAAGCACTTCACGGTCGATAAGTCGTCTTGGGCGTACTTCTTCTACGAGTGGGCAGGTATTCCGGGCACGCTGCTGTGTGGCTGGATGTCGGACAAGATCTTCCGCGGCAACCGTGGCCTGACCGGCATCGTGTTCATGGCGCTGGTGACCGTTGCGACCCTGGTGTACTGGCTCAACCCACCGGGTAACCCGATGGTCGACATGATCGCGCTGTTCTCGATCGGCTTTTTGATCTACGGCCCGGTCATGCTGATCGGCCTGCAGGCGCTGGAACTGGCCCCGAAGAAAGCCGCCGGTACGGCTGCCGGCTTCACCGGTCTGTTCGGCTACCTGGGCGGTTCGGTGGCGGCCAGTGCGGCCATGGGCTACACCGTGGACCATTTCGGCTGGGACGGTGGTTTTGTGCTGCTGATCGGCGCGTGCCTGCTGGCCATCGCGTTCCTGATCCCAACGCTGTGGCACACCAACAGCGTCAGCTCGGCGCGTTAATCGCCTGGGCAATCCTTGGCACAACGCTTGAGCCGCGCCTCCAGATTCTTGTCTGGCATGGCGTGGCTACGCAGGGCGTTGACGGTCTGCTCGACATAATCGCGAGTGGTCCCGTAACGCCCGCAAGCGCTTTGCAACACATGGTTCAGCACGATATCGGGCAAGTTGCCGGCGTAACTGGGCAAGTGCCGCTCCAACACAAACCCCAACGCCTGCACCTGACTGCCATCTTCAAGACGGCAGCTGAGCCAGTGCGGCCGGTAGGAGGGGTAAGGCATCTCGCGCTGCCACAAGGCGTAGAGCGAGGCCTCCAGTTGATCTTCCGGCAAGCGGTAGGCAAACCCGCTGCACGAGCCACCGCGATCCAGGCCAAAGACCAAGCCCGGCAACTCCGGCGTACCCCGATGCTCATGGGACCACAGGTACAGGCCCCGGTGATAACCATGTACCCGTGCCCGCACCCGTTCGGTCGACGAACATTCCGGGCGCCAGATCAGCGAACCATACGCAAATAGCCAGACCGGGCCACCCTTGTGCCGGCCCATGGTGGCCTGCATCGAGCTCATTAACTGTTCGTGAGTGAGTTGCGGCCCAAGATCGAGCCGCGGAGGGTAAGCCAATTGCAAAAGATCGGATTCAATGGCGGTCATGGCGAAAAGCGGTGCGCCCCCTGTGTGTTACCAGTTGTAAGCAACTTTACCGTAATAAAACGCGCCGCTGTAACCGTACGGCGAAAAAGTGCTACAGGCGGTTGTCGCGACTGCGGTGACGGCGCAGCCCTTTTCGTCAGGATTGCACCCGGCAATCTCGCTACTTTCAGCCCCGGTTCAGCCTGGGAGCACGCCAAGCGGTCAAAATAGCGCGCACATCACGACCCACCTAGCCGCCATCAAACCGACTATCGAGGTCGCTCCCATGAAGAAATTTCGACTGCCTGGCCTGCTGCTCCTGGCCCAAGCCACCACCGCACTGGCTGGCGAAACACCGCCCGCCAATGACGACAAAGGCTTCTGGTACGCGCAGACCAGCGTGTATACCCGGCACTTCGCGCCGGACAAAGATCACAACAACAACCAGGACCTGATCGGCCTGGAGCGCAATGAAGCATCAGGATTGGTGTATGGCGGGGCGACGTTTCGCAACTCGTTCAGCCAGCGCTCCTACTATGCCTATGCAGGCAAGCGCTATGAGATGACCGACTATCCGGTGTACCTGAAGGTCACAGGCGGGGCGATCCAGGGCTATCGCGGCAAATACCGCGACAAGATCCCCCTGAACCGTTTCGGCGTAGCGCCGGTGATCATTCCGTCGGTAGGCACCCATTACGGGCCGGTGGCAGCGGAACTGGTGCTGCTGGGGTTCAATGCGGCGATGGTGACGACCGGGGTACGATTCTGAGCACGTCCCCTCCCACAGTTTGAACGCCTCAGGCCCGCGGGGCGTAGGCGAATACGTCGGCGCGCATCTGGTGTGCATCCATACCGGCGTCGACCAACGCATCCAGCGTGCCGTAGATCATCGCCGGTGAACCGCTGGCATAGACATGCACCGCCTTGAGGTCGGCAATGTCTTCGCACACCGCTTCATGCAGCAAGCCGCAGCGCCCCTCCCAACCGCATAGGTCGCTGACCACCTTGTGCAGGAACAGGTTGGGCAGTTGCAGCCATTGGTCCCAGTGCTCGATCTCGTAGAAATCTTCCGGGCGACGCACACCCCAGTACAGATGTACCGGGTGCTTGAACCCGGAAGCACGGCAATGCTCGATCAGGCTGTGCATCTGCGCCATGCCGGTACCGGCGGCGATCAGCACCAAGGGCCCGTCCGGCAGCTCGGCCAGGTGGGTGTCGCCAAATGGCAGCTCGATGCGCGCCATCTGGTCGCGCTGCAATTGCTCCAGCAAGTTGCGCGCGCTGTCCTCGCGGGCCAATACATGCAGCTCCAACTCGCGACCGGCATGGGGCGCCGACGCCAGGGAAAATGCCGACTTCTCGCCATTCTCCCGCTCGATCATCAGGTATTGCCCGGCGTGGTAACGCACCGCCTTGCCGGCCGGGGCCCGCAGGCGCACGCGCCACACATCGCCGCCCACTTCCACGCACTCGCTCAATTGGCATGACAACTTGCGCAACGGCAACTCTCCCGGCGCCAGCACGCCATCCCACAACACCACGCAATCCTCCAGTGGTTCGGCGATGCAGGTGTAGAACTCACCATGGTCGCGCACTTCGCCGGCTTGCTGCACCCGGCCTTCCACCAGCAGTGCGGCGCACACGTGGCACACGCCATTGCGACACGCCTGAGGGCATTCGTAGCCCAGGCGGCGCGCGCCTTCGAGGATTCGCTCGCCGGGGACCAGCTCCAGCACGGCGCCGGAAGGTTGCAGGGTTACACGCATCAATCTATTCCCAATTCTTTCCAGATCGCATCGACACGTGCCGTGACGGCTTCATCCTTGACGATCACCCGGCCCCACTCGCGGGTCGTTTCACCCGGCCATTTGTGGGTAGCGTCCAGGCCCATCTTCGAGCCCAGGCCCGACACCGGCGACGCGAAGTCGAGGTAGTCGATCGGCGTGTTGTCGATCATCACCGTGTCGCGCTTGGGGTCCATGCGCGTGGTGATGGCCCAGATCACGTCGTTCCAGTCCCGGGCATTGATGTCGTCGTCGGTGACAATAACGAACTTGGTGTACATGAACTGTCGCAAAAACGACCACACACCCAGCATTACCCGCTTGGCATGCCCCGGGTACGACTTCTTCATCGTCACGATGGCCATGCGATACGAGCAGCCTTCCGGCGGCAGATAGAAGTCGGTGATTTCCGGGAATTGCTTCTGCAGGATCGGCACGAACACTTCGTTCAGCGCCACACCCAGGATCGCCGGCTCATCTGGCGGACGACCGGTGTAGGTGCTGTGGTAGATCGGTTTGATCCGGTGTGTGATGCGCTCGACGGTGAACACCGGGAAGCTGTCGACTTCGTTGTAATAGCCGGTGTGGTCGCCGTATGGGCCTTCATCGGCCATCTCGCCTGGATGAATCACGCCTTCGAGGATGATTTCAGCGGTGGCCGGGACTTGCAGGTCGTTGCCACGGCACTTCACCAGCTCGGTGCGGTTGCCGCGCAACAGGCCGGCGAAAGCGTATTCGGACAAGCTGTCGGGCACCGGGGTTACGGCGCCGAGGATGGTCGCAGGGTCAGCGCCCAGGGCCACGGATACCGGGAATGGCTGGCCGGGGTGTTTTTCGCACCACTCACGGTAGTCCAGCGCGCCGCCACGATGGCTCAGCCAACGCATGATCACCTTATTGCGGCCGATCACTTGCTGGCGGTAGATACCCAGGTTCTGGCGGTCCTTGTTCGGGCCCTTGGTAACGGTCAGGCCCCAGGTGATCAGCGGGCCGACGTCGCCGGGCCAGCAGGTTTGCACGGGGAGCATGGCGAGGTCGACGTCATCCCCTTCGATGACCACTTCCTGGCACACCGCGTCCTTGACCACCTTGGGTGCCATGGCAATGATCTTGCGGAAGATCGGCAGCTTCGACCAGGCATCCTTGAGGCCCTTGGGCGGCTCGGGCTCCTTGAGGAACGCCAGCAGCTTGCCGATTTCGCGCAACTCGCTGACCGACTCGGCGCCCATGCCGAAGGCTACGCGGTCGGGAGTACCGAACAGGTTGCCGAGCACCGGGATGTCAAAACCGGTCGGGTTCTCGAACAGCAGCGCCGGGCCCTTGTTACGCAAGGTGCGGTCGCAAATCTCAGTCATTTCCAGCACCGGGGAAATCGGCATCTGGATACGTTTCAACTCTCCGCGCTGCTCAAGTTGCTGCACGAAATCCCGAAGATCCTTGAATTTCATTAACCATGCCACCCGTAAAATAGGCGTACATCCTACCTGCTCTGAGGGCTGCTGGCAGCTTATCGCGGCGCATTTGGGTCAGGAACAGGCTTAAAAAACGCGCAAAAAAAAATGGCGCCCCTGGGGGCGCCATTCTTTCGGACCTGAAACGTCGTATTACTTACGTTTCATCGACAGGAAGAACTCGTCGTTGGTCTTGGTGGTTTTCAACTTGTCGATCAGGAACTCGATGGCCGCAACTTCGTCCATCGGGTGCAGCAGCTTGCGCAGGATCCACATGCGCTGCAGTTCGTCGTCGGCGGTCAGCAACTCTTCACGGCGGGTGCCGGAGCGGTTGATGTTGATCGCCGGGAACACGCGTTTTTCCGCGATGCGACGGTCCAGGGGCAGTTCCATGTTGCCGGTACCCTTGAACTCCTCGTAGATCACTTCGTCCATCTTCGAACCGGTTTCAACCAGTGCGGTGGCGATAATGGTCAGCGAGCCGCCTTCTTCGATGTTCCGCGCGGCACCGAAGAAACGCTTCGGTTTCTCCAGGGCGTGGGCATCGACACCACCGGTGAGGACCTTGCCGGAGCTCGGGATCACGGTGTTGTAGGCACGGGCCAGACGGGTGATGGAGTCGAGCAGGATCACCACGTCCTTCTTGTGTTCGACCAGGCGCTTGGCCTTCTCGATCACCATTTCGGCAACCTGCACGTGGCGGGTTGGCGGCTCATCGAACGTCGAGGCAACCACTTCGCCGCGCACGGTGCGCTGCATTTCGGTTACTTCTTCCGGACGCTCATCGATCAGCAATACGATCAGGTGAACTTCAGGATTGTTACGTGCAATGTTCGCTGCAATGTTCTGCAGCATGATGGTCTTACCGGCTTTCGGCGGTGCGACGATCAGGCCACGCTGGCCTTTGCCGATCGGGGCGCACAGGTCGATCACACGACCGGTCAAGTCTTCGGTGGAACCGTTACCGGCTTCCATCTTCATGCGCACGGTCGGGAACAGCGGGGTCAGGTTCTCGAAGAGAATCTTGTTTTTCGCGTTCTCGGGACGATCAAAGTTGATCGTGTCGACCTTGAGCAGGGCGAAGTAACGCTCGCCTTCCTTCGGTGGGCGGATCTTGCCAACGATGGTGTCACCGGTGCGCAAGTTGAAGCGACGGATCTGGCTCGGCGAGACATAGATGTCGTCTGGACCGGCGAGATAGGAGGCGTCTGCAGAGCGGAGGAAACCGAAGCCGTCCTGGAGAATCTCCAGCACGCCATCACCGGAGATTTCCTCGCCGCTTTTCGCGTGCTTTTTCAGCAGGGAGAAAATCACGTCCTGCTTGCGCGAACGGGCCATATTTTCTATGCCCATTTCTTCGGCCAGTTGGAGCAGGTCGGTAATCGGCTTTTGCTTGAGTTCAGTCAGATTCATATAGGAATGACGTAATCATTTATGGAGGGGGGGAAATTAAGCTTTTGGCTTAATGAGGCCGCGCCGCAGAGAAGGCGACAGGATCGCGTACTAATCGAAAAGGAATGCGTCGGCGACGGCTTGCAGGGGGCAGTGGAGAAACCAGTGCGGGGCCGAATGTACCACCTGAGTTTCGGAGCGTCTAGCCCTGTTTCACGAAAAAGCCCCGCTATTTACGGGGCTTTTTGACGACGCTTAGATGTTCGCGTCGAGGAAAGCTTGCAGCTGAGACTTCGACAGCGCGCCCACCTTAGTGGCTTCGACGTTGCCGTTCTTGAACAGCATCAACGTAGGAATACCGCGCACGCCATGCTTGGCCGGGGTTTCCTGGTTGTCGTCGATGTTCAGTTTGGCAATGGTCAGCTTGCCTTCGTAGGTGGTTGCAATGTCGTCCAGGACCGGAGCGATCATTTTGCAAGGGCCACACCATTCAGCCCAGTAGTCAACCAGCACCGGGCCAGCAGCCTTGAGTACTTCGGCCTCAAAGGTCGCGTCGGTGACGTGCTTGATAAGATCGTTGCTCATGGATGTCTCCGGATTGTAAGCAAAAAAAACGTTGCCCATCATAGCCGCCCTTCCCCCGTTCAGGAAGCCGCCTCTGATTGAGTCTTCCTATGATGGCGCATGAGTTTGGGTATAGCCCAACTCAGGGCGTAACGGGAGTCACGAAGGCGATACCTGTACGCAACGCCGCATTGCGTACATGCTCCTGCATGGTTTTCTGCGCCGACGCACTGGCCCGCCGGGCCAGGGCGCGCAGGATTTTGCGATGTTCCTGCCAGGTTTCCATGGCCCGCTCCGGCCGGATGAACGGTAGTTTCTGGCTTTCCAGAAACACCTCGGCACTGGCACTCAGGATGCTCACCATCGCCTGGTTACCGCTGGCCAGCAGGATCCGCTGGTGGAATTCGAAGTCCAGCCGTGCGGCCGCTTCGAAGTCGCCGGCCTTGAGCACCTTGCGCATCGCTTCGACATTGTCTTCCAGGCTGTCCAGTTCATCGATCGTCAGCGTGACAGCCGCCAAACCCGCCGCAAACCCTTCCAGCGCATAGCGCAACTGGAAGATATCGAGCGGCGTGGCCTGGGCTGCAAAAGGCCAGGCAAATCCCGGCGCGTCATCCACCGCCTGCACGAACACGCCTTTACCTGGCTGCACACTGACCACACCCAAGGCGCTCAAGGACGACAGCGCCTCGCGCAGCGACGCCCGGCTGACGCCCAACTGCACCGCCAGGTCGCGCTGGGACGGCAGTGCATCGCCCGGCCCGAAGCCTTGCTCCTTGATCAGTTTGCGGATGGCCTGCAGGGCCGCTTCCGGTACGGCTTGGGCGATGGAATTCATAAAAAACTCAAGGTTCCAGTCAACAGAGCGGCTAGTTGTAAAGCTATTCGTGGCCCGCGGCAAGCCACGCCCCAAAGGGGCTCGCGGGGTTTTATCGACGCTCGAAAAGGGTGCGAAAAATCGCAGCACTGTTCAGACCAGTAAGACCACCGCACCTCAACAAACTCAAGCCTCGCAGACGATCCGCGCAGTACTGGCACGGGCTGTGCACTGAGCAAATCCAGAAAATTCCTTCGCCCTTCTCGGAGAGTTGCCATGACCAAGCGCTACAGCGCCCTGCTCACTGCCCTGTTTGCCAGCCTGATGCTGAGCCAGGCACCCGCCCAGGCCAACGGTCTGGACGATATCGTCGCCCGTGGCACCCTCAAGGTCGCCGTGCCCCAGGACTTCCCGCCGTTCGGTTCGGTCGGCCCCGACATGAAGCCCCGTGGCCTGGACATCGACACCGCCAAGCTGCTGGCCGACCAACTCAAGGTCAAGCTGGAGCTGACCCCGGTCAACAGCACCAACCGCATCCCGTTCCTCACCACCGGCAAGGTCGACCTGGTGATCTCCAGCCTGGGCAAGAACCCCGAGCGCGAAAAGGTCATCGATTTCTCCAAGGCCTACGCACCGTTCTACCTGGCCGTATTCGGCCCGCCTGACGCCGCCATCAGCAGCACCGACGACCTCAAGGGCAAGACCATCAGCGTGACCCGTGGCGCCATCGAAGACATCGAGCTGACCGCCGTAGCGCCCAAGGAAGCCACCATCAAGCGCTTCGAAGACAACAACTCCACCATCGCCGCCTACCTGGCCGGTCAGGTCGACCTGATCGCCAGCGGCAACGTGGTGATGGTGGCGATCAGCGAACGCAACCCGAAACGCGTGCCTGCACTGAAAGTGAAGCTCAAGGACTCGCCGGTGTACGTGGGCGTGAACAAGAACGAGCCGGCGCTGCTGGAGAAGGTCAACCAGATCCTGGTCGCGGCCAAGGCCGACGGCAGCCTGGAAAAGAACGCGATGCAATGGCTGAAAGAGCCGCTGCCCGCCGATCTTTGATACGACGGAGCTGACTCATGGCGTATCAATTTGACTTTGTGCCGGTGCTGGCCAATACCGATCTGCTGTTGCGCGGCGCGTTGTTCACTCTTGAGCTGACGGCCATCGGTGCGATCCTGGGGGTGGCCCTGGGCACCGTCGGCGCGGTGGTGCGGGCGTGGAAAATCCAGCCATTTGCCTGGTTCTTCGGCGTCTATGTCGAGTTGATCCGCAACACACCGTTCCTCGTGCAGCTGTTCTTCATTTTCTTCGGCCTGCCGTCCCTGGGGCTGAAAATCACCGAGTGGCAGGCTGCTGTATTGGCGATGGTGATCAACCTGGGGGCCTACTCCACGGAGATCATCCGCGCCGGCATCCAGGCCATCCCGCGCGGGCAATTGGAAGCCGCCGCCGCGCTGGCGATGACGCGCTTCGAAGCGTTTCGCCATGTGGTGCTGCTGCCGGCGCTGGGCAAGGTGTGGCCGGCCCTGAGCAGCCAGATCATCATCGTGATGCTCGGTTCGGCGGTGTGTTCGCAGATCGCCACCGAGGAGCTGAGTTTTGCCGCCAACTTTATCCAGTCGCGCAATTTCCGCGCGTTTGAAACCTATGCGCTGACCACCCTGGTGTACCTGTGCATGGCGTTGATGATTCGCCAGCTGCTCAACTGGATCGGCCGCCGCTTTGTGATGAGGAATAGCCGATGAGTGATTTTTCCTTCTGGGACATCGTGCGCAACCTGCTTACGGGCCTGCAGTGGACGCTGTTGCTGTCGCTGGTGGCGTTTATCGGCGGCGGCCTGATCGGCTTGCTGGTGATGACCATGCGCATCAGCAGCAAAGCGTTCCCGCGCAATGTTGCGCGCACCTATATCGAACTGTTCCAGGGCACACCGTTATTGATGCAGCTGTTCCTGGTGTTCTTCGGCATCGCCCTGTTGGGGGTGGATATTTCACCGTGGCTGGCAGCGGCGATTGCCCTGACGTTGTTTACCAGTGCGTACCTCGCCGAAATCTGGCGCGGCTGCGTCGACTCCATCGCCCATGGGCAGTGGGAAGCATCGGCCAGCCTGGCGCTCAATCCGCTTGAACAACTGCGCTACGTGATCCTGCCCCAAGCCCTACGCATTGCGGTGGCACCCACGGTTGGGTTCTCGGTGCAAGTGGTCAAAGGCACCGCCGTCACTTCAATCATCGGCTTCACCGAACTGACCAAGACCGGCGGCATGCTCGCCAACGCCACCTTCGAGCCTTTTATGGTCTACGGCCTGGTGGCGCTCGGTTACTTCCTGCTCTGCTACCCCTTATCCCTCAGTGCGCGCTACCTGGAAAGGAGACTGCATGCCTCTGCTTAGAATTTCCGCCCTGCATAAATATTACGGCGATCACCACGTCCTCAAGGGCATCGACCTGACCGTTGAAGAAGGCCAGGTGGTAGCGATCATCGGCCGCAGCGGCTCGGGCAAGTCCACCTTGCTGCGAACCCTCAATGGCCTGGAATCGATCAACGACGGCGTGATCGAGGTTGATGGCGAATACCTCGATGCCGCCCGTGCCGATCTGCGCAGCCTGCGACAGAAAGTCGGCATGGTGTTCCAGCAGTTCAACCTGTTCCCGCACCTGACCGTAGGCGAAAACGTCATGCTCGCACCGCAAGTGGTGCAGAAAGTGCCAAAGGCCAAGGCAGCACAACTTGCCAGGCAAATGCTGGAGCGCGTAGGCCTGGGTGAGAAATTCGACGCTTTCCCCGATCGCCTGTCAGGCGGCCAGCAGCAACGCGTTGCCATTGCCCGCGCCCTGGCCATGTCACCCAAGGTGCTGCTTTGCGATGAAATCACCTCAGCCCTGGACCCGGAGCTGGTCAACGAAGTGCTCAGCGTGGTGCGCCAACTGGCCAAGGACGGTATGACCTTGATCATGGTGACGCACGAAATGCGCTTCGCCCGGGAAGTCGGCGACAAGCTGGTGTTCATGCACCAGGGCAAGGTGCATGAAGTCGGTGACCCGAAGTTGTTGTTTGCCAACCCGCAGACTGCCGAGTTGGCGAACTTCATCGGCACTACCGAAGCGCACGCCTGATCGATCAGCCGCCGGGTACCCATTCAAAACGCCCGCTACCCTCCAGCAACGTTTTATCGCGGACGGGGGGCGCGGCGCTCGATAGATAGGTGTCGACCTGCACCTGCGCAGAAAAGACTCGCCCCCTGACAGCCTGCCCGGCCTTCAGCACCACCAGCGCTTGGTCAGGCCGCAGTTGAGCACTGCGCTCGGCTCGGTTGTGCATCGGTGCCAGCTCTATTGCTTGGCCATCCAGCAGTGGCTGTTGCAGCGTCAGGTCAAAACGCCCCGCCCGGCCAAACCTGAAACCTTGGGCATCGGCCGGCACACCCTGAAAACGCAACGCAATCAACGTAGGCTCAGAGCACACCACGTTCAGGCGCACCATGCGTTTACCCAGGAAAATCCCGCGAGGCTCGGGCGTTGTACCGGGGCGCAGAAGCCCGTAATCAATTTGTGGCTGGCTCACTGATAGGCGGCACTCAGAAGCCGAAGCCTCAAAAACCGTCAACAGGCTCAACACCACCGTAAGAGCTCCCGGCGCCAAGGCACCTTTAACGGCAGACCGCCGCTGTGTTTTCATAAAGTTGGCCATCATCGTTTTGTTCCGACAGGTCGAGTTGCAGTTTGCAGGAGGTCGCGTTCGGCAATGACACGGTCAGGGCTTGTGGCGCGTCGATGTTGCTCAGGAAAATCAGGCCGTCCCCGACGACTGTGGTCAGGAATGTAGTGTCTGCTGCCATAACCGAAGCGCCTTTGGCCAACGGTCGGCCACTTTGATCGATGGCACGCAACAGCACCCGCCGGACCTTCACCACTTCAAAGTCGACCGTACTGAATGAGCCTCGCCCAGCCTCCAGGGTTTTGATGCCATTCTTGATATCAACCTGACGTGGCAGGGATTTGCCTTCCACCTCGACGAGACTGGACTGATAGGCAGGCAAGCCCGGTATCACCGCCATTCCCCATCGGTCAGTCCATACAGGCCCTTGGGGTGTGGTGATGCGCGCGCCCGAAACATCGCCGACCGAAGCAACTCCAAAGGTATCCTCGACCCTGTACGGTGACAGCGTCAGCCCACGCTCATGTGCCACAACCGCGCCCTGCAACTGTCCGCTATAGCTGGTGCTGGTCGACTCCCGGTTAACGCCCAGGCCCAGCTGGGCGTAACGGGACGTCGTGTTGAGCGTACCGCCCAGCGCATGCCGGGCGTCAGCACCCAGGTCGCTGTCGGCGCGAAGTTCATAATTGAGCGTGTCGTCGACGCGCTCGCTGAAAGCTGTGCCAATACTTGATCGACTTCCCTGGCGCCTGGCCGTGGAAGTCAGCGAACGATCCCCACCCAAGGGAACGCTGACCTGCAGGCGAATGCCGACCCCATCGTTGTCGTCCTTGTTATTGCCGGAAGCACCCACCTGCGAGTCCACGCTCACCCCGACGTTGGCGTACTTGAAATTCTTGTTCCAGGAACCATGGATATGCTGGGAGGTGTGGCTGTTGAAGTTTGCAGCACGGGTGTATCCGATCGCGAATCCGCCCAACTGTGGGTCCGCCCAGTTGAACCCCGCCGTGTATTGATTTTTGAAGCGCGAGTCCACTCCCTCCCCCATATCGGCGCGCACAGTGTCGAGCACATCACGAAAACCTGGCGTCTGGGTCGTAGCACTCAAGGTCATGTGCACATCACCCGGCAATACGCTCCCCAAGGAGACGCTGTTACGCATGCCCCGCACGCTGTTCTTGCTGTCACGTGAGAGGTTGTTACGCAGGCCAACAGAGAAACGCTGCGCGAAATTGCTGTCCAGTGCCAACCCCACGGAATTGTAATGGTCCGTAACCTGCACACCCGAGCTGAGGGCGGTATCGGGTGTGAGCGCCCAGGTCCCGGAGCCCATGGCCAGCAGAGGTTCATCGGCACCGCTGCGGTCCACGTCCCGAATCGTGCCCACGGCCGCGGTATAACCTGACTTCAACGGCACCGCACCACGAAAGGAAGCGGCTGGTACGACAAAACTACGCTGTCCGCCACGGGTCTCGATAACCCGCACTTCAAGATCGCTCGTGCCGTTGAGCAGCGGCAGGTTGCTCAACACAAACGGCCCTTCCGGCACGACCGTTGTGTAGATCAGGGCGCCCGACTGACGCACCTCTACCCGCGACTGGCTCAGGGCCTGGCCTTCGACCACCACACCATTGCTGCCGGCACCGCCTTCGACACCGTCTGGAGACAGCTGAAAACCGGTCAGTTGCATGCCGCCAAACACCGGACTGTTACCGGCGATCTGTCCCACCTGGAAAGTAGACGCCAACGACGCAAGATCCCGTTGCGCATAAGCGTATAAGTGCTCTGTCCTTGAACGACCATCGGTCGAGAAATAAAGCTGGCGACTGCGTGCAATCCAATCGCCGACGTTGAACCCCAACTCCGTAGACGCCGATAGAAAACGCCCCCTGGCCTCGCGCGAATGACTGTTGATACCTTGCAAATCGTAGTTGAGCAGGCCCGCCGTTCCTCCTCGGGCGAAGTGGCCAGTACCTCGTTGCGGCTCACGTATCGCCGGGGTCGGAACCACGATCGACACCTCTTCGTTGCCCGGGCGCAGGGTCAATACCGTACTGGGAAACTCGGCAAGAAAGTCATGGCAGGCCTGATCAGCGGGAACCTGCTTGTCTATCACCGAAGCAGGTACACGCAGGCCTCCGCGATCCAGCAAGCCGCGGGTAAAGCACAGCTCCCCCTCATGGTTGAACCGCGCATCGGTCAATCCAATGCGATCACCATTAACCGTCAGATCGACGACCCGAACGCCTTCACTGAATCGCGGTGCGTTCTGAAAATAGCGGGCGACCGATGGATCAAGTCCGCGATGCTGCAAGATGGCTAGATCGAATCCCAGAGGGGATGCCCCAGGCCCGGCATACACATGCCCAGCCGCTCCCGTAAACATCGCTACGCAGACTGAAAGACTGACTCGGTGAAACATAAAAGGCGCTTCGGCCTTTTGTACGTCACGTCGGTTTTTACGAACAACGCCGGCAACCTCGTTTATTTTTCTCATACGCGGTCAAGGCGTGTTGGCTACGAGCAGGGCATCGTAATTGTCTACGGTAAATCCATAGACAGTGGCAGGCGCGATGGTGACTGACCTGGCATCAGGGTTGGGGCTTGAAAATTCGGCGCTCAACACCTCACCCGGCAAAACATAGGTGCGTGAAAGATAGGCTTTGGCTTTTTGCGGGTTCAGTTGCACCTCAGCGGCCAAACGAACGATATAGGGACTATCGTTGCGCACGCTCAAGGTTTTGCCCTGCAGGCTCCAGGTCAGCAGCTCCCAAGGCGCATTGTGCTGGGGCAGGCCCTTGGGGTGGAGAATCAGTGGCAGGTTTTGTCGCAGACTGATACCAATCGTCGCCCCTGACCCTGGCTGGGTCTGTGGAATGCCCTCGAAGGTGACACGTTTTAGACGCTGGGTTTTGAGCGGTTCGTTGCCGATCGCCAGAAACCTCACCATTTGCAACTCGCCACCGTCCACCCTGGAAACAGGTGGAGTGACAACCACCAGCGGTTCAAGATCTTCAGGAACATCTTCAATTGCCGAATGGAGTAGCGCCGGCCCTGCATCAGTATTTTTGACGTTAATACTGACCTCACCATCCGCTTCATTCAGCACAATGACAGTGGTTTCAGGCTCCATACCATCGGCGTACGCTGCACCGCATAAAAGAAAGTTGACGCACATGCATATCGCTAAAAAAAACTTTGACTTCGAGAAGACGCTCATTCGATCTTTCCTTTACTTCGAGCACAGCAAAACAGCCAACACAAGTTAAAACTTCAAACACGCGAAGCCTCAACCTGCGCTGGCCGACCCGGCATCGCTTACAAGTAGCGCAACTCTAAGGTGGCATGGCCATCCAGATTGATGCCTTGACCGACGGAGAAAGCAGAGGTCTTGTTGATGACTCCTTGTACTTGCAAGTTGCCGGAAACGACGGACAGCTTAATCGGCGTAGTTGTGCCTGATGCCCAACTCGTCAAATGCGGCGGCTGTGCCAGAGCACCATCGCCGAAGGTCCAGGCAGCACCGTTATTGTTCGAACCATTAACCCTGACAACCTTACCGTCGGCGACGGTATTCGCCATGAACATAACGTAACCGCCCACCTTCTCACCTTTGGATGAGGTACCCAGTCCATAGTTGAAGGTGTCGATATATGTCCGGTTAAATGCAGTTTGCATCATCCCGGGCACTTTACTGCCTGCACGATTGTCCTGTGTCCTGATGCTTACCAAGGTAGGCGCATCACACCTGACTGTGAAGGGAGTGCTTTTTTTATCCAATTTTGTGTAATTAGTGACACTCAGCGAACTCGGTCGAATCATACCGTAATCAAAAACCGAGTTAGCTATCGTAAAACTACAACTTGCGGGAGCAATAGTGCCTTTAACACGCACATCAGCAGCTTGGGCGTTCAGACCAGCAACGCCAAAAAACATCCCCATCAATAAAACTGCTTTATTTTTCATGAACAGCCCTTTTTATAAAAACCATGAGTAACGCCCAAACTTATTTCGTTTGAGCTATTAATTTTCAACGCACAGCGACAAGACAACCAAGCCTATCGACATAACGGCGTCGCTTTCACCGTATCCAAGCAACAGGTATGTTGCTTAGAGATAGACCAATTCAAGAGTTGCATGACCATCCAGCATTATTTCGCTATTCATGGTCAACGCAGAGGTCTTATTAATAACCGGCTGAACCCTCAAGTTGCCGGAAACAACTTTCAACCTGATAGGTGTGTACGCAGAGCCTGAACGCCAACTGCCCAACTCCGGCGGTTGCCCCAAGACTTGATCTGTGTAGTGCCACGTCGCCCCATTATTGAAGGACCGTGCTAGAAGAACCGCTCTTCCATCTGCAACGTTATTCTCCATAAAAACAACATAGCCACCGATATTTTCACCCTTAGCCGTAGTACCAAGCCCGTAGTTAAACCCATCGTGATAAGTCCTGTTATACATAACCTGCATCAAACCAGGCACTTTACTGGATGCACGATTATCCAGCGTCTTGATTCCGACCATCGTAGGGGACGAGCAACTGACAGCAAAAGGCGTCCCCTTTTTATCTAACTTTGTGTAGTTTGTAGCGCTTAACGAACTAGGATTAATTCGCCCAAAATCAAGGGTCGAATTAGTAATGGTAAAACTACAGCTGGCAGGGGCAATAGAACCCTTGACCCGCAAATCCGCAGCTTGAGCATTCAGGCCAGCGACGGCAAGAAACAGCCCCACGAACAAAGCACTTCTACTTTTCATCTATAGCTCAACTCACTATCAGTGATCATTTACCGGCGCGTAGCTAAAGGCTCAAACGCTCCGAAAGCCAACTTTACAAGCCGCATTTAAAATGCCGACCCACTGAACCCTTAGCCCATAAACAAATACCACCACGGTCCAAATCGCCGACCCGAAGTATTAACACTCCACCCAATCAATAAAGCCGGAAAAAATATCAACCATCGTAAGAGCGTTCAGCAGCGTCCCTTCCACATTTGAGCAATCACTGTGCGAATAAAAATAACAACTCAGAGGACTAATAAAAAACTGCGTAGGAATTAGTTACTACCCCGTAAATAAAGGCCTCTAAAAATACGGACTACGGTAGCGATTGACCTTGTAATACAACTGTCATGAAAACCTCCTACAACCCGCATCGGCGATTTCCGCAGAGGCGCTGATTGGAAATCCTCTGGCGCTACGCGTTGGCGTCAGCTGTCGATCGTGGCACGATGGCAAGGTTATCGACCGAGACCCCCTAACCATGCCGCAATCCCAAGCCAAGAATCTGTCCCTGATCGCCGCCATCGACCTGGGCTCCAACAGCTTTCACATGGTCGTGGCCAAGGCCCAGAACGGCGAAATACGCATCCTTGAGCGGCTCGGAGAAAAAGTGCAACTGGCTGCCGGGATCGACGATGAGCGCCAGCTCAATGAAGAGTCCATGCAGCGAGGGCTCGATTGCCTCAAGCGTTTTGCCCAACTGATCAATGGCATGCCCCTGGGTGCTGTACGAATCGTCGGCACCAACGCCTTGCGCGAAGCCCGCAACCGGGGCGAATTCATCCGCCGCGCCGAGGAAATCCTCGGGCATCCGGTAGAGGTCATCTCCGGCCGTGAAGAAGCGCGCCTTATCTACCTCGGCGTGTCGCATACCCTCGCAGATACTCCTGGTAAGCGCCTGGTCGCCGATATCGGTGGCGGCAGTACCGAGTTCATCATCGGCCAGCGCTTCGAACCGCTGCTGCGTGAAAGCCTGCAGATGGGCTGTGTCAGCTATACCCAACGTTATTTCAAGGACGGCAAGATCACCCCGGCTCGCTATGCCCAGGCCTATACGGCGGCGCGACTGGAGATCATGAGCATCGAGCACGCCCTGCACCGCCTGACCTGGGATGAAGCCATCGGCTCATCCGGCACCATCCGTGCCATCGGCCTGGCGCTCAAGGCCGGCGGCCATGGCACCGGCGAGGTCAATGCCGAAGGTCTGGCGTGGCTCAAGCGCAAGCTGTTCAAGCTGGGGGATGCCGAGAAAATCGACTTCGACGGTATCAAGCCCGACCGTCGCACCATCTTCCCGGCCGGCCTGGCGATTCTCGAGGCGATCTTCGACGCCCTCGAACTGCAGCGCATGGACCACTGTGACGGCGCCCTGCGTGAAGGCGTGCTGTATGACCTGCTGGGCCGCCATCACCACGAGGACGTGCGTGAGCGCACCCTCACCTCGCTGATGGAGCGTTATCACGTCGACCTGGAGCAGGCCGCTCGTGTGGAGCGCAAAGCCCTGCACGCCTTCGACCAGGTCGCCGAGGACTGGGACCTGGAAGACGGCGTGTGGCGCGAACTGCTGGGCTGGGCGGCCAAGGTGCATGAAGTGGGCCTGGACATCGCCCACTACCATTACCACAAGCACGGCGCCTACCTGATCGAGCACTCCGACCTGGCCGGCTTCTCCCGGGAAGACCAACAGATGCTCGCGCTACTGGTGCGCGGCCATCGCCGCAACATTCCCAAGGACAAATTCGCCGAGTTCGGCGACGAAGGCATCAAGCTGATCCGCCTGTGCGTGCTGCTGCGCTTTGCGATCCTGTTCCACCACATTCGTGGCACCCAGGAAATGCCTCAGGTGACACTGCGCGCCAACGGCGACAGCCTGGATGTCGTGTTCCCGAAAGGCTGGCTGGATGAGAACCAGCTGACCCAGGCGGACTTTGGCCAGGAAGCGGAGTGGCTGACACGGGTGGGGTTCAGCCTGAACCTGCGCTGAGCCGATCTAAAGAACACTGCAAAAACACATGTGGGAGGGGGCTTGCTCCCGATTACGGTGTGTCAGTCGCGAATACTTTGACTGAACCACCGCAATCGGGAGCAAGCCCCCTCCCACATTTTCAGACCGCGTCGGTTTTTAGTTCACCGCCAGAATCGGGCTACCCAACTTCTCCAGCAACGTCGCCTGGGCACTGCGCGGGTTCTGGTTGCCGGTCGGCGTGTTGCGCACGTAGCGGCCGTCAGACTGCAGGCTCCAGCTGTGGGTGTTGTCGGTGAGGTAGCTTTCCAGCTCCTTCTTGACCCGCATTATCAGCTTCTTGCCCTCTACAGGGAAGCAGGTTTCCACACGCTTATCGAGGTTGCGCTCCATCCAGTCGGCACTGGAGAGGAACATCTGCTCTTCGCCACCATTGAGGAAGTAGAACACGCGCGTGTGCTCCAGGAAGCGGCCGATGATCGAGCGCACATGGATGTTATGCGACACGCCGACAATGCCCGGGCGCAGGCAGCACATGCCGCGCACCACCAGGTCGATGCGCACGCCGGACTGGCTGGCCTTGTACAGCGCGCGGATGATCTTCGGATCGGTCAGCGAGTTGAATTTGGCGATGATGTGCGCCGGTTTGCCGTCGAGGGCGAACTGGGTCTCGCGCGCAATCATGTCGAGCATGCCCTTCTTCAGGGTGAACGGCGCGTGCAGCAGCTTCTTCATGCGCAAGGTCTTGCCCATGCCGATCAACTGGCTGAACAGCTTGCCAACGTCTTCACATAAGGCGTCGTCGGAGGTCAGCAGGCTGTAGTCGGTGTAGAGCTTGGCGTTACCGGCGTGGTAGTTGCCGGTGCCCAAGTGGGCGTAACGCACGATCTCACCGGCTTCGCGGCGCAGGATCAGCATCATCTTGGCGTGGGTCTTGAAGCCGACCACACCGTAGATCACCACCGCACCGGCCGCTTGCAGGCGGCTGGCCAGTTGCAGGTTCGACTCTTCGTCAAAGCGCGCCCGCAACTCGATCACCGCGGTGACTTCCTTGCCGTTGCGCGCGGCGTCTACCAGCGCGTCGACAATTTCCGAGTTGGCGCCGCTGCGGTAAAGGGTCTGGCGTACGGCCAACACATGCGGGTCCTTGGCGGCCTGACGCAGCAGGTCGACCACTGGGGTGAAGGACTCGAATGGGTGCAGCAGCAGGATGTCCTGCTTGCTCACCACGCTGAAGATGTTCTCGCTGTTTTGCAGCAGTTTCGGAATCTGCGGGGTGAACGGGGTGTATTGCAGCTCCGGATGGCTGTCCAGGCCGGTGATGCTGAACAGGCGCGTGAGGTTCACCGGGCCGTTGACCTGGTACAGCTCGCTTTCGCCCAGGTTGAACTGCTTGAGCAGGTAGTCCGACAGGTGTTTCGGGCAAGTGTCGGCCACTTCCAGGCGTACCGCATCGCCGTAGCGCCGCGAGAACAGCTCGCCACGCAGGGCGCGGGCCAAGTCTTCGACGTCTTCGGAGTCCAGCGCCAGGTCGGCGTTACGGGTCAGGCGGAACTGGTAGCAGCCCTTGACCTTCATGCCTTGGAACAAGTCATCGGCGTGGGCGTGGATCATCGACGACAGGAATACATAGTTGTCGCCAGCGCCCCCCACCTCTTCCGGTACCTTGATGATCCTTGGCAGCAAGCGCGGTGCCGGGATGATCGCCAGGCCCGAGTCGCGACCGAAGGCGTCGATACCTTCCAGCTCGACGATAAAGTTCAGGCTCTTGTTCACCAGCAATGGGAACGGGTGCGTCGGGTCGAGACCGATCGGGGTGATGATCGGCGCGATTTCGTCGCGGAAGTAGCGGCGCACCCAGGTCTTGATCTTGGTGGTCCAGTGGCGACGGCGGATGAAGCGAACCTGATGTTTTTCAAGTTCCGGCAGCAGGATGTCATTGAGGATCGCGTACTGGCGATCCACATGACCGTGCACCAGTTCGCTGATGCGCGCCAACGCCTGGTGCGGCTGCAGGCCGTCCGCGCCGGCTTGTTCACGGGCGAAGGTGATCTGTTTCTTGAGGCCGGCGACGCGGATCTCGAAGAACTCATCCAGGTTGCTGGAGAAAATCAGCAGGAACTTCAGGCGTTCCAGCAGCGGGTAGGACTCATCCAGCGCCTGCTCGAGCACGCGAATGTTGAATTGCAGTTGTGACAGCTCACGGTGAATGTACAGGCTGCTGTCATCCAGGTTGGTCACCACGGCGACCACCGGGACCGGGGCGGGCGCTTCGGCTACCACGACAGGCGGGGCCGGCTCATGCTCCGGCGGAGTCTCGGTGACTTGTTCAACCACCGGGTGAGCGTCTTTTACGGCAACGTCGGAGAGTCCTTCGGTATTCATCGAGTGTTCCTGTGAGGGCTATTGTTGCTCTCTAAGCAATTGGGCGGCGCGGGCGGCGAAATAGGTCAGGATGCCATCAGCCCCGGCACGTTTAAAGGCCGTCAAGGATTCAAGGATTACCCCTTCACTCAACCAGCCATTTTGTATTGCAGCCATGTGCATGGCGTATTCGCCACTGACCTGATACACAAAGGTCGGCACTTTGAATTCCTCTTTGACCCGGTAAAGGATATCCAGGTAAGGCATCCCGGGCTTGACCATCACCATGTCGGCGCCTTCGGCCAGGTCGGCGGCCACTTCGTGCAGCGCTTCCTGGCTGTTGGCCGGGTCCATCTGGTATGAGGCCTTGTTGGCCTTGCCCAGGTTCAGGGCCGAGCCCACCGCATCGCGAAACGGGCCGTAGTAGGCACTGGCGTACTTGGCCGAGTAGGCCATGATCCGCACATTGACGTGACCGGCCAGCTCCAGGGCTTCGCGAATCGCCTGGATGCGGCCATCCATCATGTCCGACGGCGCAACCACCTGGGCGCCCGCTGCTGCGTGGGACAAAGCCTGCTTGACCAACGCATCGACGGTAATGTCGTTCTGAACATAGCCTTCTTCGTCAAGAATGCCATCCTGCCCGTGCGTGGTGAACGGGTCCAACGCCACATCAGTGATCACCCCCAGCTCCGGAAAACGCTCGCGCAGGGCGCGGGTGGCGCGCTGGGCGATCCCATTCGGGTTCCAAGCTTCGGCAGCGTCAAGGGACTTGAGTTCAGACGGCGTGACCGGGAACAACGCCAACGCCGGAATCCCCAGCTCGACCCAGCCCGCCGCCTCTTCAAGCAGCAGATCAATGGTCAGACGCTCTACACCCGGCATCGACGCTACCGCTTCCCGGCGATTTTCACCGTCGAGCACAAACACCGGCAGGATCAGATCATTCGTCGTCAGTACGTTTTCACGAACCAGGCGGCGAGAAAAATCATCACGGCGATTACGGCGCAGGCGAGTAGCAGGGAATAGGCGATTGGCAGGGGTAAAGCTCACGACAGACTCCTGAGCCCGGGTTCACGGGCGAGCGTTGCAGTTATAAGCGGGCATTATGACGAAGGTATGACAGTTGTGCTTAACGATGCGACCTGTAGTCGCATTCGTCGTTTATGTAGGAATTGTTCACTTCGTGACACATCTCGATACTTTCATGAATGTTCACGAAGGCGTAGGCTGCGCGTTCATTTCGCCAGCACCCAGACCATGCTTCAACAATTTCTGCATGACTTCGGCTACTTTGCCCTCTTCCTAGGCACGTTCTTCGAAGGCGAAACCATCCTGGTTCTCGCAGGCTTCCTGGCGTTCCGTGGGTACATGGATATCAACCTGGTGGTGGTCGTTGCCTTCTTCGGCAGCTACGCCGGCGACCAGCTTTGGTACTACATGGGGCGCAAGCACGGCCGCAAACTGTTGGCGCGCAAGCCGCGCTGGCAATTGATGGGCGACAAAGCCCTGGAACATATCCGCAAGCACCCGGATATCTGGGTGTTGAGCTTCCGCTTTGTCTACGGATTGCGCACGGTAATGCCCGTCGCGATCGGCCTGTCAGGCTACCCGCCGGTGCGCTACCTGATCCTCAACGGTATCGGTGCCGCGATCTGGGCTGCCGCGTTGGGGGCTGCGGCCTATCACTTCGGCGCCGTGCTGGAAGGCATGCTGGGCAGCGTCAAGAAATACGAGCTGTGGGTACTGGGCGCCCTGCTGCTGCTGGGCTTTGGCCTGTGGCTGCGCCGCCGCTTCAAGAACGCCCGCATTGCCCGCCAGGCCTGTGCCGACGCCAAGGCGCGGCTTGCCGCCGCCGAGCCCGTCCCGGTAGAAGCGCCTAAGACACCAGTCGAGTAAGCCGGCCTCTGCAACAGTAGAGGCCAATCACGCTGAGCAGGCTGTAGCTCAGCAAGCCCAGCCAGCCCAGGTTGCTGGCGGGCCAAAGCCCGACCACCGGCGCCAGCCACACCAACGGCACATTCAGCACCAGGCGCATCAGCTCCGCCTTTAACGCCCACGGACGATTCTCCAGGGCCACGCCCAGGGTAAACAATCCAAGTGCCATCGCCCCCCAGCCGATAATCAGCGCTGCGGTGGACAGACCCTCGCCGACATTCATCAGATAGCTGCCAAAACCCACATACGCCGCGAACTGCAGGGCGATGTAGACCTGTTGGCGCGCGTCCAGCGGCACTTCGAATTTGCGGAACTGGCTCAACTCCGGCTTGGCCAAGGGGTATTTGGCCTTCACGTCCGCCGGGCGCCACCCGGTGCGCATGAACCAGATGCGCAGCTTGTCCCACTGACTCTCGGTACGCCGCGCATCACTCCAAAGCTGTGCATAAAACTGCAGGTTGGCCCACAACGGATTCCAGCTGGCCAAGGGCGTGGTCACGCCGAAAATCACCGGTTCGTTGTCGTCTTCTTCCTGGAAGGTGCCGAACAGTCGGTCCCAAAGAATGAACACCCCGCCATAGTTGCGATCCATGTAGAGAGCGTTCTGTGCGTGGTGGGCCCGATGATTGGATGGCGTGACGAAAAACCATTCGAACCAGCCGAGCTTTGGCACGTGCCGGGTATGCACCCAGAATTGATACAACAGGTTGAGCGACGCCACGCTGATAAACACCACCAGCGGTACGCCAAGCACGGCCAGGGGCAGGTAGAAGATCCAGCTCAGCAGGAAGCCGGTGCTGGTCTGGCGCAGGGCGGTGCTGAGGTTGTAGTCCTCGCTCTGGTGATGCACCGAGTGCGCGGCCCAGAGGATATTGCGCTCGTGCCCCATTCGATGCAGCCAGTAATAACAGAAGTCGTAGAACACAAAGGCAAACACCCAGGCCCAGACGCTGTGGACGGGCAGTTCAATCAGCGCCAGGTGCTTGAGGGCGAACGCATAGGTCAGCAGCCCCACGCCTTTGGTCAACAGCCCGGTGGTGGTGGACAGCACACCGGTGCTGAGACTGTTGATGGCGTCCGCCACCCGGTAGTTGCGCTGGCCACGCCAACGGTCGGCAAGCAGCTCCAGCACGATCAATAGGATAAAAAACGGTACCGCGTAAGGCACGAAGTCCATGAGCTAGTCCGGTCTATTTTTGTTACATCAAGATTAGGTGCAGCGGTGCGAGATCCCATTGGCAACAGGTTACAAATTAGTAGACATTTAACGCCATGAATCAGGAGAAATGCCCATGAGCAAAAAGATTGCAGTGATCCTTTCCGGCTGTGGCGTGTACGACGGCGCAGAGATCCACGAAAGCGTGATCACCTTGCTGCGCCTGGATCAGCGCGGCGCTCAGGTCCAATGTTTTGCACCGAATATTGCGCAGCTGCACGTGATCAACCACCTGACGGGAGAAGAAATGCCCGAGTCGCGCAATGTGCTGGTGGAGTCGGCCCGCATTGCCCGGGGCGAGGTGAAGGATATTCGAGACGCCAACGCCGACGAGTTCGATGCGCTGATCGTACCCGGGGGGTTTGGTGCGGCGAAGAACTTGTCGGACTTTGCACAGGAAGGCGCCGCTTGCAGCGTCAACCCGCAGGTACTGGCGTTGGCCGAAGCCTTTGCCGAAGCCGGCAAGCCGGTGGGGTTGATCTGTATTTCACCAGCCCTGGCCGCGAAGATCTACGGCCCAGGCGTGACCTGCACCATCGGCAACGATGCCGACACCGCCGCCGCCCTCGACAGAATGGGCGCCACCCACCAGGAATGCACGGTGGAAGACATCGTAGAAGACAAGGCCCGCAAACTGGTAAGCACGCCGGCCTATATGCTCGGCAAGAGCATCAGTGAGGTGGCGTCAGGCATCAACAAACTGGTGGATCGGGTGCTGGAGCTGACCCACGAGAACGATTGACCAGGTGGCCAAATACTGAACGGTGATCAGCCGGCTTGGTGTGGCGAGCCGGCTTGCCACAGGCATCAGGCCTGGCGCATCAACTTCGTCAAGATCCGGTCCAGGGCATTGGCAAACGCCTGCTTGTCCTTTTCCCCATGGGGCGGTGGCCCACCGCCCATCTGGCCCTGCTCGCGCAGATCGGTAAACAGGTTACGCACCGCCAACCGTTCACTCATGTTCGCCGGGCTGAACTCCTTGCCACGCGGGTCGAGGGCGGTGACGCCCTTCTTCACCAGGCGGTCGGCCAGGGGCACATCGCTGCAGATCACCAGTTCGCCGGGCACTGCGTGCTCCACCAGGTAGTCATCTGCTGCGTCCGGACCGCTGGGCACCACGATCAACTTCACGCACGAGAAGCTCGGCTTGATCTGGCTCTGCCCGGCCACCAGGACGACCTCGAATTGGCGCTTGAGGGCGAATTTCACCACTTGGTCCTTAGCGGCCCGAGGGCAGGCGTCCGCATCGATCCAGACCCGCATGTTATGCCGCCACTCGCTGTTTCTCTGCCAGTCGGCTGCGACCGTAGAGCACTACAATGGCCAGGATCGCCACGGCCTGTGCACTCAACGAGTAAGCATCGGCATGGATGCCCAGCCAGTCGAAGTCAAAGAACGCCACCGGCCGTGTGCCGAAGATGCCGGCTTCCTGCAAGGCCTTGACGCCATGCCCGGCGAACACCACCGACAACGCGCACAGCAGCGCCGCATTGATGCCGAAAAACAGCGCCAGCGGCAGTTTCGCCGAACCGCGCAGGATCACCCAGGCCAGACCTACCAGCAGCACCAACGCCGTGGCACCACCCGCCAGCACCGCGTTGTGTCCGGCCGGGCCCGCTTGCAGCCACAGGGTTTCGTAGAACAGGATCACTTCGAACAGCTCGCGGTAGACCGAGAAGAACGCCAATATGGCAAAACCGAAGCGCCCACCGCCGCCCACCAGGCTGCTCTTGATGTAGTCCTGCCACGCCGCGGCATGGCGGCGGTCGTGCATCCACACGCCAAGCCACAGCACCATTACACTGGCGAACAGCGCCGTGCAGCCTTCGAGCAATTCGCGTTGGGCGCCGCTGACGTCAATCACATACGCCGCCAGCGCCCAGGTGGCCAAGCCGGCCAATAGCGCCAGGCCCCAGCCGATGTTGACGCTGCGCACCGCCGATTGCTGGCCGGTATTGCGCAGGAACGCGAGGATCGCCGCCAGCACCAGGATGGCTTCCAGGCCTTCACGCAGCAGGATCAGCAGACCGGAAATGTAGCTCAGCGACCAACTCAAGCCATCGCTGCCCAGCAAGCCTGCGGACTCGGTGAGCTTGCCCTTCGCCACGTCCAGGCGCTGCTGCACCTGCTCAATCGGCAGGCCGTCCTGCAACGACTGTCGGTAAGCCATCAGGGCCTTCTCGGTGTCCTTGCGCACGTTGGCGTCGACGTTATCCAGTGAGCTTTCCACCAGCTCGAAGCCTTCGAGGTAGGCCGCTACCGACAAGTCATAGGCTTGGTCGTGGTCACCGTTGCGGAACGCCGCGAGGCTTTTGTCCAGGGTGGTAGCGGTGTAATCGAGCAACTGCGCCGGGCCACGCTTGACCTGCGGCGGTTGCGCACGCTGGGCGCGGAAGGTTGCGGCAGCCGTTGGGCCGTTTGCGGCCAGTACTTCATTAGGCGTCTGGCGGGCCAGGTCGGCGAGGTTGAAGGGCTGCTCGCTTTTGGCGGCGGCCGGGTCTGCGGTGAAGCCGGCGATGTAGGTGGCCAGGTCCCAGCGCTGGCGGTCGTCCAACTGGTCGGCGAAGGACGGCATATCAGTGCCTTCGACACCCAGGCCCAGGGTGTTGTAGATCGCGTAGAGGCTCAGGCGATCCAGGCGCGCTGCATCCGTCAAGTTGGCCGGCGGCGGCGTCATTCCCACGCCGGCCGGGCCATCACCAGCACCGGCAGTACCGTGGCACACCGAGCAGTGCTGGGCATAGAGCGGTGCACCGCGCGTTGGGTCGGGCGTGATGGCCGGGGCCTGGCTGACTTCATACGCTACCGCCAGCCTGGCGCCCAACTGACGGGCCTGGCGAGCCACGGTGGCGCCGTCTGCGTGAGCGGTGACAGCCGCCAGCAGTTCGTCGACGCCCTTCACCAACTCCGCACGCTCGGGCCTTTGCGGCAAATCCGCCACCAACCCCTGCAATACCCCGAGAAACTCCACCTGCTCACGGTATTCCGAATCATCCACAACCTTGCCCGCCTCCACCGTCGGTGGGTAGTCAGCACCGATGTAGTCCAGCAGATGCAGAGCCTGTGGGGCGCTCTCGGCGGTTGCGGCCAACAGGTTGAAGCTGCACGACATCAACGCCGGCAACAGCAGCCAGGCGAGAAAACGGAAGGGGCCAGTCATGAATGAATCTCAAGTGGAAATACGAAGTAACACATTGTTAAGGCTTATGGGGTTTGACTCAAGGCGTTAGTGATTTGTCATTTGAACGGGAGGTGAATTTCAGCCGCACGGTAGTGGCATCTACGTCGACCCAATCAAAGCAAAAAGCCATTGTTTTGCCAGTAACGGTGCTTATAATGCCGCGCCCTGTTAGTGCGAAAGGGAATTTCGTTCCTCGTTTTTATGAGGAATAACCACATCGACTGACTACTTTCAGGGAAGAAGTTATATGGCTTTTCGCGCCTTACCTCCGCTCGCGCTCGCGGCCGTCACCTTGCTCTCCGGCTGTTCAATGTTCCGCAGCTACGACTCCGAGCTGCAAGCCACCAACCAGCAACTGGCCACCGGCAATGTCGACGCCGCCCTGACCCTGCTGGAAAAGAACAACACCGGTGAAGACAAAGACCTGCTGTATTTCTTCGAAAAGGGCGAGTTACTACGGGCAAAGGGCGACCTGACCGGCAGCCAGACCGCCTGGCGCAGCGCCGACCTGCAAGTCTATAAGTGGGAAGAGTCGGTCAAGTTCGACAGCGCAAAGTACCTGTCCCAGTTCGGCAGCTTCCTGGCCAACGACAAGGTGCGTCGCTACGAAGGCTATGACTACGAAAAAGTCATGCTGACCACGCAAATGGCCCTGAACCTGCTGGCCCTGAACGACTTCGACGGTGCACGCACCGAAATCAAGAAGACCCACGAACGCGAAGCGGTGATCGCCGACCTGCGCGACAAGGAATACCTCAAGCGCGAAGACGACGCCGAGCGCCAGGGCGTGACCACCCAGATCAAGGACCTGCACGGCTACCCGGTGCAAGCCCTCGACGCACCGGAAGTGGTCGGCCTGAAGAACAGCTACCAGAGTGCGTTCAGCCATTACCTGGCCGGCTTCGTCTACGAAGCCCTGGGCGAAAAAGACCTGGCCGCCCCTGGTTATCGCAAGGCCGTCGAACTACGCCCTAACACCCCACTGCTGGAAAAAGCGCTGCTCGACCTGGACAAAGCCAAGGTCGGCGCCGATGAAACCGACGTGCTGATCGTGGTGCAGAGCGGCCTCGCGCCCGCCCGCGACTCGATCCGCCTGCCGCTGCCGATCCCGATCAATGGCAACCTGGTGATCACCCCGCTGTCGTTCCCGGTGATCAAGGCCGACACCTCCACGGCGACTTTCGCCCAGATCGGTGTCGACGGCCAGCAACAGAACCTCACCGCGCTCAACAGCACCACGGCCATGTCCCGCCGCGCCCTGCGTGACGACATGCCGGGGATCATCCTGCGCACCACCGTGCGGGCGGTAAGCCGTGGCGTGGCGCAGAACAACCTGAACAAGACCAACCCCATGGCAGGCCTGGTACTGGGTATCGCCTCGGCCGTGACCGAAGGCGCCGACACCCGCACCTGGCGCACCCTGCCGGACATGACCCAGGTCACGCGCCTGCGCCTCAAGCGCGGCGAACACCAGGTCAGCCTGCCCAACGCCCTGGGTGGCACGCTGGTGACGGTCAAGGCCGACCAACCCTACCAGGTGATCACCCTGCGCGTGGTCGGCAACCAAGTGTTCGCCGGCGGCCTCGCCGCCCATGTGGTGCCCAGCACGACAACCCAGGCCATCGCCCTCAAACAACCTTAAGGAGCACGCTATGCGTCATTTCATCCTCGGCGCCCTGGCGCTGGTCCTGCTTGCCGGCTGCGCCACCCCGCCGCCACCGGAACCTGGCAGTGCTGCGAGCAAAATCGTGGTGATGGGCAAGTTCAAGGGCATCGCGGTCGGCGCCATTCGTGTGGCTCGCGAGAACGGCTTCCTCACCGCCAAAGTACAACTGAGCAACATCACCAGCAGTAACCAGATGATGTATTACCGCTTCGCCTGGCTGGGCGCCGATGGTTTCCCGGTGGGCGATGAAGAGACCTGGAAAGTGCTGACCCTGTACGCCAACCAGGCGACCTTCCTGCCCGCCATTGCCAATTTGCCCCAGGCAGCGGACTTCCGCCTTGAAGTCAAAACCCCTTGAGCCGTTCATTCTTTTTGCTGCTGAGAGATTTCCCCATGCTTGCACGCTTCTCGATCCTCGCCGTGGTTGCCGTCCTGGCCAGCGGCTGCGCGAATACCTCCCCGGTACTGGGTGGTAAAAACATCAGCTACGGCGACACCAAGGCCGTGGAACTGGTGACCAACGAGTTCGGCTCCACCGACCTGCAGATGATCGCCGAAAGCATGACCCGCTCCCTGGCCCAGTCCGGCATCCTGCAAGGCCGCCCGGTGGTGCAGGTGTATGACGTGAAGAACAAGACCAGCGAGTACATCGACACCCGCGAGATCACCACGTCGATCAAGACCCAGCTGATGAAGACCGGCACCGCACGCTTCGCCAGTGACAACACCGACATGCAGAGCCAGGTCGACCAGCTCAAGCTGCAGAACCAGAGCGGCTTGTACAAGAAATCCACGGTCAGCAAGACCGGCAACATGGTCGCGGCCAAATACCGCCTGGAAGGCTCCATCAGCTCCATCGTCAAGCGCAGTTCGGACTACAAGGACGTGTTCTACAAGTTCAGTCTGCAGCTGATCGATGTCGAGAGCGGCCTGGCAGAATGGATGGACGAAAAAGAAATCCGCAAGACCACGGAGCGCTAAGCAATGCGTGCATGGATTGGTTTGATCGGCCTGCTGTGCGCCTTTGGCGCCTCGGCCGCGCCGAAGATCGCGGTGACTGACCTGGCCTACCAGGCGCAGGTCGAGGAGTACATCCACCAGGTTTCGGCCAGCAACAACTTCCAGGCAAGCAGCTACAACGCCAGCGGCGCCTCGAACTACAGCGAGTATGAGAGCCGTAGCAGCTACATTGAGCAAACCGAGCTGCGCAAGTTCAGCGGTGACATCAAGGGTGAGATTCTCAAGTCCCGCCAGTTCCAGCTGGTGCAGGGCACGCCCTACACCGCCGATGCCAAGGGTGACGTCTATGACGTGATCAAGCGCATCAAGGCCGGTAACTTCAAGGGGGCGGACTACGTGCTGTTCGGCACGCTGTCAGATATCGACTTCACCCAGGACATCAACGCCCTGGACCACACCAACAGCTACTCGGCGGTGCTGGGCCTGACACTGGTGGCGGATTTCAGCCTGATCAACACCCGCACTTACGAAATCACCTCGGCGTTTACCGCCATGGGCGAAGGCCAGGACACCAAGCTGGTGAACAGCCGCGACCTACGCGTGAGCCTGAACCGGCCGCGTGTGGTAAAGGAAGTGTCGAAGGCACTGGGTGAGGACGTGGCACGGCAGTTGGCGGAACAGTTGGGCGGCGGCTATCAAGAGCCTGGCCAGCCGGTGTTGCGTAATAACCTGCCAAGGGATGAAGCGCCGAAGATCCTGCGCTGAGCCTAAGCTTTACAGCCAACCACACAACAAATGTGGGAGGGGGCTTGCTCCCGATAGCAGTGGGTCAGTCAGCATATTTTTCACTGAAACACCGCCATCGGGGGCAAGCCCCCTCCCACACTTTGATTCGGTTTCGTCAGCTCAAGCCGTTGCGCGATGCAGGCTGGCGAGGAAGCCCGCTGCCCCCACAAACAACCCGGCAAACGTACGGTTCATGCGCTTCTGCTGTTTGGGCGTGCGCAACAGGCGCAGGACTTTCGAGGCCAACCCCGTATACCCCGCCATCACGATCATATCGACGCTGATCATCGTCGCACCGATGATCAGGTACTGGGCCAGCAACGGCGCCTGCGGATTCACGAACTGCGGCAGCACCGCGAGCATGAACACCAGGGCCTTGGGGTTGCTGGCGTTGACCAGGAAACCACGGAACATCATCGCCATCGGCTTGCCGAGCGGGCGTACGGCCGCGTCATCGGTCATGTCCATGGGCAAGGCACGCCATTGCTTGATGGCCAGGTACACCAGGTACGCCACGCCAAACCATTTGATCGCATAGAACGCGGTCGACGACGCCGCCAGAATGGCACCCAAACCGCCCGCCACCACGGCAATCTGCATCGCCAAGCCCAGCTGCAGGCCGATCGCGTTCCAGTAGCCACGTACAAAACCATATTGCAGGCCGCTGGACATCGAAGCGATGGCGCCGGCACCAGGGGAAAGGGAGATGATCCAACTGGCCAGGAAAAAGGCCAGCCACGTGTCGAGTGCCATTGCACACCTCAGGAGAGAGTCAGCGATTGTTGTGCCTTAAGCTAACTCCGCCGACCAGAGGCTGGCTATCGATTTTTAAACGCGGTAAATGCTAGCGGTCGCCCGGGAATACATGGGTGCCGGGCCAACGCCGCACCGAGCGCTGGAAGAACAGGCTGTTAGGCACCTGTACGATAGCGCTGTCGGTACCCGCCGCTTCCACTTCGATCAGCGTGGTGTAGAGCAAGTTGATCGCCACCACCCTGCCCTTCACACCGGGCTTGTCGACGGTATCCACCAACTCCACGATGTCACCGAGGCGAAACGGCCCGACGGTAAAGATCAGGATCGCGCACAGCAGGTTGGACAACACCGACCACATGGCGAAGAACGCCACTGCCGCCACCGCGACAAACCCCGACAGCGCGGTCCACAGTACCGTAGCGGACACGCCCAGGCGTTCCAGCACAAAGATCAGCGCACTGCCCATGATCAGCCAGCGCAAACCACCGCGCAGCGGCATCAGTAATTGCGGCGGGAACGGGTAGCGTTCACCCAGGCGGGTCAGGCCCTTGGCGACAAAACGCTGGGCGAAGTAGCCGGCCAGCAGGATCAGCAGGATTTGCACGCCGATCCACACAGGCTCGATCCATTGCGCCGGCAGCGGCAACTGCAACGCTTCCATCAGGACAGCGCCTCCAGTTCCGCTTGCAGGGTTTCGAGCAGTTCGAGGGCCTCCATCCAGCTTTCCTCCAACTGCCCTTCGCGTACCTTGAGCTTGGCCTGCTCGGCCAGCAGGTCGCGCAGCTCATCCTTGCGTGCAGCCTCGTACACGGCACTGTCACCCAGGCTGGCTTCGATCTTGGCCAGGCGCTCGTGCACCTTGCCCAACTCGGCCTCAAGCTTGTCGGCTTCGCGCTTATGCGGCGCCAGCTGCTGGCGCAGTGCGGCAGCTGCCTGGCGCTGGGCTTTCTTGTCGGTCTTGTCCGGGTTGACCGGGGTATTGCTGACCGGTGCGTTGCGCAGACGATAGTCCGTCAGCCAGCGCGCGTAGTCGTCCAGGTCACCGTCGAACTCTTCGACTTTGCCATCCGCTACCAGCAGGAAGTTGTCGGTGGTGCTCTTGAGCAGGTGGCGATCGTGAGACACCACCAGTACCGCACCGCTGAATTCCTGCAAGGCCATGGTCAGCGCCAGGCGCATTTCCAGGTCGAGGTGGTTGGTCGGTTCGTCGAGCAGCAGCAGGTTCGGGCGGTCCCAGGCGATCAACGCCAGGGCCAGGCGGGCTTTTTCGCCGCCAGAGAAGTTCAGCACCGGCTCATCGATGCGCGCGCCACGGAAGTCAAAGCCACCGAGGAAGTCACGCAGGGTTTGCTCGCGCTCGGTCGGCGCCAGGCGTTGCAGGTGCAGCAACGGGCTGGCCTTGGAATCGAGGGAATCCAACTGATGCTGGGCGAAGTAGCCCACCACCAGGTTCTCGCCACGGGTCAGGCGACCGGCCAGGGGTTGCAACTCGCCCGACAGGTTCTTGATCAGCGTCGATTTGCCCGCGCCGTTAGGGCCGAGCAAACCAATGCGCGCACCCGGGGTGAGCTGCAGCTTGACCTTCTCCAGGATGGTTTTCTCGCCATAACCCAGGCGGGCATCCGAGAGGTCCAGCAACGGGCTGGAGATCTTCACCGACTCGCGGAACACAAAGTCGAACGGCGAATCGACGTGGGCCGCCGACAGTTCTTCCATGCGCTCCAGGGCCTTGATCCGGCTCTGGGCCTGGCGGGCCTTGGTGGCCTGGGCCTTGAACCGGGCGATGTAGCTTTCCATGTGCGCGCGCTGCGCCTGCTGCTTCTCGAACGCCTGCTGCTGCTGGGCCAGGCGCTCGGCACGCGCACGTTCGAACGCGGTGTAGCCGCCACGGTAGAGGGTGATTTTCTTCTGTTCGACGTGGGCGATGTTGTCGACCACGGCGTCGAGGAAGTCCCGGTCGTGGGAAATCAGCAGCAAGGTGCCCTGATAGCTCTTGAGGAAGTCTTCCAGCCACAGGATCGCATCGAGGTCCAAGTGGTTGGTCGGTTCGTCGAGCAGCAACAGGTCCGAGGGGCACATCAGCGCCTGGGCCAAATTAAGGCGCATGCGCCAGCCACCGGAGAAGTCGGCGACTGGACGGTCCATCTGTTCGTTGGTGAAGCCAAGGCCGGCGAGCATCTTGCGGGCGCGGGCGTCGGCGGTGTAGCCGTCGGCACTGTCGAGCTCCGCGTGCAGGCGGGCCTGGGCGGCGCCGTCCTGGGCTTTCTCGGCCTCGGCCAGGTCGTGTTGCACCTGGCGCAGGCGCAGGTCGCCATCGAGCACGTAGTCGATCGCGATGCGGTCCAGGGTGTCGATCTCCTGGCGCATATGGGCGATGCGCCAGTCGGCCGGCAGCAAGCAGTCCCCGGAATCCGGGGTCAGCTCACCCAGCAACAGGGCGAACAACGTGGATTTGCCGGCGCCGTTGGCACCGATCAGGCCGGCTTTGTGACCGGCGTGCAGGGTCAGCTCGGCGTCTTCGAGAAGACGTTGCGGGCCACGCTGTAATGTTAGGCTTTGAAGTCGGATCATAATGGCGGCGGAGTCTACCAGCTTCGTTGGCCGCTGGCTTGGGTGTGAATATGAACGCTGACCTGTGGAGCTTTGCTCTCTCGACTTACGCCCGCCCGGGCGTCGAAGCCGCGTGCCTGCGCTTGCAGGAGCATAGAGCGGACGTGTGCCTGTTGCTCTGCGGCGCGTGGCTGGAACAGCGGGGTGTGGCACTTGAGCCCGGGCGTGTGCGAACACTGCAACAGCTGGCCCGACCGTGGCAGGCGCAGGTGATCGAACCATTGCGACAGTTGCGTATGCAATGGCGCGCCATGGCGCAGCAGGATGAGCAGCTGGCGGCGTTACGCGAGCGGGTCAAAGCCCTGGAGCTGGATGCCGAACGGCAATTGCTGACGCGCCTGGAAGCGTTGACGCAGGCCTGGCCGACAGGGGAGATGACTCAACAGCCGTGGCTGGAAGGACTGGCGGCTGAGGATGCCGCCAACCTTGACCATGACGCGCTGCAGCAGCTGCGCGTCATGATCACCGGCACTTAGGAAGCGCTGGTTGGGGTGGTGCTTGGCGCTACCGGTGCAGGGGTGCTGCTGGCCGATGCGGTTGGAGCGGTGGACGCTGCCGGGGTAGCCGCAGGTGTTGCTGGCTTGGCCGGTGCTGGTTTTGCAGCAGCAGGTTTAGCAGCTGGCTTGACGGCAGGTTTCGCAGCAGCAGGTTTGGCAGCTGGCTTGGCGGCTGGCTTTGCAGCAGCGGTTTTAGCAACTGGCTTCGCGGCTGGTTTGGCAGCAGCGGTTTTAGCAGCTGGCTTCGCGGCTGGCTTTGCAGCAGCAGTTTTGGCAACTGGCTTGGCGGCTGGTTTGGCAGCAGCGGTTTTAGCAGCTGGCTTCGCGGCTGGTTTCGCAGCAGCAGTTTTGGCAGCTGGCTTGGCGGCTGGTTTGGCAGCAGCAGTTTTGGCAGCTGGCTTGGCGGCAGGTTTGGCAGCAGCAGTTTTAGCAGCTGGCTTCGCGGCAGGTTTGGCAGCAGCAGTTTTAGCAGCTGGCTTCGCGGCAGGTTTGGCAGCAGCAGTTTTAGCAGCTGGCTTCGCGGCAGGTTTGGCAGCAGCGGTTTTGGCAGTTGGCTTCGCGGCAGGTTTGGCAGCAGCGGTTTTGGCAGCTGGCTTCGCGGCGGGTTTGGCAGCAGCGATTTTGGCAACTGGCTTGG
>NZ_VFES01000022.1 GCF_007858185.1 Pseudomonas grimontii
GGGATATCAGCCATTTTTTGATGCACCGGTACAACTGGATTCGACCGCACCAATTTAATGGTGGGCTGCCACCGGCTCAGGCCGAGAAAAAACTTAACGTCGTGTCCGGGATTAGTTGACCACTACAATATGACCTCTTTTTGCCCCTCCGCCCGCTCTCTTTCCGGGGGGTTGATAACCAATATGAGGTGATTTCGGCCCTTCTTTGCTTGGGACTAGTATTGGGTCATCAATATTTACTTCGGCCACTTTATTTGGGCCGCTTTGTACACGCCGTTTTTTGGAAATGACTTCCATGCTAGTCTTTACTCTAATTTGGATACGCTGCATTCATCACTTGACAGAATGCAATGTGGCAAGCCACGTTCATGCGAAAATAAAGAACTCATGGTCGCCCATGTGCACAAGAAGCGTATGACTGACTTTGATTTCTAATGTCTGTTATTTTAAAAATTTTCATCATTACCTCTGATGTAAACGTTAGGGTCGCAAATTGAGATGCTCTTGGACTTAAATTCGATTAAGGAGTTTTTGTTGGCAGCATAGAAGCAGAGTTGACCCTTTTCTTTTTTTACGCTTACGTAAAAATTATCTCGGCCGGGTATGTTGAGTATTTTTAGATCGCTAATGCCATGACAATCAACACCAAGTCTGCAAACGTTGTAACCTTTGTTTTTCCATTTTTCCGGTAGAATATCTGGGAAATCAGGTATGTCGAACCCAATCCCCAGAGACGGTCGATCATTGTCTATTTGTAAGGAGAAGAGAGTGATTTCTCCTATCTCTACAGGCTGGCTAAAAATTTTTTCAAAGAATATGTTTTTATCTAGTTCATTCCAGTATTTCATTTTTTTTCCTGAAGAAGTAGTGTGCTTCTGCGTCGATGAGCTTTCCGTTCCGGGGTTGTTCAATAGGTCGTAGATTGAAATGTGTTGTTTGATCTCCAATTCCATCTGCTCTACCGTATTTATGCCCTGCAGAATGATCTTGAATAAGGACTTGTGAGCCATCTTTTCTTGTAAATTGATATACCCTCGTCTTGATGGGGTGGCCGGTGGCATCCAGTATTTTTTTATCATTCAAATCGGTCATATTTTCTATTTTGTACTGTGTCGTCCGTCCTGTTTTCGGGTGGGTCATCACATCTGGGCTCTGATTCATCGGTATATGGGCATCTCTTTTAGCTTGCCTGAAAGCCCCCTTACGAGAAACGTCAGGGGCATCCGGTTCAGTAGGAGTAGCGCAAGCGGGATTTTTCCTTATTGATCCAGGGCAATTTGCGCTGAGCCCCAAAGGATCAACCCACCCGGTCGGGTTGGGCGCGTACAAGTACGCATTGATCCCACCCGCCAGCTTCACCGGGTCCGGCGTCAGATAACGACCAATATCTGGATTGTAGTAGCGATGACGGTTGTAGTGCAGTCCGCTTTCCTGATCAAAGTACTGACCCTGAAACCGTAGCGGGTTGTCGATTTTGCCTTTGTCGAGACGGCTGATCTGGCCGTAGGCGCGGTAGTGGGCGGACCAGACGATTTCGCCATCCGGTTCGGTGAGTTCCTGCGGTGTGCCGAGGTGGTCGAGTTGGTAGTGGAAAGCGTTGGTGTCTTGTGGCCCAAAGCCTTCCAACAGAACCAGCGGGCGAAAGCTATCCGGTTCATAGAGATAGGTGCGATGGCGTTCCGCATGGTGTTCAGCAATCAGCTTGTCGCCTTGCCAGAAAAACTCCGTCGTTAGGCCGTCAACGGTTTTGCTGATGCGCCGCCCAAACGGGTCGTAGCGATAGCTCGCGGTTTGGCCGTTGGGTTGGGTAATGCCGATCAGGCGGTGTTGGCAGTCGTAGCGGTATTCGGTAATCAGCGCGTGCCCACGGCCCCGTCGTTCGCGGATCAGGTTGCCGAAGGCGTCGTAGTCGTACTGACGGTCGCCTTGGATCATTAGGCGGTTGCCGGCAACGATGTCGGGGCCGGGGCGGTCTTGCATCAGCAGGGTGCCGGCAGGGGTGTGGCCGAAGCGTTCCTGCAGGTCTTGGGAGTGGTCGGCGCGGGTGAGGCGGCTTACGGGATCGTAGTGGTAGTGGTGTTCGCCTTTGCGGGTGTCGAGCAGGCGGGTGAGGTTGCCGGTTTTGTCGTAGTCGTATTGACGTTGGTAGAGGTGATCTTGTTGCTGGGTGATCGCGTGGGCGTGCAGGCGTTGCTGGTCGTCGTAGTGGTAGTGGCTGAGGAGTTGGCCTTGTTGGCGTTGGTGTTCTTGGCCGGCCTTGAACAGATGGGAGGTCAGCGGCGCGCCGTTTAATTCGACGTTGGCGAGGTGGCCGCCTTTGCTGTGGTTGAACACCAAGCGGTTGTTGTCGGGCAGGCGCAGGTTTTTAAGTTGGCCGCAGGCGTCGTAGCCGTAGCGCAAGGTGCCCCAGCCTTGGTGTTCGGCGGTGAGGCGGTTTTGTTGGTCGTATTCGTAGGCCAGCGCCCAGTGGCCGTCATCGACGCTGAGAAGGTTGCCCTGACGGTCGTAGGCATATTCAACAAGGCCGCCGTCGGGCAGGGTTTTTCGTACGAGGCGGTCAGCGTGATCGCGTTCGTAACGAGTGACTAACTGACTGCCATCGTCGCCGTATTCGGTCTTTTCCAGCAGATTGCCGTTGAGGTTGTAGGCATACGCCGTACGCTGCCCGTCAAACCCGGTTTCCTGCTGGATCAGCCCGTTGGGGTGATAAGCAAGTCGGTAGGTCTCGCCAACCTCGTTTTCGATCTCGGTCAGCAGTAATCGCGCATTGTCGTAGCGGTAGTTGACCTGGGTACCGTCGGCGTTGATGCGCCGACTGATCAGGTGCAGGCCGTCGGCGTATTCGTAGCGAGTAACGTGGCCCCGTTCATCGCGTTCGGCGGTGATTTTTCCGTAGGGGTTGTAGCTGTATTCCCTACAAGCACCGCCGGGTAAAGCGACACGCGTTAACCGACCGACACTGTCCCATTGGTACTGGGTCAGCGCCCCATGTTCATCCTCACGGGCAATCTGTCGGCCAAGATCGTCATAGCGGTACCGCTTGATCCCGCCATTGGGCAGTTGTTCCTCTATGAGCTGCCCACGATCATTCCACACCAGTCGCTGACAACTGTGATCGGGATACCAAACCCCAACCAGTTGCCCGTATTTGTTGTAGCTGTAGTCCGTGACATGGCCGTCGGGATCGATCTTACGAATGACATCGCCCTGGTCATTGCGCTCGTACTTCCAGACCGCCAGACCCCGCCTTACAACCCGTACGAAGCCATTGTCATGCTCGTAGGTTGTTGGCTCATCATCCCCGGGAAACAACGCCACCAACCGTCCGGCTTCGTCGTACTGATACGCCGTCACAGCGCCCAGAGGATCCTGCTCGACCGTCAGCCGACCCTTGTCGTCATAGGATTTGAAATGCGAAGCACCGTCCGGATCAATCCGCTGTACCAGCCGCGCCCGGTCGTCATGGACATACACTTCCTGGCTGCCATCGGCGTTATGTACCGTGACACGGCCGTCATCTCCCCAGGCATACCGCGTATCCATCTGGGAAAAACTGGCCCAATGCCGCACACACCGCGCGGCCTTGCCAGCCCGTTCCCATTCCCAAAAGAAACTCGCCCCACCGGCCAGCCCACGCTCAAGAATCACGTGCTGATCGTCGTAGCGATAAACCTCGCTTTCGCCTATCGCATTGGTCGCCGAGACCAGCCGGCCAGCGTCGTCATAGGCGTAGGAAACGACGTTCTGCTCCGTGACCCAAACGTAGGGTTCACGTCCCTTGGCCCGCTGCACCTGGTAGTCCACTGCCACGATGCGACCCGACGCATAGCGCAGGAACAGCGCACAACCCGCCCCGTTATCCAGCCGCTCAATCCGCCCCAAATAATCCCGAGAAATCCGCAGCCGGTTGTCGTACGCATCACTGATCGAGACCAGCACACCGTCGCGAAAGTGATAAAACCGCGATGCCTGGGCCAGCACTAATTCATCTGGCGATGCGCCCAAATAGATCGCTGCTTCGGCCAAGCTGTTGGTGATTGCAGGCCGAGCAACGGTCGGCATCGGAAACGAAGTACTGCGGTTCTCATGGTCCGTCCACACGACGGAATCGCCCGACACCACCAGCCGATGCGCCAGCGAATGACTCCAGCCAAACCCCAACCCGCCATCCACTTCCACCGCACTGGTGCGATACAACCGGGTCCACTCAAACGGCAAGATCCCATCCAACGTGCCATCGGTGAGAGTGAGCAACTCCTCCCCGGTAACCATCGACACGGGGCAGCCGTTGGTTACCGTCTTATCCGAAGCCGCCGCCGCATCCCCATTCGGGTTCTTCCCCGAAACAGGCACATCATCCACAGGCTCCTGCCTGACCAATACCGTCTGCTGGGTCTTCTTGCGAACCGCCGGCACGGGGTTCGAAACCACATGCTCCCCAGCCTTCAACGGCGCAACCGGTACGGTTTTGATCGCTGTCGTCGGGCCACTGAGCAGCAAAGGCTTCACCGCCTCGACATGCGCGTCCAACTTCGGCCCCACCAACTGATCAGCCAGCCTCTCCAGCCACTGGCGCGCTCGTCCGGATTTGATATGTCCCAGCACCTGAGCGCCCAGGCGAATCTGCACGCCCATGCCACGGGTCGCCCAGATCAGAAATAGATTGATCAGTACCTCTCCGGTGATCTCGCCCAGCACTTCATACATCTCGGGCGGCGGTAGCAGGCGTATCCAACTGACCATGGCCGACAGATAGATAAACAGCAGCGGCTCATCGCTGAGCACCAACAGCCCCTTTGCGATGGCGTCGCTGCCCAGCCTCAGCAGTTCATCAAGTTCGGCCTGGGTGATGTACTGCAGCAATTTCTCGCTGTTGGCCTTAAGGTCCGCCAGCAAGTCATACAGCTGCGTAACGTTGTCCCACAGGTTGTAGAGCGCCTTGGCCATCCCGCTTGAAAACGCCAAACCTTGCATCGCGCTACGTTCGAGCGGCGTGGCGTTGGCGAAGTCGTCCCATTGGGGCTGGAAGGTCTTGGTCCATTCGTCACGCAGGCGACCTTCCAATCCCGCGATCACCGACTGATAAGACGCATACAGCGCCTTGACGTGATCCTTGGAAACGTTGGGATAGAAGGTGATTTGGTACGGCTGGTTGCGATCACACTCGGTGATTTCGAGGATGCCGCTGGGGCCGATGGTTCGATGGAGTGGTGCGCCGAGCGGGCTGCCGTCCTGGGCAATGGCTTGCAGCATCACCGGCGTATTGCCGATTGGCACAAATCGAGTGCTTTCGAACATATGCACCAGAGTCAACGATCCCTGGGTATCGCACGTGGCGACCGTTTTACTTGGGGCGTTGGAAGAGACCGGCGCCACCAGCGCCACCTCTTCCCCAACTTTGAACACTTGCTCCACTTCCAGTGCCGAAACACTCCAGAAGCTCCCGGCCCACTCATCAAAGGTGTTCAGGCAACCGCGAAAGTCACGAAAGACGCGCTCAACGTCCGGCGCCTTGGCATCCATGGGGGCCAGGACAAAGCTGGCAATGACAGGAATCAAGAGGCAGCCCAGACAACCTGGGCATTAACGGGTAGGTGCATCGGCGGTCCCTCGCACTGAATGATCAGGCGAGAGACTTTGGAGAGGTTCGTCAGGTAAAGAAGTCGGCGCTATTCGCCAGGACGGCTAGGAGGGTTCGCCAAAACTTCGGGTAAACGGGGAGTCGATCGTAGGAGTCGGATTACAGGTGGAGAAGCCCTACAGCTTCAGTTGCCCAATCGCCTTGCTCAACTCCCCAGCCAACGTCGCCAGCTCATTGCTGGTGGTCGCCGAATCAACCGTCTGTTGCACGGTGTTTTCGGTCACATCACGAATGCTCACCACCGCGCGGTTCATCTCTTCGGCCACATGGCTTTGCTGTTCGGCGGCGACGGCGATCTGGGTGTTGCTTTCACGCATCTGCGCCACGGCGCTGGTGATTTCGGCGAGCGCTGTGCCGGCTTCCAGGGCTTGTTGTACGCAGTCGTCGGCCTTGAACGAGCTTTCCTGCATGAAGTCCACCGCGTCGCGGGTGCCGGCCTGCAGGGCTGAGACCATGCGGGTGATTTCGTCGGTGGAACTTTGCACGCGCTTGGCCAGGTTGCGCACTTCGTCAGCGACCACGGCAAACCCACGGCCCATTTCCCCGGCGCGAGCGGCTTCGATGGCGGCGTTGAGGGCGAGCAGGTTGGTCTGTTCGGCGATGCTGTGGATCACACTGACCACGCTGTTGATTTTCTGGCTGTCCTCGGCCAGCTTTTGGATCATTTCGGCGGTCTGTTGCACGCCGGAAGACAGGCCGGCGATTGAATGTTGTACGCGGGTGACCACTTCCTGACCGCTGCCAGCGAGGGTGTCGGCGGTCTGGGACAAGTCGCGGGTGGCGCCGGCATGTTGGGCGATGTGGTAGACGGTGGCGGTCATTTCGTTGATGGCGGTGGCGGCCTGGTCGGTCTCGCTTTGCTGGCCAAGCATGCCGTGTTGTACCTCGTTCATGCTGCTGGCCAATCGAGCGGCACCATCGTCCAGTAGCTTGGCGGTGCGCGCGACGGTGTTGACCACTCGCTGATAGCCCGCTTGCATGGCATTGAAGGCGCTGGCCATCTGGCCGACTTCATCCTTGCAGGCCAATGGCACGCGGGCCGACAGGTCGCCGGTTTTCTCCACGTGCAGCATCACGTCCTTGAGGGTATTGAGCTGGCTGAGCAGAAAGCGGATCAGCAATTGCGACGCGCAGAGCATCGCCAGCATCAGGATCAGCACCGCCACGGCATAGTTGGCGAAGCGTTCACTGAATACTTGGCTGAGGCTGGGTGCGTGGGCGAGCACGGCAATGTATTGCCCATCAGGGCGGGCGATCACTTCTGCGCCCATCAGCGTGTTTTCGCCGAACAGCGGCATGTGGTTGAGTTCGACCCAACCCGTGGTGGTGCTCAGGGCTGTCAGATCCTGATCGGCAAGCTGTGGGACTTGGCCGCGGGCAAATGTCAGCCAGTGCTCGCTCTTGGGCAGGGCTTTGTCGGCCGGCCAGGCACCGAGCAATTGCGCCTGGGCTTGTGCCGAGGCCTGGGACGCCTGGCTGCGCGATTGCTGCTCGAGATGCACGGCGTACAGCACCAGAAGCAGGGTCGTGATAAAGGCGACCGCGTTGACGGCCCAGAATTTGTATTTCAGCGAGATATTGCTAAGCCAGGCACCCATGGAAGGTTTTCTCTGATAGCGGAAACAGCATTGGCAAGGTGCCATTATTGTGCCGCTACTCAGAAAAACGGTTTTGACATGGGTCAATGCGCCGCATCAATCCACCGCAGGCAGTCCAAAAAACGCGCGGGCACAGGCGGTGCTGTGCTGAGCCAGGTCCTCCACCGTTTCGTTGCGGTGCAGGGCGACTTCGCGCAGCACTTCCGGTAGGTAGGCCGGTTCGTTACGGCCGTTTTTCGGTTTTGGACGCAGGGTGCGCGGCAGCAGGTAGGGCGCATCGCTCTCGAGCATCAGACGACCGCGAGGAATTTCTCCGACCAGCGGATGCAGGTGAGTCCCACGGCGTTCATCGCAGATCCAGCCGGTGATGCCGATGTGCAAATCGAGATCGAGGTAGCTGAACAGCGCCTGTTGTTCGCCGGTGAAGCAATGCACCACGGCGGCGCTCAGGTGGTCGCGGTAGTCCTTGAGGATCTCCAGCAGGCGTTGGTTGGCGTCGCGCTCGTGGAGAAACACCGGCAGCTTGAGCTCAACCGCCAGAGCCAAGTGCTCTTCCAGGACTTTTTCCTGTTGCGGGCGGGGTGAGAAGTCACGGTTGAAATCCAGCCCGCATTCGCCCACCGCACGTACGCGGCTTTCGCTGAGTAAACCGCGCAGACGCTTGGCGCTATCGCCGTTCCAATCGCTGGCGGAGTGGGGGTGGATGCCGGCAGTACTGAACAGGCGTTGGCCGCTGTCATCGAGGTTTACGCACAGTTCCAAGGCCTGTTCGCTGCCGTCGACGCTAGTGCCGGTCAGCACCAATTGTTGCACGCCGGCCGCATAGGCGCGGTCGAGAACGGCCTGGTGCTTCTCGTCGAAACTGGGGTTGGTCAGGTTGACGCCGATATCAATGAGTTGCATGGTGCTATCTCCGCCTGCGGCCGGAAAGCATATCAGAGCTGTAGATTTATAAGAAAAACTAAGAACTACAACGAGTTATAGCTGTCTTTGAACGTCGCAAGTGACATCGTGGTTGGCTGAACGCCTCGCACTGTGCCACCGTTGCGCGTCTTGCCAGCGCTTAAAGCGCTCTGTTTCTGACCCCCAATACCTCGTTTTTCGCGAGGGCATTGGCCAGTATTCTTTCCGGAGAGCGGATGATCCGACCCTCGGCGTTGCTTATGTTGTGCCTGACGCTGCTGCTGCCCATGGCGGCGGTCGCGCGTCTGGACGGGCCGCTGGAAGTGACCAAGCCCGGCAAAGTGCGCGACCTGGCGGAGATTCGCTCGAGTCGCACCCTGCGTGTACTGGTCAACCAGAGCCGTAACAGTTCCGGCGAGGTCCAGGGCCAGGCCATCGGTGTCGAATACCATCGCCTGCGTGCGTTCGAGCAATACCTCAATGGCCACGCCCGTGATGGCCAGGAAATCAACCTCAGGATCATTCCCAAGGCCAAGGACCAACTGCTCGGCGCACTGGCTCGTGGCGAAGGCGACCTGGTGGCCCCCGGTGAATTGCTGGATGTAAAGGCCGCGCACAAGATCAGCACCAGCGATCCGATCGCCAGTGGTGTGCCGTTATGGCTGGTCGGGGTGAAGGGAGAGCGGCGGTTTACCAAGCTGGAGCAGTTGTCCGGGCGTACCCTGGCGCTGACCACCGGCAGCGCGGCGGCGGATGCCATCAGCCAGGTCAACCAGAAGCTGGCCTTGCACAAACAGCCGCCGGTCAAGGTGGAATGGGTTGACCCCACCCTGGCCGTGGAGGATGTGCTGGAGATGGTCCAGGCGGGTATTTTTCACCTGACTATCGTCGAGAAGCCGATTGCTGAACGCTGGTCGAAGATCCTGCCCAAGTTGCGCTTCGACAAGCAGGTGGCGATCAGCGAACCGGGTGACGAGTACTGGTTTGTGCGCCAGGACGCCTCGATGCTGCGGGCCAGTATTGATCGATTTCTCAAGACCTATCGCACACCGTCCGATCAGGATGTGGCATTCCAGCGCATCTACCGACGCCTCTACCAGGTGCGCAACCCGCTGGCCCGCGCCGACCGCCAGCGCCTGGAAAAACTGCGCCCGGTGTTACAAAAACACGCTCGTGAGCAAGGCATGGACTGGCTGAACCTCGCGGCGCTGGCGTTCAAGGAGTCTGCCTTCGACCCGGGTGCGCGCAACAGCGGAGGCCCAACCGGCCTGATGCAGATCACCCCTTCGGCGGCGCAGCGGGTGGGCGTCAACAATATCGAAAGTCTCGACAGTAATGTGCAGGCGGGCGCGCGTTACCTGGCGTTGATCCGTCGCAAATTCTTCGCCAGCCCCAAGCTCAACGAGCGCGAGCGCATGGCCTTCGTATTGGCCGCGTACAACATGGGGCCGGAGCGAGTGCAGGGTATGCGCGCCGAGGCCAGGCGCCGTGGACTGAATCCCAACCAATGGTTTTTCCAGGTGGAACGCATTGCCATGGAGCAGGTGGGAATGGGGGGCGTCAGCTATGTTAATAGCGTCAACAAGTACTACTTGGCGTTCGATCGGGAGCGAGAGTCCCTGGAGCCGCCATCGCCGAAAATCGCTTCACGGAAATAATCGATTTTATCGATATTAATCAGGCATTTTTTCGGCTTTTATCATTGCTTAAACTGATTAATATAGCGGCCAACCAACCCCTACTTCGAAAAGGATTCACCCCATGAGCCCAATGATCAAAAGCCTGTTGTCCACTCGTGCCGGCTACGGCCTGACCATCCTGCGCATCGTGGTCGGCATCATCTTCGCCGCCCATGGTTCGCAAAAACTCTTCGGCTGGTTTGGCGGCTATGGCCTGGCAGGCACCGCCCAGTGGATGGAAAGCATCGGCCTGGCGCCGGGTACCCTGATGGCGCTGCTGTCGGGCGGAACCGAGTTCTTTGCCGGCCTGGCCCTGATCATCGGTTTGCTGGTACGCCCGGCCGCCTTGGGCCTGACCATTCTGTCGCTGGTGGCGATCTTCTCGGTGCATATCCATAACGGTTTGTTCATGGCCAACAACGGTTATGAGTTCGCACTGGCCTTGCTGGGCGGCTCCCTGGCGGTGCTGCTGGAAGGTGCCGGCAAACTGTCTGCCGACCGCGCCATCGCTAACTGATCGCTCTGCAACACCCTGGATAGGCCCGCCATGCGCGGGCCTTTTCGTTGCTCAGGATTCTTGACACCGCCCCACCGGCTTCTCTAGGATGCTGCTCATGCGCCGATTTAAACAGCTAATTGCGGGGCGCCACTGGGTCTCAATAGGACCCGACAGAAGCCTGTCTTCCCCTGCGGAGGCAACTTCGAAATACCGCTAAAGCGCTGGTTCGGTGTTGCCTCTCACCTGCCCGCAGACTTTTGAGGCAGAGACACGACACAATGAATGCACTACGCCCCCTGATACGCCTGGCCCCGATCACCGCGGACCTCACCCAACGCAATCCGAAAATCCTCCTGGGCGGTAAGCACCAGCCTACGCTCTTACGTTATCTGGACGGGTGGCCACGTCGCAGCGGGCGGCCATCGGCATTCTTGATTCAGTTTGTTGAAGATGGCGACTCTCTTGCTCGTTTTGCGAATAACAGCTTCGATCTGGCGGTTATCCAGGCCCCCAGCGCGAGCAACGCGCAGGAAGTCATTCGACAATTGACACGCATTGCCCGGCAGGGGCTGATTGCCAGGCGTTGAACGGTCAGTGGAGCACGACCTCCGCTTGCAATCGACGCCGTCGATTACCTAGAAAAACCATCCAGGCAACAAGGCATAGCATCAGCGGTATCGCCAAGGTCGCGACCATTTTTATAGCGAACTCCAGGCGATGCACCTGCGCGTATGTCTCGGCCCTCAAGGCATGTAATTCCATCGGTAAGCGTAGGCGTTCCTTGTTGAGCGCCACCAGTTGGTTGTTAGTGTCCACTGACTGGGAGCCGAGGGGGACCGTCATTGGGTTCAGCATTTGCCATTCCTGTTCCGTCCGTAGCAGGCGCCGCTCCAATTCAATCGCTCTCTGACCGTAGGCCTGTTCGGCGCTGTGGCGCATCCGTTCCAGCTTGTGCGGTGATGTGTCCGCTGGCGCGCGGGGGCGAATATTGGTCAGCGCATCACCGGCGGCCAAGTTATCCAGTGTATTCAAGATAAACAGCGCGTTGCTATCGGGTGCTGAGCTGTTGAATTGATCCATGAGTAAATCGGTGTCGGCGACTACCACTACATGGATCTGCGCCGCTTCTTGCAAACCTGTCGGCGTCCCTTCAATGCCGTCGGGGAATGCTGAATAGGCCGGTCCCTCTATACGGGCTGCAATCACATGCTGTTGCGCTCGGGGGGAGGCCTCATCGGTCGTGGAGTCGACCTCGATTGCTGACGCAAACCGGTTGGTTTCCAGCAACTCGGATTGACCGGAGCTTTGCAGAAGGGGAGTGAGGGTTGTGCGAGCTTTTTTGCTGCCAAAGAGTGCGCCGCTGCTCGATACCGTCACGGTATTCAATTTCCAGGTGCTGATATCGTACGTGTTCATTGCCTGCCGAGGCAGGTTCAACCTGACCGGATACTGCACTGTGAGCTCCCCAGGCTCTGGAGCCTGCGACGCCGCGTAGCGGTGGTCGACCAGGAATTTATCCGCTGGCATCTCTATCCCCCAGGCGGCAAGCAACTCAGCCAGTCGCGATGGGGCGGATGTGATGCCCAAGCTTTGCTCGCTTACGGGGTCGATAAATACCATCAATTTACCTCCCCTCAATACAAACTGTTCAATTTCATACAGCGATTGCGCAGGCAGCGCCTGTGGGTGCACGACCATGAGCGTTTTGACTTGTTCCGGTACGCCCTTGGCGGTCGCTTCCAAGTTGATAAGGCTGAAATGTCGCCGCAGTTCCCCCAGCAGCCGGCCTGCAGATTCTCCCATCTCCAGCCCTGAAAGCAGTCCGATAACGGGGCGCTCCGGATGTTGCAACTTGTAGATCAGATGGCTGATTTCATATTCGAGCAATGGCTCCCGGTCCAAGCTGAATGAGCCGATGCGTTGTGCTCCGTGGCCGGCGCGGGTGCCGATCAGACCCATGAAGCCCGCAGTGTCGTCGAGACCGAAAAGCCTTGCTTTGTAGGCGTCTTCTGAAAAAGGCACGGGATCAATAAGATGCAGGTTAATCATGCCCTTCGCTGCTTTTTCGTACTCCTGCAACCGGTCTTTGATGCGCTTGCCATAGCGCTTCAAGGCGTAGCTTCGTTCCGGGTCGTTCTTGGCATTGAAGTAATATAAATCCAGAGGGTGTTCCAGTGACGCGAGTAACTGTCGTACTTGAGGAGATAACGTATGGGTTTTCTCTTGTGAAAAGTCCCATCGGATATCAGGAAGCTTTCCTACCCACACTAAGTTGAACGCCAGGAATAGTAACCAGATGACAGTGAGTGTCATGCCGGGGCGCAGAGTCGGTCGCATAGAAGGCTTTCCTTCTCAGCTATGTTTGTAGTTGAGGGTTACTGTTGTCGCTGAGAGAAAGGCTAAGATCATGCTAATGAAGTAAAGTGTGTCACGAAGCGTGAATTTTCCATTGTCGATAGCGCTGTACCTCGAAAAAGGGCTGAGGGAGACCAGGCTGTCTACCGCCCAGAGTGGGGCTTGATGTTCAAGTGCATCGAGCAAATAAGAGAACCCACTGACAGTGAGCATTAAGCCCACTGTCAATATGAAGAGGGCAGTGCGTTGACGCACCAGCGTGAAAATAAAACAACCGACAGATAAATAACTGCCTGCCAGCAACCAGCTCGACATGAATTGCGAGGCGATAACGCTGTTGTCCGCCCCGCCCAAGTAATTGGCAATGATGACGAGAGGGAAGGTCAATATCAGGGCTATGCCCGACACGACCCAGGCAGCAAAAAATTTACCCATAACCCATTCAAAGGTCGTGATGGGTAATGTTTTCATAAGGTCGCGAAAACCTGTATTGGACTCGTCCGCCCAGAGTTGTGCCGCCAATACAGGGATCAATAAAAAATAGAGCCAGGGGTGTAGCTGGAAGAAAACCTGCAAGTTGCTGCTGTCTTCTTCTGGCCAAGAACTCATGTGCAGCCCCAGCGCCACGGACACTACTGAAAAAATGGCAACACTCAGATAGGTGCTGGGGGTGCCAGCATGATGAGCGAGCTGACGCTTGAAAATGACGGGCAGCAGTTTCAAAGGGGGGTCTCTCGGCTCAGATAGTGAACTACGTCGCTAATGCGACCTGGCTCTACGTTCAGTGAGTTGATTTTCCAGCCGCGATTGGCAATGAGCGTATTTATATGGGGGTAGATGGTGTGCCCCGGCATGGCCAGGACGGTCACTGTACCGGGGGCATGCCGATGTTCTTCAATGCCTGCCACCCCGGGCAGTACGGCGAGCGCCAGCAGGTCCAAGGGGGCGTCTGCAGCGAGGGTGACCGCCTGGAAATGGCGAGAGTCCCGTTGCAAATCAGGCATGAGAGTATCGGCCACCAAGCGATCACCGGCGATAACCAGTGCGCGTGTACAGAGCTTGGACAATTCATCGCAGTGGTTGGAAGCGACGATTACCGTCATTTCTTGTGTCAGTGACTGGATGAGCGTCATGAATTTGTGTTTCTGATCGGGTGCGAGCCCCTCGGTCGGCTCATCCAGTAAAAGTAATGCCGGGCCATGCAGGATGGCCTGGGCAATGGAGACCTTGCGCTTCAAGCCAACGGAGAGCGCTGCGAGTGGCTCGCTGAGCACCGGCAACAATTCCAGTCGTGTCGCAGCCAGCTCCACCTGTGCGTGTTTTTCGGTACCACGTAGTCCGCGAATGGCTGCGATGTAGTCAAGGAACTCTTTAACCGACATCGTAGGATGACTGACGCATTTTTGAAGTTGGTAGCCGATTAGTTTTTTCGCTTTGAGTGGATGGGCTTTAGTACTGATGCCTTGGATTTTTATATGCCCGCCGGAAGGGGTGGTTGAGCCCGATATTAGATCGAGAAGTGCTGTTTTAGCTGTAGGATTTTCTCCAAATAGTCCAAGGCATTCCTGTTTGTTTGCGCTAAATGAAAAATCGCTGATTATTTTTTTCTTGTTCAGGTGCTTTGTCAAGTTGATTATTTCGATCATTTAGCTTGGTGTGACCGTAGGGGGGGAGTTTGAAAAAAGGGTACGAGTAATAGCTGTTTTTGGGAACGTCCATCAATGCTAATAAGAAAATTCCTACGTGCGCGCTAGTCGGGTCGCTGAAACAATTGTGTTGTGCTTATTGACCTTTAATTGTCGAGTATTTGTCTGAAGGTTATAGATGTTTTCCGAATTTTTAATGAGGCCTGATTACCATGATGCTTCTACGTACCCTTGTTCTTGAACGTGACGGTCAGGATGCTCCGGTCAACGGTGCATTGCTCTGTGGGTTTGCTGTAGGTCAGATTACCTCCAACTTCCTCGTGTATAGCTTGGATGAAGAGGTTGAGCCGGCTAGTTCCAGGGTCTATGTCGCAGTCTTGCGCAAAAAACTTGATAGGTATTTTCTGGGCGGGGTTGAGTCCAAGGACGACCTGAATGTGGCAATGCATGTGTTCAAACAAATTCTTACATCGGCGGCGGGCGTTAAGACGGGTAGTGCTACCGAAAATCAGGTTCCTTATCATTTTATCGATTTGAAAGGCTGCAAGCTGCCGCCTGCGAGGCCCGAGGACCATCACTCGGTGATCATCAAGAAAGCGCTGGTGATGAAAGTGATCACCCTGGGAATGTCTGCTCCGATGATGCCGGCAATCGAAAGCGCTTCATTGATTGTGCCTTCCATTCGCTTTTCGTCGAAAATGAGTGTGTCTGCCACGGGGGCGAATCCTCCCGAGCCTACCCAGCTTCCCGTACACGAGCCTATTGTAGAAGAGCCGCGGCAGATGCCAGTCGAGGCGCCTGTGACCATTATGCAGGCTGCACCTGTTGTCCTGAATGAGCCAGACGCCTCGGTGCAGCGCAAGCTTATGGCGCCAGCCGACCACGGTAGTTTGTTCGAAGTGGACAGTACGCTGACCAGCCTCGCGCGCGTCGCTCAGGAGCTGACCCAACAAAAACTCGCTGCAGTCGAACGGGAAACGGCGCTTGATCAATGGCAGGCCCGATTGCAGCAGCAGCAAACTCAGTTGGATGAGAAGACCCGGGATTTGGAGCAGCGCACCACTCAACTGCATGACCAGTCGTTGGCGGTCAGTCAGCGAGCCGAAGCACTCCGGGCGATGACCTCGCAAGTATCGGGCATGCGACAGAGCCTGCGGGGTGTGCTGCTTGAACTGGATCAGGCCTTGGATGGTTAGACTGGCCTGGCTACTTTCTCGGGTTCATTTATCATCAATGTCCGCGAACCGACGCCAGGGTGTAATTTCCTGGCCTATCGGCACCTATGGACATTGCCTGGGGATGCATGCGTTTGAGTACCAAGCTGATTACCAAAGAAGGTCATGAAGCGCTGAAGAAAGAGTTGGATTACCTGTGGCGCGAAAAGCGTCCGGATACCACGCGCAAGGTGACCTGGGCCGCCTCCCTGGGGGATCGCAGTGAGAACGCCGACTATCAGTACAACAAGAAGTTGCTACGCGAAATCGACCGGCGGGTGCGTTACTTGCGCAAGCGCCTGGAAGACATGCGGGTGGTGGAGTACATGCCCGAGCAGGAGGGAAAGGTATTCTTCGGTGCCTGGGTCGATATTGAAAACGAACAGGGCGAGACCAAGCGTTTTCGCATTGTCGGCTATGACGAAATTTATGATCGGATGGACTATATCTCCATCGATTCACCGATGGCCCGTGCGCTGCTGCGCAAGGAAGTCGACGATGAGGCCATTGTGCAGACCCCGGGAGGCGAGGTGTGCTGGTGGATCACCGCTATTGAGTACGTGAAGTAAGCGACGTTGGCCCGCCCCCGTAAGGGAGGCGGGTCATTGATCGCTCAGCCTTCGCGCAATACGGTCAGCGGGCTTGCATTCAACGCACGGCGTGTGCCGAACACCCCTGCACCGCCGATCAATACCGCGCCGATCACAGGCAGCAGCAATAGCCAGGGGTGCGGGTGCCAGGCCAGGTCGAAGGCATAGCGGTACAGCACCCACGTCACCAGCTCGGTGCCCAGCGCTGCCAGCAAGCCACTGACTGCGCCCAACAAGCCAAACTCGATACGTCGCGCCTTGACCAGCAGCTTGCGCTCTGCGCCCAGTGCTCGCAGCAGTGCGCCTTGGCGAATGCGTTCATCCAATGTGGCCTGCAGGCCGGAGAACAGCACGGCCATCCCTGCGGCGAGTACAAACAACAGCACGTATTCCACTGCCAGGGTCACTTGGGCAAGGATGCTGCGCAGTTGCTCCAGCAGCGCCTCCACCTGCAGGATGGTCACCGCCGGAAAGGCGCGGGACAGATCAACGATCTGCTGATCATGCCCAGGGGCGAGGTAGAAGCTGGTCAGGTAGGTGGCCGGCAGGTCCGTCAAGGTACCCGGTTGGAAAATCATGAAGAAGTTCGGCTGGAAGTTATCCCAGTTGATGGTTCGCAGGCTGGCAACCCGCGCCTCGCGATTTTCCCCGGCAATGGTGAACACCAGGTGATCGTTCAGCTTGAGCTTGAGGCTTTGCGCGACCTTGGCTTCTACCGAGACTCCAGGAATTCCATCGGTGGGTTGTTGCGACCACCATGAGCCTTCGGTCAGGGTATTGCCCGGCGGCAGGTCGGCGGCCCAGGTCAGGCTCAAGTCGCGTTGTACCGCGCGGTCACCACTGGAGTCCTTGCTGACTATTTCCTGTACAGGCTCGCCATTGATACTAATCAACCGCCCTGGCACGACCGGGTACAGCGGCGCTGACTGCGCCTGCACTTCCAGCAGGCGGGCACCGAAGGCGTCCTTATCGGCCGGCAGGATATTCAGGGCGAAATAATTAGGTGCGTCCTTGGGCAGCTGGTTTTGCCAGGTGTCCAGCAATTCGCCACGCAGCAGGGCGATCAAGCCCATGGACAACAGGATCAGGCCGAACGCCAGGGACTGGCCTGCCGCCGCCAGCGGGTGGCGCAGCAATTGGCCCAGGCCCAGGCGCCAGGGCAGGGACGCTCTGGCCAACAGGCGTCGCAGGCTCTGCAACAGCAGCAGAAGCAAGCCACCCAGCACCAGCGCGGCGACCACGCCGCCGCCCAGCAGGGCGAAGGTCAGCACCAGGTCGAGGCTCAGGCGCCACATGATCAGGCCCAGGGCGAACAGCGCAGCGCCGTAGACCATCCAGGTGCTGGACGGGATGGGCAGCAGGTCGCGCCTCAACACTCGCAGCGGTGGTACGCGACCGAGTGCGGCCAGCGGTGGCAGGGCGAAACCCGCGAGAGCGACCAGCCCGGTGCCGATCCCGGCGATGGCCGGCAACAGTCCACCTGGGGGAACGTCCGCCGGCAGCAGGTCGTGCAGGAAATAGAACAGGCCAAACTGTGCCAGCCAACCGAGCAGGGCGCCGGCCAGGCTCGCCAGCAAACCCAATACGCTCAATTGCAGGCTGAACAGCACCATGGCCTCGAGTCGCGATAACCCAAGGCAACGCAGCAACGCACTGGCGTCGAAACGTCGGGTGGCAAAGCGGTTGGCCGAGAGGGCTACGGCTACACCGGCCAACAGTACGGCCACCAGGCTGGCCATGTTCAGGTAGCGTTCGGCTTTGCCAAGGGCGCCGCCGATCTGCTGGTTGCCGTCCCGTGAATCCTGAAGACGCTGGTTGGCGGCGAGCCCCGGCTTGATCAGGTCACGATAGGTTTGCAGCGCGGTGCTGGCCTGCGGCCCACGCCACAATTCGCGGTAGCTGACGCGACTGCCTGGCTGGACTACCCCGGTGGCGTCCAGGTCCGCCAGGTTGATCATCACCCTGGGCGTCAGGCTATAGAAGTTGCCGGCGCGATCCGGCTCGTAGGTCAATACGCGTGCCAGGCGCAAGGTCTTCATACCCACATCGATACTGTCGCCGACTTTCAGGTCCAGTGCTGTCAGCAGCCGTGACTCCACCCAGGCTTCACCGGGTTTCGGTCCGCCGCCCGGGGTTTCGTCCCCAAAGGGTGCTGCTGCGCTCTTGAGCTCACCTCGCAGCGGATACTGCTCGTTGACCGCCTTGATGCTGGAGAGCTGGATGCCATTATCGGTGGCAATGACGCTGGAAAACTCAACCACGCGAGCGTGATCCAGGCCCAGTTCGGTCCCGGATCTGATTTGTTCGGGGCGGGCCGGTGAGCTGCCTTCGAGTACCAGGTCGGCGCCGAGGAACTCGGTGGCGCGTAACAGCATGGCACCGTTGAGGCGGGCACCGAAATAACCGATAGCGGTACTGGCGGCCACAGCCACCAACAGGGCGAAGAACAGCACACGCAATTCACCGGCGCGGGCATCGCGCAGTAATTGGCGCATGGCAAGGCTGAACAGGCGCAACAGCGGCAAGCGTGCCATCAAGGCTCCAGGGGGGCGACCATCAGGCCGGCTTCAAGGCGGATCAGGCGTCGGCAGCGATGAGCCAGGCGCTCGTCATGGGTAACCAGCACCAGGGTCGTACCGTTCTCTTTATTGAGTTCGAACAGCAGGTCGCTGATGCGCTCGCCGGTGTGGCTGTCGAGGTTGCCGGTGGGTTCATCGGCAAACAGCACGTCCGGTTCGGCGGCAAAGGCGCGGGCAATCGCCACCCGTTGCTGCTCGCCGCCGGAAAGCTGGCGTGGTGAGTGGGTCAGGCGCTGGCCGAGGCCCACGCGTTCCAGCAGATGCTTGGCGCGTGCGCGTGCGTCTTTGCGGCCATCCAGCTCCAATGGCAGCATGACGTTCTCCAGCGCATTGAGGCTGTCGAGCAGTTGGAACGACTGGAACACAAAGCCCACGTGTTCGGCACGGATGCGCGCGCGCTGGTCTTCGTCGAGGGTGCTGAGCGCCTGGCCGGCGAGGGTGACTTCACCGCTGCTGGGCAGGTCGAGGCCGGCCAGCAGGCCGAGGAGGGTGGATTTGCCGGAACCGGAGCTGCCGACGATAGCCAGGCTATCGCCCTTGTTCAGTTCCAGGCTCAGTTCGTGCAGGATAGTCAGTTCACCTTCCGCGCTGGGAACCACTTTGCTGAGGTTTCGCGCGGTGAGAATGCTTGCGCCCATGGAGAATCCGATGCGAATGTGGTTTTTGAGTGCTGGCCTGGCCTTTATGTGCATGGCCCAGAACGCAGCGGCGGGTACAGTCCTGATCGTTGGCGATAGTATCAGTGCCGGTTTCGGCCTGGATACCCGCAAAGGGTGGGTGGCACTGCTGGAGCAACGGCTCAAGAAGGAGGGTTTCGACGATAAAGTGGTCAACGCCTCCATCAGTGGTGACACCAGTGCCGGAGGCCTGGCGCGGCTGCCGGCGGCGCTTGCAGAGCATAAGCCGGACGTGGTTGTGATCGAGTTGGGCGGTAACGACGGCTTGCGTGGGCAGCCACCGGCGCAATTGAAACAAAATCTTGCGTCGATGATTGATCAGTCCAAGGCCGGCGGTGCCAAGGTGCTGTTGTTGGGGATGCAGTTGCCACCCAATTATGGCCCGCGATACACCACGGCATTCGCCGAAGTCTTCGGCACGCTGGCCAAGGAAAAAAACATCCCGCTGGTACCGTTTTTCCTTGAGGGCGTGGGTGGTCATCCGGAGCTGATGCAGGCTGATCAACTTCACCCGGCTGTCGGCGCCCAGGGCAAATTGCTGGAAAATGTCTGGCCGACGCTAAAACCGCTGCTATGACGCTTTTCTACCGGCAGGCTTTCGGCTAAGGTGGCGCCCCCCCGATCTGGAGCCCCCGATGTCGCGTCCTGCCTGGTCCCTGTTTAACTACCAACTGATCGAGCCGGACGAGCAGCTGGATCTGTTCGCCTGCCAGGAAGTGCGGGTGCATCTGGTGACACGTCAATTGGAACTGGGTGGCTCCATTGATCGCACGCTCTGCGGCACTTTATTGCCGGCTCAGCCCCGCTGGTCGCTGGTGGACCGTTCGATTTTCCAGGACCAGCGCCTGTGCCCTTTGTGCCGGGCCATCCTTGAGTCCCAGAAGCGCGGCACGCCGCCGATCTGGCCGGAGTTGCGTTTTGAGCTATAGAAGCAGCTACAAGCATCAAGCGCTAAGCTGTAAGCTTGTGGCTGAAAGCTTACAGCTTGCGACTCGCTTTTAACCTACCCATCGTTCTGCGAAGGATTTTCCGGATGTTGTCGCGCCTTTCCGTCGTCACCTGCTGCCTGTCTCTTGCTGCCTTGTGCGCCGCCGGTTCTGCAGCCGCCTTGCAGTTGCCCTTGCCACCACCCGGTGAAGACATCGTCGGCCAGGTGCAGGTGATCAAGGCCAAGTACGAAGATACTTTTGCCGACCTGGGCACTACCTATGACCTGGGCTATTCGGAAATGGTCGCGGCCAATCCGGGGATCGATGCCTGGTTGCCGGGAGCAGGGACCGAGATTGTCCTGCCGACGCGCTTCATTCTGCCGCCGGGGCCTCGGGAAGGCATCGTGATCAACCTGGCTGAATATCGGCTTTACTACTTCCCCAAGGGCCAGGACGTGGTCTACACCTTCCCGCTGGGGATTGGTCGTGAAGGCTGGGGCTCGCCCATTGCTCACACCAGCATTATTGCCAAGACGCCGAACCCGACCTGGACTCCGCCGGCCTCGATCAAGGCCGAGCACGCCGCCAACGGCGACCCGCTGCCCAATGTGGTGCCGGCCGGCCCGGACAACCCTCTGGGGCCGTTCAAGTTCACCCTGGGGACGCCGGGTTACCTGATTCACGGTTCAAATATGAAGTTCGGCATCGGTACGCGCACCAGCCACGGCTGCTTCCGCATGTTCAACAACAACGTGCTGGAAATGGCCGGTATGGTGCCGGTGGGGACGTCGGTGCGCATCATCAATGATGCCTACAAGTTCGGCAGCAGTGGCGGCAAGGTCTACCTCGAAGCACATACGCCCTTGAACGACGACGGCACACCGTCGGTGGTCGACAAGCACACGGCAGTGATCAATGCCTTGCTCAAGCGTGAAGACCTGGCCAATAACCTGCGGGTGAACTGGGATCAGGTGCGTGATGTCGTCGCGGCCGAAGATGGCCTGCCGACTGAGATCGGTGTGCCAGGTGCTGCACCGATAGCTTCCAGCGCGCCGATCGACCTGCAGCAATAAGCGTCTGGTCCGCTCCTGAGCCCGCCACGGCCTTGCGCTGCGGCGGGCTTTTTATTGCGCAGGGTTCAGGTACGAATCGCAGGCAATAAAAAGCCGATCCAAGAATGGATCGGCTTGATAACAACCCCGAGGGATTATTACTTGCGGCTAGCTTTTTCAAGCATACGCAGAGCGCGCTCGTTAGCTTCGTCAGCAGTCTGTTGTGCTTTTTGAGCAGCAGCCAGAGCTTCATCAGCTTTACGGTAGGCTTCGTCTGCACGGGCCTGGGAGCGAGCTGCTGCGTCTTCAGTTGCAGTCAGACGAGCTTCGGTTTCTTTGGAGACGCTGCTGCAACCGGTAGCCAGAACTGCGGCCAGAGCCAGAGCAGAGAATTTCAGAACGTTGTTCATCGTGTTCCCCTTCAAGGACTTTCTATTAAATGGCTACTTTCTCAGAGTGAGCTAATAGCCGGCGTACATACTACCCATTACTTGTAGTAAGTAAACTGACGTAGCGCAAGAAGCAAAAAAAATTCTCGCGCCGAATCTATTTTGGCTAACCTTTTGAAGGTTTGTATAAAAACCGTCCAATTTTTTTCAGTCGGATGAAGATTGGATCCAGGCTGAAAGCTCCGGCCCGCATGTGCCGAGCCTGGCAATCAGATGAAAATTTATATATCTGCGCCGACACTTTGGTTGCGTTTGACGTTGCTTGCCAGAGTATCTTTTACGCATGTAGAGGTGACTTTAAGAGCGCCTGTTCGTCTCAAGGTTCAACTGCCGGCAATGTTCAGGCTTTCGGTCACCGGTTGATCGAGGCCCTTTCTATATCCGCCAGTGGCAGGGATGACGGGTACGTCTTGAGCAATTACAGGATTGGTGCCTACTATTCCCTACGTGCTGGTTGTGAGCGCTATAGGTTTTCTCGTTGTCGAAACCGGCACGGGGTGGCGTAGATGTTCCTTCGCCGGAAAAACATCGGTAAGGTAGGGGTCAGAATCCAAGACCCGCGAGGAGTAGTGATGAGCGAGGCGTTGTCCATCCACCATGACCAGGCTGGTCATCAGTTCGAGACCAATGTGGACGGTCATCGTGCCTATCTGACCTATATGGACCTCGGGAAGCAGACCCTGGACATCTATCGGACCTTCGTGCCCAACGCACTGCGCGGCCGTGGCATTGCAGCCGCGTTGACCGAGGAAGCGTTGAAGTTCGCCGAAGAGCAAGGCTACACGGTGATACCGTCGTGCTCCTATGTCGAACGCTACATGGAGCGCCACCAGCGCCATGCCGCGAAGCTTTGACGCATTAAACGCAGCATGAAAAACGCCGGGCTCAGCCCGGCGTTTTTGTGTGCGCACACTTCAGATACAGGTTCAGGTGCGCTTGCGTTTCGGCAATACGTCCTTGAGCTTGGCATGCATGCTGCGCAGGGTGTTCTCGGTGGCGGACCAGTCGATGCAGGCATCGGTGATCGACACGCCGTACTGCAAGTCGGCCAAGTCCTTTGGAATCGCCTGGCAGCCCCAGTTCAGGTGGCTCTCGACCATCAGGCCGATAATCGACTGGTTGCCTTCAAGGATTTGGTTGGCGACGTTTTCCATCACCAGCGGCTGCAGGGCCGGGTCCTTGTTGGAGTTGGCGTGGCTGCAGTCGACCATGATGTTCGGCTTGATCTTGGCCTTGTTCAGCGCCTGCTCGCAGAGCGCGACGCTGACCGAGTCATAGTTGGGCTTGCCGTTACCGCCGCGCAACACCACGTGACCGTAGGCATTGCCCTTGGTGGTGACGATGGAGACGCCGCCTTCCTGGTTGATACCCAGGAAACGGTGAGGGCTCGAGACCGATTGCAGCGCGTTGATCGCCACGGTCAGGCCGCCGTCGGTACCGTTCTTGAAACCCACGGCCGAGGACAGGCCGGACGCCATTTCGCGGTGGGTCTGCGACTCGGTGGTACGTGCGCCGATGGCCGACCAGCTGATCAGGTCCTGCAGGTACTGCGGGGAGATCGGGTCGAGGGCTTCGGTGGCGGTGGGCAGGCCCATTTCGGCCAGGTCCAGCAGCAACTTGCGACCAATGTGCAAACCGTCCTGGATCTTGAACGAGTCGTCCAGGTACGGGTCGTTGATCAAACCTTTCCAGCCGACGGTGGTACGCGGCTTCTCGAAATAGACGCGCATCACCAGGTACAAGGTGTCGGACACTTCAGCCGCCAGCACTTTGAGGCGCTCGGCGTATTCGTGGGCAGCCTTGAGGTCGTGGATCGAGCAAGGCCCGATCACGACGAAGAGGCGGTGGTCGGTGCCGTCGAGAATGTCACGGATGACTTCGCGGCCTTTGGTGACGGTCTGCAGGGCAGCGTCGCTCAAAGGGATTTCGCGCTTGAGCTGATCGGGTGTGATCAGTGTCTCGTTGGATTCGACGTTTAGGTCATTGATCGGTAAATCAGCCATCGTGTTACTCGCCAGGGTCACGGGTGCCGGCCGCCAGCCATCCCCGTGCGGCGGGCACAGCATGATTTGAATGCAGGGGGGAGGAACCTTAGCGCGTAACACGGGCCCGCGACAATGGGCAAAGCCCGCTTTAATCCAGCGTTGGCCGCACAAACGTCTCATGGGCAAACTCGCCGGCATGGCGCGCCACCCACTCACGGGCCAGGGCTTCAAGTTGCTGCGGAGTCGGTTCGGCATCTTCATGCTGGCGGCAGTAGCGCTCTATCCGGCATGCTTGCTCACCCATTCGTGCACCGAACAACGCATGCTCGTCGGTAAACGAAATGCCCACGCGGTAGCCGTTTTCCACCTTGCGACACCACGCCACATACCCCGGATAGCGGGCCGTGGCACCGAGGGAGGGAATGTGCAGGTCAACGGCCGTGCCCTGGCGCCATGCGCGGGGCCAATTGCAGGCGACGCCGCCCAGGCCGATAGTGAGCAGGCGTTGGCGGGGAATGGCGGGAGAGGGGCGTTGGATTAACTCGACAGCGACATCATCAGGGTGAGGTAAAAAACGACCCATGTACACGGACTCCGAGCACCGTCCAATTGACGGCGGTGGCAGCAGTATAGTGAAGGAACTGGAATTGACCGACCTGGATATTGACCAGCAATTGCTGGGATTGCCAGGTATTTCGCTGGTGGTGTTCACCAGCGTGGGATGTTCCAGTTGCCGTTGGGCGCGCCAGCAATTGCCGGACTGGCGTTTGCCGGTGGACCGTTTGTGTTGGGTGGATGCCGGGCACAACGGCGGTGCGGTCGAACGCTACCAGATCTTTCATTTGCCCGCGTTGTTTGTGGTGTGCGAGGGTCAATTCCTCGGGCAGATACAGACACGCCTTACGCTTTCTGACCTTGTCGACACCATTAACCAAGCGCTTAGCCGCACTCCAGAGGATCTGCCATGACAGCACAGTCGCCACGCATTGGCATTATCGGCACCGGCGCCATCGGTGGTTTCTACGGCCTGATGCTGGCCCGCGCGGGCTTCGACGTGCACTTTCTGTTGCGCAGCGAATACGCGGCGGTCAGCGAGCACGGCCTGCGCGTCAATAGCCGTGTGCATGGCAACCTGCAGCTGCACCCGGTGCAGGCCTACGCCCGTGCCGCCGACATGCCACCGTGCGACTGGTTGCTGGTGGGCACCAAATCCACCGGCAATGTCGAGCTGGCCCCGACCCTCGCCCAGGTCGCGGCGCCGGACGCCAAGGTGGTGTTGCTGCAAAATGGCCTGGATGTCGAGGACAGTCTGCGTGAACACCTGCCGCCATCCCTGCATCTATTGGGCGGGCTGTGCTACATCGGCGTACACCGCTCTGCGCCTGGCGTCGTCGAGCACCAGGCGTTGGGCCGGGTCAACCTGGGCTACAACAGCGGCACGGCGGCCAACGATGAGAGCCGCCAGAAGGCTATTGTCGAAGCCGGCGCTGCGTTGTTTCATAAGGCCGGCATCGAGTCCCAAGGCATGGCCAATGTGCATCAGGCGCGCTGGCACAAACTGGTGTGGAACGTGCCCTACAACGGCCTCTCGGTGTTGCTGGGCACCGGCACCACGGCGATGATGGCGGACGAATCCAGCCGCGAGCTGATCCAGGCGCTGATGGCCGAAGTGGTGCAGGGCGCCCATGCCTGCGGCCATGAAATCCCCGGCAGTTACGCCGAGCAGATGTTCGCCATGACGCAAACCATGGACGATTACCTGCCCAGCATGTACCACGACCATATACACAAGCGCCCGCTGGAACTGGCGGCGATCTATGCGCGACCGCTCGCTGCCGCGAAGGCTGCGGGTTGCGAGTTGCCGCGAATGCAGGCGCTGTACCAGGCCTTGAGTTTTATTGATCGGCATAACCGCTGATTCGGGGGATGTACCATGGCAAAGGGATTGGGCGACAAACTGGTGCTGGCGATTTCCTCGCGGGCGCTGTTCGACCTGAGCGACAGCCACAAGGTCTACCTGGCCCAAGGGGTGGAGGCCTACCGCAAATACCAGATCGAACACGAGGAAGAGATCCTCGAGCCCGGTGACGCCTTTCCGCTGGTCAAGAAGCTGCTGAGCCTCAATGCCAGCCTGGGCCGTGCTCGGGTCGAGGTGGTGCTGGCGTCGCGCAACAGTGCTGACACCGGCTTGCGCGTGTTCAATTCTATCCAGCATTACGGCCTGGATATTTCCCGCGCAGCCTTTGTAGGTGGGCGTAGTCCTTATCCTTATTTGGCCGCTTTTGGCTGTCATCTGTTTCTTTCCACCCATGCTGAAGATGTCCGCAGTGCCCTCGACGCCGGCTTTGCCGCCGCGACGATTCTGTCGGGTGGTCCGCGCCGGGCTTCCAGCGAGGAACTGCGGATCGCCTTTGACGGTGACGCGGTGCTGTTCTCCGATGAGTCGGAGCGCGTGTATCAGGCCGGTGGGCTGGAGGCATTCCAGGCCAGCGAGCGCGAGTCGGCGCGGCAGCCATTGCACGGCGGGCCCTTCAAGGGTTTCCTGGCGGCACTCAACTTATTGCAGCGTGAGTTTCCGGACGAGGCCTGCCCGATCCGCACGGCCCTGGTGACCGCCCGTTCGGCGCCTTCTCACGAGCGGGTGATTCGGACCTTGCGTGAGTGGGACATCCGACTGGATGAGTCACTGTTTCTCGGCGGCCTGGAGAAGTCCGCATTCCTCGAGGCGTTTGCCGCGGATGTGTTTTTCGATGACCAGGCCGGTCACTGCGAGAAAGCCAGGGAGGTGGTGGCCACCGGGCATGTGCCCCATGGCATCAGTAACGAGGTGAGGATTCAAGCCGAGACTTAGGGGCGCTGCTAAGCTCATTCAATCTCCTCCATCCTGGCCGTCCGGGAGGTTTTATGATTCGTTCGATGCTGTACGCCACGGACCTTGGTCTGTATGCGCCGTATGTGATGCAGCATGCACTGGCGCTGGCGCGAACGTTCAAGGCAGACCTGGATGTGATTCATGTGGTCGAGCCCATCGGGTTGTTCGCCGAATCGGTGTTGCAGAGCTACCTTGATGAGAGGGCCTTGAGTGAATGGCAGAGCCAGGGGCTGACCACTGTCATGGCAACCATCGAGCAACGGGTGCTGGACAGTTTTCGTGAAGAGTTGGGGGAGGGGGAGCAAGACCTGGAGCTGATTCGCTCGGTACGGGTGATCCAGGGGGATCCGTGCGAAGTGATACTCGAGCAGTTGCGCAAACTGTCCGTCGACCTGCTGATCGTCGGCAGTCACAGCCATGCCACGGCGGCCGCCACTCCGCTTGGGCGCACCGCCGCGCGGGTGCTGCAGCTGTCTACCGTGCCGGTTTACCTGGTGCCTTCGTTACAACGTCGACGCAGTGATGACGTGTGATGGGTGAGAAAAGGATAAAAAGTTCTAGATTTATCCGTCGAACCTTTAATATAGTTATATACCGTCGCTGATACCCGTGGCGTCTATCTGCTTTGAGGGATACATATGAAGCTTCAACAACTGCGCTACATCTGGGAAGTGGCGCACCACGACCTCAACGTTTCCGCTACCGCTCAAAGCCTTTACACCTCGCAACCCGGTATCAGCAAGCAGATCCGCCTGCTCGAAGACGAGCTGGGCGTCGAAGTGTTCGCGCGCAGCGGCAAGCACCTCACCCGTGTCACACCGGCCGGTGAACGCATCATCACCACCGCTGGCGAGATCCTGCGCAAAGTCGAGAGCATCAAGCAGATCGCCCAGGAATTCTCCAACGAGAAGAAAGGCACCCTCTCGATTGCCACGACTCACACCCAGGCGCGTTACGCATTGCCGCCGGTGATCCGCGATTTCATCAAGCAATACCCGGACGTGGCGCTGCACATGCACCAGGGTTCGCCGATGCAGATCGCCGAGATGGCCGCTGACGGCACCGTCGATTTCGCCATCGCCACCGAAGCCCTGGAGCTGTTCGGTGACCTGGTGATGATGCCGTGCTACCGCTGGAACCGTTGCGTCGTCGTGCCCCAAGGCCACCCATTGGCCAAGTTGCCGAAGCTGACCCTGGAAGCCCTGGCTGAATACCCGATCGTGACCTACGTCTTCGGTTTTACTGGCCGCTCCAAGCTCGACGAAGCCTTCAGCCATCGCGGTCTTACGCCAAAAGTGGTGTTCACCGCCGCCGACGCCGACGTCATCAAGACCTATGTGCGCCTGGGCCTGGGCGTGGGTATCGTTGCCAAGATGGCCGTCGATACCAACCTCGATAAAGACCTGGTAGTGCTGGATGCCAGCGAGCTGTTCGAGTCCAGCGTGACCAAGATCGGCTTCCGCCGTGGCACCTTCCTGCGGGGCTTCATGTGCGACTTCATCGAGAAGTTCGCCCCGCACCTGACCCGTGAAGTCATGGCCAAGGCGATCCAGTGCCACAACAAGCAGGAACTGGAAGAGCTGTTCGACGGCGTGGAGTTGCCCGTCCATTAAGGGGTTTATTTGGCCTCGGTAACCGTAAAGTGTTGCCGGGCGCCTGCCACCAGAATCTCCACCTCATCACCTTCGAACTTGCCCAGCAGGCTTTTGCCCAGGGGGGAGCGCGGGGTGATGACGGTCACCGGTTGGCCGACCACGTCCACCTTCAAACCCGCCGCATCCGGTGCCAGGAACAGCCACTGCTGGCGGCCGTTCTCGTCCTCCAGGCCCAGTAGCGTGCCGACTTCTATGCCACATTGATCATCGTACGCACGCAGTGGCAGGTTCTGGCACAGCGCCAACGCCTGCTTGATTTCCTCGACGCGCTTGGCTTGCCCGGCTGCCAGGTAAGACGCCTCCAGCCCGAGGGTGTCGTATTTGTTTTCGGCGATATTTTCTTCGTGGGTCGCGGTTTCGTAAGCGGTCTGCGCGGCGCGCTGGGCGATGTCGAGGTCGGCGGTGAGCTTTTCCAGGATCAACTGGTGAACGGCGTGTTTATTCATGGTCATCAATCGCAGAATTGCAGGACATTGGCCCGGGTCTTTTCATTGGGTGCGTTCTGGTCCTGTTGCAGCCAGAACTGGCATTTGGGGTTGGACAGGTTGCGCGTGTTGTTGCGGGCCTGGTCCAAGGCTTGCTGTTGTTCCTGCTTCTGCAGGTTCTGTTGGTACTGCTCGAACATACGGTTCGGCGGCTCCGGTGCAACCGGTGCAGGTTTACCCAGTTGCTGAACAGCCTGGGCCACGGGCGCCAGGCTTTGCGGGAATAGATAGCGCGACGCCAGCCAGGTGGTCAGCGCGATGGCGATAAACCCCAGCCACACCCCCAGGGCAATGGCGAGGGTGAGCTTGGGCAGCGACAACGAGCGATCGGACATGATGGCCTCCTGGCAGGCATTAACGGCATGGCGGCGATTGTCGCACAGCTACTGTGCAGAATAATCGCGATCAAGCCTTCTGCATCAGCGCATTTATGCGGACAATCGAGCCTTTGAGCGTTGGAGCCCGGAATGAGAGCCCGCTGGGATATTTTTTGCAGCGTCGTCGATAACTACGGCGACATTGGCGTGACCTGGCGCCTGGCCCGGCAATTGGTGGCTGAGCAGCGGTGCGAGGTGCGCTTGTGGGTCGACGACCTGCGCGCCTTCGAGCGTATGTGTCCCGACATTGATGTGCGCCTGGACCAGCAATGGCAAGAGGGTGTCGATGTGCGCCATTGGCCGGCCACGTGGTCGAGCGCTCCGGCAGCCGATGTGGTGATCGCCGCCTTCGCCTGCCAGTTGCCGCCTGACTACATGGAAGCCATGGCCGCGCGTGAACGCACACCGTTGTGGATGAACCTGGACTATCTCAGCGCCGAAGATTGGGTGGTGGGGTGCCATCGGTTGCCGTCGGTGAAGTTCAAGGGTGTGCAGAAGTACTTCTTTTTTCCGGGTTTCCGACCCGGCACCGGGGGGCTGTTACGCGAGGCAGGGTTGCTGGAGCAGCGTCAGGCGTTTCAGCAGGATGCCGATGCGCAGCGGCAATTCCTGCAAGCCTTGGGTGTGTTTCCGGCAGCTGGTGCGCGGCTCATCTCGTTGTTCGCCTACGAAAACGCCGGGTTGGCCAGTTGGCTGGACGTACTGTCGACAGACGGGCGCGTCACGCATCTCTTGGTACCGGAAGGGCGCATCCTCGGGGATGTGCAGCATTGGCTCGGCGTAGAAGGCCTGTCGGTGGGAGACGTTCATCAGCACGGCGCCCTGACCGTGCAGGTGCTGCCGTTTGTGCGCCAGGAGCAATATGACCGCCTGCTGTGGTGTTGCGACTTCAACGCCGTGCGCGGCGAAGACTCGTTCGTGCGCGCCCAATGGGCGGGGCGGCCGCTGCTGTGGCACATCTATCGCCAGGACGAAGACATCCACCTGGACAAGCTCGACGCCTTCCTGGACCTGTACACCGCCGCCCTGTCGCCGGCCGCAAAGGTCGCCTTGGTCGAACTCTGGCAAGCCTGGAACACTGATGGCGATATGGCACAACCGTGGAAAATGCTGCTGGAGCACTGGCCTGAGCTTAGTCAGCACGCGCAGACGTGGTGTCTGGAACAAGGCTTGCAGGCCGATCTTGCGACGGCGCTGGTACAGTTTTATGAAAGTTGGATATGATACGCGACCTTGATTTTTGTAAATCCCATCCAAATTTCGGATATACGCAATGAAAACTGGTAAAGAACTGAAACCCGGTACAGTGATCCGTCTCGAAAACGACCCTTGGCTGGTTCAGAAAGCTGAGTTCACCAAGTCTGGTCGTAACAGCGCAATCATGAAGACCAAGCTGAAGAACCTGCTGACCGGTTACAAGACCGAGATCGTCTACAGCGCCGATGACAAACTGGACGACGTGATCCTCGACCGCAAAGAAGCGACCCTGTCCTTCATCAGCGGCGACACCTACACGTTCATGGACACCACCGACTACACCATGTACGAGCTGAACGCTGAAGATATCGAAGCCGTTCTGCCGTTCATCGAAGAAGGCATGGAAGACGTCTGCGAAGCTATTTTCTTCGAAGAGCGCCTGGTTTCCGTAGAGCTGCCGACCACTATCGTGCGTAAGGTTGCCTACACCGAAGGTTCCGCTCGCGGTGACACTTCGGGTAAAGTGATGAAGCCTGCCAAACTGAGCAACGGTACCGAACTGCAAGTAGCCGATTTCATCGAAATCGACGACCTGATCGAGATCGACACCCGCGAAGGCGGTTCGTACAAAGGTCGCGCCAAGAAGTAATTCTGGCCCCGCCGATACGAAAAAGCCCGACCTTGCGTCGGGCTTTTTCGTGGGCGCTGCTTTTTACTTCAGGTGTTGCTTCAGCTCGTCCGATGCCTGCAGCAAGGCCGAACGCACTGCGGGTACCTGGCTGACCACATTGAGCAAACCGTAGTCGTGGATCATGCCGTTATAGCGCACGGCTGTTACGGGAACCCCGGCCTGGTCCAGCTTGCGCGCATAGGCTTCGCCTTCGTCACGCAACACATCGGCACCGGCAGTCTGAATCAGCGCGGGCGGCAAGCCCTTGAGCTGATCCGTGGTCGCCCGCAACGGCGAGGCATAGATCTCGGCCCGCTGGTTGGCGTCGGTGGTGTAGTTATCCCAGAACCACTTCATCATGTTCCTGGTGAGGAAGTGTCCTTCGGCGTACTGGTTGTAGGACGCCGTTTCGAAGTTGGCATCGGTCACCGGCCACAACAGCAACTGGAACTTGATCGCGGGTGTGCCCTTGTCCTTGGCCATCAGGCTGACGACGGCTGCCATATTGCCACCGACACTATTGCCCGCGACCGCCAGCCGTTTGCCGTCGACGTTGATGTCCTTGCCGTGCTCGGCGACCCACTTGGTTGCGCCGTAAGCCTGGTTGATCGCCACCGGGTAGTGCGCTTCCGGTGAAGGCGTGTAGTTGACGAAGACCGCCACGGCCCCCGAGCCCACCACCAGGTCGCGCACCAGGCGCTCGTGAGTCGGGTAATCCCCCAATACCCAGCCGCCGCCGTGAAAGAACATGAACACCGGCAATGTGCCCTTGACCCCGGCTGGCCGCACGATGGTCAGGTCGAGCGGCTGGCCATCGACCTGAATGGTCTTCTGGCTCACGTCCGCCTTGGGCAAGGTCAACTTCACACCGGCCTGGGCCCCCGTCAGTACGGCGCGGGCTTCCTTGGGCGTCAGTTGTTCCATCGGCTTGCCGGTGCCGGCGTTCAACACATCCAGGAAGGCCTGGGTAGTGTGTTCAACGTCGCCATTGGCGGCGAAAGCGTGAGTGATGGACAGGGCGAGCAGGCTGCCGGTCAGCACTTTGGCAAATGTGTTCATGTTCTTCTCCAGTGACAGCAGCAGTGGTTAGACGGTTACGTGCAGGCGCACATCGACGTTGCCACGGGTGGCGTTGGAGTACGGGCAGACTTGGTGAGCGGCGTCGACCAGGCTTTGCGCATCGTCCTGGTCCAGGCCTGGCAGGCTGACGTGCAGGTCGATATCCAGGCCGAAACCACCAGGGATCTGGCCGATGCCGACGTGGGCAGTGATCGAGGCATCGTCCGGGATTTTGCGTTTGGTCTGGCTGGCGACGAATTTCAGGGCGCCGATAAAGCAGGCCGAATAACCGGCAGCGAACAGTTGTTCCGGGTTGGTTGCCTGGCCACCGGCGCCGCCCAATTCTTTGGGGGTGGAGAGTTTCACATCGAGGATGTTGTCGCTGGAAACAGCGCGACCATCACGGCCGCCGGTGGCGGTGGCTACTGCGGTATAGAGCGTTTGCATGGTGTCGTCCTCTTGGTTTATAGCGCTAATATTTTGCGCGCTAAGTAGTTGGTGAGATGAATGTATAGCGCTAATGTTTAGTGCGCAAGATAAATGTATAAATATTTTTTCAGTCGCTGCAAACCAATGTGGGAGGGGGCTTGCTCCCGATAACGGTGTTTCAGCCAAAAGATTCGTCGACGGATAAACCGTCATCGGGAGCAAGCCCTCTCCCACATGTTGAGTGTTTTGCTGTGTTTAGATCGCGCTCTGCAGGTTGCCCCGCAACGTAAGCAAATCAGCCTGCAGCTTGCGCAATTGGTCCAGCTCCAAACCGCTGGCGCCGAGAATGCACTGGGGAATACCCATGGCCTTCTCCTGCAAGGCACGTCCAGCGTCGGTCAGTTCCACCACTACCACGCGCTCATCTTCACGGCTGCGGGTGCGGCTGAGCAGGCCTTCGGCTTCCAGGCGCTTGAGCAGGGGCGTAAGGGAGCCCGGGTCGGTCAGCAGGCGGCTGCTGATTTCGCCGACGGTCAAACCATCTTCTTCCCACAGCACCATCATGGCCAGGTACTGCGGGTAGGTCAGGCCGAGAGCTTGCAGCAGCGGTTTGTAGACCTTGGTCATGAGCAGCGACGTGGAGTGCAGGGCGAAACACAGTTGATTGTCCAGCAATAGGGATTCGCAAGGGGCGGGATTTTTGCTCATGGCGGTGCCTCAAAAAAGCGTGTCTGCCCTGGAATCTAGCGGGCAAATCTTTAATGCGCCAGATAATTCTGTCTGGCTGGTCAGACCAGGCCGCTTTGCAGTGCCAGATCCCAAGGCGGCACGGGGCTGAATCGGGACTTGAGGTATTCCAGCAGCAATCGGCTGCGCGCATTGGGCTGCTGTTCCAGGCGCAATGCGTAGATCCCGGTGGTCTCCGGGCTGGGCAGGCCGTCTTCGCAAAACAGCGGCAGCAACTCCCCGCGTACCAGGTACTCACTGGCCAGCCAGGTGGGAAGGTGGGCGATGCCGAGCCCGGCGAGAGCACCCGATAACAGCGCTTCAGCGTTGTTGGCACTCATGCGGATGCGCCGCGGGCGGTACGTTGCACGGCGCCCATCCATTTCGAAGCGCCACGCGAACATCGGCGCCAGGCCGTCCCAGTCCAGGCCGTCATGCTCGCTCAATTCGCGGGGGTGGGCCGGGGTGCCACGGCTTTTCAGGTAGGCCGGACTGGCGCAGGCGATGCGCACGATACTGGCCAGGGGCGTGGCGATCAGCCGTGTATCGACGATATGCCCCGCGCGCAGCACCAGGTCGACCTTGCCCAAGTGCGCGCCCTGCATATCGACAAAGCTGTCGATCAGGTGCAGGTGCACATCCAGCCCCGGGTACACATTCAGAAAGTCCGCGATCACTGGCGCCAGATGCCGTCGACCAAACGCTGCCGGGGCGTCCACGCGAATCAGGCCTTCGGGTGCATGGCTCAGGGAGGCGGCTTCCGCCCGCGCCAGTTGCAACTCGCTGACGATCCTGCGTGCCCGCTCGGCGAAGGCCAGGCCCGCCGGGGTCGGCACCACCGCATGCGTGCTGCGCTGGAACAAGCGGCTGCCCACGGAGCTTTCCAGGCTGTCGATACGCCGCGCCACCGCCGAGGGCGTCAGCGGATGGCGACGTGCTGCAGCGGAAAAGCTGCCCGTTTCCAATACATCGAGAAACAGACTCAGTTGATCGGTCAGCGTATGAGGATTCATCGGCGCGTGCTTGTGCGAGATTGGCATAGCCATTGTGCGTTGCTGTGCGTTTCCGCGCCAGAGTCGACTGCGTAGCATGCAGGTCTTGAGAATGGGGAGTAGCGAGCGGTGTTGGATTTAGCGGTGTACCTGGTATTGGGCGTGGCCCTCGGCACGGTGGGTGGCCTGTTTGGTATTGGTGGTGGGCTGATTGCAATCCCGGTACTCGGCGTGTGGTTCGGCCTGGACCAACAACTTGCCCAAGGCACGGCGCTGGTGATGGTGGTGCCGAACGTGATGCTCGCCCTGTGGCGTTACCACCAGCGCAATCGCATCGAACTGCGGCACGCGTTGCCCTTGGGCATCATGGGGTTCAGCTTTGCCTGGCTCGGCTCGATCTGGGCCGTGGGGTTGGACGCAGGCGCCATGCGTATTGGCTTTATTGCGTTCTTGCTGACACTTTCGGCTTACAACCTGCTGCGCATGTTCACACGTAATGCACCGCCGACGGCCCACATGCGTTACTCCTGGCCCTGGCTTGGCGTGTTGGGCGCGGTGTCCGGTTCCATGGGCGGTTTGTTCGGAGTTGGCGGCGCGGTGGTGGCCACTCCGGTGCTCACCAGCCTGTTCGGCACCACCCAGGTCGTCGCCCAAGGGTTGTCCCTGGCCTTGGCGTTGCCCAGCACGGGTGTGACGTTGGCCACTTATGCCTGGCACCACGAGGTGGACTGGATGATCGGCGTACCGCTCGCCGTTGGCGGCTTGCTCAGTATCAGTTGGGGCGTGAAGGTTGCCCATGCGTTGCCGGAGCGTGTGTTGCGCGGCCTGTTCTGCGGCTTCCTGGTGCTGTGTGCGGTGATGCTCACCTTTAAAGTCTGAAGCCTTCTAGGATGTATTCGGCCAGGCACTCGGTGATCGGTGAGGTCATTTGCGGGTTACGCAGCAAGTGCAAATTCATCGAGGGCAGCGGTGGGAAACCCTCGTCGCTGCCGAGTATGCGCAAGTCGTCAGTCACCAGGCTTTCCATGCAGATCATGGCAGCCAGGCCGGCACTCACGACGGCCTGGATCGCCGCGACGTTGGTGCTGTGGTACGCCAGGCGATAGTCCCGTCCGGTTGCATCCAATGCGGTGCGGGTCCACTGCGTGTACACGCAGTCGGCACCGGACACCGCCAAGGGCACGGCATCGTGCTCTTCCACGCAAAAGCAGGGTGCCGCTGCCCACACCATGCGCTCGGTGCGTAACAGCTCGCCGATTTCCTTGCCGGGCTCGCGGCTGATAACTGTCAGTGCCAGATCCCGTCGCTGCATCAGCACCCTTGACGATTCGCAGTGCAGCTCGATCTGGATCAGCGGGTAGGCCTTGGAAAACCGCTTGAGGATCCCGGGAAGGAAACGCATCACGTAGTCGTCCGGTGTACCGATACGTACCAACCCCACCATATGTGGCTCGCGCAGGGTGTTGAACACCTCGCTGTGGAGCTTCAGGATGCGCCGCGCATAACCCAGCAACACCTGGCCCTCGGGCGTCAGCCGCACCTGCCTGCCATCGCGCTCGAACAGCTTGCGCTGCAACACGTCTTCTTCCAGACGCTTCATCTGCATGCTCACCGCCGATTGGGTGCGGTTAACCAGTTCACCGGCGCGGGTGAAACCGCCCTGGTCGGCGATGGCGACGAAGGTACGCAGCACTTCAGTGTCGATACTCGGGTAGCCGGACAATTGATCAATCTCCGAGATGTATTGCATAAGAAACATTCGTTGGATTGATCATATTGCACGGCACACACTTGCGTCATCCCCACTGGAGGGCGAGAAGATGAAAGGTCAGAAAGGTTTTGTGTTGATCGCCAAGCGGCCGTTTTCCGGGCTACTGCGGGTGGTATTTCGGTGGCAGGTGTTGCGCCACGAACGGCTGATGCTGGCGAGCATGAGCGATGATGCGCTCAAGGACATCGGCCTCAGCCGTGCCGATGTGGAGCAGGAGAGCCATCGGCATTTCTGGGAAGATCCGCTGCGAAAATGACCGCGGATACAGTAGGGTAGGTCGCGAGCATTCAAGGAGATTCCCATGCCCGCCGACTTGTCCTTTTCCCTCAAGCAAGCTCGACGCATGGCGCTGGCGGCCCAGGGATTTTCCGGGCGCCAGGCGCCCGCACTGATAAAAGCTGCGCACCTCAACCGCGTGATCGAGCGCTTGGGCGTGGTGCAGATTGACTCGGTCAATGCGCTGGTGCGCTCTCATTACCTGCCGCTGTTTTCCCGCCTGGGCAATTACTCCCCGTTGTTGCTTGAACAAGCGGCTTGGAGCCAGGGCCGGCGGCGTTCCCTGTTTGAGTATTGGGGGCACGAGGCCTCGTTGCTGCCGATGGCGTTGTACCCGTTGATGCGTTGGCGTATGGAGCGGGCGCAAGAGGGGCGTGGTATCTATTCGCAGATGGCGCGCTTTGGTCGTGAGCAGCAGGCCACGATCCAGCGCGTTTTGCAGACCGTCGAACAGCAGGGCGCGCTGGGCGCGGGCAGTTTGTCGACCCGCGAAGAACGGGCCGGACCCTGGTGGGACTGGAGCGATGAAAAACATGCGCTGGAGTGGCTGTTCGCCGCCGGCCTGGTTACCGTTGCCGGCAGGCGTGGTTTCGAGCGGCTCTACGACTTGCCCGAGCGTGTCATCCCTGGCGACATCCTCCGGCAGGCACCGTTGGCCGAGGCCGAGGCCCAACGTGGCTTGCTCCTGCACAGCGCCACCGCCTTAGGTGTAGGCACCGAAAAAGACCTGCGCGACTACTTCCGCCTTGACCCCGCCGACAGTCGCAGTCGCCTCGCGGAGTTGGTCGAGGACGGGCAATTGCAGGTTTGCCAGGTGCAAGGCTGGAAGCAAGCGGCATATTGCCTGCCCGCGCCCAACGTGCCACGCAAGGTGTCGGCCAGCGCATTGCTGTCGCCCTTCGACTCGCTGGTCTGGGAGCGCAGCCGCACCGAGCGCTTGTTCGATTTCCGCTACCGGCTGGAGATCTACACCCCGCAAGACAAGCGGGTGTACGGCTACTACGTGCTGCCGTTTTTGCACCACGAGCGGATCGTTGCACGGATCGACCTGCGGGCCGAACGCGCCAACGGGCGCCTGGCCGTGCATGCGGTGCATGAGGAAGAGCCGGGGCTGGATGAGGAGGGGATGTTGGCGCTGGCGTTGAACCTGCGGCAAATGGCCGACTGGCTGGGGCTCGAACATATCCAGCTCAATTGCCAGCGGTCGAGTGCCGACCGGTTGCGGTTAGCCATGCTGCACTTGTAGGAGGAAGGTACTTTCGTGGCGAGCGGGCTTGCCCCGCGTTGGGCTGCGAAGCAGCCCCAGTAAGATCACTGAAGGGGTTCAGGCGCAATTGCGGCGTGGGTTTTGGGGCGGCTTCGCCACCCAACGCGGGGCAAGCCCGCTCGCCACAACAAGCCCTATTTTCCACACGTCTGCTAGCGCTTGACCTGCTTCAAAGTCTCGGCAATCAGGAACGCCAACTCCAGCGACTGGTCGGCGTTCATCCGTGGGTCGCAATGGGTGTGGTAGCGGTCCGACAAGCCATCTTCAGTGATCGGCCGCGCGCCGCCGATGCACTCGGTGACGTTCTGCCCGGTCATCTCGATATGAATCCCGCCGGCATACGTGCCCTCGGCCTGGTGCACCTGGAAGAACTCCTTGACCTCGCCGAGGATCTGCGCGAAGTCGCGGGTCTTGTAGCCGCTGCTGGCCTTGATGGTGTTGCCGTGCATCGGGTCGGAGCTCCACAGCACCTGCTTGCCTTCGCGCTGCACGGCGCGAATCAGGTTGGGCAGATGGTCGCCGACTTTGCCTGCGCCCATGCGCGCGATCAGGTTGAGGCGGCCGGGGTCGTTGTCGGGGTTGAGGATGTCGATCAGGCGGATCAGGTCATCCGGGTTCATGCTCGGGCCGACTTTGACGCCGATCGGGTTGTTCACCCCGCGCAGGAACTCGACATGAGCGCCATCCAACTGACGGGTGCGGTCGCCGATCCACAGCATGTGGGCCGAGCAGTCGTAGTAGTCGTTGGTCAGGCTGTCGCGGCGCACGAAGGCTTGTTCGTAGTTGAGCAGCAGCGCTTCATGGGCGGTGAAAAAGCTGGTTTCGCGCAGTTGCGGTGAGCTGTCCATGCCGCAGGCACGCATGAAGGCCAGGGTTTCGTCGATGCGGTCGGCCAACTGGCTGTATTTTTCGGCCAGGGCGGAGTTGGCGATAAAGTCCAGGTTCCACTTGTGCACCTGGTGCAGGTCGGCAAAACCGCCCTGGGCAAACGCGCGTAGCAGGTTGAGGGTGGCGGTGGACTGGTGGTAGGACTGCAGCAGGCGGTCCGGGTCCGGCACGCGGCTTTTTTCGTCGAAGCCGATGCCGTTGACGATATCGCCACGGTAGGCGGGCAGGGTGATGCCGTCGATGGTCTCATCGTTGGCCGAGCGCGGCTTGGCGAACTGGCCGGCCATGCGCCCGACTTTCACCACCGGGCAGCCGGCGGCGAAGGTCATCACAATGGCCATCTGCAGCAGCACCTTGAAGGTGTCGCGGATTTTTGCGGCGGAGAACTCGGCAAAGCTCTCGGCGCAGTCGCCACCTTGCAGCAGGAACGCGCGACCCTGGGTCACCTCGGCAAACTGACGGCGCAACTCGCGGGCTTCCCCGGCAAACACCAGCGGCGGATAGCTGGCCAGGCTCTGCTCTACGTGCAACAAGTGCGCAGCGTCCGGGTACTGGGGTTGTTGCTGGATTGGCAGGGCGCGCCAGCTGTCGGGGCTCCAGGGTTGGCTCATCATGAACTCGATTGGGTGGTTGACGGTGGGGCGCCAATGTTATCAGTAATTAGTGCGTGACCTGTTGCCGCCGGTTGGCCGACAATCGCGCCTTTACCGTGCGGTAAACCCTTTAGGAGTAGTGATGACCGAGGAGCGTGTCGAGCGCCTGCTGGCCGAAGTCCATGATGATTTCGGCATGATCCGTGTGCTCGAGGTGGCCGATTACCGGTTTCTCGAGTTTGGCGACGCCATCGAGCAAAGCTGCGTGTTCACCGCTGACCCGAGCTGGCTGGAGTACGACTACACCCGTGCGATGCTGATCGGTGCGTTGTGCCATGAGCAGCCGGAGAGCGCGCTGTTCCTCGGCCTGGGAGCGGGTACGTTGACCCAGGCGTGCCTCAAGTTCCTGCCGCTGGAAGATGTCGAAGCCATCGAGCTACGCCCCGATGTGCCGCGCCTGGCCATCGAATACTTGGGGCTGGATGATGATCCGCGTCTGTATATCCGCATCGGCGACGCCTTGGAATTGTTGGAGACCGCTGAATCGGCGGACCTGATTTTCGTCGACCTCTACACGGATGTCGGCCCCGGCGTCGGACACCTGGCCTGGACCTTCCTGGAAAACTGCCAGAAGAAACTCAACCCTGGCGGTTGGCTGGTGATCAACCAGTGGGCGACCGATGATGGCAAACCCTTGGGCGCGGCGTTGCTGCGTGGTCTGTACCACCGGCATTACTGGGAACTGCCGGTGAAGGAGGGCAATGTGATCCTATTGGTGCCTTCGGATCTGGACCAGGCGCTGGATCTTGATGCGCTCTGGGGGCGCGCCGAAGCCCTCGCACCGCGATTGGGGTATTCGTTGCAGTCGTTGATCAAGGCGATTCGGCCGGCTACTTAGTCTTAGTCGCCTGTACCGACGCCATCGACTTGCCCCCGATGGCGTCGGTACAGGCGACTCAAATACCCTTGAACACCCCCGGTCGCTTCTCGACCATCGCTCGCACGCCTTCCTTGGCATCCTCGCTGTTCAGCAATTTATCCACCATCGGCGGCAGCGCGGCCGCCGCAACAGTTTCGCCTTCCATACGTGCCCGGCGGGACGACATCAAGGTGGCCTGGACGCCGAGCGGCGCCTGGCGCGCGATGCGACTGGCGAGTTCGATGGCGCGGGGCAGCAGGTCTTCACTGGCCATTACTTCCTGCACCAAACCCAGGCGCAGGGCTTCATGGGCGTCGAACTCATCGCCGGTGAGCAGCCAGCGCATTGCGTTGCCCCAGCCGGCGATCTGATGAAAACGCAATGTCGCACCCCCAAACGGAAAAATCCCACGTTGTACTTCCATCTGCGCAAAGCGGGTATTGCTCGCGCACACATTAATATCCGCAGCGAGCATCAACTCGATACCGATGGTCAGGCAGTAGCCCTGGGCCGCGACGATCACCGGTTTACTGACCCTGGGGCCTGCGAAAACGCCCCACGGATCGCAACCTCCCAGTGGGGGTTGCCAGCCTCCCGCCATCACGCCACTGACATTGGCCAGGTCCAGGCCAGCGGTGAAGTGGTCGCCGTGGGCAAATACTACGGCCACCCGTGCTTCGTCATTTCGATCAAATTCGCCATAAGCCAGGCTCAGTTCATTGAGCAAATCCAGGTCAAAGGCGTTGCGCTTGGCGACCCGATCCAGGCCCAACAGCAGGACATGGCCCTGGAGTTCACGGCTGACGCGGCTGCGGTTGGCTTGATTCATCGGGTGTTCCCTCGGGCGCAATGAAGGGTTTCAGACCAAAGGGTCTCGATGCTGGGTGAACCGTTTAAGCGTGATGACCAACAGGGCCGGGCCTTTGAAAAATAGACCCTGGCGCGCTTATCTGCAAAGACTGTGATGCAGCGCGGTTTATCGGCGCCTGGCGATAAAAAAAGCTCCCTTTTTCAGGTATTTCCGGTATAGTGCGCGCCGGCCTTTAACCGGGCCGCGTTTAGGTAGCGCAATTCCCCGAAGTCAGCTTCGGCTGCACGTCCGCACAGCGGACTCTCCCTTGACGAATCTTTTTCATTCATTCGTTTTCGCAAATCCCCGCCGACAAAGCAGCCAGGGCGACTCTTGAGTCTCAACACGGCATGCGCAGCTTTGGAGCATGGGTCTTTGCGGATGCACTTAGAGGCAGACCCATGACCCAGGAAACCGGCGGCTTCGCCGCTTTTAATCTTAACCCGAACATTCTCGCTGCCGTCATCGCGACCGGCTACGAAGAACCTTCGGCGATTCAGCAGCAATCGATCCCGATCATCATGGCCGGCCAGGACATGATTGGCCAGGCGCAAACCGGTACCGGTAAAACCGCCGCGTTCGCCCTGCCTATCCTGCACTGCATCGATCCTGCCAAGCGCGAACCGCAAGCCCTGATCCTGGCGCCAACGCGTGAGTTGGCGCTGCAAGTAGCAACCGCTTTCGAAACCTACGCCAAGCAAATGCCAGGCGTTACCGTTGTTGCCGTTTACGGCGGCGCGCCGATGGGCCCGCAACTGAAAGCCATCCGTAATGGCGCTCAGATCGTTGTTGCCACCCCAGGCCGCCTGTGCGACCACCTGCGTCGCGACGAGAAAGTCCTGTCGACCGTGAACCACCTGGTTCTGGACGAAGCTGACGAAATGTTGAAGCTGGGCTTCATGGATGACCTGGAAGTCATCTTCAAGGCACTGCCTCCAACCCGTCAGACCGTCCTGTTCTCGGCTACCCTGCCACAGTCGATCCGTGCCATTGCCGAACGCCACCTGCGCGATCCGCAACACGTGAAGATCCAGACCAAGACTCAGACCGTTACCGCGATCGAACAGGCTCACCTGTTGGTTCACGCTGACCAGAAGACCTCGGCTGTATTGAGCCTGCTGGAAGTCGAAGACTTCGACGCCCTGATCATGTTCGTGCGTACCAAGCAAGCGACCCTGGACCTGGCCAGTGCCCTGGAAGCCAAAGGCTACAAAGCTGCTGCGCTGAACGGTGACATCGCCCAGAACCAACGTGAGCGCGTGATCGACTCCCTCAAGGATGGCCGTCTGGACATCGTTGTAGCGACCGACGTAGCGGCTCGTGGTCTCGACGTTCCGCGTATCACCCACGTGTTTAACGTTGACATGCCTTACGATCCAGAGTCCTACGTTCACCGTATCGGCCGTACCGGCCGTGCCGGTCGCGAAGGTCGTGCACTGCTGCTGGTGACTCCACGTGAGCGCCGCATGCTGCAAGTGATCGAGCGTGTAACCGGTCAGAAAGTGGCTGAAGTCCGCCTGCCGGATGCCCAGGCCGTTCTCGATGCCCGCATCAAGAAACTGACTAACAGCCTGTCGCCGCTGGTAGCTGACGCTGAATCGACCCACGGCGACCTGCTGGACCGCCTGACCGCCGATATCGGTTGCACCCCACGTGCCCTGGCTGCAGCCCTGCTGCGCAAGGCTACCAACGGTCAGGCCCTGACCCTGGCAGCCATCGAGAAAGAGCGCCCTCTGGTGCCGAACAACGTGCCACGCGGTGATCGTCCAGAGCGTACCGGCGACCGTCCGGACCGTGGTGATCGTGAGCGTCGCGCTCCGGTTCCATTGGCTGAAGGCCGTGCTCGTTGCCGTACCGCGCTGGGCGCGCGTGATGGTATCGCTGCCAAGAACCTGCTGGGCGCTATCCTCAACGAGGGTGGCCTGGCACGTGAAGCCATCGGTCGCATCCAGGTCCGTGACAGCTTCTCCCTGGTGGAGCTGCCGGAAGACGGTCTGGAAAAACTGCTGACCAAGCTGAAAGACACCCGCGTTGCCGGCAAGCAATTGAAGCTGCGTCGCTACCGCGAAGATTGATCCGCCCTTGGGCTGATTGATCGCACATAAAAAATCCCCGACTGGTTCGGGGATTTTTTTGTCCGGTGTTAACCGAAACGGTAGATGTCCATGCCCAGCGCGCCCATGGTGAACCCTTGATGCGCCACGCTGAAGGCACCCCCGGCGCCGCGCGCAAAGTACAGCGGTAACAAATGTTCATCGCTGGGATGGCTACGCACGGCGTGGGGCGCCTGGCGACGGTAATCATGCAAGGCTGCCTCGTCGTTGGCGGCGAGTGTGTCCACCATCCAGTCGCGGAAGTCGCGTGCCCAGGGTTCGATACTCTCGGGTCCGGCCTGCCAGTTCAGCTCGCCCAGGTTATGGGTGATGCTGCCGGAGCCGATCAACAGTACGTCCTGTTCGCGCAAGCTGGCGAGGGCATGCCCGACGCGGGTTTGCAGGGCAGGGCCCATGTGACTGGGCAATGAGACTTGCACCACTGGAATGTCCGCTGCCGGGTACATCAGCGAGAGCGGCACCCAGGTGCCATGGTCAAAAGGGCGGAGCTCATCGATTCGCGCATTCAAACCGTCTGCATGAAGCAGCTCGACGATTTCGTTGGCCAATTGCGGGTCGCCCGGCGCCGGGTACTGCACGGCGAACAGCTCGCGGGGGAAGCCGCCGAAGTCGTGCCAGGTTTCGGGCGCAGCGCTGCCGCTGACCAGCAGTTCCTGGCTTTCCCAGTGCGCCGACACCACCACAATTGCCTTCGGCCGTGGCAGTTCAGCGGCCAGGCGTTGCAGGGCGGGGCCGCTGGCGCCGGGTTGCAGGGCAAGCATGGGCGATCCGTGGGAGATAAACAGGCTGGGCAACATAAGGAAGGTCCTGAGGTTTAACATGGGCCCATCTTCAATCAGATCATTGATCTAAATCTAATATAAGTTTTAGCGCTTTTTGATCGAATTTTCGGAGGTGATTCCATGGAGCCCAAATTTTGGCAGGAACGCTGGGCGCGCAATCAGATCGGTTTTCACTTGCCCGAGGTCAATCCTTACCTGCTGCGGTATTGGCCTTCGCTGACACTTGCCCAGGGCGCCAAGGTGCTGGTGCCGCTGTGTGGCAAAAGCCTGGACCTGATGTGGCTGGCCAGTAACGGCTATCGCGTACTCGGCGTTGAACTGTCGGAGCAGGCGGTTGAAGCTTTTTTCAGCGAGCAGAATCTGACGCCGCGAATCACTCGGCACGGCGTGTTCAAGGTGTACCAGGCTGATTTGATCGAAGTATGGTGCGGCGATTTCTTTGCCTTGGACGCTGGGGTACTGGCTGATTGCACTGCGCTTTACGACCGTGCCGCACTGATCGCCTTGCCGCCGCTGATGCGCGCGCAGTACGCCGAGCAGTTGAATAGCCTGTTGCGGCCAGGCTGCCAGGGGCTGCTGATCACCCTGGACTACGACCAGACGCAAAAAGCCGGCCCACCCTTTGCGGTGACGGATGATGAGGTAAAGGTGCTACTGGGTTTCCAGTGGGGCCTGGAGGTGCTCGAGGCCCAGGATATTCTGGGGGAGAGTTGGAAGTTCGTGCAGGACGGTGTCACGCGCCTGGAAGAGTGCGCCTATCGGCTCACCAAGGTGTAAAAACCGTGCACAAAAAAAGGGGCGATCCAATCGCCCCTTTTTGCATTCCCGGGTATCAGCCCCGACGACGCAGCGCGTCGATACGCTCTTCCAGCGGTGGGTGGCTCATGAACATGCGAGCCAAGCCCTGCTTGACGCCACCGTTGATGCCAAAAGCGGTCAAGCTGTCGGGCATATGCACCGGCAGGCCCTGTTCGGAGCGCAAGCGCTGCAGCGCGCTGATCATTGCGCTGGTGCCAGCCAGGCGTGCGCCGGCTTCGTCTGCGCGGAACTCTCGTTTGCGCGAGAACCACATCACAATCGCGCTGGCCAGGAAGCCCAGTACCACTTCGGCAAAGATGGTCGCTACGAAGTAGGCGATACCGCGGCCGCCTTCGTTCTTGAAGATCACCTTGTCGACAAAGTTGCCGATGATCCGCGCAAAGAACATCACGAAGGTGTTAACCACGCCTTGCACCAGCGCCAGGGTAATCATGTCGCCGTTGGCTACGTGGCCAATCTCGTGTGCGAGTACCGCCTTCACTTCATCGGGTGAAAAGCGCTCGAGCAGCCCTTGGCTGACCGCCACGAGGGCGTCGTTCTTGTTCCAGCCCGTCGCAAAGGCATTGGCCTCGTAAGCAGGGAAAATCCCGACTTCGGGCATTTTAATACCTGCTTCTTGAGACAACTGCTCCACGGTTTGCATCAGCCATTGTTCATGGCGAGTGCGTGGTTGAGTGATGATCTGGGTGCTGGTGCTCATCTTCGCCATCCACTTGGAGATGAACAGCGAGAACAGCGAACCGGCGAAACCAAAGACCGCACAGAAAATCAGCAGCTGATTGAGGTTCAGATCAACCCCGTTGGCCGCCATGAACCCGTTGAAGCCGAAAAGGCTCAGGGTGATGCTGGCAATCAGCACGACCGCCAGGTTGGTGGCCAAGAACAGCAGGATGCGCATCATGGTTGTAGAGTTCTCCTCATGCTTAATATGTCGCGTACTGCGGGGTATATAAGGTGCGGCTTGGGGTGATTCAACCGAGCGACTATTTCAAACTGTGTCCTACAGCCTGAATGTAGAGCCTTGAAGGGATTTTCCGATGACGAATGCCATCCGTGAAAAGCCACTTTTTGCCTTGCGGCCCCGTAACTACAGGGGCTTGTGGATGTAGAGACGCAAGTGCAGTGCGGGGAAAGTGGATAGCCAGAGAAGTGTTGCCAGATAATCGCTGTACGACCGAATGTGGGTCGTACAGCGCCATGCCGGTTACTGGCGATAGGACTTGAGGAAGTTGCCGATACGGCCAATGGCCATGTCCAGGTCATCCACGCGCGGCAGGGTCACCACACGGAAGTGATCCGGCCACGGCCAGTTGAACGCCGTGCCCTGGACCACCAGCAGCTTTTCCGACAGCAGCAGGTCGAGCACGAACTTCTCGTCGTTGAGGATCGGGCAGACTTTCGGGTCGATCCTTGGGAAGGCGTACAACGCGCCCATGGGCTTCACGCAGCTCACGCCCGGGATCGCATTGAGCAGTTCCCAGGTACGGTTGCGCTGCTCCAGCAGGCGGCCCTGGGGCAGGATCAGGTCATTGATGCTCTGGTAGCCACCCAGGGCGGTCTGGATGGCGTGCTGGCTCGGCACGTTGGCGCACAGGCGCATGTTGGCCAGCATGTCGATACCTTCGATGTAGCTCTGGGCGTTGTGCTTGGGTCCGGAAATCGCGATCCAGCCTGAGCGGAAACCCGCCACGCGGTAGGACTTGGACAGGCCGTTGAAGGTCAGGCACAGCAGGTCCGGCGCCAGGGAACCGGTGCAGATATGCACCGCATCGTCGTAGAGGATCTTGTCGTAGATCTCGTCGGAGAACACCACCAGGTTGTGCTGGCGTGCCAACTCGAGCATGCCCAGCAGCACTTCCTTGGAATACACGGCGCCGGTGGGGTTGTTCGGGTTGATGATTACCAGGGCCTTGGTGTTCGGCGTGATCTTGGCCTTGATGTCGGCCAGGTCCGGGAACCAGTCGGCGCCCTCGTCGCACAGGTAGTGCACCGGGTGGCCGCCGGCCAGGGTCACGGCAGCGGTCCACAGCGGGTAGTCCGGTGCCGGCACCAGCACTTCGTCGCCGTTGTTGAGCAGGGCCTGCATGGACATCACGATCAGCTCGGACACGCCATTACCCAGGTAGATGTCTTCGATGCCGACACCTTCGACCTGCTTCTGCTGGTAGTACTGCATCACGGCCTTGCGCGCGCTGAACAGGCCTTTGGAGTCGCTGTAGCCCTGGGCCGTTGGCAGGTTGCGGATCACATCCTGGAGGATTTCATCCGGCGCTTCGAAACCAAAGGGCGCCGGGTTGCCAATGTTCAGCTTGAGGATGCGATGGCCTTCCTCTTCCAGGCGCTTGGCGTGCTTGAGCACTGGGCCGCGAATGTCGTAGCAGACGTTGGCGAGCTTGTTCGATTTGCTGACCTGCATGGCGATGTGATCCTGAAAATGAACGATCCAGACGGTATGGGCACTACCGTACTGTGAATGCTGCAAGGCCCGCACCCATAAATACGTTTGAATGCCGGTAGCGCGGGTGCCAGACTGGCGTTTTGAAGAGGCGCAATCATACGTGCCGCCTGATCCATGGAAAAGATACAGATCAGGCTTTTTCAGTTGCCGAGGTGTACCGATGGAAAAGTTGCAGAAAACCGTTGAAGAATGGGAGGCAATGCTCGATCCAGAGCAGTACAACGTGTGCCGCCTCAAGGGCACCGAGCGTCCTTTCAGCGGTAAGTACAATGGGACCAAGACCGACGGCGTGTATCACTGCATCTGCTGCAATGAGCCGCTGTTCGATTCGACCACCAAGTTTGATTCCGGCTGCGGCTGGCCGAGTTTCTACGCGCCGATCGCCGACAGCGCAATGATCGAGATCCGTGACGTCAGCCACGGCATGATCCGCACCGAAGTCACCTGCGCCAAATGCGATGCGCACCTTGGGCATGTGTTCCCGGACGGTCCGCCGCCGACGGGGCTGCGTTATTGCATCAACTCGGTGTGCCTGGACCTTGTTCCTCGTTAACTTGAAGGGCGTCGGGACTCTGTAGGAGCGCTCGCGAAAGTCGTCAACGATTACGCGGCCATTCTGGTTCAGCGCGGTGTCCTTGAGTTTTTCGCGAGCAAGCTCGCTCCTACAAAGTGTTGATGGGATGCCATCAGTCCGGTCAATTAAATTGCACACAATTGAATTGCCTACTATGTTTCACCTTCTTCCCCTTTAATCGAGGCACTGCCATGAGCAACAACCTGCTGAGCATCCCGTGCACCACCATCAAGGGGGAGCAAAAGACCTTGGCCGATTTCGCCGGCAAGGCTGTCCTGGTGGTCAACACCGCCAGCAAATGCGGCTTCACCCCGCAGTACAAGGGCCTGGAGCAACTCTGGCAGCAGTACAAGGACCAGGGCCTGGTGGTGCTGGGCTTTCCTTGCAACCAGTTCGGCAAGCAGGAGCCCGGCGACGAAGGTGCGATTTCCGAATTCTGCGAGCTGAATTTCGGAGTCAGCTTCCCGTTGTTCAAGAAGATCGACGTCAATGGCAGCGATGCCCATCCACTGTTTGTGCAACTGAAAAAACAGGCGCCGGGCCTGCTGGGGTCCAAGGGCATCAAGTGGAATTTCACCAAGTTCCTCATCGGCCGCGACGGCCAGGTGGTTAAGCGCTTCGGTCCTACCACCAAGCCGCAGGACTTGACCCAAGAGATCGAAGCCTTGCTCAAATGACCGACCTGCCCACCGTGTCCCTGGCCCTGGACAACCAGCTGTGTTTCAAACTCTACGCTGCGTCACGCGCTGTCACCCGTGCCTATAAGCCGATGCTCGACCAGTTGGGGCTGACCTACCCGCAATATGTGGTGATGCTGGTGTTGTGGGAGTGGCACGCCACGCCTGCGCTGCAGCCGACGGTCAAGGCCCTGGGTCAACGCCTGATGCTCGACTCGGGCACGCTGACGCCGCTGCTCAAGCGTCTTGAGCAGCTTGAGTTAGTGACGCGCCGGCGCAGTGCCAGGGATGAGCGGGAAGTGCACTTGAGCCTGAGCGAGGCCGGTTTGCAACTGCGGGACCAGGCCCATAGCCTGAAGACCCGCTTGTTGTGTGATCGCGGCATCGACCTGAATCAGGCCGATGCCTTGCGCGATGGCCTCGACCAGTTGCTTGCGCAGCTTAAAGACTTGTCGTCCCCGGCACCCACAAGTCCAGCAGCGCGTTGAGTTCTTCACGGCGGAACGGTTTGGCCAGATAGTCATTCATGCCCGCCGCACGGCAGCGCTCGCGTTCTTCGGACAGGGCGTTGGCGGTCAACGCGACAATCGGCAGGTCCGGCCAGCGCCCGCTGCGACGAATCTGCCGGCTGGCCTCATAGCCGTCCATCACCGGCATGTTGCAGTCCATCAGCACCATATCGAAGCGCTGCTCTTCAAGAAACGTGAGTGCTTCGCCACCATGGGCGGCCACGATCACTTCGCAGCCCAGCTTGCTGAGCATACCCTTGGCTACCAGTTGGTTGACCGGGTTGTCCTCCACCAGCAGGATGCGCGCCCGATGTGCGAGCGGCGCGGCATCCAGTTGGACGGGGTCAAGCACCAGGTGCGCGTCGGTGCGTAAGTTGCGTTGCAGGATCTGGTACAGCGCGTTACGGCTCAAGGGGCGCGCTTGTTGGTGCAGCGGCACCAGCGCCGCGACTTCTTCGCTGGGCATGAAATTGCCGTAGGCGGTCACCAGCAGGATGGGCGCGGTAATGCCCGGTCGTATGCGGAACAGGCATTCCGGGCAGTCGGTAATCAGCAAGTCAGGCGTTTGCCCGCTCAAGTCGTCTTCCATGGTGAAACAACGGGGGGCCAGTCCCCAACTGGGCAGCAGGGTTGTGAGCAACTCTGTCAGGCCGCTGCCGGCGTTGGTGATGGCGATAACCTCACCTTTGAGCGGCGGTGGCTGTACGGCGGGCAAATGGGCAGGCAGTGGCAGGTCTGCGCAGAACTGGCTGCCAAAGCCCACTTCCGAGCTGATACTCAAACGTCCCTTCATCGCTTCGCACAGGTTGTGCGTCAGCGCCAGGCCCAGGCCTGTCCCGCCAAACTGGCGAGTGATACCGGCACCGGCCTGGGTGAACGGTTGGAAAATTTTCACCTGCGCTTCCTGCGCAATGCCGATGCCGGTATCGCAGACTTCAATGCGCACCCCGCCGTCGTGAGTGCGCAGGCGCACATCAACCCGACCAAAGCGTGTGAACTTCAAGGCGTTGGAGAGTAAGTTGCTGACAATCTGCCGCACACGGGTCGGATCACCCAGCACCTGGGCCGGGAACTGCGGGTCGATCAGGCAACTCAGTTCCACGCTCGGGGCGGCGTTCTGCGACAACAGGTTGGCGGTGTCTTCCACCAGCGCCCCCAGGTCGAACGGGATGCGTTCCAGCTCCAACTGGCCAGCGTCGAACTTGGACAGGTCGAGAATATCGTTGAGTAACTCCACCAGCACTTTGCCGGAGTCATGGGCGATAGACAGTTGCTGGCGCTGCTCGGCGTTCAACGGACTGTCCAGCGACAGTGCGATCATGCCCAGCAGGCCGTTGAGCGGGGTGCGGATTTCGTGACTCATGTTCGCCAGGAAGGCCGCCCGGGCCTGGGCCATGCCCAATGCATTCATCTTCGCCGCTTCCAGCTCATCGTTGGACTGGGTCAGTCGCTGGTTGCTGGCCTTGAGTTCAAGGGTGCGCGCGGAAACGATGTCTTCCAGTTGCCCCAGGTATTCAGTCAGCCGGTCTTCGGCGTGGCGGCGCTGTTGGATTTCGGTTTCCATGTTTTCGAATTGCTGGTTGGCGACGTTCACCAGCACACCGATTTCGTCGTGCTCATGCCCTGGCGGGCAGTCCAGGCGCGCCTGCTTGCGTGTGCTCAGCTCACGAATAATGCGCACCAGCGGCTGGGTCAGCATCATGTAGAACAGGCCCAGCAAAATCCCGCTCAGCAGCAGGCTGCGTGTGAACCCGTTGAGCAGGGTGATCTCGGCGCGGCGTAGGAACCGGCTACCAAAGGCGTAGGTGTCGACATCCAGGCGCAGTACGCCAAGTGACTCGTTGGGCATGTGACTCAGGAACAACTGGTCTTCGAACTGGCGGTTGGCGCCAAACATGAAGTCACTGATGGGCCGGTAGGTGCTTTCCTGGCGTGGTCGGTCGACATCGGCCAGCACCACGCCGTTGTTGTCGATCAACTGCGCGCGAATGATGGCGGGGGAATGGAGCAGGCCCAGCGTCAGTTCCTGGGCCAGTTCGGCATCGATGTTGTAGGCGATACGTGACGTAGGATTATGGCTGATTTCGATCAGCGAACGTATTTCGCGGTTGATGGAGGCGTCTTCGCTGGCATAATCAATGCCGATTTGGATCAGGCTGAGCAAGGTTCCCAAGACGAAACCGACCAGCACAGTCAATCGGGCTTGTTTATAAGACAAGCGGTGGGCGAACTTGATATCCATTGAGTGTTGAACCACTTCACGTTTCCCTTCGCCCGGCAAGCATAGCTGAACATCCACAAGCTCAGGCTTGCCCGGCATGAATCGTTTTTTACGCAGCCCCAAGCGGTCTGTCGCAGGGTTGCCAATACGCCATCTTTTGCAAGAACTTGCCAGAGGAATAATTGTGGATTCTCGATTGAGTGCCTTTCTAGAGCGAGCCGATGCAGTACTCGCTCGCCTGGAACCCCTGTTGCCCGCGCCACGCCAAGCCATCGACTGGGACCAGTGCCTGGCCGCCCGTTGGCAGCGCGAGGGCCGTAGTGGCTTCCTGTTGCCGCTGGACGTGAGCCTGGACATGCGCCTGTCCGATCTGATTGGCGTGGACAAGCAACGTGAAACACTGGCGCGCAACACCCAACAGTTTCTTGATGGCCTGCCTGCCAACCATGCGTTGCTGTGGGGGTCGCGGGGCACCGGTAAATCGTCCATGGTGCGCGCTTTGCTCGCGCAACATGCCAAGGCCGGTTTGCGCCTGATCGAAATCGAGCGTGACCACTTGGCCGATTTGCCGCGTGTGGTTGAGCAACTGCTCAAGTTACCGCAACGTTTCATCCTGTTCTGCGACGACCTGTCGTTCGAAGCTGGCGAAGGTGACTACCGCGTGCTCAAGAGCGTGCTCGATGGCTCCCTGGAACAGGCCCCCGAAAACGTGCTGCTGTATGCCACGTCCAACCGCCGCCATCTGGTGCCGGAAAACCAGAGCGACAACGATAACTGGAAGCGTGTGGACGGTGAACTGCACCCAAGCGAGGCGGTGGAAGACAAGATTGCCTTGTCCGACCGCTTTGGCTTGTGGCTGTCGTTCTACCCGTTCACTCAGGAACATTTCCTCGATGTGGTCGAGCACTGGATCGGTGAACTGGCGAACAAGGCGGGTTTGCAGTGGCAGCGCGATGAGGCCCTCGACATTCTCGCCGTGCGCTGGGCCACCGGGCGTGGCAACCGCAACGGTCGTTGCGCGTATCAATTCGCCCGTTACTGGGTGGGCCTCAAATTGCTGGAGCGTCAACCATGATCGATTTACGACAAGCCGGCACTGGCCTCGACGGCTATGCCATGCTGTGTGCCCAGTTGGAGTCGCTGCTGGCCGATGAGCGCGACTTCATCGCCAACAGTGCGCAGTTTTCGGCTTTCCTGTTCAGCCAGTTGGATGACCTGAACTGGGCCGGCTTTTACCTCAACCGCAATGAAGAGCTGGTGCTTGGCCCGTTCCAGGGGCAGATTGCCTGTGTGCGTATTCCGTTTGGCCGTGGGGTGTGCGGGGCGGCCGCGGCCTCGCGGCAAACCCAGCGGGTAGAAGATGTACACGCGTTTCCCGGGCATATCGCCTGTGACAGCGCGTCCAACAGCGAACTGGTGGTGCCACTGGTCAAGGACGGCAAATTGATTGGTGTCCTTGACCTCGATAGCCCGTCGTTGGCCCGCTTTACCCCGCAGGATCAGGCGGGTATCGAACAACTGGCGGCGATTTTCCTGCGCTTGACCGACTGCTGATCAAATAGGGGGCGCGGCCCGCCCCTTATTGGCTATCCAACTCGTTAAGCCGCACTTGGAGCATTCTCTCCAGCTCCAGCATCAGCTTCTCCAGGGACTTTATACCCGCTTCGATCAGGGGCGGCTCATCGCCCCGCGCACACGCCTGTTCGAGGGCTTCGCACTGCGAGGCCAGCGCACAGGCTTGAACGATGCGCGCAGCGCCCTTGATCTTGTGAGCCTGCTCGATGATGCCCTCGGCGCAGGCCTGTGCAGCCATCAGTGCGACCAACTCCTGGCGATCCTGGCGACTGCTGTTCAGTAATTCTTCCAGTAATAGGCGGCTCATGCGCGGGTCGCCACCGGTAAGGGCGTCGAAGTTGCCGATGTCCAGGATCAGACCGGTGGGTTGAGGACTGATCTTTGCCAGTTGCCGCTCCAGCGCCGTAAGGTTGATGGGTTTGAACAGGCAGTCATTCATGCCCGCCTGTGCGCAGCGTTGTTTCTCTTCGGGCTGGGCATTGGCAGTAAAACCCAGTACCACGCAAGGCGTCAGTTGTTCGCGCTGCTCGTATTCGCGGATCGAGCGGCTCAACTCGTAGCCATTCATGATCGGCATGTTGCAATCGGCGATCACCAGGTCGAAGTGCTCCTGACGCCAGGCCTGGAAGCCGGCGGCGCCGTTCTGGGCGGCGGTGTACTGATGGCCCAGGTAGCCGAGCTGCTGGCACATCAACAGGCGATTCGCCGGATGATCGTCCACCACCAGCACATTCAGCACAGGCACGTTCGTGGTTGCGGCGGGCTTGAGTTCGTCTACCATCTGCAGCGCCGGCAGGCGATTCATCTTCAGGCTCACGTGCACTTGGGTGCCTACCATGGGCACGCTGCTCAGGCTCAGTTGCCCGCCCATCATCGCGCACAGGCTGCGACAGATCACCAGCCCAAGGCCCGCACCGCTCCTGGCCAACTGGCCTGAGTTGTCCGCCTGCGCAAAGGGTTCGAACAGGCGCATCTGGTCGTCCCGGCTGATACCGATACCGGTGTCCTCCACCACCAGTTTCATCTCGACCTGTTGCGCCAGTTCAGTGGCTGATACTTCCACCTTGATTTTTACCTGGCCACGTTCGGTGAATTTGATGGCATTGCTGATCAGGTTGGACAGCACCTGCTTGAAACGCAGCGGGTCGATCAGGACTTCGGTGTGTTCAAGATCAGGCGTGAACTCCAGCAACAGGCTAAGGGTCTTCTGGCGGGCCAGACCGTCGAAGACACGCACCACCGACTCGATTACCTCCCTCAGGTTGACCCGTTCCGGTGCCAGGCTGAGGCGACCGGATTCAATGCGCGCAATGTCCAGGATGTCGCCGATCAGCTCCAGCAGATCCTTGGCCGAGTTGTAGGCGACTTCGATGGCCGGGCGGTCGAGGTGGCCCTGGTCCGCTCGCTTGAGTGTCAGCTCCAGCATGCCGATCACCGCGTTCATCGGCGTGCGGATTTCGTGGCTCATGGTGGCGAGGAACGTGCTCTTGGCCCGATTGGCTTCGTCGGCTCGCTCCTTGGCGGTGCGAAGTTCGTCGAACAGCTGGCGTCTCTCACTGATGTCGATCCAGCCACCGATGATGCCCTGAACTTCGCCGACGGAGTCGCGGTACGGCAGGATCCAGTGGTAGATCGTCAGTTTTTTTCCGCGGATATGCAGGGTGCGGTCCAGGATCAGCGGGTTGCCTTCGGCCACCACGCGCTGATAGTCGGCATGGTACTGCGCCGCCTCTACTGCAAGGGCTGTGCTGATCTGGACCGCGCTTTTACCTATCACGTCTTCGCGCTTGACGTCGAACGTCTGCAAGTAACTATCGTTGCAGGTCTGCAGCAGCCCCTTGTTATCACGTACGTAGATCGGGTGCGGGGTTTCATTGACCAGGGCGCGCATGAACTCGAACTGGTCATTGAGGGCGCGCTCGGCCATTTTTCGGTGCTTGATCTGGCGGCGCATGTACGCATTCCAGCTCAGGGAAACCAGTAGCAGCAGCCCGGTCCCGATGACGATGCGCGCAATCAGTTGGTGATAGTCACGCCAGTAGCTGTCTGAGTCGGCGGTATAGCCGCGCCAACGACTGTTGATCACTCCCAGTTCATCCGGCGCGATGCTGAGCAAAGCCTTGTCGAGAATCGAGCTGAGTTCGGTGGCGCTGCGTGATGTCGCCAGCCCGAAGGTGGCCGGCATCGTGCCGATGCTGAAGCTGATTTGAAGCTTGTCCTGGAGCATCTGCGAGGACAGGAAGTAATTGGCGACCACCAGGGTATTCACCGCGCCTTCTACATTGCCTTGTACCAGCAGTTCGGCTGACTTGAACGTATCGCCGGTTTCTACCAGCTGGATCTTTGGGAAGTGCTCACGCAGGAATTTTTTCAGCGGACTGCCTTGTGTGACCGCCAGGCGCTTGCCCTCCATTTCCTCCAGGCCTGTGGGTGCCTGGCCGTCCTTGCGCGTCAGCATCACGTAGGAGTTTTCCAGGTACGGACGACTGAAGTTCAGTTGGGCTTCTCGCTCGACGCTTGGGATGATGGCTCCGATGATGTCCGCCTTGCCGGTTTCTACATGCTCGATCATCGTGTTCACATCGCGCCCGCGCTGGATCTCGAAGCGCAGCCCGGTGCGCAGGCGAATCAGTTCCAGCAAGTCGGCAGTAACGCCGCGAAAATTGCCATCGGTGTCGAAGAATGTCAGCGGCGCAAAGGTGGGGTTCACGATCACTTTGACTACCGGGTTTTCTCTCAGCCAACGTTCTTCGCGAAAGGTCAGTTGCAGCTTTTGGTCGGTCAACAGGATGTCGCTGCCGGCACTCCAGCGCTTGGCGATCGTTTCCCGTTCGGAGGTGGGTACGGCCCTCAGTACGGCGTCGACAATGCTCAACAGCGTTTGCTGTTCCTCGGGCATTGCAAAGCTGAATCCATAGGCTTCATGTTTGCCGAAGTTCGCCATGCGAATATTCTTCAGGTAGCCCTTGTTGATCATGTAGTGGGTGGAAATGGTATCGCCGAGAAATACGTCTGCCTGGTCGAAAGCCACTGCATTCAAGGCGTTTTGATAAGAAGGGTAGGCACGGATGATTGCCTTGGGGTACAGCTTTTCCACCTCGTGCAGCGGCAGGTAGTGATAGACCAGTGCCAGGCGCATGCCGGCCAGCCCATCACTCAGGCTGCGGGTTTCGCCTTCGCGGGTCACCAGGACCGGCCGGTCCACGGCATACGGCGCCGACAGGGTCAGCTTGGGGTTTGCCGCTTCAAAGCTGTTGGATGAGCCCAGTAAATCGATATCCCCCGCTTCGAGGGCTCGAATGGCGGCCTCTCGGGAGGGGTAGCGCAACACCTTTACCGGCACGGCCAGCGCCATTGCCAGCAGGCCGGCATAGTCGGCGGTGAGTCCTTCATAGTCACGCCCGCTGGAGGTGAGGTCAAAAGGCGGGTAGTCAGGAAACGCCGCGCCCAGTACCAGTTCACGTTTGTTCTGGAGCCATTGGCGCTGGGCCTTGTTCAGGTGGGGTTCCAACTGTACGGAGCTCGCGCGACTCAATAGGTTGAAATGCTCCGGGCTCGCTGGTGGGGTTGCAGGCACAGCGGTGCTGAAGCACAAACCGGCACTCAATATAATCAAATAGTCCTTTATACGCCTGGGCATCCGCTTTCTCACACTAGCGCGTTTCGTTTTGCCATCTCGATAAGTTCTACCAAGGATTTGGCTTGAAGTTTTTGCATCAGCCTCTTTTTATATGTACTTACTGTTTTGTTACTCAGGAACATACCTTTGGCGATTTCCTTGTTGGTGCGGCCTTGTGCAAAAAGTTGCAATACCATCAACTCACGATCGTTAACGGCCTTGAACAGTTCAAGTTCCTTGCCGCTCTCATCGCCGGGGGTCAAGGCCTGGCTGGGGAAGTAGTTGTAACCGGACAGTACGGCGCGGATGGCGCTCATCAGCTCGCTCAGGTCGCCTTCCTTGCACACGTAGCCATCGGCCCCCGAACGCATGCAACGCGTGGCGAACAGGGTGGGGGATTGAGCCGTCAGAACCAGGGTTTTCATCGAGGCGTTCATGGCGTTGAATCGGCACAGCACTTCCAGGCCGTCGAGTTTTGGAATGCTGATGTCCAGGATGATCAGGTCCGGCATGCATTCGCGGACCATTTGTATGGCGTCGCATCCGTTATCGGTTTCGCCGACTACTTTGAAGTTCTCTTCGTGCTCCAACAACATTCGTATGGCAAGTCTTATAACGGGATGGTCGTCAATAATAAAAACTGTGTTCATGATCATATTCCATGCAAGTACAAATAAAGCGGGCACATTAGCTCAGAAGCCGATGGGTAAGCATGAACTTGAGTGGCAACAGGTATAAAATAGGAAAGTTCCTACATTAAAAAAGGTAAAAGCCTACCGATCCTTAAGGCGCTGCAACGCGAGGGCGCAGCGTTCCGCAGGGGCGTGGGCTGAACTGTCATGACAAGGACTTTACGGTAGTTGCGCGCGAATTTTCCGAACGGTCGATTTGTTTAAAGTCCTACGTTTATAACGTGAGTAATGTATGGGTCAAACGGGCAAGCTCATCTTTATTCAACGGCTTTGGCAAATAACCGAGCAACGGCAGGCCACGTTTGAGGGCTTGGGTTTGCAATGCTGAAAGTTCTGCCTCGGGAAGTCCGCTGAGCAAGATGGCGGCCTTGATAAACCGTTGGCGACTGGCGATTTCAATCAATTCAAGCCCAGGCAGGTCGGGTAGGCACTGGTCACACAGGATGATGTCGAAGGGCGCGTCGGCCTCGGTCATCAAGCGGATTGCCTGCTCGGCGTTTTCGGCCGGGGCCAGGTGCTCGAAGCCGAAGCTTCTCAGCAGGCACTGGGTGGCCAGCAGTTGAAAGGGATGGTCCTCCACCAACAGGATCCGAAGGGGGTAACTGGGCATAGAAGGCACACGGTGAGTCAAGCGTCGATAGGGGGCACGTAGGAACTGTTCACCAGACCTGCCCGGAGCGTGCGCGATTATTCTTCGGGTGCTTGTGCGAATTCGATCAGGCCGCTCTGTTCCCATCGTAGGCAGATTCTGTTCAGTGAACAGGCGGCATGATCAGTGTGGTTATTGGGGGCTGGAGCGCCCGGTCATCTCCCGTGCCATCTCGGTGGCATAGCTGTCGGTCATGCCGGCGATAAAGTCGATCATCCGCAGGAACGACTTGTGCAACGGCCAGGCAGGGTCGGGCGCGTTGTTGCCCAGCAGGTCGAGAATGCGCCGGTTCTTGAACGACGGCGTGCGCCCGCCGTGCTGCTCCAGGGCCGCGCCGCAAAAGGCGTTCAGCAGAATTTCCAGGGTGGTGTAGGCGCCGATTTCGTGCAAGGTCTTGCGCTTGTCCTGGAAGATCTTCTTGCGCGCCATGTCCTTGGCGTCCAGCACGCAGCGTTTGGCGGGGCCGTGCATGTGTTCCACCAGGTCGCCGGGCAGGGTGCCGGCAAGCAAGGCATCCTGTTGTTCGACGAAGGCTCGCGCCGCTGCGTTGGTCAAGTGCTCGATGGCCTTGCCGCGCAGGATTGCCAGCTTGCGTCGGCGTGAGTCCTGGGAGCCCAGTTGCCGGTAAGTCTGCGGCAGGTCGTCGCCCACCAGGTCGAGCAGCAGTGACTCGACTTCGGCGTACTGCAGCAGGTCCATTTCCAGGCCGTCTTCCAGGTCGATCAGGGCGTAGCAGATGTCGTCCGCGGCCTCCATCAGATAGACCAGTGGGTGGCGAGCCCAGCGTTGTTCCTCGAGTTGCGGCAGGCCGAGCTTGCTGGCGATTTGTTCGAGGATCGGCAACTCGCTCTGGTAGCAGCCGAACTTATGTTTCTTGTAACCCAGGGAGTCGGCGTGGCGCGCGGTCCAGGGGTACTTGAGGTACGTGCCCAAGGTCGCGTAGGTCAGGCGCGTGCCGCCGTCGAACTGGTGGTATTCCAGCTGGGTCAGTACCCGGAACCCTTGGGCATTGCCTTCGAAGTTGAGGAAATCATTACGCTCGGCGGAGCTCATGTCGTCCAGCCAGCCGCGCCCCGCTGCCTGCTGGAACCAGTGGCGGATGGCGTCTTCGCCGGAATGCCCGAACGGTGGGTTGCCGATGTCATGGGCCAGGCAGGCCGATTGCACCACCATGCCCAGGTCGCTCGGGTCGCACCAGTCGGGCAGGGCGCTGCGCAGGGTTTCGCCCACGCGCATGCCGAGGGAGCGGCCTACGCAGCTGACTTCCAGGGAGTGAGTCAGGCGTGTATGGATATGGTCGTTGCTGGACACCGGGTGCACTTGGGTCTTGCGGCCCAGGCGGCGAAACGCGCCGGAGAAGATAATGCGGTCATGGTCTTTGTGAAACGGGCTGCGGCCGAGTTCTTCCGGGCTGTGCAGGGGTTTTCCAAGGCGTTCGCGGGTAAGCAGGGTGGGCCAATCCAAGGCGGGTACTCTCCGTACGGTGAATGACCCTCCCAGCTTCCCGGTTCCGCCCTGACGGGGCAAGCGAAAATCTACAGGCCTGCCGCGTCGATATCGATTAACAGCAAGCGCTGACCGTTATCGAAGAATTGTCCGGCGGTGAGGCAGTACTGGTTGGTGGTTGCGTCACGGTAGGTCGAAGATAAGGTCAGACGACGCTCCTCCCACCCTTCGGCCAGCAGGTGATAGAAGTACGGCCGCCAGGACCAGTTGTGGCCCAGGTAGCGGCTGTCGGCCTGCCAGGCGTCCTGGCGCCATTCGAAGTTGGGGGTTAACTGGGTGCCATGTCGGTCGCACTGGTAAAAGCGCAGCAGCCAGGGGAAAGCCGGCAGTTGGGGCAAGTGATCCAGCGGGGCTTGAGCCTGTGCCCAGGTTTGCAGGATCTTCATCAGTTCGGCCAATTGCTGGCGCAGTAGCATGATGCGTCCGCGTTCGGCCAGCTTCTGCTGGACATACGCCGCGCGCAGTTGGTCAAAACGCGGCACGAATGCATCGGTGGCGAACCAGTCCAACTGTGCCTGGGCAAACAGATAGCCCTGCACATAGCGCGAACCGCATTCCAGGGCGAAGCTCAGTTGCGCTTCGGTTTCCACGCCCTCGGCAATGATCCAGCAGCCGGTTTTTTCCGCCATTTGCGCCAATGCCCGCACCACCTCACTGCTCGGTCCGCCCCGTGCCGCTTCCTGGAACAGGCGCATGTCCAGCTTGAGAATATCCGGCTGCAACGCCAACACCCGGTCAAGCTGTGAGTAGCCGGCGCCGAAATCATCGATGGCGATGCGTGCACCGGCCTGGCGATAGCGTGCCACCACCTCGGCCAGGCGCTGGATGTCACCGCCCAATTCGGTGATCTCGAACACGATGCGCTGCGGATCGACGCCATGGGCGTGGATCTGTTTGAGGCTTGGCAGCGCCTGGCCCGGGCGCAGTTGGTTGATCCAGCGCGGCGAGATATTCAGGCTGAGGAACCAGTCTTCGGGGGCTTCATGCAGGCGGCTCAAGGCATTGTCGCGGATCTGCCGGTCGAGACGGCGCAAGGTGGCGCCCGGGGTGCGCGGGTCGGCGAACAATGGGCCCACGGACTGCAAGCAGCCGTCAGCCTGGCGTAGACGGCCCAAGGCTTCGACGCCAGCAATACGACCGGTGGCGGTGTCGATAAACGGCTGGAAACAGGCGAGCGGTTGCCCGTCGATCACGGGGCCTCCTTAAGAGAGGTGGCGAAAAAAGGCCCGGCCCTCGAAAACGAGGACCGGGCCGATTCTGTTAGCAAGAATGCAGCCAGCAGGCTCAACCTTTGCGAGAATTGCCCTGCATGGCCAGTTTGATCAGCGGGATTAATCCGGCACCGAGCCGAACCAGGCGCGTCACACTGCTGATCCCGCCGCCCTTGGCGCCCTTACCGGTGAAGAAACCGATCAGCGTTACAGCGGCCACGCCCCACAGGGGCGCGTGCTTGATGCCCAGGCCGCCCTGAAAGCTTTGGCCCATGTTGCGCACCTTGTTCAGCGGCACCATCAATTGCTGGGACTCGTGGCGAATCTCCTGGCGGTGCATCTCCATGCGCAGGCGGATCAATGCCTTGCGCATTTCCCGGCGGGAGGTTTGCTGGATTTCATTCGAGCTCATGGCAACAGGCGCTCCCGATCATTGGCCAGCTCTTCGAGGGTGGCGTGGAACGGCGTGGACTCATCGAACACTGCCGCTTTCAAGCGCACCCCGCAGAAGGCGGCGGCCAGGGTATAGAACACACAGAGGCAAATGATGCCGGTCAAGCGGTAGCCGGTGTCCCACACCAGGATCATCACCAATGTCGATAATCCCACCAGCAACAACAGGGCAAACACCAGCGCCAGGCCGGCAAACAGCAGCAGGCTGACGGTGCGGGCCTTCTGCTCCTGCAATTCGATGCCAAACAGTTCGACGTGGCTGTGCAGCAAGCCAAGAACGGCCGCGCCCAGTCGCCTCGAGGTAGTACCAGTGGACGAGCCAGTTTCGCCGATAGACATGATTAGCGCCTTGTGGCCAGCAGGCCGATCAGAAAGCCCACGCCGGCGGCAATGCCTACCGACTGCCAAGGGTTGGCCTGCACGTAATCTTCGGTCGCGGTAACTGCCGCCTGGCCGCGTTCGCGCAGCGAGTCTTCGGTTTGCTTGAGGGTTTCGCGGGCCTGCAACAGCGTGTCATGAATCTTGGCACGCAGCTCATCGGCCTGGTCGCCCGCAAGCACCTTGGTGTCGTCCAGCAACCTTTCGGTGTCAGTCACCAGGGTTTGAAAATCCGCCATCAGTATTTCTTGAGCAGTCTTTGCAGTTCTTCTGGCCATGGTTATCTCCGTGATTGGCTGATCTGTACGTGTGGTTTCGAGTCACCGGTATCGGTGAAGGTTCAGTGCAATTGTGTGGTACAGCTTTTGCTTTGCCTTGGTGCGCACGCCCCTGGGCTTGCGCTGAATCCGGGCGGTCGGGGCTCAAGTCTCGAAAAACCTTACCCTAAATAACTGAAACTCGCGGAAAAACCCTGTCGGCAACAGCCTGTTGTGTTGAACGCTGCGCTAAAGCGGTTCACGCCCTCTGAAGAGGGGCGGTGCCGGTGGTGCCAATTTAGTGCGCGCAACCCCTGGCTTGAACCGCTTTGGTGCTTTTTGCCTTTAACGCAGGCCTGCCAACCTCCATGGAAAATTTGCAAAGTGCGGTGGACACCTTGGTCCACAGCTCCAATACCCTGTTTATCCTGATCGGTGCGGTCATGGTCCTGGCCATGCACGCCGGCTTCGCGTTTCTGGAAGTCGGGACGGTGCGCCAGAAAAACCAGGTCAACGCCCTGTCGAAGATCCTCAGCGACTTCGCCATCTCCACCCTGGCCTATTTCTTTATAGGCTATTGGATCTCCTATGGTGTGAGCTTCATGCAACCGGCGGCCGTGATCAGCGCCGATCATGGTTACGGCCTGGTGAAGTTCTTCTTCCTGCTGACGTTTGCAGCAGCGATCCCAGCGATCATCTCCGGCGGTATTGCGGAGCGTGCAAAGTTCGCTCCGCAGTTGTGCGCCACCGCGCTGATCGTGGCGTTTATCTATCCGTTTTTCGAAGGCATGGTGTGGAACGGCAATTTCGGCCTGCAGGCCTGGCTGCTCAAGACGTTCGGCGCCAGCTTCCATGATTTTGCCGGCTCCGTGGTGGTGCATGCCATGGGCGGCTGGCTGGCGCTGGCGGCGGTGTTGCTGCTGGGCCCACGCAATGGGCGCTACCGCGAAGGGCGCCTGGTCGCATTCGCGCCGTCGAGTATTCCGTTCCTGGCCCTGGGCTCGTGGATTTTGATCGTCGGCTGGTTCGGCTTTAACGTGATGAGCGCGCAAACCCTCGACGGTGTCAGCGGCCTGGTGGCGGTCAACTCGCTGATGGCCATGGTGGGTGGCACCGTTGCCGCCCTGGTGATCGGCCGCAATGACCCCGGCTTCCTGCACAACGGTCCGTTGGCCGGTCTGGTGGCGATCTGCGCCGGTTCCGACCTGATGCACCCGGTGGGCGCGCTGGTCACCGGTGTGGTCGCGGGCGGGCTGTTTGTGTGGTGCTTTATCGCCGCCCAGGATCGCTGGAAGATCGACGACGTGTTGGGTGTATGGCCACTGCATGGCCTGTGCGGGGTATGGGGCGGGATTGCGTGCGGCATTTTTGGCCAGACGGCGCTGGGTGGATTGGGCGGCGTGAGCCTGATCAGCCAATTGATCGGCACGGGGCTTGGTGTGGCCGTGGCGTTCGGCGGCGGCCTGCTGGTGTACGGCGTGATCAAGCGCGTGCACGGGCTGCGCCTGAGCCAGGAAGAGGAGTATTACGGCGCAGACCTGTCGATCCACAAGATCGGTGCGGTCAGTCAGGACTGATCGGCGCCTCTTCGTCGGTGTTCGGGTGTGTGTAAAAACCGTGCAGCAGGCGATAGCGGTTATGCCGTACTTCATCGACCCGCGCCTGCACCTGTTGGTCCGGCAGGCCCAGCAGAATCAAGGCGTGCGAGGCGAGCATCAGGCTCGACTCCAGCAGCTCGGGCACCACTTCGCTGGCGCCCGCGGCTTTCAATTCAGCCCACTGGCTGTCATCGCGGGTGCGCACCAGGATTGGCACGTCGGGGTTGATATGGCGTGCTTCCTTGAGCACCGCCAGGGCGACATCACTGTTGTCCACGGCAATCACCACCAGGCGCGCCCGTTCCAGGCCCACCGCACTGAGTAGGGCACCGCGACGACAGTCGCCGTAATGCACGCTGCTGTCTTCGGTGGCGGCTTCCTGCACCCGTTCCGGGTCGTCATCGAGGGCGATAAACGCCTGTTGCTCATTGCGCAGAAAGCGCCCGATGGATTGCCCGACCCGGCCATAGCCGCAGATGACCGCATGCCCTTGTAATTGGGCGTTGAGGGCGGTGATCTGTTCCAATTGCACCTGTTGGTTGGGCTTGCGGTGCAGGCGCAGGGCAATCGCCGGCGCGGCGCGCAGCAGCAGTGGGGTCAACAGCATCGAACAGAACGTGGCGGCGAGCAGCAAACCGTTGAATTCATCGGGGACCAACCGGCTCTGCTGCATCTGCGCCATCAGCGCAAAACAGAACTCACCGCCCTGGGCCAGTGCCAGGCCGCTGCGCCAGGCGGTTTCACTGTCGCTGCCACGCAGCTTGACCAACGCAGCCACCACACACCCTTTGATCAGCATCAGCGCGAGGGTCATGCCAAGGATCAACAGGCTGTGGCTGACGAACAACTGCAGGTCGATAAGCATGCCGATGCTGACGAAAAACAGCCCCAGCAGGATGTCGCGAAAGGGCCGGATATCCGCTTCGATCTGATGGCGGTAATGGCTTTCGCCCAGCAGCATGCCGGCCAGGAAGGCGCCGAGGGCAGGGGAGAGGCCCAGCAAGTGGGTGAGCCAGGCCGTCAGCAAGACGATCACCAGCGCCAGTAGCACAAACAGCTCTGCCGAATGGGAAGCGGCGACCTCATGAAACAAGCGCGGCAATAACCAGCGACTGGCGAGCAGCAGGCCCACGAACAACACCACGGTTTTGCCCAGCGTCAGCGGCAATGCCCAGTACCAGGCCTGCTCGCTGCTGCCGGCGAACACCGGTACCAACGTCAGCAACAACACCGCCACCACATCCTGGAACAGCAACACGCCGATCGCGTTCTGGCCATGGCTGCTGAAGATTTCGCCGAGGCTGGTCAGCTCCTTGCTGACGATCGCCGTGGATGAGAGCGTCAGCCCCGCTCCCAGCAACAAGGCGATGCCCGGCGCCACACCAAAGGCCATCAACAAGCCCCCCAGCAGCACGCTGCAACCCAGCACCTGCAAGCTGCCCAGGCCAAACACCACGCGGCGCAGGGCGAGCATCTTGGTCAGGGAAAACTCCAGGCCCAGGGAAAACAGCAGGAACACTACGCCCAGTTCGGCGAGGTCAGGCAGCTCTTCGCTGTCATTCACCCAGTCCAGGGCGGTGGGCCCCACGGCCAGGCCCACGCACAGGTAGCCCAGCACGGGTGGCAACTGCAGCCGGCGAAACAGTGCAATCACCACCAGGGATGAGGCCAGAATGATCAGCAGGTTGGCGAACACAAGCATCTCCGTTGCAGGGTGAGCGGGCAAAAAGCCGCGAGAATCGCTGAATCAGTTATAGGCCATGGTGATCTGAGTCAGGGTTTATTGTGGCCGGCGGGTTTCCGGAGAGCGAACGCTGTACCTGTGGCGAGCGGGCTTGCCCCGCGTTGGGCTGCGAAGCGGCCCCAAAACAAGCACCGTATTTCTGTCTGAAGGAGCGCGGTGGCACTACCGGGGCCGCTTCGCGCCCCAACGCGGGGCAAGCCCGCTCGCCACAACAAGCCCGTTTGCCACAGAAAGCCCGCTCGCCACAGGGTTTTGTCAGGCTTAGAATGCTCGTCTACTTACTGATCAGGGCCATTTGTCATGCTTCCTGAATGCCAGTTGTTCGGCACCCTGGGTTGCCATCTTTGTGAAATTGCCGAAGCCGAAATCATGCCGCTCGTCGAGCGCGGGTTGCTGGTCGAGTTGGTTGATATCGCCGACCCCGAAGACCTGACCGACGCCTACGGCCTAAGGATTCCGGTGCTTCGAAGGGTAGATACCGGAGCTGAACTGGATTGGCCTTTCGACACTGATCAGGTTGTCGCCTTCCTTCGCTGACGTTTAGGCGATGGCGAGTTTCCGAATATTACGTTACTGTATGTTTGTACAGCGATTGAATAGAGGGAACGCCCGTGGTGAATGTTGAACAACTGAAAAGCAGCGTCAATCGCATGTCTGCCGATGTCGTGCGCGACGCGGTGAACGAGCTGCGCCTCGACGGCCTGGTCACGGAAGGCAAGACGCCGTTTAACAAAGTGCATTTCAATACCTGCTTTGCGGAGATCGAGGCGTTGTTCCAGCGCGCCGGTTATCACAAGCAGCTTGATGTGGTGGGCTATCAGGGCCTGTTGTACGCGCTTTACGATCCCGGTCGCTGGGAAGCGGTGGACGTGCTGCGCTGGCTCAAGGAGTTCACCGAGGCGGCGAGTGCTTCGCCGATCCTGCGCGCGGAATTGGTCAAGGCCTGAGATCTACCCTAGGCTCAATCCCGCTTCGTGCGGGATAATGCCCGCCTGTTTTTCCAGGCTTCGAGCACTTCATGTCTACATCCGCTTTTTCTGCGTCCCAGCACCAAGCCAGCACCCTGTACCTGCCACCTGGCCCGTGGGCGACGGTGCTGGAGTGCCTGTGCGAGCACTTTGCGGCGATCAGTCGTGAACACTGGCTGGACCGCATCGCCCGGGGACGGGTGCTGGATGTCAACGGCAGCCCGATCAGCCTGGACCTGGCCTACAAGGAAGGCCTGTGCATCTATTACTTCCGTGAAGTACCCAACGAAAAAGTGATCCCGGTGCAGGAAACTATCCTGTACGCCGACGAGCACTTGGTCGTGGCGGACAAACCGCACTTCCTGCCCGTGACCCCGGCCGGCGAGTACGTCGAGCAAACCCTGCTGCGCCGCCTGATCCGCCGCCTGGACAACCCTGCGCTGGTGCCGCTGCACCGTATCGACCGGCACACCGCCGGGCTGGTGTTGTTCTCGGCCAACCCCGCCAGCCGCTCGGCCTATCAGCAGCTGTTTCCCACGCGCCAGATCGATAAATTCTACGAAGCCATCGCCCCGGCCTTACCTGGGCTGACGTTCCCGTTAGTGCACAAAAGTCGCCTGGTGGATGGCGAACCTTTCTTCCGCATGCAGGAAGGCCCCGGCGCCAGCAACACCGAAACAGCCGTGGACGTGCGGGAAAAGAACGGCGACTTATGGCGTTACGGCCTGTTTCCCGTGACCGGCAAGAAGCACCAGTTGCGTGTGCATATGACCGCGCTGGGGGCGAGTATCTGCAACGATCCGTTCTACCCGGACGTGATCAAGGATGCTGTGGACGATTACGCCAATCCCCTCAAGCTGCTGGCCCAGGGCGTGCGGTTTATCGACCCCGTCACCGGTGAAGAACGCAGCTTCCGCAGCCGGATCACCCTCGACTGGTGACCCCCGGAAACGACAAGGCCCGCGCGAGGCGGGCCTTGTGTGCAAGCGCTAAGACTTACAGGTCTTTAACGGTGCGAACCTGATCTTTGTTGATGCGGGTACGCTTGCCGTCAAGCTGTTCGAATTCGTAGAAACCCGAATCTTCGTTGTATTTCGGGGTGTCGACGGCCTGGATTTCGCGACCGTCATTCAGGGTGATCACTGTCGGCGAGGCGCAACCGGCGAGGGTAGCGAGGCCCAGTGCAAGCATGAGAGCGGCGATGGTCCGGTGAGTCATGGGTGTTGTCTCCGAGAGAATACTTTTTGATTGCTGACCTTGTGACGTGTGAGACGTCGCCAAAGTTCCTTAAGCGAAGCTTCATTCTGACACGTCAAACCTTGGGCGCAACAGCTCTGGTGTATTCAGGTTGGCCAGGCGCGGGTCATCGGTTGGGCATTCCAGGCCCACGCCGCCCAATTGCAGGAGGATCTTTCGGGGGCTGCGTTCACCGGCATGCCAGGCTTGTTCTACCTCGGTTTGCAGGCCGATGGGGATGATGCAGATCAAGGGTTCCCAGAATTCACCGTGGCGCACCATCACCGGCAACAATGGATTGCGTTGTGCGGTTTCACGCAGGTCGGCGAGCAGTCGGGCATCGATATGGGGCACATCACACGGCAGGATCAGCAGGTGCTCATGGCGCGCGGCGGCCAGGCCCGCGCGGATACCGGCCAGCGGGCCGGGGAAGTCCGGGCTGTCGTCGCTCACCAACTGGTCGGCATAGGGCGCGTACTGCGCCTGGTTGCGGTTGCACGAGATGATCAAGTCATCGGTCAGTGGCCGCACCAGGCGCTGCAAGTGTGCGATCAAGGGCAGGCCGTGCCAGTCCAGCAGGCCTTTATCCTGGCCGCCCATGCGCTGGCCGCGGCCACCGGCCAACAGCAGGATCGAACAGGGCAGGGGTATTGAATCGAGTGGCATGTGGGTTCCGCGCAGGCAGCTGAACAGGGGCCTGTGATATAACATCGGGCTGTTCCTTCGACAACCGGACCGTGCCATGAAAGCCAAGGCCGATGCGCCCTTCGTAGCCCTGAATATCGCTGTATTGACCGTCAGCGACACCCGCACCCTGGACACCGATACCTCGGGCCAGGTCTTCGTCGACCGCCTCACTGCCGCCGGCCACAACCTGGCCGAGCGTGTGCTGCTCAAGGACGACCTCTACAAAATCCGCGCCCAGGTCGCCCACTGGATCGCCGAAGACGTGGTGCAGGTTGTGTTGATCACCGGCGGCACCGGCTTCACCGGCCGCGACAGCACCCCCGAAGCCGTCAGCTGCCTGCTCGACAAACAGGTCGATGGCTTTGGCGAACTGTTCCGCCAGATCTCCGTGGCCGACATCGGCACCTCCACCGTGCAATCCCGCGCCCTGGCCGGCCTGGCCAACGGCACCCTGGTGTGCTGCCTGCCGGGCTCCACCAATGCGGTGCGCACCGGTTGGGATGGGATCCTCGCCGAACAACTGGATAACCGTCATCGCCCGTGCAATTTCGTGCCGCACCTGAAGCTCGCCGAACCCTGTGAATCCCGTGGGTAAGCCCGGCAAGACCGGCGCCCTGATGCCGGTAGAACAAGCCCTGCAGCAGCTGCTGGCGATGGCCGACGCCGCGCCCATCCGCGAGCAGCAACGGCTGCCCCTGGCCGAGTGCGATGGTCGGGTGTTGGCGCAGGACCTGGTCTCCACCCTCGACCTGCCGCCCTGGCCCAACAGCGCCATGGACGGTTACGCCATATGCCTGGCGGATTGGACCGGTGAACCGTTGCCCGTCAGCCAGCGTATCTTTGCCGGCCAGGCGCCGCAGCCGCTGGCCGCCGGCACTTGCGCACGCATCTTCACCGGGGCGCCGGTACCGGAAGGCGCGGACTGCGTGGAAATGCAGGAAAACGCCGTCGTCCACGCCGATGAGCGCGTGAGCTTTACCGAGCCGTTGCGCCCAGACCAGAACATTCGCCCCCAGGGCCAGGAAACCACCGTCGGCGAGTTAGTGCTCGCGGCCGGTACGCGCCTGGGCCCGATCGAGCTCGGCCTGGCGGCATCCCTGGGCCGTGACCGCCTGGACGTGATCCGCCGCCCGCGTGTCGCCGTGTTGTCCACTGGCGATGAACTGATCGAACCCGGTTTGCCGCTCGGTCCGGGCCAGATCTACAACAGCAACCGCCGCGTGTTGTGCAGTTGGCTGAAGCGCATGGGTTGCGAAGTCATAGACGCTGGCATCCTGCCGGATGACCTGGAACAGACCCGTTCCAGACTGGCAGGCTTGAGCGCGGTGGATCTGATTTTGTCCACGGGCGGTGTGTCGGTGGGCGAGGCGGACTTCCTCGGTATCGCCCTGCGCGAAGAGGGTGAACTGGCGTTATGGAAGCTGGCGATCAAGCCGGGCAAACCCCTGACTTTTGGCCATTTCCGTGGCGTGCCGGTGATCGGCCTGCCGGGTAACCCGGCTTCGACCCTGGTGACCTTTGCGCTGTTGGCGCGCCCGTACTTGCTGCGCCGCCAAGGTGTAGCAGACGTAGAGCCGCTGCGTTTCGACGTGCCGGTGGGGTTCACCTGGCCCAAGCCGGGCAATCGTCGCGAGTATCTGCGCGGGCGCATCGAGCAGGGCAAGGCGATCATCTACCGCAACCAGAGCTCCGGCGTGCTGCGCAGTGCGGCGTGGGCGGAGGGGTTTGTGGAGGTGTTGGAAGGCACGACGCTGGACATCGGTGATCGAGTCAATTTCATCCCGCTAAGCGAAGTCTTGAATTGACCCCAATCCAAATGTGGGAGGGGGCTTGCCCCCGATGGCGGAGTATCAGTTACCTAACTTGTGTAGCTCAAACCACCGCTTATCGGGGGCAAGCCGCCTCCCACATTTGAACCTGTATATGCCTGTGGCTATTCAGTAGTCGTCGCCACGCTCGGTCACATCCCGCTCCACCGGCCCCGCATCCGGGTCATAGCCCACCGGGAACTTGCCTTTCAAGGTCCAGGCAAACGCGATGATTTCGGCAATCGTGCGGTACAACTCTTCCGGAATACTGTCGCCCAACTCCATGCGTGCCAGCAGTTTCACCAGCTCGGCGTTCTCATAGATAGGCACTTCATTTTCCCGCGCCAACTTGAGGATGGCTTCAGCCAGGGCGTCATCGCCCTTGGCGGACAAGGTCGGGGCTTGTTGGCCGTCGTACTTGAGGGCAATCGCCTGGCGCGGCGGGTTGGCGTTCTTCATGCGGTCTCATCCACCCAGCGTTGTTCCAGTCCGGTTTTTGGCCCGCGCGGCGGTGTGCCGAGGTGGCAATCCAGGTCGCCGACGTTGATGCCCGAAGTCACCAGCCGTTCGCGTAGATTGCCCAGATGGCTTTCGATCAGGCTGGCGGTGAAAGGTCGCGTTGCCCAAAGCTGGCTGGACAGTTTGCCCTGGGTCAGTTGCGCCTGGACCTGCAACGGCCCCAGAGGCTCCATGTCGAAGGCCAGTTCGACGCGCCAGAGCATTTGCTTCGGATCTTTTTTGTCCTTGCGTTCGGGTTGGTCCTTGTCCGGCGCCGGCTCTTCGCGCTGGAACTTGACCTGTAATGGCACGATGTCTTGCAGGGTGCGCATGGGGATTTCCAACTGCCAGGTGGTTTGCAGGCGGCCGTCGGCGGTGGTGCCGGTTTGCTCCAGGCTCGACAGCTGGTGGCTCTGTAAGCGGGAAATGGCCCCGGCGGCCAGGCGCAGCAGATTTTCCAGGTCGCCTTCGCCCTCCAGTTTGGCCATCAGCCGTTCCGGCAGCGGGAAACCTGCGGGTACCTGGCGCGCGCCGACCTGACCGAGGGTGCCCAACGGGCTGCGTACGAAGTTGGGCAGCACTTGGGCCAGGGTGTTGGCGGCAAGAATGGCATTCAGGTTGGTGCTGGCGGGCAAGGCAGGCAGTAGGTCGGCGACCAGGCGCAGCAGCGCGCCCTTCATATCCAGCGGCGGCACTTGCGGGTTTTGCCCAGCCAGCAATTTGGCTTCAAGAAAGGCTCCGCTGTTCTGGATCACCTGGGCCAGCACCTTGGGGTTGCTCACCTGTGCCAGGTCGGGCAAGGCGGCCAGTAAACGATCCGCCGCAGCCCGCAGTTCGGTGGAGGTACTGTCACCCCGGGGCAGGTTCTGCAGGGCGGTGAACACCGCGTCCAGCGAGCCCTGGCGACTTTGCTGGGTCGACAGTTGCTGGGTGACGGCCAATTGATCCTTGAGGCCGCTCAACGGCACGAAGTTCAAGGTTTGCGCGTTCTGCACCACGGCGCTGAGCAAGCTGCCCACGCGCAACGGTTGCGGGCTTTCCACGGTCAGGGTCGCACCCGCCAGGGCGTTATTGAGCACCGTCACCAACGAGCGGTAGACCGCCGGCTGCGCCGTGCCCTGGGGCAGCAGTTGTGTAGTCAGCACCTTGGCCTGCAGCAGGGTGCCTTCCGGCATCCTGGCCGTATCGATACGGGTGAGGGCGGCAACGTTGGCGCTCAAGGCTTGTTGCAGGCTGATGGTCAAGTTGCCGGCGGGTGTCTGGCTCACCGCCACGTTACTGCCCAACGGCAAGGGTTGTGCGCTGCTGGCTTGCACCAGCGTCTGGCGGCCGCCTTCAAGGGTCAGCTTCAGCAACAGCTGAAACGCCTCACCGCCTTGTTTCAGGGCGAGCACCTCGGCGTTCACGGTTTTGCCCGGGTCGATCAGCCCGGTCTGCGGCTCCAGTAGTTTCAGCAGTGCCCCAGGCGCAGGCGCAGGGCTTTGCCCGGCTGCCGGGGTGGGAGGGAGCGTAGGAAGGTTGATCTCGCCGGTCATCGTGCGCATCGTCTCTGGGGAAATTGCCCTCTTTAGCGTAGGGCATCGCATGTATAATGCCGCCCGTCTGCAAAGAGAGCGGTAAAAACCTCACAACTATTTGATCCAGCTCTCTAAAATCGGTCGCCAAAGCCGTTATTGTGCTTCTTTCTATAACGGCCGCTGCACCGCCGACTTGAACCGTAAAGGCCCGCGATCTCTTGACCAGCCCTCTTCTTGAAGCCGTAGCGCTCTCCTGTGAACGCGACCTGCGTCTGCTGTTCGAGCATCTCGACCTGTGTGTGGCGGGCGGCGACATGGTGCAGATCAGCGGCCCTAACGGCAGCGGCAAGACCAGTCTGCTGCGTCTGCTGGCCGGCCTGATGCAGCCCACGGCGGGTGAAGTTCGGCTGAACGGCAAGCCGCTCAACGAACAACGCACCGAACTGGCGCGCAACCTGATCTGGATCGGCCACGCCGCCGGAATCAAGGACGTGCTCACCGCCGAAGAAAACCTCAGCTGGCTCAGCGCCCTGCACCATCCCGCGAGCCGCGAAGCCATCTGGCAGGCCCTGGCCGCCGTGGGCCTCAAGGGTTTCGAAGACGTTCCCTGTCACACCCTGTCCGCCGGCCAGCAGCGCCGCGTGGCCCTGGCGCGCCTGTACCTGCCGGGCCCGCCGCTGTGGATCCTCGACGAACCCTTCACCGCCCTCGACAAACAAGGCGTCACCCAATTGGAAGAACACCTGGCGCGACATTGCGAGCAGGGCGGCCAGGTGGTGCTCACCACCCACCACACCCTGGCGCGCATGCCTGTCGGTTACCGCGACCTTGACCTGGGCCGGTGGTCGGTATGAGTGTGTTTGCCTTGTTGGTCGCCCGCGAAGCGCGGTTGCTGTGCCGTCGTCCGGCCGAATTGGCCAATCCGCTGGTGTTCTTTGCCATCGTGATCGCGTTGTTCCCGTTGGCGGTCGGCCCCGAGACTAAACTGTTGCAAACCTTGTCGCCGGGACTGGTGTGGGTCGCGGCCCTTTTGTCCGTCCTGCTCTCGCTGGACGGGCTGTTTCGCAGTGATTTCGAAGACGGTTCCCTCGAACAGTGGGTCCTTTCGTCGCACCCCCTGCCACTTCTGGTACTGGCCAAGGTACTGGCACACTGGGCTTTTTCCGGCTTGGCGCTAGTCTTGCTCTCGCCACTGTTGGCAATGATGTTGGGATTGCCCAGCGAGTGCCTGCCGATCCTGCTGCTGAGCCTGCTGCTCGGCACTCCGGTACTCAGCCTGTTGGGGGCAGTGGGTGCCGCGTTGACCGTCGGTTTGAAGCGGGGTGGCCTGTTGCTGGCCCTGTTGATTCTGCCTTTGTACATCCCGGTACTGATCCTGGGCAGCGGCGCGTTGCAAGCCGCGCTCATGGGCATGCCGGCGACCGGTTACCTCCTGTGGCTTGGCAGCCTGACCGCCTTGGCGGTAACCCTGACACCCTTTGCTATAGCCGCCGGCCTGAAGATCAGCGTCGGTGAATAATGAGGTCTGACCAAGCGGCACTGTCAGCTCTTCAACATAAGAAAGACCCTACGCTTCTCGCCATGACGAGAAGCAACCGTGAGAAACAGCAATGAACTGGACCTGGTTTCACAAGCTCGGCTCGCCCAAATGGTTCTACGGCATCAGTGGCAAACTGCTGCCTTGGTTCAGCATCGCCGCCGTGTTGCTGATCGGCATCGGCCTGGTCTGGGGCCTGGCCTTCGCGCCGCCGGACTACCAGCAAGGCAACAGCTTTCGCATCATCTACATCCACGTGCCCGCCGCGATGCTGGCCCAGTCCTGCTACGTGATGCTGGCGGTGTGCGGCGTCGTCGGCCTGGTGTGGAAGATGAAACTCGCGGACGTCGCCCTGCAATGCGCCGCGCCCATCGGTGCGTGGATGACCGCCGTGGCGCTGGTCACCGGCGCGATCTGGGGCAAACCCACCTGGGGTTCGTGGTGGGTGTGGGATGCGCGACTAACGTCCATGTTGATCCTGCTGTTCCTGTACTTCGGTCTGATTGCGCTGGGCAATGCGATCAGCAATCGTGACAGCGCCGCCAAGGCCTGTGCGGTGCTGGCGATTGTCGGCGTGATCAACATCCCGATCATCAAATACTCGGTGGAGTGGTGGAACACCCTGCACCAGGGCGCTACCTTCACCCTCACCGAAAAACCGGCGATGCCCGTGGAAATGTGGGCGCCGTTGCTGCTGATGGTGCTGGGGTTCTACTGCTTCTTCGGCGCCGTGCTGCTGATGCGCATGCGCCTCGAAGTGCTCAAGCGTGAAGCCCGCACCAGCTGGGTCAAGGCCGAAGTGCAAACCTGCCTGGGAGCGCGTGGATGAGTTTTGCTTCTTTCAGTGATTTTCTCGCCATGGGCCACCACGGCCTGTATGTCTGGACGGCCTATGGCATCTGCCTGGCCGTGCTGGCCCTCAACGTCGCCGCGCCGATCCTGGCCCGCAAGCGTTACCTGCAACAAGAGGCGCGTCGTCTGCGCCGGGAGACCGAAAAGTGAATCCGCTGCGTAGAAAGCGTCTGTTGATCATCCTTGCCATTCTGGCCGGCGTCAGTATTGCCGTGGGCCTGGCGATGAGCGCCCTGCGGGAGAACATCAACCTGTTCTACACCCCGACCCAGATCGCCAACGGCGAAGCGCCGCTGGATACACGCATCCGCGCCGGCGGCATGGTGGAGAAGGGTTCGCTGAAGCGTTCCGGCGATTCCCTCGACGTCACCTTCGTGGTCACCGATTTCAACAAGGCCGTGACCATCACTTATCGCGGCATCCTCCCGGACCTGTTCCGCGAAGGCCAGGGCATCGTCGCCCTGGGCAAGCTCAACGCTGATGGCGTAGTGGTGGCCGATGAAGTGCTGGCCAAGCACGATGAGAAATACATGCCGCCTGAGGTGACCAAAGCCCTCAAGGACAGCGGCCAGTCCGCACCAATCCCAGCGAAGGAGGGCTAAGTCATGACGTCCGCACTGTTTATTCCGGAGTTGGGCCAATTGGCGATGATCCTCGCCCTGTGCTTTGCCATCGTCCAGGCCGTGGTGCCGTTGCTCGGCGCCTGGCGGGGTGACCGCCTGTGGATGAGCCTGGCGCAGCCGGCCGCCTGGGGCCAGTGTGCGTTCCTGGTGTTCGCGTTTGGCTGCCTGACCTACGCCTTTATGACTGACGACTTTTCCGTCGCCTATGTGGCCAATAACTCCAACAGCGCCTTGCCGTGGTACTACAAGTTCAGCGCGGTATGGGGCGCCCACGAAGGTTCGTTGCTGTTGTGGGCATTGATCCTCGGCGGCTGGACCTTCGCGGTGTCGGTGTTCTCGCGCCAGTTGCCGCAAGTCATGCTCGCGCGGGTGCTGGCGGTGATGGGCATGATCAGCATCGGCTTCCTGCTGTTCCTGATCATGACCTCCAACCCGTTCACCCGCATCCTGCCGCAGATCCCAGCGAACGGTCACGACCTCAACCCGCTGTTGCAAGACATTGGCCTGATCGTGCACCCGCCGATGCTCTACATGGGGTACGTCGGTTTCTCCGTGGCCTTCGCCTTCGCCATCGCCGCCTTGCTCGGCGGGCGTCTCGATGCGGCCTGGGCGCGCTGGTCGCGGCCGTGGACCATCGTCGCCTGGGCCTTCCTCGGCATCGGCATCACCCTCGGGTCGTGGTGGGCCTACTACGAACTCGGCTGGGGCGGCTGGTGGTTCTGGGACCCGGTGGAAAACGCCTCGTTCATGCCATGGCTGGTGGGGACCGCACTGATTCACTCGTTGGCCGTCACCGAAAAACGCGGTGTGTTCAAGAGCTGGACCGTGTTGCTGGCCATCGCAGCATTTTCCCTCAGCCTGCTCGGCACTTTCCTCGTGCGTTCGGGCGTGTTGACCTCGGTGCATGCCTTCGCCTCCGACCCGGAGCGCGGCGTGTTCATCCTGATCTTCCTGCTGTTTGTGGTCGGCGGCTCCCTCACCCTGTTCGCCCTGCGCGCGCCGGTGGTCAAGAGCCAGGTCGGCTTCAACCTGTGGTCGCGGGAAACCCTGTTGCTGGGCAATAACCTGGTGCTGGTGGTGGCCGCGTCGATGATCCTGCTCGGCACCTTGTACCCCTTGGTGCTGGATGCCCTGAGCGGCGCCAAGCTGTCCGTCGGCCCACCGTACTTCAACGCGTTGTTTATTCCGTTGATGGGCCTGTTGATGGTGGTGATGGCGGTCGGCATGCTGGTGCGCTGGAAGGACACCCCGGTCAAATGGCTGGCTGGCATGTTGATGCCGGTGCTGCTCGGCAGCGTGGCCCTGGCCGTGGTCGCCGGGATTGTCTATGGCGACTTCAACTGGGCGGTGCTCGCCACCTTCCTGCTCGCCGCCTGGGTGTTGCTGGCCGGTGTGCGTGACATCTTCGACAAGACCCGTCACAAAGGCCTGGTCAGAGGCCTGCCGACCCTGACCCGCAGCTACTGGGGCATGCAGATTGCCCACATCGGCATCGCCGTGTGCGCCCTCGGCGTGGTGCTGTCCAGCCAGAACAGTGCCGAGCGCGACCTGCGCCTGGCGCCGGGTGAGTCCATGGACCTGGCCGGTTACCAGTTCATCTTCGAAGGCGCCAAGCACTTCGAAGGGCCGAACTTCACGTCAGACAAAGGCACCGTGCGCGTAGTCCGCAACGGCAAGGAAATCGCCGTGCTGCACCCGGAAAAACGCCTTTACACCGTACAAAGCTCGATGATGACCGAAGCCGGCATCGACGCCGGTTTCACCCGTGACCTCTACGTGGCCCTGGGTGAACCCCTGGGCGAGGGCGCCTGGGCCGTGCGGGTGCATGTGAAACCGTTCGTGCGCTGGATCTGGTTCGGTGGTTTGCTCACCGGCTTTGGTGGTTTGCTCGCGGCGCTGGATCGCAGGTATCGGGTCAAGGTCAAGAGCCGGGTGCGTGAAGCGCTGGGCATGCAAGGAGCGGCGGTATGAAGCGTTGGTTGATGGTGTTGCCGCTGGCATTGTTCCTGGTGGTCGCGGTGTTTCTGTATCGCGGCTTGTACCTGGACCCGGCCGAGTTGCCCTCGGCGATGATCGGCAAGCCGTTCCCCGCGTTCAGCCTGCCGACCGTGCAGGGTGACAAGACCCTGACCCAGGCCGACCTGCTCGGCAAACCGGCGCTGGTCAACGTGTGGGGCACCTGGTGCATCTCCTGCCGCGTCGAGCACCCGGTGCTGAACAAGCTGGCCGAGAAGGGCGTGGTGATCTACGGCATCAACTACAAGGATGACAACGCGGCGGCCCTGAAGTGGCTGGCGGAGTTTCACAACCCGTACCAGCTGGATATTCGTGATGAAGACGGCAACCTCGGGTTGAACCTCGGCGTGTACGGCGCCCCGGAAACCTTCTTTATCGACGCCAAGGGCGTGATCCGCGACAAATACGTCGGCGTGATCGACGAAGTGGTGTGGCGCGAGCAACTGGCCGCCAAGTACCAGGCGCTGGTCGACGAGGCCAAGCCATGAAGCGCCTGTTAGCCGCTGCCGTGCTGGCGCTGGGCTTGGCCGGGATGGCCCACGCGGCCATCGACACTTACGAATTCGCCAAGGACGGTGACCGCGAGCGTTTCCGCGAATTGACCAAGGAACTGCGTTGCCCCAAGTGCCAGAACCAGGACATCGCCGACTCCAACGCGCCCATCGCCGCCGACCTGCGCAAGGAAATCTTCCGCATGCTGGGGGAGGGCAAGGACAACCAGCAGATCATCGACTTCATGGTCGACCGCTACGGTGATTTCGTGCGCTACAAACCGGCCCTCACCGGCAAGACCGCGCTGCTCTGGTTCGGCCCTGCCGGGCTGCTGCTGGCTGGCGTCGTAGTGATGGCCGTGATCGTCCGCCGTCGCCGCGCCGCACCTACCGATGGTTCCGACGCGCTATCCCCCGAAGAGCGCCAACGCCTCGACCAATTGCTGGACACCAAGACTGATGATTGATTTCTGGCTCGCAGCCGGCTTGCTGCTTCTGATTGCCCTGAGTTTCCTGTTGATCCCTGTGTTGCGCGGCCGCCGCGCCCAGCGTGAAGAGGATCGCACTGCGCTGAACGTAGCGCTTTACCAAGAACGCGTCGCCGAGCTGCAAGTGCAGCAGGACGAAGGCGTGCTCAACGCCGCGCAGCTCGACACCGGTCGCGCCGAAGCCGCCCGCGAGCTGCTGGCCGACACCGAAGGTGTGGAAAAGCCCCGCGAATCGCGCCTGGGTAAACCGCTGCCATTGCTCGCCGCCGTCCTCGTGCCGGTGCTCGGCCTTGGCCTGTATATGCACTTCGGTGCCAGTGACAAGGTTGAACTGACCCGCGAATTCTCCCAGCCGCCGGTGTCCATGGAAGACATGACCCGCCGCCTGGAGCGCGCCGCCGCCGCCCAACCGGATTCGGCGGAAGGTTTGTACTTCCTCGGTCGCGCCTACATGGCCCAGGACCGTTCCGCTGATGCGGCCAACGTCTTTGAACGCACCGTGGCGCTGGCCGGTCGCCAGCCGGAATTGCTCGGCCAATGGGCCCAGGCGCAGTACTTTGCCGACAACAAACAATGGTCGCCCAAGGTCCAGGCGCTGACCGACGAAGCCTTGAAGCTCGACCCGAAGGAAGTCACCAGCCTCGGCCTGCTGGGTATCGCCGCGTTTGAAGGCCAGCGCTATCAAGAGGCAATCGACTACTGGAGCCGCCTGCTGGCCCAATTGCCACCAGAAGACAACTCCCGCGCAGCGCTGCAAGGAGGCATCGACCGCGCCGCCGAGAAGCTCAAGGAAAGCGGTGGCACCGTCGCGCAAAAGGCGGTGATGAAAGTCCGCGTGGACCTGTCCGCCGAGGTCAAGGCCAAAGCCCTGCCTACCGACAGCGTATTCATCTTCGCCCGCGCCGTGACAGGCCCGCCGGCACCCTTGGCGGCCAAGCGCGTCACCGTTGCCGAACTGCCCGTCACCGTCGAACTCGGCGATGCCGACGCGATGATGCCGCAGTTGAAACTGTCCAACTTCCCCGAAGTCCAACTGGTTGCGCGCATATCCCGGGCCGGTCAACCGACCACTGGCGAGTGGATCGGCCGCAGCCAACCCTTGGCCAGCAGCACCACTGCGCTGCAGCAGCTGACCATCGACAGTCCGGACAAGTAATTCGAGGAAACGCCTATGACCGCATTTGCACGCATCACCCTGCTCAGCCTGGTATTGGGCCTGAGCGCCTGTGCGGTCCACCGCCCACCTCCCGCGCCGACCGGCCCGACCATCCCGCCGTCAGGCCCTTCGACCCAGCCAAGCACCAAGCCCTCAGGCCCGGTGACCCCGCCGCCGAAGCCACTGCCGAGCAAATCGCCTACCTTCGCCCCACCACCGGGCGCCGCCAGCCACTGGGACGGCAAGATGCAGGTGTACGTGCTGGACGACCAGCCCGACACCTTCTACCGCCAGCGCACCTACTACCGCTGGAGCAACGGCTGGAGCCGCTCCATCAGCCCCAATGGGCCATGGGAAGACACCGACGTGCAGGGCGTACCGCCGGGCTTGAGCAAGCAGTACGCGCAATGACAAAAGGCGACCTTCGGGTCGCTTTTTTCATGCCTGTGAAACCCATTCTTTCAAACACTGAAGATCAAATGTGGGAGGGGGCTTGCCCCCGATAGCGGTGTTTCAGTTAATTAATGTCTGACTGACATACCTCTATCGGGGGCAAGCCCCCTCCCACAGGAGATCTCCTCAGCCATCAAGCCACAGGACACTCCCGCTCCAGTGCCGCACCCACTAACAACTGCGCAATCTCAACCATCTGTACCACTGCCAGCACCTGCTTGCGGCTTGAGCTGCGGTGCTGAGGCCGGGGCGGACGCTGAAGATGATGTTGGGTGGGTTTTGCGGGGTGTCATCCGGGGAGGATGGCGGGGGATTTGGCGTGATTTTTTTCATGCAGTAAATCTCCATTCAGTTGGAGCTCACCACATCCGCGACCAAGCGGAAAGGCGGCGAGCTGTACGCAGGTTGGTCGACCAGGGAATGGAAATCCGGCAGGGCCGTAAGCCCTCCCACGCACAGCTCGTCATAACGCGAACACAATAATGCCGCTTGCGCGGCACTGTGCGCCGTTCTAATCCAGGCGACCAAGCCTGATCGCTGATGAGCAGCGACTGCGAGAGGCTAACGGTGCGTTATAGCTACTGCAGGCCACAGAGATCGTAGGAAACGTCCTGTTAGCGTTTCGCTGATTTGATTGATCACGCCAAGCATGGGAACGATCATTAGGAGATAGGCGGCAATATGATCAGGACCAGATTAACTCCCCACCCTTCAACGAGACGGACCCTCATGAACCTCTACGTCATACGCCACGGCGAAACGTGGGCCAACGCGGAGCACCGCTACCTCGGCGCACTCGACCCGGAACTGAGCGAGCGGGGCAGGGAACAGGCTGTTTTGCTCAGCAAAAAACTGCCTGACGGTATTGAGGTGTTGATCGTTTCTCCACGCCTGCGGGCGCGGCAAACGGTGCAGATTCTTAATCGTGTGTTAAACCTTGAACCGGTGACAATTGATAGCTTCCGCGAGCGCGATGTGGGTGTGTTCGAAGGGTTGACTCAGGCGGAGGCCAAGGCCATGCATCCAGCGCTCTGGGCACAGAACATTACGCGCCAATGGGCGGCGGGGCCTGACGGCGGTGAGTCGATTGCTGATGTGGTCATGCGAGTACACCAAGGCCTGGTCCAGTTAACGTCGCTTTATCCAACACAGGTTGTTTTGCTGGTGGCACATGGTTTTGTGGCAAAGGTGATTCGTGCATTGGCCAGAGGGGACTTCTCGGATTTCTACACCTGGCAGCTTTCAAATGGGGAGATGTTGGCCCTGGAAGATTTTCAATTGAAGATACTTCCGGCTGTCTCGCCCTTTGAAACGCACTGAATCACCGCCACAGGCGACTTTCAAAACCCCCCGGGGCTGCGCAAGCCCTACGCCCAGCAAATATTGAAGAGGCGCTCCCCGGCGCCTCTGCTCAGATGTTCATCAGTTTCGCCGCGATGGCATTCCAACCCGCTGGTTCTTGGATCATGGCCAAATAATCATGACCCGCGAAGAACTGACCCTGGAAGGTATGTTTCGCCATGATCTCCTTGATGATCAAAGTGGCGGGGCCCAGGCCGGTATTGCCGGTCCGGGCGTTGAGTGCCTGGCTTCGCACCTGGGTGGTTATCGCCGCGCCGAGCTGCATCTTTCTTTGTTCAAGCTGTTTGATCTGATCTGCTCGGGATAAGCCGGCGAGGCTGGCTTGCGGCATATCCGCGGCGCTGGGGTTCTGTTCAAGAAAGGCCGCCCACTGCAACTCCATGGCCGCCACCTTGCACAGCGCGGCGTATCGGTCGCTGACCAGGAGCCGGGCCAGTTCGAGTTGGAAGCTGACCATAATGAGCGGGATTTTCCCGACCAACCCGATGCCCGTAAATGAAAGCAAGGTCGATGTGGTCGACACGGCCATCTCTGTGCCTCGAAAGGCGAGCTTCTTGAGCTTGACCTCAATGGCCAGTTGCAGCCATTTGATCGCATCGCTGACTTGTTCATCGCCCGCAGCGAAGGGTTGATAAGCGGCGAGCAATTTGGACAGGTGCCGCAGATGTATCGCGGTAGAGGCCGTGGCAGAGGCATGCCTGGCTGCATAGAACGGCGCGGGAACAGGCGATATGGCCGGGCCCAGCGCCGCCACTCCCACCCCGGTTGCGTTAACACCCAGGCCCTTCAATTTGCGGTTGGCAAGCATCCTCTGTGTTTTCGGCGAGAGGCCACAGTTTCCGTTTTTGACAAAGTAAGGGTTGAGTTTTAACCCGCTTTGTTCGCAGACCTTCATATAACTTCTGGCGAGGCCGATCACTGATATGACCGGGTGTACACCGGCCAGCCCGGAGAGCAGGGCAAAGAATATGTCCTCCTTCGATTGTTCTGTTTGAGCGGTTTCACGTATTTGCGCGGCTATTGAGTCAGGCACTTTTTCGTCTCCGTTGTGGGGAGCGGTATCGGAAGCCGTACCGTAGGTAAGTGCTTTACTGCTGGCTGTAGGATTGTTCGGGAGGCAACCTCCAGTCGCCTATCAACCAGACAGAAAAGCCCATGACCCACCCTGGAAGCGGCGCGCGGCTGCCAGGCGCTGAACATGAAAGTATTGATGGGCGCGCCTAACGTGGTGCGTGGCGGGTCGCACTCCGGTAATGTGGCCGCCGCCGGCCTGGTTGCCGAGGGATTGCTGGATATACTTTCCAGTGACTACTACCCGGCCAGCCTGTTGCAGGTGGCGTTCTTGCTGGCCGACCTGGTCCAGGCCAGGCGCCGCTCAGGGCTGTCAGTGGTACAACAAGTCTGGCGACAAGCGAAGAGGGTGTTTTGATGGCAGGCAGGTTGATCTATCTCATCGGGCCATCGGGTTCGGGCAAGGACAGCCTGCTGGATGCCGCACGCCCACGCTTGGCCGAGCGCGGTTGCCGGATTGTGCGCCGCGTTATCACCCGCTCGGCGGAAGCGGCGGGTGAAGCGGCCCAGGGAGTGAGCCCGGAGCAATTCGCCGGGATGCAGGCCGAGGGCGCGTTTGCCCTCAGCTGGCACGCCAATGGGTTGTCTTATGGCATTCCCAAGGTCATTGACGAATGGTTGGCGGCGGGGGAGGACGTGCTGGTCAACGGCTCGCGCGCGCATCTGGCGCAGACCCGCGAGCGCTATCCGGACGTGTTGGTGCTGTTGCTGACGGTGGATCAAGCGGTCTTGCGCCAGCGCTTGATTGCGCGGGGGCGTGAGTCTTTGGCGGACATCGAAGCGCGCCTGGCCCGCAATGCGCGATTTACCCAAGAGCTGATCGCCGGCAATGGCGCCGGGTTGTTAGTACTGGATAACTCCGGCCCGCTGGAGCATACGGTCGAGCGTTTGCTGTTCTGCCTGGACCAGGGGCACTCGGCATGCGCCTGACCCTGCTCGGCACCGGTGACGCGCGGCCAGTCCCGGTGTATGGCTGCGGATGCGCCGCCCGTGCAGCGCGCTGATTGAAAGCGGCGACCAGCGCTGGGTGATCGATAGCCGCTTGCCCGACCTCAACGGTTCAACAACTGCTCCACATACTCCACAAACGCCCGCGCCTTGGCGCTCGCCATGCGCCCGCTGGGGAATACCGCCCACAGGTCCCTGGACGGTAATTTCCAATCGGTCAGCACGGTCTTGACCTCGCCACTGGCCAGTTCCGGCGCGAACATCCAGGTCGATGACAGGGTCAGCCCCAGATGGCTCAGCACGGCGGCGCGTACGCCTTCGGCTGCGGTGACGCGCACGCGGCCTTGGGCGACGAGGGGATATTGCTTGTCGCCCTGGGTGAAGTTCCAGTGCGAGCCTTCGCCACGGGTGTAGATGACCGCCTGGTGTTGCAGCAGGTCCGCCGGAGTGGCGGGTTCGCCGAAGCGTTCGAAGTAGGCCGGGGTGCCGAGGATAACGCAGGGCGATTCACCGATCTTGCGCGCCGTGAGGCTTGAGTCATTCAGGTTGCCCATGCGCAGGGCAACGTCGATGCCTTCCTCCACCAGGTTGAGGCTGCGGTCATCGAGCACCACGTCCACGTTCACACCTGGGTACTGCTCCAGGAACGCCCCCAGGTGCGCAATGATGTGCATGCGGGCGAAGGTCACTGGCGCACTGATCCGCAAGTTTCCCGAGAGCCCGGAGCCTGCACCGCGTGCCGCCTCGTCGGCCGCATCGGCTTCATCGATGGCGCGCTTGGCTTTATCGAAAAACGCCAGCCCCGCCTCGGTCGGCGTCAAGCCCCTGGTCGAACGCATCACCAAGCGTACCGCCAGGCGTGCCTCCAATTGCGCGACGCTCTTGGACACGGCCGGTTGGCCGATGCCCAGGCGCTTGGCCGCGGCCGAGAACGAGCCGGTCTCGACAACGTGGACGAAGGTTTCCATGGCGGTGAGACGGTCCATCGGGTGTTCCTTGCTGGATTGGGCGCATCGCGAGGCAGCGCGGCGTACAAGCCTAAGGGGAATGCCCAGGGGTGTCATCCGGTTGGCGGTTTTCAACATGGCGCAAAACAACCCAATCTGTATCGAATGGGGCGATGACTTCACCGCCACGGGTATCCAGATCCCCGATATTCCAGGCGCCGTCACTGCCGGGGACAGTTTTGAAGAGGCGTACAACGCCGCTGTGGAAGTCGCGCACACCCTGCTGCAGGAGATCGCCGCAGAGGGTGGGGTGATTCCGATGCCAACGTCGGTGGCCGATCATCACGCCCACGCAGACTATGCCGGGATGGGCTGGGGCATGCTGGAGTTGGACATCTCGCCCTACCTGGGCAAGACCGAGAAGGTCAATGTGACCTTGCCCGGCTATGTCATCCAACGCATCGACCGTTATGTGCGCGAGCACAAGGTCAAAAGCCGCTCGTCATTTCTGGCGAACGCGGCTTTGGAGAAGCTGGTGCGTTCTTAGGCGGTGGCGACAGCCGTTCGCCGCGACGCACTGAGGAACCGCAACAATGCCACCAGCGGGAACGCACTGCCCACCAGCATCACACCCAGCCAGCCGCCGTGTTCGTACACACTGCTGGCAATCGCCGAGCCGAACGCACCGCCGATGAAGATGCTGGTCATGTACAACGCGTTCAAGCGGCTGCGGCTGTTGGCGTCGAGTGCGTAGATGGCGCGTTGGCCGAGGACCATGTTCATCTGCACGCAGAAGTCCAGGACCACGCCGGTCACTGCCAGGCCGATCACGCTGTACAGCGGGTGCACAAAGGCCGGCAGGAAGCTCAGCACCGCAAAGACCATGGCCAGCAGCGATGCGCGGTGGGTATGGCCAGCATCGGCCAGGCGTCCAGCGATGGGGGCGGCAATGGCGCCGATGGCACCGACCAGGGCGAAGATCGCGATCTGGGTCTGGCTCAGGCCGTGGTTGCGCACCAGTTCCAGCGGGGCTGCGGTCCAGAACAGGCTGAACGTGGCGAACATGCAGCCTTGGTAAAACGCGCGTTGGCGCAGCAGCGGTTGTTCACGCAGCAGGGTGCCGAGGGAACGCAACAATTGGCCATAGCTGGCGCTGTGGTCCGGCTGGCGCTTGGGGATGGTCAGCATCAGCACCACGCTGATAAACGCCATCAGCGCGGCGGCGACCATGAACATCGCGCGCCAGCCAAAATGGTCCGCCACGACGCTGGACACCGGCCGTGCCAGCAGGATGCCCAGCAGCAGGCCACCCATGATGCTGCCGACGACCCGGCCCCGGGACTCGGCGGGCGCCAGGTGCGCGGCCAGCGGGATCAGGATCTGTACCGACACCGAGCTGAAACCGATCAGCAATGACACCAGCAGGAACAGGTTCGGTTGTTCGGTAAAGGCCGCGCCCAACAGGCTGGCAATCGCCACCACGGTCGTGATGATCATCAGCTTGCGGTTTTCCAGCAGGTCACCCAGGGGGACCAGGAAGAACAGGCCGAGGGCATAGCCGATCTGCGTCAGGGACACGATCAGGCTGGCCATCGCGGGGGTGAGGCCGATGTCGGGGGCGATCAGTTCGATGATCGGCTGTGCGTAGTAGATGTTGGCGACAATGGCACCGCAGCAAAACGCAAACAGCATCACCATGCTCCGGGTCATGGTGCTTGTAGCGTGGGAAGTAGCGTTCATGGTGTTCTCATAAAAGCGAATGAAAGTGAGGCGAGCCTAAAGACAACACCGTAGCCCGGGTAGGCCGCCGGCAGTGATAACACTCATGCCCGGTAATGATGAGTGAATCGTTAACTTTCTGCGCGAACGGCAATGATACAGTCAGCCCCAATTGCCGAAACAGGAAATCCATTGCGATGAAGATCACGTTGAACAAGATGCTCCTGGCTTCCACGCTTGCCGCCGCGATGGCGGTGGGGCTGGCGAATGCGGCCGAGGCGCCGCGCGTCGGTGTGCGCGGCGCCATCACCGCGATCGACGGCGACGCCCTGCACGTCAAGGTCAACAGCGGTGAAGAAGTCACCGTGCACCTGACCCAAGCGACCCAGGTGCGCGCCGTCACCCTGGCCAAGATCGATGAAATCAAGCCTGGCAGCTACATCGGCTCGGCCGCCATGCCCAACGCCGACGGCACCCTGACGGCGCTGGAAGTGCACGTGTTCCCACCGGCCATGGCCGGCACGGGCGACGGGCATCGGGCGTTCGACCTGAAGGAAGGCAGCAGCATGACCAACGGCACCGTCGGCGACCTGGTGGTCAGCAAAGGGCGGACATTGACCGTGAAATACAAAGGCGGCGAACAGAAGATCGTCGTGCCGGAGGACGTGCCGATCGTCAACCTGGAACCGGGGGATCGCAGCTTGCTCAAGCCGGGGGTGAAGGTGGTGTTGTTTGCGGCGCAGGGGGCGGATGGGAAAATCACTGCCCAGGCTATTTCAGCCGGCAAGGGCGGCGTGACACCGCCGATGTAACTGCAAAATACAGATCTAAATGTGGAAGGGGGCTTGCCCCCGATAGCAGAGGGACAGTCAACATATACAGTGACTGACACTCCGCTATCGGGAGTAAGCCCCCTCCCACATGTTGACCGAGTTTATTCAGTCAGGTCGGGTTACTGGCCGCTGTAGATCTGGTCAAAAACCCCACCATCATTGAAGTGGGTTTTCTGCACGGTGCGCCAGTCACCAAAGGTCTTCTCTACCGACAGGAAGTCGACTTTCGGGAAGCGGTCGGTGAACTTGGCCAGCACCTTCGGATCACGCGGGCGCAGGTAATTGTTGGCGGCGATTTCCTGGCCTTCCGGTGACCACAGGTACTTCAGGTAGTCTTCAGCCGCCACGCGGGTGCCTTTCTTCTCGACCACTTTATCCACCACCGACACCGGCGGTTCGGCTTCGGCCGAGACGCTTGGGTAGACCACTTCGAACTGATCACGGCCGAATTCACGCGCGATCATTTCCGCTTCGTTCTCGAAGGTCACCAGCACGTCGCCGATCTGGTTGGTCATGAACGTGGTGGTGGCGGCGCGGCCACCGGTGTCCAGCACAGGCGCCTGTTTGAACAGCTTGCCGACAAAGGCCTTGGCTTTCTCTTCATCGCCGCCGTTCTTGAGCACATAACCCCAGGCCGACAGGTAGGTGTAGCGGCCGTTACCCGAGGTTTTCGGGTTGGGCACGATCACTTGCACGCCCTCTTTCAACAGGTCCGGCCAGTCTTTCAGGGCTTTAGGGTTGCCCTTGCGCACGATGAACACGGTGGCCGACGTGAACGGCGCGCTGTTGTTCGGCAGGCGGGTGACCCAGTTGTCCGGCACCAGTTTGCCGTTGTCGACCAGGGCGTTGATGTCGGTGGCCATGTTCATGGTGATCACGTCAGCCGGCAGGCCGTCGATGACCGAGCGCGCTTGTTTGCTGGAACCGCCGAAGGACATCTGCAGGGTCAGCTTGTCGTTCGGGTGCTCGGCTTCCCAGTGCTTCTGGAAGGCGGCGTTGTAGTCCTTGTAGAAATCGCGCATTACGTCGTAGGAGACGTTGAGCAGAGTGACCGGGGCAGCCTGGACGGCGCCCGCCAGGGCAAGGCCGGCGGCCAGGAGAGAGGCGCTTACGAGTTTTTTCACTGCTCATTCCTTGTTGTTCGGGAGAAGAGGGGAGGCACATTGCCAGCAACTATAGCCGGGGGCACTTAGTCGCTTAAAGATTAAAAAGAACTTTGCTTATTCCACTTTCTTAAAAAGGGCGCTGCCACAACGCGAACAGAACGCCGCATTGGGCTCGTGGCTGTTTTTCTTGCACACCGGGCAGTCGTGTTGCAATTGTTCACCGCGCATGGCACTGGCCAGCTCGGCGGTGAAAATCCCCGTGGGCACGGCAATGATCGAGTAACCAGTGATCATCACCAGCGATGAAATCACCTGGCCCAGCGGCGTCTTGGGCACGATATCGCCAAAGCCCACGGTGGTCAGCGTCACGATCGCCCAATAGATGCCCTTGGGGATACTGGTGAAGCCGTGCTCCGGGCCTTCGATCACATACATCAAGGTGCCGAACACCGTCACCAGGGTGCACACGCTCACCAGGAACACCACGATCTTCTGCTTGCTGCCACGCAGCGCCGCCATCAGGTAGTTGGCCTGCTTGAGGTACGGGCTCAGCTTGAGCACGCGGAAAATCCGCAGCATCCGGATGATGCGGATGATCAGCAGGTACTGCGCGTCGCTGTAATACAGCGCAAGGATGCCGGGCACGATGGCGAGCAAATCCACCAGCCCGTAAAAGCTGAAGGCGTAGCGCAGCGGCTTGGGCGAGCAGTACAGGCGCAACCCGTACTCGATCAGGAAGATCAGCGTGAAGCCCCATTCAATGTAGGCCAACACATCGGCGTAGTTCTGGTGGATCTGGTCGATGCTGTCGAGCATCACGATCACCAGGCTGGCGAGGATGATCAACAGCAGGATGCCGTCAAAGCGCCGCCCGGCGACGGTGTCGCTCTGAAAAACCATGACGTAGAGCCGCTGACGCCAGTCGTTGTTGCTGTCCATAAAGCCCGCCTGAATCGAATATCGAGCAAGCCTAGGGGGATTCGAAGGGGCTGTCCATGCGCGGTTTCTGAAGCATTCGGCGGCCGGCGTGCACCAGCCAGCAGGCGAGGATAAACGGCGCGGTGAGTGCGGGCAGGTGCAGGGCGGCAAAGCCCGGTGTAAGGAGAATCGCCAGGAGGATGCCCAGCAGCGGCAGCCACGGTTGGCGCCGTGCCTGGCTGAGCGCCAGGGCGGCGAGGGCCGGGTTGTAGCTGTGCAGGCCGAGGAGGGCGCCGGTGGTTTCGTCCAGCAGCAACGCGATCAGTACGCCGCTGCTGGCGCCGATCAAGGCCCAGACCACGGCGCGCCGGTTCGCCAGCCACAGGCCGAGGGCAATCAGCGCGCCCGCCAGCGGCTGGTCCAGCAACATGACTTGCGCCAGGCCGGTGAACGGCGCGCCGAGCACGGCCAGGGCATCGGGCTCGCTCAGGGCCAAGACACTGTGCGGGACGCTGCCCGGCAGCAACCATCCCAGGCCGACAAAGGGCACGGTGTAGGCGGGCAAGTCGTCGGGCTGCGTCGCGTGTTTCAACCACTGCCGCGTGAGGATCGCACTCAAGCCGCCGCACGCCAGGATCAGCGGCGGCAACAACGCCGACCAGGCGAAATGCTGGCTGATCAACAAGCCCAGCAGCACGCCGTTTTAGCTATAAAGACCCGCCTGGCGCTCGGCCTTGGGATAGCCGCGCCGCTGGGCCGTGAGCAACCCGGCGACGCCCCCCAGCAGCGCCCCTCCGAGCAAGGTCGGGGCGCTGACCAGGACCGCCAACAGGCACAGCAGGCCGCACAGCGGATGGCGTTGCAGGAAGATCTGGCTGAAGCCGTTGAGCAGGGCTTCGGCCCAGTCGTGGCAGGTTGGGTTGTGCATGATGGGTATTCAGTGAGACCGAGTTGTTCCCATCGGGGGCAAGCCCCCTCCCACACTTGATTGGGTTCACATAGTTAGAGGTGTGAATGCAGTCCAATGTGGGAGGGGGCTTGCCCCCGATGGGCCTCTACAGGCGCTAGATCAGCGTCTCTATACGCAAGGAGTTGGTCGACCCCGGCTGCCCGAACGGCACCCCGGCGGTAATCACCAACGTATCCCCGCGCTGCGCCATGCCTTGGGCCTGGGCAATCTCCAGCGCCGTGGAACACACCTCATCCACCTGTCTCAGTCGATCATTGACCACCGAATGCACGCCCCACGCCACGCTCAAACGGCGTGCGGTGGACAGGTTCGGCGTGAGGTTGAGGATCGGCGCCACCGGCCGTTCCCGCGCCGCGCGCAGGCTGGAGCTGCCGGACTCGCTGTAGTTCACCAGCACCGCCACCGGCAGGATGCTGCTGATGCGCCGGATCGCGCAGCTGATGGCGTCCGACACCGTGGCATCGGCCTTGGGCCGGCTGACATCGAGTTGGGTCTGGTAGTCCGGGCCGTTTTCCACCTGGCGGATGATCTTGCTCATCATCTGCACTGCTTCCAACGGGTATTCGCCCGACGCGGTCTCCGCCGACAGCATCACCGCATCCGCCCCTTCGGCCACCGCATTGGCGACATCCGTCACTTCCGCGCGGGTCGGCGCCGGCGAGAAGCGCATGGACTCCAGCATCTGCGTGGCCACCACCACCGGTTTGCCCAGTTGGCGGCAGGTGCTGATGATGTCTTTCTGGATGTGCGGCACGCTCTCGGCCGGTACTTCCACGCCCAGGTCCCCTCTGGCCACCATGATCGCGTCGCTCAGCTCGGCGATTTCCCGCAGGCGTTGTACGGCCGAGGGCTTCTCGATCTTGGCCATCAGGAACGCCTTGTCGCCGATCAGCTCGCGAGCCTCGCGGATGTCTTCCGGGCGCTGCACAAACGACAGTGCCACCCAGTCCACGCCCAGCTCCAGGCCGAAACTCAGGTCGCGACGGTCCTTGGCGGTGAGCGGGCTGAGTTCCAGCAGGGCTTGTGGGACGTTGACACCTTTACGGTCGGACAACTCGCCGCCATTCAGTACGGTGGTGTCGATGGCATCGGCATGCTGGGTGATCACGCGCAGGCGCAGTTTGCCGTCGTCGAGCAGCAGGTCCATGCCCGGCTCAAGAGCGGCGATGATTTCCGGGTGAGGCAGGTTGACCCGGCGCTGGTCACCCGGCGTCGGGTCCAGGTCCAGGCGCAGGGCCTGGCCACGCACCAGTTGCACCTTGCCCTCGGCAAACGTCCCAACGCGCAGCTTCGGCCCTTGCAGGTCCATGAGGATGCCCAGCGGGTAATTGAGCTGGCGCTCCACCTGGCGAATCCACTGGTAGCGCTGGGCGTGATCGGCATGCTCGCCGTGGCTGAAGTTGAGGCGGAAGATATTCACCCCGGCCTGCACCAGCTCGCGGATGTCATCGATACCGTCGGTGGCGGGGCCCAGGGTGGCGAGGATCTTGACCTTCTTGTCAGGCGTCATGGTGGGCAGTCTCAAGGATCAGGATGGCGCGCAAGTCATTGACGTTGGTGCGCGTCGGCTCGGTAACGATCAAACCGTCAAGGGCGGCGAAATAGCCGTAGCCGTTGTTGTTATCCAGCTCATCGCTGGCCGACAGGCCCAGGGCTTCGGCGCGGGCATAACTGGTGGGTGTCATGATGGCGCCGGCGTTGTCTTCCGAGCCGTCGATGCCGTCGGTGTCGCCGGCCAGGGCGTACACGCCGGGCAGGCCTTTGAGGCTGTCGGTCAGGCTCAACAGGAATTCGGCGTTGCGCCCGCCACGGCCGTTGCCGCGCACGGTGACGGTGGTTTCACCGCCGGAGAGGATCACGCACGGCGCCGCCAGCGGTTGACCGTGCTGCACGATTTGCCGCGCGATGCCGGCGTGCACTTTGGCCACGTCCCGGGCTTCGCCTTCCAGGTCGCCGAGGATCAGCGGGCTGAAACCGGCCTGGCGGACTTTCACCGCCACCGCTTCCAGTGATTGTTGCGGGCGTGCGATCAACTGGAAGTGGCTGCGGGCAAGCACCGGGTCGCCGGGCTTGACGGTTTCCGACGCCGGATTCTGCAACCAGCTGCGCACGGACGCTGGAGCGTCGATACCGTAGCGCTTGAGGATCGCCAGGGCCTGTTGCGAAGTGCTCGGGTCGCCGACCGTAGGGCCGGAGGCGATGACCGTGGCCTGGTCGCCCGGCACATCGGAAATCGCGTAGGTATAGACCGTCGCCGGCCAGGCCGCCTTGGCCAGCCGCCCGCCCTTGATCGCCGAGAGGTGCTTGCGGACGCAATTCATCTCGCCAATGGTGGCGCCGGATTTGAGCAGGGCTTTGTTGATGGCCTGCTTGTCGGCCAGGGTGATGCCTTCGGCGGGCAGGGCCAGTAGTGCCGAGCCGCCGCCGGAGAGCAGGAAGATCACCCGGTCGTCTTCACCCAGGTTGCTGATCAGTGCCAGCACGCGCTTGGCCACGGCCTGTCCGGCGGCATCGGGAACCGGGTGGGCGGCCTCGACCACTTCGATTTTCTGGCAGGGCGCGCCATGGCCGTAGCGGGTCACCACCAGGCCCGAGACGTCGCCCTGCCAGCCGTTCTCGGCGACGAGCGCCATGGCGGCAGCCGCTTTGCCGGCGCCGATCACGATCACACGGCCGCTGCGGTCGGCCGGCAGGTAGGGTTCAAGGACGTGCCGGGGGTGGGCGGCGTCGATAGCTGTGGCAAACAGCTCGCGAAGCAGGTGTTGCGGATCGACCGACATGAGCGGGCTCCCGGGGATTTTTGTTATTAGAGGTGCAGCCATTTCATCGGGGTTATTTATCGCGAATCGAAAAATTCGCCATATGCTCCAAGCCCTTGATCAACGCCGAGTGGTCCCAATTCCCGCCGCCAATCGCCGCGCAGGTGCTGAACACCTGCTGGGTGCCGGCAGTGTTCGGCAGGTTGATCCCCAGCTCCTTGGCACCGGCCAGGGCCAGGTTGAGGTCCTTCTGGTGCAGGTTGATGCGAAAGCCTGGATCGAAGGTGCCCTTGATCATGCGTTCGCCATGCACTTCGAGGATCTTCGATGAGGCAAAGCCGCCCATCAGCGCTTCACGCACCTTGGCCGGGTCGGCGCCGTTCTTGGACGCGAACAGCAGCGCTTCGGCCACTGCCTGGATATTCAGCGCGACGATGATCTGGTTGGCCACTTTGGCGGTCTGGCCGTCGCCATTGCCGCCCACCAGGGTGATGTTCTTGCCCATGCTCTGGAACAGCGGCAGGGCGCGTTCGAAGGTCTGCGGCTCGCCCCCGACCATGATGCTCAAGGTGCCGGCCTTGGCGCCGACTTCACCGCCGGACACCGGTGCGTCGAGGTACTGCGCGCCGGTCTGGTTGATCCTGGCGGCGAAGGCTTTGGTGGCGGTGGGCGAGATCGAACTCATGTCGATCACTACCTTGTTCGGCGACAGGCCGGCAGCTACACCGTCGGCGCGAAACAGCACGTCGTCGACCTGCGGGGTGTCGGGGACCATGACGATAATGAACTCGGCTTCCTGGGCGACTTGCTGCGGGTTGGCCAAGGCCACTGCGCCGGCGCTGATCAGCTCGGCCGGCGCCTTGCCGTGGTGCTCGGAAAGAAACAGTTGATGACCGGCTTTCTGCAGGTTCGCGGCCATGGGTTGGCCCATGATGCCGGTGCCGATAAATCCGATTTTAGCCATGATGAAATCCTCTTGTTATGTGGGAGGGGGCTTGTGTGGTGTTTGTCAGATGGCATTGTGGGTTTTGAGCCAGCCCAAACCGGCTTCGGTAGTGGTCAACGGCTTGTACTCACAGCCGACCCAGCCCGCGTAGCCGATACGGTCCAGATGCTCGAACAGGAAGCGGTAATTAATCTCCCCGGTTCCCGGCTCATTGCGTCCAGGGTTATCCGCCAGCTGGATGTGGTTGATCTGCTCCAGATGCGCGGCCATGGTCCGGGCCAGGTCGCCTTCCATGATTTGCATGTGGTAGATGTCGTATTGCAGGAACAGGTTGTCACTGCCCACCTGCTCGCGAATCGACAGGGCCTGGGCGGTGTTGTTGAGGTAGAAACCCGGAATGTCGCGGGTGTTGATCATTTCCATCATCAGCTTGATGCCCACCGCTTGCAGCTTGTCGGCGGCGTACTTGAGATTGGCGACAAAGGTCTTTGCCACGGTTTCATCATCCACACCCTGTGGCCGAATCCCCGCCAGGCAGTTGACCTGGGTATTGCCCAGCACCTGGGCGTAGGCGATGGCCAGCTTGACCCCCGCGCGGAATTCCTCGACCCGGTCCGGGTGGCACGCCAGGCCGCGTTCGCCCTTGGCCCAGTCACCGGCCGGCAGGTTGAACAGCACTTGGGTCAGGCCGTGGGCGTCGAGCTGGGCCTTGATGTCAGCCGAGCTGAATTCGTAGGGGAACAGGTACTCGACACCCTGGAAGCCGGCATCGGCAGCGGCTTTGAAGCGAGCGAGAAAGTCCTGCTCGGTAAACAGCATGGACAGGTTGGCGGCAAAGCGCGGCATAGGGTTCTCCTTAATCGAGCAGGGAAATGGCGGTCGGTGCATCGTTGCCGACCAGGGCCAGGTCTTCGAATTCGTTGACGGCGTTGATCTCGGTGCCCATGGAAATATTGGTCACGCGCTCCAGAATGATCTCAACAATCACCGGCACCTTGAACTCTTCGATCATTTCCTGGGCGCGGCGCAGCGCCGGCTGGATTTGTCCCGGCTCGAACACGCGCAGGGCCTTGCAACCCAGGCCTTCGGCAACCGCGACGTGGTCGACACCATAACCGTTCAGCTCCGGCGCGTTGAGGTTGTCGAAAGACAACTGCACGCAGTAGTCCATTTCAAACCCGCGCTGGGCCTGGCGGATCAGCCCCAGGTAGGAGTTGTTCACCACCACGTGGATGTACGGCAGCTTGAACTGCGCGCCCACGGCCAGCTCTTCGATCATGAACTGGAAGTCATAGTCGCCGGACAGCGCCACCACCTTGCGGCTCGGGTCGGCCTTGACCACGCCCAGCGCCGCCGGAATGGTCCAGCCCAACGGGCCGGCCTGGCCGCAGTTGATCCAGTGGCGTGGCTTGTACACATGCAGGAACTGCGCGCCAGCAATCTGCGACAGGCCGATGGTGCTGACGTAGCAGGTGTCTTTGCCGAACACCTGGTTCATCTCTTCGTACACCCGTTGCGGCTTGACCGGCACGTTGTCGAAGTGGGTCTTACGGTGCAGGGTCGCCTTGCGCTGCTGGCAGTCATGCAGCCAGGCGCTGCGGTCCTTGAGCTTGCCGGCGGCTTTCCACTCGCGGGCCACTTCAATGAACATCGTCAGCGCGGAGCCGGCGTCGGACACGATGCCCAGGTCCGGGGTAAATACGCGGCCAATCTGGGTGGGTTCGATGTCGACATGGATGAATTTACGGCCTTCGGTGTACACCTCGACCGAACCGGTGTGGCGATTGGCCCAGCGGTTACCGATACCCAGCACCACGTCCGATTTGAGCATCGTCGCGTTGCCATAACGGTGGGAGGTTTGCAGGCCGACCATGCCCACCATTTGCGGGTGATCATCGGGGATGGTGCCCCAGCCCATCAGCGTCGGGATCACCGGGATACCGGTGAGTTCAGCAAACTCAACCAATAGCTCGCTGGCATCGGCGTTGATCACACCGCCGCCGCTCACCAGCAAGGGACGTTCAGCCAGATCCAGCAGGGCCAGGGCCTTTTCGACCTGAATGCGCGTGGCCATTGGCTTGGCCAGTGGCAGCGGCTGGTAGGCGTCGATGTCGAATTCGATCTCGGCCATCTGCACGTCGAACGGCAGGTCGACCAGCACCGGGCCAGGGCGGCCGGAGCGCATTTCATAGAAGGCTTTCTGGAAGGCGTACGGCACTTGGCCCGGCTCGAGCACGGTGGTCGCCCACTTGGTCACCGGCTTGACGATGCTGGTGATGTCCACGGCCTGGAAGTCTTCCTTGTGCATGCGGGCCCGTGGCGCCTGGCCGGTGATGCACAGGATCGGGATCGAGTCGGCCGAGGCACTGTAGAGGCCGGTGACCATGTCGGTGCCGGCCGGGCCCGAGGTGCCGATGCACACGCCGATATTGCCAGCCTTGGTGCGGGTGTAACCCTCGGCCATGTGCGAGGCGCCTTCAACGTGGCGAGCAAGGATGTGATCGATGCCGCCCACCTTCTGCAAGGCCGAATACAGCGGGTTGATCGCAGCGCCTGGGATACCGAAGGCGGTGTCCACGCCTTCACGGCGCATGACCAGGACGGCGGCTTCGATTGCTCTCATTTTGCTCATGATTTTGGTGCCTCTTGCGTTTTGTAATTGTATACAAGTGGTGTCTGTTCAAAGTGTATTCACGGCGGGCGGCGCAGGTCAATCCATTTTATTGATTGGTCTTTGCGTTCGTCGGAACGGCTTTTTTCGACGTATGGAGTCTTTGTTTTAAAATATTGTATACAAAAACAAATATAATTGTGTTCTATTTGTAGGATCGAGCATCTGATCAAACAAACCTCCACCGCTTTCCCAATAACAAAAGAAGGACGGCACCATGAGCGCTTTAACCTTGAAGATTGCCACCCAACTGACCAGCCAGGCCCTCACCGCCGGCCGCACGATTTCAGCCGCGCCGCTGACCATCGCGGTGCTCGACAGCGGCGGCCACTTGATTACCCTGCAACGTGAAGACGGCGCCAGCCTGCTGCGTCCGCAAATTGCCATCGGCAAGGCCTGGGGCGCGATTGCGTTGGGCAAGGGCTCGCGCTTGCTGGCGCTGGACGCACAGCAACGGCCGGCGTTTATCGCGGCGTTGAACAGCCTGGGGCAGGGCAGCGTGGTGCCGGCACCGGGTGGGGTGTTGATTCGGGATCAGGCAGGGGCGGTACTGGGGGCGATCGGGATCAGCGGGGATACGTCGGATATTGATGAGCAGTGTGCGATCACGGCGATCGAGGGGGCGGGGTTGATGGCGGATGCGGGGGTGTCAGCTTAAGCATTGAGTGACTATCAGGGCCTCATCGGGGCATAGGTATCTACACATCTTGAGCCGAGCCCCCTGCGTAGATACCGTCTTATCCAGCACCGCGTAAAACCCCGCAGCTGTCGAGCCTTGGCGAGGCTGCGTCAGGCCGCGACTCGAGCTTGAATCGGCAGCGCGCCTGACGCAGCCTCGCTTGCGCTCGGCAGTTGCTACGGGGGGAGGCCTTGATGTGGATTGGCTTTCGTAGCAGCTGCCGGGCCCCGGCGAGGCTGCGTCGGCCGCGACTCGAGCTTGAATCGGCAGCGCGTCTGACGCAGCCTCGCTTGCGCTCGGCAGCTGCTACGGGGGGAGGCCTTGATGGGGTTGG
>NZ_VFES01000023.1 GCF_007858185.1 Pseudomonas grimontii
ACTGTGATCCGGCTGCAAGCCGCTCTGCGCCCGACGCATAAACTCATAGCGGTTCAAGGTGATGCTACGCCCCGCCCCACTGTCGCGAATGATGTAGGGCCGTAAAAACACCATCAGGTTGGTCTTGTTCACACTGCGCTTCTCATTGCGAAACAACGCCCCCAACCCCGGAATATCCGACAGCCACGGCACCGCGTCATTGCTCTGGCTGTAGCCGTCCTGCAACAGCCCGCCCAGCACCATGATCTGCCCGTCGTCCAGCAGGATGCTGGTATCGATCGCGCGCTTGTTGGTCACCGTGCCCGCCGACACCGACGCCCGAGCGTCCACGGTGCTGACCTCTTGGTAGATATCCAGCTTCACCGTGCCACCTTCGGAGATCTGCGGGCGCACATTCAGCTTGAGCCCCACCTCTTCGCGCTGCACGGTCTGGAACGGGTTATTGCTGGTGCCACCGCCACCGGTCACATAACTACCGGTAACGAATGGAATGGTCTGCCCCACGAAAATGCTCGCCGCTTCGTTGTCCAGGGTCAGCAGGTTCGGCGTGGACAGCACGTTGGTACCGCCCTTGCTCTTCAATGCACGGGCCAGGACCTTGAGGTCGAGCACCTTGCCGATCCCCGGAATATCCACGGTGCCATTGACCACGCCGATATTCAGGCCCTTGGGCAGTACGTCGATGCTGGTGGGACTGGCGGGCGTGCCCACGACACCGCTGCCCCCCAGGTTCACCCCGCCGAAGCCGCCTCTGCCCGCCAGGTTGCCGGCCTGCCATTGCACACCGAACTCGGTGGCATCGTCCTCGCCCACTTCCACGATCAGGCTTTCGATCACCACCTGGGCGCGGCGCTGGTCGAGCATGTCGATCACTTCCCGCAGGTTGCGGTACAGCGGGTCCGGCGCGGAGATCAGCAAGGTGTTAGTGGTGGCGTCGGCCTGGATGGTCACGCCGCCGGCGCTGAACGCGGTGTCCTGCGCGTTGGCGGTGTTGCCGCTGCCAGTACTGGTGCCAGTGCTGGAGCCGGTAGTTTGCCCGTAGCCCGACTGCACGCCACTGCCGGTGGGCGTGCCACTGCTGTTTTGGGCGTTGCTCGTGCCCTGGCTGTTCTTGCTATTGCCGCCCATGGCACTGAGCTTGCCACGCGCATCGTCGCTCACGCCGGAATCGCTCTCGCCGGTGAGCAGCCCGCGCAACGACTGGGCCAGCTTGGCCGCCTGGGCGTTGCGCAGGTACACCACGTGCATATTGCTGGGGTTGCTCTGGGCATTGTCGAGCTTGTAGATGAGGTTGCGCGCCAGCTCGGTGCGTTCGGGGCTGCCGGAACGGATGATCACCGAATTGGAGCGCGGGTCGCCGATCACATTGATTTTCTGGGTCTGGTCGGCGCCCTGGGTTTCCAGCAGTTCGGAGACCATCGCGGCGATGTCCACGGCAATGCCGTTCTGTACCATCACCACGTCGGTGTCGATCGCACTGGGGGTGTCGATGCCATTGATGATCTGGGCGACCCGCGCGAGGTTTTCGGCATAGTCGGTGATCACGATGCTGTTGTTGCCGGGGTAGGCGTTGATCGGGTTGTTCGGCGACACGATGGGACGCAGCACCGGGATCAGGTTCACCGCGTTTTCATATTGCAGGCGGAAGGTGCGCGTCTGCATGCCGCTGCTGCCGGCGCTGTAGATCGGCCCACCGAGCAACTTGGCATCGGCCTCCGGCACCACCTGGGCCACGCCGCCCACATCCACCACGCTGAACCCCTGCATGCGCAGCGCCGCCAGCAGCATGTCGTAGGCCTGATGCGCCGGCACCTGGCCTTCGCTGACCAGGGTGAGTTTGCCTTTTACACGCGGGTCCACCAGGAATTGCTGGCCGGTGGCACGCGACAGCGCGCGCACTACCGCCTGAATATCGGCATCGACAAAGTTGAGTTGCACCGGCTGGTCACCCAACGGGTTGCGCGCCTTGACGGGCGCCGGGGCCTGGCCACGGGCGCTGTTGGTCACGGGGTGTTGTACGCGCGGTTTCGGTGCCTCGTCGCGTTGGCGATCCAACAGGGTTTCGCCACTGCGACGGGTGTCGGCCAGAGGCTGACCGAGTTCGCTGTCCACCAGTAACGGCGTGGTGGACGGGCTGCTGCACGCACTCAGGGCCAGCAACAGCAACGGCGCGGCCTTGCGAAAAGGGAGGACTGACCACTTCATGAAGCTTCCTTAGCGCCAAGCGCCTGATCCATGCGAACGGTCCCGGACACAGTGCCGGCCGAGTTATCGACGGCATTCGCAGCACGTTGCAAACGCGCCTCGGACACCTCCAGGGAAAATGAACGGGGATTGCCCAGCAGCCAGCCCACCACGGCGTCGGCCGGGGCGTTGTCGAAGGTCAGGCGCCAACCGCCGGCCTCCAGCGCCTGCACCTGGTAATGCCCTTGCAGGCCGGCCCCCTCCAGGGCCTGGCGCAAAACGGCTTCGTCAGCCTGGCGAGGCGCGGCGACATCCTGCAACATCACCTGCAAGGCTTCGGCCTGGGCGCGCAGCTTGGGGGTTTCGGCCTGCCAGTAAGCGATCTTTTTCAACGCCGGCTGCACCAGCACCAGCCAGGTCAGCAGGCTTGCCAACACCAGTCCGGCGCCGATCAGCAGGCGTTTCTCGCGCAGGGCCAGGCCCCCCCAGAACACCTGCGCCTGGGTGCGCAGGCGCAGCCACCTATTCATCGCCGGCCTCCGGTTTTTCCGTGGCCTGCGCCGGGCCGATGCTCCAGCCATGCTCGTCGCGCGTGGCGGCAAAACCGGCCTGGGCCAACGCCGCCTGCCACTCGCCCTCGGCCGCCGGGTTACGGCTGTCGGCCAGTAATCCCAGGTGCAAGATGCCCTGCTCAAAGTTCAGGTTGTCGACACTGCCCACCATAAAGGGCAGGTTGCTGCCCGCCAGTTGCAGCAGGCTGCTGAAGCGTTGACCCGAATCGGCGGCCGCGCCGCTCTGGCGCGCGGCCAATTGTTGACGGGCCTGCTGCAAGGGGTTGAGCACCACCGGCAGTTCAGGAAACGCCTGGCGCACCTGTTGGCTCATCAACGCCTTGAGCCGTTGGCCTTCGTCCACCTGGCGGGCGGCGTAGAGGTTGAGGCCGACGGTCCAGATGGCGGTGGCCAGCGCGATACAAGCCAGCGCCCTGCCCCATCCAACGCCAGACGCTTGGCTGACGCGCGCGTGCAAGCCCCAGGCCGGCACCGCACCGCTCCAACGCTGCGCCGCCGCCACCAGCGGCACATCGAGCGCCTGCAACCCCAGCGGGTGCACAGCGCCTTGTTGCAGGCTGTCACGCGTCAACAGATAGCCGTCGTCCAGCGCCGCAGCCCCCACCGGCAAGGCATAGGGCGCCGGGTACAGGCCGCGCAGCTTGAGCTGCACCTGCGCCAATACCTGGCCCAGCTGCTCCAGCCCGGCCTTGGGCACCCAGCCCACCTGCACACGCCCATCGCTTTCGCGCGGGCCGTGGGCCACCTGCATCTGTTCCACTGGCCCGAGGATCAGCGCCTGGGCCGCACAGGCCACCGCCGCCTGGTTTTTTGCCGCGGGCAATGGCGGCAGCTCCAGGCTGGTGAGCAGGCTGTCACGCGGATGCAGAAAACACTCCACCGCCTGCCGGCGCTTCCCCAATTGCGCCAGGCTTTCCTGCCCTTCGGACACCACCACGCCACGCTCGATCCAGGCAAATTTCACCTGGCTTTGCGCGCTGAGCTGATCCAGCGGCGGCAAGGCAATGCGCAAGCGTTTCATACGCCCACCCGCGACCAGATCACCTTGGGTTCACGGTCTTCGGGGCGATGCAACAATGCGTCGATTGTCACCCGACGGCGCTCGCGCCGCGCCTGGCCCTGCAGGCGAAACCACTCGCTGGTAATGCCCACCTGCACCGATTCCAACTCGACCTGGGGCAAGTGCAGGCGGTTGACGAAATCCCCACGGTTGATAAACCAATGCCCATTGTCGCGCTCGGCCACCAGCCCATGGGCCTGGGACAGGCTGAGCTGCGGCACCACCGCGCTGAGTACTTCGGCACTCGCGGTGTTGCCGTTGACCCAGGTATTGCCGGGCAGCACGCTGACGTACGCCTGCAGGTGCTGCAACACCTCCGGGGTCAGGCCTTCGAGGCCACTGAGGTCGTCGAGGCTGCGCAGCATCGGGTATTTGGCGGGCAACCCGTTCTGTTCGTAGGAAGCAATCACCCGCTGGCTGATGCGCCGGCTCACGGCCGGGGCCACGCCCAGGGTGCGGCACAGGCGCTCGAAGCTCTGCAATTGCTCGGCATCGGGCTGTTGGCGGTTGACCAGGTTGCGCAGGTTGAACTTGCCCTGCTCATCGTCAATCCGCCCCTCGAACACGCCGGCCTGGGCCCGTGCCCAGGGCTGGTCAAGGCGCGTCAGCACATCCTTCTGGCGCGCCTCCCAGAGCATCTGCCGGCTGCGTTCAAGGCCAGCCTGCAACAGCCATTGGCCCTGCACGCGCAACTGTTCGGCTTCCAGGCTGCGGGTGAATACGGTCTGGCGCGTGAGCATGCCGCCGGCGATCACCGCCACCACCGCCGCGATCAGCAAGGCGCTGATAATCGCCATGCCGCGCTGCTTCGCCGCTGGGGGCGAATACCGTTTCATGGCGCGCCTTACAACTGCCAGGAGCCGATATCGGCATTGACGCCATCGCCATCCGGTTGGCCATCGGCGCCCAGGGAGAACACATCGACCTCACCGTTGGCGCCCGGATTGAGGTAGTGATAAGGGTGGCCCCAGGGGTCGTTGGGCAAGCGCTCGAGGTAGGCGCGCCAGTTGCTGTTCTTGGCATCCGCCGGGCGCTCCACCAGCACTTTCAGGCCTTGGTTCATGCTCGGGTAAGTGCCGTGGTCGAGGCGATACAGCTTCAACGCCTGCATCAACCCGCCGATGTCCTGTTTCGCGGCGGTGGCCCGCGCCTGGTCCGGGCGATCGAGGACCTTGGGGACCACCATCGCGGCGAGGATCCCGAGGATGACCACCACCACCATGATCTCGATCAAGGTGAAGCCACGCTGGCCGCGAGGGCCTGGCAATGGGGATGTTAGGCGCGCGATATCCATCTCGACATTCCTTGGCTTGGGTACATTTCGTGGCGCAGTGTTGCAAGAACACATGTCAGTCGTATTGAAAATCCTCGGGAGTTTCGGTCGCCAATCGGTCAACTGCCGGCGCTAGTCTGCGGGCCTGTTTCCCGGCTTTGAGAACGCCATGTACGGCCGTCGCAAGGAGCAAGGTTTTACCCTGATCGAGGTGCTCGTGGCGCTGGCGATCATCGCCGTGGCGATGGCCGCCGCCATCCGCGTGGCCGGGTTGATGACCCAGAGCAACGGCTTGCTGCGGGACAAATCCATGGCATTGCTGGCGGCGCAGAGTCGCTTGGCGGAGTTACGCCTGGAGGGGCATTTGCGCGACGGCACAAAGACCTTCAGCTGTGACCAGGGGCGCTTGAAACTGCGATGTGAGCAGACCATCAGTCGCGATGGCCGCCTGTTTCAAGTCAACGTGCAGGTGCTCGACGCCAGCCACGAGGCGCCGCCGCTGGCCCGCGTGGAGACACAGGTCAGGGCCGAGTGAGCCTTGGCAAGGCGGGCCCATCCGGCAACTTGTCGAGGTTGACGCGCAGCTTCTCGCCGCCGCGCTCTATCTCGACCCCATCGCCTTCGATGGCCGTGAGCCGCACACCTGGGCTGAGGCGCTCGCCCAACAGGAAACTGCGTGGCGGGCCGTCGTTGAGACTGAGGATCGCCACCGCACCGCGCGCCCCGGCCAGCACGCCAGAGACCTTGACCTGCAACGCCGTCGGCGCATTGGAAAACCATTGCAGCGCCGGGTTATCGCTGCGGGCGGCCAGCACCTGGGGCGCGGCCTGGGGCGTATGGGACTCAGCGGGTGTCAGCAGCAGCGGCGTCCAGATCACCACACCGGCCAACGCCGCCAGCAACGCCACGATTTGCACGGCGTGGGCCGGTGAGAAACGCGGGATAAATGCCATGGTAAGGACCTCCTGTTTGTCCATGGCACCAGCCTACAGGCCAATTCGCACGTTTTTATTTCACAAGCTCACCAGCTTTTGAGGCGCCTACCGATGAAACAGCAAGGCTTCACCCTGATCGAGTTGATGGTGGTGCTGGTGATCATCGGCATCGCCAGCGCCGCCATCAGCCTGACCATCAAGCCCGACCCGCTGCAGCTGTTGCGCAAGGACGCCGAGCGCCTGAGCCAACTGCTGCAAGTGGCCCAGGCCGAAGCCCGTGCGGACGGCCGCCCGATCACCTGGCGCGCCGACGCCAAGGGCTTTCGCTTCAACCGCCGCAACGACGCAGGCAACGGCGTGGAAGCGTTCCAGGGCGATACCCAACTGCGCCCACGTCTATGGGAAAGCACGCCGATGCAGATCAACATCGAACCCCGGCAAACCCTGGTGCTCGACGCCGAATGGATCACCCCGCCGGTGCGGATCGTGCTGTCCGACGGCCAACACAGCCTCAGCCTGCAACGCGACGCCGCCGGCTTGATGCGCGTGGTGAGCCAGCCATGAACCGATCCGAGCAAGGTTTCACCCTGATCGAAGTGATGGTGGCAATCATGCTCATGGCCGTGGTCAGCGTGATCGCCTGGCGCGGGCTGGACAGCGTCACCCGCGCCGACCAGCACCTGCAGGCAAGCAGCGAACAGACCGAAGTGCTGCTGCGCGCGCTGAACCAGATGCAACGTGACATCAGCCTGCGCGCCAGCGTCGAACTGAACGCCCCGGACCCCGCAAAGAACAGTGCGGAAAAAGTCGATGGGCTGGCGGCGGTGACGGTGCGCAGTTCCGACAGCAAGGGATTTCGGCTGGACATCATTCGCAGCGCACCCGTCGCCGGGGATGGCCTGCAACGGGTGCGCTGGTGGCTCAAGGGCGACAGTTTGTATCGCGCTGCCGCACCCGCGCGCGACCGCTATCCGCTGCCGGCGGCGAAGGACGGGGTGGTGGTGTTGAGCGGGGTCAGTGACCTGCAGGTGCGCGTGTGGGAGGCGGATAAGGGCTGGCGGCAATTGAGCGGGAATCGGCGCGAGGATCCGTTGGGGCTGGAGATCAGTTTGGTGCGGGAGACGCCACAGGGAGTGGAGAAGTATCGGCAGGTGGTGGGGCCACTGAGATAGCCGTCCCCAACACGCGCCTATCACGTAGATACCGTCTGCCCCGCAGCTGTCGAGCGCAAGCGAGGCTGCGTCGGGCGCGCTGCCGATTTAAGCTCGAGTCGCGCCCGACGCAGCCTCGCTTGCGCTCGGCAGCTGCTACGGATTTGCGCGGTGTTATCTATCCGTTATCACATTGAAATGTCGGCAGGTATCTCTAACTCAACAACACCACCCCACCCGGCAGTTGCGTGCATTTGGCGCCATACGCATCCCGAATCAACAACGCCACCCCCGCCAACTGCTGCAGGCTGAACCGTGCCTGTACGCGCCGTTGGCCGAGTTCCTTGTTGAGCAGCACCAGCATTCCCGGCCGATAGCGGTTGATCTCGTCCACCACCGTGGCCAGGGTAGCGTTGTTGAAAACCAGGACCTGTTCGCGCCAGGCCATCACCGCCTGGGTATCCACCACCACCGGCTCACCCATGCCGGCCACGCCGTAGGTCAGTTGCCGGCCGCTCTCCAGCCGCACGCTGCGCCCGGCAACGTCCACCGACAACCACCCCTCGATACAGGTCACGCACACCGTGCGGTCGGTGTTGCGCAGATTGAAACGTGCCTGCGCCGCGCTCACCGAGCCCTCGCCCGCCAGCATCTTGAGTGGCTGTGCGGAATGGGCGATCACTTCGACTTCGCCTTCGAGCAATTCAAGCCCCTGCCCCACTCGGCTCACGCGCGTCTGGGTATTGAGCTCCAGGCTTACCCCGCCGCTTAGCAGCACCTGGCGCTGTTCGCCGACTTCGGTGCGATAGTCCGCCGTCAGGCCGGCAAAACCGCCAGGGGAGCCAACGTGCACCATGACCACGGCTGCCGACGCGGCAATTGCACCGCCCAGGAATGCACGGCGTCCAAAGCTGCGCGGTTGCGAGACTGAATCGAGGGCCGGGGCCAGTTGCTGCCACAGCACCTTGGCCTGCTCGAACGCCTGGGCGTGCTCGGGGCTTTGGGCGCACCACGCTTTGAGCGCCTTGGCATCGGCCACGGTGGCGCGGCCCGAGGTCAGCAGGACCAGCCAGTCTCGGGCTTCATCGTGCAGGGGGCTGGCGGCGGAGTGCCGGGGGGCACAGAGGCTAAAAATGTTCAAGCGCGCAAATACTCACGGATTTATCAGGGACTCAACTCTAAGACGGTTTTCCGGCCCCGGGACCGAACCGCTGAATCACTTTTCTTTCCAGGCGCTTGGCACAGTGGCCCAGGGCGGCCTTGATTTCCTTCTCGACCATGCGCGTGGAAATGCCGAAACGCTGGGAGATTTCCAGGTGTGGCGCCTCTTCCAGACGTGCGGCGATGAGGATCTTGCGGCGACGTGCCGGCAGTTCGTAGAGGGCCTTGACCAGGGACTGGATTTCTTTCTGGCCGCCCACCACCCGTGACGGGTCCTGGGCTTCGTCGGCGCTTTGCAGCAGTTCTTCGACCTCGCTGCCGGTGAGCAGGCGCGCGTCGGCCTGACGGCGGTCGGCGGCGATGTTCAAGGCCATGCGGTACAGGTAGGCATTGGGTTGCGCCAGGTTGGGCGGCACTTCCATGCGATCGACCCGCAGGTAAGTTTCGTGCAGGACATCGTTGGCCAGGTCCTCTGAACCCAGGCGCTTGCGCAAACGCACCTTGAAGTCCTCGTAGGACGCCAGGAACAAGCTGACCATCGTGCTTTGCCCGGTATTTTTCATCCGCCCCAGGCTCCGTTTGCTGCTGTGCATTCCATGCGCGTTCCTGTTGTGTCAGGCATCAAAAGTAAAGTCACCGGTTGGCGCAGGGAACTCGGTGCCGGGCGTTCGACCCGCGCGGTTCCCAGGCTGCGTACCAGTGCTTCATCGCGTTGTTCATCGCCGGTGGAACTGACCAACCGACTGTGTTCGATCAGCCCTTGGGGGTTGACCCATACCTGCACCAGCGCGCGGAAACTGCCGGGCCGGGTCAGCGGCGAGCGGCACAGGCTGGTCTCGATGGCCTGCTGCAAGGCCGTGGCGTAGCTGTTGTTGATCCGCGCGGCGTTGCGTGCCGCCGCACCACGGGTTGCAGGCGGCTGGCTGACCTCGGGCAACTGCAAGGTGAACGCATCACTGCGTGCATAACGCGCCATCAGGCCACTCCCCGTCAGCAACATCGCCAGAGCCTCCTGCGGCGTAAAACGCCCGCGCACACTGATGGACCGCCGGCCCCGCGTCAGTTCGCGGTCGACCAGCACCGCCATTCCGGTGGCGCGGCTGTACGCTTGCAGTGCATGTTCCAGGTCTTGCGCCGGCAGGTTCAACAGCAGCAGCGGTGACTCTGCCTGCGCGACGCGACCACCGCCCAGCAGCAACAGCAAGACCAGGGCGCATACGGCGCGCCTCCAGGCCCCCTGTTCACCCGCTGCTCTGCCTCGCTGCACGGCCGACGCGCTCTAGAAAACCGTCATCCTGAGGCCAGTTTATGAACCTGATGTTACGGTGATAGCAAAAAAAACATCACGGTGACGAGAGGCCCGCTGCACTAGACTTGCACACCTGCCGGCCCACTCCTTCGGGCCTGCCAGGAGGCCTTGATGAAACGCTTACCGATCCTCGCCAGCCTGTTGCTGTGCGCGGCCCTGCCCTTGCACGCCCATGCCGGCAACTGCGCCGAAGTCTCGGTGGATGGCTACAAGGCGCCCGACTATGGCTGCCTGAGCCAGCAGATGGGCAACGACACGAATGCGGCCAAAGCCGCGAAGAAAAACCGCGAGGCGCAAGGCATTGCCGTGGACAAGCGCCAGCCGAACAAGATCGGCCTGGCCACCCCGGCGGCGACCAGCGTGCGCATGGGCAACACCTTTGGCACCTCGGTGAAGCCGCAGCGGCCTTGAGCTGTTCGAGCAACACAGAACAAATGTGGGAGGGGGCTTGCCCCCGATGGCGGAGGGTCAGTCACAGAAGTTCTGACTGAAACACCGCTATCGGGGGCAAGCCCCCTCCCACAAGGGTTCTACAGTGGTTTGGAGATCGGGTTTTCAGGCCACGTGGCTTTCTTTTTTCAAGCTGTCCATATCGATCACGAACCGATACTTCACATCGCCCTTGAGCATGCGTTCATACGCCTCGTTGATGTCCTGGATGTCGATCATCTCCACGTCCGAGACAATCCCGTGCTTGGCGCAGAAGTCCAGCATGTCCTGGGTCTCCTGGATCCCGCCGATCAGCGAACCGGCCAGGCTGCGGCGCTTGAAGATCAGGTTGAATACCGTCGGCGACGGGTGCGGGCTGTCGGGGGCGCCGACCAGGGTCATGGTGCCGTCGCGTTTGAGCAGGTTGAGGAACGCATCGAGGTTATGCGGCGCGGCGACGGTGTTGAGGATGAAGTCAAGGCTGTTGGCGACCTTGGCCATTTCGTCCGGGTTCTTCGACACCACCACTTGATCGGCGCCCAGGCGCAGGCCGTCTTCGCGCTTGTTGGGTGAGGTGGTGAACAACGTGACATGGGCGCCCATGGCGTGGGCGATCTTCACCGCCATATGCCCCAGGCCTCCCAGGCCCACCACACCGACCTTGTTGCCGGGCCCGACCTTCCAGTGATGCAGCGGCGAATAGGTGGTGATGCCCGCACACAACAGCGGCGCCACGGCGGCCAGGTTGGAATCGTCGTGGGAGATGCGCAGCACGAACTTCTCCTTGACCACGATGCTGTCCGAATAGCCGCCAAAGGTATTTTCACCGCCGAACACCGGACCGTTGTAGGTGCCGGTAAAGCCGTTCTCGCAGTATTGCTCCTCGCCCTCGGCGCAGGACGCGCAGTGCTGGCAGCTGTCGACCATGCAGCCGACACCGGCGAGGTCACCAACCTTGAATTTGCTCACATTGCCACCCACCGCCGTCACGCGGCCGACGATTTCGTGGCCGGGTACCGAAGGATAAAGGGTGTTGTTCCACTCGTTGCGCGCGGTGTGCAGGTCGGAGTGGCACACGCCGCAATAGAGAATGTCGATCTGTACGTCGTCAGCCCCCGGTGCGCGGCGCTCGAAGGTAAAGGGCTTGAGGGCATCCTTGGGGTTCTGGGCGGCGTAGCTGTAGGTCTTGGCCATTTCGTTCACCTGTGTGATCTGACGGTAGAGGTCAGTGGACCAGCATAGACGCTGAACCGTTCAACCGAGCACGTCTGTACAATTTCCATCGCCTCCCTGCCCCTAACCTCACGGCTTCAATCGCGTAGAAGTGCTGGAGAGTGGGCATGCGTAGTAAAGCAATCAATATATCCGTGACGTTGACGCTGCTGGCAAGCGCAATGATGGGCAATGCCTTCGCGGCTACCCCGAGCGTGGCCGTAGCGCCGCAATACGACACCAGCCACGTCTATGTGGCCCCGGCGGATGTGGACCGTTTCGCCCAGAGTTTCCTCGCCACCTTTGGCGGCAAAAGCACGCCCCAGGTGGTGGTGAACGTGCTGCCGGTGCCGAGCAGTACCACCTCGCAACTGCTGCAGACGCCGGCGGGCACGGTGTCGCTGTTCGGTTTCACCACGCCGATCCCGCACCCGTTCGGGCAGGAACGCAACGGCTACCTGGTCAAGGACATGGACGCAGCGCTCAAAGCCGCGCGAGAAAACGGCGCGGCCGTTATCGTCAGCGACTTCCCGGACCCGATCGGGCGTGACGCCGTGGTGCAATGGCCGGGTGGCGTGAACATGCAGCTCTACTGGCACACCAAGACCCCGGACTACGCAGCGTTCCAGAGCGTGCCGGAAAACCGCGTGTACCTGTCCACCGATCGCGCTGACGCCTTTATCAAAGCATTCCTGGGCTTCTCCCACGGCAAGGTGCTGGCCGATGACAAGCACGCGCCCGGCGTCGATGTGGGCCAGGCCTCTGGCACGTACCGCCGCGTCGACATCGAGTCACCGTTCGGACGCATGGCGGTGCTGGTCACCAACGGCCAACTGCCCTACCCCTTTGGCCACGAGACCACCGGTTATCAAGTGCCTGACCTGACGGCCACGCTGGGCAAGGCCACGGGCTCCGGCGCCAAGGTCTTGGTACCGGCCTTTGACAGCAAGGGCCGTCGCAGTGCAGTGGTTGAATTCCCCGGCGGCTACGTCGCGGAAATTCACCAGCTCCACGCCGCAAAATGATTCGCCGCACAGGCTGGGGCCTGGCCGTGCTGTGGCCGCTGCTGGTCGGCAGTGCCCACGCCGACGATCAACCGACACGACCGGCCATCAAGACCAACCGCTGGCAGGAGGACTGGTCGGTGCTGCGTGACCCGGCGCTGCGCACGCAACCGCTGGACAGCTTGAAGTACATCCCGCTGTCCAGCGCCAACCCGTTCACCTATTTGTCATTGGGGGCGACGTTGCGCGAGCGCTTCGAGATGAACGATGCCAGTGGTTTTGGGGTGAAGGACGTGAAGCGTGATCGCTACCTGATCCAGCGCTTCCAGGTGCATGCCGACCTGCACTTGAACGAAAACTGGCGGCTCTTCACCCAACTGGAAGATGTACGCGCCTACGACAAGACCACGGTCGGCGGCGCCGATCAGAACCGCGTCGATTTGCGCCTGGCCTTTGCCGAATACGTCAAAGCCTTCAGCAGCGGCACGCTCAAGGCGCGTGTCGGGCGCCAGGACTTCGCCTTCGACTTGCAGCGTTTCATCTCATCGCGGGACGGCCCGAATGTGCGGCAATCCTTCGATGCGTTGTGGGCCGATTGGGAAACGTCCAACTGGCGCTTTATCGGGATTGCCAGCCAGCCGGTGCAGTATCAGGACGGGCGGCATTTCGACGATAAATCCAACAGTGACGCGCGCTTCCACATGCTGCGGGTCGAGCGGCTGGTGGGCGGCAAGAATGAGCTGTCGGCCTACTACGGCGTGTACGAGCGCAGCGCCGCGCACTATCTGGATGCGGACGGCGATGAAACCCGCCACCTGCTCGACGCACGCCTGGGCGGTGCGGCCCAGGGGTTCGACTGGGACATTGAAGCCATGCTGCAAAGTGGCTCGGTGGGCAACAAGGACATTCGCGCCTGGGCCGGTGGCAGCCGCACCGGCTACACCTTTGACAGCCTGGCGTGGAAACCGCGCATCGGCCTGCAACTGGACATCGCCTCGGGCGACCGCAAGACCGGTGACGGCACCGTCGGCACGTTCAACCCGCTGTTCCCCAACGGCTACTATTTTTCCCTGGCCGGCTATACGGGCTACAGCAACCTGATTCACGTCAAACCGTCGATTACCGTCAAGCCCATCGACAAGCTCAGCGTGCAGACCGCCGTCGGCCTGCTGTGGCGCCAGACCACCAGCGATGCGGTCTACACGCAACCGAACCTGCCGGTCGCCGGCACCGCAGGCCAGGGTGAACGCTGGACCGGTGCCTACGGTCAATTGCGCACCGACTACGTGTTTACGCCGAACCTCACCGGCGCGGTTGAAGCGGTGCACTACGCGGTCGGCCGCACCCTGCGCGATGCCGGCGGCGATGACAGTAATTACCTGGGGGTCGAGCTCAAGTTCAGTTGGTGACCCTATGCAAGCACACCCGTACAAGCCCCTGGCCCGGTTTAGGGCAATAGTGAGGCTGATTTTCCAGTCCCTCAATCAAGGAGTTTTCCATGAGCACATTCGTTGCCAAAGACGGTACCCAGATCTACTTCAAGGACTGGGGCAGCGGTAAGCCCGTGCTGTTCAGCCACGGCTGGCCGCTGGATGCCGACATGTGGGAATACCAGATGGAATACCTCAGCAGCCGGGGCTTTCGCACCATCGCGTTCGACCGTCGTGGCTTTGGTCGCTCGGACCAGCCGTGGACCGGCAACGACTACAACACCTTCGCCGACGACATCGCGCAGTTGATCGAACACCTGGACCTCAAGGACGTGACCCTGGTGGGCTTCTCCATGGGCGGCGGCGACGTGGCCCGCTACATCGCACGCCACGGCAGTGCACGCGTGGCCGGCCTGGTGCTGTTGGGCGCAGTGACGCCGATCTTCGGCCAGCAGGCGGATTACCCGCAGGGCGTGCCGCTCGATGTGTTTGCCGGCTTCAAGGCCGAGTTGCTGAAGGATCGCGCGCAATTCATCAGCGATTTCAACACACCGTTCTATGGCCTCAACAAAGGCCAGAAGGTCTCCGCCGGCGTGCAGACCCAGACCTTGCAAATCGCCCTGCAGGCGTCCCTCAAAGCGACGGTGGATTGCGTCACCGCCTTCTCCGAGACCGACTTCCGCCCGGACATGGCCAAAATCGACGTGCCGACCCTGGTGATCCACGGTGACGGCGACCAGATCGTGCCGTTCGAAACCACCGGCAAGGTGGCTGCCGAGATGATCAAGGGCGCCGAGCTGAAGGTGTACAAGGATGCGCCGCACGGCTTTGCGGCCACCCACACCCAGCAGTTGAATGAAGACCTGCTGGCGTTCCTGCAGCGCTGAAACACCTGAATCACCCTCTCCTTACTTTGGCCGGGCTCGCCCGGCCTTTTTTTGCTCAGGAGAAACGCTGGCTCAGCACCAGGCGCCCGGGCCCTGCGATCAGCACACTGGTAAAAATGATCAACAGCAGCCAACCGAATTGCCCTTCCAACAACGTCCACTCCGGATGCACTACCACCATGGCAATCAACAGCACCGCCAGAATCGGCAGGCACGCCAGGCGCACCAACACCCCGGCAATGATCAGCAGCGGGCACAGCACTTCGGCGAAGATCGCCAGCAGCAAGGTGACATGGGCACCGAGGTGAAACGGGTCTTCGATGAGTTTCAGTTGCTCGCTGTAGTTGAGCAACTTGGGCAAGCCATGCACCCAGAGCAAAAACAGCGCCCCGCTGACCCGCAGAAACAGCAGCCCCAGGTCCTGGTGTCTTGATTCGTTCATATACGCTCCGGTTGGTTGACACGTTATCGACGTCGATTGTGTCCACAGAGCGGTACGCACGCTTGCAACCGTGTGCTGACCTCACTCCCCGGTGCCGGCAAACCCCGCGACGATTTCATCGATCACCGCCCGTACCCGCGCGGTGTGGCGCAGGTCGGCGTGGGTCACCAGCCAGACATCGTAGGGCAACGGTCGCGTGCGTGCGGGCCACAGGCGCACCAGCCCGTCGCGCTCGCCGGTGAGGATCGGGATTTCACCGATGCCGATCCCGGCGGCGATGGCGCGGCGCACCAGCAGGCTGGAACTCAGGGTGGCGACAATGCGCCCATGGCCCAGGGGTTCCGAGACCAGGGTCATGTCCTTCTGGGTTTGCAGGTACGGTTGATAGACCACAAGGTCATGCCCTTCAAACAGGCCGCCGGGCTCCGGCGTGCCCTGGCGATCGATATACGCCTGGGACGCAAACAACCCCACCGGCCAGCGCGCGAGACGCCGGGCGATCAGGTCGGGGCTGTCCGGGCGCGTGTTGCGCACGGCGATGTCGGTTTCGCGTTTGGCCAGGCTCAGGAACTGGGTCGACGCGTCCAGTTGCACGCGCACATCCGGGTGCTGGGCGTGCAGGCGCGCAATCGCGGGAATCAGGAAGTCGATGGCCAGCGAGTCGGTGGTGCTGACCCGTACGGTGCCGGTCAGGCGGTCATCCAGGCCCTGGATCTGGCGCTCCAGGTCGAGCGCCGAGCGTTCCATTTTTTCCACCGAGAGCAACGCGGCCTCGCCGACAGCGGTCAGTGCGTAGCCTTCGGAGGTGCGCAGGAACAGCGTTGCACTCAGGGACTTTTCCAGCGCATTGACCCGTCGCCCTACGGTGGCCTGGTCGACGCCCAATACCCGTGCGGCACCGCGCAGCGTCGACTCGCGGCAGACCGCCAGGAACACCCGTGCATCATCCCAATTCATGCTCACTCCTTGCGCTGCATATATGCATCACCATGCCGTGTAATCGCTGCATTATTGCATCGATAAACCTGGATATGCTGGGCACCAGAGAAAAATACCCAGGACCGCCATCATGCTCGACACTCACGCCCCACCCCGCCACTCCGTGTGGCTGCCGATCTTCGCCGGCCTGTGCGCCAGCCTGGTCAGCATCGGCCTCGCGCGCTTTGCCTACACGCCGTTGATTCCGTCGCTGATCCAGGCCCACTGGTTCAGCGCCAATGACGTGGTGTACCTCGGCGCCGCCAACCTGGTGGGTTACCTGATCGGCGCGCTGATCGGGCGACCCATCGCCCAGCGCACCTCAAACAAGACCGCGCTGCGCATCATGATGGTCGCGGTGACCCTGGCGTTCTTCGCCTGTGGCTTCCCGCTGTCGTTGGTGTGGTTCTTCGCTTGGCGCCTGCTGTCGGGGATTGCCGGTGGTGCAATCATGGTGCTGGTGGCGGCGACCGTGTTGCCCCATGTACCGGCCGCACGCCGGGGCCTGGCCAGCGGGGCGATCTTCCTCGGCATCGGCCTGGGCATCGCCGGCTCCGGCACGCTGGTGCCGCCGCTGCTGAGCCTGGGCTTGCAGCAGACCTGGTTCGGCCTGGGCCTGCTGGCCGTGGTGTTGACCGCCGCCAGCTGGTTCGCCTGGCCTTCGGGCACGCTGCATGAAGAGGCGCCGCCCTCCGGCGCGGCCATAGCGACCCCTTCCGGCGTGTACCTGCTGTTCGCCCAATACGCCTTTATGGCCGCGGGTCTGGTACCGGCGATGGTGTTCCTGGTGGACTACGTAGCCCGTGGCCTGGGGGCCGGGGCGCATATCGGCGCGATGATCTGGGTGATGTACGGCCTGGGGTCGATTGTCGGGCCGGTCACCTACGGGTTCCTGGCAGACAAACTGGGGGCGCGCTTGAGCATCCGCGTGGTGCTGGTGGTGCAGGCAATTGCCGTCGGTGCGTTGCCGTTTGCCGGTTCGTTGACTGGCCTGGCGGTCCTCGCGGTGATCCTCGGTTCTTTCCCGCCGGGCATCGTGCCGTTGGCACTGGCGCGGGTGCATGAACTGCTCCCCAACCATCATCAGCAGCAGGTCGCGTGGAGCCGTGCCACGGTCTCCTTTGCTACTTTCCAGGCGCTCTCGGGGTTTGCCTATTCCGCCCTGTTCAACATCAGCGGCGGCCAGCATGCGCTGTTGTTCATGATCGCCGCCGGGGCGATAGTGGTCGCCCTGGCACTGGAACCGGGCATGCGCCTGCTGAACCGCCGACCGTCCGACGCGGTCCCAACCCATACGCTCATCGCTGCAGGTAATCTGAAATGACGCTTCCTAAAGAAATGACCCTGATCGAAATCACCACCCCCGGTGGCCCCGAGGTGTTGCAGCCGCGTCGCGCGGAGGTACCGGTGGCGGGCCCCGGCGAGATCCTGATTCGCGTGCACGCGGCCGGGGTCAATCGCCCCGACGCCCTGCAACGCGCCGGCAAGTACCCGATGAAACCCGGCATGAACCCGCTGCCTGGCCTGGAAGTGGCAGGCGAAGTCGCCGCCCTGGGCGACGGCGTGACCGAATACGCCGTGGGCGATAAGGTCTGCGCCCTGACCAATGGCGGCGGCTATGCGCAGTTCTGCACGGTGCCCGCCAGCCAGGCGCTGCCGATCCCCGAAGGCATGGACTGGATTCAAGCCGCTGCCGTACCGGAAACCTTCTTCACCGTCTGGGCCAACCTGTTCGGCCTCGGCGATGCGCACACCGGCCAGCGCGTGCTGATCCACGGCGGCACCAGCGGCATCGGTACGACCGCGCTGATGCTGTGCCGCGAATTCGGCATCCAGGCCTTCGCCACCGCCGGCAGCGCCGACAAATGCGCGGCTATTGCCCAGCTGGGCGGCGAGCCGATCAATTATCGCGAGCAGGACTTTGCCGAGGTCATCGCGCAACAGACCGATGGCCAGGGCGTGGATGTGATCCTCGACATCATGGGCGGCTCGTACCTCAACAACAACCTCAAGGCCCTGGCCATGGACGGCCACCTGGTGATGCTGGGTTTCCTCGGCGGCGCCAAGGCCAACGACGTCGACCTGCTGACCATCCTCGGCAAACGCGCGGTGATCACCGGCTCGCTGTTGCGTGCGCGCAGCAAGGCTGAAAAAGCCGCGATTGCCGAGCAGCTGCGCGAGTATGTGTGGCCAGTGCTGGAGGCCGGGCGTTGCCTGCCGATCATCGACAAGGTTTACGAATATACGGACGCCGCCCAGGCCCATGCGCGGATGGAAGGTGGGGACCATATCGGCAAGATTGTGTTGCGGGTGGAGTAAGCAGCAGGCAACACAAAGCCAATGTGGGAGGGGCGGTGCGACGATTCGACTTGCTCCCGTGGCGGCCTTCGGGCCGACCATGTCGTTGGGGTTGGAATGAGTACATATCCCTTGTTGCGGTCACGGCTGCTTAGGGTTCCGCCCTTACGGCGGGTCACTTTGGAAAAGAAAAGAGCCCCAAAGTAACCAAAGGGCTCTTGCCCCACCACTCGGTACCTCGCCTAGGATCAAGGTCAAAAGCCAGAGCAAAAGCAGAGCAAAAGCAGGCTGAGGTCTACCTGCTGGATGGAGATCCAAATGTGGGAGGGGGCTTGCCCCCGATAGCGGTGAGTCAGTCAACCCAAGTATCACTGACCCACCCTCATCGGGGGCAAGCCCCCTCCCACATTTTTAACCCAGTACACCAGACCCAACTCCGGTCGGCTCTAAGGCCGCCGCGCTTTGGCTTTTGATCTCAATTCGCCCCGTCAAACACGCTGGCCGAACGCAGGCTTTGGAGCGTGGGTAACCCGGCAGGACGCCGGGTTAGCCGCGCTGGGCCATGGATGGCCCATCGCGGCGGCCCACGCTCCAAAGCCGGAGTGAGGGCACACCGAGCCTAGGCGAGGTGCCGAGTGTTGGGGCGAAGCGTTTTTTACTTTTGGCGCTCTTCCAAAAGTGACCCGCCGTAAGGGCGGAACCAATAGCCGCCGTGACCGCAACAACGGATATGTACTCAACCAAACCCCAAAAAACGGTCGGCCCGAAGGCCGCCACGGAAACAAGCCCCCTCCCACACTGACCCCGTTCTTACTCGGAGTAAGTGGGATAGTCGATGTAGCCAACCTCACCCCCACCATACATCCCCTCTTCCCGCAGCGGATTCAACGGCCAGCCCTTGAATAGCCGCTGCGGCAGGTCCGGGTTGGCAATGAACGGCCGTCCGAATGCAATCAAATCCGCCAGCCCGGCTTCCACCAGTTTCGCACCGCGTTCAGCGGTATAACGACCGGCATAGATAATGCGGCCGCTGAAGGTGCTGCGCACGGCTTTACGGAAGGTGTCGGGCAGCACGGGGGCGTTGTCCCAGTCGGCTTCGGCGATGGACACGTAGGCGATGCCCGATGCCTCCAACACCTTGATCGCTTCGATGTAGGTGTGGTGCGGGTCTTCTTCCACCAGGCCGATGTAAACACGGTCCTGGTCGGTGCCGCTGAACAACGGCGAGAACCGCACGCCCAGGCGCTCCGGCCCGACTACCTTGCTGACGGCTTCGACGATCTCGCGCAGAAAGCGCAGGCGATTGTGCAGCGAGCCGCCGTATTCATCGTCGCGCTGGTTGGAATGGGCCGAGATGAACTGGTTGACCAGGTAACCGTTGGCCGAGTGAATTTCCACGCCGTCAAACCCGGCATCCAAGGCATTGCGGGCGGCCTGGGCGTAGTGCCCGACCAATTCTTCAATCTCGAGCACGCTCAAGGCGCGCGGCACCGGCGGTTGCTTCAATTCACCCGCGCCAGGCGCGGTTTCGATAAAGGCCTTGGCTTGCTGGGCTTGAATGGCCGACGGTGCCACCGGTGCGGCGCCGTCAGGCTGCAAGGCGTTATGGGACACACGCCCCACATGCCACAACTGGGCAAAGATCACCCCGCCTTCGGCATGCACCGCGTCGGTGACCTTGCGCCAGCCGTCGATCTGCGCCGGGGTGTAGATGCCCGGCGTCCAGGCATAGCCCTGGCCACGCGGTTCGATCTGCGTGCCTTCGCTGACCATGAAACCGGCCGTAGCGCGCTGGCGGTAATACTCGGCCATCAGGTCGGTGGCGATATCGCCGGGCTGGGCGCTGCGTTGGCGCGTCAATGGCGGCAGCACGATACGGTTGTTCAAGGTGTGATGACCCAGTTTTACCGGGGTGCTTAAAACGCTGTTAGTCATTGAGGTAATCCAAATTCGAGACGAGCAAAAGCATTGGCGACTGTTGCAAGTCGCCAATGAATAGCAGGGTTAATTAACTTACGCGGTGAGTTTCAGCAGCGCCTTGGCCACGTCACTGGAACTTGCAGGGTTCTGCCCAGTGATCAGCAAACCATCTTCGAGCACGAAGGATTGCCAGTCGGCGCCCTTCTGATAATTGCCGCCCAGTGCCTTGAAATCATTTTCAATCAGGAACGGCACCACCTCGGTCAGGCCCACCGCCGCTTCTTCCGAGTTGGAGAAGCCGGTGACGCGGCGGCCCTTGACCAGCGGCTCGCCATTGACGGCCTTGACGTGACGCAGCGCGCCCGGTGCGTGGCAGACAAAGCCAATGGGCTTGCCGGCACGCTCGAAGGACTCGATCAGGGCGATGGACACCGGCGACTCTGCCAGGTCCCACAGCGGGCCGTGGCCGCCTGGGTAGAACACGCTGTCGAAGTCGTCAGCGTTGACCGTGTCCAGCTTGACGGTGTTGGCCAGGGCCTGTTGCGCGGCAGGGTCGGCGGCAAAGCGGCGAGTCTGCTCGGTTTGCGCGTCGGGCTCGTCGCTCACCGGGTCCAGCGGTGGCTGGCCCCCGGCCGGGGAAGCCAGCACCAGTTCGGCGCCGGCGTCCTTGAATACGTAATAGGGTGCAGCAAATTCTTCGAGCCAGAAGCCAGTCTTGCGGCCGGTGTCGCCAAGCTGGTCGTGAGAGGTCAGTACCATTAATACTTTCATTTTCCAGTGCCTCGATCAGTGAATGTCGTTGTGTTCAGGGTGACCCAAGAGCTGTCGGGTCAGCAGCAACGCCTCATCAAAAGGCGCGGATGTACGGGTGATCTTGCTCATGACGCTGGTCCCCAGCCACAGCGCGTACAGGCGCCGGGCCAGGCTTGCAGGGGCTTGATCGACGTTCAGGGAACCGTCCTCAAGGCCGCGCTGTATGGCGATGGCGAGTAAATCGATGGTGTGCGACGTGCCACGCTCCAGCGCCAGACGCATGGGCTCTGAAAGGTCTGACACCTCGGCACCCAGTTTGACGGCAAGGCATTTGCCCGCATCGGTGCAGCCGGTCTGGTTGTCGATCCAGGCTTGCCAATAACGCGTCAACTTGGCGTGCTGGGATAGGCCGGGCTGGTCGAACAGTTGCTGCATGCCGTGCACGTAGTTGTCGAAGTAGGTATCGAGCAACACGACACCGAAGCCATCCTTGGAGTTGAAGTAGTGATAGAACGAACCTTTAGGCACCTGGGCGGCTTGAAGTATTTCGTTCAGGCCCACCGCAGAAAATCCTTTACGACCGACAATCAACTGCGCCGTGTCGAGAATGGTCTGCCGTGCACTTTTAGTTTCGCTGTTCATGCTTCACTCCGTCCGATTAGACCAGTCGTCTAGTTCGTTGAGGGAATGTTAGGAGCCGCGCCAAACCCTCACAATGTCATATGCGCAAGGATTCCGGACATGAGCCGGAGTGGGTTGCCGTTTACCCGGCACGCGCCGACAATCCACCCTCCCACGCCCCTGGAGACATGCGATGCACAGCGTTGCGCTGATGGTTTACCCGAACTTCCAATCCCTGAGCCTTAGCCTCGGCTCGGTGTTCGAGTGCGCGAACCTGCTGCGCGGTGAGCCGGCCTATGAGTTTCACCTGGTATCGGAAAGCGGCGGCGCAGTGATGACGTCCCAGGGGTTCTCGGTGAACACCTCGCCTCTGCGGCCGCAAGGCTATGACACGCTGATCGTCAGCGGTTACCTGGAGTTTCGCCTGCCGGAGGCCAACCTGCTGGCACTGGTCAAGGCCGCTTCCGCTCAATCGCGGCGCGTCGCCTCGCTGTGCATGGGTATCTTCGTGCTGGCCGAGGCCGGCTTGCTCGACGGCAAGCGCACCACCACCCACTGGATCCACGCGCCGGCCTTTCGCAAGCGCTACCCGGACATCCGCCTGGAAGAAGACAAGCTGTTCATCGTCGACGGCCAGGTATGGACCGGCGCCGGCATGAGTGCCGGGGTGGACATGGCGCTGGCCATGGTGGAGAACGACCTGGGCAGCGACCTCGCCCGGCGCATTGCGCGCAAGCTGGTGATCGCCCAGCGCCGGGGCAGCGAACAGTCGCAATTGTCGGCATTGCTGGAGCTGGACCCCAAGTCTGACCGCGTGCAACTGGCCCTGGCCTACGCCCGCGAAAACCTCACACACGACCTGTCGGTGGACGCCCTGGCCGACGTGGCCCGGCTGAGCCCGCGCCAGTTCAGCCGGGTATTCCGCGAAGAAACCGGGCAAACCCCGGCCAAGGCCATCGAAGCCCTGCGGGTGGAAGCTGCGCGGGCGATGATGGAAACCAGCCGGCACCCGGTGGAAGTGGTGGCCCGCGAAACCGGCTTCGGTGACCGCGAGCGCATGCGCCAGGCGTTTTTAAGGGCGTTCGGGCAGCCGCCGCAGGCGATGCAGCAAACGTTTAATGCAACACCGCCCGCGTAATCAGGTAACTCATCAACTGCGGATCATCCGCCAGTTCAAGGGCCTGCACCGGGCGCGGCAGGTTATCCAGCACCGAGCGCCAGAACGCCTGGGACACTTCGTCCTGGTCATAAAACCGCACCAGCCAATCCGCCTCGCCGCTGCACAGCACCTGGGTGGCGATGGCGCGGCCAATGCCTTTGCGGCGGTAACGCTTGAGGATAAACAGGTCGGCCAGTTCCAGCGCGTCGATGCCCGGCAATTCGCTGCCTTCGATCAGCAGGAAGCCGGCGATGCAGCCGTCCACCAGCAACAGGTTGGCGCTCCACAACGGGTCTTGCCAGTAGCGCGTCAAGTGTTCGTCATGGATGTAGAAACGGCCGTCCGCCTCGACATCTTCCTGCTCCCAGTCCGACGACTCATAGGCGTAGTACTGGTAAAGGTTGCGGATCAACTCGGATTCTTCGGGGCCGGTCTGGATCAATTCGACTGTGGTTTCAGGCATGGGGCTCTCGGTGACAAAACGCAGGGCGCCATTGTTCACAAATTGCCGGGACAGTCCAATACAGCGGCGAACCTTTCTACTTGCTGAACCGATTGCAGTTAGCGATTGCCTTGGCCGAATTCTTGAAACATTTCGAATAAACTTCGTCGATTCGCCACTTTTTTCAAGGACACGCACTTTGACCAACGTCTGTACCGCCGGCCTGGATGTGGGCTTCGCCTCCCTGGACTACTTGCAGATCTTCATCCTGGGCGTGATCCAGGGCATTACCGAACTGTTGCCGGTCTCCTCCACCGCCCATATGCGCGTAGTGCCCGCCCTGCTCGGCTGGCAAGACCCTGGCTCGGCGTTTTCAGCGGCCATGCAGTTGGCGGCACTGGCGGCGGTGGTCAGTTATTTCTGGCGCGATGTACGCCAAGTGACCACTGGCAGCATCGGCGCGGTGCGCCGGGGCGACTACAACGATCAATGGTTCAAGCTGGCCGTGGCGATTGTGCTGGCAACCATTCCCATAGGGATTGCCGGCCTGGCCTTGTCGTCGACCCTGAACGCCTGCAATTCGCCGCTGCGCGGGCTGATGGTGATCGGGATTTCCTGCGTGGTGATGGCGGTGTTGCTGGCAGCGGCCGAGCTGCGCGCCCGGCATACCCGCGAGGTCAGCCAGATGCGCCTGCGCGATGCGCTGATCGTCGGTATCGCGCAGATCGGCGCGCTGATTCCGGGCGTATCGCGTTCCGGTTCGACCCTCACCGCAGCGCTGTTCCTCAACTTCAAACGCGAAGAAGCCGCACGCTTTTCTTTCCTGCTGGGCCTGCCCGCCATCGCCCTCGCCGGCTTGAAGGAGCTGTGGGTGCTGCTGCACGCCGACCTGCCCGCCCATGCCTGGCCGCATTTGCTGTTCGGGCTGGTGGTGGCCAGCGTCTCGGCGTTTTTCGCGATCTGGGGCCTGATGAAGTTCCTGGAACGGTTCTCCACCTGGCCGTTTGTGATCTATCGCGCGCTGCTGGGGGTGTTCCTGATTGTGGCGGTCAGCACCGGGCTGCTGAGTTGATATAACCCCCCGGCTCAACCCGGCATAAATCTCATGTGGGAGGGGGCTTGCCCCCGATGAGGGCGTGTCAGTTAATACATCTTTAACTGACCCACCACCATCGGGAGCAAGCCCCCTCCCACATTTGAACTGCTTTGCCTTACAGCCCGCCCGTACGCTCCGCCAGTGCTTCGAGCAGGTCGGCCGATGGCACGAAAAACAACCCGCCGGTGACCGCCGTGCTGAAGTCGAGCAAGCGGTCGTAGTTGCCTGCCGGGCGGCCGACGAACATGTTTTCCAGCATCAGCTCCAGCGGCTGCGGCGAACGTGCGTAGCCGATGAAGTAGGTGCCGAACTCCCCGGCGCCCGGGCGGCCGAAGGGCATGTTGTCGCGCAGGATTTTCACTTCTTCGCCGTTCTCGTCGGTGATCACGGTCAGGGCGCTGTGGGCATTGCTCGGCTTGGCCGCATCGTCCAATTCGATGTCCGCCAACTTGGTACGCCCGATCACTTTCTCCTGGGCTTCCACCGTCAGGCCGTTCCAGGCGGTCATGTTGTGCAGGTACTTCTGCACCAGCACGTAGCTGCCGCCTTCGAATTCGGGGTCTTCGTCGCCGACGATGGTGAAACCCACGGCCTTGCGCCCCACCGGGTTCTCTGTGCCGTCGACAAAGCCAATGATGCTGCGCATGTCGAAGTAGCGGAAACCCTGGACTTCATCCACCACCTTCACGCTATCGCCCAGTGCTGTCATCAGTTGGGTGGCGAGCTCAAAGCACAGGTCCATCTGCTCGGCGCGGATATGCAGCAGGATGTCACCGGGCGTCGACACCGCCATGCGCCCTTCTACACCGAACTCTCGAAACGGGTGCAACGCCGCCGGGCGCGGCGCGCCGAACAAGCGGTCCCAGGCCTGCGAGCCAAAGCCGCAGACGCACGTGAGGTTGCCCGCCGGCACGCGCTTGCCCACCGAACGCACCAGCCCGGCGATGTCTGCGCACCAGGCGCGCACGCTGTCTTCACTGCCGGGGGCGACGGTGGCGACCATAAAGATCGCGCTGCTGGTGATCGGGTGGCAGACGGACTGCGGTTCAAGAGGCGGCTGAACAGAGGAAGTCGGCATGGGGCAAATCCAGGCTAAGGGCGGGAGTGAACTCGCGCAGATTAGCAGATCATTTCCGACACTCCTGCCACACGCCGCGAATCAAGGCCTTGAGCTTCAACGCCTCGGCCCAGCGGTCACTGATTTCACGCCCGTCGGCGCCGGTGATGGCATAGGGCGGCGGGCCCAGTTCGCAGGTGAAAGACAGGCTGTGCGGGGTGTCGGGGCGGGCCAGCCAGTCTTCGATCCCGTAGCGCCACCACGCGGTAAAGCGCTGCACCCAGGCCTGGTGCTGGGCGAACTCCAGCGACACCTGCACCTGTTCACTGCTGGCCACACGGCCATGAAAACCCCAGCTATGACGCAGGATCGTGCGGATCTGCTCATCGTCTTCAGCGGCGCCAGGCTCGGGCAGCTCGCGCCCGACCACGTAGTGAGAAAGGTCCGCAAGCAGCTTCAAATCGGGCATCTGCGCCAGCAGGTCGAGGGTGAACAGCAGGTCGTTGGTGAGGCGATAGCGGTGGGTTTCCAGCAGCACCGGAAAGTCCACCTGCTCGGCCAGGCGTTGCCAGCCTTCGATCAAACGGGCGGCCTCGGTTTGGGTGCGCGGGCGCACATCGGCTTGCAGGGTAAGGTGGTGGCAGCCATGGCGGCTGATCACATCCAATGCGGCTGCCAGGTCGTCCACGCTTTGCGGGAACAACTGGCCTTCGATCTGCAGGCCCCGCGCGGTGGCGGCGGCGTGCAGGCGCGCGACATCGGCGGCTCTCCAGTAATGATCGGTAATGCCGTCGAAACCGGCGGCTTTGATGCGGTCGAGTTGGGCCTCCATAGGGCCGGGCTCGGTGTGCATCGCCCACAGGGATTGGAACACCAGGAATTGGCGCATATCAGCCTCGCAGCAGCTGTTTGAGGGACACGTCGGGGTCGGCCAGGCTGGCCGCGTTGAGGGCGATGCGCGCGCTGATCAGCCGTTCGCACAGCTTGACGTCCTTGGCCACGCTATTGCCGCGGCCCCAGCCGCAGGCGCCTTGCAAGCGCTGGTCGGCGTCGAGGTAGAACAGCAACAGACCCGCGTCCGGCAATACACGGCTGACGGTCAGCGGCGTGATCACGCCCACGGTCTGCAAGCCCCAGTCGTACTGGTCGGACCAGAAACCGGGGAGCGTTTCGAACGGCTGATCGCGCCCGAGCATGTTCAGCGCGGCATGCCGCCCTTGCGCCTCGGCGTTGCGCCAGGTTTCCTGGCGTTGGTACTCGCCGCCGAGGCGAAACTCGCAAACGTCACCTGCCGCGTAGATGTCCGGCGCGCTGGTGCGCAGGTGCGTGTCGACACGAATGCCCTGTCCCACCTCCAGCCCCGCCGACACGGCCAACTCGATATTCGGCTGCATGCCGATGCCGACCACCACCAGGTCGCAGGGCAGCGACTGCCCGTCCACCAGTTGCACCGCATCGTCATGGATCGACTCCAGCGCCACATTCAAGCGCACGTCCACGCCGTGTTGGCGATGCAGTGTCAGCAGCGCTTCGGAGATGACCGGCGCCAGCACCCTGCCCGCCAAGCGTGGCCCGGCTTCAAGCACCGTCACCTCACAGCCCAGGCCCCGCGCCGTGGCCGCGACTTCCAGGCCGATAAACCCGCCGCCGACAACCACCAGCCGTGCTCCGGGGCGCAACGCGGATTTCAGCACCAGCGCTTCATCGTGGGTGCGCAGGTAAAGCACGTTGGCCTGCTCCTGGGGCAGACGCCGCGCCCGGCCTCCGGTGGCCAGCAACAGGCCGGCGTAGGACAGCCACTGGCCGTCGGCGAGTTGCAGGCGGTGCTGCGGCGGGTCCAATTGGCTGACCGGGTTACCGGCGATATGTTCGATGCCCAACTCGGCGAACCGGGCGCTGTCGCACAGGCTGCAGCCGGCCAGGTCCACGCTGCCCTGCAACAACCCCTTGGACAGGGGCGGCCGCTCGTAGGGCAAGTGTGGCTCGTCGCCGATCAGGATCAGGCGCCCGCTGTAGCCTTCTTCACGCAGGGTCAATGCCGCGCGGCCACCGGCATGGCCGGCGCCGACGATGATCAAAGGTGCGTTCATCATCAAGCCGTGACGGCGAGCAAAACCCGCCCCGCTTCGACACGCACCGGGTAGGTCTTGAGGTTGACGCACACCGGCGCGCCCAGGGCCTTGCCGGAGCGATAATCGAAGCGCCCATTGTGCTTGGGGCATTCGACCACATGGTCCATTACCAGGCCGTCGGCGAGGTGGATTTTCTCGTGGGTGCACAGGCCGGCGGTGGCGAAAAACTCATTGTCCGCCGAGCGAAACACCGCGTAAGTGTGCGGCCCGTGGTCGAAGCGCAGCACGTCTTCTTCATCTATTTCGCCCACGGCGCAGACGTCGATCCATTGATCGTTCATGGCGTTTTCTCTTGTTCTTGGGTGGGATTCAGCCAGCAGTGGCTTCTGCATGCATCGGGGCCCTGACGGGCGGTTCAGCACTGGGGCTGATGGGACGCTGGACGAAATACGTCGGATCGCTGCGCTGCTTCCAGATCGTCGGGATGATCTCCCTGTACGCCTCAAACAGGTTGGCGTACGGCGGCGGGCAGTCGTTGCGGATCTCTTCGTGCAGTTGCGCCAATGCGTGGTACGGCACCATCGGGTACATGTGGTGCTCAAGGTGGTAGTTCATGTTCATGTAGATAAAGCGCAGCACGCGGTTCATGTAGATCGTGCGGCAGTTGCTGCGGTGGTCGAGCACGTCTTCGGCCAGGCCTACATGCTGGGTGAGGCCGAACACATAACCGAGCCAGGCGCCGTAAATACTTGGCAGCCCAACCAACATCAGCGGCAACCAGCTGTGCAGGTACAGCGCGGTGCCGATCACCAGCGCATAAATGCCAACCCAGATACGCGCGGCGCGGTACACCTTGGGCCACTCGGATTCGGGAATGAAGTCCGCCTCCTGGGCACTCATCTGGCCGATCGCATGGCGCGCTACACCGCTGAAGGTCTTCCAGGCCAGGGGCAGGTTGAACAGGCTGAGAAACATCATCGGCAGGCTCGGCGGGCGTGGCTCGACGATCTCCGGGTCACGGCCGACGACAATGGTGTCGGTGTGGTGCCGGGCATGGCTCCAGCGCCAAACGTGGGGTTCGAAGATGCACATGAAGCTTGCAACCTGGTACAGCACATCGTTCATCCAGCGGGTCTTGAACGCGGTGCCGTGGCCGGTTTCGTGCCAGCGCGGGTTGGACGCGGTACCGTACAGCACGCCATAGGCGAGGAAGAACGGTACGCAGGCCCACGTGCCCCAGAACCAGTAGCCGCCGAAGCCGGTGGCGAACAGTGCACTCACCCAAATAGCGGTGTCGAGCAAGGCCGGGCTGTCGCGGCGTTGCATCAGTTCTTTCATGCGTTTACGGGAAATCGGCGATTGGTACCAACTGGCCGAGACCAGGCCTTTTTCCGCCGCGCGGGCGGCTTCGGGGCCGGTGAGGCTGTAGTCGCGCCGAGCGATGTGAGCGGTGTGTTCAGGCATTGTTATTGTTCTCCGCAAGCGAGAGGTTTCAGGTGCTTTGCGAAACCAACGATAGAGTGCGGCTAAATCACCCTCAAGGCCTTGAATCCATTCCCTATCAAGCTATCATCCAGGCCCAGCGGGGCTTGATAGTTTTCTATCAAGACGCTCAAGGGGGCTGTCATGAACAACAATAAACGCCCGACCATCGCCACCGTCGCCGCCCATGCGGGCCTCAGCGTGGCGACCGTCGACCGCGTGCTGAATGCGCGTGCGCCAGTCAATCCGCAGACGGCCGAGCAGGTGTTCCAGGCCGCCGAAGCCGTGGGCTATTTTGCGGCGCGGCTGATCGGCCAGCGCATACGCGAACGCCGGCCGACCTATCGCTTCGGCATTCTGCTGCTGGGCACCGCCCAGGCGTTCTATGCCCACCTGGCGCAGTCGATCAGCGAGGCGGCGCAGCATCACGCCACCGCCAACCTGACCTGCCAATTCGACTACATCAATGACCGCACACCCAGCGCCATCGTCGCGCAGATCGAACAACTGGCCGTGCAGTGCGATGCCCTCGCCGTGGTCAGCTTCGCCCACCCGCTGATCAACGCGTGCCTGGCGCAAATCCGCGAGGCCGGCGTGCCGGTGGTCGCCCTGCTTTCGGATATTCACGAGCAAGCGCTTGAACCTTATGTAGGCCAGGACAACCACGTGGTCGGGCGCACCATGGGCTGGCTGCTCGCCCGCACCTGTGGCGCCCGCAAGGGCAGCGTGGGGATTCTGCTCGGCGGCCATCGCTTCCTCGGGCACCAGGCACGGGTCGAAGGCCTGCACAGCTACCTTGCCGAACATGCACCCGGCCTCAAACCACTTGAACCGCTGATCAACCTGGACAACTGCGACATCACCGAAGAAGCCACCCTCGACCTGCTCACACGCCACACAGATCTGCGCGGCCTGTGCGTGGTGGGCGGCGGCGGCGACGGCATCATCAGTGCGCTGGCGCAACTGCCCAAGCGCCCGGCGTTGTGCTGCATTTTGCAGGAGTCCACGCAGCTGTCACGCCAGGCGCTGAGCCAGGGGTTGATCGATGTGGTGATGGACTCACAGCCCAGGCAGACGGCGAACGCGCTGGTGCAATTGCTGGTGCAATTGCAGAGTGCCGAGGGGTTCGATCCGGTGCGGCATCGGGTGCATATCGCGCCGCAGATCGTCACCTCGGAGAATCTTTAGAGCGCCCGGCACTCCACCTTCAACGCCCCCTCTTGCTGCTCATGACTTTCGATCACTACCGGCAGAAAGCGGCGAATCACCGCCATGTTGCTGTGCAAGTGATCGCTCATATGCGCCGTGGTGAAACTGCCACCGCCCGCCAATGCCATCGGCAACAACAGTTGGTCCGCCAGGTGTTCGCCCACCGCCGTGTCGCTGCCCTGCCATTGCACTGCCTGGTTGATTGCCTCATCGGCGACGGTTTCAGCACGGACCCTGGCCATGCCAAAGGCGCTGAACACTTCAGTGACGTGCTCGTGGGCGTATTCCAGCATCAGCACATTGCCCGGGCCGTGATCGGGATCTATCTCGACCGTAAACAGCTGTGCCGGGCTGAACCCCAGACGCTGGCGTACGCGCTTGAGCTCACGCTCGCCCACCTGAGCAGGCAAGCCGGCGTTCAGGGTGGTCGCCCGGGCGTCCAACAATTTGCCACGCTGCATCAGGTGCAACGGCGCCAGTTCGCCGGGCTGGATAAACGCCTGCAACTCGCCGCCACCTGCCGGGACAAAACCATGCCGGACCAGACTCAACTCAACGCGCGCGCCCATGCGCCGCAACAGCGGCAACCAGGCGCGTTGCAAGAAGTCCACCGGCGGTGCCAGCGGGTTATGGGTGCCGCCGCAAATGGTCACGCGGCTGGCGGCCGTTGCCCGCAACAGCGCCGGCAACAGCGTTTGCAGCACCAGGGTGCAACTGCCCGCCGTGCCGATCACAAAGCGGTAGTCGCCGCCCTGAATCGGCCCGGGCGCAAAGAGCAGGGTTTGCGACCCCAGCTCGGCGCCTTCCACCCGAGCGCTGCACACCTCGGCCGCTGCCAGCACGGCCGTCAGGTGCTGGCGCATCAACCCAGGGCGGCTGCGCTTGGCGCGGATGTTCCTGATGAGCAGTGTGCGCCCGGTCACCATCGACAGGCTCACACCACTGCGCAATACCTGCCCACCGCCAATGGCGCCATCCAGTTCAATCACGTCCTGTTTCATATCCATCCTTATGCAAAGCGTTTAACCGTGTCCCGCAGATAGCGGTCCAGTCGTTGTGAGTCTTCGCGAGTGCGTGGCAATACCGGCACTTCGCGTTCCAGTTCAGCCTCGATAAATGCATGTAGCGCCGGACGCCGCGGACCATAAGCCGCCTCACCGGCATTGCGTTTGAGCGCCAGCAACGTCGCCACTTCATCCAACAGTTGCGCGTCATTCACCGTGCTCAGCAAGTCGGCGAAGGTCATCGGCGGTCGCCCCAGCCCCAGGTCGATCCAGCGCACCGCCAGCAACGGCCGCAAGACGTAGAAGTATTTCTTGAAGCGCACCGTTTCACCTTGCAGGTAACCGCGAAAGTTCTTCCTGGCCATCGACAGGTAGTGATTGCGCGCGGCCGGCGGGCTGTAGAAAGCTTCGGCCAGCGCCCGCAGTTGCGCGGTGGCCTCGGTTTCCTGGCGATACACCAACGGCGAATCCAGCCACTCCAGCAACGTGGGATTGGATTTGCGCAGCAGGCCCAAGGTCTTGCGCAGTTCCCAACCACTCACGTCCAACTCGTCATCCAGCGGACGTTCGATCACGTCACGCGGCGCGTCCACCTGCATGAACCAATCAGGTTTTTCCACGTAGACGAAACGCACATCGTAGTCGCTGTCGGTGGAGGCAAAACCCCAGGCGCGGCTGCCCGATTCACAGGCATACAGCACCTTCACATTGCGCTCGTGTTCTATCTTGTCCAGCGCCTGCACAACCCGGGCGCGCATGGCGTCGCTCAACGGGTGTCGTTCTTCCCTTTGCATCTCGATTCCTCCGCTTATCCTTTGACGCACACCACCTGACGCAAGGTGTGCAGCACTTCCACCAACTCGCGCTGGGCGTGCATGACCTGGTCGATGTCCTTGTAGGCCATCGGTATTTCGTCGATCACATCGGCGTCCTTGCGGCACTCCACATGGGCGGTCGCACGGATCTGGTCGGCGACGGTGAAGGTGTTCTTCGCCTTGGTGCGGCTCATGGTGCGACCGGCGCCGTGGCTGCACGAGCAAAACGATTCTTCGTTGCCCAGGCCGCGCACGATGAAGCTTTTGGCGCCCATGGAGCCCGGAATAATCCCCAGCTCGCCTTTTTTTGCGGAGACCGCACCCTTGCGGGTCACCAAAATTTCTTCGCCAAAATGCCGCTCTTTTTGTACATAGTTGTGATGACAGTTCACGGCCTCCAGTGCCACTTCAAACGGTTTACTGATCACCTGGCGCGTCGCCTGGACCACCGCGCGCATCATCAACTCGCGGTTCTGCCGGGCAAAATCCTGGGCCCAGCCCACGGCTTGCACGTAGTCATCGAAGTGCTGGCTGCCCTCTTCGAAATACGCCAGGTCACGGTCCGGCAAGTTGGCCAGGTGCTGACGCATATCCGCCTGGGCCAATTGGATAAACAGGTTGCCGATGGCATTGCCCACGCCCCGCGAACCGCTGTGCAACATGAACCAGACGCGGTTGGCTTCATCCAGGCACACCTCGACAAAGTGGTTGCCGGTGCCCAACGTGCCCAGGTGCTGGCGGTGGTTGCTGCGTTCCAGTTGCGGGTACTTGTCGGTGATTGCCTTGAAGCGCGGATGCAACGTAGCCCATACCTGATCGGCCTGAGCCGGCACGTCTTCCCAGGCGCCTTTGTCACGGCCGTTACGGCTGCGGGTACGGCCATGGGGTACGGCGGCCTCAATGGCGCAACGCAGGCCATGCAGGTTGTCCGGCAAATCGCCGGCCATCAGCGTGGTGCGCGCGGCGATCATGCCGCAGCCGATGTCCACCCCCACGGCGGCCGGGATGATCGCCCCCACGGTGGGGATAACGCTGCCGATGGTCGAGCCCTTGCCCAGGTGCACATCCGGCATCACCGCGAGGTGCTTGAAGATAAACGGCATCTTGGCGGTGTTCATCAGTTGCTGGCGGGCTTCGGGCTCAACCGGCACGCCTTCGGTCCACAGCTTGATCGGTTTGCCGTTGGCGACTTCCAGCAGTTGGCAGGTGTTCTTTTGCATGATCTCGATTCTTTTTTGAAAGCCGTCGTTGCGGCGTTGATCAGGTGATAGCAGCAGACGTGCCAGCTTTTTCCGCACGCTTTAAAAAATTTACAACCCATTGTTTTACATTGATATTTTTATAATTTTTATTTTTCGCCAGTGAAAAACCATGACAAACCGATCACCGGCTTAATATCCTTACATATCGTTACTTATATTTTGGTCTAGTCATGAAGCACAAGCGCACGGTCGCAATCGGATTTATCGGCTCCAAGCTGGATCGCGTCGGCAAGGGAGCCAATCGCTGGAACCACTGGCGCCCCAGCGTCGGGCTGTGCCAGCAAGAGGATGTGCAGATCGATCGCCTGGAATTGATCCACGACGTTGACGCTCGCGATACCAGCCTGGCCGAGCGGGTACGCGCCGACATCCAGCAGATCTCGCCCCACACTGAGGTGCGCCTGCACCCGATGCCGCTGGTCAACCCTTGGGATTTCGAAGAGGTGTACGGCGCGCTGCACGATTTCACCAGCGCCTATACCTTCGACACCGAGCGTGAGGACTACCTGGTGCATATCACCACCGGCACCCACGTCGCGCAGATCTGCTGGTTCCTGCTGACCGAGGCGCGCAACCTGCCGGCACGTCTGATCCAGACAGCCCCTTCACGCCGCCAGGACGACATCGCGCCCGCCACCGGCACCCACACCCTGATCGACCTCGACCTGTCGCGCTACGACCGCATCGCTTCGCGCTTTGCCCACGAGCGCCTGGAAGGCCTGGCGTTTCTCAAATCAGGAATTGCCACGCGCAACCGTGCGTTCAATGCCTCCATCGAACAGATCGAACGTGTGGCCGTACGCTCAACGGCGCCGATGCTGCTGATCGGCCCCACTGGGGCCGGCAAGTCCTTCCTCGCCCGGCGCATCTACGAACTCAAGCGCAGCCGCCATCAGGTGCAGGGCCGCTTTGTCGAAGTGAACTGCGCCACCCTGCGCGGCGATGGCGCGATGTCCGCGCTGTTCGGGCATATCAAGGGGGCCTTTACCGGCGCGCAAAACGCTCGCGACGGCCTGCTGCGCGCGGCCCATGGCGGCATGCTGTTCCTCGATGAAATCGGCGAACTGGGCCTGGATGAACAGGCCATGCTGCTCAAGGCCATCGAAGAAAAACGCTTCTACCCGATGGGCGCCGACACCGAAGTGACCAGTGAATTCCTGATCATCGCCGGCACCCACCGCGACCTGCGCGGGCGGGTCGCCGAAGGGTTGTTTCGCGAAGACCTGTATGCGCGTATCAACCTGTGGACCTTTGACCTGCCAGGCCTGGCGGGAAGGCGCGAAGATATAGAGCCCAACATTGATTTCGAACTGGAGCGTCACGCCCGCGAGCAGGGCCGACGCGTACGCTTCAACCTGGAAGCGCGTCGTCGTTACCTGGCGTTTGCAGGTTCCAGCGAAGCGGCGTGGCTGGGCAACTTTCGCGAACTGTCCGCATCCATCACGCGCATGGCGACACTGGCCGACAGTGGGCGCATCAATGAAGCCCAGGTCGAAGAAGAAATCCAGCGCCTGCGTTACGCCTGGGGACTGTCCGAGCCCCATATGCTGCTGCCTGCCGACCTGGACCTGTTTGACCAGTTGCAGCTCAACGCTGTCATCGATGTTTGCCTGCAATCCGACAGCCTGTCAGACGCTGGCCGCCGCCTGTTTGGTGTATCACGCCAGGCCAAGGCACAACCGAACGATGCAGATCGGTTGCGCAAATACCTGGCGCGGTTTTCGATCGATTGGAAGCAGTTGAAGCCCTAGCTCCGACGAACATCTCCTCGACCCAAACCAAACAGTGGCGTTTTGTCATGGTTTGTAAAGGGCCAGCAAGGCCGGTCCCTTTTAATTGCAGGACGCTTCCTAGACAATCCTGGCCGCCTTGTGCCTGCTGGAATCGGTGGCTGGCCTGCGGTCCGTCACCGCTCATCAGTGCTCGGGTTTAGTCGCCCGTTACCAGTTTGCGCAAGCTGTCGCCATGTTCATGGTGGCTGTGCGCAGGGCACCTTCGGGTGCGCCGGATTCAACTGGCCGGTCGACTAACCTGCGTACAGCCGCCACCCGACGTTTAGTCGCGAAAGGTTCGACTCCTTACCTACCAGTTGGAATTACACCATGAACAAAGTCATCCCCGACCCACCCTTCGATCCCGCCATCGATCACTATCTCCCCACCGCCTGAAACGCGGTTAAAAATGTGGGAGGGGGCTTGCCCCCGATGGCGGTGGATCAGTTAAGTAGATGTCAACTGACACTCCGCTATCGAGGGCAAGCCCCCTCCCACATTTCGACCTTACGCGCCGCGAAAATCTGCGGCATTCAGCCCGAATCGACTCATCTTGTTGTACAGCCCACCGCGCGATACGTTCAGTTGCCGGGCGGCCAGGCGGATGTTGCCGCCGGTGCTTTTGAGTGCGGCGACGATGGCGTGCATTTCGTGGCTGCTCAGGTCCTGGGCGGGCTGAGGTTCGTAGTGGCGCAGCGTGGCGCGTGGTCTGGTTTCCAGGGGCAAATCGGCCGCCTGGATCAGCTCGCCCGCCGCCAGGTTGGTGGCGCGCTCGATGCTGTTTTCCAGCTCGCGCACATTGCCCGGCCAGCCGTAGGCCGACAGCAGTTCCAGCGCATCCGGGGAAAATCCCTGTACCGATTTGCGCAGCGAACGGGCGCAGCGCGTGAGGAAGTGCCGTGCCAGCAGCGGAATATCTTCACGGCGCATGCGCAGCGGCGGCACGGTCAGGTTCAGTACGTTGAGGCGGTAGTAGAGGTCTTCACGGAACGCACCTTCGGCCACCGCCTGGCTGAGGTTGCGGTGGGTAGCGGCGATGATGCGCACGTCCACCTGCCGTGAGTTTTTCGCGCCGACGCGGGTGATCTCGCCTTCCTGCAACACCCGCAGCAGGCTGACCTGAGCGTCGAAGGACATATCGCCAATCTCATCCAAAAAGATGGTGCCGCCATCCGCCAGTTCAAACTTGCCCGCCGATCCACCCCGGGCCGAGCCGGTGAACGCGCCTTCGACATGCCCGAACAGTTCGCTCTGCACCAGGTCGCGCGGGATCGCGCCGCAGTTGACCGCCACGAACGGGCCGTTGGCGCGGTCGCTGGCGTTGTGGATGGCTTGGGCGAACAACTCCTTGCCGGTGCCGCTTTCGCCGAGGATCAGGGTGGTGGATTCACTGCGACTGGCGATGCGCCCCAGGTGCAACGCGTCCTGGATCGCCCGTGACGTGCCCTGGATGGTGTCGAAGGTGTAGCGCGCCTGAGTGCTGATGATGCGCCGGGTGATTTCACGAATGCGGCGGTTCTCGCGCAGCGACACGATCACCCCGCCCTGCTCCAGCGGGCACACCGAGACCAGGCAGGCGAGTTGGCTGCGGTCGTGCAGGTGGAAGGTGCAATCGAGGTCGCGCACCGGCTCACCACCGCGTAAAAGAATGGCGTCACTCAACTCACTGCGGCCCAGGCGCTGGAAGGGGCTGCCGATCAACTCCAGCCCCACTCCGAACAGTTGCCGGGCGTAACGGTTGAGCGCCTTGATACAGCCACGCTCATCGAGCACCACCAGGCCTTCGTTGAGGACTTCAAGCACGGTTTGCTGCTCTTCCAACAGCGCTTGCAGGGCCATCTGGCGTGATACCGCTTCGGCAGCGGCTTGCACGGTGCCAAGAGTGTGAAAGTGAAACCAGCCGGGTTCGGCGGTGAGGGTCAGCATTGCCAGGGTCTGGCCCTGGGCATTCCTGATCGGCGCGGCGGCGCAGTGCATGCGGCGTTGGCGCAGGCCACTGCCGAAGTTTTCTTCGGCCAGCACGTACACCAGGCGGTCCTCGGCCAGGGCCAGGCCGGTGCAGTTGGTGCCCTGGACCGATTCGAGCAGGCGACTGCCGACGGGGGTGATGTCCAGCCCGCAGAAATACAGGGTGGTGCCGTCGGCGTCGGTGAGGTTGATATGGCCGCGAGGATTGTAGGCCAACAAGCCGTGCATGACTTGCGCGGCGGCGGCGATCAGCACGCGGTGAATGCCCAGGGTGGCATCAAGGTCGTGAGGCGCGACAAAGCGGTACTGGCTGTCATCCGGGTCGATACCGGCATCGACGCTGCGCCGCCAGGAATCCCAGATCACCTGCCGCACCTCCGCCGGGCGCTGCACCTGCCCGGTCAGGCACGCCCGCCACGCGTGTTCCAGCGCGGCAACGGGGCCGTCGTTCAGCGCCGCAGGCCCCAGGGCCGTCAGGTAGTCGAGGTCTTGTACGCTGAACGCCATACTCATCGGGAGGTATCCATGTTCATTTTTTTGACATGTCAGTATAGGCATGTCATCAGAATGAACACATTCTGTTTATCGCTTTTTATAAATTCTTACTTATCAGCTACTTATAAATTGGCATAACCTTTGCTCCTTCCCCTTTGCCAGTCAGGGCTGTCCTGCGGCCAACAATAAAAAGGGGTCACTTCATGAGTACACAGAACATCCGCCTGGGCTTGATCGGGGCTGGTCGCATGGGCAGTTTCCACGGCCTGACCGCCGCGCGACACATCCCCGGCGCGACCCTCGCCGCCATCGCCGACCCCACTCCCGGCCAAGCCGCACGCCTGGCAGCCGAACTGGGGGTAACCAAGGTCTACACCGACCCGCAACAACTGCTCGACGACCCGGATATCGACGGCGTCCTCATCGCCGCCCCTGCCCGCAGCCACGCCGAACTGGTGATCAGCGCCGCCCGCGCCGGCAAGGGGATCTTCTGCGAAAAACCCATGGCCATCACCCTCGACGAAGCCGACCGCGCCATTGCCGCCGCGGCCGATGCGCGCGTGCCGCTGCAGGTCGGTTTCAATCGGCGTTTCGCCAAGAGCTTCCGCACCGCCCACCTCGATGTGGCGGCCGGCCGCATTGGCACGCCGCAGTTGTTGCGTTCGCTGACCCGCGACCCGGCACTCAACAACCCGGCCAATTCGCCGCAATGGGTGATCTTCCTGGAAACCCTGATCCACGACTTCGACACCCTGCGCTACCTCAACCCCGGCGCCGAAGCGGTGCAGGTGTATGTGATGGCCGACGCACTGATCGCGCCGGAGTACAAAAGCAAAGGTTTCCTCGACACCGCCGTGGTCGCGATCCGCTTCGACAACGGCGCCATCGCCACCGCCGAGGCCAACTTCCAGGCAGTGTACGGCTACGATGTGCGCGGCGAAGTATTCGGCAGCGCCGGCATGCTGAGCATGGGCAGCCTCAACGACTCCGACCTGGTGCGCTACCTGGCCCAGGGCATCCAGGCCGACACCCAACGGATGGACACCGACCTGCTGCGCGACGCCTACATCGCCGAACTCAACCACTTTGTCGACTGCCTGCGCACCGGCGCCAAGCCCATGGCCAGTGGTGAAGACGCGCGCGCCGCCCTGGCGATTGCCCGCGCCTGTATCGAGTCGTTCGAAACCGGCAAGGCCGTGGCCGTGCAGGGAGCCCGTTGATGAGCCCGTTCAAACTGGCGATCAGTGCCGAGATGGTGTTTCTCGACCTGCCCTTCATCGAGCGCGTCAAGCGCATTCATGCACTGGGTTTCAGCGCCGAGATCTGGAACTGGACCAACAAGGACATCAGCGCCCTGGCTGCCACCGGCGCCGATTTCACCTCGATGACCGGCTACATCAGCGGCACCCTCACCGACCCCGACGGTATCCGCCAACTGCTCGACAGTGCGCGCGAATCCATCGGCGTCGCCGAGCGCCTGAACTGCCCCAGCCTCAACCTGCACGGCACCGGCCTGGGTGACGGCGGCCTGCCGGTGCAGCCCGTGAGCCAGACCACCGGGCGCATGTGGCTGAGCGCGTGCAAGGCGCTGGAAAAAATCGCGCGCCTGGGCGAAGACGCCGGCCGCGTGTTCCTGCTGGAAAACCTCAACACCGAGGTCGACCACCCAGGCACCCCGTTCGCCCGCGCCGACGACACCCTGGCGCTGATCGAAGCCGTGGGCAGCCCGCACCTGAAGATGAACCTGGACCTGTACCACGCGCAGATCGGCGAAGGAAACCTGATCGAACTGATCCAGCGCGCAGGCAGCGCCATCGGTGAAATCCAGGTGGCCGACGTGCCCGGGCGCAAAGAGCCCGGCACCGGCGAAATCCACTACCCGGCCATTGCCAGGGCCCTGCACGCCATGGGATATAACGGCGTGGTCGGCCTCGAAGGCTGGGCCAGCGGCGACAGCGAGTTGGCCCTGGAGCGTTTCCGTCAAGCGTTCACCCTATAACAATAAAAGGAACACCCTCATGCATCGCTATTCATTGCTTGTTGCTGCGTTTTTACTGCTGTTCAGCCAATGGACCTTCGCCGCGTATCGCATCGGCGTGAGCATCGCGCGGGTCGACGATAACTTCATGACCTACGTGCGCACCGGCCTGGAAAATGCCGCTAAACAACAGGACGTGCAGATCCAGTTCGAAGACGCCCAGGGCGACGTGGTGCGCCAGCTCAACCAGGTCGAAGGCTTTCTCAACCAGAAAGTCGACGCCGTGATCGTGCTGCCGGTGGACACCGCCGCCACCGCCAACATGACCCGCGCTGCCGTGGCAGCCAAGACGCCGCTGGTGTACGTCAACCGCCACCCGGATGAGCGCACCTTGCCCAAGGGCGTGGTCACCGTGGCCTCCAACGATATCGAGGCCGGGCAATTGCAGATGCGCTACCTCGCGGAAAAACTCGGCGGCAAAGGCAATGTGGCGATCATCATGGGCGACCTCGCGCAGAACGCCACCCATGACCGCACCGAAGGCGTCAAGCAGGTGCTCAAGGACTTTCCCGGCATCAAGGTGGTCGAGCAGCAAAGCGCCGAGTGGCAACGCAGCAAGGGCATGGACCTGACCAGCAACTGGCTGCTGGCGGGCACGCAGTTCGATGCCATCGTCGCCAATAACGATGAAATGGCGATTGGCGCGGCCATGGCCTTGCAACAGTCAGGCAAGGCCAAGGGTGAGATCGCGATTATCGGCATCGACGGCTTACCCGACGGTTTGGCGGCGATCAAGCGAGGCATGCTCACCGCCTCGGTGTTCCAGGACCCCAAGGCCCAGGCCACTCAGGCAGTGCAGTCGGCGATCAAGATGATCAAGGGCGAGCCGATCGAGTCGGAGGTGTGGGTGCCGTTTGAATTGATCAAGCCGGAGCAGGTGGCGGTGTTCGAACAGCGCTACAAGTAAATCGAAGATAAGGCGATCAAAATGTTGGGAGGGGGCTTGCCCCCGATGGCAGTGGGTCAGTTGATACATCCGTGACTGATCCACCGCTATCGGGGGCAAGCCCCCTCCCACACTTGGATCTCAATCAGTCCAGGTCACTTGCGTCATGCCGCTCGGGCAACGGTTCCTCGCCCGACACCCCATTCACCCGCCGCCCACGCTGCACCGCCGGCCGCGCATCAATCGCGTCGGCCCAGCGCTGTACGTGTGTGTACTCGTGCACCGACAGAAACTCCGCTGCCCCATACAGGCGGCCTTTGACCAGCCCGCCGTACCACGGCCAGATGGCAATATCGGCGATGGTGTATTCATCCCCGGCGATGTATTCGCTCACGGCCAGGCGCTGGTCCAGCACATCCAACTGGCGCTTGGTTTCCATGGCAAAACGGTTGATCGGGTATTCCATCTTGCTCGGCGCATAGGCATAGAAATGACCGAAGCCACCACCCAGGTACGGCGCGCTGCCCATTTGCCAGAACAACCACGACAGGCACTCCGCGCGGGCCGCAGGCTCGGTGGGGAAGAAGGCGCCGAACTTCTCGGCCAGGTATTGCAGGATCGCACCCGACTCGAACACACGAATCGGCTGGACGCCGCTGTGGTCCATCAAGGCCGGGATCTTGGAGTTCGGGTTGACCCCGACAAAGCCGCTGCCGAACTGGTCGCCGTCGCCGATCTTGATCAGCCAGGCGTCGTATTCCGCGCCGCTGTGCCCCAGGGCCAGCAGTTCTTCAAGGAGGATGGTGACCTTCTGCCCGTTGGGCGTGGCCAGGGAGTACAGCTGCAGCGGATGCTTGCCGACCGGCAGCGCCTTGTCATGGGTGGCGCCGGCGATGGGCCGGTTGATGCTGGCGAAGGTGCCGCCGCTTTCGGCGTCCCAGGTCCAGACTTTCGGGGGTACATACTCGGTCATGCTTACGGCTCCAGAAGCGTTTGCGATCAGCGAAGCGCTTGAGACTAAACCAAAGACGGGTGATGCGTCACACTCCCCGCCTCGCTATGCCGGGGCACCTGCACACGCAGCGCGATCAACAGTGCCGCCAGCAGCATCAAGCAACCCGCGCCCAGAAACACCCCGTCGATGCCGGTGGCACTGAACATCGCGCCCCCGCCAGCAGCACCCGCCGCGATGGCCGATTGCACCGAAGCGACCACCATGCCACCGGCACTTTCCGCCTGATCCGGCACCGCACGCGCCACCCAGTTCGACCACGCCACCGGCACGCCGCCGAAGGCCATGCCCCACAGCGCCAGGAGCAATGCCTGACCCGGCAGTGACGCGGGCAGCAGCACCAGGGCCAACGCAGCGACGCCCACCAGGACCGGCATCAACACCAGGGTTCCCCGCGGGTTGCGCACCAGCAACCATCCGGCCAGCAGCGTGCCGACAAAATTCGCCGCGCCAAACCCCAGCAGCATCAACGCCAGCCCTTGGGTGCCGACCCCGGTGGTGCTTTCCAGAAACGGGCGAATGTAGGTAAACAGCGCGAAGTGCGCGGTGTGCACCAGCACGCAACCGAACATGCCGATGGCGATGCCGGGGCGCAGCAGTACATCAAGCACGGTGCGCAGGCGCGCGGTGCCGCTGGGTGCCAGGCGCGGCAGCGTGAACAGCTGGAACGCCAGGGTCACCCCGCCGACGGCAGCCGCCGCCACAAATGCACTGCGCCAGCCGTACAGATCCCCCAGAAAGCTGCCCAATGGCACCGCGACCACAGTGCCCACCGCAATGCCGCTGAAGATGATCGACAGGGCACGCGGCAGCAATGCCGCCGGTACCAGGCGCATCGCAACGGCCGCCGCCATGCTCCAGAAACCGCCGAGGGCAATGCCCAGCAGGATGCGCATCAACAACAGCACCAGGAGGCTGGACGAGAACGCCACCAGCAGGTTGGACGCAATCATCAGCGTGGAGAACCCCAACAGCACCAGGCGTCGGTCGATGCCGCGCGTCAGGCCAGGCACCAGCAAACCGGCGAACAACGCCACCACTGCCGTGACCGTGACCGCTTGCCCGGCCAACGCTTCCGACACGCCCAGGTCCAGGGCCATCGGCGTCAGCAGGCTGGCCGGCAGGTACTCCGCCGTGAGCAGGCCGAACACGCCCATCGCCAGGGAAAACACCGCCATCCAGGCCGGCGTGGTCGGTTCTGCCCTGCCATCGACAGGGGCATGGGACACACAATCATTCATCACAAGAGATCCTCGGGCATTAGCGTGACGGCCAGTCTAGGTTCCACCCTCAGGATGATCTATGATTCAAACCCTTGAGTTTTTGACCGAAACCCCGAATATGCCAGCCGACAACGCATTCACCCTGTCCTCCGAGCTGATCAATGAGCTGCTGCGCAGCATGCGCCTGCGCGGCGTGCAGTACCGGCGCATCCAGGCCGGGCCGGTGTTCGGTATCAGCTTTGCGGCCAAGCCCGGCCACGCGTATTTCCATTTCCTGGCCGCCGGCTGCGCGACCCTGCGCCTGCACGACAGCAGCCTCTTTGAGTTGTCGGCCGGTAATGCGGTGTTTATCGCCCACGGTGGCGCCCATGCGCTGTTGTCCAAGCCGGATGACCCTGTGCAGGACATCGCCAGCTTCGATGCCGCACCGCTGGGCGATACCGTGTGCGGCGTAAATGCCTCGCCCGATCAGGCCCCCAGCACCCTGCTGTTCAGCGCCTGCATGGAGTTCGAGCTCGACAGCATCCAGGGCCTCGGCAACCTGATGCCGGCCTTGATGCTGATCGACGCCGGGGGCCAGCGTTACCCCGGCTTGATGCCGATCCTGGCGGTGATGGAACGCGAAGTCTCCAGCGCCCGCGTCGGTTATGCCGGGATCCTCGCGCGCCTGGCCGATGTAGTGGCGGCGATGATCGTGCGCGGCTGGGTCGAATGCGCCTGCGCCAATGCGTCGGGCCTCGCGGCCGCCTTGCGCGACACCCGCCTGGCCGGCGCCCTGCTCGCCCTGCACCAGCAACCGGGGCGCGACTGGAGCGTGGCCGAACTGGCGGCGCACTGTCATACCTCACGCTCGGTGTTCGCGGATCGTTTCCAGGCCACCCTGGGAGTACCACCGCTGCGTTACGTGACCGAACTGCGCATGCGCCTCGCCAGCCAGTGGCTGACCCTGGAGCGGCTGCCCATCGAAGAAGTCGCGTACCGCCTCGGCTATACCTCCCAGGCGGCCTTCAGCCGCGCCTTCAAACGCATCACCGGGCAACCGCCGGGGGCCAGCCGCCAAGGCTTCAGCAGCCCGGCATGAAGGGTTCCTCGCCGACCGATTGAACAGGGGATGCAGGCGCATCAACAATTGCGCCGGGCGACCGAGTGCCCTTAATCTCTTGAGCTCATCACCCTGATAGCAATGGAGGCTTCATGAAACTGGTCGGCATGCTGGACTCGCCCTACGTACGCCGCGTGGCAATTTCCCTGGACCTGTACGGGGTGGATTTCGTGCACGAGCCCTTGTCCGTGTTCCGCACCTTCAACGAATTTGCGCAGATCAACCCGGTGGTCAAGGCCCCTACCCTGGTGCTGGACGATGGCACGGTATTGATGGACTCCAGCCTGATCCTGGATTACCTCGAAGCCCTGGCCCCGGCTGACAGGAAGCTGCTGCCCCAGCAACCGGCGGCACTCGCCAAGGACTTGCACGTTCTGGGACTGGCGCTGGCAGCCTGTGAGAAGAGCGTGCAGATCGTCTATGAACACGACCTGCGCCCGGCCGAGAAACTGCATGCACCGTGGCTTGAGCGCGTGACCGGCCAATTGCTCGCCGCCTATGCGTTGCTGGACAAGCAACTGGACGACAGCGAAGCACTGACCCAGGCGTCGATTACGGCGGCGGTGGCGTGGTCGTTCAGCCAGTTCACCGTGGCGTCGGTGGTCAAGGCGGATGCGTTTCCCAACCTGCAACGGCATGCCGAGCGACTGGAGCAGCATCCGGCGTTCAAGCGTTACCCCATCGAATAAGCGACACCGTTCAAATGTCGGAGGGGGCTTGCTCCCGATAAGGGTGGGTCAGTTATAGAAGTACTGCCTGAACCACCGCTATCGGGAGCAAGCCCCCTCCCACATTGGCCTGGGTTGCATGAAGGATTGAGTCAGGCTCAGACCCAGCCGCCATCCACAATAAAGTTCTGCGCCGAACACATCGCCGACGCATCGGAAGCAAGAAACAGCGCCATATTGGCGATGTGTTCCGGCAGGACGCTGCCGGGCAGGCACTGGCTGCGGCTGATCAGTTCCCTGGCGGCGTCATCCACCCACATAGCCAGCTGTTTGTCGGTCATCACCCAACCCGGCACCAGCGTGTTCACACGGATACGGTTCGGGCCCAGCTCGCGTGCCAACGCGCGGGTCATGCCGTGGGCGGCGGCCTTGCTGGCGGCGTACACCGGGTAGCCGGCGGAGGCCATCATCCAGCCGACGGAGCCGAGGTTGATGATCGAGCCGCTGCCGGCGCGTTTCATCATCGGCACCACGGCCTTGGCGGCGAAGAAGGCGTGTTTGAGGTTGACCGAGATCAGCCGGTCGAACATTTCCGAATCGACCTCTTCCAGGGTGTGACGCACGTCATTGGCAGCGTTGTTCACCAGCACGGTGATCGGCCCCAGGGAATGCTCGAAGCGCCCTATCGCCGCCTTGTAGGCGATTTCGTCGGTGATGTCGCAACACACGAACTCCACGGTGTGCCCCTGGGAACTCAACAGCGCCGCCAGGCGTTCGCCCTGGCTTTGCGCGCGATCCACAAAGCCGACCTTGGCACCCTGCACAGCGAAGGCCCGCACCATGAATTCGCCGATCCCCGAGGCGCCCCCGGAAATCAATACGGTCTTGCCCTTGAGGTCGGGATAAACGGCGTGTTCACTACTCATAAAAGGATGCCTCGATCAATTAGTCTTATTTTATTTTACGAAACCGGGGTAAAAGGCTATAAATTCGCTGTCACAACGACAAAATATCGCTATTAGTAGAACTATTCCACTCAAAACAACAAAAGGAAGTTCGACCATGAAGCACCCTCGATACCTGCTGTCCGGACTGGCGCTGTCCATGCTGATCGCCAGCGGCGGCGCCCAGGCAGCCGGCCTGAGCAGTGAGCAAAAACCTTTCGGTAAAACCAACGACGGCACCGCCGTCGAACAGTACATCTTGCGCAACAGCCACGGCATGCAAGCCACGGTGATCACCTACGGCGGCGTGCTGCAGTCGCTGAAAGTGCCGGATAAAAACGGCAAGGTCGACGATGTGGTACTGGGCTTTGACGACGTGCAAGGCTATCAAGCCGGTACGGCGTTTTTCGGCGCAACCATCGGTCGCTTCGGCAATCGCCTGGCTGGCGGCGCCTTTGAACTCGACGGCAAGCGCTTCCAGGTGCCGCTCAACGATGGCCCAAACTCCTTGCATGGCGGCGCCCAGGGCTTCGACAAGCAGGTGTGGAAGGCCGAGCCGGTCAAGGACAAGGACTCGGTCGGTGTGAAGCTGAGCTACCTGTCCAAGGACGGTGAGATGGGTTTTCCCGGCAACTTGAAAACCGAAGTCACCTACCGCCTCAACGACAAGAACGAACTGCACATCGACTACAAAGCCACCACCGACAAACCGACGGTGCTCAACCTCACCAACCACAGTTACTTCAACCTGGCCGGTGCGGGTAACGGCGACATCCTCAAGCAAGTCGCTACCTTGCACGCCAGCCATTACACCCCGGTGAATGCCACCCTGATTCCGACCGGCGAACTCGCACCGGTCAAGGGCACGCCGATGGACTTCCTCAAGCCCACCCCGATCGGGCAGCACATCAAGGAGGATCATCCGCAGCTCAAGTTTGCCGAGCCCAAACAGGGTGGGCTTGACTTCAACTGGGCGCTGGATACCAAAGGCGACGTCAAGCAACTCGCCGCCGAGGTGCATGACCCGGCATCAGGCCGACGCTTGCAGCTCTACACCAGCGAACCGGGCGTGCAGTTCTATACCAGCAACTTCCTTGATGGCTCGGTGAAGGGCAAAGGTGGCAAGACTTACCTGCACTGGAGTGGTTTCACCTTGGAGACCCAGCACTATCCGGATGCGCCTAACCAACCAAACTTCGCCTCAACTCGCCTGAATCCAGGACAGACCTACACCCAGAACACCGTCTTCAAATTCACCGCCGATTAACGCACCCCACTCGCAGCTGTCGAGCCCTGGCGAGGCTGCGTACGCGGTATGTCTGACACACCGCTACGCAGCCTCGCCAGGGCTCGACAGCTGCTACGCCAAGGAGCGGTTTCACCCTGGAGACCCAGCATTTCCCGGATGCGCCTAACCAACCGACGTTTGCCTCGACCCGTTTGAATCCGGGGCAGACCTACAGCCAGAACACCGTCTTCAAGTTCTCCGCTGATTAACGCACCCCACGCGTAGCAGCTGTCGAGCCCTGGCGAGGCTGCGTACGCGGTATGTCTGACACACCGCTACGCAGCCTCGCCAGGGCTCGACAGCTACGCCAAGGTATCGGTGCAATGACCCTTAGCGTTGTTTCATGCGGTCGATGACCACCGCCAGCAGCAGGATCGAACCGCGGATCACGTACTGGTAGAAGGTGTCGATGTTCTTCAGGTTCATCGCGTTCTCGATGATCGCCAGGATCAACACCCCGGCGATCACGTGGCGAATCATCCCCACCCCGCCGCTCAGCGACACCCCGCCCAGCACGCAGGCAGAAATCACCGTCAGCTCGAAGCCCTGGCCGATCATCGGCTGGCCCGAGGTCATGCGCGAGGCGAGGATCACACCCGCCAATGCACCGATCAGGCCATGCACGGCGAAGATCAGGATCTTGGTGCGGTCAACGTTCACCCCCGCCAGCAGCGCCGCTTCCGGGTTGCCGCCGATGGCCATGGTGTTACGCCCGTAGGTGGTGTAGTTGAGCAGCCAGCCGAAAAACAGGAAACACACGATGGTGATCAGGATCGGCACCGGCACGCCGAACAACTGGCCATTGCCAAAGATAAAGAACTGGTCCTGGGACACCCCCACCGCCTTGCCGTCGGCAAAGATATACGCCAGGCCACGCACGATCTGCATGGTCGCCAAGGTGGTGATCAACGCATTGACCCGCAGCTTGGCGATCACGATGCCGTTGATCAGCCCGACCACCAGGCCCATCAGCAGCGCCGCGCCGATGCCCAGCATGACGCTGTCGGTATCGCGCATCACAATCGCCGCCACCACGCCGGCGCAGGCGATCACCGAGCCCACCGACAAGTCGAAGTGCCCCGACGCCAGGCAGAACAACATGGTGCACGCGGCGATGCCCACGGTGGAAATCGCCAGGCCCAGGCCACGCATGTTCAACGGCGAGAGGAAGTTATCAATAAGCAAGGCGCACAGGACAAAGATGCCCACCGCTGCCAACAGCATCGCCCAGTTGTCGAGCAGTGCGCGCATATCGAGGGGTTTGCGTGCCGTCGGCAGCGCGTTGTTTTGAGTCGTCATGGTCTTCTCTCAGTTCGCCAGGCCGCGCGGCAGGGCCAGTTGCAGCAGGTTGGATTCAGTCGCGTGCTCACGGATTTGTTCGCCGCGCATCGCGCCTTCGCACAGCACCAGGATGCGGTCGGAGATGCCCATCACTTCCATGAGGTCGCTGGACACCACGATCACCGCAATGCCCTGGGCCGCGAGGTTATGGATAATCTGGTAGATCTCGGCCTTGGCACCGATGTCGATGCCACGCGTCGGCTCATCCAGCAGCAGGACCTTCATGGGCATCGACAGCCAGCGGCCAAGAATGGCTTTCTGCTGGTTGCCGCCAGACAGGTACATGATCTTTTGCGCGGCGGTCGGGGTTTTGACTTTCATTGCCTTGATCTGCTGGTCGGCATTGCCCTTTTCCCAGCCATCGCGCAGCAACCAGCCGAACGCCGAGTGGGCGCCACGCGCGCTGATATTGATGTTCTCGGCGACGCTTGAGAGCGGAATAATGCCTTCCTTCTTGCGGTCTTCCGGGCACAGCAGCACACCGGCGGCGATGGCGTCGCGGGGTGAACGCAGTTGCAGGGCCTCCCCGCATAACTCAAGGCTGCCGGCACTGGCGCGTTCCAAACCACTGAGCAAACGGAACAGCTCCGTGCGCCCTGCCCCCACCAAGCCGAACAGGCCGAGGATTTCGCCTTTGCGCACGTCAAAACTGATCGGTTCGCGCAAACCCGGCCCCAACAAACCATCGACCTTGAGCGCCACCTCGCCGTGCTCGCGCGGGCGGTAGTCGTAGATGTCCTGGATGTCGCGACCGACCATGCAGGTCACCAACTGGTCGTGGGTCAACGCACTCATGTCGTCGAAGGTTCGCACATAGCGGCCGTCCTTGAACACCGTGACCGCGTTGCAGATGCGGAACACCTCTTCCATGCGGTGCGACACGTAGAGCACCACTTTGCCCTCGTCGCGCAGGCGCGTGATGATCGCCATCAAGCGGTCGATCTCCCGCGCCGAGAGGCTGCTGGTCGGTTCGTCGAAGGCAATCACATGGGCGCCACGGGACAGCGCCTTGGCGATTTCCACCAGTTGGCGCTGGCCCAGGGACAGGCGTCCGAGTTTTTCCTCGGGGTCGATTTCATCCGCCAGGCCCTTGAGACAGGCCAGGGCCTGCTTGCGCAGCAGGCCCCGGTTGACTACGCCAAAGCGCGATGGCAAATGCCCGAGGAACAGGTTTTCGGCGACGGTCATTTCCGGCACCAGATGCAGCTCCTGGTGAATCACCGCGACGCCGCTGGCGATGCTGTCGGCGGCGCACTTGAACGCCATGGTCTGCGCGCCAATCTGCACGCTGCCGCTGCTGGGGATATAGGCGCCGCCGAGGATCTTCAGCAGCGTCGACTTGCCCGCACCGTTCTCGCCCATCAAGGCGTGCACCTGCCCCGGCAAGGCGGTGAAGCTGATGCCGTCCAGCGCCTTGACCCCAGGGAAAGTTTTGCCGATAGCGTCAAAACGCAGGGCCGCCGCAGTCATTTCCACAGCCCGATCTTGGTCAGTTCTTCCTGGAAGTTGGCACGGGTGATCAGGGTCACTTCGTCCATGGCCGTGTATTTAGGCGGCTCAGTGCCCTTGGTGACCCACTCGTACATCATCAGCGCGGTGTTGTAGCCCTCGATGTGCGGGCTCGGCAGCATCGAGCCGAAGAAGCCGCTGTTGGCTTTCTTCAATTCGCCGATAGCGTCGGTGCCATTGATGCCGATGCCGATCACATTGGCGGCGGCGAAACCGGCGCTTTCGGTGGCGCGCACGCCGCCGAGCACGGTGTTGTCATTCATGCCGCCGATGATCAGGTTTTTCGCGCCGCTGGGCAGCTTGACCAGGGCCGAGTTGGTGGCGTCCATGCTGCCGGGAACGTCGAGGGTTTTCAGCGCAGCCGTCAGAATGTGGTCCTTGGGAATGCCGGCTTCTTCCAGGGATTTGATCGAGCCGTCGGTGCGTTTCTTACCGGTGTCGAGTTCATTGAAGGTGTTGATCACCGCGTAGGTGTCCTTCCAGTCCCAACCGCGTTTTTTCGCTTCGGCGGCCATGGCGGCACCTTGTTTCTGGCCCACTTCAAACGCGGCCATGCCCAGGTACGGCACGTCCTCCATGAAGTTGCCCTTGGCGTCGACAAAGCGGTCATCCACGGCAATCACTTTCAAGCCGTTGGCCTTGGCCTTGGCGACGATGGCCGGGCCCAGGGACACGTCCGGCGGGCAGATCACAAAGCCCTTGGCGCCGTTGGCGGCCAGGCTGTCGATGGCCGAGAGGGTTTTCTCGCCATCGGGCACGGCGATCTTGATCACGGTAAAGCCATGTTCCTTGCCGGCTTTTTCCGCGAAGGCCCATTCGGTCTGGAACCAGGGCTCTTCGGCCTGCTTGACCAGGAAACCGATCTTCACTTCTTCAGCGGCCAGCAACAGCCCGCTCAAGCTCATGGCCGAGACCGCCACAGCGGCGCAGCACAGGGAACGGATACCACGACGACGATTCATACGGGTGACTCCTTGTTGTTGTTTTTAGGCATTAACCGGCAAAGCGATGGCAAGGCATGCCGGGTACGTCGACTTCGATGGCCAGCACCGCGCCGTCCAGAGGGTGATCCAATGGGCTGGCGGCGCTGGTGATATACAAGGTGGTGAGGTTGGGGCCACCGAATACGCAACTGGTGGGGCGACTCACGGGCAACTCGATAATGCGGTCCACCTCCCCCTCGGGCGTCAGGCGCAGCAGGCAACTGCCGTCCCAACGGGCGTTCCAGATGTAGCCTTGACTGTCCATGGCTGAGCCATCCGGCCCGCCGCGTGCGTGCGGTCCGAACCACAGCGTTGCCGGCTCAAGTTGGCCGTCGGCTTGGATCGTATGCTGGTAGAGCGTAGCGTCCAGGCTGTCACCGAAATGCACCTGCCTGCCGTCCTCGCTCCACAGCAAGGTGTTGGGAATGCCCAGGCCGTGGAGCAACGGCGTGACCTGTGCATCCGCATCGATACGAAACAGGCCGCCGGAGCGCCGCGTGATCGGCAGGTCTTCGCCGTGTTCGCCGATGTTGTTCTGCATGGTGCCCAGCCACAGGCGGCCCTGGGCATCGCAGCGCGCTTCATTGCCACGGTTGCCCGGTTGCGGGTCGGCCACGCAGAGCAGGGTCAGGGCTTCGGTGGCCAGGTCCAGGCGGTAGACACCGCTGCTCAAGGTCACCAGCGCATCACCACTTTCACACGGGATAAACGCCGAGACGTGCTCGGGCAACTGCCAGATCTGCAACTGCCCGCCCATCAGGCGCAGGGCCTGTTTGCCGGCGATATTGACCCAGTACAGCGCCTGGGCCGGCACGTCCCAGAACGGGCCTCCCCCCAGTTGCGCACGGTGCTCAGTGACAGCGGTACACGACATGACGCCTCCTGATGAATGTTTACAGCGAGTCGCGGGATGGCGTGCCATCCACCAGGCGCTGGATGCGCAGCGGGTTGGCGTTTTTCAACGCGTCGGGCAGCAGGCTATCCGGGTAGTTCTGGAAGCACACCGGACGCAGGAAACGGTCGATGGCCAAAGTGCCGACCGAGGTGCCACGGGCATCCGACGTCGCCGGGTATGGGCCGCCATGCACCATCGAATCGCAGACTTCGACGCCGGTCGGGTAGCCGTTGAGCAGGATGCGCCCGACTTTCTGTTCCAGCAGCGGCGTGAGTTCGGCGAACTGTTGAAAGTCTGCCGGCTCGCCAATGATTGTCGCCGTCAGTTGACCGTGCAGGCCGTGCAAGGCGGCGCTGAGTTGGGCCTGGTCGGCGACCTCGACAAACACCGTGGTGGGGCCGAAGACTTCTTCCTGCAGCACTTCATCGCCATCGATCAACAAGCGCACATCGGCCTTGAACAACTGCGGTTGCGCCTGATTGCCCGCCTGGGTGCTACCGGCCAAATGCGGAATGCCAGGGTGCGCCAGGAGTTTTTCCAGACCTTTGCCGTAGCTGCTCAGGGTGCCGGCATTGAGCATGGTTTGCGCCGGTTGCTCACCGATCAGTTGGGCGACCTGTTGGGTAAACGCGGTGAACTGCGGCGAAGCGATACCGATCACCAGGCCAGGATTGGTGCAGAACTGGCCGCAGCCTTGCACCACCGACGCGGTCAGATCCCGCGCGACAGCGTCCGCCCGCGCCCGCAGGGCCTGGGGTAGGACGATCACCGGGTTGATGCTCGACATCTCGGCAAACACCGGAATCGGCTGCGGGCGCGCCGCGGCCATATCGCACAAGGCGCGACCGCCCTTGAGCGAGCCGGTAAAGCCGACCGCCTGGATCGCCGGGTGCTTGACCAGCGCCTCGCCGACGCCGCCACCAAAGATCATATTGAACACACCCGCCGGCATCTCGGTCGCTTCAGCCGCGCGAATGATTGCACTGGCCACCTGTTCAGCCGTGGCCATATGCCCGCTGTGGGCCTTGAACACCACCGGGCAACCGGCCGCCAGCGCCGCTGCGGTATCACCACCGGCCGTGGAAAACGCCAGGGGGAAGTTGCTCGCGCCAAACACGGCGACCGGGCCCAGGCCGATGCGGTATTGGCGCAGGTCCGGGCGTGGCAGTGGCTGGCGATCCGGCAGTGCCTTGTCGATACGCGCACCATAGAAATCGCCGCGACGCAGCACCGTGGCGAACAGGCGCATCTGGCCGCTGGTACGACCACGCTCGCCCTTGATGCGCGCGGCGGGCAGCGCGGTTTCGCGGCAGACCAACTCGATGAAGTTATCGCTCAGGGCATCCAGCTCGTCGGCTATCGCGTCCAGGAACTGCGCACGGCGCGCGGCACTCAACGCACGGTAAGCCGGATACGCAGCGGCGGCGGCCTTGGCGGCGGCATCCACCTCTTCCGGCGTGGCCTGGTAGAAATCCTGCGGCAAGGTTTCACCGGTGCTGGCATCGACGCTGTGCAGCTTGACGCTGCCGGCGGCGCTGCGCTGGCCGCCGATATAGTTGTGGCCGAGGAACTGGGTCATGTTGATCTCCTTAAAGGGGGGTGACTTGGCCGGGTTCAAATGCCGCATCGCTGTTGCCGACGCCATTGACCAACGGCGCGCCGAACTCGGCCTGGCTGATCTCGAACACATCGCCCGGTTGGGTACGTATACCATCGGCGAATGACAGCGTGGCGGTGCCGAAGAAGTGAATGTGCACATCGCCCGGCTTGAGGAACTGGCGGTATTTGAAGTGGTGGTACTCGAGGTTTTCCAGGCTGTGGCACATATTGGCCTCGCCACTGAGGAATTCGTTCCGCCAGATTTCCTCGCCGTTACGCAGGATACGGCTGGTGCCGGCCAGGTGCTGGGGTAATTCGCCCACGCGCAGCTCGGGGCCGTAGCTGCAACTGCGCAGCTTGGAATGGGCCAGGTACAGGTAGTTCTTGCGCTCCATGACGTGGTCGGAGAATTCGTTGCCCACCGCAAAACCCAGGCGATAAGGCTTACTGTCCGGGCCGATCACATACAGGCCGCCGATTTCCGGCTCTTCACCGGCGTCTTCGGCAAACGGTGGCACCGGGAAGGCTTCACCCGGGCGTACGACGATGCTGCCGTCGCCCTTGTAGAACCATTCCGGTTGCACGCCGGCCTGGCCAGCCGCGGGCTTGCCGCCCTCCACGCCCCATTTGAAGATGCGCATGGTGTCGGTCAAGGCGCTCTCGTCGCCGGCCTGCTGGTGCATTTTGTCCCGCGCCGAGGCGCTGCCCAAGTGGGTCAGGCCGGTGCCGCTGATGAGCATATGGGCCGGGTCCGGGTGATCCAACGGCGGCAAAATCTTCAGGTCGGCCAGCAGTGCAGCGTAGTCATGGCTGTCGCCCAGGCCCAGGCTCTCGACCTGCTGCTGCAACTTGACGCCCGCCTCGATGGCAGCCAGCGCCAGTTCGCGCACGCTGCGCGCGCTGCGCACTTCGCGCACTGTATCGCCCTCTACAACGCCGACCCGGCGCTCACCGTTGCTTGACTCGAACTGAACTAAACGCATGAAACTTCTCCCAGATTAAGTACGTGTGGCGCCACGGGCGCTGGCGGCGAATTGATCGGCGGGCAGTACGTGCTTGCGCTCCAGCACGCGGTAGACCACGCCAGTCAAGACCAGCCCGAATACCATGACCCCGGACAGGAAGTACAAGCCCGAGGCGAGGTTGCCGGTGTATTCCTTGAGCGCACCGATCACGAACGGACCGATATAGCCGCCGAGGTTGCCCACCGAGTTGATCAAGGCAATGCCCGCCGCCGCACTGGCGCCGGCAAAGAAGCGCCCCGGCAAGGTCCAGAACACGGCGGTGCAGGAAAACAGCGCAAACGCCGCCAGGCACAGCGCGGCCATTTGCAGCACCGGCACACTCAGCCAGGCACTGAAGAACAGGCCGATGGCGCCCAGTACATAAAGCACGGCCAAGTGACCGTAGCGATCATTCAGGCGGTCGGAACTGCGCGGGATGATCAGCAGGCCGATGATGCCGAAGATGTACGGCACGGCGGAGATAAAGCCGGTGACCAGGTCGGTGCCGCCGAACTGCTTGATCAGGGTCGGCAACCACAGGCCCAGGCCGTAGATGCTCAGGGTCACCGGCAGGTAGAACAGCGCCAGCAGCAGCACGCGTGTGTCTTTGAGGGCATGCAGGGGGTTGCCGTGGCGGGTCTGGCCGTAGGCTTGCAGGTCTTTTTCCAGCTCACCGGTGAGCCAGGCCTTTTCGTCGTCGCTCATCCATTTGACCTGCTTGGGGCCATCCGGCAGGTAGCGCAGCACCGGCCAGGTCAGCAGGATCGCCGGGCTGCCGATCACGATGAACAGCCACTGCCAGCCATGCAGGCCGAGGATGCCATCCATGCCCAACAGGCCGCCGGACACGGGGCCGGTGATCATCATCGCAATCGGTTGGGAGAGGATGAACAGCCCAAGAATCTTGCCGCGATGGCGCACCGGGAACCATTGGGTGATGTAGTACAGGACGCCGGGAAAGAATCCGGCTTCGGCCGCGCCGAGCAGGAAGCGCATCACATAGAAGCTGTGCGGCCCTTGCACGAAGGCCATGCCGATGGTGATTGCGCCCCAGGTGATCATGATGCGCGCGAACCAGCGCCGTGCGCCGAAGCGGTCGAGCATCAGGTTGCTGGGGATCTCGAAGAGGAAGTAGCCAATAAAGAACAACCCCGCGCCCAGGCCATAGGCCGCATCGCCGATACCGACGTCGGCGCCCATGTGCAGCTTGGCAAAGCCCACGGCGGAGCGGTCCACGTAGGCGATCAGGTACAGCAGGATCAGGAAGGGAATCAGTTTCAGCGTAATGCGCCGAATAAGCCGCAGTTCCTGGCTCATGGGGGTCGATCTCCGATTGTTGTTTTTATAGAAGCTCGGGGGACGCCTCTCGCGAAAATCCGCCAGGGTCATACCTCAGTTAAGCCAGACTATATAGTAGGACTATTTACAAAACAACTCTTCCAAAGCATCGATTTTGCGCTTATGTTTAAGCACGCATAGAACATATAGTCATACAATAAGAGAATCGATCATGTCTGATAAAAAGCCCGGCCTACGCTCCGCCCAGTGGTTTGGTACCGCCGACAAAAACGGCTTTATGTACCGCAGCTGGATGAAGAACCAGGGCATTGCCGACCATCAGTTCCATGGCAAGCCGATCATCGGTATCTGCAATACCTGGTCGGAACTGACACCGTGCAACGCGCATTTCCGCCAGATCGCCGAGCACGTCAAACGTGGCGTGATCGAGGCCGGCGGCTTCCCGGTGGAGTTCCCGGTGTTCTCCAACGGCGAATCCAACCTGCGCCCCACCGCCATGCTCACCCGCAACCTGGCGAGCATGGACGTGGAGGAAGCCATTCGCGGCAACCCGATTGACGGTGTGGTGCTGCTGACCGGCTGCGACAAGACCACCCCGGCCCTGCTGATGGGCGCCGCCAGTTGCGACGTGCCGGCCATCGTGGTCACGGGCGGGCCGATGCTCAACGGCAAGCACAAGGGCCAGGACATCGGCTCGGGCACCGTGGTGTGGCAGCTCAGTGAACAGGTCAAGGCCGGCACCATTACCCTGGATGATTTCCTCGCGGCCGAGGGCGGCATGTCGCGTTCGGCGGGCACCTGCAACACCATGGGCACCGCATCGACCATGGCGTGCATGGCCGAAGCACTGGGCACTTCCCTGCCCCACAACGCGGCGATCCCGGCGGTGGATGCGCGGCGTTATGTGCTGGCCCATATGTCCGGCATGCGTGCGGTAGAGATGGTGCGCGAAGACTTGAAGCTGTCGAAGATCCTCACCAAGGAGGCGTTTGAAAACGCCATCCGCGTGAACGCCGCCATCGGTGGTTCGACCAACGCCGTGATCCACTTGAAAGCCATCGCCGGGCGCATCGGCGTCGAGCTCGACCTGGACGACTGGACCCGCATCGGTCGCGGCATGCCGACCATCGTCGACCTGCAACCGTCGGGGCGCTTCCTGATGGAAGAGTTCTACTACGCCGGCGGCCTGCCCGCCGTGCTGCGTCGCCTCGGTGAAGCCAACCTGATCCCGCACCCGAACGCCCTGACCGTCAACGGCAAGACCCTGGGCGAAAACACCAAGGACTCGCCGATCTACGGCCAGGACGAAGTAATCCGCACCCTCGACAACCCGATCCGCGCCGACGGTGGCATCTGCGTGCTGCGCGGCAACCTGGCGCCACTCGGTGCGGTGCTCAAGCCTTCGGCGGCCAGCGCCGAGCTGATGCAGCATCGCGGCCGTGCGGTGGTGTTCGAGAACTTCGACATGTACAAGGCGCGCATCAACGACCCGGAACTGGACGTGGACGCCAACTCGATCCTGGTCATGAAAAACTGCGGCCCCAAGGGTTACCCAGGCATGGCCGAAGTCGGCAACATGGGCTTGCCGGCCAAACTGCTGGCCCAGGGCGTGACCGATATGGTGCGGATCTCCGATGCGCGCATGAGCGGCACCGCCTACGGCACGGTTGTGTTGCATGTGGCGCCGGAAGCCGCGGCCGGCGGACCGTTGGCCACGGTGAAGGAAGGTGACTGGATCGAACTCGACTGCGCCAATGGCCGCCTGCACCTGGACATCCCCGACGCAGAGCTGGCGGCGCGCATGGCCGACCTGAAGCCGCCGCAGAACCTGATCGTCGGCGGCTACCGCCAGTTGTACATCGACCATGTGCTGCAGGCCGACCAGGGTTGCGACTTTGACTTCCTGGTGGGTTGCCGTGGGGCTGAAGTCCCCCGGCATTCCCACTAATTGGGATGCTATGATGCCGCGAATTTAAGTCAGAGCATCCCTGTCGTTATGGATCACCAGCCGCCCAAGCCGCGCAAGAGCATGCATGCCCAGATCGTTCAGGACTTGGGCATGCACATCGTTTCAGGTCGCTTCAAGCCCGAAGAGCGGTTACCCATGGAGGCCACGCTCTGCGAGGAGTACAAGGTCAGTCGTTCGGTGTTGCGCGAGGCGACCCGGGTGCTCAGCGCCAAGGGCCTGGTGTATTCCAAGCCACGGGTGGGCGCGGTGGTGCGGCCGCGCCTGAAATGGCACCTGCTCGACCCGGACGTGTTGTCCTGGTTGATGCAGTCCACGCCCCACAGTGAATTCTTCAATACCCTGGCCGGTGTGCGGCGCATCCTCGAGCCAGAGATCGCCGCCATGGCCGCGACCACCGCCACCGATGAAGACATCGCCACCATCGAAAAAGCCTACCAGGGCATGGAAACCGCGCAGACCCACGAACAGCTGTTGCAGGCCGACCTGGACTTCCACCGCGCCATTGCCGACGCCACCCGCAACGACTTGCTCGCTTATATGTGCAACATGCTGTCGTTGCCGTTGCGCGAGTCGATCAACATCACCAACCGCCGCCCGGACATCCAGGGCCTGAGCCTGCCCCGGCACAAGGCGATCCTCACCGCGATCCAGAACCGCGACGCCCTCGGCGCGCGGCATGCTTCGCTGGTGCAATTGGATGACACGCGGGTGGCGTTGGATACGGTGATGAATGTGCTCACGCCGTTGTAAGGTAAACGCAATCAAATGTGGGAGGGGGCTTGCCCCCGATAGCGGTGAATCAGTCACAGCAACATTGACTGGTCTACCGCTATCGGGGGCAAGCCCCCTCCCACATTTGGTTTTGTATAGGCCGTTATAGGGTGTAGGCGATGCCGACCTGCACTGTGCGCGGTTCGCCTGGGTAGGCGTATACGTTACCGAATGCACCTTCTTCATAGTCGCGATTGAACAGGTTCTTCACGTCCAGGTTCAGCCGCACTTTGTCGTTGACCTTGTAGTAGCTGAGCAGGTCGACCACGGTGTAGGCGTCCATCGAGAAGGCATTGTTGGAGGTCTGCCCGGCCCGCTCATCCACATACTTGCCACCCGCGCCCAGGCCCAGGCCCTTGAGGGCGCCGTCCTGGAATTCGTAGACGTTGAGCAGGCTGAAGCTATTTCGCGGGATGTTCAGCAAACGCGTGCCGGTGCGCAGGGTGTTGTCCTTGGTCACTTCGGCGTCCACGTAGGCATAGCCGCCGATCACACGCCACTCGGGGGTGATATTGCCCGCCACGTTCAAGTCGAAACCACGGCTGCGGACCTGGCCGGCGGCGACACTGAAGGTTGAGTCGAGAGGGTCGGTGGTGAGCACGTTTTTCTTCTCGATCTGGTAGATCGCGGCGTCGACGCTGAGTTGACGATCCAGGGCTTCCCACTTGATGCCCATCTCGTAGGACTTGCCCTTCTCCGGTTCAAAACCACCGCCCTGGCGACTGGCGCCGGTGTTGGGCTTGAACGAACGCGCGGCGTCGGCGTAGACCGCGACAGTGTCGGTGAGGTCGTAGATCACGCCGACGCGTGGGGTGACGGCGTTGTCGCTGGCTTCCCAGCTTTTACCGCCCGGCACGTAGGTGTGGTAGTCGTGTTCAAAGCGCTCGAAGCGTGCGCCGGCAAGGACTTTCAAACGCTCGGTCAGGGCCACCTGGTCCTGGACAAAAGCAGCGTAAGTCTTGAGGTTTTCCTTGTCGTGGGTCGGCGTGCGCGTGAGGTTCGGGCGTGCCTGGCCGTAGACCGGGTTGAAGATGTCGATGGGATAGCTACCCGCCGCGCCGCTGGAGCGCTGGATAATCGACTTATAGTCGTAGTCTTCGAACTCGACGCCGGTAAGCAAGGTGTGGTCGAAACCGCCGGTGGAGAAATGCCCGGTGAGGTTGAGCTGGGTGTCTTTATCGGTCCACTCCAGTTTGCGGTAGTTGAAGTTGCGGCTCAGGGTGCGACCGTCGGCGCCCAGGCTGTTGGCTTCAATGGCATTGCCTTGCAAGGTGCCGTCCAGCCACTGGAAACCACCGCCCAGGGTCCAGCTGTCATTGAGCAGGTGCTCGAAACGCAGCTGGGCCATGCTGTTGTCGTTGTGCAGTTTGCCGGCGTCTTTTTCACCCCAGAAGGTGTCGCGCGAGGCGGTGCCTTTTTGATTGGGGTAGCGCGTCAGGCCACGGTCCAGCGGATGGTTGTTGCGCATGAAGTCGCCTTCGAAGATCACCTTGGTGTCATCGCTGGCCTGCCAGGTGATCACCGGGGTCACGCCATAGCGTTCGGTTTCGACGTGATCACGGAACGTGTCACCGCCCTCGCCCACCACGTTCAGCCGATAGGCCAGGCGACCTTGTTCGTCCAGCGGGCCGGAGGCGTCGAGGGTGGCGCGCTGCATGCCCTGGTCATCCAGTTGGCTGCCGAGGGTCACGGTCGGCTCGGCCAACGGTTGCTTGGAGACCACATTGAAGGTGCCGCCAGGATCGCCACGGCCATACAGCATGGTCGCCGGGCCGCGCAGCACTTCGAGGCGTTCGATGGTGTTGGCGTCCGGCATGTTCGGATAGCCGCGGTTGATCGGGAAACCGTTGCGGTAGAACTCGCCGGTGGTGAAGCCACGTACGGTGAAGGTGGTGAGCCCCTGGCCGCCGAAGTTATTGGCGCGGCCCACGCCGCCAGCGTAGTCCAGTGCGTCCTGCAAGCGGGTGGCGCCAATGTCCTCGACCACATCCTTGGACACGACGCTGATGGACTGCGGGGTTTCATGAATCGAGGTGTCGGTGCGCGTCGCACTCGCCGAACGTGTGGCGTGGTAGCCCTTGACCGGCCCTTGCGCCGTCTCGTAGTCCGCCTCGCCCGTGACATTGGTGGCTTGCAGCTCAAGACTGGCCTTGTCGGCAGGGACAACCTCTGCCCAGGTAAAAGGCGAAAACGCCTGAAGCACACAGAGGGAAATCAGGGTACGACGCATGGATGTTGAACCTAGTGAATGAGCCAGATGGGGCGGCAAACCTGCCAAAAAACGCGGGAATGGTATACCAAGTCATTCGCGTTTGACATCTGTTCTCATTCACTATTTTTCAGGTAACCGCTTTGTATCGATATGTAGGAAATTGGACGCGAGGCAAATGTGGGAGGGGGCAAGTCGAATCGTCGCACCGCCCCTCCCACATTTGGATTTTTATATAACTTTAGAAATGGATCCGATCAGCGATAGCGCTCCAGCCAATGGGCGTAAGGCGCCGGCAAGGTCCAGGAGGATTTCTCCACGCCCAGTTCCTTGGCCGCAAAGTACGCCCAATGCGGGTCCGCCAGGTGCGCACGACCGACCGAGACCAGGTCCAGGTGCCCAGACTGCAACGCGCCTTCTGCCAGTTGCGGCGTGCCAAAGCCCCAGGCCGAGGTCACCGGAATGCCCGCTTCGCGGCGCACGCGCTCGGCGATCGGGCCCATGAAGGCCGGGCCCCACGGGATATTGGTGTCGGGGATGGTAAAACCGACGCTGACGCTCAGCAGGTCCAGGCCGCCAGCCTTGAAGTTGCGGGCCAGTTCGATGGATTCGGTGAGAGTCTGCTCGTCACGGCCGTCGTATTCGATCACGCCAAAACGCGCGGTCAGCGGCAGGTTCTCCGGCCAGACGTCGCGCACGGCGGCCAGGGTTTCCAGGAGGAAACGGCTGCGGTTGTCGAAGCTGCCACCGTAGGCGTCGGTACGCTGGTTGGAATGCTCGGAGAAGAAGCTCTGGCCCAGGTAGCCATGGGCGAAGTGCAGTTCGATCCACTCGAAACCGGCGTCACGGGCACGGCGGGCGGCGTCGACGAAGTCCTGCTTGACCCGCGCGATGTCGTCCAGGGTCATGGCACGTGGCACTTGCGGCAGATTGGCACCGAAGGCGATGGCCGACGGCGCGATGGTTTCCCAGCTGCGCGCATCGGAGGAAGGCATATGGTCGTCCCCTTCCCACGGGCGGTTGGCGCTGGCTTTGCGACCGGCGTGGCCGATCTGGATGCCTGGCACCGAGCCGGCAGCCTTGATGGCCTTGACCATGGGCACGAACGCTGCGGCGTGGGCGTCGCTCCAGATACCGGCGCAACCTGGGGTGATACGCCCCTCAGGCGCCACGGCGGTGGCCTCGACCACCAGCAAACCGGCGCCGCCACGCGCCATGCTGGCCAGGTGCACGAGGTGCCAGTCGTTGACGATGCCGTCATCGGCCATGTATTGGCACATTGGCGGGATGGCGATGCGATTGCGCAGGGTGACGTCTTTGAGTGTGAACGGTTCGAACAAAGCGGACATTGAGAACTCCGGGAGCGAGTGGATGATTCGATAGTTCGATGGTAATCGAACTATGGTATTCGATGATAGCCCCCTGTTATGATTCGTTTTATGCGAGCCTTTAAACACCCTCCCCCTGAAGACCTGACCCTCGAGCGTCTGTTGTACGCCCTGAGTGACCCGGTGCGCCTGGAAATCGTGCGTTGCCTGGCCGGTGTGCCCGAAGCCACCTGCGGCGAACTGGACGGCGGGCGCCCCAAGTCCAGCATGTCCCACCACTTCCGGGTACTGCGCGATGCCGGCCTGGTACACACCCGCAGCGTGGGCACTACCCATATGAATTCATTGCGCGGCGAGGTGCTTGAGGAACGCTTTCCGGGGTTGTTGCAGAGCATCCTGGCGCAACGATAAAAGCCGGATCAGTCCAGCAGCGCAATCAGCCGCGACTCGATCGTCATTTCCCGCACTTCCAGCACCGCCAACGTCACCGGCAACTTGAAGCGCCGCCGCCCTGCACTGCCGGGGTTTACGTACAGTGTTGCGCCCCGCCATTCGATCAAGGGCTTGTGCGAATGGCCGGTGATCACCAGCCGAGTAGACGTGTCGAGTAAGGCGGGTACGTCGGCGATATCATGCACCACCAACGTCCGCCATCCGTCCACCTCCAGCATCAGATGATCGGGCACCTGCTCTGCCCACGGCGCGTCCTGGTCATTGTTGCCACGCACCACGTGCAGGGGCGCGATCTGTGCCAATTGCTGAAGAATTTCAGGGCTGCCGATATCACCGGCATGGATGATCTGCTCGCATCCCTGCAAGGCTGCGACAGCCTCAGGGCGCAGCAGGCCGTGGGTGTCGGAAATCACGCCAACTCTGGACATCGTGGTCCTATTTTTTGGATGAAGGCGCAGCGAGCGATTGCGCTCTGTAGGTTGTGTAAATCTTTTGAACCTCAGGATTATCAAGGCTTTCGTAGGTAATCCTTTCCTTATCAAGCCCATCCAAACCTTTTAGACCACCTATCATTCCTGGCCATTCGTCACGATGTGCAATATCGACCACGAAGGGTTGCAGGTAATCATTCAGATGCCCTTTAAACGGCTCTTTGATTTCCGCACTGAGTGCCCGGAGGTAATCATCCTTGTTGGTTTTTGACCATTCAATGGCGAACTTGGCTCGATAACAAAGTTCCATGAAAACCAGCAGAATCGTGCGCCCATTGCCATCGAGAAAAGGATGCGCGAATGCCAACTGGCCCATGACGTCACCAGGGCGCTCCCTGAAGCGCTTCTTGTTCGACGCCAGCTCAAATGCATAGTCGACGGAGAGTTTGATCGATGCCGGATGCTCAAACGGGGTATGGTGTGGATCGTCTTGAGAACCTTTGAAAACGGCAAGATGTGGAACAAGCTCAGTTCGATCCTTACCCGCCCAGTGATAAAAATCAGAGAACAGGAGCTCGTGCACTTTGAGTACGGACGAGTAATCGATACTTTTTTTTTGGGCCAAGTATCGAAGCGCGTCTTCCATGCTCAGTTCGAACGATAGATGCTCTGACTCTTTTACTTCGATGGGATCTTTAAGCTGTAGAGCATTTTGAAGGTACCCAGCGGTCTCAAAATCGCCGAAGGGATCAAAATTCATGCGCTTAACTTCTTCTTGGAGCGCCGCTTCTCTTGGAGGTAGCTGCCCTGAAGCGCCAGGGTTTCCGATTTGCTCAGAACACCCTTCCTCTTGAGATTGACCAACAACTGCTCCACACCATCCAACTCGACCACATCGCCAGCCAGGCTAGTAATCGCAGCAGCCATTCGGCTTATGCCATCACACTCAGCTGTAACATGATGAGCCCTGGCCAGGCGGCGCACGTGGCTGGCAATACTGATATCGGCTGTTTTAGTCATCTGAAATCCCTCAATTAGCTTCCAGAGCATAGCATGGTGCCCTCCTTCCACCTCAACCGAAGCGCACGCCACTTAAACGTTTCTGGTTCAGGGCGAACCTTCCTCACAAGCCTGCGTCCGAGCTAAGGCACTCCATGGCAGACCGGGGCGCCATCCAGATACACACGGTCTTTACCGTTGCCCTTGGCGGCGTAGAGATTGCGGTCGGCACGCTTGAGGACCGCCGACATATCGTCCCCGGCCGTAAAACGCGTCATGCCAGCACTGCAGGTGTAGTGATGGGGCGGTGCGACACTGTAGCGAATCCCATGCAACAGCCGCAGCGCAAAATCGCTGGCGACATCAGGGTCATCGCCCACCAGCAGCACGCCGAATTCCTCGCCGCCAATCCTGCCGAAACTGTGGCTGCCGGGGGTGGATTTCAGGCATGCGGCCATGGCGCAGAGAATCCGGTCGCCGACATCATGGCCGAACTGGTCATTCTTCAACTTGAAACTGTCGATATCCAACATCATGAAGTAGCCGGTATCACCGGCCGCAATCAGTTTGGAGAAGCTCTCCATAAAGGCGCGCCGGTTCAGGATGGAGGTCAAGTAATCCGTCTCGGCCAATTCCCGAAACTCACTCTCGACCAGTAACACGGAGCGCAGGTTTTTCAGGTAGTAGACATTCAAGATAAAGCCGATCGATACCGACGCGGCACAGAAGATAAACACATAGGTGTCGACGCCGTCATAAAGGCTCAGCTGAATGTTGGGCCACGTCAGTAACCAGACCAGGGCGGCGCAAACCAGAAAATCCTGGACCACGATAAACAGGATTGCGCTGCTCATCACCAAAGTCACGGCCAGCGGCAAGGCGAACACCTGCAACGCGGGGCGGGTGTGCACCACATAGGCAAAACCTGCGGACAGCAGCACCATGTAGAACCCGCCCAGCGCCCGCCACAGCACATAATGCGTCACCACCCGGTGAACCCCATACACCACGCACAGCCCCAGCGTGACCAGCACCACCGGCCAGCCGAGCATCCCCCCACGATCCACCAGCAACACCGCCAGCCAGGCGAAAATCCCGATCAGTTCGGCCTGGGCGATGGCGGGCGACAACAGCCTCTGCATCCGTGGCCTGAGTTTCACATTTGCCGGCATCCCGTCACTCCCTGTGCATGCGTGGCCGGTGTGTCATCGGCATGACTCAGTTGAAGACTGTGCAGGCAGATCGCAAACGAATAGGCCATGAACCGTCTTACCAGCACGACAAAAGATGGCAGGACCTCAAGCTGCGTCTTGGAATGAATCTTGAAATAGCCCCGCTCGGCCCCCTCTTGCACCAGACGAATGACGTGGGTCTTGGACACCGAAAGTTGCTCAGCGATGGAAAGGTAGGACGATGACCTGAAACTTGCGCCCTGGTTATCCCGCGCACACGCATCGTTATAGATCGCCAGCATCAACATATGCCCGGCATCGCGTTTTACCAGCCAATAACAATCGGGCATCAACAGGTCAATGCTCAGGTTACGGCAGAGAAGCACCGAAAACCCTTTGAAATACCGGGCCAGATAGGCGCGATCATCCAACCCGACCATTGAACCGCAAACCGCGGGTTCGGGGCACATCACGCCCAGCGGCTCGACCATGGACGTGAGCATCGGCCTGATCTCCGCGCAGGCTTGGGACGATGGGCTGAACAGCCGCAGGCGGCTGTCGTCCGGATGCCTCGACACCGTCATGAACCCCAGCGCCCTGAACAGCAGGAAGATCGACTCCAGGCTGTTTCGCGAACAGAACCCGCGCGCCACACAAAACTCTTTCACCTCGGACAGCAGGGGAACTGGCTTGGCGAAATACGTGCTCAATAACGTAAAGGACACCATCAAGCGACTGAACTTCAGTGCAGTCTTGTAGAAAAACGGTCTTTTTGAATAGCACTCCAGCAGAACCGAATAATGGATACGAATACACCCTTCAAAATCCACATGGCGCTCAAACGCCCGCGCCGACTGTTCAATCGCCAGCTTCAACGAACCACTGCACATGAGAAAGAGCCCTGATCAAACAACTTGGATTCACTGATCTCAATTGCAGCACCGGTAATGGCGTTTTGCCTTGGGCGCAATCTAGCGTGATTAGCTCAGGGGACATCGTCGTTACCAAAATTGTTCCAAAAAACCCAGGCGGCTTAACCGTTTCAGTCGCCGCGGCGAACCTTCCCCGCCAGCCGACGTCCGAGCTAAGGCACTGTTGCCTACCGCTCGCCGCGAGGTTGTCGTTTGAAAGCCGCCATCATCAAAAAGTACCGCCTGATCATCAAGACCATGGGCTACGTGGGCTGGTCGCTATTCTGGCTGTTGCTGTGGGACGTTGCCGTCACCGTGGACTTCATGTTGTTTCTCACCGCCAAGATCAACTTGCCGCTGATGCCCCTCACCCTGTTGGGCTCGGCACTGATCGTGCTCATCAGCTTTCGCAACAGCAGCGCCTATAACCGCTGGTGGGAGGCGCGTACGCTGTGGGGCGCGATGGTCAACAACTCGCGCAGTTTTGCCCGGCAGGTATTGACCTTGCTGGACGATCCCGACGGCGACGTGAACCCGGTCAAGTCCACCCTGCTGCGCCGCCACGTGGCCTACGTGAATTGCCTGGCCGCCCACCTCAGGGGCGAACCGTGCCCTGATGAAGTACGCGCCTTTATCCCCACCGAGGAATTCGCCCGCAACGGCGCCACCAACAACTTTGCCAATGACATCCTCACCGGCTCTGCGGCGTTGCTGGCCCGTGAATACAAGGCCGGGCACCTGGACAGCATTCGCCTGGCACGGTTGGAGTCGACCCTGGTGGACCTGTCCAATGCCCAGGGCGGCATGGAACGTATCGCCAACACGCCACTGCCCTACCCTTACGTGTATTTCCCCCGCCTGTTTATCTCTCTGTTCTGCCTGATCGTGCCCGTGGGCCTGGTGGAATCCCTGGGCTGGTTCACCCCGCTGGCGTCCACCGTGGTGGGCTTTATGCTGCTGGCCATCGAACGCATCGGCACCGACCTGCAAAGCCCGTTCCGCTCCAGCGAACACCAGATCCAGATGGAAGCCATCTGCGAAACCATCGAAAAGAACCTGCAATCGATGCGCCGCGACGCCCTGGCCGACCACCACATCGGCTGATCATGCCCCGCGCCCTAAAGTGCGTGCCCTTTCGGTCGATAAACCGAGGGTACGCATGGGCCCTATCCCTTCATAACAACACATGCGGCATTCAGCACTAGCGTTTCCCCTTGCCAAAACTATAAATACCCGCAGGTGAAGTCATGAATATCAAGCAGAAGCTGACCTGGGCGTTCGCGGCTATCGCGTGCCTTCCGGTCATCCTGGTGGCCGTGTTGGTAGTGCTGAATCTGCGCGAGGGGGCCCTGGCCAATTTCCTCGACAGCAGCGGTCGCGAGATCCGTCAGATCGACAACGGCATGAAGCAGTTTTTCGATGGCATCAGCCAGAACGTCGACTTCGTGGCCAAGGACCCGCGCGTTGTCGCGGCCAAGGACCTCAAGAGCTACGCCGGCGCCGACGCCGCGCAGGTCCCCCTGACCCAGACCAACAAAGACCTGCTGGCGATTTTCGACCAGTTCGCCAAAAGCCACCCGAGCACCGCCTACTTGTCTTTGGGCCTCGCCGACGGCGGTTATGCCAGCTGGCCTGATGACACCAAACTGAACAACTACGACCCGCGCGTACGCCCCTGGTACAAAGCCGCCATCGCCGCGCCAGGCGCCACCGTGCGCACCGGTGCCTATTACTGGGCACCGGACGACGTGGTGCTGATCGGCACCGTGCACACCGTCGCCGACGCCACCGGCAACATCCTTGGCGTGGTCGGCCTGGACGTGTCGCTCAAGCAGCTCACCGAGCTGGTGCGCAACATCAAGCTGGGCGACAGCGGCTACCTGATGCTGGTGGAAGCCAACGGCAACGTGCTGGTGGACCCCAGCGACGCCAAGCACAACTTCAAGCCTCTGGCCGACCTGGGCCCCAACTACGCCGAACTGGCCAAGGGCGGCGACGGCGTGACCCAGATCGACATCGACGGCGTGGCCTACATGGCCAATGTGGTCAGTTCCAAGGATTTGGGCTGGCGCTTTATCGGCCTGATCAAACGCGATGAAGTAATGGCCGGCGCCACCAGCCTCACGTGGTTGATCGCCGCGATTGCCGCTGCCCTGGCCGTGGTGTTCGCGATTGTCGGCGCCAGCTTTGCCAGCATGATCGTACGCCCGATTCGCGGCGTGGCCGACGGCCTGCAAGAAATCGCCGAAGGCGAAGGCGACCTGACGCGCCAACTCAAGGTGCAAGGCAAGGACGAAACCGCCAGCCTGGCCGGCTGGTTCAACCAGTTCCTGAGCATGATCGCGCAACTGGTGCAGCGCATCGGCAACGCCTCTTCCGACCTGCAGACCGCCGCCGCCGACACCAGCGAAGTCGCCAATAACATGAACCAGGCCGCCGGCCGCCAACGGGAAGCCGTGGAGCTGGTGAGCACCGCGTTCAATGAAATGGTCGCCACCGCCAACGAAGTCGCGCGCTCCTGCAGCGCCGCCGCCGCGAGTGCCGACGAAGGCTACCGCGACGTGCACAATGGCCAGCAACATATCGGCGAAGCCACCGGCAGCGTGCTCAAGCTCAGCGAAGACCTGCAAAAGTCGACCCAGACCATGCAGTTGCTGGAGCAGGACAGCCAGAACATCAACACCATACTCGACACCATCCGGTCGATCGCCGAACAGACCAACCTGCTGGCGCTCAACGCGGCGATTGAAGCCGCACGCGCCGGTGATCAGGGCCGAGGCTTTGCCGTGGTCGCCGACGAAGTCCGCGCCCTCGCCCGCCGCACCGCCGATTCAACCGGTGAAATCGACAGCCTGCTGGGCAACCTCGCCCGTCGCACCCAGGAAGTCACCCTGCAGATGCAAGGCAGCCTGCTGGTGTCCCACACCAGCGTGGAACGCATCCAGCAGGCCCGCGACAGCTTCGACAAGATCCAGGGTTCGGTGGACTCGATCCGCGACCAGAACACCCAGATCGCCACCGCCGCCGAAGAACAGCACCAGGTGGCCGAGGAGATCAACCGCCACATCGCGCAGATCCATGCCGATGCGCAACTGGTCGAAGGCTTTGCCCACTCGGCACAGACCGGATCAGGTCGGTTGACGGATATTTCCGGTCAGCTCAAGGGGCTGGTGGGCCGGTTCAAGTTCTAGCCTGACGCATTCGAGGCGGTGATCCACGCACCGCCTCGTTGGTTTAACCCTACGCCGCCACCTTGAGCTCGGTCGACCGCCCGGTTGCCTTGAAGAAAACCAGCACCGCAATCCCCAGCACGATCCAGCAACTGCCGCCGACCTTGGCGTAGATATCCGAATTGACCAGCACATAACTGATGATCACGAAGCCGATCAGCGGTACCAACCCGTGCACTACGCGGCGGCCGGCCCCCCGGTAATGCCAGGCCACAGCCACATGAAGCAGCAGGAAGGCGGTCAGCGCACCAAAGTTGCACATCGACGCCAACAGGTCGATCTGCCCGACAAACAACAGCCCCAGCACCAGGCTCAAGCCTGCCACCAACAGCGTGGCGCGTTGGGGGACGCCGGTCTTCGCGTCGATCTGGCTGAGAAACTGCGGCAACTGACGGTCCCGAGCCATGGCGAACAGCAGCCGTGACGTCGCGGCCTGGGCCACCAGTGAGTTGGCGATCGCCGCGCCGATGGCGACTGCCAGGGCAATCACGATTTGCAGCCAGGGGCCAGCCACCAGTCGGCCGATTTCATAGAAGGCGTTGTTGGAGGCTTCGGGGCTCGGGTACTGGACCAGGTTGGGTTGAAGCAACGCCGCCAGCCAGGTCTGCACCATGAACAGCGCCGCCACCAGGGTCAGGGCCCACAACGTCGCGCGGCCCACGGCACGGCTACCGCCACGGGTTTCTTCGGACAAGGTGGAAATCGCATCAAAGCCCAGGAACGACAACACCGCCACCGACAGCGCGCTGAAGATCAGCGGCAGGGAAAACTCGGCCGGGTTGTACAGCGGCTTCATCGTCCAGCTCGCGCCATTGACGCCATTGCTGATGGCGATACTCGCCAGCACCACAAACACCACCAGCACCACCAATTGCCCGTACAGGAACAGGCGATTGGCGCGGGCGGTGGTCTGGATGCCGCGCAGGTTCACCAGCGTGTTGACCAGCACGAAAAACACGATCCACACCGGCTGGGATATCCCCGGAAAAACGTTGGCCATGGCATTCGCACCGATGACGTAGAGCAAGGTCGGCACCAGCAGATAATCCAGCAGGATCGCCCACCCCGCGAGGAAGCCCAACTGGCTGTTCAGGCCGCGACCGACATAGGCATACACCGAGCCCGCCACCGGAAACGCCTGGGACATCTGCTGGTAGCTGATCGCGGTGAAGAGCATGGCGACAAAGCCGATCAAGTAAGTCAGCGGCACCATGCCATGGCTGGCGTCGAACACGCCGCCAAAGATCGAGAACGGCGCCAGCGGCACCATGAAGACCATACCGTAGATCAGCAGGTCGCCCAGGCTGAGCTGGCGCTTGAGTTGCTGGGTATATCCGAAACGCGCGAGCTGCGCGCTGTCGGCGGGTGTGGGAATGTCGGACATGGATGCGCTCCGCAGGGATTGAACAGAAGCCTCACTCTAGGGCGACGCCCGTCCGGGCGTTATCCTGAAAACTACTAGGTTTTCGGCCTTGGCAGACTGTTTGCTTGAAAAACCGTGCATCCCAACACCCGGAGCCACCATGCACACCGACCTGATGACATTCAGCGATCAGCTCGCCCACTTGAACAGCGTTGATGCCTGCCTGGCCCATGTTCAGCAGGCCACCAACCGCCTCGGGTTCAAGACACTGATCTATGACTATGCGCCGGTCCCCGTCAGCCACGAGGGCGCGCTGATTACCCCCTCGGTGTTCAAGACCCTGAATGCCCCGGGAGATATGTACGCGCAGTGGTGCGAACGCGGCTATTACCAGATCGACCCGGTGCAACAGTGCGCTGCGCGGCGCACGACACCATTTGCCTGGTCGTTCAGCGCCGACACCGGCTGGAACGGCGCGCTGACCGAAGCCCACCGCCCGGTAGCCCACTACATCCGCGACTGCGGCCTGAGCACCGGCCTGACCGTGCCATTGCACTTGCCCGATGGCGGCTTTGCCACGCTGACCGCCATCATCGACGGCACACCGGCGGACGCCGAGCATCACACGCGGCAGAACCTCGGTGAAATGCTGGTGTTGGCCCATGCGCTCCAGGCCCAGGTCACCGACCTGCTCGCGCCGGCGGAACGCGACTGCACGTACATTCGTCTCACCCGTCGAGAACGTGAGTGCCTGCAGCATTCGGCCAAGGGGCTGACGGCCAAGGGCATCGCCGCCACGCTCCACCGCTCCGAGGCCACCGTCAACCTGCACCTGATCGCCGCCGCGCGCAAACTGGGCGCGCGCAACCGCGTGGAAGCCGTCGTACGTGGCTTGCATTACCGCCTGGTGGAAGTCTGAGAACCTAGCATTTTTGCCAGTGCACCTGAGCGCCTGCTTTGAATAGCCTGTACCCCATCGTTCCCCAATGAGGTACACAACATGCTGGTACGCGAAGGTTATGCCGATTTCGGTGATTACCGAACCTGGTTCCGGGTCACTGGCGACTTGAATTCAGGGCGCCTGCCCTTGATCGTTGCCCACGGCGGCCCCGGCTGCACCCATGACTACGTCGACAGTTTCAAAGACCTGGCCGCCACCGGCCGCGCCGTGGTGCACTACGACCAACTCGGCAATGGCCGCTCGACCCACCTGCCCCAGGCACCCAAGGATTTCTGGTGCGTGGACCTGTTCCTGGCCGAACTGGACAACCTGATCGCCCACCTGGGCCTGCGTGATTACGCATTGCTTGGGCAATCCTGGGGCGGCATTCTTGGTGCCGAACATGCGGTTCGCCAACCGGTCGGCCTCAAGGCCCTGATCATCGCCAACTCGCCGGCGTCCATGGAACTGTGGTGCGAAGCGGCCAACGAACTGCGCCAGGCACTGCCCGCCGACGTGCAAGCCACCTTGCAGCGGCACGAAGACGCCGGCACCACCGATACCCCTGAATACCGCGCCGCCTCCGACGTGTTTTACGCGCGCCACGTGTGCCGTATCCAGCCAATGCCCGCCGAGGTGGCACGCACCTTTGCCGCGATCGACGCCGACCCGACTGTCTACCATGCCATGAACGGCCCGACCGAATTCCATGTGGTCGGCAGCATGCGCAACTGGACCATCATCGACCGTCTGTCGCGCATCCAGGTACCCACCCTGCTGATTTCCGGGCGTTTCGACGAGGCCACGCCAGCGACGGTGCAGCCGTTTGCCGACGGGATTGAGGAGGTGCAGTGGCAGATTTTCGAGCAGTCCAGCCATATGCCCCACGTCGAAGAACGTGAGGCATGCATGGCGAGCGTCGCAGCGTTCCTCAACGCGCACTAGCCATACCGCCACCCCCGGTACCCGGCGGCCATTGACGCCACCGGGGCCAGCAGGTCGAGGGATTTTCCAGCCCCCTCCATGACGACGCACTCCAGCCTCTTGCGCTTCTCGTATTATGGTATACCATCATACGGAAATCCCACGCATCCGATGGAGCCGTCCATGAGTTTCGAAATCCGCAAGATCGTCAGCTATGTAGAAGAAACCTTCATCGAAGGCGGCAAGGCCGCAGACACCCCGGTGAAAATGGTCGGCCTCGCCGTGGTCCTGAAAAACCCATGGCTGGGTCGCGGTTTCGTCGAAGACCTCAAGCCGGAAATCCGGGCCAATTGCTCCGACCTCGGCGCGCTGATGGTCGAGCGCCTGGTGGGCATCATTGGCGGCGCCGAAAACATCGAGGCCTATGGCAAGGCTGCCGTGGTCGGTGCCGACGGCGAGATCGAACACGCCAGCGCGATCATCCACACCCTGCGCTTCGGCAATCACTACCGTGAAGCGGTCAAGGCCAAGAGCTACCTGAGCTTCACCAACAAGCGCGGCGGGCCGGGCACCTCGATCCAGATCCCGATGATGCACAAGGACGACGAAGGCCTGCGTTCGCACTACATCACCCTGGAAATGCACATCGAAGATTCGCCGCGTGCCGACGAAATCGTGGTGGTCCTGGGGTGCGCCGACGGTGGCCGCCTGCATCCACGGATCGGTAACCGTTACATCGACCTGGAAGAACTGGCGGCGGAAAAAGCCCAGTAAGCACGGCCGGCCACCACAACAAAAAACATGCAGGAGCGCTCCATGATTCGGCTCACCGCTGAACGCACCCCGGCTGGCACCAGTTATCTGGCGACCGGCCAAGGCCAGCCTGTGGTTTTGATCCACGGCGTGGGCCTGAATAAAGAAATGTGGGGCGGGCAAGTCGTTGGCCTTGCCTCGAACTACCGCGTGATCAGCTATGACATGCTCGGCCATGGCGCCAGCCCGCGCCCGGCCGCCGGCACGCCGCTGCTGGGGTATGCCGACCAGTTGCTGGAACTGCTCGACCACCTGCAACTGCCCCAGGCCACGGTGATCGGTTTTTCCATGGGCGGCCTGGTCGCGCGGGCGTTTGCCCTGCATTACCCCGAACGCCTGCAAGGCCTGGTGGTGCTCAACAGTGTATTCAACCGCAGCCCCGAACAGCGTGCCGGCGTGATTGCACGCACCGCCCAGGCCGCCGAACACGGCCCGGATGCGAATGCCGAAGCCGCGCTGTCGCGCTGGTTCAGCCGTGAATATCAGGCGGCCAACCCGGCGCAGATCGCCGCCCTGCGTGAAACCCTGGCGGGCAACGACCCCCAGGGCTACCTGACCACCTACGAACTGTTTGCGACCCAGGACATGTACCGCGCCGACGACCTCAAGGGTTTGCGCGTACCGACCCTGGTCGCCACCGGCGAACTCGATCCCGGTTCAACCCCGGAAATGGCCCGGCAACTGGCCGATCGTATTCCCGGCGCCACCGTTGCGGTGCTGGCCGAGCAACGGCATATGATGCCGGTAGAATCGCCACGCCTGGTCAACCAGCTGCTGCTGGGTTTCCTCGACACGGTGTACGCCCAAAACAATCCAATCAAGGGGATCGTTGCATGACACTCGCACGCTTCCAGATGTGCATCGGCGGTGAATGGGTCGATGCCCTGTCCGGCAAGACTTTCGACAGCCTCAACCCGGCCCTCGCCGAACCCTGGGCGCAACTGCCCGACGCCGACGAAGCCGACGTGGAGCGCGCCGTGCAGGCCGCCCAAAGCGCCTTCGACAGCCCGGCCTGGCGTGGCCTCACCGCCACCGCACGGGGTAAATTACTGCGCCGCCTCGGTGACCTGATCGCCGAGAACAAAGAGCAACTGGCCCAGCTGGAAAGCCGCGACAACGGCAAGTTGATCCGCGAAACCCGTGGCCAGGTCAGCTACCTGCCGGAGTTTTTCCACTACACCGCCGGCCTGGCCGACAAGCTCGAGGGTGGCACCCTGCCGCTGGATAAGCCGGATCTGTTCGCCTACACCGTGCACGAAGCCATGGGCGTGGTCGCCGCGATCATTCCGTGGAACAGCCCGCTGTACCTGACCGCGATCAAGCTCGCGCCGGCCCTGGCGGCGGGCAATACCATCGTGATCAAACCCTCGGAACACGCCTCGGCAACCATCCTCGAACTCGCGCGCCTGGCCCTCGAAGCCGGGATCCCGCCAGGCGTGGTCAATGTGGTCACAGGCTTTGGCCCCAGCACCGGCGCCGCCCTCACCCGCCACCCACTGGTGCGCAAGATCGCCTTCACCGGCGGCGCGGCCACGGCCCGCCATGTGGTGCGCAGCAGCGCGGAGAACTTCGCCAAGCTGTCCCTGGAACTGGGCGGCAAGTCGCCGAATATCATCTTTGCCGACGCCGACCTCGACAGCGCCATCAACGGCGCGATTGCCGGTATCTACGCGGCGTCCGGGCAGAGCTGCGTGTCCGGTTCGCGCCTGCTGGTGCAGGACGAGATCTACGACGAATTCGTCGAGCGCCTGGTGGCTCGCGCCCAGCGCATCCGCATCGGTAAACCCCAGGACGACGCCAGCGAAATGGGCCCCATGGCCACCGCGCAGCAACTGGCCGTGGTCGAAGGCCTGGTCGCGGATGCCATCGCCGAAGGCGCGCGCTTGCGCACCGGTGGCAAACGCCCGCAGAACCTCGGTGAAGGCTGGTTCTATGAGCCGACGCTGTTCGAGTGCGACAGCAACTCGATGAAGATCATGCAGGAAGAAGTGTTCGGCCCGGTGGCCTCGGTCATCCGTTTCAAGGATGAAGCCGAAGCGCTGGCCATCGCCAACGACTCGCAGTTCGGCCTCGCCGCCGGCATCTGGACCCGCGACCTCGGCCGCGCCCACCGCCTGGCGCGGGACGTGCGCTCGGGGATCATCTGGGTCAACACCTACCGCGCCGTGTCGGCAATGGCGCCTATCGGCGGCTTCAAGAACAGCGGCTACGGACGTGAAAGCGGCATCGATTCGGTACTCGCCTACACCGAGCTAAAGACGGTGTGGATCAACCTCTCCCAGGCGCCCATGCCTGATCCTTTCGTGATGCGTTAAGAGACCCCGACCATGATCGAACCCGGCATTTACAAAGACGTCATGAGCTCGTTCCCTTCGGGCGTCACGGTGGTCACCACCCTCGACCCCGACGGCGGCATCGTCGGCATTACCGCCAGTGCGTTCAGCGCACTGTCGATCGACCCGGCACTGGTGCTGTTCTGCCCCAACTATGCGTCGGACACCTACCCGATCCTGCGCGACAGCAAGCGCTTCGCGATCCACTTGCTGTCCGCCGACCAGACCGCCGAGGCCTATGCTTTCGCCAGCAAAGGCAAGGAAAAGGCCAAGGGCATCGAGTGGCACCTGAGCGAGCTGGGCAACCCGCTGCTGGCCAAGGCCACGGCGATCATCGAGTGCGAACTGTGGCGCGAATACGACGGCGGCGATCACGCGATCATCGTCGGCGCGGTGAAGAACCTGATCCTGCCCAACGAACCGGTCACGCCGATGATCTACCACAAGGGCAAGCTGGGCCCGCTGCCGGCCCTGGCCTGAGGCGCGCGGGGGCCGTGAGGGTTTGTCGCTTAAGGAACTCAGCATGATAAACTTGGGCACGATTTTCGGCCCTCAATCGGCCCCGGCCGGCCGAGGCCTCCAGTTAACCGCTAAATTCAGAGCAGACCCCATGAAACGCGCGCCCCTCGACGACAGCTTCAAGGTCAATCACAACCCGGTCACCCTGCGCGAAATCGTGCTGGAAAAACTGCGCAGCGCCATCATGAACTTCCAACTGCTGCCCGGTGACCGCCTGGTGGAGCGCGACCTGTGCGACCGCCTCGGCGTCAGCCGCACCTCGGTACGCGAAGCCTTGCGTCACCTGGAGTCCGAAGGCCTGGTGGAATTCGCCGATGCCAAGGGCCCGCAAGTGGCGATCATCACCCTGGCGGACGCCGTCGACATCTATGAACTGCGTTGCGTGCTCGAAGGCTTGATCGTGCAATTGTTCACCCTGCGCGCCAAGGCCAAGGACATCAAGGCCCTGGAAAAAGCCCTGGAAGAAAACCGCAAGGCCCTCAAGGACGGTGAGCTGCAGCAGGTGATCGACTCGGTCCAGGGCTTCTACGACGTGCTGCTCGAAGGTTCGGGCAACCATGTGGCGGCCACCCAGTTGCGCCAGTTGCAGGCGCGCATCAGCTACCTGCGCGCCACCTCGGTGTCCCAGGAAAACCGTCGCGGCACCAGCAATCAGGAAATGGAACGCATGGTCCAGGCGATCAAGAGCGGCGACCCGCTGGCGGCCCACCAGGCCTGCGTCGATCACGTGCGCGCCGCCGCCGCCGTGGCCCTGGACTACCTCAAGCGCAAACAGGAAGAAACCGGCAAGATTCCGGAAATCACCCTGCCCATCGCACTGAAAGAACCGCGCATAGGTCACTGACCGTGTCCAGCCCCAGCTTTTGCCCGACATGCGGCGGCAGTGACCTCGGTCACCAGCTGCCACCGGGCGATACCCATGAGCGCCTGATGTGCCGGGGCTGCGGCTATATCCACTACATCAATCCCAAGATCATCGCCGGCTGCATCATCGAGCAGGACGGCAAATACCTGCTGTGCCAGCGCGCGATTCCGCCGCGCCCCGGCACCTGGACATTGCCTGCCGGTTTCATGGAAGGTGGCGAAACCACCGAACAGGCCGCGCTGCGAGAGGTGTGGGAAGAGAGTGGCGTACGCGCCGAGATCGTCTCGCCCTACTCCATCTTCAGCGTGCCCAGGATCAGCGAGGTCTACATCATCTTCCGCGCCATCGCGCTGGAGATCACCGGCCAGTTCGGCCCGGAGACCCTCGACTACAAGTTCTTCGCGCCCGAGGAGATTCCCTGGGACAGCATCTACTACCCGGCGATCCGGCAGATCCTCGAACGGTATATCGAGGAACGCCAGGCTGGGGTGTATGGCATCTATATCGGTAATGACGACAGCGGCAAGATCCACTTCATCCGCTGATCTTCAGCTAAACCGGGTCCACATGTGGGAGGGGGCTTGCTCCCGATAGCAGCATGTCAGTCAATACATGAAGTGACTGAACTACCGCCATCGGGAGCAAGCCCCCTCCCACATTTGAATCGGTTTATACCTGAAAAAATCAGCGCGCCAGCCCTTCCACGATGATGATCTGCGCCTGCCCTGCCCCCTCGCGGTGTCCCTTCGCCTCCTGATACTCCCTGGATTCATAACACGCCACCGCCTGCTCATAGCTCTCAAACTCAATCACCACATTACGCTGCCGTGCCGGCCCGCCCTCCAGCGCTTCGCTGCGCCCGCCCCTGGCTAGGAACCGTCCGCCAAACTTTGCAAACGCCGCCGGCGCGCGCTGGGTGTACTGCGTGTATTGCTCTACATCGGACACATCCACATGGGCAATCCAGTAGGCCTTCATCGGGACATCCTCTTATTTAGAATTTGTGGTATACCATAATACATACAACCAACAAGTCGAGCATTTTACATGGCCTTCAACAGCATCGCAGACATCATCGAAGACTATCGCCAGGGCAAGATGGTGCTACTGGTGGACGACGAAGACCGGGAAAACGAAGGCGACCTGCTACTGCCCGCCGCCTGCTGCACCGCCGAGACTATTAGTTTCATGGCCCGCGAAGCCCGTGGCCTGATCTGCCTGACCCTCACCGACGAACACTGCCAGCGCCTGGGCCTGGAACAGATGGTGCCGAGCAATGGCAGTGTGTTCAGCACCGCATTTACCGTGTCCATCGAGGCCGCCAGCGGCGTGACCACCGGCATTTCCGCCGCCGACCGCGCGCGTACCGTGGCCGCTGCCGTCGACAGCAATGCCGGACCGGCCGACATCGTGCAGCCGGGGCATATCTTCCCGTTGCGCGCCAAGGACGGTGGTGTATTGACCCGCGCCGGTCACACCGAAGCCGGTTGCGACCTGGCGCGCCTGGCCGGGCATACGCCGGCCTCGGTGATTGTCGAAGTGATGAACGACGACGGCACCATGGCGCGCCGCCCCGACCTGGAAATCTTCGCGCGCAAGCACGGCATCAAAATCGGCACCATCGCCGACCTGATCCACTACCGCCTCAGCACTGAACGCACCGTGGTGCGCATCGGCGAACGCGACCTGCCCACCGTGCACGGTACCTTCCGCCTGATCACCTTTGAAGACCGCATCGACGGCGGCGTGCACATGGCAATGGTCATGGGCCAGTTGCGCCGCGATACGCCTGCGCTGGTACGCGTGCACGTGATCGACCCGCTGCGCGACTTGGTCGGTGCCGACTACAGCGGCCCGTCCAATTGGACGCTGTGGGCGGCCCTGCAACGTGTCGCGGCTGAAGGCAGCGGCGTGGTGGTAGTGCTGGCCAACCATGAATCGTCCCAGGCGCTGCTGGAACGCGTGCCGCAACTGACCCAGGCACCGCGCCAGTTCAACCGTTCGCAGTCGCGCATCTATTCCGAAGTGGGCACCGGGGCGCAGATCTTGCAGGACCTCGGCGTCGGCAAGCTGCGTCACCTCGGCCCGCCCCTCAAATACGCCGGGCTCACCGGCTACGACCTGGAGGTGGTCGAGAGCATTCCCTTCACCGAATGACGGATAACCGGTAAGGCAAAATGCTTGCACAAAGTTTGGAATACCATAATATGATATTCCATAGACCGAACGCTTCTGCCAAGTGCGCCCGCCAGGGAGAGCACCAATAACAGCCCTTGGCACGGTCGCCTTTTGGGGTCTCGATTAGAGGCCCCCGATAGACCTACTGCTCCCGATAGGCGGGCATTACCAAGCCCGCTCAATAACAAAACAAATGAGGGCGTGAAAATGGTGTTGAACAAACGTGCAACCGCAGTGCTGTTCGCGGGTTTATTGGCCACGGCCACTCACGCGGCCATGGCGGCCGAAAGCGTCAATTTCGTGAGCTGGGGCGGTAGCACCCAGGATGCGCAGAAGCAGGCCTGGGCCGACCCGTTCAGCAAGGCCAGCGGCATTACCGTGGTCCAGGACGGCCCCACCGACTACGGCAAACTCAAGGCCATGGTCGAAAGCGGCAACGTGCAGTGGGACGTGGTGGATGTCGAGGCCGACTTCGCCTTGCGCGCCGCCGCCGAAGGCCTGCTCGAACCGTTGGACTTCTCGGTGATCCAGCGCGACAAAATCGACCCGCGCTTCGTCTCCGACCATGGCGTCGGTTCGTTCTTCTTCTCTTTCGTGCTCGGTTACAACGAAGGCAAGCTCGGCGCCGGCAAGCCCCAGGACTGGACCGCGCTGTTCGACACCAAGACCTACCCCGGCAAACGCGCCCTCTACAAATGGCCAAGCCCCGGCGTGCTCGAACTGGCGCTGCTGGCCGACGGCGTCCCGGCCGACAAGCTCTACCCCCTGGACCTGGACCGCGCCTTCAAGAAACTCGACACCATCAAGAAAGACATCGTCTGGTGGGGCGGCGGTGCGCAGTCGCAACAGTTGCTGGCGTCCGGCGAAGTCAGCATGGGCCAGTTCTGGAACGGTCGCATCCACGCCCTGCAGGAAGACGGCGCGCCCGTGGGCGTGAGCTGGAAGCAGAACCTGGTCATGGCCGACATCCTCGTCGTGCCTAAAGGCAGCAAAAACAAAGCCGCTGCCATGAAGTTCCTGGCCAACGCCAGCAGCGCCAAAGGCCAGGCGGATTTCTCCAACCTGACCGCCTATGCACCGGTGAACATCGACAGCGTGCAACGCCTGGATTCGGTACTCGCGCCGAACCTGCCGACCGCCTACGTCAAGGACCAGGTCACCCTCGATTTCGCCTACTGGGCCAAGAACGGCCCGGCCATTGCGACACGGTGGAATGAATGGCTAGTCAAATGAAAATGACGGCAACCACACCGACCGGGAGCGCCCTCGGCGCTGCCGGCGCGGTTTCGGCCAAGGCCGGGGCGCCGTCCCTGGCGCAGCGCTGGCGGGGCTCGAGCAACCTGATCCCGGCCCTGCTGTTCCTCGGCCTGTTCTTCCTGGCGCCGTTGATCGGCCTGTTGCTGCGCGGCGTGTTGGAGCCAGTACCGGGCCTGGGTAACTATGAACAGCTATTCGCCAACTCGGCCTATGCACGGGTGCTGCTCAACACCTTTTCGGTGGCGGGCCTGGTGACCCTGTTCAGCCTGCTGCTGGGCTTTCCACTGGCCTGGGCGATCACCCTGGTGCCGCGCGGTTGGGGACGCTGGATCCTCAACATCGTGCTGCTGTCGATGTGGACCAGCCTGCTCGCCCGCACCTATTCCTGGCTGGTGTTGCTGCAAGCCTCCGGGGTGATCAACAAGGCGCTGATGGCCCTGGGCATCATCGATGTGCCCCTGGAGATGGTGCATAACCTCACCGGCGTGGTGATCGGCATGAGCTACATCATGATCCCGTTCATCGTGCTGCCATTGCAGGCGACCATGCAGGCCATCGACCCGATGATCCTGCAGGCCGGCTCGATCTGCGGCGCGAGCCCGTGGACCAACTTCTTCCGCGTATTCCTGCCGCTGTGCCGGCCGGGGTTGTTCTCCGGCGGCCTGATGGTGTTCGTGATGTCCCTCGGTTACTACGTCACCCCGGCGCTGCTCGGCGGTGCGCAGAACATGATGCTGCCCGAGTTCATCATCCAGCAGGTGCAATCGTTCCTGAATTGGGGCCTGGCCAGTGCCGGCGCCGCGTTGCTGATCTTCATCACGCTGGTGCTGTTCTACTTCTACCTGAAGCTTCAGCCGGAATCCCCGGTTGGCGCCAGCAACGCGAGGTAAGCCGTCATGCTCCTGACCCCCAATGCCATGAGCCGCAGGATGCGCTTGGGCCTCTACACCACCACCGGGTTGATTGGCCTGTTCCTGCTGCTGCCGATCGTGTTCATCGTGCTGCTGTCGTTCGGCTCGTCGCAATGGCTGGTGTTCCCGCCGCCGGGCTGGACGCTGAAATGGTACGGCCAGTTCTTCTCCAACGCCGACTGGATGAACGCGGCCATGGCCAGCCTCAAGGTGGCCGTGCTGACCACCGTGTTCGCCGTCGCCCTGGGCCTGCCTACCGCATTTGCCCTGGTGCGCGGGCGCTTCCCCGGCCGCGAATTGCTCTACGGCCTGTTCACCCTGCCGATGATCGTGCCGCTGGTGATCATCGCAGTGGCGGTGTATGCGCTGTTCCTCAAGCTGGGCTACACCGGCACGATGTTCGCCTTTGTGGTCAGCCATGTGATCGTGGCGCTGCCGTTCACCATCATCTCGATCATTAACTCGCTGAAGCTGTTCGACCAGTCGATCGAAGACGCGGCGGTAATCTGTGGCGCCTCGCGGTTGCAGGCGGTGTTCAAGGTGACCTTCCCGGCGATTCGCCCGGGGATGGTGGCCGGTGCACTGTTCGCCTTCCTGGTCTCGTGGGACGAAGTGGTGCTCAGCGTGATGATGGCCAGCCCGACCCTGCAAACCCTTCCCGTAAAAATGTGGACCACCCTGCGCCAGGACCTGACGCCTGTGATCGCCGTCGCGTCGACGCTGCTGATCGGCCTCTCGGTGCTGGTCATGGTGATTGCCGCCGCCGTTCGCCGGCGTACCGAAACCCGCGCTTGAGCGCCGAGGAGAAGAACATGAGTGCAGTGATCAACGATGTCGCGCAGAGCCATGGCCAACCCCTGGTCAGCCTGCGCAACCTGAACAAGCACTACGGCGAATTCGCTGCCGTGGACAACATCTCGCTGGACATCAAGGACGGCGAATTCCTCACCTTCCTCGGCTCCAGCGGCTCGGGTAAAAGCACCACGCTGTCGATGCTTGCCGGTTTCGAAACGCCGAGCAGCGGCGAGATCCTGGTCAGCGGCCAATCACTGGTCAACGTGCCGCCGCACAAGCGCGACATCGGCATGGTGTTCCAGCGTTACTCACTGTTCCCGCATTTGTCGGTGCGCGACAACATCGCCTTCCCCCTGGCGATTCGCAAACTGGCCAGCGCCGAACGCGAAAAGCGCGTCGACGCCATGCTCAAGCTGGTGCAACTGGAGCCGTTCGCCCATCGCCGCCCTTCGCAATTGTCCGGCGGCCAACAGCAACGGGTCGCCATCGCCCGCGCGCTGGTGTACGAGCCACGCATCCTGCTGATGGACGAACCCCTCGGCGCCCTCGACAAGAAGCTGCGCGAAGACCTGCAAGACGAACTGCGTCAACTGCACCGGCGCCTGGGCATCACCATCGTCTACGTGACCCACGACCAGGAAGAAGCCATGCGCCTGTCCCAGCGCATCGCGATTTTCAGCCACGGCAAGATCGTCGGCCTGGGCAGCGGCTTCGACCTCTACCAGAACCCGCCGAACGCGTTCGTGGCGTCGTTCCTCGGCAATTCCAACTTCCTCAAGCTCAAGGCCCAGGGCAACGCCGTGGCGACGTTCGAAGGCCAGGCGCTGTCGATCCGCCTGACCAGCGGGCTGCACACCGAGCAGGATGTGCTGCTGATGGTACGCCCGGAAAAAGCCCTGGCGCTGAGTGTCGAACAGGCCGCTGAACAACCATTGGCGGCGGGCTGGAATGAAGTGTCGGCGATTGTGGGTGAGGTGCTGTTCCTCGGCGAAAGCCAGACCTGCACGGTGAAAACCCTGGGCGGCACGTCGATGACAGTCAAGGCACTGTCCGCTGCCGGTATGCCGCTCAAGGCCGGCGACCCGGTGCGTGTGCGCTGGGCGACGGCGGATGCGTGTGTGTATACCGAGTGGGCTGAAAGCGATCTGAACAAGGCCGCTGGCGCGCATTGAGTCACGCCCCACCACTCGGTGCCTCGCCTAGGCTTGGCATGCCCTCACTCCGGCCAGCGTGGTTAACGGGGCGCCTGAGATCACGATCAAAGGCAAGAGCAAAAGCAGGCTGATACCTCACGGATGTATGGAGATCAAACTGTGGGAGGGGGCTTGCCCCCGATGGCGGCCTGTGGGCCGACCATTTGCTGGGGTTGGAATGAGTACATATCCGTTGCTGCGGTAACGGCCGCTATGGGTTCCGCCCTGACGGCGGCTCACTTTTGAACAGCGCAAAAGTAAGCAAAACGCTTCGCCCCACCACTCGGCACCTCGCCCAGGCTCGGTGTGCCCCAAATCACTATCGAATTCCGGCCAGCGTGGTTTAACGGGGCGCCTGAGATCAAGATCAAGATCTAAAGCAAGATCAAGGGCGGCTCGCTTCGCATCGTGGTTACCGTTGGCTGCTACAAAGTTGTGTAGATACCTATAGCTATCGGGGGCAAGTCGAATCGTCGCACCGCCCCTCCCACAGTTTTGATTTGTGTTGTGTCAGTGATGTCAGGGTGGAGAGTTTTTCAGCCGCCCAGCCGTATCGATACTCACGACAACCGACAACCCCGGCCGCAACCGCTCGCTCTCGGCCTGATCCGGGTCCACGGTGATCCGCACCGGCACGCGTTGGGCAATCTTCACAAAGTTGCCCGTCGCGTTGTCGGCCTGCAACAGGCTGAACTCCGACCCCGTCGCCGGGGAAATATGCTGCACCGTGCCGTGAAACTTGCGGTGGTTGAGCGCATCCACGGTGAAGGTCACCGGCTGGCCGATCTGCACATTGTCCATCTGGGTTTCTTTCATGTTGGCGATCACCCACAGCTGGTGCGGCACCAGCGCCATCAACTGCGCGCCGGAGTTGACGTAGGCCCCCAGCCGCACGCCAATCTGCCCCAACTGCCCGTCACGCGGGGCGGTGATGCGCGTGTTGGACAGGTCGATACGCGCCAACTCCACCGCCGCCTCGGCACTCGCCACCGCCGCTTCCAGGGAACCGCGATTGACGATCACCGTTTGCAAATCCTGCCGCGCAATTTCCAGGCTGGCCTGGGCTTGTGCGACGGCGGCGATGGTCTGGGCATTGGCGGCACGGGTCACGTCCAGCTCGCGCCTGGACACCGAGCCGTCGCTGATCAGCTCTTCGTTGCGACGCAGGTCGGCGGTGCTTTTGCGCGCCTGGGCCTGGCTGTCCACCAGTGCGGCCTGACGCAGCTTGATCGTCGCTTCGGCGCTGTTGCGTTGTTGCACCACATTGGCCAGCGAGGCCTTTTGCACCGCCAGTTGCGCCAGCGCCTGGTCGAGGCGCTGCTTGTAGATGCGGTCATCCAGGCGCACCAGCAGATCGCCGGCCTTGACGTACTGGAAGTCCTGCACCGGCACCTCGAACACATAACCGCTGAGCTGCGGGCCGATGATGGTGACCTGGCCGCGCACCAGGGCGTTCTCGGTGGTTTCCACCGCGCTGCTGAACGGCGGCAATTGCCAGGCATACAGCACGATCAGCACCCCAACGATGGCAATCGCGGCAAAGCCCAGGGACGAGAGGATGCGCACGCGCAATGAGCGCGGCTCGGTGACCGTGGCGCCGGGCGGCGTGGTGCCTTCCGGGGTGGCGGCGATGGCGTTGGTGGTCGTGGTGGTGGTCGGTTCGGTCATGAAGTGGCGCCGCTGGGTTGAACGGGAGTGGCTGCTTTAGTGGTGCTCATCAGCCACAGACTGCGGATAAAAATCCAGATCATGGTCAGGATCGCGATAATCGCGATCAGCATGAACACATCGTTGTAGGCCATGACATTGGCCTCACGGGTCGCCGCCGTGGCCAGGCTGCGGATGCCCATGAGGTTACGCAGTTCCGGGTCGGCGACGATACCGCCATAGGCCGACCCGCCGCTCTGCACCCGCGCGGCCACACGCGGGTCGAGCAAGGTCAGGTGCTCGACGATCATGCTGGAGTGATACTTCTCGCGCACGATCTGGAAGGTGCCGAGCAAGGCCGCGCCGATCAGGCCGCCGAGGTTCTGGCAAATCCCGAACATCACCGAAAAGCTCACCAGGTTACGCGGGTTGGCCAGCACGTTTTTGGTGCCCAGCACCATGGTCGGCCCCAGAAAGAACGTACCGCCGAAGCCTAGCAGGAACTGGCTGACGTACAGGTTCTGCGGGCGCGTGAGGTTGCTGGAGAAACTGTCCATCACCGAACCGGTGGCCATCAGCGCCAGGGAAATCACCAGCGGCATCAGCAGGTGCGCCGGGTTGATCGTCAGTGCACTGACCACCAGCCCACTGATCGCGCCGGCCAGCATCACCACATACAGCGTATGCATCTGCTGGTAGCTCATGTTCAACATTTGCATGAACCCGACCGCGCCGGTGGACTGCTCCGACAGCACCATGCGAATCAGGATCACCGCCAGCGCGAGGCGAATCATGGTGCCGCTGCCCAGCCAGCGGGTCATCAGCAGCGGGTTGGCGCGATTATGTTCGATGGCCAGGCCAGCCATGATCAGCACCAGGGAACAGGCCGAGGCCACGCCGATCCACGGCGCTTCCAGCCACCAGTCGATACGCCCCAGGGACAGGACCGCGCACAGCAGGGCCACGCCGCTGGCGAGGATGGCGAACGTGAGGAAATCGAGTTTTTCAAAGGTCTTGAAGCGGTCGCCGGGTGGCAGCTTGAGCAGGAACACACAGCCCAGGCAGATCAGCGCCATGCCCAGTTCGAACAGGTACAAACCACGCCACTCGGCAATTTGCAGCAGGTCTTCGGAGAACAGTCGCGCCAGCGGCAGGGCCAATTGCGCCGTGCCCAACCCCAGCACCAGGGATTTCAACCGCCACTTGGCCGGGAACGCCTGGATCATGTAGTACAAGCCCAACGAACTCAGCGCCGCGCCGACCATGCCGTGGGCCGCCCGTACGGCGATGGCCGAGTTGAGGTCGTTGACGAACAAGTGGCCGAAGGTCACCAGCGCGTAGAGCACCAGGAACACCTCGGTAAACGCCCGCAGGCCGAATTGCTGGCGAAACTTCACCAGCAGCAGGTTCATGCACACGTTGGTCATCACATAGGCGGCGGGCAGCCAGGCCATTTCGGCGGTAGTCGCACCGAGGGCGCCTTGCAGGTATTGCAGGTTGGCGATGACCAGCGCGTTGCCCAGGCCACCGGTGATTGCCACCAGCACGCCCACCAGCGCGTACAGCCAGCGCTTGTGGGTGGGGTGCCACGGCGTCGACGGCGAACCGGGCAGGCTCGGGCGCTCGTGGGGTTCCCAGGTGTGGGGAGTGTATTTATCCATTCGATGACCTAGATGACCCGACGAGGGACGTCGGTAAAACCATTACTCAGAGTAGTAAACCTGAGCGGGGTTCATCTTGCCATCTTGGGCGCATCAGTTAGCGCCCCTCCTGCCACTCATGCGCTGTGTTCTTCACTCAATGGCAGGGATGCGATTATCTCAGCGCGGCACGTCTGCAGGATTTCATCCGCCAGGCCCGAGTCATCCGGACACGCCCGTGACAGCATGACCGCACCGATTGCATGGGCCAGCAGGTCGATCATTTTCGCGCGGGCCTCTTGCCTGGTGACATCCACACCCGCCGTGTACTTGTCCTCGAGTGCTGCAAGGGTGTTTTCAACGCCACTGGCAAAGGTCGCCTTCAGATCATCCGACTGACGGGCGGCGTCACCACACAGGGCTGCCATGGTGCATCCCTCTCCCCTGCCGTCCCTGTGATCCCTGGACACGTACAGGTTCACAAAGCCCGGCACGTCCAGATCGCACGTACTCGACAGGGATTTTGCCAGGCTATTTTCGGCCGCTTCGGCCATCAAGTCGGCTTTGGAGCCGAAGTGTTTGTAGAAGCCTCCCTGGGTAAAACCCGCGGTAGCCATGAGCTCTGCGACACCCACACCGTCATAGCCACGCTCACGAAACAGCTCTGACGCCGTCTCCACAATATGAGCTCGGTTAGCGAGTGATTGCGTCTTGGTGATCTTCATTTCGCGCCCCTGGGACTCCTGAACAATGGCCCCGACTATACTCTGATGTCGATCACAATCAAAACTATTGACACCTTTGATTATGATCGACATCATAAAACCACCAGCGCATATCTCTGCGGCTGTGCGGCGCAGATCGCCGTCTATGATCATCCTGAACAATCAAGAGCATCTACTTATGAGCACCCCAGAAACCGTACTGATTACCGGCGCCTCATCAGGCATTGGCGCGACCTACGCCGAGCGTTTTGCCCAACGTGGGCACAACCTGGTACTGGTGGCCCGCGACAAAAACCGGCTGGACGCACTGGCCTCCCGGCTGCGTGAAAAACACGCGGTATCCATTGACGTGATCCAGGCCGACCTGACTCAAACCAGCGATCTGACCACCGTCGAAGCTCGCCTGCGTGATGACGCCAGTATCGGCATCCTGGTAAACAATGCGGGCGCCGCCCTCTCCGGCAGCTTCATCGAGCAATCCATCGACAGCGTTACCAACCTGGTCGCGCTCAACACCACCGCCCTGGTGCGACTTGCCAGCGCCATCGCTCCACGCCTGGCACACGCCGGTAACGGCGCGATTATCAACATTGGCTCGGTGGTGGGGCTGGCACCGGAATTCGGCATGAGCGTCTACGGTGCGACCAAAGCGTTTGTGCTGTTTCTATCCCAAGGGCTGAGCCTTGAGCTCTCGCCCAAAGGCGTCTACGTGCAAGCCGTTCTTCCAGCGGCAACCCGCACGGAAATCTGGGATCGCGCGGGCATCGACATCAATACGCTGAGCGAAATCATGAGCGTGGACGAGCTGGTCGATGCGGCGCTGGTCGGTTTTGATCGTCGCGAGCCGGTGACCATTCCACCGTTACAAGACGGTGCCCGTTGGGATGCCTTGCAGGCTGCCCGCCAAGGTTTGCTTGCAGAAATTCGCCAATCGGTCGTCGCCGAGCGCTATCAAGCCAAGGCGTGATAGTTACGCTAAACCATGAGAACTGAACGATGAAAGCCTTCCTGATCGACCGTTACGGCAAGAATCCTGGACGTCTTGGCGAGGTCCCGGAGCCGGAACCGGGCATCAACGACGTCTTGGTCAAGGTGCATGCCAGCAGCGTCAACCTGCTGGATTCGAAGATCAGCAAAGGTGAGTTCAAACTGATCCTGCCGTACACATTCCCGCTGATCATGGGTAACGACCTGGCCGGCGTCGTCGTTCGCGTGGGGTCAGGCGTGCGCACCTTCAAGCCGGGTGACGAGGTCTATGCGCGCCCGCCCCAGGCGCGCATCGGCGGCTTTGCCGAGCTGATCGCGATAGAGGAAAGTGCCCTCGCTCTGAAACCCAAAAACACCAGCATGGAACAAGCCGCTGCCCTGCCCCTGGTTGCACTGACAGCCTGGCAGGTGCTGGTTGAAACAGCCCGCTTGAAGAAAGGACAAAAAGTCTTTATCCACGCAGGCTCCGGTGGCGTCGGCAGCATTGCCATCCAGCTTGCAAAACACCTGGGCGCTTTCGTTGCCACCACGACCAGCACCCGCAACGTGGAGTGGGTCAAGGCGTTGGGCGCAGACGTCGTCATCGACTACACGCAGCAAAACGTCGAAACCGTGTTGCGCGACTACGACGTCGTATTGAACAGCCTCGGCGCTGCCGAACTGGAAAAATCCCTGCGCATTCTCAAGCCGGGAGGCCAGCTCATCTCCATCTCAGGGCCACCGACCGCTGAGTTCGCACGCGAGCAAAAACTGTTCTGGGGACTGGGTTGGATCATGCGCCTGTTAAGCAGCGGCATACGCAGAAAAGCCCGCAAGCAAGGCATCGACTATGCGTTCGTGTTCATGCGTGCAAGCGGTGCTCAATTGCAGAAAATCACTGCGCTTGTCGAGTCCGGCGCTATCACACCGGTGATCGACCGAACCTTCCCTTTCGAGTCAACGGCTGAGGCATTGAGCTACGTCGAACGGGGCAGAGCCAAGGGGAAGGTGGTGATCAAGATCCTATGACTAAGCCCACCCAACGCTCAAGCTGATGGCGATGCAGACTTGTGGCGAGCGGGCTTGTCCCGCGTCGGGGTGCGCAGCAGCCCCAGAACCAGCCACTGTGCAATATCGGGTACACCGCATTCATCCTTCATTGGGGGCGCTTCGCACCCCAACGCGGGACAAGCCCGCTCGCCACAGGGGTTCCAGTTTGCTGAACGACAGCGCTGAATCGAAGATTCAGCGGCCTCCCACATTGGACCTCATGTGCATCCAGAAGCGCGTTTCAAATCAGATCCAACCGAGCCAACTCCAATAAGTCGCCGCAAACACCAACATCAGCCCATACCCGATCAACGTCACCAGGATCCCCACCTTGGCAAACTGCCGCGCCGTAAACGTCCCGGTCCCCAGGCACACCATGTTCTGCGGCGCATTGATCGGCAGGATAAACCCGTAGCTCATCACAAACCCCAGCAGCATGGTCATCCCCAACCGGTTGAACTCCCCGGGCAAGGTCTGCAACACCGCAATCAGGATCGGCAACAGCGCCGAGGTCAACGCCGTGGCGCTGGCAAAGCCCAGGTGGATCACAATCAAAAACGCCCCCAGGATCGCAAACACCCCCAGCGGCCCGACCTGATCAAGGCCGGTGTGCGCCACCACCTGGGAGCCCAGCCATTGCCCGGCCTGGGTGGTCAGCAGCGCGGTACCGAGGCTGATGCCCACGCCAAATACAATCACCGTGCCCCATGGAATGCGCGACTGCACATCCTTCCAGGTCATCACCCCAATCCCCGGCAGCAGCAGGAACACCAGCCCGGCGTAGGTGGTCGAGGTAGTGTCGAACGGGTGCAGGCGCCCTTCCGTCGCCCATGCCAACAGCAGCAGCACCGACACCGTCAGCAAGCGTTTCTGCGGGCCGGTCATCGGGCCGATGTCCACCAGGGACTGGGCCACGGCCTCCTTGCCACCGGGGATGCTGTCGGTTTCCGGCGGCAGCAGCTTGATCACCAGGAACAGCAACACCGCCGACATGATCACCGCCCACGGCGCGCCGGCGATCAGCCAGTCGATCCACGACACGCGCTGGCCGAGCATCTTGTCCATAAAACCCACGGTCAGCAGGTTTTGCGCGGCGGCGGTCTGGATGCCGACGTTCCAGATGCTGGTGCCCTGGGCCACCACGATCATCAGGCCGGCGGCAATGTTGGAGCGCTTGTCCACGCCAAACGCGGCAACCACGCCCATCATGATCGGCACCACACAGGCGCTGCGTGCGGTGGCGCTGGGCACCACCAGGCTGAGCAGGATGGTCACCGCAATCGCCCCCAGCAGAATGCCGCGGGTGCTGGTGCCGACGCGGGTCAGGGTCACCAGGGCGATGCGCCGGTCCAGCCCGGTGTGGGTCATGGCCGCCGCGATGAACAACGCACCCGCCACCAGGGCCAGTGCCGGGTTGGAAAAGCCGGTGAGCGCCATGCTGATGGCCGGGCTGGAGCCGATCAGGTGCGTGGGGTCTTGCAGCGACGGTGCCGTGCCGAGCAAAAACGCCATGAGCGAGGTGATCATGATCGCGCTGGCTTCATAGGACACCGCCTCGGTGATCCACACCACCACGGCAAACGCGAGGATCGCCAGCATGCGCTGCCCGGCCACCGGCAGCTCGGCGGGCAGCGGCAACAGCAGCACGCCGACCATCACCAATACACCGATCACCAGGCCCAGGGGCAACTTGAAGGATGTTGCGGTTGTTGCGGGGGCGTTCATGGCGGGCTCCGTCAGGCTCTGAATCAGGAGGGCAGCATGGGGCAAAGCGCCGCAACGGGTGTTGACGGGTATCAAGACCCTAGGTCAATAACTGGCTCAATACCGCCCGCAACTTGCCGGGCTTGAGCGGTTTGTTCAACAACGGCGCATCCAGCCGCCTTAATGCGCGGCGGCACTGGTCGGTGCGGTCGGCGGTGATGATCACGGCAGGGATGTTCTGCGCGAAATGCTCGCGCAGGTGCTTGACCACCGCACAGCCCACCACACCGTGGTCGAGGTGGTAGTCGGCAAGGATCAACTCCGGCGCCCGGCCCTGCAACGCCAGCAACGCCCCGGCCTGGTCGGTGGCAGTGATCACCTCACAGCCCCACTGCGCCAGCAGCGCGCGCATGCTGTCGAGGATGCTCACCTCATTATCGATCACCAGCAGGCGCCGCCCCGGCAGCGGGTTGCCCGTGGTCGGCAGCACCGGCAGTTGGCTGATCGCCTGGGGCATCTCTTCGCTGATGGGCACCTCGATACTGAACATCGAGCCACGCCCCGGCCACGAACGGACCGCCACCGGGTAGCCGAGGATTTCGGCGATACGCTCGACAATCGCCAGGCCCAGCCCCACGCCTTTACGGTCTGAGGCACGGCCGACGTCGAGCTGGTTGAACTCGAGGAAGATCGCGTCGAGCCGGTCGGCTGCAATGCCGCGCCCGGTGTCCCACACCTCCAGGCGCAGGCGATCGCCACGGCGGCGCGCGCCGAGCAGGATGCAGCCCTCGTCGGTGTAGCGGCAGGCGTTGCTGAGGAAGTTGCGCAGGATGCGCGTCACCAGTCGCAAGTCGGTGCGAATCGCATAATGGCCGGTCCGCGCGCGCAGGTTCAGCCCGGCCGCCAGCGCCACCGACTGGAACTCCGAGACCAGCGGCGCAAACAGCTCATCCAGGCGATACAGCGCCACATCGGGCTTGACCGCCGCCTGGTCGAGCCGCGAAATATCCAGCAGGTCGGTGAGCAAATCCTCGGCGCCTTCCAGGGCCTGGTGGGTGCGCTCCACCAGCACCTGTTCGACGCTGGGCAAGTTACGTTCGCGCAGGGTCGAGATCAGCAGCCGCGCCGCGTTCAGCGGTTGCAGCAGGTCATGGCTGGCGGCGGCGAGGTATTTGTCCTTGCTGCGATTGGCAGCCTCGGCGGCGTCGCGCGCATCGCGCAGCTCCTGCTCGACCTGCTCACGTTGGGCGATCTGCTGTTGCAGATTGCGGTTGGCTTCCAGCAGTTCATCGGTGCGCGCCGCCACACGCTGCTCCAGCTCATCGTTGAGGCGAATGTAGCGGTTGCGCTCGGCCTCCAGTTCGTCAAGGCGCGCGGTGAGTTCCGGGTAGTGGCTCTTGCGCGCCGAGTGATTGCCCAGCCCCAGCAGCCCGGCCAGTGCCTGTAGCTGGTCGTCAGAGCGCTTCGCCATACACCACCTCGACGTCACGCTGGCTCGACTCGCGCGGGTTAGTGAGGATGCACGGGTCGTGCATCGCATGTTGGGACAGGAACGGAATATCCGCCACGCGCACCCCATGCAAACCGAGGGTTTCGTGAAAACCGATGGCGTGTTTCAGCGCAATCAGATGCTCCACCAGCCGCCCGCGAATCTGCCGATGGCTGAGGCCCCGGCAATCGATGCCGAACGTCTCGGCAATCACCTTGAAGCGCTCCGGCGCCGAGTTGTAGTTGAACGCCACCACGTGTTCCACCAGCACCGCGTTGCACAAGCCATGGGGCAGGTCGAGAAACCCGCCGAGGCTGTGGGACATGGCATGCACCGCGCCGAGGATCGCATTGGAAAACGCCAACCCCGCCTGCATGCTGCCGAGCATGATCTTCTCGCGCAGGGCAATGTCACCGGGGTTGGCGATCATCTGCACCAGGTTGCCGTTGATCAGGCGCATGGCTTCCAGCGCATGGGGGTCGGTGAGCGGGCCGTGGCCGGTGGACACGAACGCCTCGATGGCATGCACCAGTGCGTCGATGCCGGTGCAGGCGGACAGGAACGGATCCATGCTCGCCGTGGTTTCCGGGTCGATGAGAGACACATCCGGCACCACCGCCTTGCTGACGATGGAAAACTTCATGCGTTCCTGCTGGTTGGAAATGATCACGAACTGCGAGACATCCGCCGAGGTGCCGGCGGTGGTGGGGATCAGGATCAACGGCGGGCTCGGCACGCGGATGGTGTCCACGCCTTCGAACTCGAGGATGCAGCGCCCATGGGCGACCACAATGCCGATGGCCTTGCCGCAGTCCATGGGGCTGCCGCCACCGATGGCCACGATCACGTCGCAATGGTTTTCCCGGTACACCTCGGCACCGAGCATCACTTCCTCGACGCGCGGGTTGGGCGACACGGCGCTGTACAGGCAGTAGTCGATGCCGATGGCCTGCAGGCTGGCTTCCACATCGGCGACCCAACCGGCGGCGATCACACCGGGGTCGCTGACCACCAGCACCTTGCGCGCGCCGAAGGTCTTGGCGTAGTTACCGACGTTATGCCGGCAGCCGGCACCGAAGATGATTTCAGGCGAGACGAATTTACGCAGGAGGCTCAGATTTGGGCTCATTGGAAAGCCTGTTGTTATTATTTTTGGGAGATGCGCTTCACACTAACCCATTCGGGGGCGAATGCAATCAGACCAAAGGGTCATTCCCAATACGGCACCGGCCAGCGCGAGGCTGGCCGGAGATGGATCAGCGGCTGGCGAAGTACATGGTCACTTCGAAGCCGATACGCAGGTCGGTGAAGGCGGGTTTGGTCCACATGGGGAGAGTCCTCTTGTTGTGCCGGAAGATTCCGGTAAGGGCATTAATGCATGGGGGGATGGGGGGGCGAATGCTACTTTCGAAGTAAATGCCGCACTGCATTAGTCGCGAATGTACAGGGAGCAAAATGTGGGAGGGGCTTGCCCCCGATGAGCATGAGTATCTACACAACTTCAATAGAATAGTGCGTAGCAGCTGTCGAGCCTTGGCGAGGCTGCGTCAGGCGCGCTGCCGATTCAGGCTCGAGGCGCGGCCGACGCAGCCTCGCTTGCGCTCGGCAGCTGCT
>NZ_VFES01000024.1 GCF_007858185.1 Pseudomonas grimontii
GCATCTTCTTCTACTGCGGCTTCACCCAGATCCTGTCCATGGGCCGCCGCAACAAAATGACCGGCGTGGCCGAGCAGTTCCAGTACATCCTGCGCGATGAATCGATGCACCTGAACTTCGGTATCGATGTGATCAACCAGATCAAAATCGAAAACCCACATTTGTGGGATGCCGAGATGAAGGAAGAAGCGACCCAGATGATCCTGCAAGGGACTCAGCTGGAGATTGAATATGCGCGGGATACCATGCCGCGCGGGGTGTTGGGCATGAACGCGGCGATGATGGAGGATTACCTCAAGTTCATCGCTAACCGTCGCCTGTCGCAGATTGGTTTGAAGGAAGAGTATCCGGGGACGACTAACCCGTTCCCTTGGATGAGCGAGATTATGGACTTGAAGAAAGAGAAGAATTTCTTTGAGACCCGTGTAATCGAGTATCAGACGGGTGGGGCGTTGAGCTGGGATTGATTAACAGCACAGATCCAAAGTGTGGAAGGGGGCTTGCCCCCGATAGCGGTGGTTCAGTTAAAGCATCTGTGACTGATACACCGCTATCGGGGGCAAGCCCCCTCCCACATTGGGAACGCCGTGTTCCATAAACTTTGTAAATTGCCCTTTATGCCCAATCAAACCATCAAGACGCCCTGCATAGGCCTGTGCTCCACCGTTTACGGGGACCTGGTCTGCCGAGGCTGCAAGCGTTATCACCATGAAGTAATCCAGTGGAATGGCTACAACGCCGAGGAAAAGCAGGCGGTGTGGCTGCGCCTTGAGCAGTTGCTGGTGCAGGTGATGGCCAGCAAGCTGGAAGTGTTCGACCCGCAGCGCCTGCGCCAGCAATTGGAAGACCGCAAGATTCGTTTTATGCCGCACCAGTCGCCGTATTGCTGGGCGTACCAGTTGATTGCCCGGGGCGCACGGGTGATTTCCAGGCTGGATGCGTATGGGTTGACGTTGTTGCCGGAGTTTCGCGAGCGCAGCCTGGCGGATTTGCGCGATGCGATTGACCGGGAGTTTTTCCTGCTGTCCGAGGCGCATTACGAACGGTATATCGCGCCGGGGTTTATACGCGAAGTGTTCGGCCAGCCCCTCATCGCCAGCAGTCTGTGACCGTCGTAGCAACTGCCGAGCCTTGGCGAGGCCCGGCAGCTGCTACGGAGGGATTAGCAGGCCCAGGAAGCTGCGCGATCCGTCTGCAAGCCATATCGCTCAATTGCCTGCTGGCATACCTGCCGCTCAAGGCTCCCCTGCTCCACCAACGCGCTAAGCGCCGCCAACACGATGTGATGCCGATCCACCTCGAAGAAATCGCGCAATGCCGCCCGTGTATCACTGCGACCAAACCCATCGGTGCCGAGCACGGTGTAGCTGGAGTCCAGATAGGACGCGATCATCTGCGGCACCGCACGGACGTAATCAGACACGGCAACCACTGGTGCACCTGTCGGCAGGCAGTCATTCAGGTGACTGGCGCGCTTGCCGGCCTGTGGATGCAGGCGGTTCCAACGCTCCACGTCCCGCGCCTCCCGCGCCAGTTCGCTGAAACTGGTGACGCTGTACACCTCGCTCGCCACGTGCCAATCCTCAGCCAGTAACCGCGCGGCGGCCTGGGCCTCACGCAGCAACGTCCCCGAACCGAGCAGGCGTACGCTGGCATCGGCGGCGCCTTCCAGGCGATACAGGCCCTTGATAATCGCCGCTTCCACGCCTTCGGGCAGGCTCGGCTGCGGGTAGTTTTCGTTCATCAGGGTCACGTAGTAGAACTCGTCCACATCCTGTTCCAGCATCTGGCGCATGCCGTGGTCGAGGATCACCGCAAACTCCCCGGCAAACGCCGGATCGTAGGCGCGGCAGTTGGGCACGGTGGCGGCGGTAAGATGGCTGCTGCCGTCTTGATGCTGCAAGCCCTCGCCGCCGAGGGTGGTACGCCCGGCCGTGGCGCCGAGCAGGAAACCACGGGCGCGCTGGTCGGCGGCGGCCCAGATCAGGTCACCGACGCGCTGGAAGCCGAACATCGAGTAATAGATGTAGAACGGCAACATGCGCAGGCCATGCACCGAGTAGCTGGTGGCCGCTGCCACCCAGGAACTGATGGCACTGGCTTCGCTGATGCCCTCTTCAAGAATCTGCCCGTCAGTGGCCTCGCGGTAGCTGAGGATCGAGCCGATGTCTTCCGGCTCATAGCGCTGGCCGACGCTGGAATAGATACCAATCTGCTTGAACAGGTTGGCCATGCCAAAGGTACGCGCCTCGTCCGCCACGATGGGCACGATGCGCGGGCCGAGCGCCTTGTCCTTGAGCAGGTTGGTCAGCATGCGCACGAAGGCCATGGTGGTGGACATTTCCTTGCCATCGGCCGCCGTGGCGAAACCGGCGTAACCGCTCACGGTCGGTACGTTCACCGGTGCTGCGGCCTGGCTACGGCTGGGCACATAACCGCCCAAGGCCGTGCGCCGCTGATGCAGGTAGCGCAACTCAAGGCTGTCATCCGTGGGTTTGAAGAAGCTCAGCGATTCGGCCTGCTCATCGCTCAGCGGCAACTGGAAGCGGTTGCGGAACGCGAGCAGCGCCTCGCGATCAAGCTTCTTCTGCTGGTGAGTGGTCATCCTGCCCTGCCCCGCCTCGCCCATGCCGAAGCCTTTTTTGGTCTGGGCCAGGATCACCGTAGGCTTGCCCTTGACCCGGCGCGCCGCGTGATAGGCGGCGTGGATCTTGACCATGTCATGGCCGCCACGCTTGAGGCGGTCGATCTGCTCATCGCTCAGGCCCTCGACCAGCTTGGCCAGCGCCTCGCTCTGGCCGAAGAAGTGCTCGCGGTTGTAGGCGCCATCCTTGGCGGCGAAGGTCTGGAACTGGCCGTCCACGGTGTTTGACAACGTGTTGACCAGTGAACCGTCGGCATCCTTGGCGAGCAAGGCGTCCCAGTCCGAACCCCAGACCAACTTGATCACGTTCCAGCCTGCACCCGCGAACAACGCTTCCAGTTCGTCGATGATCCGCCCGTTGCCACGTACCGGGCCGTCGAGGCGTTGCAGGTTGCAGTTGACCACCCAGGTCAGGTTGTCGAGGCCTTCGCGCGCGGCCAGGGTCAGGGCCGACATGCTTTCCGGCTCGTCCATCTCGCCGTCGCCGAATACCCCCCACACGTGGCGCTCGGCGGTGTCCTGCAGGCCGCGATGCTGCAGATAGCGCATGAAACGTGCCTGGAAAATCGAACTGATGGGGCCAATGCCCATGGAACCGGTGGGGAACTGCCAGAAGTCCGGCATCAACCACGGGTGCGGGTAGCTGGACAGCCCGCGCACGCCGGCCTTGGCGCCGCCGAGTTCCTGGCGATAGTGAGCCAGGTCGTCCTCGCTCAAGCGCCCTTCAAGGAAGGCGCGCGCATAAATGCCGGGGGCCGAATGCGGCTGGTAGAACACCAGGTCGCCGCCAAAGTCGTGATTGCGGGCGCGGAAAAAGTGGTTGAAGCCCACCTCGAACAAATCCGCCGCACTGGCGTAACTGGCAATGTGGCCACCGAGCTCGCCATACGCCTGGTTGGCCCGCACCACCATGGCCAGGGCGTTCCAGCGCACCAGCGAGGCCAGGCGCTCTTCGGTGGCCAGGTCGCCGGGAAACGCCGGTTGCTGCTCGACGCTGATGCTGTTGATGTAGGGCGTGCCGTGGCGGGGTTTCCAGTCGATAGGCGGGGCGCTGCCGTCGCGGGCCAGCAGGTCGAGGATCTGGCGTGCGCGCTCAGGGCCGGCATTGGCTACCAACGAAGCCAGGGCGTCGCGCCATTCGTCCAGCTCTTGTTGATCCTGGACTGTGTGATTCACTGCACTCGCGAAACCGTTCATGGGCACCTCCGGGCTTTTTTTCCAGTTTATGTCGGTACCGGAGGATTTTTTGCCTGTTATCAGGCGCAGTTCGCTGCATTTTGAGCATGAATCACTGCCCATCGGCATTTTCCCAGCACGTTGTGCTCAAACACCCCGAAACCCCACCATTGTGTTTAAAATGCCGCCCGCTCAATGACCGACGCTTAATGATGAACCCAGACGCACTCGCTACCCTGCATGCCCACCTGCTCACCGCCCTGGCCAGCGCCCCTGCCGAAACCCGGCGCCTGTTCCACGGCCGTGGCCGTTGCTGGCCGGGCCTGGAGCAATTGACCGTGGACTGGCTGCAAGGCGTGGTCCTGGTCGCGCTGTTCAAGGAGCCCGAAGCGACCCACCTGGATGCGTTGAAACAGCTGTTGATCGACTTCGACTGGGCCCAATTCGGCGCGCACACCGTGGCACTGCAACACCGCTACCTGCCGCAAAGCACCACCGAATGGCTGGTGGGCGCAGCCATCGACGAGTTGACCATCACCGAAGGCGGCCTGCGCTACCTGATCGACCTGGGCAAAAAGCAGAACAGCGGGTTGTTTCTCGATATGCGTTACGGCCGCAACTGGGTGCGCGAGCAGGCCAAGGGCCAGCGCGTGCTCAACCTGTTTGCCTACACCTGCGGGTTCTCGGTCGCGGCCATCGAGGGCGGCGCCAGCCACGTGGTAAACCTGGACATGGCCCGTGGCGCCCTGAGCCGGGGCCGCGATAACCACCGCCTGAACGGTCATGACCTGAGCAAGGTCACCTTCCTCGGCCACGACCTGTTCAAATCCTGGGCCAAGGTCACCCACAGCGGCCCCTACGACCTGGTGATCATCGACCCGCCGTCCTTCCAGAAAGGCAGTTTCCTGCTGACCAAGGACTACCAGCGCGTGTTGCGTCGCCTGCCGGATTTGCTCACGGCCCAGGGCACTGTCCTGGCGTGCATGAACGATCCGGCCTTTGGCGAAGACTTCCTGATCGACGGCGTCACCCGCGAAGCACCGGGCCTGCGCTTTATCGAACGGCTGCAAAACCCGCCGGAATTTCCGGATATCGACGCGCAAAGTGGCTTGAAGGCGCTGGTGTTCCGCCAAGGCTGATGCCGAAACGTCCTACGCTTGCTACGCTAAGAGATACACCGGGTGGTGAACCTTATCCCCCCCTTCCCGGTCGATACCTGCATCCCCCGGCCAGACTCGACGGCGTTACGTCGTCGGCTGCCCCGTTTCACCTTTTGGAGAACCGCCCGTGATATCGACCCTGCATGTAGCCAGAATCAAAGCCTGGGGCGCCCACGGCTTTACCGCCACCGGTGTGGTATTGGCCTTCCTGGCCACCCTGGCGTTGCTGGAAAACTCACCCAAGGCCTGCCTGCTCTGGCTGGGCCTGGCACTGGTGGTAGACGGCGTCGATGGCTCCCTGGCACGACGGGTGAATGTCAGCACCGTACTGCCCAGCTTTGACGGCTCGGTATTGGACCTGGTGATCGACTACCTCACCTATGTGTTTATCCCGGCACTGTTTATCTATCGCTATATCGACCTGCCGGACTTTACCCACCTGTTCACGGTGTCGGTGATCCTGGTGTCATCGCTGTTCTGCTTCTGCAACGTGAACATGAAGAGCAAGGACAACTACTTCGTCGGCTTCCCTGCCGCCTGGAACGTAGTGGCCTTGTGTGTGTACATCATCCAGCCGGCCGCCTGGGTCACCTTGCTGACGGTGATCGGCCTGGCCCTGCTGACCGTGACGCCGATGAAGTTCCTGCACCCGTTTCGGGTCAAGCGGTTCATGCCGATCAATATCGCAGTGACCACCATCTGGTTGCTGTGCAGCTTTTTGATGGTGGTGGATTATCCCAACACCAACCCGTGGACGTTTGGGTTGTGGTCGGTGATGTCGGCGTATTTCCTCGGGATTTGCGTATGGCGCACGGCGCTGGAGTGGATGGGGACTCACAAATAGCCAACTGACACACCGTGGGCAAAATGTGGGAGGGGGCTTGCTCCCGATGGCGTACTTTGGGCCGACCATTTTTTTGGATCAGACAGGGTACATATCCGTTGCTGCGGTAACGGCTGCCTATGGTTCCGCCCTTACGGCGGCTCACTTTTGGAAAGGCCCAAAAGTAAGCAAAAGGCCTTCGCCCCACCACTCGGCACCTCGCCCAGGCTCGGTGTGCCCGTAATCCGACAGTGATTTGGGGGGCCGCCGCCACGCGCCATCCATGGCGCGGGGCGGCTAAACCGGCATCCCTGCCGGTTTACCCCCCAAATCACTATCGAATTCCGGCCAGCGTGGTTAACGGGGCGCCTGAGATCAAGATCAAAAGCCAGAGCCAGAGCCAGAGCCAGAGCAGATCAAAAGATTGCTGACTTCGTCAGCGGTTAAGGAAGTAGAAGCCACACCGCCCCGCACGCTTCAATAATCAGGTCGGCTTTAAGGCCGCCTCGCTTTGTTTTTGATCTGGAATCGCCCCGTCAAACACGCTGGCCGAACGCAGGCTTTGGAGCGTGGGTAACCCGGCAGGACGCCGGGTTAGCCGCGCTGGGCCATGGATGGCCCATCGCGGCGGCCCACGCTCCAAAGCCGGAGTGAGGGCACACCGAGCCTAAGCGAGGTGCCGAGTGTTGGGGCGAGGACCTTTTGCTTACTTTTGGGTCCCTCCAAAAGTGAGCCGCTGTAAGAGCGGAACCATAGGCAGCCGTTACCGCAGCAACGGATATGTACTCACCCAAACCCCAAAAAACGGTCGGCCCGAAGGCCGCCACGGAAGCAAGCCACCTCCCATATTTGGTTCTGCGTACATCAGGCAGGTAAGATGGCAACCCTTCGCACAGCGCCTTGCTGCGCACTGCCAAATATAAGCCCTGCCCAATGCCTTTCGAACTCAGCGTAGACCTCACCACCCTCGCCATTCTCGCCGTCGTGGCCTTTATCGCCGGGTTTATCGATGCCATCGCCGGCGGCGGCGGCCTGCTTACCACCCCGGCGCTGCTCACCGCAGGGATGCCGCCCCACCTGGTACTGGGCACCAACAAACTCAGCTCCACCTTCGGCTCGGCCACGGCCAGTTTCACCTTCTATCGTCGCAAGCTGTTCCACCCGCGCCAGTGGGTACATGCGATCGTCGGCACGTTGATCGGTGCATTGGCCGGTGCGGTGGTTGCCCATTACCTGCCCGCCGAAACCCTGAACAAAATGCTCCCGGTGATCGTATTCGGTTGCGGCGTGTATTTGCTGTTCGGTGGCACGCCCAAGGCGCCGCTGGACGCCGACGCGCCGATCAAGAAGAAATGGCAAGGCACCCAGGGTTTTGGCCTGGGCTTCTATGACGGCGTGGCCGGCCCCGGTACCGGTGCGTTCTGGACCGTGAGCACGATGCTGCTGCACCCCATCGACCTGGTGAAGGCCAGCGGCGTGGCGCGCAGCATGAACTTCGTCAGCAACGCGGCGGCGCTGTCGGTGTTTATCTTCAACGGCTCGGTGGACTGGATCGTCGGCCTGGCGATGGGCATTTCGGTGATGTGTGGCGCGTTCTTTGGCGCCCGCAGCGCGATCAGCGGCGGCGCCAAATTCATTCGCCCGGTGTTTATCACCGTGGTCCTCGGCCTGACCGTGCGCCTAGCCTGGCAGCACTGGTTCAGCGTGGCCTAGGCGGCGGGCCAGGTAGAGGTCGATCAGGTAGCGCGCAATCGAGCGTGATGCCGGCAACGGCGGCAGGTCGTGGATGCTGAACCATTGCGCGTCTTCGATCTCGTCGGCCTGGGGCACGATGTCGCCACCGGCGTACTCGGCATGGAAGCCCAGCATCATCGAATGGGGGAACGGCCAGCACTGGCTGCCCATGTACTGGATGTTCCTGACCTCCACCTGCACTTCTTCACGCACCTCGCGGACCAGGCAGTCTTCGGCCGACTCACCCGGCTCGGCAAAGCCCGCCAAGGTGCTGTAGACCCCGGGGACAAAACGCGGCGAGCGCGCCAGCAGGATCTCGTCGCCACGGGTCACCAGCACGATCATGCTCGGCGAAATCCGTGGGTAGCTGCGCAGGTCGCAGGCCTGACAATACATCGCCCGCTCCCGTGGCACCTGGACCATGGCCTGGCCGCAACTGCCGCAGAACCGATGCTCGCGCGCCCAGGTGCCGATCTGCGCGGCGTAGCCCAGCACTTTGTACAGGGTGTGATCACCTTGCAGCATGAAGCCGCGCAGGCCCTGCCAGCTGCAACCTTGCACTTCGCCCGCCGAATCGAGCTCCAGCAGGTACACCGGCTCACCGTCGAGGTGGCCGATGCCGTGTTCGGCAAACACCGAAAGGTCCTGGCGCTTGAGCCATTCCCGGGGGAACAGCGGGCCATTGGCGTCATGCAAAAAGCCGTCGCGGCTGCGGGCAACGGCCCAGCCGCCGGGGGCGTCGTTGTCCAGCAGCGTTGTGGTAATCCAGCCTGGGGTCATGTCAGTCAATCCACGAATTCGGGTTTCTGCTTACTCATATGGGCCGCGATGGCCACGCGCAGGTCGTTGGATTGCAACATAGCCGAGTTCCAGGTGGCAACGTATTCCAGACCGTCATTGACCGTGTGGTCACGCATGTAGCTGATCATGGCTTTGGTGCCGGTGACCGCAATCGGCGACTTGGCGGCGATTTCACGGGCGATGTCCATCACGCCGGCCAACAGGCTTTCCTGATCGGCATACACGCGATTGACCAGGCCGATGCTGCGCGCCTCCTCGGCGCCAAACTGGCGACCGGTGTAGGCCAGCTCACGCAGCATGCCGTCGCCGATGATGCGTGGCAGGCGTTGCAGGGTGCCGACGTCGGCGGCCATGCCAATGTCGATTTCCTTGATCGAGAATTGCGCGTCTTCGGCGGCGTAGCGCATGTCGCAGGCGCTGATCAGGTCGATGGCGCCACCGATGCAGTAACCCTGGATCGCCGCCAGTACCGGCTTGCGGCAGTTGTCGACGGCGTTGAACGAAGCTTGCAGCTCGAGGATCTTGCGGCGCAGCAGGCGTGCATTGCGGCCTACATCCTTGCCGAAGTCATTGGCCACCGAGGCCAGCATCATCAGGTCGATGCCAGAGGAAAAATGCTTGCCGGCACCGCTGAGCACCACCGCGCGTACGGCATCGGTGTCTTCAATCCACTGGAAGATGTCGATAATCTCGGTCCAGAACGCGGCGTTCATGGCGTTGATCTTTTCCGGGCGGTTGATCTGCACATGGGCAACGTTGCCGGTGAGTTCGACGACGAAAGCTTGGTATTCGGACATGGCAGTGATCCCTGGCTGGCGAGTGATAAGGCCCGAACTATAACAAGGGTGCACCACGGCGCATCGGCCAAAAGCGGGACTGGCAATGGGGATGGAAAAGACACTGGATAAAAGCCCCGGCACACGCCATCCTTCGCGCTTTGAGCCGCCCCATCAGCGGCGTTCGACGTTTAAAGGATATGCCCATGCACGCCCAACCCCTCGCCCCCACCGATTTCGAATTCATCGAAGAGACGCTGTTGAAATACGGCGACGACCATTCGGTGCTGAACCTGGCCGAACTCGACGGTTACTTCACCGCGTTGGTGTCCAGCCCCGCGCAGGTCGATATTGCAGAGTGGTTCCCGGCGATCTGGGGTGGGCAGAACCCGGAGTGGGAAAGCGCCGAAGAGGCCCAGCAGTTCCTGGACCTGTGCGTGCGTCATATCAACCTGCTGGCCGCGCAACTGGCGACTGACGCCGAGGGCTTCAAGGCGCGTTTCGATGAAACCGAACATCAGGGCCAGGACGTGACCCTCGCCGAAGAGTGGTGCTTTGGCTATATCCGTGGCGCCGCTATCGGCAACTGGCCGGAACTGCCGGCCGAACAGGCCGCACGGTTGGAAAAAATCTCCTGGTGCGCCGAGCAGGACAATTTCGAACTGCCGGCGGACCTGGATGTACAGGCACATCAACAGCGGGTCAGCGAGATCGAGCCAGCGGCGCGAGCGTTACATGATTACTGGTTGAGCAAGCGCTAAACCTCGACAAGCACCGCACCTTTGGCCGATTATTCGGGTCCGCCCGTCGGCCACTCCGTACCACCTTGCCTTGATCAGGAGCCTTGTACCTTGAGTTCGCAGAAAACCGTGACCGTTACACCGCCCAACTTCCCCCTGAATGGCAAGGTCGCGCCCCCCGGCTCCAAATCCATTACCAACCGTGCCCTGCTGCTGGCCGCCCTGGCCAAGGGCACCAGCCGCCTGAGCGGCGCCTTGAAGAGCGATGACACCCGGCATATGTCGGTGGCCCTGCGCCAGATGGGCGTGACCATTGACGAGCCGGACGACACCACCTTCGTGGTCACCGGCACCGGCAAGCTGCAACTGCCCGCGCAGCCGCTGTTCCTTGGCAATGCCGGCACCGCGATGCGCTTCCTGACGGCCGCCGTGGCTACCGTGCAAGGCACCGTGGTACTGGACGGCGACGACTATATGCAAAAACGCCCGATCGGCCCGCTGCTGGCCACCCTCGGCCAAAACGGTATCCAGGTCGACAGCCCGACCGGTTGCCCACCGGTGACGGTGCACGGCGTGGGCAAGGTCCAGGCCAAGCGTTTCGAGATCGACGGCGGCTTGTCCAGCCAGTATGTCTCGGCCCTGTTGATGCTGGCCGCATGCGGCGAAGCGCCGATTGAAGTGGCCCTGACCGGCAAGGACATCGGCGCCCGTGGCTACGTGGACCTGACCCTGGACTGCATGCGGGCCTTCGGCGCCCAGGTCGATGTGGTCGACGACACCACCTGGCGTGTGGCCCCCACCGGCTATACCGCCCATGATTACCTGATCGAACCCGACGCCTCCGCCGCCACCTACTTGTGGGCTGCCGAAGTGTTGACCGGTGGCCGCATCGACATCGGCGTCGCCGCGCAGGCCTTCACCCAGCCGGACGCCAAGGCCCAGGCCGTGATCGCCCAGTTCCCGAATATGCAGGCCACCGTGGTGGGTTCGCAGATGCAGGACGCAATCCCGACCCTGGCGGTGCTGGCCGCCTTCAACAACACCCCGGTGCGTTTCACTGAGCTGGCCAACCTGCGGGTCAAGGAATGTGATCGCGTACAGGCGCTGCATGACGGCCTCAATGAGATCCGTCCGGGCCTCGCCACCATTGAAGGCGACGACTTGCTGGTCGCGGCCGACCCTGCACTGGCCGGCACGTCGTGCAATGCACTGATCGACACCCACGCCGACCACCGCATCGCCATGTGCTTTGCCCTGGCGGGGCTGAAAGTCTCGGGGATCCGCATTCAGGACCCGGACTGCGTGGCCAAGACCTATCCTGGTTACTGGAAGGCCCTGGGCAGCCTTGGGGTCGCGTTGAGCTACTGATTCACCGGCGTCGGAATGGGGAGGTAAGGATCATGACAATTCGCCAACCCTGCCCACCCGGCGCCTGTGTCTGCGAGCGTGAACAACTGCTGGACGCCCCCGGCGCCGACCTGCGTATCCTCAGCCTGACGCGCCAGGAAGAAAAACGCCTGATCGAGCGCCTTGAAAACCTGCAAAGCCTGCAGGACCTGGAGCGCATGCAACAGCGGATGCATGAGCTATTGGGCATTCGCGTGCATGTCGCGCCGGGGCACACCGAGGTCAAGAGCATGCGCGGCATCCAGATCGTCATCGACGAACTGCCAGGCATGTGCCGCAAGACCCGGCAATCGATCCCGGCGGCGATTCGTCGGGGCCTGGAGAAAAACCCGGAAATTGCCTACCGCCTGCTGGACGCCCACGACCTGTTTCGCGAAGGTTGAATCAACCGGCAACCGTCTCGGCCTCGAACAATCGCTGCCCCACCGCCTTGGCCGTTTGCAGATGCGCGGTCGCCGCGCCATCTTCCGACTCCAGCAACAACGCCGACGTCACCACCTTCGCCCCGCAGTAATCAAAGATCCCGTAGTCGATCTGCGTGCGCATCGCCTTGGCGTAGCCGTGTCGGTCAAACGCGCTTTGATCGGCACCACCCAGGGCCAACAGGTGCACCTGCAAGTGCCGCAGTTTTTTCACCACGGGCATGTCCGGGCCGTAATCGATTGCCCAGCCGTTGACGAACACACGGTCGACCCAGCCCTTGAGCAATGCTGGCAGCGACCACCAGTAGATCGGGAACGCCAGCACCAGCGCATCGGCGCGGTCCAGCCGCGCCTGTTCGGCCAGCACGTCGGCGGGGGGCGTGGCGCGGGAGCGGTGTACGAGGTGGTCGGCGGCGGTGTAGCGCGGGTCGAAGCCTTCGGCGGCGAGGTCGGCGATTTCGAAGCTGTGGCCCGCGGCAGTCAGCCCGGCAGCCACCTGCGCGGCCACGGCGTGAGTAAGGGACAGTGGGTCGTGATGGGCAACGACGATGAGTGCGTGCATGACTTTGACTCCCTTTCGGTTTAAGCTACTTTTAGTAAGTTACTGCCGATAAGTTACTTTTGGTATATAAGCATGTCAAGCCCCGAATCCCCTGCCCCACGCCGTCGCCTGTCCCGTGAAGATCGTCTGCGCCAATTATTGGAGGTGGCCTGGCAGCTGGTGCGCGAGGAAGGCACCGAAGCCCTGACCCTGGGCCGCCTGGCGGAACTGGCAGGCGTCACCAAGCCGGTGGTCTACGACCATTTCGTCACCCGCGCCGGGCTGCTCGCCGCGCTGTATGAAGACTTCGACGGGCGCCAGACCCAGGTGTTTGCCGAGGCCCTCGACGCCAGCAGCGCGACCTTGGAAGAACGCGCCGGGGTGATTGCCTCGTGTTATGTCGATTGTGTGTTATTGCAGGGCCGGGAAATTCCGGGGGTGATTGCGGCACTGAGCAGCTCGCCGGAGCTGGAAGCGCTCAAGCGTAAATACGAGGCGATCTTTCTCGACAAATGCCGCGCCGCGCTGGCGCCCTTTGGCCAGGTATCACAGGCAGGATTACGGGCTATGCTGGGGGCGGCGGAAGCGTTGTCCCATGCTGCGGCCAGTGGCGAAATCAGCCGTGAAGAGGCGCAAGAGGAACTATTGGCAACCATCCTGGCAATGATCAACCGCGCACGGCGCTGAAGACTGAAGACGCTTCTGTGGCGAGCGGGCTTGCCCCGCGTTGGGCTGCGTAGCGGCCCCAAAAAAAACGGGAGCGCTGCGCACTCCAACGCGGGGCAAGCCCGCTCGCCACAACAAGCCAACTCGGCACAAGTGCAGGCACGCAGGCTAACGCCCTGCCACAAACAACTGGACCTTGCGCGCCAGGTGATCCAGGTGCCGATCGCGCTGTTTCTCGGCATCCACCATCGCCCGCTTGCCGTGTTTTTGCAGCAGGTAGGTATGGATCTGCCGTACCTCCAGCGAGCTGTAGATCGGCGCCACGTCCAACACCCCCATCAAGCCGTCGGTGCCGTAGTCGCGCGTATTCATCAGCACTTGGGTGCCCCGCGCACCACGCACTTGAAAGCCCATGGCCTCAAAGGCCGGCACCTTCTCCACGGCACACGCCAACTCGGCATGGGGATAGCGCGCCAGCACGTCCGCTATCATCCCGCGCGCCACGCCCTGGCGTCGGAAACCCGCCTGCACCGCCATAAAGGCGATGCCACAGGCTTCAGGATCATCTTTCACCGGCAGGTACAGGCAAAAGCCAATCACCTGTTCCTCAACCATCGCCACGATCAGCTCAACGGCAATCCCCTTCGACCCGCCCACTGCCTCCAGGTACAGGTGCACCTCAAAGCCGATGGCGTATTGGTAGATGTTGTAGAGCACGTTGCTCGGCGGCAGCGCGACGCTGCTGATGTCGGTGAGGTTATCCACCACCATCTGCAGGATCTGCGCATTGATGGGCTCGGGGCACGGTGTGGTGTAGCGGGTAAGGCTGAACATGCAGATTCCTGGGGTTTCGCGTCAAGACAGCGGCGATTGTACCTGTTGCAGGCCGCTCATTGCCCGCACACCTCACGCAAGCATCCGCGCAACCAGCGGTGAGCCAGGTCGGCATCCAGACGCGGATGCCAGAGCATCGCCACGGTGAAGGGTGGCAGTGTCAGCGGCAACGCGAAGCTATGCAGGCCTTCGCGCTGGTGGGCGGTATAGCGTTCGGGCACGCTGGCGATCAGGTCGGTGTCGCGGGCCAGGGCAATGGCCGTGGCGAACCCGGCGACGATGGTGCTGATCTGCCGGGTGAGGCCCAACGCCTGCAAGGCATCGTCGACCTGGCCGCGCGCCCGCCCACGGCGGGACACGTAGACATGCCGACCTTCGGCGAAACGCTGGGCACTCACCTCGCCCTGGCTGAGCGGATGGCCGCTGCGTACCACGCCCACCAGGCGGTCGCGGAACAGCGCCTGGGTCAGCACTTCGGGGCTGGCGGTGGGATCCACCACGCCGGTCTCCAGGTCGACGCTACCCTCGCGCAGCAGCGTGCTGTCCTTGTCGGTTCTGCTCACGAAACGCAGGCGTATGCCGGGCGCCTCGCGTGCGATGCGCGCCAGCAACGCGGGGCCGAAGTTCTCCACGAATTCTTCGCTGGTGCGCAAGGTGAAGGTGCGCGCCACCTGGGCCAGGTCCAGGGATTGGGCCGGGCGCAGCACCGCGTGGGCATCCTGCACCAGGCGGCTGACCTGCTCACGCAACGCCAGCGCGCGCGGCGTCGGCACCAGCCCGCGCCCCGCGCGCACCAACAGCGGATCGCCGGTGGTTTCACGCAGGCGCGCCAGCGCACGGCTCATGGCCGAGGGGCTCAACTGCAAGCGTTTCGCCGCGCGGGCGACACTGCCTTCGGCCAGCAAGACATCCAGGGTGATCAGCAAATTGAGATCGGGCATCGGCGCTCCTTATCAGGCGTTTGACGCAGGTATTAACTGCAAACCCTGCGTCTTCCGCCATGTTAGGCGACGTCGTAGATTTGTGACAGTTGCCTTCACCCAAGGAATTATCCATGCACACCTCTTCACGCGGCGGCCTTGCCAGCCTGTCCCTGTCCATGTTGCTCGCCTCCCTCGGCACCAGCATCGCCAATGTCGGCCTGCCCAGCCTGGTACAGGCGTTCGATGCGTCGTTTCATGCAGTGCAGTGGGTGGTGCTCGCTTACCTGATGGCGATCACGGCAGTGCTTGTCATGGCTGGCCGAATGGGTGATCGCCTGGGCCGTCGCCGGCTGTTGCTCGGCGGGCTGCTGTTGTTTGCGCTGGGCAGTGGGTTGTGTGCGGGCGCGCCCTCGCTGGGCTGGCTGATTGCCGCACGCCTCCTGCAGGGCTTGGGCGCGGCGAGCATGATGGCAATGGCGCTGGGGACGGTCGGCGACACGGTGCCCAAGGAGCGCACTGGCCGGGTGATGGGCCTGCTGGGCACGATGTCAGCCGTCGGCACCGCCATGGGGCCCAGCGCGGGAGGTTTCTTGCTCAGTGTGTGGGGCTGGCGCGCACTGTTTCTGGTGGGCATGCCCCTGGGGTTACTCACCGCCGGCCTCGCGTGGCGCTATTTGCCGGTTGGTCGGCGCCACGTGGGGTTACCTTCCAGCTTCTGGTTGCCCTTGAAGGAAGCACCATTGCGCACGGGTCTGGCGATGAGTGCCTTGGTGGCGGCGGTGATCATGGCGACCTTTGTGGTCGGCCCGTTCTACCTGTCCCAGGGGCTGGGGCTTGACCCGCAATGGATGGGCCTGGCCATGGCCGTCGGGCCTTGTGTCGCGGCGCTCAGCGGTGTACCGGCGGGTCGCCTCACCGACCACCAGGGCTGGCGCCCCATGACGTTCGCCGGGTTGGGCATCCTGCTTTGCGGCGCCTTGTTATTGTCGTTGGCCTCGGGATTGATCGCCTACCTTGGGGGGCTGGTGATTCTGACGGCGGGCTATAGCCTGTTCCAGGCCGCCAACAACACTGCGGTGATGTGCGATGTAGACAGTGCGCGCCGAGGCTCGGTCGCAGGCTTGCTCAACCTGTCACGGACTATCGGGCTGATCTTCGGTACCTCGGCCCTCGGGGCTGTGTTCGCCTGGGTAACCCCGGATGGCACCCACGCCACCGCGCAATCCGTGGCCAGCGGCCTGCATGCGACGTTCGCCGTCGCCGTGGGCTTGATTCTGCTGGCCACCGCGATGGCAACGGGCCGCATCCGCGCCGTGAATACCCCGCAGAATACCCGTTGAGGCAAAAAAACAAAAAAGGCGTTGCGCCAGACGGGGTTACATCGCGCATCATGGGCACTTTCAAGCTCAAGGGTAACGTCCATGCGCGTTCTGTCATTGATGATGGGTCTTACGACGCTGGCCGCCAGTACGGTGTTCTGCGCCAGCGCGATGGCGAATGAAGAAAGTCAGTTGGTGCAGCAGATCAATGAGTACCGCAGCCAGCTGCAGCGCTGCGGCGACCAGGGTTCCCAGGAACTGCCACCGTTGTCCAGCGACACCCGGCTGGTGCTGCCAGCCAATAACGTCGGCGATCTGCAGCAGGCGCTGGCCCGGGCGGCATACCCGATGGTCAACGTGCAGGCCATCAGCCTGTCCGGTCCCAAGGACGCCCAGGCGGCCATGAAAGCCGTGCGCGAGAGTTTCTGTCGGGTGGTGCTGGACCCGCAATTCGTCGACATCGGCGTGAGCAACAACGGCCAGGACTGGCGCATCGTGCTGGCCCGCCCGTTGCTGTCCAGCGGCCTGGGCGATTGGCAAACCGAAGGCAGGAAACTGCTGGACCTGATCAATGCCGCCCGCACACAACCGCGCCAATGCGGCACGCAGGCGTTTACCGCGACCACGCCATTGTCGTGGAACGAGGAGCTGGCCGGGGCCGCCAACAGCCACACACGCAACATGGCCAACGGCAATTTCTTCGACCATCTGGACCACGACGGCCGCACGCCTGGCGACCGCGCCGAACTGGCCGGGTATATCGCGAAGAACATCGGCGAAAACATCGCCGCCGGCCTGGACACCCCACGCAAGGTGGTCGACGGCTGGCTCGCCAGTCCAGGTCATTGCGCCAACCTGATGAACCCGCAATTTCGCGAATTGGGCGCAGCTTATGCCATGGACCCGAAGAGCGATGCGGGCATTTACTGGACCGGTTTATTCGGCACGCAATAGGGATAGGGCCACCGCCCAATTGCACTGAATTCTACCGGCTCAAACAAATGAAGCATCAAATTGCCATCTAACCGATAATTACGCTGAACTGGCAGCGTTCAACCGGGTCTGTAGCTCTGCGCCACACACTGGAATGCCCGCTGTGACTCTGGAAAACAAGGTGCTCCCTCAATGATGAATTGGCTGCAAAGCAGCAGCGAAATGGCCGAGCGGGTGCGCCAGCATCACTGGGCCGATACACCTCTCGGCCCGCTGGAGCAGTGGCCGGACGTTTTGAAGACCACGGTCGCGCTGTGCTTTGCCTCAAGCTTTCCCCAGGCTATTGTCTGGGGGCCGCAGTTGATCACCCTCTACAACGACGCGTTTATTCCGATCCTGGGCAATAAGCCCTATCCCCTCGGACGTCCCTTCAGCGAGATATGGAGCGAGGTGTGGGACGAGGTCAGCCCCATCGCCGACGCGGCGTTCCAAGGGCACGCCACCTATATCGAAAACTTCCCCCTGGTGATTGAACGCGGCCAGGCGCGGGAACAGGCGTACTTCACCTTCTGCTACAGCCCGATTCGCGACCCCAAAGGCAAGGTGGTCGGTATGCTCGACACCGTCACTGAAACCACCGCGACGGTGTTCCTCGCCCGACGCCTGGCGGTACTGGACACCATCGGCAACGCAGTGGTCAACGCCGCCGATGCCGAAGCCATCATGACCAGCACCACCCAACTGCTGGCCGAACACCTGCAGGTGAGCAATTGCGCCTACGCCGACATGGACGCCGATGAAGACGGCTTTACCATTCGCGACAATTGGACCGCCCCCGGTTCACCCAGCATCATTGGCCGCTACAGCCTGGCGGCGTTCGGCGAGAAGGCCGTCAAATGCCTGCGGGCCGGCGAGCCGCTGGTGATCCAGGACAATCTGCGCGAACTGCCGCCCGAAGAGTCCGCCAGCTTCCAGGCCCTGGGGGTGACCGCCACGATCTGCATGCCGCTGATCAAGAACGGGCGCCTGACCGCCCTGATGGCCGTCCACGACAAAACCGCGCGCCCCTGGTCACCGTACGACCTGGCCTTGCTGCGGGAAGTCACCGAGCGTTCCTGGGCCCATATCGAACGCGTGCGCGCCGATGCCGACGTACGTGAAGGCATGGCGGCGTATGCCGAGCTGAACACCACCCTGGAACAACGCGTCGAAGAGCGCACCCTGGCGCTGGCCCAGGCCGAAGCCGCACTGCGCCAGTCGCAGAAACTCGAGGCCATCGGCCAATTGACCGGTGGCGTGGCCCATGACTTCAACAACCTGCTGACGATCATTCGCTCGTCAGTGGACTTTTTGCGTCAGCCAGGCCTGTCGGAAGACCGCCGCCAGCGCTACATGGGCGCCGTGGCAGATACGGTAGAGCGGGCCAGCAAGCTGACCAGCCAGTTGCTCGCCTTTGCTCGTCGCCAGCCGCTTAACCCGGAAGTCTTCGACGTGGGCCAGCGGGTGCAGAACATCGGCGAGATGCTCGAGAGCGTGACCGGTGCGCGTATTCGTGTGCATGTCGAGATGCCGCAGCGAGCCTGTTTCGCGCGTATCGATGCCAGCCAGTTCGAGACCGCACTGATCAACATCGCCCTCAATGCACGGGACGCGATGGAGGGCCAGGGCACCCTGACCCTGCGGGTCACCGGCGAGCAGCCGTTACCGCACATCCGCGGCGACGCCGGGTCACACAAAGCGTATATCGCCATTGCGCTCGCCGATACCGGCCCCGGTATTCCCGCCGAGACCGTCGAACGCATTTTCGAACCGTTCTTTACGACCAAGGCGGTGGGTAAAGGCACCGGCCTGGGCCTGTCGCAAGTCTTCGGGTTTGTGAAGCAGTCCGGGGGCAATATCGATGTGGCCAGCACGCCCGGTGAAGGCAGCGTGTTCACCTTGTATCTGCCCCAGGTCGAAGCCGAGGCATTGCTGCAACACAGCCCTCAGGAAACGCCGGCATCGTCCCACGACACCACGCAGTGCCGAGTGCTGATCGTGGAGGACAACCTGGAAGTCGGGCGGTTTGCCAGCCAGATTCTTCAAGACCTGGGTTACCAGGCCACCTGGGCGACCGATGCCGAACAAGCCCTGATCCTCGTGGGCAATGATGGGATGGCCTTCGATGTGATTTTCTCGGACGTGGTCATGCCCGGCATCACCGGTGTCGCCATGGCCAAGCTGCTGCGCCAGCGCCGGCCGGACCTGCCCGTGGTGTTGACCTCGGGCTACAGCGAAGAGCTGGCAGACAGCGGCTATGAGGGTTTCGAGTTCCTGCCCAAGCCTTACTCTGCCGAGCAGGTTTCGCGGGTATTGATCAAGGCCATGCTCAAGGATTGAGCAGCGCCCTACTCCTGCGCCACGGCCACCTGGTTGCGGCCCAGCGCCTTGGCCCGGTAGAGCGCTTTGTCCGCGCTGTTCATCAGGCCGTGCAAGTCCTCATCCACGGCCTGGGTAAACGCCAGCCCAAGGCTGGCTGAAAGCCCCTTGACCGGCTCGGCGGCCAAGTCGGATATAGTCTTGATCAGACCCTCGGCAATATCCCGAGCGGTTTCCAACGAGGTATTGGGCAACAACACGGCAAACTCTTCGCCGCCCAAGCGACCATAGACATCGGCCTTGCGGAACGACGCACTGATCACCCCGCCAATCTGGCGCAATACCTGATCGCCAGCCTGATGCCCGTAGGTGTCATTGATTTGCTTGAAGTGGTCCATGTCCATCATCAGCGCACACAGCGGCTGCTGGTTGTGACGGCATTGCGCGTACAGCAATTGGGCATGTTCGAAAAACGCCCGGCGGTTCATCAGGCCGGTCAGCTCATCGGTCTGTGCGGCACGGGTCGAGATGTTGTGGGCACGTTCCATTTGCCGGGTAAGGCGAAAGGCTTTTTCCAAAGCATCGGACAACTTGCGCGTGGCACTGACCACAAACGTGGAAAACACCAGGACCGCGATAGCGATGCCCACCTGCATGGATGTCGGCTGGAACAGCAGCCACAGGGTGCACGGCAGCAGCACCAGGCCGATGGACACCAGGGTCATGTAGCGATAGGCCGAATAACACGACACGGCGCTGACCGACATCCCCACGGTGAACAGCATGACCAGCGCCTGGGATAACCGATCATCCGTGGGCATCAGCGCGAATGCCCCTGCGCCCCAAATGGTCGCGGACAGCACCAGCGTGATCCAGTAACGGCGCTCCCAGCGGTCCGGCGTACGTTCGCTGTTGGGGCAGCGGAACCAGTCCAGGAACATCTTGACCCGCAGCAGCGACGACGCGCCCAGCAGCAGCAGCCACACCAGCATGAACGTGTGGTCGAAGCGCTCCCAGCACAGCCAGCAGAGCATGGCCGCCGCCATGTAGCTGCCGAAAATGGCCGTAAATGACTGGCGAAACAACTGGTGCAAACGGTCGGTTCGCACCTGCGCCTCTATAAAGCAATCCTGGTCCTGCTCACGCTCAAGGCCATTCATGAAGTTCGCCTGATTCGACTGCCATGACAAAGGCGCCATTGTGGCACCCTGCCACTAGCGTGGACAACTGAATCCAGCAGGGTAGAGCCTTTAACCCGCTTCGGGCCGCAAAATCAGCACCCCCAGCGGCGGCAGATTCAACGACAGCGACACCGGTTGCCCGTGGCGTGGCTCATCCTCGGTGAACACGCCACCGCCATTGCCGTAATTGGAACCCGCGTAGGTGTCTGCGTCGCTGTTGATCACCTCGCTCCAACGCCCGCCGAACGGTACGCCAACTTTGTAGGCCTCACGGGGCACCGGGGTAAAGTTGGCCACCACCAGCACCGGCTTGCCATCCTTGCTCCAGCGTAGCCAGGCGTAGACGCTGTTGATCGCGTCATCGCCAATCAGCCATTGGAAGCCCTGGGGCGCATCGTCCTGCTCGTGCAGGGCCGGCTCCTCGCGGTACAGGCGGTTCAAGTCGCCGACCAGCTTTTGCACGCCTTTGTGCTCGGCGTACTGCAGCAAGTACCAGTCCAACTGCTGGTCGTGATTCCACTCGCGCCACTGGCCGAATTCACAACCCATGAACAGCAGTTTCTTACCCGGATGCATCCACATGAACGCCAGGTAGGCGCGCAGGTTGGCGAATTTCTGCCAGCGGTCGCCGGGCATCTTGTCGATCAGCGAGTGCTTGCCGTGCACCACTTCATCGTGGGAAATCGGCAGGATGAAACGCTCGGACCACGCATACACGAGGCCGAAGCTCAGCTCGTTATGGTGATGGGCGCGGTAGACCGGGTCTTGCTGGATGTAATGCAGCGAATCGTGCATCCAGCCCATGTTCCATTTGTAGTTGAAGCCCAGGCCGCCCTGTTGGGTGGGCTGGCTGACGCCGGGCCAGGCGGTGGACTCTTCGGCGATCACCAGCGCGCCGGGGGCTTCCAGCGCCACCACGTCATTCAAGTGGCGCAGGAAGTCGATGGCTTCCAGGTTCTCGCGACCGCCATGGCGGTTCGGCACCCATTCGCCGGCCTTGCGCGAGTAGTCGCGGTACAGCATCGACGCCACGGCATCCACGCGCAGGCCGTCAATGTGGAAGTGTTTGAGCCAATGCAGCGCCGAGGCCAGCATGAAGCCATGGACCTCAGTGCGGCCCAGGTTGTAGATCAGCGTGTCCCAATCCTGGTGGAAGCCTTCCAGCGGGTTGGCATATTCGTACAACGCAGTGCCGTCGAATTGCGCCAGGCCGTGGGTATCGGTGGGGAAATGCGCCGGCACCCAGTCGAGGATCACGCCGATGTTGGCCTGATGGAGCGCGTTGATGAAATAGGCGAAATCCTCCGGCGAGCCAAAGCGCGCAGTCGGGGCGAATTGCGACAGCGCCTGGTAACCCCACGAACCGCCGAACGGGTGTTCCATGATCGGCATCAGTTCAACGTGGGTGAAGCCCAGTTGCTGCACATACGGCACCAACCGCTGCGCCAGCTCGCGCCAGTTGTATTGGCGCGCCACTTCGCCCGCCTCGTCCAGCTCGCACTGCCAGGAGCCCACATGCAGCTCGTAGATCGACAAAGGCGCCGTGGTCTTCTGCCGCTCGACCCGCGATTGCATCCACTCATGGTCCTGCCAGTCCACCTGCAACGGCGCGGCGACTTTCGAGGCGGTGTCGGGTGGCAGCTGGGTCGCCAGTGCCATGGGGTCGGCCTTGAGAGGCAGAATGCCATTGGCGCCGAGAATTTCGTACTTGTAGGCGGCGCCAGGTTGCAGGCGCGGAATGAAGATTTCCCACACGCCCGACGGATGCCGCAGGCGCATCGGGTGGCGGCGGCCGTCCCAGATATTGAAGTCCCCCACAACAGAGACCCGCCGCGCATTCGGCGCCCAAACGGCAAAACGCACGCCGTCTACGCCATCGACACTGGTCACCTGGGCCCCCAGGCAACTGCTGAGGTCGCGGTGATTGCCTTCGGCAAACAGATACAGGTCCATCTCACCCAGCAACAATTGCTGGAAGCTGTAAGGGTCTTCGGTGATCTGCTCACCGCCGGCCCACTGGATTTTCAGCTCGTACGCCTGGCGGGTGTTGAACTGCCCGACGAACAGACCCGGCACTTGGGTCGCATCCAGGCTGCCGATCTGTTCGCCGCCATCGCGGCTCAGCACCTGGACGCTCAAGGCTTCCGGTAGGAACGCGCGGATAAATTGCCCGCCCTGCTCGTCATCGTGTGGCCCGAGAATGGAAAACGGGTCGTGGTGCTCGGCGCGCACCAGCGCTTCGACGTCCTTGGACGCCGGCATGGCTGTCAACTTCGGTTGCAGCGGTTCTTTATTCGTAAAGCTCATGACGTCTCCCCACCGCGTGCAGTGTTCGATTTAGGTTTAATCCCGCTCAACAACCCGTGCAAGCCCTGTAGAGGCACCGGCAACCAGGTCGGACGGTTTTCCGCTTCATACGCCACTTCATACGCGGCCTTCTCCAGGCTGAACAACGTCAGCGCGGCGTCCTGGCCCTTGGCATCCTGCCAGTCATGCGCCAGTGTAGACGCAGCGGCCTGATAAGCCTGGATAAATGCCTGGCGGGCCTCTTTCAGGTAGCGATCCGTCACGCGTCTGCGCGCCTGGTCCGCTTCGGGCGAGTGATCCACTCCTTGTACGTTCAAGGCCATGGCCGCCGCGTAATCAAAGGAACGCAGCACGCCACTCACATCTTTATACGGGCTGTGCTTGCCGCGTCGTTCATGCAACGGCCGCGCCGGTTCGCCTTCAAAGTCGATCAAGTAGGCATCGCCCTTCACCACCAGCACCTGGCCCAGGTGCAAGTCACCGTGGACCCGAATGCGCAGGCCGCCCAGCGTGGCCTTCGCCAGACTTTGTACATAAGTGGCGATGGCTTTTTCCTGGGCCAGCAATTCACTGACCAGCGCCTGATCGGCAGGGTTCAATTGGCTTTGATGCAGCTTGAGCAATTGCAGGGCGCGCTGAATCTGCGCCCCGACGTCCTTGGCCCAGGCTTGGGTGTCCTTGGCGGTGGTGAGCTCGGGCTTGAAGTCGTTGTGGGTGGTTTTGGCCCCCAGCACCCCGTGCATCTCACCCAGGCGCCGGCCGAGCAGCCCGGCGAAGTCCGCCAGCTCGCCCAGTGCGTTGTAATGCTGTTCCTGTTCAGAGATGGCTTCGGCCAGCTCGTCGCGAATGGCGCGCTCCAGGTTGTTCTGGGTCCAGGCCCATGCATCGCCCTGGTTGCTCAAATAGCCTTGGGCAATCATCAACAGGTTGTCCTGGCCTGCCCCATCATGGCGAATCATCGAGCCCATCAGCGGCGAGATATTCGGGTAACCCGCGGCCGTCAGGTAGGCGCTCATCTCCAGTTCCGGGTGCACCCCTGCACTGACTTTGCGGATCAGCTTGAGCACCAGGCTCTCGCCGACCACCACCGAGCTGTTGGACTGCTCGGCCGACAAATAGCGCACCTGGGACTCGTCGGTCAGTTGCAGCTTGGCCAGGTGAGGCGTGGCCTCAAAGCGCAGATCGCCTTCGCTGGTATTCAATACCGTGCCGGCCTGCAAGCCTTGGATCACCGCGCGGACAAAGTGCTCCAGGCTGAAGGCATCCGTCACCAACCCCACCTGACGCACCCGCCGGACGCGGGCCAGGGCCAACTGCTGTGGCAAGGCGCTGGTGAACTGGTCTTCGCCGAGGAAGCCGAACGGCAGCTGATAGCGACTGACCTGGCCGCCGCTGCTCACGTCAATTTCGCTGAGCAGCACCGGATGCTCGGCGTCGCCAAACCGCACGCCATAGGCGATGTGCACGCTGTCGATCGCCGTGTCCTTACCGGCGAACCAGCGGCGCTTCGGCAGCCACGCCGGCAGCGAGGTGTGTTGAAGGGTGGTGCGGCACGGCTCGTCGAGCAGCTCTTCCATGCGTTTTTTCAGGACCAGGGTGGTGAAGTCCGGCATGCTTTGCGCCGGTTCCACATGCCAGCTGGGCATCTGGTTTTCCGCCGCCAGCACGAACCAATAGAAGCCATACGGCGCCAGGGTCAGCAGGAAATTCAGCTGGCCGATGGGCGGGAACGCATTACCGCCGAGCATCTCGACCGGGACCATGCCGGCAAAGGCCGACAGGTCCAGTTCGGCAGCCTGGGCACTGCGCGAGACGTTGGCCACGCACAGGATGATTTCGGTGCGCCCGTCTTCGCCGGTGAACTCACGGGTATACGCCAGGATGCGGCGGTTGCTCGGCGAGAGCATCTTCAGGCTGCCACGCCCAAACGCCTTGGACTGCTTGCGCACAGCCAGCATGCGGCGCGTCCAGTTCAGCAGCGAGTGCGGGTCCTGGGCCTGGGTTTCGACGTTGACCGACAGGTAGCCGTATTGCGGGTCCATGATCGGTGGCAGCACCAGGCTGGCCGGGTCGGCACGCGAGAAACCGCCGTTGCGGTCGATGGACCATTGCATCGGCGTGCGCACCCCATCACGGTCGCCGAGGTAGATGTTGTCGCCCATGCCGATTTCATCGCCGTAATACAGGGTCGGCGTGCCGGGCATCGACAGCAGCAGGCTGTTGAGCAGCTCGACACGGCGGCGGTCACGCTCCATCAGCGGCGCCAGGCGCCGACGAATGCCGAGGTTGATGCGCGCGCGGCGGTCAGCCGCGTAGTAGTTCCACAGGTAGTCGCGCTCTTTGTCGGTGACCATTTCCAGCGTCAGCTCATCGTGGTTGCGCAGGAAGATCGCCCACTGGCAGTTGGCGGGAATTTCCGGGGTCTGGCGCAGAATATCGGTGATGGGGAAGCGATCTTCCTGGGCCAGCGCCATGTACATGCGCGGCATCAGCGGGAAGTGGAACGCCATGTGGCATTCGTCGCCGTCATCGCCCTTGCGGTCACCGAAATACAGCTGGGTGTCTTCCGGCCACTGGTTGGCTTCGGCCAACAGCATGCGGTCGGGGTAATGGGCATCGATCTCGGCGCGAATCTGTTTGAGAACGTCGTGGGTTTCCGGCAGGTTTTCATTGTTGGTGCCATCGCGTTCGATCAGGTACGGGATGGCGTCCAGGCGCAGGCCGTCGATGCCCATGTCCAGCCAGTAGCGCATTACCGACAGCACGGCTTTCATCACCTGCGGATTGTCGAAGTTGAGGTCCGGCTGGTGGGAATAGAAACGGTGCCAGAAGTACTGGCCGGCGACCGGGTCCCAGGTCCAGTTGGACTTTTCGGTGTCGAGGAAAATAATCCGCGTGCCGTCGTATTTCTGGTCGTCATCGGACCACACGTAAAAGTCCCGCGCCGCCGAACCCGGCTTGGCCTTGCGCGCGCGCTGGAACCAGGGGTGCTGGTCGGAGGTATGGTTGATCACCAGCTCGGTGATCACGCGCAGCCCGCGCTTGTGGGCTTCGGCGATAAAGCGCCTGGCATCGGCCATGGTTCCGTAGTCGCTGTGCACGCCACGGTATTCGGCGATGTCATAGCCGTCATCACGGCGTGGCGAGGGGTAGAACGGCAGCAGCCAGATGGTGTTGACGCCCAGGTCGGCGATGTAATCGAGCTTGGCGATCAGGCCGGGAAAGTCACCGATACCGTCGTTATTGGAGTCGAAATAGGATTTGACATGAACCTGGTAGATCACCGCGTCCTTGTACCAGAGCGGGTCTTTGATGAAGGTGGCAGCCTTGGGTTTCTTCGCCATTGGAAACTCCTGAAATACTCAAATTCTTGCAAACTGAACTCGGTCAATGTGGGAGGGGGCTTGCCCCCGATAGCGGTCGTTCAGTTGGATACTCGATGGCTGAAACATCGCTATCGGGGGCAAGCCCCCTCCCACAGTTGATCTGCGCAAGACTTAGGAAACAGTGATGCGCCAGATCCCGAACGGCATCTGCGGCTCCAGCCGCGTCCACTGGGTCTTGCCGTACCAAGTCCAGCGGTGGCCGTTCATCAGGTCTTCGCCCTGGGTTTGCGCATCGTCCGGCAGGCCCAGCTCCCACAATGGCAACTCGAAGTGGGCTTCCTGGGCATTGAATGGGTCGAGGTTGACCGCCACCAGGATGAAGTTGCTGCCATCCTCGCTGCGTTTGCCGAAGTACAGGATGTTGTCGTTCCAGGCGTTGTAGAGCTTCAGGCCCAGGTGCGTCTGCAACGCCGGGTTTTGACGGCGGATCCGGTTGAGTTGGGCGATCTCGGCGATGATGTTGCCGGGCGCGGTGAAATCCCGAGGGCGGATCTCGTATTTCTCCGAGTCCAGGTATTCCTCTTTGCCGGGCACCGGCGCCGCTTCGCAAAGTTCAAAACCCGAATACATGCCCCACAGGCCAGAGCCCATGGTGGCCAACGCGGCGCGGATCAGGAAGCCTGGGCGCCCGGACTCGTGCAGGAAGCCTGGGTTGATGTCCGGCGTATTGACGAAGAAGTTCGGCCGGTAGCATTCGCGCCACGGCGACTCGTTCAATTGCGCCAGGTATTCACCCAACTCGGCCTTGGTGTTGCGCCAGGTGAAATAGGTATAGCTCTGGGAGTAACCGACCTTGCCCAGGCGCGCCATCATCGCCGGGGTGGTGAACGCCTCGGCGAGGAAGATCACCTCGGGATGCCTTGCCCGCACATCGGCGATCAGCCACTGCCAGAACGGCAGCGGCTTGGTATGGGGGTTGTCGACGCGAAAGGTCTTCACGCCCTCTTCCACCCAGCCCACCACGATGTCGCGCAGCTCGGTCCACAGGCCCGGGATCGCCTCCGCCGCATAGAAGTCGACGTTGACAATGTCCTGGTACTTCTTCGGTGGGTTCTCGGCGTATTTGATCGTGCCGTCCGGGCGCCAGTTGAACCAGCCCGGATGTTGTTTGAGCCATGGATGGTCCTGGGAGCACTGGATGGCGAAATCCAGCGCGATCTCCAGGCCATGCTCGGCGGCGGCCTTGACCAGGCGCCGGAATTCATCGCGGCTGCCCAACTGCGGGTGGATCGCCTCGTGACCGCCCTCCTCGCTGCCGATGGCATACGGGCTGCCCGGATCATCGGGGCCGGCGGTGAGGGAATTATTCTTGCCCTTGCGGTGGCTGCGCCCGATCGGGTGGATCGGCGGGAAGTACAGCACGTCGAAACCCATGTCATGGATCATCGACAGGCGTGAGTGCACATCGTTGAACGTACCGTGGCGTGCAGGATCATCGGTAATCGAGCGGGGAAACAGCTCGTACCAGCTGGCAAACTGCGCCGCTTCGCGCTCCACATCCAGCGGATAGACGGTGCTGATGCTCAAGTAGGCGCGGTGGTCGGCCTGGGTCATCAAGTGTGCACTGTCTTCGTGCAGAAACAGCGCGACCTGCTCGGTTTCCAGCAGGCCGGAGAGCTCGTGGTGCAGCAACATCAGGCGGTCGCGCAATTCGTTGTCACTGCGTTCGGCGGCCTGCAGCACCAGGCTGCGGCCTTCCTGCAACTCCAGGCTGACCGGCACACCGGCCTCATGCTTTTTGCGCAATTCGTAGCAGAAGCTGGCGAAGGTATCGATCCAGGCTTCGATGCAGTATTCGTGAGGGCCTTGCACGGTGACGGTAAACGCGCCTTCCCAGCCATTGTTGCCCACGTCATTCATGATCACGCTGTGCCAGCTTTCTTCATGCATCGAGCGCCAGCGGATCAGGACGGCGAGCTTGTCGTGGCCGTCGGCGAATACCTTACTGGTGACATTGACCCGCTGGCCAACCACGGCCTTGACGGCAAATTCGCCGCCGTCGATCACGGGTGAGGTGCTTTCGATTGCGATCCTGGGCAGCAACAGCGCCTGGGACAGCGGCAATATGGAATCTTCTGTAGCCAGTGTTTCAGCAGTCATCGAGCATCTTCCCCTTACGCCCTGTGGACGCTCTTTGCTTGATCCAAATTCTGATACGGCAGCGCTCTCCCCTGAGCAGGGCCGCTATAGGTCCGAGCTTGCGCCGAGGTTAAAAGTTCAGGTGGATATGCCGCCATTGGGCGGGGAATCAATTCGCATCGGCGGATGTCCACCGGTAGAGCAAAGCACAAAGGAGGCCACACCGATGAATATCCCGATCCCGGCTGAAGCCCCGGACCCGAATATCGACACACCAACGCTGCCACCCACTGAGCCGACACCGATTCCCGAAAAGGAACCGCCTGAAAATGAGCCGCCGCCGGTGGAAGAACCGCCGACGACCATGCCACCGGTGATCGTCAGTCCTTCTCGAACCGCTTGACGATTTTTGGCATCACACTGAACACCGCCAACGCAAGCAAGGTACTCAGCACCGCTGTCGATTCCCGACCCAACCCGGCCGAGACCCCAATCGCAGCGGTCATCCACAAACCGGCCGCCGTGGTCAGGCCTTTGACATGCCCTTCTTCATCATCCTTGCCCTTGATGATGGTGCCGGCCCCCAGGAACCCGATCCCGGCAATCACCCCCTGCACCACACGGCTCATGGCATCCGCCTGATTGCCGGACATCTGCGGCACCATCACAAACAGCGCCGCTCCCAAGGCCACCAGCATGTGGGTGCGCACCCCGGCGGCCTTACCCTTGCTCTCGCGTTCGAACCCGAGAATGCCGCCCAGGATCGCGGCAATCACCAGGCGCACAGTCATCTGAGTGAGCTGCCTGGCGTCGCCGATATCGGCGAATTCGGCCTGCAGGGTTTGCCACACTTCATGCCACCAAGCGTCCATGAACACTGTCCTTTGTCTTTGTTGATAAAGGATGGACAGCCGCGACCGCCAGTCAGTTGCCTTGAACCCGCCTACATCGCTGAACCCTAACCCTACATAGCCCATGAAAAGGAGATCGACATGACCATACGTATCGAAAACCAGTTGTGCTACTTCATGCTCGATGAGAACGGCCAGGAACAGAGTGTGCCGGCGACCCGGGTCAATATCGTGACCGACACCGATAAATCCATGTCTTACGTGGAACTGGCGGCCGAGCGAATCTATATCACCGAAGCCGAGGCCGACGCCCTGACGGTGGCGGGTGCCCATGATGGGCGCCAACATGTAAAGGCCGACGAACCTGGTTCGCTGATTTAATTGATCTGTATCAGCACCCGCCGGATCTGCCTGTACCCCACACGCCATGGGGTGCAGCACATTGACGCAGGCAGATCGACAACCTTCATCTGATCCGCTTTTTATCGCCATACCTGAGCCTGTTATGCAAACAGACCCACGCGCATAGTTCATCGGCCTGATGGAGGCTGATGAGCGAACGACCATGAGCGAACGAATCCCAACCGTGGAAACCTTTGAGCCTATACACCCAAAGAAGGTGAAGGCCAAATCCAGCGACAACCTGATCCATACCCGCAGTTTCACCGGCCTGTTCCGCACCTTGCGCGTGGCCGGTGCGGGCTTTCTGTTCCTGGCATTTTTCGGCACCGTGTGGCTGAACTGGGGCGGACGGCAAGCCGTGCTGTGGGACTTGGCCGAAAGCAAATTCCATATTTTTGGCGCGACTTTCTGGCCCCAGGATTTCATCCTGTTGTCGGCGCTGCTGATCATCTGCGCCTTCGGCCTGTTTGCGATCACGGTGTTCGCCGGCCGTGTGTGGTGCGGATACACTTGCCCGCAAAGTTCGTTTACCTGGCTGTTCATGTGGTGCGAAAAGATCACCGAGGGCGAGCGCAACCAACGTATCAAGCTGCAAGCGGCCCCCCTGGAGCCTGGACAAACTCGCGCGGCGCTCGGCCAAACACACCTTGTGGCTGGGCATCAGTGTGCTGACAGGGCTGACGTTCGTCGGCTACTTCACGCCGATTCGTCCATTGGCCGCCGAACTGCTGACCTGGCAGATGGGCGGCGTGAGCCTGTTCTGGGTGCTGTTTTTTACCGGCGCCACCTACATCAACGCCGGTTGGCTGCGTGAAGCGGTGTGCATGCACATGTGCCCGTATGCGCGGTTCCAGAGTGTGATGTTCGATAAAGACACCCTGACCATTTCCTACGATACAGCGCGCGGCGAAAACCGTGGCCCGCGCAAACGCGAGGTCAAGCCGGCCGATGTCGGCCTGGGCGACTGTATTGACTGCCAGCTGTGCGTGCAGGTCTGCCCCACCGGCATCGACATCCGCGACGGCCTGCAAATGGAGTGCATCGGCTGTGCGGCGTGCATCGACGCCTGTGATTCGATCATGGACAAGATGGGCTATGCCCGTGGCCTGGTGAGCTATACCTCCGAGCATCAATTGCAAGGCGGCAAGGCTCACCTGCTCAGGCCACGCCTGATCGGCTACAGTGCCGTGCTGCTGGTGATGATTGCCGCGTTGGTGGTGGCACTGGTGGAGCGGCCGCTGGTGTCGCTGGATGTGACCAAGGACCGCGGCATGTTCCGCGAGAACGCCCAGGGCCTGATCGAAAACATCTACAGCCTCAAGGTCATCAACAAGACCCAGCAACGCCAGGATTACCGGGTGGAGCTGCTGGATGCCGAGGGTTTTCAACTGCAGGGCAAGACCGAGATCAGCCTGGCGCCGGGGGAAATCGTCGACATGCCGGTGTCGGTGGCGTTGCTGGCGGATAAACCGGCGAGCAGTTCGCAGACCATACGGTTCAAGGTGACGGATGTGGATGCACCGAGCATTTACAGCGTTGCCGATAGCCGATTCGTGGCGCCGCTCATCTAAAACACTTGTTTAAGGCCAACATGAAACGCTACGAAAAATTCGCCGACGACATCGCCGAACTGATCCGCTCCGGCGTCCTGGGCCCCGGCCAGCGGGTCCCCTCGGTGCGCTATGCCAGCCAGACGTATGGCGTCAGCCCGTCCACAGTGTTCCAGGCCTACTACCTGTTGGAGCGGCGCGGGTTGATCCGTGCACGGCCGCGTTCCGGCTACTTCGTCAACGCCCATGCGCCCAGCCCGTTTTCCGAGCCGGTGGTGAGCGAGCAAGTGCATGAGTCCACCGAAGTCGATGTCAGCGAATTGGTGTTCTCGGTGCTCGATTCGATCAAAGACCCCAACACCGTACCTTTCGGCTCGGCCTTCCCCAGCCCCATGCTGTTCCCGCTGCCACGCCTGGCCCGTTCCCTGGCCAGTGCCAGCCGCGAGATGGACCCGCGCATGGTGGTCACCGACATGTCGCCGGGCAACCCGCAACTGCGCCGGCAGATTGCCCTGCGCTATATGGTCGGCGGCCTGATGCTGCCCATGGAGGAGTTGCTGATCACCAACGGCGCCCTGGAAGCGTTGAACCTGTGCCTGCAAGCCGTCACCGAACCGGGCGACCTGGTGGCCATCGAGGCCCCGGCGTTTTACGCCTGCCTGCAAGTGCTGGAACGCCTGAAGCTCAAGGCGGTGGAAATCCCGGTGCACCCGCGCGACGGCATCGACCTCAACGCCCTGGCGCAAACCCTGGAGCGCTACCCGATCAAGGCCTGCTGGACCATGACCAGCTTCCAGAATCCCATGGGCGCGACGCTGCCGGAAGCGAAAAAACAGGCGCTGGTGGAACTGCTGCGCAGCCATCAGGTGCCGTTGATCGAGGACGATGTGTACGCAGAGTTGTACTACGGGCAGCAGGCCCCCAAGCCGGCCAAGGCCTTCGACACCGAAGGCCTGGTGATGCACTGCGGGTCCTTCGCCAAGAGCCTGGCCCCCGGCTATCGCGTCGGCTGGGTGGCGGCCGGGCGCTATGCGCAGAAAGTCGAGCGTTTGAAGCTGATGACCTCGCTGTGCCCCTCGATGCCGGCCCAGGCGGCGATTGCCGACTACCTGCAACACGGCGGCTATGACCGGCATTTACGCAAACTGCGGTATGCCCTGGAGGAACAGCAAAGCGCCATGCTGGCCGCCATCGCCCGCTACTTCCCGGCACAGACACGGGTCAGCCAGCCGGCCGGCGGGTATTTCCTGTGGCTGGAATTACCCGAGCAAACCGATTCGTTGAAGTTGTTCCAGATGGCACTGGCGCAAGGCATCAGCATTGCGCCGGGGCCGATCTTTTCGGCGACTCGGCGTTTCAGAAACTGTATTCGCCTGAACTACGGCAGCCCATGGACCGAGGCCTCGGAGAAGGCGATGGAGACGTTGGGACGGATTGTGCGGTCGTTCTAACGTTATCTTGAATTGAAGGCGGGAACGTATTGAGACGGGCAGCCACAGAGAAGACTCAACACACACTGTGAGAAGTTTCCATGAAGACCTGCCCGCTTCCTGCCGATGCACCTGTCCACCTAATCCCTCTCCTCGTGCCATCCCACTATATGTGCAGGGATGAGCGCCAAGACGTACGCGAGAGGCAGGGCCCCATGGGCCGTCCCGCGGGCGATCATCGATCGGCAGAAAGGATCATCGAGGGAAGCGCGGTGATGCGTCATTTCCTGGAGGGCTACGATCACTACCAGGTCGGCGATAACCTTAAAAAGCAAATCGGTGACTGGACCGAAGCCAACCCCGACCCAGAGGCCAGGGCCGACGCGGCTTATGATCTGGACCAGGTACTGCGGTTTATCGATAACGTGGACGATAGCACCTTGAAAGGCAGCGACAGGCTCAATGGGAAAGTCGATGGTTTCTCCAATTACGGCTACAGAATCCAGGACAATTCAGAAGCCAGCCTGCTCGACAGGTTCTCCTACGAGGGATATTCCGCGCTGCATTATTTGCAGACCTGAGGGTACGCGACCTCAACGGCCCCCGCCCAAATCCAAAAACGTGCCGGTGGCATACGACGCCTTATCCGACAACAACCAGATAATCGCTTCCGCCACTTCATCCGGCCGACCGCCACGCGCCATGGGAATCCCGGACTCCAGCTTGCTGACCCGGTCCGGGTCGCCGCTCAGGGCATGGAAGTCGGTGAAGATGTAGCCGGGGCGCACCGCGTTGACGCGGATGCCCTCGCCCGCCACTTCTTTGGACAAGCCGAGGGTGAAGGTGTCGAGCGCGCCCTTGGACGCCGCATAGTCGACGTACTCACCCGGCGAGCCCAGGCGCGATGCGACCGACGACACGTTGACGATACTGCCGCCCTGCCCGCCATGCTTGGGCGACATGCGCAGCACCGCGTGCTTGGCACACAGGATCGGGCCGAGCACGTTGGTCTTGAGGATATTCAGGATGCGGAACTCGGACATCTCATCCACCCGCGACTTGTGCGCCACCGTGCCGGCGTTGTTCACCAATGCGGTGACGCGGCCCAGTTCGGCGTCGACGTGATGGAACAGCGCGATCACTTCATCTTCGCTGCTTACATCAGCGCGCACCGCAATCGCCTGGGCGCCGAGGGCGCGAACCTGTTCCAGCACGCTGTGGGCGGCTTTTTCATCGGAGTGGTAGTTGATGCAGATGCGATAGCCCTCTCGGGCAGCCAGCAATGCCGTCTCGGCGCCGATGCCACGGCTGCCCCCGGTGATGATTACGACTTTGTCCATGCGTGCGGTCTCCTGATCCAACGTGATGCTGATGCTTACAGTTGGATCCAATACTAACCGTCACGCACGGCTTTTGTCAGGCATCAGTGCGTCTTCGACACGTTGAATATCCGCCATGAAACCGTCAGCCGGCAGCGGGTGGCCAAGCAGGTAACCCTGCAGGGCGTTACAGCCCAGTCGCGTGAGGAAGGTCTGCTGCACATCCGTCTCTACCCCTTCGGCGACAATCCGCAGCCCCAGGGCCTGGCCGAGGGCCACGATGGCCGAGACGATGGCGGCGTCGTCGCTGTCGTGCTCCAGGTCGCGCACAAAACCGCGGTCGATCTTCAACTCGTTGGCCGGCAGGCGCTTGAGGTACATCAGGCTGGAATAGCCGGTGCCGAAATCGTCGATGGACAGGTCTACCCCCATGTCCGACAGCTGCTGCAATACCGTCATGCTCGCATCCGCATCGCTCATCGCGGTGGTCTCGGTAATCTCCAGGGTCAGGCTGTTGGCCGGCAACCGGTGCCGCGCAAGTGCGCCGGCCACGCTGTTGACCAGCCCGGCGTGGCAGAACTGCAACGCCGACAAATTCACCGCGATGCGCCAGTGTTCATAACCCTGGGCGTACCACACGCTCATTTGGCGACAGGCTTCATTGAGCACCCATTCACCGATGGGAATGATCAAGCCGGTTTTTTCCGCCAGTTCGATAAAGGTCGCCGGCAACAACAAGCCTTGTTGCGGATGCTCCCAGCGCACCAACGCTTCGGCCCCTACCGGGATGCCAGTGAGCGCATCAAACTTGGGCTGGTAATAGAGACGAAATTGCTCCTGCTCAAGGGCATTGCGCAGGTCCTGCAACAACTGCAATTGCTTGCGCGCATTGGTGTTCATCGACACATCAAAGAAGCTGTAGCCGTTCTTGCCCATGCCCTTGGCGTGGTACATGGCGGCGTCGGCGTTCATCAACAGTTCCTGGGGGTCGCTCCCGTTGCCCGGGAACATCGCGATGCCGACGCTGGCGGAAATCTTCAGCTCATGCTCGGCCACCTGGAACGCACGGTTGATCAGCACCACCTGGCGCTCGGCAAGGCCGAGTGCATCATCGGGCTGCGTCAACTGCACCAGCAATACAAACTCATCACCACCAATACGCGCCAGGGTGTCGTGACTGCGCAAGTCCTCGCGCAGGCGCAGGCCGACTTCACGCAATAACTGGTCGCCCAGGTGATGGCCAAAGGCATCGTTGACCGGCTTGAAGCCGTCCAGGTCGATGAACATCAGGGCAAAGCAACCACCCTGCTCTTTTACCGCCTCGATGGCCTGTTGAATGCGATCCGCCAGCAACGTGCGGTTGGGCAGCCCGGTGAGCATGTCGTGCAGGGCCAGGTGGGTCAGTTCCTGGTTGGCCAGGGTCAGCGAGTCGGCGAGCACAGCGGTGCGCGCTTCCAGGCGAGCGTCAAGCAACGAAGTGAGCAATGCAATCGCCAGGACCGCCAGTGTCGTGACCAGTACCAGGTTATCCAGGCCCTTGCCGCTCAAGCCGTCCAGCACGGCGGCGCAGTAGCTTTCATCGGCAAAGCGTGCGGCCGCCATGCCGGTGTAATGCATGCCGACGATTGCAAAGCCCATCACCACCGCCGCACCACCACGGGCCAGGCGTACGTAAGGCGTGTTGCGGCGCAGGTTGAACGCAATCAACAGCGCGACTCCGGACGCCACCACCGCGATCAGCAACGACAGGCCAAATAGCGTGGGTTCATAGTCGATGCCCGGTGTCATGCGCATCGCGGCCATGCCGGTGTAGTGCATGCTGGCAATACCGCTGCCCATGACCAGCGCGCCAAACGCCAGTTGCCAGGCTGGTAAACGGCGTTGGCTGACCAGCCATAACGCGAAGCCGCTGGAGAGTACCGCGATCAACAACGAGAGCGCGGTGATACCGATATCAAAGCCCAAGGCAAACGGCAGGCGCAACGCCAGCATGCCGATAAAGTGCATTGACCAGACGCCTACCCCCATCGCCATGGCCCCGCCGGCTATCCATAAATACACAGCGCGCCCCTTGGCGGTCGCGATGCGGCCGGTGAGGTCCAGGGCGGTGTAGGAAGCGAGGATCGCGACAAACAGCGAGATCGCGACCAGCGAGGGGGAATAGCTACCGATAAGCATGGGACTTCTCGTGGGCAACGGACCCGAAACGCCCGTGCCAATTGGCAAAGCGGGCGATTGTAGCGAGAATAATTCTTGGACAGTTGATTAATTGCCAGAGGGCCATTAGTGACAATTTGACGTCAATTCACCGACTCAAAAGCATCAGATAACTGGCAGGCATGATCCTACAAAACATAGCGAACGGCCTGACATAAAAACCGGGAACTATTCCCCAGGCTCTTTCACCTCTATCGACTCACCGGTGAAAGGATGCCAAGCGATTTCCTGCGTAGCGGTGTGCCGGATGCACACTCCACCACCCGTCAACGACTCATGAGTCTGTTGGACCTGCCCGAACTCTATCGAACCATCGACGCCGACCCCGGCATCGTTGGTGCTGGAGTGGTGCATATCGGCAGCGACTATCAGGTAACAGTGTTACGAGAGTTTGTGCCGCTGTGCAGTATCAAGCCCAAACGGGTGATTTTGCGCGAGGCGGCCGGGCCTATTAAGACTGCCGACGAATATGCAGAACTGGCGGCAAATTCCCCGCGTGAATCACAGCTATGGAAGGAGGCATCGGGGATGGCAATTTCCTGCGGCGGAGCTGTGATTAGCTACATCGTGGCGAAAACGGGTATTGCGGCAGCGCCATTTACCCTAGGTGCGAGCCTCGTATTGACCTACATCGCTTTTGTCGGGACAGCGGCCAGTGGGGCACAGTGTTTGAACAGTTTATGGAGGACCCGAAACGAGCTAATCAATCCCGCCCTGAATGATCACTACGACACGTTAAGGTGGTATCAGGCAACGACGCTTGCCTTAGACGGCATCTCACTTGTGGGAGCAGGCTCCAGCAGCTTCGCTGCGGTCAAATCAGTGTTGGCCATACGGCGTTCGACGGGGCGCCACATGACGGACATCCTGCGGTCCATGAGCCGTCAGGAACGGGCAACGTTAACGGACGAAATCCTGCGGCTTAAAAATCCCCGCCATCCATTCGAAATCGTCCGGCTGAAACAGCTGGCCGGGGAGTTACCCAAACGGTATAGCAATCTACAATTACGCCAGGACATCCTCACTCAAATCAAAGATCAAATCGGAGCGACCCTCTCGGTTACTGGCAGCGCGCTGTCAGGGAATATCAGCCACATGATTATTGCCCTGTATGAGGAGTTCGACAGCCATGACTGATTACACCGAGCGTCTGCGCGAGTATCGAATATGGCGCCGTTACGCCTATCGATTCTTGCCGTCGTTCGGCGGTGCTCTATTGCTTAGTCTCAACAATATCGCCGCCAACATGTCACTTAGCCTGGCGTACTACGCAGAAATCCATCACTTGCCCAATGAATATGCTTTTGCGACCGGCATGACGCTTTGCCTAGTTTTTAACGTTGGGCAAATAATGCTATGCCAAGGGTTTCGTTATGCGCCCCGAGTACTCATGCTCGTGGCAATCGTGAATATTCTATTGGCGACCGGTTATCTCGCCAGTCACCCACCTACACTGCTCAACCTATCCACGCTCATCTCGGCCTTGATCTATGTCCTGGTCCTCAACTCAAAAAACCACCGCCGCTACACCGGCATGTTGCGGGTCAAGCGTCGGCGCAAGCTCAGGGCCCTCAGCCAGGTCAAGGCCCCCATTTGACGTGTAATCAATCCTTCTCGGCAATCGGCGTCTGCCCATCCCAGCCACCGCCCAGTGCGGCGATCAGTTGCACGCTGGCCACCAACCGCGTTTGCAGCAAGGTCAGCACAGTGCGCTCATTACTCAGGGCGGTCGCTTGTACGGTGACCACGTCCAGATAGGCAATGAGCCCGGCCTTGTACTGGTTCTGAGTCAGGCGCAGCGATTCACGCGCCGCGTCCAGCGCTTCATTGCTGACCACCGCCTCGTCTTCCAGCACCTTGAGCTGCACCATGTAGTTTTCCACTTCACGGAAGCCGTCGAGCACAGTCTGGCGGTACTTGGCCACGGTTTCGTCGTAGGACGCCACGGTGCGGTCGACTTCCGCCGAGCGCTGGCCGCCGTCGAACAGGGTCATGGCGAGTTTCGGCCCTACCGACCAGAAGCGGTTCGGCAAGCTGATCCAGTCCGCATAGGTGCTGCTGGAATAGCCGCCGGCGAGGCTCAGGCTCAGGTCCGGGTAGTAGGCGGCCTTCGCCACGCCGATATTGGCGTTGGCGGCGATCACCGAACGTTCGGCCGAAGCGATGTCGGGGCGACGCTCGAGCAGTTGCGACGGCAGGCTCACCGGAATCTGCGGCAGTGCCGGGATGTCCTTGCTCACCGCCAGGTTGAAGTTGGCCGGCGCTTCACCGATCAACACGGCGATGGCGTTTTCCAGCTGGGCGCGCTGCCAGATCAGGTCGATCAGGCTGGCCTGGGTGGTCTTGAGCTGGGTTTGCGCCTGGGCCACCGCGTCCTTGCCGGAGACACCGGCACGGTATTGGTTCTCGGTCATTTGCAGGGAGCGCTGGTAGGTCTCCAGGGTCGCTTGCAGTAAGCGGGTCTGCTCGTCCATGACCCGCAGTTGCAGGTAGCTTTGCACCAGTTCCGACTGTTGGCTCAGGCGCATTGCGGCCAAGTCCGCCGAGCTGGCTTCGGCGCTGGCCTCGTTGGCCTCCAGGCCACGGCGCAACTTACCCCAGATGTCCGCCTCCCAACTCACGCCGAGCTGCGCATTGAGGGTGTCGCGGATCCCGCTGCTGGAACTGCTGAGGCTCGCGTTGCTGCTGCCGGTACCCTGGCTGGCGCGGGTTTTCCCGGCGCTCAGGTCGACGGTGGGGTAAAACGCCCCGCGCGAACTGCGCACCAGAGCCTGGGCCTGGCGAAAGCGCGCTTCGGCCTGGGCCACGGTCTGGTTGGAGCTGTTCAGGCGCAGCACCAGGTCATTGAGCTGGCGGTCGCCGTACAACTCCCACCAGGCGCCACGAGCCAGCGAGTCGCTGGGGGTGGCCTGGCGCCAGCCCTGGGCTTCCTTGAATTGCGCGGGTTCGATGACGTCGGGGCGGTGGTAGTCGGGCCCGACGGCGCAGGCGCTGAGCAGTGCGCCGCAAAGCACCAGGCTCGCAACACGGGAACCACGGATCATGGCCAATTTGGCAAAGGTTGAATCGGTCATAGCGCAGTGTCCAGGGCAGCGTCGGTACGCACGCCGCGCCAGGCGTTGAAGCGGTGGCGCGCGCGGTCGAGATAGAGGTAAACCACCGGGGTGGTGTAGAGGGTCAGGACCTGGCTGAAGATCAGGCCACCAATGATGGTCAGGCCCAGGGGACGGCGCATTTCCGCGCCATCGCCGGCGCCGAGCAGCAACGGCAAGGCGCCAAGGATCGCCGCCAGCGTCGTCATCAGGATCGGCCGCAGACGCAACAGGCAGGCGCTGCGAATCGATTCCAGCGGGGCCATGCCGGCGTTGCGTTCCAGTTGCAGGGCCAGGTCGATCATCAGGATCGCGTTCTTCTTCACCACGCCGATCAGCAGGAACAGCCCCAGCAAGGAGATCAGGCTGAACTCGCCCCCCGTCAAATAGATCGCGAGCATGGCGCCGACACCGGCCGACGGCAGGGTCGAAAGAATCGTCAACGGATGAATATAGCTCTCATACAGAATGCCCAACACCAGGTACACCGCCACCAGCGCGCCGAGGATCATGAACGGCTGGCCCTTCTGCGTGGCCGCGAAGGCATCGGCGGTGCCGGCCATCTTGGCGATCACATCTTCCGGCAGGCCGACCTTGGCAATCGCCCGCTCGATGGCGACCGTGCCCTGCTCCACCGTGACCCCGGGCGCCATGTCAAACGCGATGTTTTCCGAAGCGAACTGGCCTTCATGGCTGACACGGTCGTCTTCCAGGCTGTTCTCGTAATGGGCAATGGTCGACAACGGCACCCGCGCGCCGTCGGAAGTGATCACCTGCATCTGGTTGAGGGTGATGGGGTCCTGGGCGTATTTGGGGTTGACCTCCATCACCACCTGGTACTGGTTGAGGCTGTCGTAGATGGTGGAAATCTGCCGCTGGCTGTAGGCGTTGTTGAGTACTGCAGTGACCATGTCCATATCGATGCCCAGGCGCTTGGCCTGGTCACGGTCGACAATCAGCGTGACCTGGGCCGCGCCCCGGCCTTCGCGGGCGTCGATGGCGGTCAGTTCCGGCAGCTCGCGCAAGGCAGCCACGACTTTCGGGTACCACAGGCGGAGCGCGGCCAGGTCACCGCTTTGCAGGATGTAGGAATACTGCGCGCTGGTCTGGTCACGACTGCCGCCGAATTGCAGGTCCTGGTCAGCCATCAGGAACAGGCGCCCGCCCGGCACCAGCGGTACATCCTTGCGCAGGCGCTCGATCACCGCCTGGGCGGAAACCTTGCGTTCACTGATGGGCTTGAGGCGGACCAGCATCACCGCGTTGTTGGTACCGTTGTTGCCACCGATAAAGCCGGCCACGCTGAGCACCGCCGGGTCGTTGAGCACGGCCTTGCGGAAGATTTCCATCTTCGGCTGCATGACGCTGAACGACAGGCCGTCATCCCCGCGAACAAAGCCGATCAATTGGCCGGTGTCCTGTTGCGGCATAAAGGTTTTCGGTACCACTACGTACAGCGCCACATTCATGCCAATGGTCAGCAACAGGCTGAGCAAGGTCAGGCGGCGGTGGCGCAGCACCCAATCCAGGCTGGTGGCGTAGCCGGCGACCATGCGGTCGTTGATCTTCTGGCTCCAGCGTTGCAGGCCGGTCATCCGGCCTTTGACGTGGGGCTTGAGCCATCGGGCGCAGAGCATCGGCGTCAACGTCAGCGACACGATCAGCGACACGATGATCGCCGCCGACAAGGTGATGGAAAACTCACGGAACAGGTTGGTGACGATCCCGCCCATGAACAGGATGGAGAGGAACACCGCCACCAGCGACACGTTCATCGAGAGCAAGGTAAAGCCGACTTCCTCGGCCCCCAGGTAAGCCGCCTTCATCGGCGGCACGCCTTCGTCGACATGCCGGGAAATGTTCTCCAGCACCACGATGGCGTCGTCCACCACCAGGCCGGTGGCCAGGATCAGCGCCATCAACGAAAAGTTGTTCAGCGAGAAACCGTACAGGTACATGACCGCGAAGGTGCCCACCAACGACACCGGCACGGCCAATGTGGGGATCAGCGAGGCACGGAAGTTACCCAGGAACAGGTACACCACCAGGATCACCAGCCCCACCGCGATCAACAACGTCATCTCGGCTTCGTGCAAAGTGGCGGTGATTACCGGCGAGCGGTCCATGGCCAGGCTGAGCTTGACGCTGGACGGCAACACCGCCTGCAACGCCGGCAATTGTGCCTTGATCTGCCTCACGGTCTCGATGATGTTGGCGCCGGACTGGCGATTGATCACCAGCAGCACCGCCGAATCATTGTTGAAGAAGCCACTGTTGTAGCGGTCTTCGACGCCGTCGCTGATCTTCGCCACGTCTTTCAGGCGCAGGGCAGCGCCATCCTGGTAGCGAATCAGCAGCGGTTCGTAGTCCTTGGCTTTTTCCAACTGGTCGTTGGCCTGGATCTGCCAGTTGCGCTCACTGTCTTCCAGCGAGCCTTTGGGCCGGCGCTGGTTGGCATTGGCAATGGTGTTGCGCACGTCGTCCAGGGCCACGCCGTACTGGTCGAGAGCCTTGGGCTCCAACTCGATACGCACCGCCGGCAGGGAACTGCCGCCGATCTGCACCTCGCCCACGCCCGGTACCTGGGACAGGCTTTGGGAGAGGATAGTCGAGGCAAGGTCGTACAACTGGCCCTTCTGCAACACGTCCGAGGTCAGCGACAGCACCATGATCGGCGCCTGGGACGGGTTGATCTTCTTGTAAGTGGGCATGCTGCGCATGCCGCTGGGCAGCAGGTTGCGCGAGGCATTGATGGCTGCTTGCACTTCCCGCGCGGCACCGTTGATATCACGGTCGGAGTCGAACGCCAGGATCACCCGCGTGGAGCCCTGGCTCGACGAACTGCTCATGGTGGTGATGCCGGCAATCGCGCCGAAGGAACGCTCCAGCGGCGTGGCCACCGTGGACGCCATCACCTCGGGGCTGGCGCCGGGCAAGCTGGCCGATACCACGATCACCGGGAAGTCGATCTGCGGCAGCGGCGACACTGGCAGCAGATTGAAGCTGACACCGCCCAGCAACATGATCGCCAGGCTCAGCAGCATGGTCGCTACCGGCCGGCGGATGAAAGGTCCGGACAGGTTCATGACTCAACCGGCTCCAGGCTTTGCGGCTCTTTGCGCCAGCGGCGGCCGAGGCGATCGAAGTACAGGTAGATCACCGGCGTGGTGAACAGCGTCAACACCTGGCTCACCAGCAAGCCGCCGACCATCACCAGGCCCAGGGGCTGGCGCAATTCAGCGCCGGAGCCGGTGGCCAGCATCAACGGCACTGCACCGAACAGCGCGGCCAGGGTGGTCATCAGGATCGGCCGGAAGCGCAACAGCGCCGCCTGGTAGATGGCAGTCTGCGGGTCCAGGCCCTGATTGCGCTCGGCGTCGAGGGCGAAGTCGATCATCATGATCGCGTTCTTTTTCACGATACCGATCAGCAGGATGATGCCGATGATCGCGATCATGCCCAGGTCGTTGCCACTGAGCAGCAAGGCCAGCAAGGCCCCTACCGCTGCCGACGGCAAGGTCGACAGAATGGTAATCGGGTGGATGTAGCTCTCGTAGAGCACACCCAGCACGATGTACATGGTGACCACCGCCGCCAGGATCAGCAGCAAGGTGCTCGACAGCGATGCTTCGAACGCCTGCGCCGCGCCCTGGAACTGGGTCTGCACGCCCACCGGCATGCCAATGTCCTTCTGCGCCTGGTTGATCAGCTCCACGCCTTTGCCAAGCGCAACGCCAGGGGCCAGGTTGAACGACATCATCACCGCCGGGAACTGGCCGATATGCGCAATCGCCAACTGCGCCTGGCGCTGTTCCACATGGGCCAGGCTGGACAAGCGCACCTGCCCGCCGTCAGTGGTTTTCACATGGATCTGGTTCAGCGCCGCCGGGCCCAGGGTTTCTCCCGACTGGGCCTGCAAGACCACGCGGTACTGGCTGGCCTGGGTGTAGATGGTGGAAATCTGCCGCTGGCCAAACGCGTCATACAGGGCATCGGTGATGGTCGACACACTGACGCCCAGGCGCGAGGCCGCATCGCGGTCGATCACCAGGTACACCTGCAGGCCTTTGTCCTGCAGGTCGCTGGCGACATCGGTGAGTTCCGGCATCTGGCTCAGTGTGTGCACCAGCTTGCCGCTCCACAGGGCCAACAGGTCGGCATCCGGCGAGGACATGCTGAACTGGTATTGGGTGCGGCTGACACGGTCTTCGATGGTCAGGTCCTGCACCGGCTGCATGAACAGGCGGATGCCCACCAGCTTGTCGACCTGCGGTTGCAGGCGATTGATCACCTGGGCCGCGCTCAAGTCGCGCTGGCCGTGGGGCTTGAGGTTGATCAGCAAACGGCCACTGTTGAGGGTGGCGTTATCACCATCCACACCGATGTAGGACGACAGGCTTTCCACCGCCGGGTCGGTCAGGATGATCTTCGCCAGTTCCTGCTGGCGCTGGCTCATGGCGGCGAACGAAATCGACTGCGGCGCCTCGGAGATCCCCTGGATCACCCCAGTATCCTGCACCGGGAAAAAGCCCTTGGGCACCACCAGGTACAGCACCACCGTAAGGCCCAGGGTGGCGATGGCCACCAGCAGGGTCAACGGCTGGTGCTTGAGCACCCACTGCAACTTGCGCCCGTAGGCTTCGATCAGCCAGTCGATCCAGGCGCCGCTGGCCTTGTAGAAACGGCTCTGCTCTTCTTCCTTGGGTTCGCGCTTGAGCAAACGCGCGCACATCATCGGCGTGAGCGTCAGGGACACCACCAGTGAAATCAGGATCGCCACCGCCAGGGTGATGGCAAATTCGCGGAACAACCGCCCGACCACATCGGCCATGAACAGCAGCGGGATCAATACCGCGATCAGCGACAGCGTCAGGGAAATCAGGGTGAAGCCGATCTGCTTGGCGCCCTTGAGCGCTGCGGCCAACGGCGTCTCGCCTTCCTCGATATAACGGGAGATGTTCTCCAGCATCACGATGGCATCGTCCACCACAAACCCCGTGGCGATGGTCAGGGCCATCAGCGTCAGGTTGTTGATGGAGAACCCGGCCAGGTACATCACGCCAAAGGTGCCCACCAGAGACAGCGGCACGGCAATCGACGGAATGATCGTGGCGCTGACCCGACGCAGGAACAGGAACGTCACCATCACCACCAGGGCGATGGCGATCAGCAATTCATGCTGCACATCGGTGACCGAGGCGCGGATGGTCTGGGTGCGGTCGGTGAGGACCGTCACGTCGAGGCCGGCCGGCAGGTTGTCGGTGATGCTCGGCAGCAGCGCCTTGATGCGGTCGACCACCTCGATCACGTTGGCGCCCGGTTGGCGCTGGATATTAAGGAGCACGGCCTGGTTTTCATTGGCCCAGGCGGCAAGGCGCTCGTTTTCGGCGCCATCGACGATCTGTGCCACATCTTTAAGGCGCAAAGGCGCGCCATTGTTGTAGGCCAGGATCAGCTCGGCGTATTGCTGGGGCGACACCAACTGGTCGTTGGCATCGAGCATCGACACCCGCGTGGGGCCGTCGAAGTTGCCCTTGGGCTGGTTGACGTTGGACGCGGCGATCAGGGTGCGCACGTCGGACAGGTTCAAGCCGTTGGCCGCCAGGGCTTCGGGGTTGACCTTGATGCGCACGGCCTGGCGCTGGCCACCGGCGATGCTGACCATGCCGACGCCGCTGATCTGCGCGATCTTCTGCGCCATGCGCGTGTCGACCAGGTCGTTGAGCTTGGGCAGCAGCATGGTCTTGGAGGTAATGGCCAGGGTCAGCACCGGGGTATCCGCCGGGTTGACCTTGTTGTACACCGGCGGCGCCGGCAAATCCTTGGGCAGCAGGTTGGTGGCGGCGTTGATCGCGGCCTGCACCTGTTGCTCGGCGACATCCATATTGATGTCGAGGTTGAAACGCAGGGTCAGTACCGAGGCGCCGCCGGAGCTGGTGGACGCCATCTGGGTCAGGCCGGGCATTTGCCCGAACTGGCGTTCAAGCGGCGCGGTGACCGCGCTGGTCATCACGTCAGGGCTGGCGCCGGGGTACAGGGTCATGACCCGAATCGTCGGGTAGTCCACCTGGGGCAAGGCCGATACCGGCAGCAAGCGATACGCGATGATGCCGGCCAGGACAATGGCCAGCATGCTCAGCGTGGTGGCGACCGGGCGAAGGATAAACAGCCGCGACAGGTTCATGAACCGACCTTTTGCGCCTTGCCGGCGTTGGCGCCGGTCTCCCCTTTAGCCGCAGGCTTGCCCTGCAGGTGTTCAGTTGGCGTAGTCGGGACTTCACTGCTGTCGTTGACGACTTCGATCTCGCTGCCTTCCTTCAGGCGGTCAGTGCCTTCCAATACCACGCGGTCGCCGGCGACCAGGCCTTCCTTGATCACGGTGTTCTCGCCATCGGTGTCACCCACCACCAGCGGCTGGACCTTGACCTTCTTGTCGCCATCGAGCTTGTAGACAAAGGTGCCGGTGTTGCCGAACTGAATCGCGGCGGACGGCGCCAGCACCACGTTGTGCAAGGTGTCGGCAAGCAAATGCACGTTGACGAACTGGTTGGGGAACAGCGCCTGGTCCTTGTTATCGAAACGTGCCTTGAATTTCAGGGTGCCAGTGGTGACGTCGATCTGGTTATCCAGGCTTTGCAGCACGCCGGTGGCCTGCTGTTTCGCGTCGCCACGGTCCCAGGCTTCCACGGGCAGCTTGTTGCCGGCGCGATAACGCGCGAGCACGGTTTCGAGGGTGTTTTCCGGCAGGGTGAAGGCCACGCTGATCGGCTGGGTCTGGGTGATCACCGCGAGGAAGGTGGTGTCGTTGGCGGCGACCAGGTTGCCCACGTCGACCTGGCGCAAGCCGACGCGACCGCTGATAGGCGCGCGGATCTTGGTGAACTCGAGGTTGAGCTTGGCGTCGTCCACCGCGCCCTGGTTGGTCTTGACTGTGCCCTGGTATTGCAAGACCAGCGCTTCGGCGGTGTCCAGGGTCTGCTTGGCGATACTGTCCTGGGCGTAGAGGCCACGATAACGCTCAACGTCGACCTGGGCGTTTTTCAGCTGGGCCTGGTTCTGCATCAACGTGCCCTGGGCCTGGAGCAAGGCGTTCTGGTAGCTGCGCGGGTCGATCTCGGCCAGCAGGTCACCGGCCTTGACCATCTGCCCTTCTTCAAAGGCGATCTTGACCAGCTCGCCGCCCACCCGGCTGCGCACATTGATGGTATTGAGCGCGGTGACCGTGCCCAGGGCCTTGTAGTACACCGGGAACTCCCCCTGCACCGCCGGTGCCACGCGCACCGGCACCGGGCCGGTGGACCCGCCGAAGCCCGGGCGCGCCATGCCGGTTTTGCCGGTGTGCCCGGCCGGCGCGTCTTTGTGGGCAGCGCCGCTTGGCCAGAATTTCCAGCACAGGCCGGCGATAACCAGCAGCACGAGCAGGCCGAACAGCCAGCGGCGGGAGTTGCGGGGGGAGGATTGCATGGAGTGATCAACCATTGGGCGCGAGAGCTTCTTCTTCGGGAGGCTGAAAGATAAGCACTGGAGCGCGTTAAGAAAAGCGCCTTTACCGGCTATTTACCTTGGGCTTACAACTTTTAACTTCTGCGGCTTAGTCTGTCGGATATTTCCCTAAGCATCTGAAGCGCAAATGAAAACGGCCTGGACTAGGCCAGGCCGCAATCATGTATCAAGCGCGCTACTGCCAAATGACAGTAATGCGCCGCAACAGTTACTTCAAAACTGCCAGGGCAGCTTCGTAGTTCGGCTCTTGGCCGATTTCCGGAACCAGTTCGCTGTGCAGCACTTTGTTGTTTTCATCCAGTACCACGACGGCGCGGGCGGTCAGGCTGCGCAGCGGGCCATCAACGATGTCCACGCCGTAGTCCTGGGAGAACGCGGCGCTGCGAAAATCCGACAGGCTCTTCACGTTTTCCAGGCCTTCAGAACCGCAGAAGCGCGCTTGGGCAAACGGCAGGTCCGAGGAAATGCACAACACGACAGTGTTGTTCAGCTCGTTGGCCTGGGCGTTGAACTTGCGTACCGACGTCGCGCAGGTCGGGGTGTCGACGCTTGGGAAGATATTCAGCACTTTGCGCTTGCCGGCAAAGGTAGCCAGGGTTGCATCCGACAGATCGCCGGCGGTCAGGGTGAAGTCTGCAGCTTCAGAGCCGACTTGCGGCAATTCGCCTTCAACCTGGACAGGGTTACCACGAAGGGTGACTTGAGCCATGAACAGAATCCTTATGCTGGGTTTTGGTTAAACGCATTCGAGAGGCCGAAGTTAACCACAAAGTGCCGTGGCTACCTACCGCCAGACACAAATTGTCATGCCACGCGGTTGTGGTTTAATTGCGCGCTTTGCGCCTGCCCTCCAAGGAACCCGTTGTTGATGAATCAGCCCGCCACCAAAGTCCTGGTCATTGGTTATGTCTGGCCGGAGCCCCGTTCCTCGGCCGCGGGCGGGCATATGATGCAGATCCTGGAAACTTTTCTTACGCAAGATTGGGACATTACCTTCAGCAGCCCCGCAGCGCTGGGCGAGCACAAGGCCGACCTGCCTGCGCTGGGCATCGCCGAATGCGCGATTGAGCTCAATAACAGCAGTTTCGACGATTTTATTCGCGAACTGGCCCCGGACATCGTGCTGTTCGACCGTTTCATGATGGAAGAACAGTTTGGCTGGCGCGTGGAGAAGTGCTGCCCCGACGCCCTGCGCGTCCTGGAAACCTCCGACCTGCAAAGCCTGCGCGACGCCCGCCATCAGCGCCTCAAGGAGCACCTCAAGGCCCATCCGGGCAGCGACGACTTCACTGCGCTGTTCGCCCCGGCCCTGGAGGAAGAATTCCAACTGATGGCCGACACCGACCTGGCCAAGCGTGAAATCGCCGCGATTTACCGCTGCGACATCAGCTTGATGATCTCCGACGTGGAAATCCGCCTGCTCACCGAACAGTTCAAGGTGCCGGCCGCCCTGCTCCACTGGTGCCCGTTGATGATGACGCCGCCAACCGACGCCTTCGTACCGTTCGAGGAGCGTGCGCACTTCCTCAGCATCGGCAACTTCCGCCACGCGCCGAACTGGGACGCCGTGCTGTGGATGAAGAACAGCCTCTGGCCGTTGATTCGCCGGCAATTACCGGGCGCCCAGCTGCATATCTATGGCGCCTATACCCCGCCCAAGGCCACCGCCCTGCACAACCCTGCCCAGGGTTTCCATGTGATGAACTGGGCCGAAGACGCGCTGCAAGTGATGACGGCGGCGCGTATCTGCCTGGCGCCGCTGCGCTTCGGTGCGGGCATCAAGGGCAAGCTGGCGGATGGGATGCTGTGCGGCACCCCCAATATCACCACCCCCATCGGCGCGGAGGCCATGGGCGATGAGCGGCCATGGCCCGGCGCCATCGAGCAATGCGCCGAAACCCTGGCCGCGGCGGCCGTGACGCTCTATCAGGATCGCGAACGCTGGACCCAGGCGCAGGAAGATGGGCGCCAACTGATTGCGCGTCGCTATGACCGCAATATCCACGGGCCCGTGTTGCTGGAGTGCCTGCAACACTGCCGCAGCCACCTCGCCGCCCATCGCCGCAGCAACTTCACCGGCAGCATGCTCCGCCACCATGCGCATAAAAGTACGCAGTACATGTCCCAGTGGATCGAGGCGAAAAACCGCAGCGTATAAACACCGAGGCTGGCAGCGCCGCGCACAAGGGGGCATTATTCGGCGGGCAACCAATAATAAAGCGACGGCAGCATGACCCGAGCAACGCGCATCACCGACCCTTCCTACGAGCTGATGGACGATCACAACGGTCTGTCCATCATCTATCGCCAGCATGGCTTCCCCTGCCCGCTGGTGCGCTGGCATTTCCACAAGGAATACGAGCTGCACCTGATCGTCGCCAGCTCGGGCAAGGTGTTTATCGGCGACTACATCGGTAATTTCTACCCGGAAAGCCTGTTCCTCACCGGCCCCAACCTCCCCCACAACTGGATCAGCCAGGTGGAGGAAGACGAAGTGGTGCCCAAGCGCGACATGCTGGTGAATTTCACCGATGAGCTGTTTGACGGCGGCAGCCATATTTTCGCTGAACTCAAGAGCCTGGCACCGCTGCTGGAACGGGCGCAGTACGGCATCGAGTTCCGCTGCAAAAAGACCATCGCCCAGGCCATGACCCTGATGCAACGCATCGAAGACGCCCAGGGCATGGCGCGCCTGGGTCACTTCTTTATCTTGCTGGAAGTATTGAGTACCTGTGAGGACTACCAACTGCTGTCCGGCGTGACCACGCCACAACTGGCCGATGAACACAGCATCGACCGCACCAACCGCGCGGTGGATTACATCTTCGCCCACTACGCGCGGGAGTTGCCGTTGGAAGAAGTGGCGGAACACCTGGGCATGAAGCCAACGTATTTTTCCCGGGTATTCAAGCAGGCCACCGGCCGCACGTTTATCGAGTTCGTCAATCGGCTGCGGATCAGCAAATCCTGTGAACTGCTGGCCGATGGCGACAAGGCCGTGACGGATGTGTGCTTCGAGTCGGGTTTCAACAATATCTCCAACTTCAACCGGCGCTTTCAGCAGCTTAAAGGCATGACCCCTTCCCACTACCGGCGCCTGGCGGTACAGCGGCTGACCGAACAGAACCTGGCTTGAACCTGACGGTGCAACCGAGCACTGGTGTGAAGCCCGGCGGTCGGAACTGGTATTTCTGACAGTATCGCCATGGATTTTCCCCTCCTTAAATGAGCGAGCACATCATTCCTGGAGAGTGGTGTTCATTTAAATCGAGGATCGAAAAATGAGCCAAACCACAGAACAAGCACGTGAACACAGATTCATCATCAACCATCGCGTCGCATTTGGTCATGACGGAGATAAATATGGCTGGACAGGGGGAGGCTCCATCATTGATGACGACGTGAGTGGAAGGACAGCCTGGTTTGTCCAGAAGGCAAGCAGAGCGTTCACGGAGACGTTGCCCCCTCACAGCAATCTGACCGTAATCCTCTATTGTCGTGTCCGATCACCTGGCAGCACGCTAAAAGCCACGCATTCTGGAGGAACGTATTACTCCACCAGCGAGATGGTCACCACGCAAATGAGTACGTATTGGGTAAGAAATGCGAAAGCTGATGCCGCTGGAAAGTTCTGGATAGACTTCGAAACAGATAATGGCCAGTCTCTGCGAATCCATCAGATTGAAGTCATGGGCCCCGTCACCGCGACGGACACTCCCGAGTCACTGGGGATGGAAATACTGGGCGAAGTGGTCTCCTGAATACAGATTGACGCCATGACGACGGTGCTCACACCGTCACGTCATGCGCTTTTGGTGATCTTTCCCACGCAGAGCGTGGGAAAAATCATCGAGTGCAAAAAAGTATCAGTCCAAGTGTTCCCAAGGATTTGTCACGGCCCCGTTTGAAGGCTGTAATCAACGCACACTCTTCCTGACTGCTCGTAGGAAGACACAACAACAATAACTGTCCTTCTGTAGCCCCCTGGGCGCGGAAATGGAGTGCGCGATGAAGTTCACAGCAAAAACCCTGCTTGCCTGTTCTTGCATGACTGCATGCATGACCCTCAGCGCCGTCAGCTTTGGCGCGCAAACCCTGACCATTGCCACCGTCAACAACAGCGACATGATCCGCATGCAGAAGCTCTCGAAAACCTTCGAGGCCGAGCATCCGGAGATCAAGCTGAACTGGGTGGTGCTCGAAGAAAACGTGCTGCGCCAACGCCTGACCACCGACATCGCCACCCAAGGCGGGCAGTTCGATGTGTTGACCATCGGCATGTACGAAGCTGCACTCTGGGGCGCCAAGGGTTGGCTGGAGCCGATGAAGGACCTGCCGGCGTCCTACGACCTCGATGATGTATTCCCTTCCGTGCGTGACGGTCTGTCCGTCAAAGGCTCGCTGTACGCCCTGCCGTTCTACGCTGAAAGCTCGATCACCTATTACCGCACCGACCTGTTCAAGAACGCCGGGCTGAGCATGCCCGAGCACCCGACCTGGAGCCAGATCGGCGAATTCGCGGCCAAACTCACCGACAAGAGCAAAGAGCAATACGGCCTGTGCCTGCGTGGCAAAGCCGGCTGGGGCGAGAACATGGCGCTGATCACCACCCTGGCCAACGGCTACGGCGCACGCTGGTTCGATGAAAAATGGCAGCCTGAATTCAACGGCCCCGAGTGGAAGGACGCGCTGAACTTCTACGTCGACAACATGAAGAAATCCGGCCCGCCGGGTGCTTCCAGCAACGGTTTCAACGAGAACCTGGCGCTGTTCAACAGTGGCAAGTGCGCGATCTGGGTGGATGCCAGCGTCGCTGGCTCGTTCGTCACCGACAAGACCCAAAGCAAAGTGGCTGACCATGTCGGTTTCACCTTTGCCCCGCACGAAAAAACCGACAAAGGCACGTCGTGGCTGTATTCCTGGAGCCTGGCGATCCCGACCAGCTCCAAGGCCAAGGACGCCGCCAAGGTGTTCACCAGTTGGGCCACCTCCAAGGAATATGGCGCATTGGTCGCCAAGACCGACGGCGTAGCCAACGTCCCGCCAGGTACGCGCAAGTCGACCTACAGCGACGAGTACATGAAGGCTGCACCGTTCGCCAAGGTGACCCTGGAATCGCTGAAAGTCGCCGACCCGACCAAACCGACCCTCAAGCCGGTGCCGTATATCGGTATCCAACTGGTGACCATTCCTGAGTTCCAGGCAATTGGCACCCAGGTCGGCAAGTTCTTCTCCGGGGCGCTGACCGGCCAGCAAACGGTCGATGCTGCACTGACCGCCGCGCAGACCACCACCGAGCGTGAAATGAAGCGGGCGGGTTACCCCAAGTAACCCGGGTCTCACCACAGTCAAATGTGGGAGGGGCTTGCCCCCTCCCACACTGACCGCACTCCGATCCTCGCTGCGCAATGGCCTTGATTATCATGAATACACCACGCAAAAACCGCCTGGCCAACCCCGGCTGGTTCCTCGTCACGCCTTCGGTCGCCATGCTGCTGCTGTGGATGATCGTGCCGCTGGGCATGACCCTGTACTTTTCGCTGATCCGCTACAACCTGCTCTACCCCGGCGAGAACCAATTCGTGGGGCTGGAGAACTTCACCTACTTCATCACCGACTCGGGCTTCCTGCCCGGCGCCACCAATACCTTGTTGCTGGTGGGCAGTGTGCTGCTGATCAGCGTGGTGTTCGGCGTGTTGATCAGTGCCCTGCTGGAGGCCAGTGAGTTCCTGGGGCGTGGCATCGTCCGGGTGCTGTTGATTTCGCCGTTCTTCATCATGCCCACCGTCGGTGCGCTGATCTGGAAGAACCTGATTTTCCACCCGGTGTCGGGGATTCTCGCGGCCGTGTGGAAGTTCTTCGGCGCCGAGCCCGTGGACTGGCTGGCGCACTATCCGTTGCTGTCGATCATCATCATTGTGTCGTGGCAATGGCTGCCGTTCGCGATCCTGCTGCTGATGACCGCCATGCAGTCCCTCGACCAGGAACAAAAGGAAGCCGCGCGCCTGGACGGTGCCGGTGCCATCGCGATTTTCTGGCACCTGACCCTGCCCCACCTGGCCCGCCCGATTGCCGTGGTGGTGATGATCGAAACGATCTTCCTGCTCTCGGTGTTCGCCGAAATCTTCACCACCACCAACGGTGGCCCCGGCTACGCGTCGACCAACCTCGCCTACCTGATCTACAACCAGGCGCTGGTGCAGTTCGACGTGGGCATGGCCTCAGCCGGCGGCTTGATTGCCGTGGTCATCGCCAATATCGCGGCGATCATCCTGGTGCGGATGATCGGCAAAAACCTGACTGACAAGCCTTGAGGGCCGCGCCATGACGCTTCAACAATCCCGCCGCCTGCAAAGCCTGTTGCTCGGCACCCTGGCCTGGGCCATTGCGATCCTGATCTTCTTCCCGATCTTCTGGATGGTGCTGACCAGCTTCAAGACCGAAATCGACGCGTTCGCCACGCCGCCGCAGTTCATCTTCACGCCGACGCTGGAGAACTACCTGCACATCAACGAGCGCAGCAACTACTTCAGCTATGCGTGGAACTCGGTGCTGATTTCATTCAGCGCCACCGCCCTGTGCCTGCTGATCTCGGTGCCGGCGGCCTACTCCATGGCGTTCTATGAAACCAAACGCACCAAGGGCACGTTGCTGTGGATGCTCTCCACCAAGATGCTGCCGCCGGTGGGCGTGCTGATGCCGATCTACCTGCTGGCCAAGAGCTTTGGCCTGCTGGACACGCGCATCGCGCTGATCATCATCTACACCCTGATCAACCTGCCGATCGTGGTCTGGATGGTTTACACCTACTTCAAGGACATCCCCAAGGACATCCTCGAGGCCGCGCGCCTGGACGGTGCCACGCTGTGGCAGGAAATGGTCCGGGTGCTGCTGCCGATCGCCAAGGGCGGTCTGGCCTCCACGGTGCTGCTGTCGCTGATCCTGTGCTGGAACGAGGCCTTCTGGTCGTTGAACCTGACCTCGTCCAACGCCGCGCCCTTGACCGCGCTGATCGCCTCCTACTCCAGCCCCGAAGGCTTGTTCTGGGCCAAATTGTCTGCCGTCTCGACCCTGGCCTGCGCGCCGATCCTGATCTTTGGCTGGATCAGCCAGAAACAGCTGGTGCGCGGTTTGTCCTTCGGCGCCGTGAAATAACGGCCTTTCAATAAAAATTTCAAAGTGGAGGCCCATCCCATGGCCAACCTGAAAATCAAGAATCTGCAAAAAGGCTTCGAAGGTTTCTCGATCATCAAGGGCATCGACCTGGAAGTGAACGACAAGGAATTCGTGGTCTTCGTCGGCCCCTCGGGCTGCGGTAAATCCACCCTGCTGCGCCTGATCGCCGGCCTCGAAGAAGTGAGCGAAGGCACCATCGAACTGGATGGCCGCGACATCACCGAAGTCACCCCGGCCAAGCGCGACCTGGCGATGGTGTTCCAGACCTACGCCCTGTACCCGCACATGAGCGTGCGCAAGAACATGTCGTTTGCCCTGGACCTGGCCGGCGTCGACAAGAAGCTGGTGGAGAGCAAGGTCAACGAAGCGGCGCGCATCCTCGAACTGGGGCCGTTGCTGGAGCGCAAGCCCAAGCAACTCTCCGGTGGCCAGCGCCAGCGCGTGGCGATTGGCCGCGCCATTGTGCGCAACCCGAAGATCTTCCTGTTTGACGAACCGCTGTCCAACCTCGACGCCGCCCTGCGCGTACAGATGCGCCTGGAACTGGCGCGCCTGCACAAAGAGCTGCAAGCAACCATGATCTACGTGACCCATGACCAGGTCGAAGCCATGACCCTGGCCGACAAGGTAGTGGTGCTCAACAGCGGCCGCATCGAACAGGTCGGCTCGCCGCTGGAGCTGTACCACCAGCCGGCCAACCTGTTTGTGGCGGGCTTTCTCGGTACACCGAAAATGGGCTTCCTCAAGGGCAAGGTCACCCGTGTCGAAGGCCAGGGCTGTGAGGTACAACTGGACGCCGGCACCCTGATCAGCCTGCCGTTGAGCGGCGCCAGCTTGAGCGTGGGCAGCGCGGTGACCCTGGGCATTCGTCCGGAGCACCTGGAAATCGCATCGCCTGGGCAAACCACCCTGACCGTCACCGCCGACGTCGGCGAGCGCCTGGGCAGCGACACTTTCTGCCATGTCATCACCTCGAACGGCGAGCCGCTGACCATGCGGATTCGCGGCGACATGGCCAGCCAGTATGGCGAGACGCTGCACCTGCACCTGGACCCGGCACACTGCCATCTGTTCGACACCGACGGTGTTGCCGTGGCCCGCCCACTGCGCGCTGCCGCCTGATTTCGCGAGTATTACGTTATGAAACTGAATAAACACAACCTCACCCAGTTGGCGCCGGAAATCAAACTGCCGGCCTACGCCATTGCAAGTACCTCCCAGGGCATCGCCCATATCGGCGTCGGCGGCTTCCACCGTGCGCACCAGGCGTACTACACCGATGCGCTGATGAATACCGGCGAGGGCCTGGACTGGAGCATCTGCGGCGTCGGCCTGCGTGCCGAAGACCGCAAGGCCCGCGACGACCTGGCCGGCCAGGACTACCTGTTCACCCTCTATGAGCTGGGCGACACCGACGACACCGAAGTGCGCGTGATCGGCTCGATCAGCGACATGCTGTTGGCCGAAGACAGCGCCCAGGCGTTGATCGATAAACTGGCCAGCCCCGAGATTCGCATCGTCTCGCTGACCATCACCGAAGGCGGCTACTGCATCGATGACAGCAACGGCGAGTTCATGGCCCACCTGCCGCAGATCCAGCATGACCTGGCGCACCCGAGCGCGCCGAAAACCGTGTTCGGCTTTATCTGTGCGGCCTTGACCCAGCGCCGCGCGGCCGGCATCCCGGCGTTTACCGTGATGTCCTGCGATAACCTGCCGCACAACGGCGCCGTCACGCGCAAGGCACTGCTGGCCTTCGCCGCCCTGCACAATGCCGAGCTGCATGACTGGATCAAGGCCAATGTGAGCTTCCCGAACGCCATGGTCGACCGCATCACACCGATGACCAGCACCGCCCACCGCCTGCAACTGCACGACGAACACGGCATCGACGATGCCTGGCCAGTGGTTTGCGAACCCTTTGTGCAGTGGGTGCTGGAAGACAAATTCGTCAACGGCCGCCCGGCGTGGGAAAAGGTCGGCGTGCAGTTCACCGACGACGTGACGCCCTATGAGGAAATGAAGATCGGCTTGCTCAACGGCAGCCACCTGGCCTTGACGTACCTGGGCTTTCTCAAAGGCTATCGGTTTGTGCACGAGACCATGAACGATCCGCTGTTCGTGGCCTACATGCGCGCCTACATGGACCTCGACGTCACCCCACACCTGGCGCCGGTACCGGGCATCAACCTGAGCGACTACAAGCAGACCCTGGTGGACCGCTTCTCCAACCAGGCGATTGCCGACCAGTTGGAACGGGTGTGTTCGGATGGCTCGTCGAAGTTTCCCAAGTTCACCGTGCCGACCATCAATCGCCTGATTGCCGATGGCCGCGAGACCGAGCGCGCGGCACTGGTCGTCGCGGCGTGGGCCCTGTATTTGAAGGGCGTGGATGAGAATGGGGTGAGCTACAAGATCCCGGATCCGCGCGCGGCGTTCTGCCAGGGGCTGGTGAGTGACGATGCACTGATCAGCCAGCGGTTGCTGGGGGTGGAAGAGATTTTCGGGATGGCTATTCCCAACTCGCCTGAGTTTGTGGCAGCGTTCGAGCGGTGCTATGGGAGCCTGCGGGATAACGGCGTCACCACTACCCTACAGAACCTCCTGAAGAAACCGGCTTAAAACTGTGGGAGGGGGCTTGCCCCCGATGAAGGTGTGTCAGTCAAATACCCTTCACTGACGCACTGCCAACGGGGGCAAGCCCCCTCCCACACTGGACCGGGTTGCCAATCCAAAAAAATAACACCGCTGAGCACACCATCATGACCCAGCAAAACCTGTTCCTCGGCATCGACTGTGGCACCCAAGGCACCAAGGCCATCGTCCTCGACACCTCCAGCGGCAAGGTGCTGGGCCTGGGCGCCGCCGCGCACACCCTGATCAGCGGCGCCAATGGCCGTCGCGAGCAGCACCCCCAGGAATGGCTGGATGCCTTTACCGAAGCCACCCACCGCGCCTTGCAACAGGCCGGCGTGGACGGCCAGGCCATCCTTGGCATCGGCGTGTCCGGCCAGCAGCATGGGCTGGTGTTGCTGGATGACAGCGGCCAGGTGCTGCGCCCGGCCAAGCTGTGGTGCGATACCGAAACCGCGCCGGAGAACGAGCGCCTGCTGGCCTACCTGGGCGGCGAGAGTGGCTCGCTGGAACGCCTGGGCGTGGCGATTGCGCCGGGCTACACCGTGTCGAAGCTGCTGTGGACCCGCGAGCAGCACCCGGACATCTTCGCGCGCATCGCCCATGTCCTGCTGCCCCACGACTACCTCAACTACTGGCTCACCGGCCGCGCGGTCGCCGAATACGGCGATGCCTCGGGCACCGGTTACTTCAACGTGCGCACCCGCGCCTGGGATGTGGCGCTGCTCAAGCACCTAGACCCCAGCGGCCGCCTCGAAGCTGCGCTGCCGGCGTTGATCGAAGCCGATCAAACCGTCGGCAGCATCCTGCCGGCCATCGCCGAGCGCCTGGGCATCAACCCCAATGCCATCGTGTCCAGCGGCGGCGGCGACAACATGATGGGCGCCATCGGCACCGGCAATATCGCCCCCGGCGTGATCACCATGAGCCTGGGCTCGTCCGGCACCGTGTATGCCTTTGCCGACCAGCCCAACGTAAGCCCGCAGGCGTCGGTCGCCACTTTCTGCTCATCCAGCGGCGGCTGGTTGCCGTTGATCTGCACGATGAACCTGACCAACGCCACCGGGGTGATTCGCGAGTTGTTCGAACTGGACCTCAACGCCTTCAACGCGCTGGTCGAGCAAGCCCCGATTGGCGCCGATGGCGTCAGCATGCTGCCGTTCCTCAACGGCGAACGCGTGCCTGCCCTGCCCCACGCCACCGGTAGCCTGCATGGGCTGACCATGACCAACCTGACCCGTGCCAACCTGTGCCGCGCGGTGGTCGAAGGCACCACCTTCGGCCTGCGCTACGGCCTCGATCTGCTGCGCCACACCGGCCTGCAAAGCCAGAGTATCCGCCTGATCGGCGGCGGCTCGAAAAGCCCGGTATGGCGGCAGATGGTCGCCGATATCATGAACACCGAAGTGATCTGCACCGAACAAAGCGAAGCCGCCGCCCTGGGCGCGGCGATCCAGGCGGCGTGGAGCCAGTCCGGCGAATCCCTGGCCAGCCTGTGCGACAAATGCGTGAGCGTCGACCCGGCCAGCCGTACCCTGCCGGTGGCGGCCAGTGTCAGCGCCTATCAACTGGCTTACGAACGCTATCAACAGCACGTGGCAACCCTTTAAGAGCGAACGACTATGTATCTGGTGTGTGGTGAAGCGCTGTTTGATTTTTTCAGCGAGGAAGATGCCAGCGGGCTGGCCTCCAAGGTCAATTACAAGGCGATTGCCGGTGGCTCACCGTTCAACGTCGCGGTGGGTTTGCGCCGCCTGGGCATTGAGGCCGGGTTGTTCGGCGGCCTGTCCACCGACTTCCTCGGCCGACGCTTGTTGCAGGTGCTCAAAGATGAAGGTGTCAGCCAGCAGTTCCTGGTGGAATTCGCCGCGCCGACCACCCTGTCGATGGTCGCTGTGGGCGCCGATGGCTCACCGCAGTACAACTTCCGCGGTGAAGGCTGTGCGGACCGGCTGCTGGAAGTCGCGCATTTGCCGGTCCTCGGCGATGAGGTGCGCGGTCTGCATGTCGGCTCGTTCTCACTGGTGGTGCAACCGATTGGCGACACCCTGCTGGCGCTGGTCAAGCGCGAAAGCGGCAAGCGCCTGATCAGTCTCGACCCCAACGTGCGCCTCAACCCGCAGCCAAACATCCAGCTGTGGCGTGACCGCGTCGCCGAACTGGTCAAGCATGCCGACCTGATCAAGGTCAGCGATGAAGACCTGCACCTGCTCTACCCCGGCCAGTCGCCGGAAAGCGTGCTGCAGGGCTGGCTGCAACACCGTTGCCAACTGGTGTTCCTGACCCGTGGCGGCGAAGGTGCCAGTGTGTTCAGCCGTCAGCACGGCACATGGTCTGCTCCGGCACTCAAGGTGGTGATGGCCGATACCGTCGGCGCCGGGGATACCTTCCAGGCCGCGTTGATTGCCTGGCTGACCGAGCAACAGCTGGACTCGGTGGCGGGCCTGCAACAGCTCACCCGCGCGCAGATCGACGCCATGCTGGGCTTCGCCATCCGCGCCGCCGCCCTGACCTGCGGCAAGACCGGGCCGGACCTGCCCTATCGCCACCAAGTGGGCTGAATCCCGCGTTTATGAAGGTTTTGTCAGCCAGGGCAACATTAATCGATGGTTAATCCCGCAAGTCGAGAGTGACGGTGTACCCACTTGCGGAGCACCACCATGAAACTGCGTACCCTAATGCTCGGCGGCGCCCTGGCGCTGGCTGCAGTGTCGGGCCTGGCCCAGGCTGACGATCAAACACAGGCGGCCAAACCCGTGCCTTATCATTACGGCATGCCGATGAACATTGCCAAGGTCCTGGCCATGAACGAACCCCCCACTAACGACTGCAAAGTCATCAAGGCGGATATCAAGTTCCTGGACAAGGCGGGCAAAGTGGAAGACGTGAGCTACCGGAAAATGTCCGAAGCCTGCGATTTCCAGAATTGATGGGCGAACATGAACCGCATTGGGCCTGGCATTTACCAGGCCCACCGTTCATATCCAACGATCAGTAGTAACCCCGCGCTCCGGCTCTCTGCTGAGCAGGTGCATGGGTGTGTTTCAGGTCTTCACGCAACCCGGTAATCAGGTTGCAAATAGCTCGACTGCTGTCGAGTTTGTCAGCGTTTATACCTTTGACTTCCAAATCCACCCGGTCACGGTCGCGGTCGTCATAGACCTTGATCGTCAGCGAAGCATCTTCGGCTTTGGTGCATTCGCACCGTTTGGGCAGGAAACTTCCTTCGATAATGCTGCGAAGTTCTAATTCCGAAAGCATGGCCAACCTCTCCTTTTTTGAGACTTGCCAATCGATTGTTGTAGGTCTGCAGGCGCGTGCCTGCTACGTCTTGCCAACCCTGGAAGACGCTTACAATCACAAAGCGTACTCGGCAAAATCCGATCCCGTTGTAACTTTTCCTCATAAGCGACATAGGGTTTTGTATCACTTGGTTCAACTGGATTTGGCTCCGTGCGCATCATCGCCGAACCACTTCGATTAAACGTTTAACCGTGGACTTCGGATTAAACGGCGCCTTGCGCCGCGACTCTTTCAGCAACATGTCGCAAACTATCAAAGTTGATATTCGCTCCGGAATTGACCGCCACCAAGGTTTGCCCACGCAGACCGTGACGGGCGACGTAGGCGCGAATGCCCGCCACCGCCAACGCACCGGACGGCTCGGTGATGGAGCGGGTATCGTCGTAGATCAGCTTGATGGCGCTGCACAATTCGTCATTGCTGACGGTGATGACTTCGTCGACCCAATCGCGGCAGATCTCAAAGCCATAGGCGCCGATCTGCGCGACCGCGGTGCCGTCGGCAAACCCGTCGACACTCGGCAACACCACCCGCTCCCCGGCCCGTAGTGCGGCGAGCAGGCAACTGGAGCCTTCGGGTTCGACACCGATGATGCGCACCTCGGGCCGCAGGTATTTGACGTAGGCGGCAATGCCGGCGATCAGGCCACCGCCGCCCACCGGCACGAAGATCGCGTCCAACGGCCCCTGTTGCTGGCGCAGGATCTCCATGGCCACTGTGCCTTGGCCGGCGATCACATCCGGGTCATCGAAGGGCGAAACGAACGTGCACCCGGATGTCTCGGCCAGTTGCAGCGCATGGGCCAGGGCAAACGGGAAGCTCTCGCCGTGCAGCACCGCTTCGGCGCCTCGGGAGCGTACGCCCAGCACCTTCAGTTCCGGCGTGCTGCACGGCATCACGATCCGCGCCTGGATCCCCAACTCCTTCGCCGCCAGTGCCACGCCTTGCGCATGGTTACCCGCCGATGCCGTCACCACACCACGAGCTTTCTGCTCGGCCGTAAGCTGCACCAGTTTGTTGTAGGCGCCGCGAATCTTGAAGGAAAAGGTCGGTTGCAGGTCTTCGCGCTTGAGCAGCACCTGGTTGCCCAGCAATGCCGACAACGCCGGCGCGGCTTGCAGGGGCGTACGCACTGCCAGGTCATAGACCGGGGCGGCGAGGATCTTTTTCACATAGTGTTCAAGCAATGCCGTATCAGCGGTGTGAGGGACGGGGCACGTGCTCATAGGTGTCTCCTGGTTTTTGAAGGGCCCTGGAGACGGAAAAACAAAACCCGCCTCTAAGGCGGGTTTGGGTGCAGCCGTGTGCTATCCCGCCATATGAGGAATGGCGGTAATAATGCTTGGCTGGCTGTGCAAGGTTTGAAATGTCATGTCACGAAATTAACCGGAGGCGACCGGGCAAGTCAATGGCCATGCGCCATTTAGCGCACGGGGGTTTACGATTGATATACGAACCATATACGCTTTGTATATCCACCCCTTCACAGTGAACACCATGGGCATCGTCAAGATCAGCGACCAACTGCACGAACAACTCCGTCTGGCCAGCGCGGCCATGGACCGCTCCATCAACGCCCAGGCCGAATTCTGGATCAAGGTCGGCCTGCTCGCCGAATTGAACCCCAGCCTGCCCTACCACGAGTTGATCAACAAACTGTTGCTGGACAAGCCCGACCTGATCCGGGGGCGCAGCTGATGATCAAGACCGCCGCCCAACTGGCTGTGATGCGCGAATCCGGGCGCCTGCTGGCCCAGGTGTTCGACATGCTCGATGGTTTTGTCGCCGCCGGCCGCTCCACCCTGGAGCTGGACAGCGCCGTCGAAGCCTATATCCGTAAGGATCTGCAGGCCCGCCCCGCCAGCCTCGGACAATACGACTACCCCTTCTCCATCAACACCTCGATCAACGAGGTGGTGTGCCATGGCATGCCCAGCGCCAAGGAGATCCTCAAGGACGGCGACATCATCAACATCGACATCACCCTGGAAAAAGGCGGCTTTATCGCCGATTCCAGCAAGATGTACATGATCGGCAACGTCGCCCCCAAGGCGCGGCGCCTGGTGGACATGACCTTTGAGGCGATGTGGACCGGAATCCGCCAGGTCAAGCCCGGCGCGCGCCTGGGTGACATCGGCCATGCGATCCAGAGCCATGCACAGGCCAATGGCTACAGCGTAGTGCGTGAATACTGCGGCCACGGCATCGGCAAGCAGATGCATGAAGAGCCGCAAATCCTCCACTTCGGGCGGCCCGGCACCGGGCTGGAACTGCGCGAAGGCATGGTGTTTACCATCGAACCGATGCTCAACCAGGGCAGCTCCAAGGTGCGCAGCCTGAAAGATGGCTGGACGGTAGTGACCAAGGACAACAGCCTGTCGGCGCAATGGGAGCATACGGTGGCGGTGACGGCGGATGGCTTTGAAGTGCTGACCTTGCAAACATCCCACTGACTCAACCACCACCGTAGATACCGTGTTATCCAGCACCTCGCAAATCCGTAGCAGCTGCCGAGCCTCGGCGAGGCTGCGTCGGCCGCGACTCGATCCTGAATCGGCAGCGCGCCTGACGCAGCCTCGCTTGCGCTCGGCAGCTGCTACTCGGCGCCACTCACCAGACCACACTCCGGCCCTGCGCCTGGAAAAACCCTTGGTCAGGCCACCTGCTTGATCCCGGCCTTGGCTTCCAGCTCGCGCACCAGCGGTAATACACGCTTGCCGAAGTACTCCACTTCTTCCTGGAAGTGCAGGAAGCCCGCCAGCACCAGGTCTACGCCTACGGCCTTGAGTGCAACGATGCGCTCGGCAATTTGCTGCGGGGTGCCGATCAGGTTGGTCTTGAAGCCATCGTTGTACTGCACCAGGTCTTCAAAGCTGGACTTGGCCCAGTTGCCCTCGCCTTCGGGTGACGCCTTGCCGGCCTGCTTGGCCGCGTCGCCAAAGGCATTCACGGCGTCCGGATCGGCCTTGTCGATGATCTCCGCGAGCACGGCGCGGGCCTCTTCCTCGGTGTCGCGGGCGATGATGAATGCATTCACGCCGACTTTGACCGAATGGTTGTTCGCCGCGGCCTTGGTGCGAATGTCGTCGACCTGGGCCTTGATGCCTTCCGGGGTGTTGCCGTTGGTGAAATACCAGTCCGACACCCGCGCCGCCATGTCCCGCGCGGCCCGCGAACTGCCGCCTTGGAACACTTCCGGCTGGCCCAACGGCTTGGGCTTGAGGGTGTAGTTGTTGAACCGGTAGAAGTCGCCCTTGAAGGTAAAGTCATCCTGGGTCCAGATGCCTTTGAGGGCGCGGATAAATTCCTCGGAACGGCGATAGCGCTCGTCGTGCTCCAGCCAGTGTTCGCCGATGGCCTGGAACTCCCCCTTGAACCAGCCACTGACGATGTTCACCGCAATGCGGCCATTGGTGAGCTGGTCGATGGTCGCCAGTTGCTTGGCCGCCAGCGCCGGCTGCCACGGGCCGGGCAGGATCGCCGCGATGACTTTGAGCTTAGTGGTCGCGGCCAGCAATGCATGGCTGAACGCCACGGATTCATGCTGATTTTCCGCGCCATAGCCGGCGGTGAAGCGGATCTGGGTCAGGCCGTATTCGAAGCCGGCCTCTTCGGCCAATTGCGCCAGTTTACGGTTGTAGTCGATGCCCCAGTGGGTGCGTTGTTCGATCTTGCTGACCACCAGCCCACCGCTGACGTTGGGCACCCAATAGGCAAATTTCACGGCTTGCTGACTCATCGAACGGTACCTCGCATTAAGGAATGTACCGAGGGGTGGAGCAGCAAGCGTGCCAGGCAGGCGCAAACGCCCGCGCCGCAGGGGTTGGGACACGTATTCGGGGCCGCAAGGCATTGCATGCCAATGTCAGGGATTGCGACGGTTTGTCGATTTGCTGTTGCCAGGGCAACAGTAAACAGCATGCATCTCCCGTAAACACTGGCCCTGGGACCCGGCACGGACTGTGCAATCACTCCCTGCACCGATCACTGCCCCGGAGCCTTGCCCATGACCGAACACCACGTTATCAACCCGCTGTCCGTCGGCGTCGACTACCCCACGCTGGCAGCACGCTTTCGTCCGATTTTCCAGCGCATCGCCGATGGCGCGGTGGAACGCGAACAAACCCGCGCCCTGCCCCATGAGCCGATCCAGTGGCTCAAGGAAGCCGGTTTCGGTGCGGTGCGGGTGCCGGTGGAATATGGCGGTGGCGGTGCTTCGCTGCCGCAACTGTTCGAACTGCTGATCGAACTGGCCGAAGCCGACTCCAACGTACCCCAGGCCCTGCGCGGGCATTTCGCCTTTGCCGAAGACCGCCTGAATGCGCCGCCCAGTGCCGGCCGCGACCTGTGGTTCAAGCGCTTTGTCGACGGCGATATCGTCGGCTGCGCCTGGACCGAAATCGGCGCCGTGGCCATCGGCGACGTTGTCACCAAGGTCAGTCCGGACGGCGATCAGTGGAAACTCAACGGTGAAAAGTTCTACAGCACCGGCAGCATTTTCTCTGACTGGATCGACGTGTACGCCCAGCGCAGCGACACCGGCGGCGATGTGATCGCCGCCACTCGCGCGCGCCAACCCGGCGTGGAACACAGCGATGACTGGGACGGTTTTGGCCAGCGCACGACCGGCAGCGGCACCTCGCGCTTTACCGATGCGGTGGTGGAGGCGGAAAACGTCATCGACTTTGCGACCCGCTTCAAATACCAGACCGCGTTCTACCAACTTGTCCTGCTGGCCAGCCTCGCCGGTATCGGCCGTGCCGCCTTGCGCGATGTGGCCCACCAGGTGCGCAGCCGCAAGCGCATCTACAGCCATGGCAATGCCCAGCACGTCAGCCAGGATGCACAAATCCAGCAGGTGGTGGGCGAAGTCGCCGCCTTGGTCTACGCCGCCGAAGCCAGCGCGCTGAGGGCTGCGGTACCGGCACAGCGGGCGTACCTGGCGCGTTTCGGTGGGGATGAGGGGGTCGAGCGCGAAGCCAACGTGGCCGCCGAAATCGAGTCAGCCACGGCGCAGGTGGTGGTGTCGGAACTGATCCAGCGCGCCACCAGTGAGTTGTTCAACGCACTGGGGGCCTCGGATGTGCGCCAGGGCAAGTCCCTCGACCGCCATTGGCGCAATGCACGGACCGTGTCGTCACACAACCCGGTGATCTACAAGGCGCGGATCGTGGGGGATTGGGTGATCAATGGCACCGAGCCGCCGTTTGTGTGGCAGATCGGCAATGGCCCGGCGAAAGCCTGAGGCTGAGCGGGTTCAAAACTGTGGCGGCCTTCGGGCCGGCCATGTCGTTGGATTTGAGCGAGTACATATCCATTGCTGCGGTAACGGCTGATATGGGTTCCGCCCTTACGGCGGGTCACTTTTGGAAAAGAGAGCCCCAAAAGTAAAAAAGGGCTCTTGCCCCAACACTCGGCACCTCGCTTAGGCTCGGTGTACCCGAACGAAGGCCAGCGTGTTTAACGGGGCGCCTAGGATCAAGATCAAAAGCCAGAGCAAAAGCAGGCTGAGGCCTACCTGCTGGATGGAGATCCAAATGTGGGAGGGGCGGTGCGACGATTCGACTTGCCCCCGATAGCGCCGGGTCAGTAAAAAAATAAGTGACTGACACTCCCTCATCGGGGCATAGGTATCTACACATCTTGAGCCGAGCCCCCTGCGTAGATACCGTCTTATCCAGCACCGCGTAAAACCCCGTAGCAGCTGCCGAGCCCCGGCGAGGCTGCGTTGGCCGCGACTCGAGCTTGAATCGGCAGCGCGCCTGACGCAGCCTCGCTTGCGCTCGGCAGCTGCTACGGGAGGAGGCCTTGATGGGGTTGGCATTCGTAGCAGCTGCCGAGCCCCGGCGAGGCTGCGTCGGCCGCAACTCGAGCTTGAATCGGCAGCGCGCCTGACGCAGCCTCGCTTGCGCTCGGCAGTTGCTACGGGAGGAGGCCTTGATGGGGTTGGCATTCGTAGCAGCTGCCGAGCCCCGGCGAGGCTGCGTCGGCCGCGACTCGAGCTTGAGTCGGTAGCGCGTCTGACGCAGCCTCGCTTGCGCTCGGCAGTTGCTACGGGGGGAGGCCTTGATGGGGTTGGCATTCGTAGCAGCTGCCGAGCCCCGGCGAGGCTGCGTCGGCCGCGACTCGAGCTTGAATCGGCAGCGCGCCTGACGCAGCCTCGCTTGCGCTCGGCAGTTGCTACGGGGGGAGGCCTTGATGTGGATTGGCTTTCGTAGCAGCTGCCGAGCCCCGGCGAGGCTGCGTCGGCCGCGACTCGAGCTTGAATCGGCAGCGCGCCTGACGCAGCCTCGCTTGCGCTCGGCAGCTGCTACGGGGGGAGGCCTTGATGTGGATTGGCATTCGCAGCTGTCGAGCCTTGGCGAGGCTGCGTTGGCGTTGTGTCAGACGCGCCGCAAACGCAGCCTCGCCAAGGCTCGACAGCTGCTTGCGCGTTATCCTACTGAAGTTGTGTAGATACTTATGCTCATCGGGGGCAAGTCGAATCGTCGCACCGCCCCTCCCACATTTGGACCCTTGTACACCTCAAAAGGCCAATTTATAGCCGATGGTCATCAGCATGATCGCCAGGCACGGGCGCAATACGCCGTCCGGGACTTTGCCGGTCATGTGGCTGCCGAAGTAAATGCCCGGCAGCGACCCCATCAACAGAAAGCCCAGCAAGTGCCAGTCCATATTGCCCATGCCGGCATGGCCCAGGCCCGCCACCAGGGTCAGGGGCACGGCGTGGGCGATCTCGGTGCCGACCAGGCGGCGCGTGGCCAGGAACGGGTAGAGGATAAACAACGCGACCGTGCCGAGGGCGCCGGCGCCGATGGAGGTGAGCGCCACCATGGTCCCCAGCACCGCCCCGGTCACGACGGTCAACGCATTCAGGTTGCGCGGGTTCATATGGTAGTGATCGCCCGCGTGACGCTGGGCGAACGCCAACAGGCGTTGCTTGAACAGGATCGCCAGGGCGGTCAGCAGCAGCACCACGCCGAGGGCCTGCTTGATCACTGCGTTCATGGCGCTGGGGTCGGTGTGCAGGCTGGCGAGGAACCACAGGGTCAGCAATACCGCAGGCACACTGCCCAGGGTCAGCCAGCCGGTGATGGTCCAGTCGATGTTCTTGTTCTTGCTGTGTACCAGCACGCCACCGGATTTGGTGATGGCCGCGTACAACAGGTCAGTGCCCACGGCCGTGGCCGGGTTGATGCCGAACCACAACAGGATCGGGGTCATCAACGAGCCCCCGCCTACACCGGTCATGCCCACGATAAAACCAACGATCAGGCCCGCAATTACAAAACCAAAGTTACCCACTTCCATCAAAGCTACCTGCGGCCTTATAAAATTCTGGCCGCAGGATAGCGATTTTTCTTATAACGACTTATATCAATATGATCTGACTTTATGCCTTTTCTGGCAGTCGGCGACAGACATACGCTTGGGTCTGATAAGGAAACGCCACCGTGTCGCGGTCTTTCAGTGCCGGGTGGGTGGCGATCAAGCCACGTAACTGCTCGGTCACAAGGGCTTTTTCAGCCTCGGGCAACGCGGCAATAAAGCTCACGGAGAGGACGCGATCCATGATCACTTCCTGTGGGCTACCTACGTGGGTGTAGGGGAAACACGTCATTTCGGGGTCGGAAAAGTACTCGCCGTTGAACGCTTCGCGCCAACGCCCGGAGTGAAAACGCGGGGTATCACCCTCGTAGGGCGTAATGATCGCGGTGATCGCCGCCACCCAGTCCACCGATTCATCGCGCACGCTCCACACCAGCCCAAGGCGCCCATCGGGCTTGAGTACGCGATGGATTTCCGCCAGCGCGGCCTGGGTGGAGAACCAGTGGAAGGCTTGCGCGCAGACCACCGCGTCAGCGCTGGCGGTTTCCAGGGGGATGGCTTCGGCGGTGCCGTTGACCAAGCGCACATCCGGCAGCAGGCGGGTCAACTGCGCGCCCATGGCCTGCACCGGTTCGACGGCGATCAACGTGGGCGCCAGGGTGCTGAGCAGCCGCGTGAACTTGCCGGTGCCGGCGCCCAGGTCGATCACCAATGAGTGCGCATCGACGCCGAGTACATCCGTGAGCCAGCCGGTGAGCTGCCTGGGATAATTCGGCCGGCCTTGGGCGTAGGTGACGGCCTGGGTAGAGAAACCTTGTTGAGCAGACGCGTGAACACCAGTCATTGCCAATCTCTCCTCGGGTAAAGCGGGGGCACAGTGTGCGCCTTCCGAGGGGGATTTTCTAATCGGCAGCAGTGGGCAACCACACCCGAAAGCGTGCGCCGCCCAACGGCGAGGCCAATGCGGTCAGGGTGCCGCCCTGGGCTTCCATGGCGCGCCGGCTGATGGCCAGGCCCAGGCCAAAGCCGCCCGTGGCGCGGTCGCGGCTGCGGTCGAGGCGGTAGAACGGTTCGAAGATGCGCTCGCGCTGGTCCAGCGGAATGCCAATGCCGTCGTCATCCACCCAGATTTCACAGCCCTTGGGGCAGACCTTGACGCCCACCTGAATGCGCTTGTCGCAGTAACGCGTGGCATTGCGCAACAGGTTTTGCAAGGCGCGGGCGGTGAGGCGTGGGTCGAGGCTGAAACGCTCCACGGTGCAATCGAGTGCCACATCGATAACGATCTCGGGGTTTTCCAGTTCGTCATCGACGCTGCCCAGCACGCTGTCGATAAATTCATCGAGCACCACTTCGACCCGCTCCGGCAATTGCGCCGGGTTTTGCAGGCGGCTGTAGGACAGCAACTCCAACACCAACTCGTCCAGCTCACGAATATGCGCAACCAGGCCGTGCAGGCGCTCGCGGCTGGCCTCTGGCAAGTCTTCCGAGAGCGCCAGGGCCAGGCCGAAATCCAGGCGCGTGAGCGGTGTGCGCAGCTCATGGGAGACCGCATTGAGCAAGTCGCGCTGCTGGTTGAGCAGGTGTTCGATGTCGTCGGCCATGGTATCGAACACCGCCGCCAGGCTGCCGATGTTGGAGCTGGGGGGGATGTGGGTGCGCTCGGCCAGGTTGCCCTTGCCCAGCTGCGTGGCGGTGCTTTTCAGGCGTTCGAGATCGCGCCAGTGCGGACGCAGCCAGAACAGCAGGCAGGCCAGTAACGCCGCACCGATCAGCACGTTCATCGACCAGTACAACAGGTTCATGTCCAGCGGGTCCGGCGGAACGGTGAGCTTGACCACGAACTGGTCGTTAAGCGGCGAACTGATGTCTTCCATCCAGCCCCACTCCCCCAGGTGAATCACGGGTTTGCCCTGCTCCAGCAGTTTCGCTTCCTGCGCGCTGTAGCTGGCGTCCTGGCGCAACAGCAATTGCACTTTAAGGGGCGCGAAGTCACGTCCCAGTTGCTCGGTCACCTGGGACCAGCGCTCCACCGGCGCGCGCAGGTACTGCTTGACGATCAGCTTCTGCATGCCCCGGGACTGCTCGACGTTGTAGTCCAGGTAGCGGTGTTCGAACAGTTGGATCACCAGCTTGGGAATCAGGAAGATCGCCGCGCTGTAGGTGACGATGGTGATCAGGTAAAGGCGTAGCAGCACACGAAACATCGGTCAGCATTCCCACTCGGAACGGCTGAACAGGTAGCCCTTGCCCCACACGGTCTTGATCTTGCGCGCCTCACCGGCGTGGTCGTCGAACTTGCGGCGCAGCTTGGAGATGGCCACGTCCACCGAACGGTCGGTGCCGTTGAACTCGATACCGCGCAGGCGTTGCAGGATCTGGTCGCGGCTGAGCACCTCGCCGGCATGCCGGGCCAGCACCACCAGCAGGTTGTATTCGCCGCTGGACAACTCCACCGCCTGCTCGCGCCAGGTCACGGTGCGTTCCGACAGGTCGATGCACAGGTTGCCCATCAGGATCTGGTCGCTGGCCACCTGGGGCTCGGACAGACTGCTGCGCCGCAGCAAGGTGCGCACCCGCGCCAGCAGCACCCGCGGCTCACAGGGTTTGGTGACATAGTCGTCGGCGCCCATTTCCAGGCCCAGCACCTGGTCGTGGCTGTCGTCGCGGGCGGTGAGCATCAGTATCGGCAGGCCCGCCGAGTCGGCGCGCAGCAGGCGGCACACTTGCAGGCCGTCGAGGCCGGGCAGCATCAGGTCGAGGATCACCAGGTCCGGCGGGTTGAGGCGCGCGCGTTCGCGGACGTGGTCGCCACGGCTGAGCACGCTGACGTGGTAGCCATTGCGCTCCAGGTAGCTGGCAATCAGCTCGGAGAGTGCAGAGTCGTCTTCCACCAGGAGGATGTTGGGCATGAAGGTGTTTCCAGAAAATACAGTGATGTGTCGTACACAAATCCAATGTGGGAGGAGGCTTGCCCCCTTCCCACATTGGATCTTCAGTGTTTGCAGGATTGTGCAAGGATATACGCCCTCGGCGCCCCGCGCGCCGCACCTTACATTTCTTCACAGACGACCTACACAGCTTCACAGCACCACGGCGCAGGTGCCCTTAGGATGCGCCAGTCAATATTGGGATAAGAGCATGTCGAAGAATCTGTTTGCGCCATTTTGCCTGTTGGCCCTGACGCTGGCCCTGAGTGCCTGTGACAACTCCGCCGACGAAGCGCCGCAAATGCCCCTGGCCAAAGTGCGCATCGAAACCCTTGAGGCCAAGCCCATCTCCATCACCAGCGAGTTGAGCGGCCGCATCGCCGCGCCGCGCATCGCCGAAGTGCGCGCACGGGTGGCCGGGGTGGTGATGCAACGGGTCTTCAAGGAAGGCCATGACGTCAAACAGGGCGATGTGTTGTTTCGCATCGACCCGGCACCGTTCAAGGCTGACCTGGACAGCGCCCAGGCCAACCTGAGCAAGGCCGAGGCCAATGCGTTCCAGGCGCGCCTGCAAGAGCAGCGCTACAGCCAGCTGGTGGAAGGCAACGCCATCAGCGGCCAGGACTACGACAACGCCCGCGCCAACCTGCGCCAGACCAACGCCGAAGTCGCCGCCAACAAGGCCGCCGTCGAGCGCGCCAGGTTAAACCTGGGCTACGCCACCGTGACCGCGCCGATTTCCGGGCGCATCGGCCGCGCCCTGGTGACCGAAGGGGCACTGGTGGGCCAGAACGAAGCCACGCCCTTGGCGATCATCCAGCAACTGGACCCGATCCACGCCGACCTCACCCAGTCCACCCGCGAGCTCAACGACCTGCGCCGCGCCTTCCGCGCCGGCAGCCTGAAGCAGGTCGGCCAGGACCAGGCCAAGGCCACGTTGATCCAGGACGATGGCAGCCTCTACCCGCTGCCGGGCAAGTTGCTGTTCGCCGAGATCAGCGTCGACCCGGGCACCGGGCAGATCATCCTGCGCAGCGAGTTCCCCAACCCGGACCTCGACCTGTTGCCCGGCAGCTTCGTGCGGGTACGCCTGGAGCAAGCCGTCGACAAACAAGGCATCAGCGTGCCGCAACGCGCCATCACCCGCGACAGCGCCGGCATCCCCATGGTGCTGCTGCTCGACGCCGAGCAGACCGTCAGCCAGCAGCCGGTAGAACTGGGCGCGGTAATCAATGACCGCTGGGTGGTCAGCCACGGCCTCAAGCCCGGCGACCGTATCGTCGTCGAAGGCCTGCAGCACGCGCGCCCCGGTGAAAAAGTCGAGGTTGATGACAGCCCGACGCCCCTCGCCCCGGCTTCCGGCCAATAAGGATCATTGACAATGCCGCAGTTCTTTATTGATCGCCCGATCTTCGCCTGGGTGGTCGCCCTGTTTATCCTGCTGGCCGGTTTGCTGGCCATCCCGCAGTTGCCGGTGGCGCAGTACCCTAACGTTGCGCCGCCGAAGGTGGAAATCTACGCGGTGTACCCGGGCGCCTCGGCCCAGACCCTGGATGAAAGTGTGGTCAGCCTGATCGAGCAGGAGCTCAACGGCGCCGATCACCTGCTGTATTTCGAATCCCAGAGCAGCCTCGGCTCGGCGACGATTACCGCCACGTTCCAGCCCGGCACCCACCCGGAAATGGCCCAGGTCGATGTGCAAAACCGCCTCAAGGCGGTGGAGCCACGCCTGCCCCAAGCGGTGACCCAGCAAGGTTTGCAGGTGGAGAAAGTCTCCGCCGGCTTCCTGCTGCTGGTCACCCTCACCTCCAGTGACGGCAAGCTCGACGACGTGGCGCTCAGCGATTACCTGGCGCGCAACGTGATGAACGAACTCAAGCGCCTGGACGGGGTGGGCAAGGCGCAGTTGTATGGCGCCGAACGCGCCATGCGCATCTGGATCGACCCGCAGAAGCTGATCGGCTTCAACCTCACGCCGGCCGATGTGAATGCCGCGATCAGCGCGCAGAACGCCCAGGTCTCGGCCGGTAGCATCGGCGATTTGCCGGGCACCAGGACCCAGGAAATCACCGCCGCGATCCTGGTCAAGGGCCAGCTGTCCACGCCGGCGGAATTCGCCGACATTGTGCTCAAGGCCAACCCGGACGGTTCCACCGTACGCATCGGCGATGTGGCGCGGGTAGAAGTGGGCAGCCAGGAATACCAGTTCTCCACACGCCTGAACGGCAAGCCGTCCACCGCCGTCAGCGTGCAACTGGCGCCGGGCGCCAATGCGCTGAACACCGCGACCCTGGTGCGGGCGAAGATGGACGAACTGTCGCGCTATTTCCCGGCCAATGTGGAATACAAGATCCCGTACGACACCTCGCCGTTCGTCAAGGTCTCGATCACCAAGGTGGTCTATACCCTACTCGAAGCGATGGCGCTGGTGTTTGCGGTGATGTTCCTGTTCCTGCAGAACGTGCGCTACACGCTGATCCCGACGCTGGTGGTGCCGATTGCGCTGATGGGCACCTTCGCCACCATGCTGTTGCTGGGCTTCTCGATCAACGTGCTGACCATGTTCGGCATGGTGCTGGCCATCGGCATCCTGGTGGACGACGCCATCGTGGTAGTGGAGAACGTCGAACGGATCATGGTCACCGAGGGCCTATCGCCCAAGGACGCGACGAAGAAAGCCATGGGCCAGATCACCGGCGCCATCGTCGGCATTACCCTGGTGCTGGTCGCGGTGTTCCTGCCGATGGCCTTCATGGCAGGCTCGGTGGGGGTGATCTACCAGCAGTTCTCGCTGTCGATGGCCACCTCGATCCTGTTCTCGGCCTTCCTCGCCCTGACCTTGACGCCAGCCCTGTGCGCCACCCTGCTCAAACCGATCGCCAAGGGCGAGCACCATGCCAAGGGCGGGTTCTTCGGCTGGTTCAACAAACGCTTCGAGCAACTCAGCGACCGCTACGAAGGTTGGGTGGCCTATGCGCTCAAGCGTAGCGGGCGATACCTGCTGATCTACCTGGTATTGCTGGTGGGCCTGGGGCTGATGTTCAGTCGCCTGCCCTCCTCGTTCCTGCCGGTGGAAGACCAGGGCTACACCATCACCGACATCCAACTGCCCCCCGGCGCGAGCAAGAACCGCACGGTGCAGGTGGCCGAGCAGATCGAAGCGCACAACGCCGGGGAGCCAGGGGTGGGTGACACCACCATGATCATGGGTTTCAGCTTCTCCGGCTCCGGGCAAAACGCCGCGCTGGCGTTTACTACGCTCAAGGACTGGTCGGAACGCGGCAGCGATGACTCCGCCGCCTCGATTGCCGACCGCGCCAACATGGCCTTCAGCGAGCTCAAGGACGCGATCGCCTATGCGGTCCTGCCGCCTCCCGTGGATGGCCTGGGCACCTCCAGCGGTTTCGAGTTCCGCCTGCAGGATCGCGGCGGTGTTGGCCATGCGGCGTTGATGGCGGCACGTACCGAGTTGCTCGACGCCGCCGGAAAAAGCCCGATCCTGACCAACGTGCGCGAAAGTGCCCTGGCCGAGGCGCCGCAAGTGCAGCTTGAGGTCGACCGCAAGCAGGCCAACGCGCTGGGCGTTTCGTTTGCCGATGTCGGCAACGTGCTGTCTTCGGCCATCGGCTCGGCCTATATCAACGACTTCCCCAACCAGGGCCGCATGCAGCGCGTGGTGGTGCAGGCCGAAGGTGACCAGCGCAGCCAGGTGGCGGATTTGATGAAGATCCACGTGCGCAACAAGTATGGAAAGATGGTACCGCTGTCGGCGTTTGTCGAAGCCAAATGGACCCAGGGCCCGGCGCAACTGACGCGGTATAACGGCTACCCCGCCATCGCCATTTCCGGCGAGGCGGCACCGGGGCATAGCACCGGCGAGGCGATGGAAGAAATCCAGCGCCTGGTCAGCCAACTGCCGGCGGGCCTGGGCCAGGAGTGGACCGGGTTGTCGTTGCAGGAACGTTTGTCCGGCTCCCAGGCCCCAATCCTGTTGGGCCTGTCGCTGCTGATCGTGTTCCTGTGCCTGGCGGCGCTGTATGAAAGCTGGTCGATCCCGACTTCAGTGCTGCTGGTGGTGCCGCTGGGCGTGCTCGGTGCGGTGCTGGCGGTGACCTTGAGGGGCATGCCCAACGATGTGTTCTTCAAGGTCGGCCTGATCACCATCATCGGCTTGTCGGCGAAGAACGCGATCCTGATCATCGAGTTCGCCAAGGACCTGTACGACCAGGGCGAAGACCTGATCGACGCCACCCTGAAAGCCGCACGCCTCAGGTTGCGACCGATCATCATGACCTCGCTGGCGTTTATCCTCGGCGTGGTGCCTCTGGCGATTGCCACCGGTGCCAGTTCGGCGAGCCAGCAGGCGATTGGTACCGGGGTGATTGGCGGGATGATCACGGCGACGTTGGCGGTGGTGTTTGTGCCGGTGTTCTTTGTGGTGGTCATGAAACTGGTGCGCAAAAAACGCTAAGGCTTTTTGGGGGACACTGTAACTGTGGCGAGCGGGCTTGCCCCGCGTTGGGCTGCGCAGCAGCCCCAATAAGAGCGCTGCAGTGTGCCAGGCAGGTCCGGGGTTATGTTTTGGGGCTGCTTCGCCGCCCAACGCGGGGCGAGCCCGCTCGCCACAAAAAATGCGCTAAGGTGCTCACATGTAACCATCTGTGAGCTGCCATGCCCTTCCTCGCCCGCACCCACCCTCGCCTCTCCGCCGCCGCCGTGCTCGGCCTTGCCGTAGGCATCCTGATACCGGCCGAAACGCTCGTGAGCAAGATCCTCATCGGCTGGAACGCTGGAGTCTGGACTTACCTGGTGCTGATGCTGTGGCTGACCAGCCGCGCCAGGGCCGACGATGTAAAGCGCATCGCCGAAATCGAGGACGAAAACGCCGGGCTGGTGCTGTTCACCGTGTGCATCGCCGCTATCGCGAGCCTGGCCACCATCACCTTCGAACTGGTGGGCAGTAAAGACCTGGCCACTTCCGAGCGCCTGCTGCACTACGGCGTTACCGGGCTGACGGTGATCGGTTCATGGCTGTTGATCGGGGTTATTTTCAGCGTGCATTACGCCCGCCTCTACTACACCTGGGATGGCAAGGAGCCGGCGTTGCGGTTTGCCGAAGGGCTGTTGACGCCTAACTACTGGGACTTCCTGTATTTCTCCTTCACCATCGGCGTGGCGGTGCAAACCTCTGACGTCGGCGTCGCCACCCGGGGCATGCGCAAGGTGGTGCTGGGTCAGTCGCTGATCGGTTTTCTGTTCAACACGGCCATCCTGGGGTTCTCGATCAACATCGCCGCCGGGCTGTTCGGCTAGGCTGCACAAACCTTCTAGACGCTCAGGTGTCGGTGGGCGCTAATACCCTTACACATTCCGTCCCGGTGCTTTATGGCTGCGCATAATTGGATCGATTTGTCCCAGGACGCCGACACCGGCATCGAGACCCTGCGCGCGCATTTCGAGGGCCACGCCTACGACCCGCACTGGCATGACAGCTACCTGATCGGCGTCACCGAACAAGGCGTGCAGCAGTTCAACTGCCGCAGGGCCCGCCACAACAGCGTGCCCGGCCAGGTGTTCCTGGTGGAACCCGGTGAATTGCATGACGGCGACGCGCCCACGGCGGACGGCTTTACCTACCATATGCTGTACCTCGACCCGCAGTGGCTGGCGCGGGAAGTGAGTGCGGTGTTCGAAGAGGCGCCGCTCGACAGCCAGCTGGGTTTCGCCACGACCTTGACCAGCGATCCACGCCTGGCCATCGCCACCAGCCAGGCGTTCCAGACCCTGCACAGCGGTGAATTGCGCATCGTGCGCCAACGTGCCATGGATCAATTGCTCGAGCGCCTCACCGGTCACCTGGCGTGGCGCACGCGCTACCGTGACGATCCACGCTTGCCACTGGTCGCCCATAAGGCCCGCGAATACCTGCACGCCCACCTGCATCACGATGTCGGCATGGACGAACTGGCCCTGGCCTGCGGCGTCGACCGCTTCCGCCTGAACCGTGCCTTCAAGAGTGCCTTTGGCCTGCCACCCCATGCCTATCTGGTGCAATTGCGCCTGGCCCGCGCCCGCCAATTGTTGGCCGCAGGTGAACAACCCACCGACGTGGCGATGAAATTGGGCTTTGCCGACCAAAGTCACTTGGGCCGCTGGTTCATGCGCGCCTATGGCCTGACACCGGCGGCGTACCGCAGGCGCTGCTCAAATCTTCCAGACAACTGACACCCGCGCTGGTGAAGATTGACGCCACTGATCTGTTCATTGGAGTCTTCCTGCATGCCGTCCACCCTCCTGCCGTTTATCGTGTTCGCCTTCGTCGCCTCCATCACCCCGGGCCCGACCAATATTCTGGTGCTCAGTAACAGCGCGCGCTATGGGCTCAGGGCAGCCTTGCCGATCATCTTCGGGGCTTGCGCGGGTGCGGCGGGGATTGTGCTGGCCGTGGGCTCGGGGCTCGGTGAATCCCTGGTGCATCTGCCCAAGGTCCAGAGCGCCATGCAATGGGGCGGCATCGCCTGGCTGAGCTACCTGGCCTGGCAGATCTTCCACGAGCCGGCGCAGGCCATTGATCCCGACAACCCACGAAAACGCCTCGGCCTGGTCGGCGCCGCCGGCCTGCAACTGGTCAATCCCAAGACCTGGATGATGGCCTTGGCGGTAGTCAGTGTGTTTGCCGGCCAGGGTAATGAGCGCCAGGCACATGTGCTGGTGCTGTCGTTGGTGTTTTTTGGGGTTTCGCTGCCGTGCCTGCTGACATGGGCGCTGCTGGGAGCCGGGTCGAGCAGAGTGTTTCGGTCGGCAAACGCAATGCAACGGTTCAATCGATGCATGGCAGCGCTCTTACTGGGCTCTGCGTGGTTAGCTGCATGGCTATAAGCAGCGGCGAATCCGATGAGTGGTAGGTGGTACCTGTTACTTTTGACAGTTGTCACCGGCTGGCTTATGGCGCGCAATAGGTGCACCACTCGCCGAACTGCCGGAGATAAACATGTCTGCACCACGCGCCCTGACGAGTAACATGATACTTAACGGCAGCTTCACCGATAACGGAAAGTACTGGGACACAGTGGGAAATGTCGATTACGCCGGGCAATCCTGTCGCGTCATCACAGGGCAAGCTTCTCAGGTAATCAATATCATCCCCTTGACCTCTTACACGCTTCGCCTATGGACCCAAGTACTGTTCAAAGGCCGTGGCGAGCTTCTCATCCGGCCAAATCCGCCTGCCACAGATGAACGTATTGTGCTGGACAGCTTCCATGTGTGGACGCAACAGCAGATCGACTACACCCCACCTGTCAACACGCAATTTATTACTGTCGCGGTTATCGGGAATGCGGGGGAGGTTCACGCCGATGAAATGCACTTATCATCGAATGGAACGGCGCCTGGTCATCCGGAGCTGATCAGAAATGGCGACTTTACTGAGCGCCTCAGCTTTTGGGATACCTCGGCCTCACCGATTGGGAGCCGTGCTCATTTTGACGGCGAGACCCTGGAAGCGGCCGTGGGCGGGCAGGCTCGGCAAAACGTCAGTGTCACCGCCAGTCAAACCTACGAATTCTCCGTGCGCTCACGCAGCGACTTCTCAGGTACCGGACGTGTGGTTTTTCAACTGCAGCCGATTGGCGTACTCCCAGAGATAACACTCACCACATCCAACTGGACGGTACATTCGCGAGAGTTGATCATGCCGGCCGGAACGACGGGATGCGGCGTCATATTGATTGGTGAAACCGGCGCTACTTATTTCGACGATGTTTCACTGAAACTGAAAGTCTGATGTAGCACTACCCAACTTTTCTACGTGGTTGTCCAGGCTAAGCAGTGTGCCTTGCGCGTGATCTGCAATACCAAACTCAAGGAGACACTTCCATGTCAATCACTTCGCAAAAACCTAAAAATAAATCGACTGTCGCCATTCAATACCTCAAAGGCGAAGTCCATCACGAAGACTTCACAGCAAAAGTCTTTTCAATCGAACTCATAAACGGAAAGTGGCGGATGTTCGGAAGCAAAATCGATGCTGGGGGAACCACCTACAAGATTCAGCTCGATATACCCGAGACCTACAAAAAAGGCGTATACAAACTGCAAGACCATCCGGGCATTGCCATCACCTACAGCACCACTCATCTGGAAGATCCCCTGCTTAAATATGTGGGTCAGGGCCTGCTCGATCTGATTGAGGTTGACGCAGACAATAGGCATGTCAGTGGCGGTCTCGCTGGCGGGATCACGAAAGAAGACGGTGACGGACGGGTGTTTACCGTTGATTTTCTGTTCAGCTTCGGTTGAACCCTATTGCAGGAGCAGCCCCCAAGGCAAAAAGGAAGCCGAAGCTTCCTTTTTGCCTGCGTCACAATGAGTTACCAGGAGTAACGTGCACCCACGTTCAACCCCCAAGGCTGATCCACATGCTTACCTTTGCTGTGTTCGAAGTCGGCATGCAATTGCAGGTTTTGTGACATGGACACTGCCACGCCTGCACCGAGTTCAGCACGCGACCCCGACAGATCATTGTTGAACACGTGGCCGTTGACCGAAGCTTTGTTGTCCTTGGCAAACTCATGCGCCACCGCCGTTCGCAAGTAAGGCTGAACGACGCTGCCACTGTCCATCACGAAATCACGCCCCACCGTCACGCCCAACTTGCCCAACACCGACTGTGTATTTTCACCCTTGGCTTGCAGACCATTGTCCAATGTGTAGCTCTTACCCTTGACGACGACCGTGGACGCTTGGGCAAATGGCTCGACGAAGAAGTCATTGTCCAACTTGATATTGCGACCCACCTCCACAGAGCCACCGATACCGTTAGTACCGTAGTTGCCCTTGGCTTGGGCACCATCGCTTAGTCCAACCTTGGAGTCATTCTCAAACCGGTTGGCCTTCACCACACCGTCGAAGTAATACCCGCTCTCCTCATCCACCCATGTTGCGTAGAGGCCAGCGTAGTAACTCTTGACGGTACCGGATGTGCCACGGCTCAGGTCCAGGTCGGAATTGCTGTGCCCCGCCATGACCCCCACCAGCCATTCGCTGTCTTCACCCATTGGCGTATCTGCACCCAGGGAGAAACCACGCTGGGTTTGTTTGGAACCCACACCGTTGGCATCGGATACCGAGTACTTGTTGCCATAACTGCGGATCCAGCCACCCGCCTGGGCACCGTTGTGACGCAACTCACCCATGCGGCTGCGCAACGAGGTCATCTCGCCGTACCACACGGTCGGCGCCGTGTTGAACAAGGCCAGCACCGAACGCGTACCTGGGCTGATCGTGCGCGCACTTGGGTCCAGGAACCAATCGTTGCCATCCTGCTTGAGCCCATAGGACCAGGCACCGATATCGACCGCACCGCCCACCAGGGAAAACTCAGCGTCTCCGCCGCCGGTGTGAACAATGTGTACATCGCCCGGCGATACAGGCTCCAGGCCGCTGCTGGCGACCAGCAAGCTGTGTTGACCGGTGGCGTCTCCTGCAATGTTGAGGAAGTCGTTCAACCCTGCAGCAAAATCTGCACCCATCACAAACGTGCCGTTGCCACTCAAGGTGTCCAGGTTCAACTGGTAGAAAGCATCGGCCGCCCCAAACTTCACCGTACCGCCAGCAAGATCCAGCGCCCCGACCAGGCTATTGCCGGTCAGGTTCCAGTAGGAGTGATCCCCAATACTGAGGCTATCGACGTTCAGCAGGGCTCCCGTGAGCGAAGCGTTATTCTGCAAGCTCAGGTTGGCATGGCTACCCGCTTCGACGAGCACATTGCCATTTAGATGGCTGTTGCTGACGCTCATGTTACCGGTGGCGCCACCGGTCACTTCCAGCAAGTTACCGTTGCCTCCAATCAGTTGAGAACCGTTGTTCACTTCAATGGTTGCGGTCGGCACGCGGCCCGGCCTCCCGGCGACCTGAATGGCTGCACCCGTCTTGCCTTCAACTGTCGACCGATCCAACACCAGCGTCCCATCACCGGTTACGCCTGCCGCGCGGGTAATTCGTACGCCGTTCTGTTCACCAACCAACGTGCTGCCCTGGGCCACGGCAGAACCGCCGAGCAATGAAACACCTGTGCTGCCGGCGGCAGTACCTTGCACCAGGGTGTCGTGCAAATTCAGCACACCCAATTGGGTGACCGAAGCACCCGCTTGGGCGCCCTTGATCGTGCTATCGAAAACGTCGGCACGAGAACCACTCGCGCCACCTCCGTAAGTGTTGAGTACCAGGCCAATGGACTGAGTACCTTCCAAATGGCTACCGGAAATCGTTGCGACGCCATCGGTCAGTTCCATGGCCGCAGCATTCGCGCCATCGAATTTGACGGTGGCGCCGCCTATCGTCACCGTCGAGCCCTCCTGGGCGACGATGCGTTCGATGGTACTTGCGCTGTTAACGGTCAATTGCGCACCAATACCATGAATCGCACCAGTGGTAGCGCCGTTAACGGTCAAGGCAGAGCCCTTCAGAAGAGCCCAGTCCTTTATCGTCTCTCCCGATCCAATAGTTTTCGACTCGCCAGGCCCTACCACTTCATGCGCGGCATGCGCCTGTGCCGCTACAGCCAGGAGCAGTCCCAGCGAGGGAACTTTGATGGCGGCACTTAAAGGTGAAAGTTTAAAAAGTTGTTTGATGGACATGCTGTAACACTCGCTTTGACTGATATGCCTGAATCAATGGCATGGCTCGTTCCCAAGGAGTGGAGCCAGACCTGTAGAGGCCGCGAGGTTATAGTTGGCAGGAGTAAGGGTAAGTAGGATAAATCTGAAGAACAGAATGGAAAGACGGGACAAAACCAAAAGAAAAAGGGCGTCGGAAAATCCCTCTCCGACACCCTTCCAGCGTTTCAACCTAAGTACTCACAAACAGTGCTGAACGTGAATACTCAGTCCGCCCCTAAGGCAGGCCCGAAGTATCACAAGTGTTGTTGGCTGAGTACATCCTCACGGGTATCACTGCGGGCACAGATCGCGCCCAGGTCCCACCATGATTGATGGAGTACCGCAACCAAGAGGATGCGAAGGGCGGCGTATACCCCTCGATAGGCTTTAGGAACGGGACGTAAGGGCCGTAGTGGAACATGAAACCCTGCTCCGCTGTAGTTTCATCGAGCGTAATTGTCCGTGAACCTGTCGTGCTTCCAATTGCCGGTAAATCACCGTTCAAGCCTTCTGCGCCATGGAACTCGATGATCACGTCAACGCCTTCTTTGAAATAGTCGGAATTTGGAGGAATCCATACCTCGAGATACCTGTCTGTCCATGGCAGCTCCGGCCCCCCCTTGACCGAAACGCAATTGAGGCGCCCACGTGGGTCTCCGGACCAACTTTGTACATTGCGGAACTCCGCAGGATCCATGATGTGCTCGATCGCATCATCCACCTGGACAGACGTAGACGGGGACAAATTGCCATTCAGGGAATCTGGCTCACTGACGGTATAGAACAGGTCATGGCTATCGTTGCCCAACGTGGCCAGCGCAGTCTTGTCCAACTCAATCACAATGCCTGCACCAGGCGCTTCTGAACCGAGGGTAAGCTCACCCACCTGAAGCGATTTGCTACCCCAGTACACCCTGATAATGTCGTTCATTCGCGGTGACGGTGTTGTCCATAGGGTGATGCGCGCCACTATCGCGCCTGCGGCATCGAAGTCAGCTTTGACCAGGAGATTGGGTACGGGATCCGATGCCGGGCCCATCAACTCTACCTCACCGAGGTCAGGGTTTTCTTCACCAGGCAAAGGAGGGGTGGGGCCAGGCGCCCACAGGTTCACATCAATATCCGTGGCGGTGGGTGGGCGGTCCGTGCCACCATTTTGATGTATTTCGTACGTTGCCGAGGTCGTGACGGCCTCCGTACTTGTGCCGAACTCGTCGAGGATCAGTTGATTCGGTAGCGTGATATCAAAATCGAATACACCATTAAGCGGAATGGGTCCATGGCTCTGGCTACCCCACCTGATGGTGACGTGATCGCCAGGCTGGTACGCGTAAGCTGGAATCGCCACCACGACATTGGCTTCCCACTCAGGAATATCGATCAGCCCATCTGGTGTGTTTTCGCGAATGATCAATGGCGTAAGGATCAGCCCGTTGCTGCGCTTGAGTATGCGTCCCTCCGTCCGGGACAACTCGCTAACGTTGCCAGCGCCATCGATCAACTGATAGACAAAAAACCAAATACCATCCAGCACATCGGGGTTGGCGAAAAAGGTATTGGGTAGATCAATCTCAAGACCTCCTGCCGGAATGGGTAACGTGTTCAGGGGAGGTCCATTGTCGGCGGGGTTATCCTGGGTGAACCAATAACGAACCCCGTCACCGCTCTCCCAATCATCGTAAGGGAGTACCTCAAATGTAAACTCAGGGTTCGTATCAATCACCACTTGGGTGATGATGTCTGCGGATGTCTCGATAAAATCGGGAAACTTTACCTTAGGGGGTTTTAATGCGCTGCCCAACCGCTTAAACGGTCCGAACAAATCAATATCAGCCATGCTCGTCTCAGAAAAGTCGGTGTATACCCCTCCAATCCCATTTTTGACTTTATACCTGAACTCGTACTTGCCATGATTGAGTAGACTCATCGGGATAACACGCTCAACGGTTGGCGTTGTAATCTCGGCGGGAAAGTGGATAGTCCACAGTACCGTCCAAGTGTCTATCCCGTCCGGACTCCACTCAATAGTGGCGTAATCATCGTCGTCCGGCGCCCCCCATGTGCGCATCAAAAACCTCAACCCGTTATTGGCATCGAGCCCCGGACGGTGAATTTTTCCGCTCGTACCATTGAGTGCATCGGGGTATTCAGGTGAGCTCAAATTAGGGTCGTCAAAACCCGCCACAACCACATGCTTGCTTTTTTTAGTGGGCATTTCAATTTCTCCTGCCTGATTGAAGCGACTTGAAGAGTGACGCTCTAGCAACACCCACTACTTGGCACCACAGACGCCAGGTATTACACAAGCCAACGCAAATTCTTCGTCGCATGTATTGAAGATATATGCTGCAGATAGGTTTATCTTTATTCGGGGCCGGTCCCATCCGGGCCACAATAAGTGATCGGATTGGTTGGAAAAGCCCGATCAAACTTCAAATAGCGCGGCGAAATAGATTCACCGATTAGGATAGTTCCTCTCCAGACACTAAAACTCGCACTCCCTCCTGCATTATTTTTCAATGGCTGCGTATAGGGCTGATAGGGAATAACGAAAATATGGAAGCCCACCGCTTCGTCAGCGTCAGTCCAGTTCTCTTTAAACTCTTTGACCGTTTCAGGGATGACCTCTCCGCCTCCGGCATACCCCGTTGTTCCGATCCACTTCAAACGTATTTCGTTACCGGGCTTGATCGCGGTGTGTTTATTTATCTTTATTCGTACGCCCTCCCAGATTTTGGGATTACTTTGGCAATTGAACAAGCCGTTGACCGCATCCGGCGCCTCGGGTCGCGAGAAAGACACCGGCGCTGTAATATCCAACTCGACAGACGTGGACTGCGACAGATTTTCGTTCGAGGAACCTGGCTCGCTGACGGTATAGAACAGGTCATTGAAGCCACTGCCCAACGAGGCCAATACGGTCTTGTCCAGGCCGATCTCAATGGGTTCACCGGGCGCCTCCAAACCAAGCTTATGCGTACCAACCAGAAGTGATGTATTAGCCCAGTACACGTTGATAATGTCGTTCATTCGCGGAGACGGCGTTATCCATAAAGTGATTTGCGCGACTATCGCAGCGGCACTATCGAAGTCTGCTTTGGTCAAGTAATCACGAACGGGATGGGACGCCGGGCCGACCAGATGTACAGAGGGAAGATGTGGATTTTCTTCGCCTGGTTTTGGTGGGAGGGGCCCCGGCACCCACAGATTCACAAGAATGTGGGTGGGCATCAGTGGGGAACTTGGACCGCCACTGCGTAGTATCGTATAGGTTGTCGAAGTACTGACAGGCAAGGTACTCGCGCCGAACTCATCGATAATCAGTTGAGCCGGAAAGGAAACTTCAAAATCAAACACGCCACTCAACGTGACAGGACCGTAGCTCTGACTCCCCCACCGAATGATGGCCTGGTCACCGAACTGGTATACATACTGAGGAATCGCCACCCTGACACCGGCTTGCAGTTCGGGAATATCGATCAGCCCGTTCTGAATAATCTCGCGAACAATCAATGGGTCAAGGGCCAAACTCGAACCGCGCTTTAGTATGCGCCCCTGAGTCCGGGACAACTCGCTTTCGTTGCCAGCGGCATCAATCAACTGATAGACAAAAAACCAAGTGCCATCCAGCACCAATGGGTCGTTGAAAAAAGTATTGGGCAGATCAATCTCACGACCTTCGGCCGCAATAGGCAAGGTGTTCAGGGGAGGCCCATTGTCGGCGGGGGTATCTTGTGTGAACCAATAACGAACCCGGTCGCCGGCTTCCCAGTCAGCGTAAGAGTGCACCTCAAATGTAAAGTTAGGATTTGTATCAATCACCGTCTGAGTGATGATGTCTGTGGCGTTCGCGAGAAAATCGGGAAACTTAACAAAAGGCGGTTTTACTGAGTTGCCCAATCGTTTGAACGGACCAAACAGGTCGATGTCGGCCAAGCTGGCATGTGAGAAATCGGTATATTCGCCTGCCGATCCATTTTTAACCTTGTACCTGAACTCATATCGCCCGTGGTTAAGTATGGTCGCAGGGATTACACGCTCGACCGTCGGCGTTGTGATTTGCGAAGGAAAGTGGAGCGTATCCAGCTCTGTCCATAGGTTAACTCCAACGGGGCTCCACTCAATGGTGACATAGTCATCGTCATCCGGTGCCTTCCATGTCTGCATCAAAAAACGCAGCCCGTTACTTGCATCATATAACAGCCGATCAATCTTCCCATCGTGCCCATTAAGCGCATCAGGATATTCCGGCGCCATCAAATTGGGAGTGTCAAAACCCGTCACAGTCACATTTTTCATGGGCATTTCATTTTCTCCGCGCCTGATTCGAGCAACGTGAACAGCACCGCTCTGGCAATACCCGGCCTTTCGCATCAGCCGCCAGTCGAATGGGCGATGGTATAGAGCCGAAAAAACGACTTAGGTGATGCCAGGACAATTCACCACCGTGGGCTCTGAAACTCGCCATGAATGGCTCCACCGACCTATAAACGACCTGTTTACCAACTTCCGTAAAGAGACCTTCCTGAAGCAAATTAAACGCTTGAATTGGCGGCCTGAATACTGTCAGAACTAACAGGTAACCAGCGCCGTCTGTCGCTTTTTGCTCTGTGATCAACGTCCCACCGCTTGACCACATGCATAAACATGGTGTCTCCTGAAACCGGTTTCAGATTAGTCATCAGCACAATTCCAATAAGAAAGGCCCGCGACCGTGACCCCTTTTTCCGCCGCCCAACGCACCCGCGTCACCATGCTCGACGTCGCTCAACACGCCGGCGTGTCCAAGGCCAGTGTGTCGCGCTTTATCGGTGACGACCGCGCCCTGCTCTCCGATGCCATTGCCTTGCGCATCGAGCAAGCCATCGAACAGCTCGGCTACCGCCCCAACCAGATGGCCCGTGGTTTGAAACGTGGCCGCACGCGCCTGATCGGCATGCTGGTGGCCGACATCCGCAACCCCTACTCCATTGCCGTGATGCACGGCGTCGAAACCGCCTGCCGCCAGCACGGCTACAGCCTGGTGGTGTGCAACACCGACCGCGACGACGAGCAGGAGCGCCAGCATTTGGCGGCGCTGCGTTCGTACAACATCGAAGGGCTGATCGTGAATACCCTCGGCCATCACCTCGACCAACTGCTGGAGCTGCAGCGGGAAATGCCTCTGGTGTTGGTGGACCGCAAGGTCGAGCCGCTGCACAGCGACCTGGTGGGGCTGGATAACGCGGCGGCGGTGCGCATGGCGGTGGAGCATCTGGAGCAGCAGGGTTATCGCGATGTGTTGCTGGTGAGCGAAGCCACCGATGGCACCAGCTCACGCCTGGAACGCCTGGCCAGCTTCAAGAACGAAATCGCCCGCCGCCCGGCATTGACCGGTGCCATCGTGGAATTGGATGACGAACTGCAAAGTCGTCTACAACACTTTCTCGCCAAACCCGGCCCCAAGGCCCTGTTTTGTGCCAACGGCATCACCGCGCTGGCCTGCACCCGTGCGCTCAAGACGTTGGGTTGCAACCTGTTCGACGACGTGGGGCTGGTCGCCCTGGATGACCTGGATTGGTACCCGCTGGTAGGCACTGGCATCACCGCCCTCGCCCAACCCACCGAAGCGATTGGTGCCAGTGCATTCGACTGCTTACTCAAGCGGTTGCGCGGTGACACGGCGCCGACCCGCACCCTGGATTTTTTGCCCCAGTTGATCATCCGAGGCTCAACCCAGCGCCCCTAGACGTAGAGTCAATTAGACATTTAACGTCAAAAAATGAAACCGGTTTCAGAGGTAAACAACAATGCATAAATACCCCGTCTCCATCAGCCTTTCCAGCTACGGCGCCGACCTGGTCCGCCAGCAGGGCCAATTGAGTTTTGTCGAACTGCTGGCCGCCGCCGGTGCCCAGCGCATCGAGTGGCGTGAAGAACTGCTGACCAGCGAGCAACCCGCCCAACTGGCCCTGGCTGCTGCCGAGCAGGGCCTGGAAGCGGTGTTCTCATCGCCGTTGGAATTATGGATCGCCGGCCGTGCCCAGCCGAATGCCGAACTGAACGCGACCCTGGACCGCGCCCAGGCCTTTGGTGCGCGCTGGCTGAAAGTCTCCCTCGGCTACTTCACCGACACCAACGACCTGGAAAGCCTGCACGCCCTGCTCAACCGCCACCCCGTCCAGCTGCTGGTGGAAAACGATCAGACCCTGCACGGCGGGCGGATCGAGCCGATGCAACGGTTTTTCACTGAGGTCGAACGCCTGGGTCTGCCGGTGAAGATGACCTTCGATATCGGCAACTGGCAGTGGCAGGACCAATCCGCGCTGACCGCCGCACGCCTACTGGGCCGGCACGTGGACTACCTGCACTGCAAAGCCGTGGCGCGTCGCGCGGACGGCAAGCTGGTGGCACTGCCGCCCGGCGCCACCGACCTGCATCTGTGGGAACAACTGCTCAAGCACATGACTCAAGGTATTACCCGGGCGGTGGAATTCCCGTTGCAGGGCGATGACCTGGTCGACGTCACCGCGCAGCAAGTGGCGGCCCTCGCGCTCCTTGGCCAACCCCGTGCGGAGAACGCCCATGTCTGAGATCGATATTCTGTCGTTTGGCGAAACCATGGCGATGTTTGTCGCCGAGCAGACCGGCGACCTGGCCCAGGTGGCGCAGTTTCACAAACGCATTGCCGGCGCCGACAGCAATGTTGCCATCGGCCTGTCGCGCCTGGGCTTCAACGTCGCCTGGCTGAGCCGGGTGGGCAATGATTCCCTCGGGCGTTTTGTGGTCGACACGCTCCAAAAAGAAGGCCTGGACTGCCGGCATGTGGCGGTCGACCCGTTGCACCCCACCGGTTTTCAGCTCAAGTCCCGCGAAGAAGCCGGCGATGACCCGCAGGTGGAGTACTTCCGCAAGGGCTCGGCCGCCAGCCATCTGTCCATCGACGCCATCAGCCCGGCGCTGCTGCAAGCCCGCCATCTGCACGCCACCGGTATTCCGCCGGCGTTGTCGGAGGCCACCCGCGAGCTGTCCGTAGCGTTGATGACGCAGATGCGCAACGCCGGTGGCAGCGTGTCGTTCGACCCGAACCTGCGTCCGTCGCTGTGGACCAGCCAGGAACAGATGATCCGCGAAATCAACGCCCTCGCCGCCCTCGCCGACTGGGTCCTGCCGGGCCTGGGCGAAGGCCGTTTGCTCACCGGTTTCGACGACCCGGCGGATATTGCCGCCTTCTACCTCGACCAGGGTGCCGAAGCCGTGGCCATCAAGCTCGGCGCTGAAGGCGCCTACTACCGCACCCACCTGGGCCAAGGCTTCGTCGCCGCCGTGCCGGTGGACAAGGTGGTGGATACCGTTGGCGCCGGCGATGGCTTTGCCGTGGGCATGATCAGCGCCTTGCTGGAAAACCTCAGCTTCCCCGAGGCGGTGCAGCGCGGCAATTGGATCGGCAGCCGCGCCGTGCAAAGTCGCGGCGACATGGAAGGCTTGCCCACCCGTTCCGAGTTACCCACCCGATCCGTCGCTTGACCCACACCCTGTTGCCACAACTACAACAAGCTCAGGAGCAACCCTATGGAAACCGTGAAACTCGCCACCCGTCGTTGGTGGTACATCATGCCCATCGTTTTTATCACCTACAGCCTGGCGTACCTGGACCGCGCCAACTACGGCTTCGCCGCCGCCTCCGGGATGGCCGAAGACCTGATGATCACCCCCGGCATGTCGTCGCTGCTGGGTGCACTGTTTTTCCTCGGCTACTTTTTCTTCCAGGTGCCGGGGGCGATCTACGCGCAGAAACGCAGCGTTAAAAAACTGATTTTCGTCAGCCTGATCCTCTGGGGCGGCCTGGCCACCCTGACCGGGGTGGTGTCCAACGCCTACATGCTGATCGTCATTCGCTTCATGCTCGGCGTGGTCGAAGCCGCCGTGATGCCGGCGATGCTGGTGTACCTGTGCCACTGGTTCACCCGTGCCGAACGCTCGCGCGCCAATACCTTCCTGATCCTCGGCAACCCGGTGACCATGCTGTGGATGTCGGTGGTGTCCGGCTACCTGGTGCAGCATTTCAGCTGGCGCTGGATGTTCATTATCGAAGGCCTGCCGGCGGTGCTGTGGGCGTTTATCTGGTGGAAGCTCGCGGATGAAAAACCCGCGGACGCCAAGTGGCTGAGCGAGCAACATAAAAAAGACCTGGAAGCCGCGCTGGCCGCCGAGCAAGTCGGTATCAAGGCGGTGAAGAACTACGCCGAAGCGTTCCGTTCGCCCAAGGTGATCATCCTGGCGCTGCAGTTCTTTTGCTGGAGCATCGGCGTGTATGGCTTCGTGTTGTGGCTGCCGTCGATCCTCAAGAAAGGCTTGCAGATGGACATGGTCGAAGCCGGCTGGCTGTCGGCCCTGCCCTATCTCGCAGCCGTGATCGGCATGCTGGTGGTGAGTTGGGGTTCGGACAAACTGCAAAAGCGTAAACGCTTTGTGTGGCCGCCGCTGTTGATTGCCTCCATTGCCTTCTACGCGTCCTACGTGCTGGGCGCCGAACACTTCTGGTGGTCCTACACCCTGCTGGTGATTGCCGGGGCGTGCATGTATGCGCCGTACGGGCCGTTTTTTGCCATCGTCCCGGAAATCCTCCCCGCCAACGTTGCGGGTGGCGCCATGGCACTGATCAACAGCATGGGCGCCCTCGGCTCGTTCGGCGGCTCCTACCTGGTGGGTTACCTCAATAGCAGCACCGGCTCGCCCGGCGCTTCGTACCTGCTGATGAGCGGTGCGCTGATGCTGTCGGTGGTGCTGACGATTTTCCTCAAGCCCGGCGCCAGTGACCGTGAACGCGCGCCGCTGCCAACCCTTGAATTGAAGGTAAAAGCTCAATGAAAAAGTCTGTGGTTTTGTACAAGAAACTCTCCGCACCGTTGATGGCGCGCCTGCATGAACACGCCGAGGTCACGCTGATCGACGCCCTGGACGAGACCGGCCTGGCCAAGCTGCGCGACGCCCTGCCCACTGCCCACGGCCTGCTGGGTGCCAGCCTGCGCCTGGATGCGCAGTTGCTGGACCTGGCGCCGCACCTGAAAGCCGTGGCCAGTGTGTCCGTAGGGGTCGACAACTACGACATCGACTACCTGACCCAACGCGGCATCCTGCTCAGCAACACCCCGGACGTGCTCACCGAAACCACCGCCGACACCGGCTTCGCGCTGATCCTCGCCACCGCTCGGCGTGTGGTCGAGCTGGCCGACATGGTGCGCGCCGGCCAGTGGAACAAGAATATCGGCCCGTCACACTTTGGCAGCGACGTGCACGGCAAGACCCTGGGCATCATCGGCATGGGCCGCATTGGCGAAGCGTTGGCCCAGCGCGGGCATTTCGGTTTTGGCATGCCGGTGCTCTACCACAGCCATTCGCCCAAGCCGGCGGTGGAACAGCGCTTTGGCGCGCAGTACCGCAGCCTTAACGATTTGCTGCAACAGGCCGATTTTGTCTGCCTGACACTGCCGCTGACCGCCGAAACCGAGAAGCTGATCGGCGCCGAGCAATTCGCACTGATGGGCCCGGAGACGATCTTTATCAATATCTCGCGGGGCAAAGTGGTGGACGAGGCGGCGCTGGTCGAGGCCTTGCAGCAACGTACGATTCGGGCGGCGGGGTTGGATGTGTTCGAAAAGGAACCGCTTGATCACGGCTCGCCGTTGCTGCGTTTGAACAATGTGGTGGCAACGCCGCATATCGGCTCGGCGACCCATGAGACGCGGGAGGCGATGGCGAAGTGTGCGGTGGATAATCTGTTGCAGGCGTTGGCGGGTGAAAAACCGAAGAACCTGGTCAATCCGGAGGCCTGGAAGCAATAACCACTGACAAAACAGAGAACAACTGTGGGAGGGGGCTTGCCCCCGATAGCGGTGGATCAGTTATAGATAAGTTGACTGACACACCGCCATCAGGGCATAGGCATCTACACAATTTTCAGAGACTGGCGAGTTCCCCTGTGGCGAGCGGGCTTGTCCCGCGTTGGGCTGCGAAGCAGCCCCAAAACCAGCCTCCACAGAGTGTCTGATACACCGCGTTCTTCCTTACTGGGGCTGCTACGCAGCCCAACGCGGGACAAGCCCG
>NZ_VFES01000025.1 GCF_007858185.1 Pseudomonas grimontii
TTGGGGTGCGAAGCGCCCCTGATGACGACGAATGCGGTGTATCAGGCACTCCTCTGCGCCTGGTCTTGGGGCTGCTGCGCAACCCAACGCGGGGCAAGCCCGCTCGCCACAGGTTGGTATGAGCGCAAGCCCCCTGTATGACGTTTTGTCAGCCGATCTGTATCTAACGCGCGCCCTTCTCCCGCCCTACCATCAAGCGCATCCAACCTGCGCAACGACGCGCTCAACCTACAGGAGTTAACCCATGCCCGAACTGTCGAGCCTGCTGGCGTATGGTCTGATTTCGCTGGGGATGGTGCTGACGCCCGGCCCGAACATGATCTACCTGATTTCGCGGTCGATCTGCCAAGGGCCGCTGGCCGGGTTGATTTCACTCGGCGGTGTGGCGCTGGGTTTCGTCGTGTATATGCTGTGCGCGGCGCTGGGTATTACCGCGTTGCTGATGGCGGTGCCGTATGCGTATGACGCGCTCAGGCTTGGCGGTGCGCTCTACCTGTTGTACCTGGCCTGGCAAGCGGTCAAGCCCGGCGGGCGCTCGGCGTTTCATGTGCGTGACTTGCCCAGGGACGGCCCCCGCAAGCTGTTCATGATGGGGTTCGTGACCAACCTGTTGAACCCGAAAGTCGCGGTGATGTATCTGTCATTGCTGCCCCAATTCATCACCCCCACCGGCCACGGCAGCGTGCTGACGCAATCCATCGTGCTGGGTTTTACCCAGATCATGATCAGTGTGAGCGTCAATGCGGTGATCGCCATCATGGCCGGTTCCATCGCGACGTTTCTGGCGGCCAAGCCGGTATGGCAGTTGGTGCAGCGCTGGTTGATGGGGACGGTGCTGGCGGGGTTGGCGGTGCGCATGGTGATTGAAGGGCGGCGCTGAATGCTCACGGTGGCGAGCGGGCTTGCCGCGCGTTGGGCTGCGCAGCAGCCCCAAAACCAGACGTTGTGCGAAATCGGGTATACCGCATTTGTCCTTCATTGGGGGTGCTTCGCCCCCCAACGCGGGGCAAGCCCGCTCGCCACAGGTTACCGGTGGCTCGTTCTTTCTGTTGTGGTCAATGCTTACGCAGCGCCTCTAGCCGTGCGGGCAGGTCTTCGTCGGGGAAACGCGTGTGCAAGGCCAGCAGTTTTTCATCCGCCGTTTTGCTTTCACCCGCTTCACGCAAACGCACGATTGTCTGTAACTCTTGCTCCAGCGACGGCAACGCTGACGGCGCGCGCTTGCTGAGTCTGGCGCTCGATTCATCTGCCAACGCACCTGCGATTTCAGCCTGCACCGGTGCACTTTCAGCCTTGGGCGCGGCGGCGATGCGTGCCATCGGCGCGGGTGCGGACAACGCTTGCGGCGCTGGGCGGGCGGCTTCCTCGTGCATGGCGGAGAAGGTCGCGGTGGAAATTTCGGGTGGTGGCACTGGCGAGCGCGTGACCACGCCGATCATCAGCGCCAAACCGGCCACGGTGGCGAATGCCATTTGCCAGCGCGGACGTTGGCAGGCTTGCAGCCAGCGTTGCCACAGGCTCGGCGGCGGCGCCGGGGCTTCGCGGCGGGCGGCGTTGAGGATGAAGGCGTCGAGGGACGCGGGCGGCTCGCCGGTGCTGTGTTGACGGTAATGCTGGATCAGCACGTCGTCGGTGTCGGGAGTGTGTCGGGAGTCGGTCATGCGAGTATCTCCTCGGCCAGCAGGCGGCGCAGTTTCTGCTGGGCGTAACGCAGGCGGCTTTTTACGGTTTCCAGCGGGGCTTTGGTGAGGGCGGCGATTTGCGGCACTTCGAGGTCGCCGTGCAGGCGCAGCAGGAAGACTTCGCGCTGGTCTTCGGGCAAGTCTTGCAGGGCAGCGTCGAGGCGTGCCTGGTCGCGGCTCAGGCTCAGTTGTTGCTCAGGGCCGGCGCTGTCGTCGGCCTGGGCGTGCAGTTGCTCATCGTAGCTGTCGTGCAGTGGATTGTGGATGCCGTGCTTGCGCCAGTGGTCGATCAGGCGGTTGCGGGCGATCTGGAACAGCCATGTACGAAAACTCGCCCGGCCTTGCGGCTGGGTGCTGCTGCGGATCAAGCTGAGCCAGGTCTCCTGGTAGATTTCCTCGGCCAGTTCGGCCTTGTTGCTCAAGGACACGAGGAAGCGGTAGAGGCCTTGGCGGTGCCGCGCGTACAAGGCTTCGAACGCGGCGGCGTCACCGGTTCGGTAACGGGCCAGCAGCGATTCGTCGCTGGATGGATCATCTGGAACAGCCATGTAGGGGGCGAACTCCTTTTGTAAAGTTAACGCTGTTCAAAGGTGGGAGGGAGCTTGCTCCCGATGGCGGTGTATCAGTAACAGATGTGTTGACTGTCCCACTGCTATCGGGGGCAAGCCCCCTCCCACATTCAGGGTTTGAGGCTTTGGGCCAATTCCACCAGTTGCACGAACTCATTGCGCAGGCCGAACGGGTCATCGCCCCGCGCCGAGCGGGCCAGTGCGGCGGTGTCCTTCAAACTCATGCTGCCAGTGTAGCGGCCATCACCCTTGAGCTGTTGGGCGAAGGCGGCCACCGCCGCCGAGAAGCGCAGGTCGTCGCTGGCCTGGGTGGTTTCGTGGCGGATGGGCCGTTCGATCAAGCGACTATCACCGCCCGTGGCAAGCTTGTAGCGCACCCGCAGCATCGCCAGTTCATCGGATTTACCTTCGGCCGCAGGCGCAGTGGCGTAGCGCAATGGCTCCAACCAGCCCTTCTGGCCCTTCGGCACAATTTCATACAGCGCGGTCACGGTATGCCCAGCGCCAATTTCGCCGGCATCGACGTTGTCGTTGTTGAAATCCTCACGCTTGAGGGCGCGATTTTCATAGCCCAGCAGTCGATACTCGCTGACCTGTGCCGGATTGAATTCCACCTGCACTTTCACATCCCGCGCGACCACCGCCAGGGTTGAACTGAGCTGATCCACCAGCACCTTGCGGGCTTCGCGCAGGTTGTCGATATAGGCGTAATTGCCATCGCCGGCATCGGCCAGTTGTTCCATCAGGTGTTCGTTGTAGTTATCCACACCGAAGCCGAGGGTGGTCAGGGACACGCCGCTTTTACGCTGCCGGGCGGCCATTTGCTTGAGGCTGTCGAAGTCGCTGACGCCCACATTGAAGTCACCGTCGGTGGCCAGCAGGATGCGGTTGATGCCCTTGTCGATAAAGCCTTCGCGGGCCATCTGGTAGGCCAGTTCGATGCCGGACGCGCCTGCCGTGGAACCGCCGGCGGTGAGTTGATCAATGGCATTGCGGATCTTGGCCTTGTCGCGACCCGACGTGGGCTTGAGCACCACGCGGGACTCACCGGCATACACCACCAATGAAACCCGGTCCTGATCACGCAACTGGTCCACCAGCAATTTCAGGGTGCTTTGCACCAGCGGCAAGCCTTCGCGGCGGTCCATGGAGCCGGACACGTCCACCAGGAACACCAGATTGGCCGGCGCCAGGTCCGCCACCGCACGGTCGGATGCCTTGATGCCGATGCGCAGCAGTTGGGTGTGCGGGTTCCACGGTGTAGCAGCGACTTCGGTGGTCACGCCAAACGGTGAGCCGTCGGTGGGCAAGGCGTAGTGGTAGGGGAAGTAATTGACCATTTCCTCCAGTCGCACAGCGCCGTCGGGCGGCAGGCTGCCTTGGTTGAGGAAGCGTCTGACGTTGGCGTAGCTGCCCGTGTCGACATCCACACTGAAGGTGGACACCGCCGTTTCGGCCACGCGGTGCACGGGGTTGTCCGGCAGGTTGGCGTATTGCTCGCGGGGCTCGCTGCGGTAGTCCATCGCCGCTGATTCCTGCATGCGCATTGGCGCGGGCATTGCCATGCGTTTGACCAGCGCACCCTGGGGCGAGGCGCTTTGCAGCTCGGCGACGGGCTCGGCCGGTTTGGCCAGCTCAGGGGATGAAGACAGCCCACAACCGGCCAGCGCCACCACCATGGTGAGGGCAAAGCCTTGGGCGGCAGGACGCAGGAAGAGCAAAGGGCGGGACATGGGCTGAACCTCGTGAATGAATGATCCGTTCACAAGGTCAGACGCACGGTGCGGGTGGTTCGGGTTAACTCTGATTCAAATGTGGGAGGGGGCTTGCCCCCGATGGTGGTAGATCAGTCAGTACATGTTTGACTGAACCACCGCTATCGGGGGCAAGCCCCCTCCCACATTTGGACCGTGGTGTTCTCAGAATCCGGATATCAGTCCGTGCCGTACTTCGGGTTACGCGGGCCGTACAGGATCCCCGCGCGTTGGCCCGGCGACAGCAGGCGTGCGCTGGTGATGCCGGCAATCGGGTGCGCCGCATCGGTGGAGCTGTTGATCACCTGCTTGACAGCCGCGGTGATCAGCATGCCCACCAGGCCGCCGCTGTTGTTGTTGCCTTCCTCGCTGGACGCCCGTGCCGAGCCGGTCCACAGGGTGGTGCCGGTGCGCAGGTCCACCAGCTTGGCCGAGGCCGTCACGGCGGTGTCGCTGGAGATCAGCATGTACTTGGTGCCGTACTCGCTGACGGTGATATACAGCGCCGCGTCCGCGCCGAAGATGTCATGCAGCTTGGCCGGTGGCACGCCCTGGATATCGTTGGCGGTGGTCAGGCCGTTCTGGCGGAAGGTTTCGTCCACCAGCGCAATCGGCAACACGTAGTAGCCGGCTTCGGCCAGCGGGTAGGTCACTTGCGAGACCAGGCTGTACGAGGCCTGCACTTCCGGCGACTCATTGATCGGCGGCAGTACCAGGATCGACTTGGGCCGCGCCTGCTTGTACGCCGTGTAGTCAATGGTCTTGGGGGCTGCGCAACCGCCGAGCAAGGCCAGGGCCAGCAAGGCGCCGGTGAGTTTTAACAGGCTCATTTAGTGGCCACTCCGGTCTTGGCGTTTTTCAACAGGAAGTCCATGTACGAGGCAGACTCGGGGAACAGCGCCTTCTCGGTGCGGAACTCCTGCACCATCTGGTCATCCTTGCCCATGCTCAGGTACAGCATGCCCAGGTGCGCGTGGTAACCCGGCGGCGCTTTGCGGCCACTGGCGTTGATCTTTTGCAGGTCGCGCTCCAGTGCCTCGACCTGCGCTTCCTTGGGCTCGCCCTTGAAGTATTCGTAAACCTGCGGCTGGTAGCTTTCCCATTGATACAGGGGCTGGGGCGCCGTCTGGCACCCGGCGACCGTCGCGATTGCTGTCAGCATCAGCGCCAACTTCACTGCCTTGCTCATCCGTGTACTGCTCCTTGAAGTGCTGTTGATCAGTTGCGCGGGTTCCAGGCGCCGGCGTTGATGCCGTCGACCAAGCGGTTGATCGCTTCGCGCATGGCCAGGTCCAGGACCTTGCCGTTGAGGGTGGAGTCGTAGCTGGCAGTGCCGCCGAAGCCGACCACTTCACGGTTGGACAGCGCGTATTCACCGGCGCCCTGGGTGGAATACACCACTTCGGAAGTGCTGATGTTGACGATGTTCAGTGCGACTTTGGCGTAGGCCACTTGGGTCTTGCCACGGCCGAGGATGCCGAACAGCTGGCGGTCGCCGGTCTCTTTGCGGCCGAACTCGGTCACATCGCCGGTCACTACGTAGTCAGCGCCCTTGAGCTTCTGCACGGTGCCTTTGATCGCGGCTTCCTGGGAGATTTCGCCCATGTTGTCGCGGTCCAGCACACTGAAGCGGTTGGTCTGCTGCAGGTGGGTGATCAAGATGGTCTTGGCCTGGCCACCGAGGCGGTCGACGCCGTCGGAGAAGATGCCGCGCATGTAGCTGGAGCGGTTGTCGAACTTGCCCACGGCGATTGGCACACGCACGCCGGAATAGGCGACGTTGGCGCTGGCGACTTGTTCCACCGGCATGGCGCGGTTGCTCTCCGTGGCGCAACCGGCCACGGTCAGCAGCGCTGCGGCGGTGAGGCCCGACAGCAGGATTTTGGACAGTGTGTTCACAAGGTGCTCCTGGGTGATAAATCGACAGTTGGAGTGAGTAGGGTTAACGAGAAGGAATGGCGCGCAGGTCATCGACGATATCGCGACTCAAAACGCCGGTATAAAAACGCTCGACGCTGGAGTTACCGGAGTTGGTGATGATCCCGCCCATGGTTTTCCATTTTTGCGCTTCACCCATCACGCCGGAAGGCACAAGGTTGTTTCGCGTCTTGGCAAAATGCAGGACCTCGCCAGCCCCCTTCTTGACCTTGACCCGATAGCTGAAATCGACAGCGGCCAGAATGGTGTTGTCATCCACGATCAACGTCGAGAGGCCGCCTTTGGAGTCGGGGATATGGCGCGTATAGACGATGCTGACATCCAGCAGGTAATCGGCCTTTTCCTTGCTGGTCGCATAACGCTTGGCGCTGAGCAGGCGGTCGACCAGATCGACACCGAGTTGCTGGCGAACCTTGTCATCCGGCAAGAAACGCTCGTTCTTGCCCACCACCTCAACATCAAACGTGTCGAGCCAGTAAGTGGCGTTCTTGGGAATCGTGACCGGCGCCGGCGAGATGTAGTACTCCGGCTTGGAGGTGCAGCCCGCCAGTAGGCAGATGCAGAGGAAGACGGCAAACGCGCGCATGTCTGAATTCATCCCTGAAAAGTATCGTGCTTTAAACAATCGCGGCATTTTACGGGGTTGAGAGCGCTTCTCAAGGTGTTTCGTCGGATGCCGTGCGGTGGCGCACATTCCCTCAAGTTATGCGGATACGGGTCGAAACAGTAACCTGGCTTGCTCACTTATAGGGATATTGCGTGCTTAACACTCTGCTTCGGGCGACAGCCCTGGTCGCCGCGCTGTCGATGACCGGCTGCGTTTCCTACACCGTCACCGGCCCCATCGCCGCCCCGCTCCACCCGGTCGCTGTCAGCAGCCCGCGCAGTGCACAAATCGCCGATGTGACGGTGAGCGCCGCCGATGTCAACGAAGCCAACAAGGCCGCCATCAGCAGCTCCTTGACTGCCCAGATCACCCAGTACGTGCGCACCGGGGGTTACTTCAAGCAGGTCACCGAGTATCCGGTGCGCCTGGGCGAGCAGGACGTCACGCTCAAATTCAACATGACCGCCCTCAAGGGCCATCGCGCGCCGCACCCGGCGTACGTGCCTGGCGCGCTGCTGACGCTGACCCTCTGGATCTGGGTCAACGGCCCGATCTACGTAGACAGCTTCGAGGTGGCCGGCGACCTGGTGATCGTCGACCGCAACGGCAAGGAGCTGGCCAAGGCCAAGGATTCGATCAAATTCGAACACAACGTCGGGCTTTACAGCGGCCAATACTGGGCACCGTCGATGGGCGGCCAACAGCTGACCAAACTGGTCGGGCAACTGCTCGACACCGCCACCGCCAACCTGGCTAAACCGTAATTTCAAGGAGTGATGCATGAAAGGATTGATTAAACACAGCCTGGTACTCGCCGCTGTCCTGCTGACTGGCTGCGTGTCTTACTCGCAGCACGAATTGCCCGCCGTACAGACCTGGCCACCGACCGCCAACGCCCCGGCGCAAAAGCCTACGGCGTACGTGCGCACCACGGCGCAGAACCACGTCAACGGCGGCCCGGGCAACGCGGCAGTCGGCGCGCCGGTGGTGCTGTGGGAAAAGGCCGTGGCCGATTCTTATCGCGACTCCCAGCGTTTTTCGCGGGTGAGCACCGATAAGGTCGACTCGGACATCTACGTCGACGCGACGCTGCACAACAACGAAGAGTACAGCCCGGTTTCGGCGTTCCTCACCGGCTTCACGTTCTTCGTCATCCCGACCACAGCAAAGAACATCTTTACCCTGGAGACAGTGTTCAAGGACAAGGATGGCAAGGAACTGGGCCGCGTTAAAAAGAGCGAATCGGTGCGCACGTGGGTGCATCTGGTACTGATCGTGGGCATCCCGTTCCAGAGCGATACACGGGAAGTGGTCGAGGCGCTGACGCGCAGTACGCTGGATGAAGCGGTGCAACGCAAATTGCTGTAACCCCGCGTCTATGTGAAAGGCTCTATTGTGGCGAGCGGGCTTGTCCCGCGTTGGGCTGCGCAGCAGCCCCAAGACCAGGCGCAGAGGTGTGCCTGATACACCGCATTCGTCTTCATCAGGGGCGCTTCGCCCCCCAACGCGGGACAAGCCCGCTCGCCACAGGTTACTTTTCGCCCGCTCTATCTCTTAACTGACCGGCATTGGGACCAGGCCGCCCTGCTCAGGTATTGATGACGATCGTCTTGGCCAACATATCGCCCAAGCGACGACGCAGGCCGAACAGAACAAAAAGACCGTCCAACACACTGAACAGCATCTTCGGAACATTGCGCAGGAACGACTGGAACAGCGTGCAGTTCGTGGGGTACGGGTAACCCACCACAGCCGTGCGGCACACCCGCTTGCCCAGGCTCTGGCCATTGGGCAAGGCATCGCAAAACAAGTAGTACCCGAAGGCTGAAAACCACAGCACATAGTGGAGACCATCAAACAATGCCGGGCCTCCTGCAGAGCCCAGATAGAAATAGGCATAGTCCAGGTTTCGGTTCAAAAACAGCAGGAAAAGCACCACCGCCATATCGATCAGATAGCCGAGCAACCGTCTGAACGGGCTGGCGATGTCCCAGGTTTGCGTAGCCGATACTGAATCGTTCATGACGTGTTTATCCCCTACCGTTGTCATAAATATCCGCAAGGCTGCGAACGCTCGTCAGGTTGCCAGTCTGAACCACGATGGTCTTGGCGAACATATCGCCCAGGCGCGTTCTGGACTCCATGAATATCCACACCCAATCGATCACCACCAGCGCTCCGGAATTGCGGGTTAACGCCTGGGAAACCGTGCAACTTTTGCGAGTTTTACGGTCGACGACGGCGATGCTCAACAAACGCTTACCCAGGCTCTGGCCGTTGGGCAACGCATCGGCCAGCAGGAAGTAGGCGAAGGCTGCAAAAAACGCCGAGAGAAAACCAGCCTTGGGCGTCACGGCCGGCACGTAGGCAGACAATGCACCGGCGCAGAATTTAACGATGAAAAAGATCAGGACTGCGATGGCGCAGTCGATAAGTCGCGCGGCCAGGCGCCGGCCGATGCTGGCCAGGATCGTCGGGCGTTTGGCGGTGTGGTTTGCGTCCATGCGGTATTGCTCCAGATTCATGGCGTTGGTGAATGTTTCGGCTGGGCGCAAATCGGCTCCCAGCCTTTCAATGGTATTGCTGTGCTGCCCGCTGGCCGGGAGTACCTGCGCCAGCGATGCTCGAAAGGCTCATGGGAAAGTCGTCCCGATGCGCCCCCGCTCATTCGAGAACCAGATGCCGGTGACCTTGCCCACCACATCCTCAACCGCGACCTGCCCCATGAAGCGGCTGTCGTTGCTGCCATCACGGTTGTCGCCCAAGAGGTACACATGCCCCGGCGCTACCTGAAGTGGCGCCAACTCAAGGGAGTAGTCCTTTTTGACGCGCTCAGCCGGTGCGTGAAACAAACCCAGGTTCTCACCGTTGCGGATCAGCTCGCCATGGACGATGGCCAGAGTGTCACCACCGATTCCCGCCACCCGTTTGACCGCCTCGGTGCCATTCCAGCGATACACCACGATATCCCCCACTTTGGGCACGCCAGCCCGCAGGTCCGACATGATGTAGTCGCCAATCGACAACGTCGGAACCATCGACCCCGATGGAATGTAATAGTTTTTGAAGCCCAACAGCGGCACCCGAAAGACGTCCAGCGTCAGCACCAGGACCACCACCACGCCGACGTAAAGAGCATGGAAGCGTTTACGCGGCACATTGGGCGGACCGCTGTAGCGACGGGCCAACACGGCGGACACGATGGCAGAGGTCAGTTTGACCGTGATGACGAAAGCGAAGAATGCATACAGCCCAAGGGGCGTAGTGACCAACCCCAAGGCGCCCATCAGCGCGACCCCGCCGAGCAACAACGCTGCGACCCGGATACCCCACTGCGTGCGACCTACATACACCAGGCCCCAGCCGGGTATGAGGCAGGCCATCAGGAAGGCCTGGAGGGAGAATTCTGCGGGTTTCATTGATCGTCCTTAATGCAAATGCTGGCGCCGCGCATATTACTGCTGGGCTCGCCAATCTACATAACCTTTAATCGCTGTTAACTGGCTAAGGATGAAGCTGGAAAAATCCTCATATAAGACTTCCGCATCATTCAATTCAGGGTCAATTTCGACAATTGACCAATCATTCGCAGCATCGAATGCATAAAGGACACCGCTCCCGGTACTGGCAAATACATACATATTACGATAAGCAACCACATCACATCCGGCGACAACTGAATATTTTGTTGGACCATCCTCGATGTAAAGTGCGCTATCCAGCTCACCAAATCCAAACTGTTCAAGGAATTCAAGATAGTCGAGTGGCACACCTACGCGGTCGAGAACCTCAACACCTCTCAAGACTAATTCACGGTTACTTATGCAGCTTCCATAATCACCTTCATACAACGCACTGGACACTATTTCTCTTATAAGAACGCCAACTTCCGACGCGCCTTTCATCGCCACTCCTTGCATCTGAACATTAGCCATTTTTAGATAGATAAACGTCTAACACGCCACCCGCTCCGACCTTATAGATATATTCGACTATGTATTCAACAGCCTGCTCACCTGCCTCGTTGACTGAGGCGGACATTCTTTCTTGCCGACCTGAAACCTTATAAGCCTGATGTGCAAAAAAGCCAATGACCAGAAGTATCAGAATCAAGCTGTCTTGCTCTAAGCTTTCCGTAATGAAATGATGCTCTCCCAAAGGACCATTTTGCATTTCATCCGAGTCTAAATAGTAGGCCAACTGCTCAGGGCTTAAACTTCTATCAGTTAACCATGACCAGCACAACTCAATAGCCTCACTACATTTAGTATAGATAGCGGGAGCTGACGATAGATTATCTAAAGCTTGATCGAGAATCAAAAGAAAAATAGCCGCTCTTTTAACCCACATTTGCCCCTCTAAAACAGACAGACTTTCCGAGTAACTCATAGAACCCGATCCTTTTTAGCTCAAACACAGAAAACAATTAAGCTCACTTCTATCAAACTCCCTGACACTTCCACAAAATTGCGTAAGGCACCTCATCATTCAATAACCCCAATGAGCGAAAATAATAGACCGCTGACGGACCCTCCAAACTCTTATGAACAAAAGCGCCATCAGACATCACACGATAAGAGGCATACTCTCGAATATTACCGGCAGTCTCCAACGCTCGCTTTATTTCAATATAGGTCGCCCCTGCCTCCTCTGGCATCAACTCAAAGGGCGGAGGGCAAACAGCCCCATCATCACTTTCGACGTCTCTGTAATAGGCTCGCTGAAATGCTGCGTCACTGGCCGCCCAGTAAAATGACAATACTTTCAGCTTATCCTGCCCATCCTCTTTAATCGCATCTGCCAAGCAGTACTGAGTGACCGAAATCTTGTACACTCCCTCATCGATGAGTAAAAGTCCTGCTTCGGGCACAGCAAGCGCATCACCCTTTTTAAGCTCGCGTAAAAGTGCCCATTCAGTCATCACAAAACACTCCTGTTGCGATTTCCAATTATCTCGATGGGAACCTACATGCGACGATTTGTCATACCGCTTAGTATCCTCCGACACTCAGAGGAAAGAGGGGCCTGACCCTGAGGAATCCCCACCGTATTGTCCCGTTCGAGATTGGCGGATATGGAGCTATTGGTGCGCGATGAAGTACACCGGCAAGCTCAGAAGCTAGAGTAGACTTGTGGGGACTCCTCAGGGTCTGCCCCCTTTTTTTCACTTATTCAGCCGTCGCTTTGACTCAAAATATTTATCTCACGCCAGTAGACAGTCGCTGGTAGAGACTGATTCTGATTAAACAAGGAAAAAACCTCGATTACATCATCAATATTAAACCACTCATCCTTTTTTAATGGTACACGGCCCGCACCAAACGACAGCAAGCTTCCATCTTCAAAGTTTGTACTAGAATTTGAATGATAACCTCTAAACAGTTTTTTACTTTTAGCGTCATATCTTTCAATAAAACAAGTGAATCTGCCTCCAGCCACTTGCACATAGTTACCCTCATCATCAGTTATACATGCGAATGAGCTAGGGCCGTAGCTTTTTAATTTTTTTAGCGTCTTTATAATCTGCGCTTGATTTACACCTACTACTACAGGACTATTTTCGGCTTCGAGCTTCATATTTCCCACCTTTATGGCACATAGACTGTTGTAGCGCTTTCGATGACTTGTCCATTTAGCCGTCCTTTCCCTTGCGCCCCAAACTCATTAACAAAGTAATCGGTAAATTCTTGATAGCTGGTCTTACTAGCCGACCCGCTTTTTACCTCAAGACCGCGCAATTTACCATTTGCGTCACGTACTACAATGTCATACCTACGATCACCGAGAGGACCTTTAACAACCATCTCAGTCCCCACAACTTCCATTCCATTTGATTCCAAATGTTTAGCAAACTCATCTGCCTTGGCTGTTCCCGGAGGAGATACACCAGTCGGGCTTGCAAATTTTCCATCAGGGGTTCGATAGCTTCCATCTGAATGCTGTTTTATTTCGGGAGTTAGATTGGTCTCTAAGCCAACTTTCGTCCCCTCAGTTGTAGCTGTATCTGCTACCTCGTTTGGACCATCAGTCGCTTTTGGCCCAGCCTCCTTTACCGGGTGGGCATCCGGCGAGACAGTCGAGGTATATGGCGCCTTTCCTGTGCCCGTCCCTTTTGTACCAACTAACTCATGCTGTAGTACTGATAAATGTCCGCATCGGGCCAAAATTCGTCATATGCAGTCAATACGCTTCGCAGAGCCTCACTACGAGGATCTTGTGAAGGGTTCATCTTTGAAATCACAAATTCTTTAATTTCGGGCCATTGAAGCTCTCGCATGCAAAATGCCACAGCCTCGAATGGTGAATTATTAGACATTAATATAATTTTAAATCCACCTACAAAATCATCTTTATATTCTGGATTATTTTTCACGAACTCTAAAATATTCAACAAAGACATTTCATAGGAAATCTCTAACTCTTCACCAAAAGCAGCCATAGCCACATCGCAAAGCATGTCAAATTGCTTAATTACTTCACTCATTTCGGCACCCACGCACCTGTTCTCGGATTGCTCGGGTTTGGAACCCAGACTTTTTCTATGTATTTACCTGCCACATCAAACCCTTTTTGAGAGAATGCATTTTCTGCTGCGGCCTGAGCAGCGTGACCAGAAGGCTCATAGTGTCCAGAGGTATTGTCAATATATTTAACTTTCCCGCTCAAAACCTTCACCTCTCCCGCCGCAATAACGGGTTTGCCATTTGCAAGGTCAATATGGCCACCACCCACATCGTTAAATTTTCGCCCGATTACTAACTGGCCATCCTCAAGAACAACATAGTTATATTTTCCTGCACCTTGGGCCAATTTTGTATCTGAGATAAGAGTTGGAACACCTGTTGGGTGATCCGGGAATTGATTTGGAAAACTAGGCGTCGCTTGAACTTTTACAGAACCTGCTGTCACTTTTGTACCACCTATCGCTTTGCCCAAAGCAATGGCTGCGGCGAATTTTAGAACATCCTCCCTGCTGGCGCCATTATCTACAAGGTTGATTACCCCCGGCACATCTACGGGAGCCAAGTTTGAACCGATTAATCCATCCTGCTGAGCAAGCGTGACAATCTTCTCGTTGCTTAGTCCTTGACGCTTCCACTCGGCGATCTTCTCACTAGTCCTAATCGCATCGACGTAAGGATTGCCGATCACTCCCGCCGGCGCCCAATCCGCGCCTGAAAGCGAATATATATCAAGAAAGCCTGCGCCCTCTCCATTACGCTGCCCTTCTTTCACTCCTTCCAACATGGCGATGGCATAGTCGACCACAAAAACGTTGTACTCATCCCGTGTCAGCTTCCCACTCTGATAAAGGCCCAGGAGTTTTTTCCCTGCTTCATTTTCTTGATTGCGGTATTCATTACGAATGTCGCGCTCACAAGCACCATCACCAGCGCAACCCTTGTAGCGTTTTTGCAGATCATCAATGCTGCCTATGTCCGCTTCCTTGAGCTTCTCATAGAGTTCAAGGCTGGCTTTATCCAGCTTTTTTACACCGTACTTGTTCGCCAACAAGTTATTTTCAACCGCATTCTTCCCAACCTGCGCGGCTGCCACCGCATTCAGCGCGTCCTTGCCAACCAACGATCCGGAGAGTCCAGCCGCCAACGTCGATAGGCTGGAGATCGTCTGCTTTTGCTCTTGGGTCAAATTTTCGTTACTGACATCGCCATACAGCTTCTCTTTGATCAGCTGTGCGGTTTTCTCCGCCACCACGGCCCCGGCGGCTCCTGCCAACGCCGAGTTACCACCTGCCCGCGCCAACACCGCACCCAATACCGCATGGGCCATCAGGTTGGCCTTGGGGTCATCCTCGGTCATCTTTTTGACCGTCTGCGCCAGATACGGCGCCGCCGCACCCGCCAACGCACCGCCCACGCTACCGCCCATCGCCGCTTGCACCACGGCAGTCACTGCCTGGCTGGCCTTCTGGAAGCTGCTGCCAACGCCATAATCCTGCTGGGCACGCTGGTTGATCTGATCCCGCGTCGGGTTGGTAATCCCTTCCTGCACGAGCTTCTCTCGGGTCGCCTTGTTGACGTCACTGTTAGGGTCGTCAGCGGCCCTGATCCTGGCCGCAGCAATCGCGTCGCCAATGCCCTTGGTCAGCTCCATCGAGCTTTTGATCAGGTCCATGCGTTCCTGCATGGCCTTTTCATCAGGCTTGTCGAGACGCTGGTTGGCGTTGGCGGTGTCGCGGTTCAGGCCGACCAGGTCACCCGCGCCTTCAGGGTTGCGCACCACGATCGTGCCTTCGCTGACAGCACTGCGCGTATAGCTGTGGTCCGAATCATTAAGCGCCATGCCATACAGAGCGCCCGGAGTGACGGTGCTCGCGCCGCTACTGTAAGAACCAGAGACGCTCATGCCCGCCGACTTGCTCTCGATTTCGCTCTTGTTCTTGATGTCGCTGACCAGCAGACGATCCGTGCTGAGGCGGTTCTTGTCAGCGCTGGCTTCACTAGCAATCACCGCGCCTTGCAGGGTAGTGGTCTTGCCGACATTGATGTCGTAGCCGTCTTTACCGGCAAAGAAGCCGCTCTGGTCGGTAACCGCCTGGTAGTCGCTGTTCATCTTCGAAGCCGCCAGGTTCGCCGACGCGGTTACCGGGGAGCCATAACAGATCGGCGGAATGCAGATGCTCGCACCGAAGCCCGCGCTGTTCTGCTTGCTCTTGGACGTTTCGGTGTCTTGGCGCGACAGGATGTTGAGGTTGCCGCCGATGTTGGCATCGATACGCTCAGCGCGTACCTGCGCCCCGATCAGGCTGGTGTCCTGGCCGCTGCGCAGCACCAGCGAGCCGGTGTCCAACGTGGTGTTGACCTGGGTAACCGAGCCACCCGAGCCAAGGTTCTTGGCGGTTTGTGCACCGAGGTCGATGGTGAAACCGTTTTGCTCGCCTATGTTGAAGCTGGCACCGATAGCGGTCCTGTTGCGTGAACCGTCGTTTTTGCGGTCGGTGGTGTTCTGTGCGCTTTGCATCAGGATGTTGTTTTTCGCGGACAGCAGCGTGCTGTCGGCTTTCAACGTACTGCCGGTAATCGTCAAGTCACCCACAGTGCCCGGCGCGTCGCCCGCAGCGATGATCGACAGTTTGCCCCCGGCGTTGAGGTTGCTCTGGTGAGCGGTCTGCGCCGTGTATTCGCTGCTGCTTTTGGTACGGGTGTTGGCCAGTTCGGTACCGATCTTGATCAGCGACCCGTTGCCAGCAGAGCCACCGGTCTTGTCCTTGAAGCCAGTACTTTGTTTAGCGAGATCGCCCGCCTGGTTATTCAGGTTGTACATCGACAGCGCCGCCTGGGCGATCTTCACGGCCTTGAGGCGCGGGTCGTCGGAGCTGCGCGCCGCCTCGGCTGCGTCGCGGATGCTGTTGGCGGTGTCGACCACGGTGCCCGCGATCACGCGCCCAACCGCCAAGCTCTTGGAACTGTCCTTACTGGTCTGACTGGCCGTCTCCATCCCCGAAGTAACGGTGACATCAGCCCCACTCAACTCCATGTTCTTGGTGCTCACCAGATCACTGGCCACCACCTTCAACTCACGCCCCGCTGTCAACGACACATTGCCCGCACTCGAACCAATCGTGCTGCCGGTCAAGGTCATTTCATTGGCCGTGCCGTTGTGCTTCGAGCTGTTGATGTACAGCTTCTGGTTGCCGGTCATGTCGTCCAGACCGAGCTTGTTGCCGGTCAGCACGCCGGTGAGGTCGCGATTTTTTTCCTTGTGCATGTCGGTGCGGGCGAAGGTGTTTTGCGCCGCGTCGATGGTCAGGTCGCGGCCGGCCTGGACGGCGAGGTCGCCGGTGCTGACCAGGGACGAGCCTGTGACCGTGGCATCGCGTTTGGCGGCGACGGTGACGGTTTCGCCGGAGACCATGCTGCCCATGGCGGTGGTGCGTTTTTCGTCGACTTTGTCCTGGACTTTGCTCGACTTGAGCCCGCCCCAGCTGCTTTTGCTTTCCTTGCGTTCGTGACGGGCGCTGTCGGCGTTGCTGACGGCGAGGATGTTCACGTCCTGCCCGGCGACCAGTTGCGTGGCGCCTTTTTCGGCAGTGACAGCACTGCCGGCCAGCAGCAGGTCTGCACCGGCCACGACGGTGCTGTTCGTCCCCGCACTGACCAGGCTGCCAACGTTGTTCACGACGTCGGTTTCATCCAGGCGGAATTTTTTGCCCTGGGAGGTTTTCTTGGTCTTGCTGTAGAAGCTGTAGTCCTGGTCTTGCGCGGCTTTGAGCTCGAGGTTTTTGCCGGATACCAGGTACGCCTCGTTGCCGGCATTCACCTGGCTGGCCACCAGTTGCAGGTTCTGCCCGGCGCTCAGGGTGGCGTCGCCGCCGGCCTTGATCACGCTGGACACTTGCTGCACGTGGTCTTCGATGCTCTTGACCTTTTTCGTGTTGCCCGTGGAGTGTTGCTCGTTGGCTGCCGCAATGGCATTGAGGTCGCGGGTGGCAATCAGGTTGACGTCGCGCTTGGCTTCGACCTGGCTGGCGATGGCGCTGATGTCGCGCCCGGCGATCACATGCAAGTCGCGGCCAGCGTCGACCACCGAGCCCTGTTGGGCGATGGTGGTGAAGCTGGAACGGTTGCCGATGGCGCCGCTGTCGAGGGTTTTCGAAGCGGTGATGTTGACGTCGCCCGCCGCCTTGACCGTGGCATCGGCACCGCTCTTGAGCACGCCGCCGACGTTGTTGACGTTGCCGCCAGCCTGCATGGCCAAATCGCTGGCCGATTCGATGCGCGCGGCGCTGTCGACGAAGTCGCTGCGTTCGGTGCGGTAGCTGCTGGCGCTTTCGTGGGTGGTGACGCTGCGTTCGTTGAGCAGGTCGGCGCCGGCGGCGAGGTTGACGTTGCCCGCGCTGATCACACCGCCTGCGCGGTTGGTCAGGTTGTTGCCGCTGAGCAGGTCGAGGCGACCACCGGCTTCCATCAACCCACTGTTGGTGAGGTTGCCGCCGACGTTCGCCAGCAGGCTGCCGGTAGCGCGCAAGGTGCCGGCGTTGTTGAGGTTGCTGCCGGTGATCAGGTTGACGTCAGTGCCGGAAATCAACGCGCCGTTGGGTGCCAGGCGGTTGCTGGCCTGGGCGAGGTACAGCACCGGCACCAGCACTTGTTGGCCGGCGACGGTGGTGCTTTCCAGCCACACGATGTCGTGGGTCAGGGCCGCGACTTGTTCGGCAGTGAGACTCACGCCCACCGACAGGTTAAGCGCGGTTTTGCTGCCGATGGCGTTGTCCATCAGGTGCTTGAACAAGTCGGCGTCGCTGGTCTGGCCGTCGATGAAACGCTGGCCGGTACGGGCGAGTACGGCTTGCTGGATCAGGCGCTGTTCGTAGAAACCATCGCCCAGGCGCTTTTGCGCGGTGTCGGGGTCATAGCCGAGCTTGGTCAGCATGTAGTCCGAGCCCAGGAACTGACGCATATCCGTGAACAGCGGGTTGGTTTCGATCAGGTATTTATGCGGGCTGGCCGCGAACTGGCTGGTGGGCAGGCCTTTGGCGCCATCGCTGTCGTTGAGGTGGAACAGGCCGTTCTGGCCGGTGGGCAGGTCGAAGCCAGGCAGGCCCAGCGGGTTGACCTGTTGCTGGGCCACGTCCGGCGGCAGTTGCGAGTTGAGGCTGACCAGGGTCGAGTAGCCCGGCGCCTTGGTGTTGGCGCCGCTGCCAACGTAGGTGTAGCCACCTCGCACGACACGGTTGTCGATGCCGGCCTGGGCCTTCACGTCCACGCTGCCACCGGCCTGGATGACGGCGGCGTAGCTCTGGTCGGGCACCATCAGTTGGGTGGTTTTGCGCAGGTCGGTCTTTTCGCTCTCCATTTTGCCAATGAACGCGGCCATGGCGGCTTCAACACCGTCCATGTTGTTGCCCGCCGAATAGCGCTGGGTGAAGGCCGCCGCCTCGCGGTTCCAGCCCCCAGGCTTGCGCTCGCGCTCGGAAGTGAAGATACGGTCGTATTGGGTGTCGTGGGTCACCAGGCCGACGTTGCTCAGTTGGTCGACGCGTACGGTCATGGCGCCACCGGCGGCGATGCTACTGCTGCTGTTGAGCAAGGTGCCGCCGGTGAGCAGCATGTTGGCGCCGGAGGTGATGCTGGAGCCGGCCGTAGCGTTGGTGACGATGAGGTGATCGCGCTGGGTGATCTGGAACGGCCGGTTCTGCTTGCCGCCTTCGCAGTCGCCACCGGTCACGCCGTCGATACACGCTGTAGGGGTGATGGACGCGCTGTAGATGCCCGACTCGGTGGTGAGCACGGTGCGGATGTTGTTGATAGTGCTGGCAGCCAGGATCAGGTTGCGCTCGCTTTCAATGGTGCCCGAGCTGTTGATGATGCTGGTGGCCAGGCCGCCCTGGCCGTCGCGGTCGACGCGCAGGTTGCCCATGGCGTAGATCGTGGCGCCGAGGTTTTTCAGGCGGTCGACCTTGAGGTTCAGGTCGCCGCCGCTGAAGATCAGGCCGTGGTCGTTGAGCAGGTTGCCCACCGCAAGATCCAGGCTGCCCTGGCTGGCGACGCTGCCGCCCACGCTCCAGTCCTTGCCGCTGCCGACCAGGGCGCGGGTGCCGAGCAGTTTGCCGGTGGCGGTCTGTTGCAGATTATCCACGTTGACGGTCAGGCGCCCGGCCTGGATCGCGGTGCTGTTGGTCCAGCTGGCTTTGTTGAGGGTCAGGTCGCCGTTGGTGGTCAGGCTGCCGCCCACGTCATCAAGGCTGATTTCACTGAGGTCGAGCAGGCCGGTGCCCACGTGCAACACCGTGCCGCCGGTATTCTGGAAGGTGGTGGCGGCGAGGCTCAATTGGTCGTTGGCGGTCTCCAGACGGCCGCTGTTAGTGAGCAAACCACCGATGGCGTAGCGGGTTTTGCCGCTGGCGCCCAAGGCACGCATTTGCCCGCTGTTGTTCAGGCTGGCGGTCTCGACATCAAGGGCCGTGGCGCTTTCGATCAGGCCACGGTTGGTCAGTGCGCCCTTCAGGCTGACGTCGATCTGGTTGCCGGCGATCTCGCCGCCGTTATCCACATTCATACCGGTCAGGTGCACGCGATCTCGAGCAAACAGCGCGCCGCTGCCGTTGTTGAAGTCAGTGGCGTCGATCTGCGCATCACCGGCTTTGGCGGCGATGCGGCCACCGTCGTTGTCGAGCGTACCGGCGGTGATGGTCACGCCAGAGTTTTCACTGTGGATCAGGCCGTTGCCGCTGTTTTGCAACAGGCCGCTGGTGGTCAGGGTCAGGCCATCGCTGGCGGCCAGGGTGCCGGTGTTACGGTTGTCGATACTGTTGGCAAATACCGTCAGCAAACCCTGGCTGACGAGTTTGCCTCCCTGGTTATCGATGTGCGCGGCGCGCTGGATCAGCAGCGGCCCGGCGCTTGCCAGCTTGCCGTTACGGTTGATCAGGTCGCCGATCAAATCCAGGGTGATCGCCCCGCCAGCGGTCAGGCTACCGGTGCTGTTATCCAGGGTATTGCCGTTGAGGGTGAACGCACCGGTGCTGTCGATGATGCCGCCCTGGCTGTTGTCCAGCAGGCCGCTGACGTTGAGGGTTTGTGCGCCGTCGCTGAGCAGTCGACCTGTGTTGCGGTTGTCGACGCTGGCGGCGGTGACGTTCAGCGCCTGCTTGGCGCTCAAGGTAGCGCCCTGGTTATCCAGGCTTTGCGCGGTGGCGGTGAGCTCGCGATTGGCGATCACCGTGCCGGTGTTGCTGATGTGCTGGGCCTCGAGCTTGACGTCGCCGACGGTGTTGCGCGTGTTGTCGGCGTTGACCCCGGCTTCGATGATGCCGCTGTTGGTCAGTTGGCCGTTGCTGGCCAGGGTGATGCTGTCGCGGGCGGCGAGGGTCTTGCTGTTTTTCAGGGTGCCCTTGGTCTGTGCCTTGAGGGTGGTGCCTGCATACACAGCGCCCTTGGTCTCCAGGCTCGCGGCCTTGATGTCCACCGCACCGCTGGCGGCGGCCTGGGCCATGCTCAGGTGGCCGTTGGCGTCGAGCTGAATATCGCCACCACTGGCCGCCAGTGTGCCGTCGAGCTTCACGCCCACACCGGCTTCGGTGCCCACCAGTTTGATGGCGCCGGCGTACATGCCGCCCAGGGCCGACGAGTCGATGGCCAGTTCCGGCTTGGCGCTGCCGTCGTCGGCGCGCGCGGTGGTTTTCAGGCTTTGGGCGTCGACGTCATTGCGCCCGGCGATCACCGTGAGTTGTTTCGCGTTGATCTGCGCATTGATCTTGGCCGAGCGGGTGATGATCTCGAAACGGTCGACGTTGCTGGCGTTCAGGCCCTGGCCGTCGATGGTCACCGCGCCGCCGTCGACCTGGTAGCTTTTCAGTTGCCCGGCCTGATCGATCATTGGCTTGCCGGTGGTCAGGGTGACGTTGGGGGTGTTGATGAACCCGCAACCGTTGCAGCTGATGCCGTAGGGGTTGGCGACGATGACCTTGGCCGACTGGCCCGCCACTTCGGTGTAGCCGCGCAATTGGCTGGGGCTACCGCCTTTGACTTCGTTGAGGATGACATTCGCCGCGCCGCCCTTGAGGTTCGGGTTGCCGACGATGATCCCGCCCAGTTGCGTGCTTTGCACAATGCTGTTGGCGTTGTTGAGGATCACGCCGTTGGGGCCGACGTTGTAGTCCTTGAACTGGTTATGGGACAGGCCGCTGCCATTAGGGGTGGCGATGTTCACCACCGGCACGCCGTTGCCCGCCTGGCCGACCGTGGTGCCCGGGCCACTGACCACGATCCCGTCGGCCTGGGCCAGCAGTGGCTGCCAGAACAGCGCGTTGGCCAGGATCAAGGCCAGGCCGCGTTGGCTCAGGGTTTTCAGGGCAGTAACGGGGCGAACGTCCATATTCAAAATCTCAAAGGCTGCGGGCGTTGAATTACAGGTAGAAATCCAGGCGGAAATAGATCGGCGCTTCGCGCTCGGTCATCACGCCAGGTCGCTCCAGGGAGTGGGCAAAGGTCACGCTGGTGCTGACGTTTTTGCCGCGGGCGAACAGCTCCAGGGAGTTACTCGACACCCTGCCGTGCTGGTCATCGTTGTAGCGATCGTTGCGAATCACGCCCTGGTCATAGCCGACGCTGGCGCCGTATTCGGCAAAGGCGGGGCGCATCCAGTCGAGGGTCACCGGGCGCGCCCAGCGCACTTCGTTGCGCCAGTAGCCGCCGCTGTCGCCGGTCAGTTGCTGGTCCTTGAACCCGCGCACCGAGTACGAGCCGCCAAGGCTCATGCGTTGCGCCGGGTACAGCACGTCTTCACTGCGCTGTCCGGTGGCCAGGCTGGAAAAACTCAACGATTCGCCCCACAGCGTGAAGGGTTGCAGGTAGCTCACGGTGGCGGTGTATTTGCGGTAGCGCGGGGTTGGGGTGAGGTTGCCGCGGATGCGTTCCTGGTCGTCCTTTTGGGCGTCAAAGGCACCGGTGCCGTTCTGCATGCCGACATCCAGGTTGACGAAGGCGCTGCCGATGCGGCGCCCGTGGTTGATGCCCACCTGGAACTCGCTGAGGCGGTTGCTGCTGACGTCCAGGCGCTCGTCGTTGAAGTAGTTGTTGGTGCGCAGATGGGTCAGGCCGACGTTGACCGAGGTCTTGCTCACGTCATCGCGATGCACCACGCGCTCGGCACGCAGCTGGTGGTTCTGGCTGTCGCCTGTTTGCTTGTACTTGTAGCCGTCAAGGTCGCCCGGCGCGCGGTACTCGCTCTCACTGTAGGTGTAACTGAAGTTCCACCAGCCCCACGGCACGTTGTAGTAGAGCATGCTGTTTTTCGAGGTTTTCTGGTGGTCGCTGATCGCATCGTGGCCGCCGCGCAGGATCAGTTGATCGGCCAGGCCCAGCGGGCTGTCCCATTCCAGGCCCGCGCCCCACTGCTGTTCGCCGGTGCTTTTCTGGCCGTCGTTATTACGCGACAGGCTGGCGCGCCAGGGCTTTTGCGGCTGGTTCTTGACCAGCACTTCGCTGCCGCCGATCTGCGTGCCGGGGGTCAGTTCCATTTGCGCCTGCTTGGACGGCAAGCGGCTCAGTTGATCCACCAGTTGTTCGACCTCACGCAGGTTGAGTGCCTCGCCAACCTTGCCGGGAAACGCCATGGCCAGCTCGCGGTCGGTGACCGTGCTGCCCTGGGCGCCCTTTATGCCTTCGAGTTTGCCTTCGACCACCAGCACTTGCAGATGACCGCTGGAAAGGTCCTGTTGTGGCAAGTAGGCGCGGCTGGTGACGCGCCCCTTGGCGATGTAGTCGTCGGTGATGACCTTGAGCAGTTCATTGAGCTGCGTAACGCCCAGGCATTGGCCGATATAGGGTTTGAGCAGGCGGTTACGGTCGGCAGCGGAGAGGCTGTCGGCGCCCTTGAGCTCGATGTCCTGGATGGGGAAGCAACGTGTGTCCGCGGGCTGTGCCGGGGCCTGTGGCTGGTTGCTCTTGCCGGGCAGGTCCTGGAGTTCTTCCAGGCGCCGGCGCTGCTCTTCGAGCAGGCGGTTCTGGCGGTCGCGGATCAGGTCCTGATCACCCGGCGTAGGGGCGGCCAAGGCACTGTTTGCGCTCAAATAAGAGAGCAGCAAAGTGCACAGGAAATACCGAGTCCGTGGCAATAAAAAAGACATGTTCGGTCCGTCGAAATTCAAGGGCCGGAAAACTAACATCGAAATTGCGCCAACCCAAGAAACTGGGTTAGTTGAACTTCCACACTAGCCATCCACGCAACCAATTGATTAATAACAATAAAAAATAATCAAACAGACTCACAACCGTTAAAGGAAAGTATTAATCCGACAGGCGGCGGCTGTTTTGATAGCTATTCGTCGGAGAACTTATAATTGCCATTATTTAGCCATCAAGTTCTTGCCGAGATAAGTTAGTACCGAAAAAAGCAGATAAGTTCGCGGGGGTTTTGTGAATTGGATCGCAATAACCGGTATTGGCAGGGTGATAGCCCCATGTGGGGGGGTGGTAGGACGATTCGACTTGCTCCCGATAGCGTCTGATACACCGCGTTCGTCTTTACTGGGGCCGCTACGCAGCCCAACGCGGGACAAGCCCGCTCGCCACAACAGCTCTCTCGGCCGGGCGTTCAGCGTTGAGACAAAGTTGTGTAGGTACCTATGCCCATCGGGGGCAAGCCCCCCCCACATTGGATTGGGCTTACAGCCTTAGCTGGCGTCTTTGTTCTGAGACGCGCCAGGCACGAGGGTCAAGCCTGGTTTTTCCACGTCGCGGGAGACGTGGGCTTTGACTTCCGACACACCGCCGTCTTCGTCGTTGTGGATCACCAGTACGCCCGGACGGCGCAGTTGCTCCAGGTCGCCGTCGGCGAGGCTGAAGCTCTCGCTCAGGTTCTTGTCGGTGAGGGCCTTGGCCTCGGCGCGGCGCTGGGCGAACTTGCGCCCCTTGCGTTGCTGGTAGCGTGCCCAGGTGACCAGGATCACGGCGTTGAACAGCGCGATCCACAGGTAGATCTGCAGGGTGTTGAGCGCTGCAAAAATCGGCGCCTCGATGCGCGGGCCACCATGGGTTTCAAGCATCGAGGTGATCCCGCGCGCCAGCAGCCAGACCAGTCCGGCCCAGGCCATCAAGGTCAGGATCACGTCGATGAGCCACATCACAGTACTTTGGCGAGTTCTGACCAGTTTCATGCTCACGCCTCCTCTTCAACAGGCTTGATACCGCGATCCGGGCTGACCCAGCGCGCGCGCTTCTGGTGCTGGTTGAACAGCACCTTGGGGAAACTGACCAGGGTGGTGAACAGGCTGACCAGCCAGAACACCATCGGGTACCACACGGTCCAGAACAGGGTTTTCCACAGGTCTTTCTCGTAGCGGCGGTCGATCAGGATGCTCACTGCGAACTGCACCAGGCACACCATCGCCAGCACCAGGCCGGTAAAGGCCGGGGGAACCAGGGAGTCCACCATGATCGCCGGCGGCAGCACGATGAATTTGCCCATGACCCAGAAAATCACCGAGAGCAGGAAGGTAAAGGCCCAACCGGTGGACAGGCAGTACTCGAACAGCAGCGGCCACAGGTAGCGATGACGCCACTGCCAGATACCGCGGATGTTCTTGAACAACACTTCGGCGCCGCCCTGGGCCCAGCGCAGGCGCTGTTTCCACAGGCCGCCGACGGTTTCGGGCATCAGGATCCAGCACAGGGCACGCGGCTCGTAGAAGATGCTCCAGTGATCGAGTTGCAGCTTCCAACTGACATCGATGTCCTCGGTGATCATGTCGGTGCTCCAGTAGTCGATGCGGTCCAGCGCCTTTTTACGGAACGCTACCACCACACCCGACACCGTGAAGATCCGCCCGAATACGCGCTGGGTGCGCTTGATCAAGCCGATGATCGAGGAGAACTCACCTACCTGTACGCGGCCGATCAAGGTCGAGCGTGTGCGAATGCGCGGGTTGCCGGTGACCGCACCCAGACGCGGGTTGTCGAGCATCGGCGCGACCATGTAGGCCGCCGCGTTTTTATCCAGCAGCGCATCGCCGTCGATGCACACCAGGTATTCGCTGCGCGAGGCCACCGCGCCCATGCGCAAGGCCACGGCCTTGCCCTGGTTCTGCGCCAGGTGCAGCACCCGCAGGCGTGGATGCTCCAGCGCCAGGGCGTCGAGGACGGCGGCGGTGTTGTCCTTGGAACCGTCGTTGACCGCGATCACTTCGATGTTCGGGTACAACTGGCCCAGCGCCGCATGGATGGTGTCGGCGGCGTTATCCCCTTCGTTGTAGCAAGGGATGATGATCGAGATCAGCGGGTTGCCGGCCAGGGTTGGCGCCGGGGTGTCTTCTTCCCAGGGCCAGTGGCGCTCCCAGTGCAGCCAGAAGTACAAACCGCCGGCGATCCACAGCGCCGACATGAACAGCGGGTAGAAAAACACGAAGTCCATCAGGAACTGCCCGGTGACCAGGAAGATCAGGCCCAGGGGCACGCCTAATACCAGTGCCAGCACGAATAAAGCCAGGATTCTGTCGAACATGGTCAAGGGTTCCATTGGTTGGAAAGGGCCGGACGCACAGTCTTCAGGTCCGGGGAGTTTTCCAGGAAGTTGTCCGGGTAGTAGCCAAAACTCGTGACACCCTGGCGCTTGAGCACAGCCATCCATTCAGCCATCTGCACAGCGTCGATATCCGGCGCGGCCTTGGTGCGCCAGTCTTTGGCTTGCAGTTCGAACACCGTGCGTTCCATCGCGCCGGGACGCGCCTTGACCGTCGCCACCAGCTTCTCCAGCCAGGCATTGGAGGTCTTGTACTCCTGGCCTTCCATCAGCGGCATGGCCATCGGCGCGGTCCAGTCATAGGCCTGGAGGAAATCATCGAGGTTTTGGGCGAACCAGGCCTCGCTCGCCGGGTTGAGCATCGGCTCGGCGAAGATATTGCGCGCGGTCAGCACCTGCGGCCCACCGATGGCGTGGACCTTGGCGGTCAGCTCTTTGGTGAAGTCGATCAGGTAGCGGCTCTTGAAACGCGTCCAGCGCTGCATCACCGCCGGGTCGGCGCGCAGGGCCTCGATGCTGCCCGGCAGGCCGTTGGCGGCATAGGCCTTGAGCGCGGCGGGGCTGGCGTCTTCGAAGTCCGAGAGCACCGCATCGTCGTGGTACAGCACACCGTCGATGGCATTGTTGCGCGCCAGGTCTTCATAGATCTCGCCAATGATCTTGCGCACCTGCGGGTCGAACGGCGACAGGCGCTTGTATTGGTCCGGGTCTGTGCCGACCTTGCCGGTTTCCGGGTCCCAGCGCGTCACGCGGGGCAGCTTGGGATCGAGGGCAAAACTCAACACCGGCATCCACGCATACACGGCGGCATGGGCACGGGTATGCAACTGCCAGGAGACGCGGTTGAACAGGTCGGCGCGCACCGGCAAGTGACGGTTGGGGAAGTACAGTTCGTGCACCAGGCCATCACCCTTGGGGTCGGCGAAGGCTTGCAGGAACACCGTACCGGCGCCCATGTCCACCACGCGTTGCACCAATTGGTCGAGGTTGCGCGCTTGCTGGGCCGGGTCCGGGTCGTAGACGTTGTCCAGGTCCACATGCAGCACCCGCAGCGGCGCCGGGGTTTGCACGGCGACGATGCTGTTGGCGAAATGCTCGCCGTCCGGGTCGGAGGCCACCAGGAAGCGCGGGCTGTTCATCAAGTCATTGGAGCTGTCGAGACCGTCTTCCAGGGTCAGCGCCATCTGGTAGCCCTGCTCGCCGACGATTGCCAGCGAGGTGCCCTTGGCGGCGCCGTACGGCCACACCCATACCCGTGGTTTTTTGCCAGTCACGGTTTGGATCTTGTTGGAGATCGCCACGACATCCGCACGTAGACGAGCATCGAACTGCGCCTGGGTTTCATAGCGACCAGTGGCCGGGTCATAACGCAACGATGTCGCCGCCGGCTCAAGGTTGCCCTGGGGGTTGGCCAGGATCCCGGTGTGGCTGGCATCGGTATGCGCGGCGATTTCCACCAGGCCCGATTGCGACACTTCGCGGATCTGCTGCCAGGTGAGGAACTCGCCGCGCGGCCGTGGCGAGCCGGCGAAGTCCACCGGTTTGTTCATCGGCGTGTCGATCCAGTAGCCCACCGGCGCCAGCAAGGCCGGCCAGCGATAGGCGCGCAAAATCGGCATTACGCGGGTGTAGAAGCTGGAATAACCGTCATCGAAGCTGAGCATGATGGCTTTGGGCGGCAGCGCGGGGCCGCCACGGCGGGCAGCCAGGATCTGGTCAACGCTGACGGCCTGGTAGCCGTTCTCGCGCAGCCAGGCCAACTGTTCGATCAATCGCTCGGTGCGCACCGCCACCACGGCCTGGTCAGGATCGCGGTCCGACACGTCATGGTAGGCAATGCCCAGGAAGTGGTTTTTCGGCCACGCCGCTTCGTTGGGCGGTGTCGGCCGCTCGGCGGGTGGAGTGAAAGGTGCGGGTTGCTGGGCGCAGGCACTGGCCAGCAATACGCCCAGAACCAACAAGCAACGGCTGAGGAAGGTCATGGTCAGGCTCTTTTAGAAACGGTAAGTGAGGTCGACGAGCAGGCGTAGATCGCGTTCGCGATCGCCGTCATAAGGTCGGCTGATCAGGCTCAGGTTGGCGCCGGCTTCCAGGACGTCGTTCCAGCGAAAGCGTTGGCCATAGCCCACCAGACCGATGCCACCGGTGGAGTAATCCCGCTGGCTATACGTACCCGCACCGACCTGGAACTGCTGACTCCACTGGGTCTCGTAGCGGTGATAGAGCACATGGTTGATGTTGAGGACGGGCAACACGGTGAAGTCCGACTTCGGGTTGAAGTACACCGTGTCTTCCTTGCTGTTGCGGCTGGCGCCGACTTCCAGGCCCAGGTCCACTTGCACTTTCGGCGAGCTGTAGAGGCCTTCGCGGCCGCTGAGCAAGGCTTCGAAGCGGTCGTTGCCATCGCTGAAATGGGAGGGGCTGAGGGTCAGTTTCCATTCGCGGCTTTCATTGGCGCGCCAGCGGATAAAGCCGCTGCCGCCGTTGGCCGTGACCCCGTCATTCAACGCGCGCAACGGCGTGGTACTCAGCAGGTAGCCGAGGCTGCCGCCGTATTGCCAATTGTCGTTGATGTCGCGGGCAATCGAGATCGCGGCACCTTGTTTGGAGCCATCGCCGTAGGAATGGTTGGAGACCTCGGCTTCAATGGTCATGTCACGGGTGCGCCGCTCCACGCCCACGACCTGCCAGCGATGCTGGCCGGTGCCTTCGCTGAAATCGGCCTTGGCGTACCCGGCGCCCGCGAATACACGCCAGTCTTCGTCGATGGGCGGCGTGTAGATCCGACTCTCAATGCCCCAATCGCGGCTACCCGCGACAGCGCCCGCATCACCGTCATTGCCGCCGCCAAAACTTTTACCGGTATAGGCCTCGACCCGCAGCTCGGCCATGTCATGCACGTCGCGCAGGCGACTCAGGCGCTGCACCTGGCGGTTGTCCGGGTTGCGCGCGACCACATCGTCGGTGAGCACATCGAGCTGGCGCCACTCCTGCAGGTCCATGGCGGTGTAGGCCTGGCTCACTTCCAGGCCGATGTCGCGCGGGGCCTGGGCTTCGGTTTCCTTGAGAACGCCTTCGGCGCGCCGTGGCAGGTCGCGGGCGCGGTACATGTCAGCCTGGGCCAGGCGCAGGCCTACGTTGCCGGGGGCTTTCGCTACCAGCGCTTCCAGGCCAGCTTCACTGCCCGGCAGGTCGCCGCCGTAGACGCCGGCCTGGGCCGACAGTTGCTGGGCGTCCATCCACGCGTCGTTGGGGTTGCCGATGGGCAAGCCCTTGAGTTCGACCCGCGGGTTCTGGCTGTTGGCGAGTCCCTTGGCGACCTCGTTGGCATCCTCGCCCTTGTTGCTTTCCTGCAAGGCGTAGAACAGTGCGGTGGTGTCTTCGACCCGATCATCGGGCTCGGCGTCGGTGGCGCTCAGGGCCTGGCGGTACAGCGGCTCGGCTTGTTCCGGCTGGCGCTGATCGAGGTAGGACGCGGCCACCCAACGCACTGCGTAGGTCGGCAGTTGCACGCCTTCGGCCTTAAGCGTTTCGTATTCGCGGATCACCTCGGCGGTACGCGCACGCGCCTTGAGTGCACCGAGGCGGTCGATACGCCAGCGCACCACATCGTCATGGGCGGTGGCGTCAGGCGTCCAGCGGGCGAGCAGTTTGTCGTAGTCCGCCAGGGCCCGGTCGGCAATCACGTAACGTTCTTTTTCGCTGCGCGTGGCAAATTCGGCCATGCGCACGCGTTCGGCGGCGAGGTCGCCTTCCAGGCGGCGCTGGGTCACCGGGTCCAAGAGGCCAGGACGCTGGGCCGACAGGCGCAACGCGGCTTCCGGCAGGCGGGCCTTTTGCAGGGCGACGATGTATTCGCGGGCGACGTCAGGTTTGTCGCTGGCGCGGATAAACGCCTGGTCGAACTCAAACAGTGCGTCGTAGTTCAAGCCGGCGCGGGTCAGTGCATAACCCAGGGCCATGCGGCGGTTGGGGTCATCGGGCCTGGCCGCCACCAGCGCGCGAGTGCGCTGCACGGCTTCGCTGGTTTTGCCGCCGTCGGCCTGGGTCAGGGCCAGGCCCAGTTGCAGGTCGACATTGTTCGGTTCACGCAGCAACGCCTGGCGATAGACCGCCTCGGCCTGGGCCCATTGCCGCTGGTTGCGATACGTACGCGCAACGGTGGCGAGCGCCTGGGTGCTGAGGTTGCGGTTTTTACCCTGGGCCTCGTACACCTTCAGCACTTCGGCGTCCTGGCCGGCCCAACCGGCGATCACCACATGATCGCTGACCTGGCCTGGCGTCTGGCGCTCGGCGGACAGTTGGCGCAATTGGGTCAGGGCGGGGGTGAAGTTGCCGTTGCGCGCCTGAATAATCAGCGCGTCATAGGCCGGATCGGCCATGGCGAAGGTGGGCATCAGTAATTGGCTGCATAAGGCTGCCCCGACGAGCAGTCGCAACCGGCCTGATGCACTGAGTGGTAGGTTTCGCAACATATCGTGAGCTTCCTTACACACGGAAAGCTGTAACGATAGGTGGTCCTGAGCGAATTGCCGCAGGGTGCCGGCGTCTAATGACCCGGCCTAGCTTTCCTGTGTGAACTATCTCTTAGGAAAGTAGGAAAAAGACCAATTCAAAACAATTGTTCAGAATTGCGCGGCCCCTCTGAAATGTGAATGTGGGAGCGGACTTGCCTGCGATAACGGGGTGCCAGCCGACACGCGCGTCGACTGTTTGACCCTTATCGCGGGCACTCCCGCTCCCACATTATTTATTTCCGGGCGATGGCGAAATCTTTACTGTGCGCCGCTGACCGCGCCGACCTTGGCCATCACAAAACCAATGAATTGCTCGACGGTCATCTTCTGGCCGTTGAAGGTCACTTCATTGTTGGCGTAGTGCAACTTGGACACCACGTCGCTGCCGACCAGGGTCGCCAACTGAGTGCCGACCGCCATGCCGCTGACCATCTCGGCGGCCATTTGGGACTGCTGCTCAATGGCTTTCGGGTCGGTCACGCCACCGAGTTGCGCTTGCAAGGCGGCAACGTCGCCAATCATCGGCTTGGACAGGGTCAGGTTGGCATCCAGCAATGCAATCATCTGCTTGCCCAGTTCGACCGGTGGCAGCTCCATGGACGCCGGCTTGGCCAGGTCCACCAGCAGGTTGAATTTGCTTTCGCCATGGGTGGTTTTCAGGGACAGGTTTTCCACGGCTATTTGCGGCTTGGCGGCCAGGACCTGATTGACGTTCGCTTCGGCCAGGGCCTGCTCGGCTTCGGTCAGTTGCAGCTCAGGTGCGGGCTCGCCCGCTGCGGCAGCGGCTTGCACCGGCTGCATCTTGTCCTGGTAAAGCTTGGTCAGCACCAGCATGGCCGGGATGTCGACGTTCTTCATGCTCAAGGCCATGGCCGCCGAACCCACGGGTTTGCCCTGGTAGCCGATCTCGTCGATCTTGTAGTCGACACGGCCGGCCAGGTTGTTGTCCTTGGTTTCGCTGGAGTCTTTCTGCTCGAAGCCTTTGACCGTCAGCACGGCTTTCTGCGGGCCGAAGGTGAACGTGCTGTCGGTCAGCTCAACGGTGTTTTGCCCGGTGTAGAAGCCAAAGGTGGATTTTTCCAGGTTGCTGGCGAGGGTCAGGCCAGACAATTGAGCTTCGAAGTGTTCGCCCTTGCTGTCTAGCCCGGCGATCTTGAAGCTGTTCATGAAGCCGTCAGCCTTGACCTTCTGGCCTTCGGCGGTGCTGTCGAAATTCAGGTTGGCGCCAGAAAAGCTCGCCGAAGCTGCGGCGTCCTTGAACTCCAGGGGCAGCAATTCGATGTTACCGTTGACCGAGCGGCTATAGCCGATATTGGCCACGCCTTTGAGCGGCGACACGTCTTTAGCGGCGGCGAACCACTTCTCGGTGGTGGCGTTCTTTTCCAGTTCGTAGTGACTGGTGGCCATGACCGGCAACCATTTGAGCGTCACCAGGCGCGAGAACGGCAGCGGCCCGTGTTCGATATGGTCGACGAACAGCAGTTCCGGATTAGGGTTGTCTTCGCCGAAGACCGAACCCTGGCCTTTCAAGCGGTAATGGGCGGTGCTGCTGAACACGCCACGCTCCAGGGACACCAGCTCCAGGTCCACGGTGCCATCGACGCCCGCCATGGAGGTCCGCAGTTCCTTGTTGGCGTTCTGGATCGCGGTTTGCAGCACCGGCTCCAGTTGTTTACCGGTGTACCAGGCGCCGCCTGCACTAACGACGCCTACGGCGACAACAAAACCCAAAAGAACGACTGCTGGCTTATTCATGAAGTGACCTGATCAAATCCTGTGAGAAGTGGGCTGTCTTCCTTGGACCCTGTTGGGGTTGGCTCAAGCCCGCCGAAAAATCCGGGAGAGGTTAGCATAGGCTCCGTAGCAGCGGTCGAGCGCAGCGAGGCCGCGTTCGACTGCGAAGCAGTCGTAAAACCACGCACCTTGGCTTATCAAAAACCGTGCGTGCTGGTTTTACGAGGACTTCGTCCTCGAACGCGGCCTCGTTCTACTCGACCACTGCTACGTCAGGAATACTCCAATTCGATCTCGTCGAGCTGGTGGTCGAAGGTCTTCAGGCGCGCCGTCCAGGTGTACACCAGCACCTCAAACTCGCGGTGTATGACCGCATTGCCGGGGGTGTCGGTCTTGGGGTCGCAGAAGTCCAGTTGGTAGCGCTCACGAGCCATCTGCGTGGCAACGTCGGACAATTCCCGCGCGTTATTCAGCCAATGCCTGCCATCGGCGACCTGCCGATCAAGCAACACACACTGTTTTTTCAGAACGTCGAGACTTTTTTCCAGGGGCGTGCCGGTGAGGTCGCCCATGACTTCCTGGAAGGTGCGCCCCGGCTGCCAATAGCTGCCCCAGAAATAGCGGTCGAACACGGTTTCGACCCGACGCAGCGCGACCTTTGTATCCCAGATCGCCACGCGGGTCTTGCCTTGTTCGAGGAGTTTTTTCTTCACGCGTTGGTTCTGGTAGGAGGCCCAGGCCACCACGCCGATGGACAAGGAACCGATCACCAGGCAGGCGCTGTCGAGAAACACCATGGCCTTGTCGAGTTGATGGGCGAGCATGACGCCGTAGAAATACGCGGCCGATAACAACACCAGTGCGAAGAGCACGCACCAGAAAGCGGGAGCATAAGGGTTTTTCATTATTGGAATCCCCATGAGCAAACGCGAGCAGTGTCTGGGGAGCGCCTGCCCGTCAAACCGCAGTGCGCTCCACCTGACAAAGCATAGTCATTCGCTCAGGGTTTGCCGGGCTGTGACGCTTGCGTTCGTCCGCTTTCCCAGCCGCCGCCCAGGGCCAGGAACAGATCGATCTGGCTCATGGCAACCTGGGTGTTCGCCGCCGCCAGTTGCGCGCGCATCGCGGTGTAGGTGCGGGTGGCTTGCAGGTCGGCGAGGAACGATTCACGGCCAGCCTGGAAGAACCGGTGGGTCTGGTCCGCAGCCTCTTGGGCCGATTGCTCGGCGTCAGCCAGCGCCTCGCGCCTTTGCAACACGGCGGTGTATTGCGCCAGGCCGGTCTGGGTTTCGCGGATGGCGTTGAGTACCACACCGTCGAAATGCGCCAGCGCGCCCTGGGTCGCGGCTTCGGCCTCGTGGATGCGCGCACGGGCGCCGTTGGTCGGCACCGTCCAACTGATCATCGGACCGAAGCCCCAGCGGTTGGTCGCGGGCTGTCCGAGGTTGTCGAGCAGACCCACGGTGCCCACCGTGGCGCCGATGGCGATGTCCGGGTACAACGCGCCGGTGGCCACGCCGATACGCGCGGTGGCGGCGGCCAGTTGGCGCTCGGCCTGGCGCACGTCGGGGCGACGCTTGAGCAGTGCCGCACCGTCGCCCACCGGCAACAGTTGGGCGATGTGCGGCAACTCGGCGCAGCTGCCGGTGCCCGCCGGCAGTTGGTCGACGGGCTTGGCCAGCAGCATCGACAGGCGGAACAGCCCGGCCTGGCGCGCCGCTTCGTAGCGCGGCATGTCGGCGCGCAAGGATTTGTATTGGGTTTGCGAGCGGGTGACCTGGGTTTCATCACCACGGCCCGCGTCGCGCAGGCGTTGGGTCAGCTTGGTGCTCTGGGCTTGCAGGTCGAGGGACTCGTTGGCAATCGCCAGCTCTTCGTTGGCCGCGCACACCTGGGTGTAGGAGCGCACCACATCGGCCACCAGGGTGATGCGCGCAATATCCACGGCGGCCTGGGCCGCATCGGCGCTGGCCTGGGCGCTTTCGATGCCACGTTGCAAGGTGCCGAACAGATCGAATTGATATGAGGTGGTAATGCCTACGCTGCCGATGTTATCCACCGGCACTTTTTCCGCCTGCAAAAAAGCTTCGCCGGATTCCTGCAGGCGCTGCACCTCGGCCTTCGCACCGGCACTCCAGCCGCCGGCGGATTCAGCCTGTTGGGTCTGATAGCGCGAGCGCTGCAGGTTGGCGGCCGCCACGCGCAGGTCGGTGTTGGAGGCCATGGCCTGGCGCACCAACTCGTCCAGGCGCGGGTCCTTGTAGAGCTTCCACCAGTCGGCCGGCACTGGCGCCGATACCACGTTGTGGCCCTCACCCGCCAGGTGCCCCTGCAGGTCAGCACGGTTGACGGCAGACGTTGGCGGCAGCTTGTAATCCGGCCCCACCACTTGGCAGGCCGACAGCAACAACCCCAGCGCAGCGGTTGCCCAAAGCTGCTTCATGGCTTGGCTCCCTCATTGGGTTTGTCGCCAATAATCGACACGGTGGCCGTACGCCCGGCGATCATGCGGAAGTCCGCCGGTACATCGTCAAAGGCGATGCGCACCGGAATCCGCTGGGCCAGGCGTACCCAGCTGAACGCCGGGTTGACGTTGGGCAGCAGGTTCGAGCCGCTGCTGCGGTCGCGGTCTTCGATACCGGCGACGATGCTCTGCACATGCCCGTGCAGGCGGGCGTTGTCGCCGATCACACGGATGTCGACGCCCATGCCGACGTGGATACCGTCGAGCTTGGTCTCTTCGAAGTAGCCGTCGATGTGGAACGAATTGCTGTCCACCACCGACAGCACCGGGCGCCCGGCGGTGACGAACTCCTGGGTACGCGGCGCGCGGTCGTTGACGTAGCCGTCCACCGGGCTGCGGATCACCGAGCGGTCGAGGTTGAGTTGGGCCGAATCCACCGTCACTTGCGCTTCGGCCAGGGCCGATTGGGCGCGGGCAACGCGGGACTGGCTTTCTTCCAGTTGCTCGCTGGGCACCAGGTTGCCGAGGCCACGGTTACGCTTGTACTCGCGCTGGGCCTGGGCCAGGGTTTCCTGGCGGTCGGCCACGGCGGCCTGGGCTTGGCGCAGGGCCAGCTTGAAGCGGTCCTGGTCCACGGCAAACAGTACCTGGCCCTTGGTCACCAGTTGGTTGTCACGCACATCGACGCGCTGGATCAGCCCGGATACGTCCGGCGCGATCTGCACGATGTCGGCACGGATGTGCCCGTCACGGGTCCAGGGCGCAAACATGTAGTACATGACCATGCGCCACACAACGACGACCGCGAAGCTCACGATCAACAACGTCAGGACTACACGGCCGATGGTCAAAAAAGGTTTTTTCATGTCATCAGGTATCGACTGAGTGAGTCCACCGCGCCCAGCAACAGCGCGTAGAGCCCCACATTGAACAATGCCCGGTGCCAGACCAGGCGATAGAAGTGGACGCGGGTCAACAGCCCGTGCACCACCAGGAACAACACGTACGTAATGCCCATCAGCACCAGCAGCGTGGGCAGGAACACCCCGCTGATATCCAGATCACCGATCATAAAGGCGCTCCATCGGGTAGCGGCGCTTCCATCTCCGTGCCGCCAATGAATTCCACACCCGGCAACAACGCCAGGCGCAGGCCGGCCAGCGCGTGCAACAGGTGCAGGCGGGTATCGTCTTCGTCTTGCAGGCCCTGGCCGTTGAGGGCGCGGCGCGTGCGGTCGAGGGTCATCAGCAGACCGCTGGGCGCGGGCAAGCGTTCACCCGCCTTGAGGCAGGCCTTGAAGTAACCGCCCACGCCTTCCACCACCTGGTTGAGCAGCACCCGCGGTACGCCGAGGATGCGCGGCGAATAGGCCAGCAGGTCGAGCAGGTTGAGCGCCACGCGCAAGTCGCGCAGGGCGCTGCCGGTGTCCTGGTTAATCAACGCCAGGCGCGGCAGGTGCTGCATCAGGCGGTCGAGCATTTGCACGGCCAGGTAGCGGTGTTCGTTCAGGGTGGCGGGCTCGGTCAGGCCGACGATGTCGCGCCAGCTGAAACGGGTCAGGCGCTTGGCTGCCAGTTCGGCGCCGAACGGCCGTGCGATCAACGTCCACACAAAGGCGAACAACAGGCCCACGGGCCCGGCCAGGTTGACGTTGGCGAAGTTGAGGAAGTCCGCGTCGTAGGCGCCCTGGATGCTGATGAACGACGAGGTGTTTACCAGCGTCAGCAGCATGCCCAGGTAAAAACGCGGCTGCACGGTCAGCGTGCCGATGCAGATAAACGGCACCGCGAACGCCAGCACCAGCATCGGGAAGTCATGCAGGTTGGGCAGTACCAGGAACAGATAGAGGCTGGCGAACAGCACCGACATGGCGGTCCAGAAAAAGAACCGATAGATCTGCGGCGCCGGGTCGTCCATCGAGGCGAAAAAGCTGCAGGCCACCGCTGCCAGGATCACCGCGCTGCCGCCGTCGGTCCAGCCCAGCAGAATCCACAGCACCGAAGCGACAATGATCGCGGTGACGGTGGAAAACGCCGAGTAGAACATCAGGCCACGGTCAAGGAACGGCGTGAGCCGGCCCAGGCGCCAGTGGCGGTAAACGGCGCGCCAGGAGTCCTGGCTCTCGCACTGGATGGCGGCTTGCAGGCTGCGACAGTCTTGCCACAGGTCGATCCACTCACCAAGGCGGTAGAGGGCGTTGGAGAACAGCAGCGTGTGGCGGTCGTCCAGCGCTTCGCCGTGGGGTTGCAGGGCGTCGACCTGGTCACGCAGGGCGCGCCAAAGTTCCAGCGGTGCGCTTTCCGTGGTGTTTTCCAGCCACTGCCGGCTGGCTTCCAGCAGCGGCGTGAGCGGGTCGAGAAACTGCGGCGCGCGGTGCTCGATGGCGTACAGCGCATCGTCGAGGGCATCGATCACCGGCAACAGATGGATCATGCGCCCGCGCAGTTCCTTGGTGTTGCGCACCGTCTGCGGCCGCGCGCCTTCGTGGGGCAACTGGCCAATCATCAACTCAAGGGTATTGAAGGTGGCAACCATGCCGCCGCGCAGGGTGCTGACTTCTTCCGGCTGCACATTGCGCGAAAGAAAGCGCTGGCTATAGACCTGAGCGTCGCTGAACCACTTGGCCACCGAACCATCGAACACCGGCATCAGCCGCCGTGGCCAGAACATGGCGCCCACCACCGCTGCGACCGCGATACCGAGGAAGATTTCTTCGGTACGCGCCTCGGCGACATCCCATACCGCCAACGGGTTATCCACCACCGGCAGGGCGATCAGCGGCAAGGTGTAGCCGGCGAGCATCAAGGCATAGTTGTTGGCGGTGCGCAGGTGCATCGAGAGGAACAGCAAGGTGCCCGTCCACAATGCGATCACCACCACCAGGATGTACGGCGACTGCACGAACATCGGCACAAAAAACACCGCCGCCGCCGCCCCCATCAAGGTGCCGATGGCGCGGTACAACGCCTTGGAACTGGTAGGGCCGACAAACGGGCTGGAGACGATATACACCGTGGCCATCGCCCAGTAGGGACGCGGCATTTGCATGAGCATGGCGATGTACAGCGCGATCATGGACGCGGCGAATGTACGAACCCCATAGAACCAGTCACGGGCGGGCGGAAAGCCGGTAAAAAATCCGCTCAAAGCGTCGCCGCCTCAAAAGCCCGCAGTACACGCAGTGCCGCTTCCATGTCGGCGGTCGCAATGTCCGCCAGCACTTCGCGACGCAGGCGCACCAGTTGCATCTCCACCGCCTGCACCAACTCGCGACCTCGCTCGGTCAGGCTCAGGGCCTTGGCGCGGCGGTCGTGGATGTCTTCGGTACGGCACACATAGCCGTCATGGCACAGCCGGTCGAGCAGGCGCACCAGCGACGGGCTTTCCATCCCGGAGGCCTGGGCGACTTTTACCTGGTGCACCCCGTCGCCCAGGCGGCCGATCATCAACAACGGCACGGCGCAGGCTTCGGAGATGCCATAGCTCACCAGCGTGCTCTGGCAGATTTTGCGCCAGTTACGGGCGCCCACCACCATGCTGCTGCTGAGGTTCATCTGGAGTTGTTCGAGGGATTGAGGCACTGGATAGTTCGCATAAAGTTAGTTTGCTAACTATCAATATGATGGACGCATCGAATTGCGTCAAGTTTAGAAACAATTTAGCGATGGATGGAGCGATCCAGTGACAACACCGCAGGACGAATGTGGGAGGGGCTTGCTCCCGATAGCGGAGCGTCAGTGAACAGATTCATTAGATGATCCACCGCCATCGGGGGCAAGCCCCCTCCCACCTTTGGATCGGTGTCGGCTTCAGGGTTGCTGTGCGGCCTGGCCATCCAGGCGGCGCTTGTTTTGGCCCATCACATCGCGCAGGGGGATCCGTGTGGCCGTGACCAAGTGGATGGTTGGGTCTGTGCAACCGGCTTATTGAGCGCTCAGTCTCCTAAGCGGCCCTGCTGGAAAACATCAGCACCTTTTGCTCCACCGCCAGACGCTCCAGATTTTCACTGCCTCGGACGCAACGACTAACGCAACCATTAACACCAAGTTGTAGTTAGGAAAAAACTGAGCACCTACCAGCAACAGCGAAACAGAAGGCACAATAAAAGCCAATCGCAAGGGTGTTTGAAGGTAAGTAACCCACCTCACCTGTTCATGTCCAAGAAAGAACAGCAAGCACGAGATTACGATGGAAACTTGCAGCAGCATGGCAAAGCCGAACATGTATAACTGCACAACACTATGATCACGCAGCCCCCATAAAGCACTTTCAAGATCGCTCAAATAAGGAATTCTTCCCGCTATTGCGCTGGCCACTGCATACCGAATCAGATAGAGGGCATCCATGGCTCCCCAAAACCAAAAAACATGCTTGCGCGTCATTTTCCTGCTTCCTTGTACTCATAGGCCACATCCGGTGTTACAGGCTGCCAATGCCATGACTTACCACCCACCTGCCAGTTGTCATCGCCCTCCAGATAACGTTGTTTTATATGCCGCAGCTCTCCATACCGACGCTCAACTGATCGGTGGGCAAGTTGATCATCTCGACTATCAAGCCTTACCCACCGTTGAGTCATAACTCTAGTGGTGTTCGCGAGACCTTTCCCATCCGAGAGAAATACCCTTCCCTCATCAGCTGCTGAAACTAACCGATTAGCAGCGAGTATCGCGGTATTTTTAACTCCATCGTAATCGATGCTTACCTTCTCCCATTTGCCAGGCCGACATAAAGTCGGCGTCCCATTAGATGTCCATATTTAACGCGACATTCGCGACTTAAAGGGAGAAAGGGATAGTCCATCACAAACAACCACTCACCGGCTGCCTGTTTATCCAAAACCCGCCGTTGGTCTTTTTCAGCGGAGCAGCAAACGGGAGAAAGACCGCACTCACTGAGCAATTCACTCAACCCGGGCAGCGCATATGGGGCACGAAAAAACTCTCGAACTTTTAATCCTGCAAAATAGGGACTCTCGATCTTTGTGAGTTCATAGCCTTCAATTTCGTTGTGTGGGACCAGGCGTTTCACGTTGTGTCCAGAGCAGGGAGTTAGCGCCTGTTAATAGCGACTCCCTCCCACCGGCCACTATCGTCCACTTCCGTTTAGTCGATAGGAAATTTCCCAATGTCACGCAGAGCATCCCCCACCTCCTCCTCAATAAACTCAAACACCTCCTCCGACACGCTGTACTGAAACTGCTTGCGTCGGTGCTTGGAAACCTTGCCCTCGTTATCCAGGCACATCATTACCAACTTCGACAAATCGCTGCCGCGCACATCAAAGCGTTGATTCACGGCCTTGATCACGCGGTCGTAGCGGTCCAGAAATTCGGTTTCTTCGCGCAGTTCCACTTCCAGCGCGCGGCGGGCCATTTGCAGGGTGAATTCGACGCAGTGAGTGGCGTCCCAGTAGCGGTAGATCGAGGGGTGGCCGATGAAGTCGAAGGCCATTTGATCGCCGTCCAGCCACGTGACGTTCCAGAATTCACGCGTCGGCTGGGAAAAGGCTTTGAGTGCAGCCAGATAGGCTTGCTCTTCGTGCTTCATCGCGACGGACACCGGCAGCAGCAGGCCGTTTTCCAGTGCCCCGTAATGGCAGAGCGTTTGATGGATCAGGAAGCGCGACAATCGCCCGTTGCCGTCCATAAACGGGTGCAGGAATACGAAGCCGAACGCAGTGACCGCCGCCGCTACCAAGGGGTCGACCTCACGTACAGGCTGATTGGCGAAGGCCATCAGCTCTTCCATCAGTTCCTGGCAAAGTTCAGGGGCTGGAGGAACATAGCTGACGCCCGCCGCACCGCGCAGGCCGTTGTGCAGATGATTCTGCTCATGGCGAAACGCGACGGCTTTGTCGAAGGGGTTGGAGACGGTGTTGTTCTGCAGATCTACCAAGTAGTCTTCGGTCAGCAAGCGGCCTTCGTGGGCCTGACGTAATAGATGAACGAAGCGGCGGGATTTTTCTTCGCTGGGTTGTTCTTTTTCGATGGCGAACGAGTCGCGCGTTTCGTGGAAGTAGGCCCACTGGATGGCACGGTCCATCATTTCGGGTGGGAGGGTGGCCATGAAGGATTTGGCGCGGCCGAGGATGTCGAGGCTCCGTAAAGCGTCAATTTCCGGCGTCCGCTCTACGGTCGCGCAATAAGCCAAAGAGCCCAGCCCATTAAAGTCGATGCGCCAGCGGGAATTACGCGTTGACGGTCCCGTCACGTAACGTTGAGGGTCAAACAAGGGAGAAACGCGGCTATTGATCGGCTTGCTGTAATTGAGCTGCTGAAGGGTCAGGCCTTCCCATAAGTAACAGACCTTGCGAATAAATACTCCGTTAGGTGCCTTATCCAGCTCGTTCAATAACTGGTCTGCGCTGACGGTTTCAAGCGCCTGAGCCAGAATGCCAAGGTTGATACCTTCGTGTTTGAGGGCGAAAAGAATATGGTCGAGCACTGCGCCAGTGACGGGCGCAACAGCCTGAGGAACCGCGAGGCAATCACCTATGATCGAAATCCGGGTGACTGGCTTGATCATCGCGGCCCGGGTAGGCGCAATGGCTTTTAACCCGAGGGATTGATGGAGATGGGCATAACCAACAAAAGACATCGCGCAACCTCAAAAAAAGTTCACTTACGCGATTAAAGCCCAGTTTTTTTCAACTCTCACCCGATTTTTTCAAGTTTTCGCGATTTCTCTAATTTTTTTACACCCCTCGCCCACCCCGCAACATCAGATTTAACTCATCCACCACTTCCGCCCAATCCGCATCGTCCAGAATTTCCTCACGCAAAAACGCTCTCTGGCTGTCTGTCCAAAAAAACGCATCTGCCAATTTCAGATCCGGCTTGAGTGGCGAGTGGGCGGTCACAAACTGATCAATACTGACCGGGTCATCCGGCAGTCCAAGCTGTTTGAACAGTGACGGCAAGCTGTGCACGGGCGATTGCATGGCGGACTCCTAAGAAGAGGATTTCCCAGAGTCTAGTTCAGGCACCAGCCAGGCCAACAGCCGCTCGACGCTCTGCGGTGCCGACAGCACGCCGGTATCCAGTACCAGCGACGCGTGGGGCGGTGGCTCGTAGGGCGAACCAATGCCGGTAAAACCCGGTAGCTCGCCCCGCCGTGCGCGTGCGTAATGGCCCTTGGGGTCGCGCTGCTCACAGACGGCCAGCGAGGCACTGCACCACACTTCGCGATAGTCAGCCCCCAGGCGCTCGGCAAAGACCGCGCGCAATTGCACCAGGGGCGCAATCAGCGCCAGGATCACGATATGCCCGTGGTCCACCAGCAGCGCCGCCAGTTCGCTGGCGCGGCGGATGTTTTCCAGGCGGTCACTGTCGGCAAAGCCCAGGTCTTTGTTGAGCCCGACGCGCAAGGCATCGCCGTCGAGCACGATGCTCTGGCGGCCTTGTTCGAAGAACGCGGCCTGGAGGCCCTGGGCCAGGGTCGACTTGCCCGAGGCGGGCAAGCCGGTGAGCAGGATCGCCACACCGCGATGGCCATTGCGCGCCTCGCGTTGACGGCGGGTGATGCTCGCCGTCGGCGCCACCAGGTTATTGGACGAGGGCACGCGGCACCGGTGCGGTGATGTTGCCGGCGGCCCAGGCCGATTCACGGCTGGCCAGGGCGGTGGCGATGCTTTGCACGCGGTCGGAGTCCAGTTGCTCCGGTAGCGGGTCGAGACCGGCGCTGGCGAAGATCTGGCCGTAGGCGTTGCGCAGGTCAGCGTAGGCCAGGTCGCGGCGCAGGTCGGCTTGCAGGGTGTTGAGCTCGCCCTGGATCAGGTCGAGTTCGCCCAGGCCCGCCGCTTCGTGACGGTTGCGCAGTTGGGTGAGGATTTGCCCGTCGATATTGGCCAGTTGTTCGTTGGTCTTGAACTGGCGCACGGCGTCCTGGAAGTTGGCGTTGGCCACGTAGACCTGCGCCAATACCGCGATGGACATGGCCTGGCGCCGAGCGGTAGCGACTTCTTCACCGGCCTTGGCGACGTCGATGGCGGCCGGGGCGGAGATCACGTTGAACAGATTCCAGGTGATCTTGGCGCCGTAGTCGGCCCAGCGGTTGTCCACCAGGAACGAGTTGCTGTCGTAATGGCCGCCGGCGGAGAACTCCAGGCCGGGCAACAGGCGCAGCATGGCTTTGCGGGTTTCGGCGGCGCTGATGCGGGTCTGGTAGTCCTGCTCGCGCAGTTCGGGACGATTGGCCAGGGCTTCCTGTTCCAGGCTCGCCAGGTTGACCTTGAGCTGGGGCACCACGTAATCGTCCGGCGTGGCCAGTTTCAGGTCGGTGCCCATCGGCAAGTTGATCAAGGTCGCCAGTTCGGTCTTGGCCAGGGACAAGGCGCGGCGCTGTTCCTGCAACTGGCGCGTGGCTTCGATCAGCGAGCGCTGGTATCCAAGGGCCTGGATCGGGTCGCCGATGCGCTGTTCGCTCATGTTCTGGCTGTCGGTCTGGGCCTGGTCGACCCGTACCATCAGGCTGTCGATCTGGGTCAGCAGACGCTCGGCCGCCACCGCTCGCCAATAGGCCGAGCGCACGTCCTGGACGATGGTGTTGATGACCTTGCGCCGACGCTCCTGGATGATCAGGCGCTGGTCGCCTTGCTGTTTGGCACTGATGTAGCTGACGCCGAAGTCGAGGACGTTCCACACCATGGTCAAGTCCGCCACACGGCGGTCGCGGTCCTGGGAGGTCGACGGTTCCAGGGACTGGGTGCCGGTGAGCACGCTCTGGCTGCTGGAGGCGTTGGTGTTGTTGCGCCCAGCGTAGCCGGCGGACAGCGCCATGCGCGGCAACATGTCAAAGCTGGAGAGGTCCGACTGACGCTTGGCCAAGGCTTCTTCCATCACCTTCAAACGGCCTTCGAGGTTGTATTTCACGGCGCGGGCCATGGCCTGGTGCAAGGTAAGCGGGCCGCTGAGGGGTTCCTGCCCCGTGTACATACCGTGCAGATCATTGCGGGCGCGTTGCTCGCTGACACTGCGCTCAATCGGCTCACTGGTGACCGCGCAACCGCTGATCGCCAGCACCAGCACGCTGGCGCCGAACAACTTATGACGTGTATTCATCCTTGTACTGCCCCTGTTCCTGCGTCGAAATTAGTTGTGTTCAAGCCTGCATTTCGCTGATGCCGACTTGTTGCAGTGCGTGTGCCAGGTCCATCACCTGGTGACGCTCCCTCTCGTTGATCTGTTGCAATTGTTGGCCAAGGGTCGGTGCGCCAAAGACGCCGCGCAGGCCTTGGGCCGCATCGCCGCCGCTCTTGATCGACTGGTTGTCGAACGCTTTGAAGCCTGAGTCGCTGCCACCGGTATCGCGGTTGAACAGGCCTGACAACGTGCTTGAGCCAAATACCCCGCCGTCGCCGCCGCCGAAGCCAAGGAAACCCTGGCCACTGCCGTCCCCGCTACCGTCAGCGCTGAACACCTGGGCGATAAAGCTGGGCGACGACGCGCCGGTGTTGATGAAAATGCTGCCGATGGGCGGCAAGCCGCCACCCATCTCACGTTGCTCGAACAGCGGCGGGAAACCGATGGGCGAACCCAGATCGCCACCCGGACGGCCGAAGATGATCGGCTGCAACGGCTGGTTCGGCGCATCCTGGGGCGCAACCGGAACGGTGACGCGGAAGAGGGGGTCGCCCGTCAGCGCAATGGTGTTGATCGCAAAATTGTTGGAGTTGGCAAAACCGCTGCCCGCGTTGCCCGCCAGGTCTACCACCAGGCTGGAATCCAACGTGATGAAGTTGCTCGGATCGTTGATGTTCGCCGTGGGTGTCAGGGTCGCAGTCCAGGTCTTGCCGCCGTCGTTGGTGGCCAGGTTGGACACGGTGCCGTTGGCCACACTGAGGTCATCAAGCTCGAAGCCGCTGACCTTCTCGTTGAAGGTGAAGGTCACCGTGGTGGTCTGCCCGACCGTCAGACTGGGGTTGGCGACGCTGATGATCGCGGTAGGTCGCTCCCCATCAATCGCAAAGTTGTTGGAAATTACGATGCCGCTGCCGACGTTACCCGCGGCATCATTCACCAGGCTGGTGTCCAGTACGATCAGGTTGGTGGCATCGCTGATGGCCGCCGTCGGCGTCAAGGTGGCGGTCCAGGTTTTACCGCCATCGCTGCTGGCCAGGTTGGACAAGACAGCATTGGCCACGCTCAGGTCTGACAGATCGAAACCGCTGACCGCTTCACTGAAGCCGATGGTCACCGTGGTGGTCTGCCCGATGCCCAGGTTGTTGTCAGCTACGGAAATCGTCGCGGTTGGGCGCTGGGTGTCAATCGTGAAATTGTTGGAATCGGTGGTGCCGACGCCTGCGTTGCCGGCGCCGTTGACCAAGCCGGTATTGTCCAGGGTGATCAGGTTGGTGGTGTCGCTGGTGCTGGCGTTCGGTGTGAACGTGGCGGTCCAGGTAACACCGCCGTCGGCGGACATGACGTTGCTCAGCGTGCCGTTACTGATGTTCAGGTCGCTGTTGTCGAAACCGCTCACCGCTTCGTTGAAGGTGATGGTCACCTGGCTGGTTTCACCGATGTTCAGCGATGTATCGGCGACCACGATGGTTGCCGTCGGCACCTGCGTATCGATGCTGTAGTTGGCGGAATTGCTGGTACCGGTTCCGGTATTGCCCGCCGCGTCACTCACGCCGATGTTGTCCAGGGTGATCAGGTTGGTCGCGTCGCGCACGCCGAGGGTCGGGGTGAAGACGGCGGTCCAGGTCACGCCGCCGTCGCTGCTGCTGACAGCGCTCAGGGTGCCGTTGGCAACGCTGAGGTCATCGTTGCTGAAACCGGTCACGGCCTCGCTGAAGGTGATGGTCACCAACGAGGTTTCTCCAACACTGAGGGAGGGATCGGCCAGCACAATCGTTGCAGTTGGGCGCTGGGTATCCAGCGCGTAGTTGTTGGAATCGGTGGTGCCGACGTTGGCGTTGCCGGCCAAATCAACGATGCCACCACTGTTTAGCGTGATGACGTTGCTGGTGTCGGCGACGCCATTGGTCGGCGTGAAAGTTGCAGTCCAGGTGATGCCGCCGTCACTGCTGCTCAGCCCCGAAATCAAGCCGTTGGCGACGGTCAGGTCAGCACTGGTGAACGCCGTTACGGCCTCGCTGAAGGTGATGGTCACCAGCGAGGTCTCGCCGGCGGCAATGGCGGTGTCGGCCACGACGATGGTCGCGGTCGGGCGCACCGTGTCGACGGCGTAGGTGTTCGAATCGGTGGTGCCCACACCCGCGTTGCCGGCGCCGTTGACCAAGCCGGTATTGTCCAGGGTAATCACGTTGCTGGTGTCGGAAATACTGGCGCTCGGCGTAAACGTGGCCGTCCAGGTGACGCCGCCGTCGCTGCTGCTCAGAGTGCTGAGCGTGCCGTTGCTGACGGTCAGGTCCGCATTGTCGAACCCGCTGACCGCCGAGTTGAAGGTCACCGTGACCAACGATGTCTCGCCAATACTCAGCATGGTATCGGCGATGACGATGGTCGCCGTCGGCACGTTGGTGTCGACCTGGTAGTTGTTGGAGCTGGTGGTGCCGGTACCTGTGTTGCCCGCCGCATCGTTGATGCCGGTGTTGTTCAGGGTAATCACATTGGACGTGTCGCTGATACCGAGGGCCGGTGTGAAGGTGGCGGTCCAGGTGATACCACCATCACTGCTGCTGACCGCGCTCAATGTGCCATTGGCCACGCTCAGGTCCGAATTGTCGAAACCGCTGACCGCCTCGGAGAACGTAATGGTCACCAGCGAGGTTTCGCCGACGCTCAACGCAGTGTCAACCACGACGATGGTCGCGGTCGGGCGCTGGGTATCGATGGCGTAGTTGTTGGAGTCGGTGTTGCCACTGCCGACGTTGCCCGCCCCATCCACAACGCCGGTGTTATTGAGGGTGATCAGGTTGGTGGCATCGCTGGTGCCGGCGCTCGGGGTGAAGGTCGCGGTGTAGGTGATATTGTCGCTGGTGCTCAGGCCGCTGAGGCTGCCGTTGGCAACGGTCAGGTCGGCCAGGGTGAAACCGGTCACCGCCTCACTGAAGGTAATCGTGACCAGGGACGTTTCGCCGATGTTCAGCGCGGTGTCGGCCACCACGATGGTGGCGGTCGGGCGCAGCATGTCGATGGCGTAGTTGTTGGAATCGGTGGTGCCGCTGCCGGCGTTGCCCGCCGCGTCACTCACGCCAGTGTTGTCCAGGGTGATGAGGTTGCTGGCATCGCTGGTATTGGCGCTCGGCGTGAGCGTGCCGGTCCAGGTGATACCGCCGTCGCCGCTGCTCAGGCCGGTAAGCGTGCCGTTGGCGACCGTCAGGTCGGCGCTGGTAAAACCTGTCACCGCTTCGCTGAAGGTGATGGTCACCAGCGAGGTTTCGCCGACGCTCAGCGCGTTGTCGGCCACCACGATGGTGGCGGTGGGGCGCTGGGTATCGACAGCGTAGTTGTTGGAGTTGGTGGTACCACTGCCAGCATTACCGGCCGCGTCCGCCACACCGGTATTGGCCAGGACGATCAGGTTGGTGGCATCGCTGGTGCTGGCGCTCGGCGTGAGCGTCGCGGTCCAGGTGATACCGCCGTCGCTGCTGCTCAGCCCGCTCAACACGCCATTGGCAACGGTCAGGTCGGCCAGGGTGAAACCGGTCACGGCCTCGCTGAAGGTGATGGTCACCAGCGAGGTTTCGCCGATGCTCAGGGCGTTGTCGGCCACCACGATGGTGGCGGTCGGGCGCAGGGTATCGATGGCATAGTTATTGGAATCGGTGGTGCCACTGCCGGCGTTGTCCGCCAGGTCACTCAAGCCGGTGTTGTCCAGGGTGATCAGGTTGGTGGTGTCACTGGTGCTGGCGCTCGGGGTAAGCGTGCCGGTCCAGGTGATACCGCCGTCGCCGCTGCTCAGGCCGGTGACCGTACCGTTGGCGACCGTCAGGTCGGCGCTGGTAAAGCCTGTCACCGCTTCGCTGAAGGTGATGGTCACCAGCGAGGTTTCGCCGACGCTTAGCGCGTTGTCGGCCACCACAATGGTGGCGGTCGGGCGTTGCGTGTCGACGGCGTAGTTATTGGAATTGATAGAGCCCACACCAACATTGCCACTGAGGTCTGCCACGCCGGTTTTATTCAGGACAATGAGATTGGTGGCATCGGTGATAGCCGCGTCCGGCGTCAGCGTGGCCGTCCAGGTGATGCCACCGTCGCTGCTGCTCAGGCCGCTGATTGAGCCGTTGGCAACGGTCAGGTCGGCGGTGGTGAAACCGCTGACTGCTTCGCTGAAGGTGATGGTCACTACGCTCGTTTCGCCGATCCTGAGGGCGGTGTCGGTGACCACGATGGACGCCGTGGGTGCCACGGTATCGTTGACGATGTAGTTGTTCGAGTCAGTGGTGCCCACACCTGCATTGCCAGCCAAGTCGGTCACGCCGGTGTTGTTCAGGGTGATGATGTTGGTGGTGTCAGCAATGTTGCCGGCTGCGGTCAACGTCCCCGTCCATGTGATCCCACCGTCGCCACTGGTCAAGGTCCCGACGCTGCCGTTCTGCACTGCCAGGTCTGCCGCAGTGAGGCCGGTCACGGCTTCGGAGAAGGTGATGGTCACCAGCGACGTACCGCCGGAGTTCAGGTTGGTATTGGCGACCACGACGGTCGCGGTGGGAGGTGTCTCGTCCGGCACATAGTTGGTGTTGAGAGTGCCGCCGTCACCATAGATATTGACCACCGACGCCGGAGAAACACCGGCAGAGCCCGCGCTCGTCCCCCCTACGCCGCTGCCGCCGACGTTACCGGCCAGTGCCATGAAGTTGGCCGCGGTCATCAGGATCGAACCCTTGTTCCAGATAGCACCGACGCCGACGCCACCCGCACCGCCCGCCTGGAGGTAGCTACCCCCCGCACCGCCGCCACCGCCACCACCGCCGGCACCCACGTTATTGGAAATGACCGAGTTACCGATGACCCGCAAGGTCGCGCCGGTATCGTTGTAGATCCCGCCGACTGCACCGCCGCCAGCGCCACCGATGTCGTCATAGCCGTCACCACCGCCGCCACCGCCGATGGACAATCCGCCACTGGTGGCCGTGCCACCGGCCGAACCGGTGCTATAACCCGGATACGCCGCACCGCCGGCGCCACCGGTGGTGGAACCGCCACGCCCGCCAATATTGAAGAAACCACCGCCCGCACCGCCCTGCCCCGCCGTGCCGTTGGAGCCCGTGGAGTTGAGCGTATCGCCGCCCTTGCCGCCGGTACCGCCGGTGATCGCGCCGCCGCCGCCACCGCCGCCCCCGGCATATTGCGGCGTTACACCGCCGCCGCCGCCACCGCCCGAAGCGGCGTTCGCGGTCACCGTGACGTTTTTCAGGGTCAAGGTACCGGCGTTGTAGATGCCGCCGCCCTTGCTCACCAGCGCATCGTCGCCGCCGTTACCGCCGTTGCCTGCCGCCATGCCACGGGTAATCACCAAGCCATCGAGGGTGGCCGTGGTGCCGGCCGTCACATTGATGACCTGTGTGCGGTACTGGCCGTCGAGGGTCACGTCGGCCACGTTGTCGTTATTGAGGTCACCATCGATAGTGACGTTCTTGTCGATCACCAGCACCGACGTCAGCCCGATGGTCATGGTGTTATTGAACGTGACAATGTCGCCGTTCTGCGCGGACGTCAGCGCCGCGCGCAGGGAACCCACGCCGGCATTGAGGTTGTTGGTGGCGGTCCAGGTTGCCAGGCCCCATTGATACTCGCTCATGGCGCTGGCCGACAGCACGTTGGCGCTTTCGATATTGCCCGTGGCGATTTCCAGGTCCCAGTCGCCACCCAGGCCGGTGCGGTCGGTTGACGCCGCCACGTCGCGGCCGGTCAACTGCGCCAATGAATCGACCAGGCTCAAGCCACGCTCGCCTTCGGCGGTGTAGCAGCCATAGATCAGGATATCGCCACCGACATTCATGTCCTGGCCGATCTGCGCCAGCACCTCGCTGCGGGCCTGGACGTTATCCGCCGACAGGTAGCTGTTGCCCAACCACAAATCGCCGGCGTTACCGTGGGCGATGATCTGCACCGAGCTGACGCCCTGGTGGCTATCCAAGTAGTCGGCGATCTGCTGCAAACCGTCCTTGGTCGCATCCAGTTGCACCACCTGGGTACCGGTCGCCACGCCTTCGAGCAGGCTGGCGGAATCCTTGACTCGTGAGTCGACGAACAGCACGCTCTTGCCCGGCACCGCCGCCTGGGTCGCATCGACCTGGCCCTGGGGCGCGTGAGTGTCCGCCGGCTGATCCGCCGTGGGGGTCTTGGCCGCCTCGGCCGTAGGCTGGGCATCCGGCTGCGCGGCATCGACCACGGTTGCGGCCACTGCACCGTCGAACAGCATTCGCGGCTCCAGGAACATGATCATTGGCGATGCCAGGGCGTGTGCACCCTCGGTTACCCGCGATTTGCCTTTGCTCCACCACATGACGATCACCTGGACTCGAACGCTTTGAACACGCAAAAAAGAAAAACCGCAATCAGCTGATCGCGGCGTCGGTTTTCATACGAATGACATTGGCTGCACTGGCAGACCCATCGCGCCAGAACGACAACGCGGCATACTTTTCAAACAGGTCCGGCGGTAACACGGTTCGCCGGGCTTGTGGCGCGACCTTGGGCTTGACCTTGTGCAGGCCGGCAAGCCCCAGCGCCTCGTCAAAGGCCGGTGCGTCGTAGGTCAGGTGATTGAAATCATGTTCGAACCACGGTTCACCGATGAACTCATACACCAGCCGCATCACGCGCTCCGGGGCCTGGCTCAACAAGTCGTAATCGACGATCAGCAACGACTCGGCGTTCTCGCCGTAATACGCCTCTTTGAGCGCCGTCCAGGCAAAGCCCACCAAGCGATTACGCTGGGCCAGGGTTTCGCAACGGCTGTACACGGTGTTGCGCTCGTCATCGTCATTGAACAGTTTGGTGTTCTCGAACGGATTGGCGCGGTACAGACGTTCAAGGCTGTCCAAGACCCACGCCACGTTGCGCACGCAGGCGATTACCTTGCCCTGGGGGAACAGGTCATGCAGTGCGGGCATGCGCGCGCACCACTGGCGATTGGTGTCGAACACCACCGGGGTGGAGGTCTGGTTGGCGTAATAGGAGTCGAATAGCCCGCGCAACAAACGGCGGCGAGTGCCGGCATCGATCACCGAGCCGAACTCACTGCCGGCGCTGCATTGCGCCAGCACCCCGTTGAACAAAGGGCTCACTGGGCTGCTCATGCCTGCGTGGAAACGCGGGTTCTGCAGGAGAATCGCAGAGAGCAGAGTCGAACCGGAACGCGGCAGTCCGGAGATAAAGTGATACTGCATCCGTTCACCACTTTGTAGGACAACATCCATTTGTCGCCGAAGAGTAGTTGAAGATTGCACGCACCACTAGGACGCAGTTGCCACCATTTTGATATTCCTTTCATAACGAATGGGTATTAGCGGCAACCTTCCGGTCGCAAGGGCTCGGGGCCGCGGCACAACACATAAAGACGCGCCCTCGCCCCGCCGCCATCTTGTTGGCTGACTAGTCGCCAATCCGCTGGCAGCGGCGCAAATTCGTCCGGCTGTTCGTTGCTGCTGATCAGCCAGACACGCCGGGTATCGGCCGGCAAATCCGACAAACGGTCGAGGTAGATGCGCCCGCCGTCCTGGTCCACCAGGGTGCCAAAGCCGTAGGCATTCGGCCGGGTTGGCGTGCCATCGGCCTTGGGCGGGGTGTAGAGCTGCAACTGGGCGTCGGTCTGGTCGTAATACACGTAGCTGAGGTACCACAGCATGTCACTGAGAACGATGCGGTCGTCCTCCTGGTAGTTGCGATTGACGAACTCCACTGGGCCGTTGAACTGGTCATGTTCATCCACCGTGAAGTTGTTCTTCAGCCCCAGCAGTTCCACACCGACCAACAGCACGAACAGCGCCGCCCCCAGCAGAGACAGGCGCGAGGGCAAGCGGTCGATGGCTATCGTCACCAGAATCGGCAAGCCCAGGGCGTATACCGTGAGGTAACGCTCGATAAACACCGGGGAGATAAACGACACGCCGTAGACGAGTAACAGCGGCAACAGGAAGAACAGCGCCAACAGGCTGGCCGGACGATAACGCTCGCGATCACGCCAGGCCGTAACACCCACTACACCCAGCAGCAGCAACGGGAACAGCCAGAACAGCGGCGCCCAAATGCCCAGGCCCTCATCCTGGAGCAGAAACTGCCAGATCATCGACGGCACGGAGAGCAGGCTGACCGGGTCTTCCCAGCCTATATCGCCGCCCACCTTGAGTTCATCGACATGCTGCACCAGGCCCAGCAGGTTCGGCAGCCACGGCAGGTACAACAGCACGATGACCACGTTGGCCAGCCACCACTGCCGACGCAGAATCAGGCGCTCGCCAGGCCGCTGGGACGTGCACAGCACGCCCAGCCACGCCCAATGCACCAGCACGCACAACGCGGTGAAGTAGTGGGTGTAGAAACCGGCGGCCATCAGCAACACGTAGGCCACCAGGCAGCGGCTGCGTTCGGGTTGGCGCACCCAATACACCAGCGCCAACGTGGCGGCCAGCAGCCACACGCCGAGCAGCGAATACATCCGCACTTCCTGGCTATAGCGCACCGCCGTGGGCATCAGCGCCAGCAGTACGCCGGCCAATACGGCGGCACGCTGGGTCGACAGCTGGCGTGTCAGCCAGACGCCAAGCCCCACGACCACCACGCCGGGCAGCGCACTCATGCTGCGTATGGACCAGATCCCGTCGCCAAACAGTTCGATCCAGCCGCGCAGCATGAAAAAGTACAGGGGTGGATGCACATCGTGCGCGGCGTGAAACCACAGGTCGCCCACGGCGTATTCGCTCAGCAGCAGGCTGGAGCCTTCGTCGCCCCAGATCGCCGCCGCCGTCAGGCCATAAAAACGCACGGCCATGGCCAGCGCCAGGATCGGCAACCACCATAGCCGGCTCAGCCATCCGGCGCCTGCCCAGGCGCCGTTGTACGCGGTAACGGCCGCAGCCTTTTCGTCTTGCTCTACCACAGACCGTCGCACCTCAATTCCCCTGCCATTGCCTGTTTCCAAAGCAAAACCCGTGCATGCACAAACAGTCGCCACTCTAGGTCAAAAGCCCCCGGTTCGCTCGCTGTTTCGAAAGCGCCAGGCAGCGAGCGAGCGCTGCGTCTACGCTCTGCGATGACGCCCGATCGATTGGCGTCACACCCCGTAAAGCCCATACAAGGATGAACGAATCATGGAAGTATTCATCGGCACCATCCAACCCTTCGCCTTTAATTTCGCTCCACGAGACTGGGCCTTGTGCGCCGGTCAGACCCTTTCGCTCAGCCAGTTCCAAACGCTGTTCGCCTTGATAGGCGTCACCTACGGCGGCGATGGCGTGCAAACGTTCAAGCTACCGGACCTGCAAGGTCGGCTACCCATCGGCCAAGGCAACGGTGCAGGGCTGTCGCCACGGGTCATGGGCGAATTCGCCGGCACCGAAAGCGTCACAGCCACCCTGGCCAACCTGCCCGCCCACACCCACGATGCAACAACGCTCGCCATCAGCACCTCGGTGCAACTGACCAGCGTCACCAGCAACCCAGTGACGGTGCCCACCGCCACCAACGCGTTTATCGGTGCTTCCGGCGCGGGACCGGGCAGTGCCACGATCTACTCCGACCAACAAGGCGTCAGCCCGGTGCCGCTCAAGGGCGTCGCCTCCACGGTGACGGGAACCCTCGCGCCTGCGGGCCAAGGCCTGCCGATGGGGTCGATGAATCCGTTCCTGGCGATCAACTTCAGCATTGCCCTGAACGGGATCTTTCCATCACGCAGCTGACACCTGCACGTGGCCGAGGCTTACAGGCCTCGGCCCTTCTGACGCGGAGCCCCCTATGTTGAACCTGGTCACTCCTGAGCATTTTCGGCCGTTGCTGAACCGCACCAGCGTGCTGTACCTGCCCGATGGTTCGGCGCTGCCGATCCAGATCCAACGCTTGAACGATGCACCGCAAGCGAGCATGCCGGGCAGCCCTCGCGGGGCGTTCAGTGTGTTGTTCAATAGCCTGGAACCTACCGACTTCGTCGATGGCCTGTGCCGTTTGCCACTGGCGCACACCTGCCTGGAACACGTGTTTGTATCCCGCGAGCCCGCCATGGGCCGTGACGCGCAGCGCGGTTATTTCTGCATCGTGTTCAACTGAGACGGGTACCACACCAAGCGCTGAGCGGCAGGCGTCGCTTCTTCCACCTGAAACCCCAGCGCCAGGTAATGCTGGCGCGCATGGGGGTTGCTCGCCCAGACCACCGTGGCCACCGGGCAACACACCTGTTGTGCGGCTTGCTGCACGCCCTGCAGCACTGCCCGGCCAAAGCCTTGGCCTCGGGCGGCAGGGATAAACGCCAGGTACAACACGCGGATTTCATTGGGCCCGAAGTCGGCACTCAAGGCGCCGATGGGGGTATCGAGTTTCTCGATCACGTAATGCAGCGCACCCGGAAAGTGCTCGCCCATGCCGCGTTCCTGAACTTGAAACTGCTGGGCGATGACCTCTTCCACCAGGGCCTGCTCACCATCGATCCACTGCAAGTCCGCGCGTGCCGAGCGGTAAAGCCTGTGCAAAAACGGCTCGTCGGTACTGCGTGACGGGCGCACCGAGAGGCCCTGCGCCAAAGCGCCTTCCTTGTTCAACATCGCGTTCAACTCCTGTCAGAACCCGCTTTCCCTGACCCCCAATGCGGCGACCCGTCGCCAGGCCACGCCCAGCACCGACTCGCTGCGCCCTTGTAACACCACCACACCGCGCAGCGGCTGATGGGGCGTCGGGATCGATTGCACACTTTTCAAGCGGGCGCCGTATTGGGCCTGTACCGGCTCCGGGCGCTGGTTTTCGTCACGGCGCACGGCTATCGGCCCATGGTGGTCGGAGGTCAGCGCCTCTTGATCCAGATAGGCCACGCCGTTGGCGTCGATGTCGGTCAATTCCACCGCGATGGCGGCGTGCATCGGGTCATCGGCGATAAAACGCCCGGTCGCCCCCGGCGCCACGCGCCACAACTCGGCTTCAGCCACATAGCCGCGCAGACGGGCGCCGTCTTCCACCACCCGCGCCAGCGCGTCCTTGGGTGACAGCCAGCGGCCCACGCTCAACTGCGGCAGCACATCGCGCACGATGCCGGCATGGGGCGCTCGCAGCAGCAGGCGCTCACGCTGCGCGGCGAGGCCACGGTACTCGGCCAGGGCCTGGGACAGGCGCTGGTCGTTGATGCCCGCGTCCGCCGCCGTTTCACTGCGACCCGCCTGGCGGCGCATCTGCAACTGCAGGATCTCCACTTCGCGGCGCACGATACTTTGCCGGGCATCAAGGTCAGGGGATTCCAGCTCAATCAGCACCTGGCCCTGAGTCACCGCTTGACTATCGACGACCTTCAGCCCCTTGACCCGCGCCGCCACCGGTGCATGCAGCGCACTGGCGCGTCCCGCCTCGAGCATCGTCGGCAGCTCCACGGCGCTGCGCCATGGCACCACCAGCGCCAGCAGGATCAACAGCAACCCCAGGCCGGTCAGCAGCACCCTCGGTGCATAGGCCTGGCTGCGCCGGCTCCACCATTCGCGCCATTCCTTGAAGATCGGCAGGAAGATGAACCACACCAACTCCACCAGCATCAGGAAGATCCCGAGCAATTTGAAAAACAGGTGGTACACCGCCAAGGCGATCCCCAGGAACAACGCCGCCCGCCACAACCACGCCAGGTAGCCCCACCACAGCAGGCGCCGCTGCATCGTCGGCGACCAGGGCTCCGGGGCCGGCTCGCCGTAGCCGAACAGCCACTCACGCAGGCGCCAGCGGCACAGGGCGAACGCGCGGCCTTGCAGGTTATCGACACCCCACACGTCACTGATCAAAAAATAACCATCAAAGCGCATGAACGGGTTGAGGTTGATCGCCAAGGTGGTCAACCACGTGGCACTGGCCAGCATGAACGCCGCCGTGCGGGCCGGGCCGTCCGGCAACAGCGACCAGGCCAGCAGCGCGACACAGGCGAGCAGTAATTCGGCCATCACCCCACCCGCGCCGATCATCAGGCGAGAGCGGCGGTCATTGACGCGCCAGGCGTCACTCACATCGGTGTAGAACATCGGCAGCATCACCATGAACGCCACGCCCATGCTCTGTACCCGGCAGCCGGCGCGCTTGGCCATGAACGCATGGCCGAACTCATGGCACAGCTTGGCGAAAAACAACGCGCTGCCAAAGGCCAGGGCGCCCCCCAGGCTGAACAGGTGCGGGAAGGTCGCCAGGAACCGCTGCCAGTCCCGCGCGACCAGAAACACGCCGAACCCCAGGATGATCGGCAAACCATAGCGCAACAGGCCCGGCCCGAAGCGCGCCAGCCACGGCCACGCCCGGTTGAGAAAAGTGTCCGGACGCCACAGCGGGATGCGGAAAAACAGGTATTGGTGCAGCAGGACTTTCCCCAGGCTTTGTTTCTGTGCGGCGGCTTTATACAGGTAGCTGGCCCGTTGTTCGGGGTCGAGGGCGGCGATCAGGTCGTGGGCGCGCAGAAAACTCAGCAGCTCGTCCACCTCGCTGCCGCCCAAGGGCAGGCCCGGCTCGCGGTTGGCGGCTTGCAAGACTTTTTCCGGGTCGCCCAAAGCCCAGTGACGCAACAGGCGGATGGCGGTGGCACCGAGCTTGAAATAGCGCCCGCGCACCGGATCGGCCAAGGTCCAGCGCGGCGAGCCATCCAGGGCGGCGCCGGCGCTGGACAGTTGCAGGTCTTCGCGCAGCTTGGGTAGGCTCGTCACAGGCCCACACTCTGGCGCAGGCCCGCCAGCGGTCGGCGCAAAAGGTACAGGGCCAGCGGCGCGCGCTCGCCAAAAATTTTCGCGGTACCGCGCAGGCCAATACGCGGCGGCGCTCCATCGAACTGCGCGTCCAGGCGATAAGCCAATTGCCCGCCCGGAGTGGGCTGGGCCTCGTAGGCGGCGCGTTGCAGGGTAGCGAGATGGCGCTGCAATGGGTCGCTGTCGAGGAACAGCGCGACCTGGGCGTTCGGTTCCAGCGCAATCGCATCGCCCACTGCCAGTTCAATGCGCAACTCGGCCTGGGCCGGGTCGGCGATCTGCAACAGGCGCTCGCCGGTCTGCACCGGTTTGCCGGTCCAGCGTTCGGCGTCGGCGAATACCGCGATACCGTCGCGCTCGGCGCGCACTTCGCTGCGCTTGAGCAACTCGCGGGCATAGTCACGTTCGGCACGTTTTTGCTCGACCCGCGCGGCCAGCAGGTCGATGCGCGAACTGGATTCGGCATCGGCAAAGGCACGTTGGGCATTGGCCTTGAGTTCCGCTTCGGCCACGCCCAGGGCGCGCGCCGCCACGTCGGCCTGAGCCGTGAGGGTGGTGCTTTCAAAGCGCAGCAGCAGGTCACCGGTCTTGACGACCTGGTTGGGTTTGACCAGGAATTCGGCGATCACCCCGTCCAATGGCGCTGCCACCACCTGCCCGGCCAGCGGCACCACTTCAGCCGGCGCCAATACCGATTGGCGCACCGGGATCAGCAGCGCGAGCAACAACGCAACCCCCACCAGCACCTGGCGCTTGCGGGTCAGGCGCAGCCGCCACGGCTGGCGCGGTTGCAGGGCGAGCCAGGCATGGCTGCAGGTATCGCCCCACTGCGCCAGCAACACCTGCTCGGCCGGGTTCCACGGGGTGTCCCGCGCCAGCCACAGACCACCGAACACGCGGCCTTGCGGGTCGATAAAAGGCAGCCAGAACACATGGCCGGCGGACAGGCTTTGCCAGTCGGCCTGCACCTGGGCGCTCAATTGCTCGGTCGGTACCACCCGTGCGGCCTGGACCAGCGCCTGCTTGTGCAATTGCGCCACGGCCTGCTCGACGAACGCCACAAACGGCGCATTCGGATCGACACTGCTCACCGCCGTCACCGCCCGCACCTTGCCGGCAATCAGCAGCGCCGCATGGCGGTAGCCGAACAACGGCTGGCCATCGTTGACCAGGCTGTAGGCCAACTGCTCGGTGGTTCGGGCGGCACGGGTCTGGTGCTCAAGCGCCAGAAACTGGGCGAATACCCGCTCGGTATTGCCCGGCATCGGGGCGTTCATTGCAGTTGCGCGAAGTGGGCGGTACCGCTCATGCCCGCCATCAGTCCCGTGGCATTGGTCACAGCGGCAACCAGCAAGAGCGTCTGGCTACCTTCATCGATGCGGGCGCCCAAACGCTTTACGGTGGCGCTGAACGCCTGGCCGGTTTCGTCCGGGGTAAAGCTGAAGGTCTGGCCGGGCTTGAGCTTGCCCATCCAGCGCGATGGCACCAGCAGGTGGATTTCCAGGCTGCGGTTGTCGACGATTTCCAGCAGCGGCGCACCCGCCGAAACGCTTTCATAACGCTGGACTTTGCGCTGCACCACCTGGCCGTCATACGGCGCCAGCACGCTGCAGCGCTTGACCTGCACCTGGTAGACCTGGGACTGCGCCTGGGTTTCGGAGAGCTTGGCCTCAGCGCGGGCTACTTCAAAACGCCCGACGGAATTCAGCGCGGCCAATTGCTTGTTATGGGCCAGCTCTTCACCGGCACCCCGGCTGGCGGCTGAAGCTGCATTGAGTTGGGCCTGGTAGGCCGAACAATCGAAACGCGCCAGGGTGTCACCCTTCTTGAACGACTCGCCTTCGCTGAACGGCAGGTCGACGATGCGCCCGGACAGCTCACTGGCCAACATCGCCTGGTCACGGGCACGCAATACGCCACGGGCTTCGCTGTCGGTGCTGGCGGCGGTGGTTGTGGAGGGATGATCCAGCAGCGGATCGTCGGCCATGGCCATGGTTGCCACACCCAGCACACAGGAAAAACTTAATATCCATTTACGTAGGTGCGTCATGCGCATGCTTCTCCCTGAAGATGACCGCAGTCTAGGGCAGCAAGACTAAATTGCCACTCTTCCCCCCCGACAAATCAGCAATTTGTGTAGGGCTTCACCGAAGCCTGAGTAGGAACACGTTATGATTGGCGCCCTCCAAGGACCCAGGATCAAGGACACGTCATGCGCATCGGTTTTCTCTCTCCCCTGGCACTGGCCCTGCTGGCCGGTATTTCCCAGCAGGCCCAGGCCAGTTCCGACGATTCGTGCTACCCCGACTGGCGTGTCTCGCGTGACAGCCTGGACCCTTGCAACAACGTGCCGTTCCTGAGCCCAGGCAATGACAGCCGGGCCAACCTGCGCCTGTTGCTGGCCGACAAAAAGGCCGCGCCGTTGGCGCCCAAGGCGTTGAGCGAAGATGACCTGGCCCAGGGTTTCGGCCCGGTGCCGTTCCCGGTGTATCGCCTGGCCGCAGCCTCCAGTGCAGAGACTGAGCCCGACTCGGACGATTCGCCTACCGCCGAGCTCGACACCCTGCTGACGCCCCTGGGCATCAAGCGCGAGGAATACAAAACCGCCGGCGAAGCGTTCCTCAATGGCGAAGGCAGCCGCTGCCGCAGCAACGACGATGACAGCGCCACGGCGTTTATCCGCCAAGTGGTCAAGGCCGATATGCCGACGGCCGAGCGCGAGCTGCTGGCGAAGGCGCGGCTGCAACTGCTCACCACCTGCACCTGGGATGGCCCGGTGATCGTCGAGCCGCAGCAGATCCAGTCAGCCGACGGCCAACTGTTTCGCACCTACTTGCAAGCCGCCGCCGATTTCTACAGCGGCCGCTTCGCCGAAGCCGCGCAAGGCTTTGCCAGCGTCGGCAGTGCCCAATCGCCGTGGCTGAAGGAAACCGCGCTGTACATGACCGCCCGCACAGCGCTCAACCAGGCCCAGGCCGACACCTATGACGAAGACGGCGTGCCGCACCTGGACCGTGTGGATAAGCCCGCATTGGCCACGGCCGAGCAGGGCTTTAACGCCTACCTGAAGACTTATCCACAGGGCGAATACGCGGCCTCGGCCCACGGCCTGCTGCGGCGGGTGTACTGGCTGGCCGACGACAACACCCAGCTCGCCGACGCGTTCGCCTGGGCACTGACGGCCACCGACGAGCAGCGCAATGTGTCTGAGGATGAGCTGATAGAAGAAGCTGATCTCAAGCTGTTGATGGTCAACAGCGATACCGTCAAGACCCCGATGATCCAGCTCGTCAGCGACCTGATGGTGATGCGCGGCGGCAACCAGCCGGCCATCAGCCGCGCAGACCTTGAGAAGCAAAAGGCCGTGTTCGCCGGCGAGCCAGAGCTCTACGACTACCTGCTGGCCGTGTGCGCGCTGTACATCGAGCATCAACCGGACGCCGCCTTGAAGCAGTTGCCGCAGAGCGTGCCGTCAAACCTGAATTACTTCGCCTTCAGCCAGCAGACCCTGCGCGCCCTGGCCCTGGAAGCCAAGCAAGACTGGAAAGGCGCAGAGGCTGTGTGGCTGCAACTGTTGCCACTGGCGAAGCTGCCGCTGCAACGCGACCAGCTGGAATTGGCCCTGGCCATGAACTACGAACGCAGCGGCCAACTGGCCAAGGTGTTCGCCAGCGATTCGCCGATCAGTGCCAGGCAGGTGCGCTACATCCTGCTGCGCAACGTCGCCGGGCCAGAACTTCTGCGCCAGCAGATCGCCCAGGCGAGCGATCCGCTGGAACGCCAGACCGCGCAATTCGTGCTGCTCTACAAAGACTTGCTGCACGGCCAGTTCGCCACGTTCGCCGAGGACCTCAAGCAACTGCCGGCCCAGGCCCCCGAGGACAAACTGGGCACCAGCCTGGGTTACGTCTACAGCGCCAGCCAGACGCTTAAACTGTTCCAGTGGAACGGCGACAAGGCCGAATCCGGCTACGCCTGCCCGAGCATCGCGCAAACCGCAGCGACCTTGCAGACCGACGCGAAGAACCCCCAGGCCCTGAACTGCTTCGGCGAATTCATCCTGCGCAACGGCCTGGACGGCATGCCCCTGGAACAGGCCCGCGCCGCCGGCAGCCTGGGCAGCAGCGCATCGGACTTCAAGGGTGAAACCTTCTCGCGGCTCGACGGTTACAAGCAGGTCATCGCCAACGCCAAGGCGCCGAAAACCGACAAGGCCTACGCATTGTTCCGCGCCATCAACTGCTACGCGCCGGCGGGCTATAACAGCTGCGGCGGCCAGGACGTCGAACCCGCCGTGCGCAAAGCCTGGTTCCGCCAACTGAAAAGTGGTTTCGCCGACACCCAGTGGGGCAAATCGCTGCAGTACTACTGGTGAAACGCCTGTGGCTGGGCGTGCTGTTGCTGGCAAGCCCGGCGTTCGGCGCCGTCGATGCCCGCGACTATGACGCCTTCTGGCTGTGGAGCGGCGTCGCGCCACAGCCGGTACTCAAGCAGGCCAAGACCCTGTACATCCTCCAGGGCCAGATCAACTCCACCCGCCGCGCGCCCCAGCGCGGCGTGCAACTGATCGCCCAAGGCATCAGCGTACCGCGCCTCACCCGAGGCGACGTCTGGGTGGTCTACCGCGCCCACACCCTGCACTGGCCCGAACAGGTCTACACCCAACTGCTCGGCCAGGTACAACGCTGGCGCGACGCGGGCAACCCGGTGGTCGGCGTCCAGATCGACTTCGACGCCCGCACCCAATACCTGCACGAATACGCCGACTTCCTGCGCGACCTGCGCCAGCGCCTGCCCTTTGAGCTGCGCCTGAGCATCACCGGCCTGATGGACTGGAGCAGCAACGCCGACCCCACCGCCATCGCCCAGCTCAAGGGCGTGGTGGATGAAGTGGTGGTGCAGACTTATCAAGGGCGCCAGAGCATCCCGGATTACGCGGCGTATTTGCCACGGATGAACCGCATGGGGCTGCCGTTCAAGATCGGTTTGATTCAGGGTGGGGAGTGGGAGGAGCCGGGGTATTTGCAGGGGAGTGAGTGGTTTCGGGGGTATGTGGTGTTTTTGCAAAACCGTTGACATGAGTGTCAACCCATACAAGAAAGTGTCCTCTGTCCGCGGACAGAGGACGCTCGCTTTTGGAGCCCCATGAAAAGGCAAGACATCGTCATCCTGTTCAAACTGATCAGCCTGGAACTACAGGAAGGTTGTTCAACGCAAGACGTTGTCATCTTTATGCTTTTGCGGTCTTAAAAAACACTGCGCCCTGAGGACAATCACGACAGCCCTTGCTCGTAAAACGCCTCTATAAAGCCCAGGCTCCACATGCCCAGCCCGATAACGATCCAGATTGCGTTAGCCCAAGTCAGGCGATTGTTCGCCTCGCCATGTGTGTCGCCCTCGATCAGGTTCACCGCGCCTTGCACCTGCACGAACAGCGCTACCTGCACGATCATCAAGCACACGCTCAACTTCATTGCCGTCATGGCGGTGACGAAAAAAACGTAGGTAAAGGGTAACAACCCACACGCAATAAGCCCCAGCGCCATGGCTCGCGGCCACCAGCGGTACGGCGTACCGTCAAGCGCCAGTTTCTGCCTGATTTTCATCACCAGCGAATACAGAAAAAACACCGAGAAGAACGCTCGCACCAGCGGCAACACCTTTGCGCCAGTAGCCCGCCGATAGCAGGCCCACTGCTGGTAACACCAATAGAAGAGATAAAAACCTTGGGACAGCAATACCATCAGGACCAGCTTGCGCGGCGCGACCACGAAGAATGTAGGTTGGATGGCGGAGACTGGAGTGCGCAGATCAGCTTGTGGAGGCGCGTAGGGGTTTTCGATGACAGACATCGGAAAGACTCACAGGTAATAATCGGACTGAAAGCTTAACGATCAAGGTTCACCAAGGTTTAAGGCAGCAAAAATTAAGAACGGTCCTACATCGGATACTCCAATTTCAATGCTGAGCCATTGCCACTGGGTAGACCGACTCCCACCCTCCCCCCAACGCCTTGTACAACCCCACCATCGCCAGCGACACCCCGGTGGAACTCTCCACCCACTGCTCCTGCGTGGCCAGCAGCGCACTTTGCACGGTGAGTACGTTGACGAAATCCACCACGCCTTCGACGTACCGGTGCTGCGCGGTGGTCAGGGCGATCTGGTTCTGGCGCACGGCTTCGGCGAGGCTGTCGCGGCGCAGTTGGCTGGCGTTGTAGCGGGTCAATTGATCGTCGATTTCATGCCAGGCGCGCAGCACGGTTTGCTGGTAGGCCAGGGCCGCTTCCTGTTGCTGGGCTTCGCGCAGGTTCACCATGCCTTGCAGGCGTCCACCGTTGAACAGCGGCAGGCTCAATTGCGGGCCGAAGGCAAACGCGCGGGAGCTCCACGAGCCGAAATCCGACAGTTGCATGGCCTGGGAGCCGAGGTTGCCGGACAAGGTGATGCGCGGGTAAAAGTCGCCCTTGGCCACACCGATGCTGGCGGTGGCGGCGTGCAGGCGCGCCTCGGCCTGGCGGATGTCGGGGCGGCGCTCGGCGAGTTCCGACGGCAGGCCGATGGCGACTTGGTGTTGGCTCTGCGGTACGGCGGCGTCCTTGGACAATTGCGCGTGCAGGGCTTGCGGTGGCTCGCCCATCAACAGGCTGAGGGCGTTGATCAACTGGTCCTGGCGTTGCTGTAAATCCGGCAGGCGCGCTTCGATGGCAGCGACCTGGGCGGCGGCTTCGGCGACGTCCAGGTCGGTGGCCACGCCGTCGGCCAGGCGCAGTTGCGAGAGCTTGAGGCTGTGGCGGGCGACGTCGAGGTTTTGCTCGGTCACCGCGCGGGTATTTTGCACGCCGCGCAGTTGGATGTAGTCCTGGGCGGTCTCGGCCAGCACCGATAACAGCACGGCGCGGCGGTCGTTTTCCGCCACTTGCAGGGTGGCATCGGCGGCTTCGGTTTCGCGTTTGACGCGGCCCCAGAAGTCCAGCTCCCAAGACGCCGAGAACCCCGCGTCCCACTGGTTGAACGCGGAACGGCCGTTTTCGCCGGAGGGGTCGTTCAAGCCTTTGCCGCTGTTGCGTTTGCGCTGGTAGGCACCCGTGGCGTCGACAGTGGGATAACGCTCGGCGGTGGTCACCTGGCGGACCGCACGGCTTTGTTGCAGGCGGCGGCTGGCCAGTTTCAGGTCGAGGTTATCGGTGAGCGCCCGGCGGGTAAGCGCCGACAGTTGCTCGTCGTGGAACACGTCCCACCAGCGCTCTTGCAGCGGCTCGCTGACAGCGCGGCTGGCGGCTTGTCGACCTTGAGGTTCGCTCCACTGCGTGGCGTGCGGCGTGTGCGGGCGCTGAAAATCCGGTCCGACGGTGCAGGCGCCCAGGCTGATAACGCTCAGGGTGAGCCAGGCAAGGTGTCTCATTGCTGGGCCACCTCACGCTGCTTGACCAGCTGCGTGTCGACGCTGGCTTCAACCGACATGCCGACCCGCAGGCGCTCGGTCAGCGGTTGGTTGGGTTCGAGGACGATTTTTACCGGGATACGCTGCACCACCTTGGTGAAGTTGCCGGTAGCGTTATCCGGTTTGACCGACGCAAAGGTCACGCCTGTGGCAGGTGCGAGGCTCTCCAGGTGGCCGTGGAGCAGCGCCCCGTCGAGGCTGTCGACCCGCACCTGCACGGCCTGGCCGGCATGCATAGGGGACAGCTGGGTTTCCTGGAAATTGGCGACCACGTAGGCCTCGGCCAACGGTACCACCGCGAGGATCTTGCTGCCCGGCGTCACATAGGCCCCCACCCGCACCGCGCGCTCACCGACCATGCCATCCACCGGCGCGACGATGCGCGTGTAGGACAGCTGATAGCTGGCCATTTCCAACGCAGCCTGGGCACGCTTGAGTCCACCTTCGGCCGCATCGCGCTGGGCGGCGAGGATCTCCACTTGCTTACGTTCAGCCGCCAGCACTGCCGTGGCATTGGCCAGGCGCGCAGTGGCCTGGTCGATACGGGTCTTGGCTTGCTGGGCGTTCTGCACGGTGCCCGCGCCCACGCCGGCGAGGTGGTTGTAGCGGTTCAGTTCATGTTCGGCGAAGGCCACTTCGGCACGGTCTGCCGCCACGGTGGCCTGGGCCTGGGCGATCACCGAGCTTTGGCGCTCCAGGGTCGCGGTGGCGTTTTTCAGCTGGGCCTGGGCGACCAGGGTGTCGGCGTCGGCGGCCTGGGCGGCGGCGCGAAAATCGCGGTCGTCGATCAGCGCCAGCAGTTGGCCGGCCTTGACGCGCTGGTTGTCCTCCACCAGCACTTCCTTGATAAAGCCCGCCACACGCGGCGCCACCAGGGTGAAGTCGGCGGCGACGAAGGCGTCGTTGGTGGTCTGGCGCTGGCTGCCCAACAGGCCCGGCGCGACCAGATACGCCAGCACGCCGACGGCAAACACGGCGATAACGGAGACGGCAATTTTGTCTTTGCGTTTCATGGGAAATCCTTGTGGCTAGGTCGGTGCGCGAGGCGGAAAAATCCGCGTGGGCATCCAGAAAATCAGCAGGATCAACGCCACCGCGACAGCGGCCATGACGTAATAAAGATCCGAAGACGTCAGCACCACGGCCTGTTCGTGCAGGCGGTGGGCAAGGCCGGGCGCATTGCCGTCGACCAGGGGCGAGTTACCCAGGCGGTCCACCAACATGGTTGAGTGAAAGTGCAGGCGCTGGGTGGTCAGCGCATCCAGCACGCCAGTGGCAATCACGGCGGCCAGGCCTTTGACGGTGTTGAACCAGGCCGAGGCGAACGGCCCATCCGCCGGTTGAATGCTGCCGGTGGAGAGCATCAGCAGCGGCAACACCGCCATGGGCTGCCCGAAGATTTGCAGCAGGTACAGGCCGTAGAAATCATCCCGAATCCACGCCGAGGTCAGGTGCGTGCTGCCCACGCAGCACAGCACCAACAGGCCCAGCCCGATCCCCAACACCCAGCGGCAATCGACCCAACGCAGGTTGCACAAGGCCGCCACCAGTGGCAGCGCGATCAATTGCGGCAGCGCCATCAACAGCATCACCGGCGCGGTTTGCAGGGGGCGATAACCCTGGACCTGGGCGAGGAAACTCGAGGGGATGATGATCACCGAGGTCAGCACCATCAGCACGCCTGCCAGCACGATCAGGGCAAACGCCAAGTTACGCAGGCCGAGCATCTGCAACTTGAAAAACGGCATCGGGTGCGACCATTCATTGAACATGAACAGCACCAGCAGCACGCTGCCGCCACAGAGCAGGAAGGTGATCAGGCCCGACTCGAACCAGTCCAGGCGGTTGCCCTGCAGAATGCCGATCACCAGCATGCAGATCGCCGGAAATCCCAGCAGCAGGCCGCGCCAGTTGAACTGCTTGAAGCGCTCCAGGCGCAGCGGGTCTTGCGGCAAGCCGTAGGCCACGGCGGCCATGGCTAGCAGGCACGGCCCGACGATCTGCCAGAACGCCCACTGCCAGCCGACGTATTCGGTCCACAGCGCCGCCAACGGCGTGCCGAGGCTCGGCCCGAACGTAGCGGTAAGCGCGTAGCCGGCCAGGCCATACAACTTGACGTTGGCCGGCAGGAAGCGCAGCGCTACGGTCATCAGCATCGGCGGCAATGCGCCGCCCGCCAGGCCTTGGACGGTACGCAGCAGCAACAGGCTTTGGTAGTTCGGCGCAAACGGGCAAAGGATACCAAGCAGGGTGAACAGGCCGATGGCGCACAGGGTGAAGCGCCGCAGGGAAAACGTCACCGAACACCAGGGCGCAAAGGCCATGGCCGACACGGAGGTGGCCGTGTAAGCAGCGACCAGCCAGGTGCCTTCGTCAAAACCGATGTACAGCGCACCGCGAATATCCGCGAGGGCCACCTTGGTGACCATCTCGTTGAGACCGGACACCAGCACCGCGAGCAACACGCCGACCAGGCCGATGATGATGCGCGGGCCAAATACAGGCGGAGTGATGGCGGTGGGTTTGGCTGCGGCCGCAAGGGTGGGGGCAGCGAGGGAAGTCATGAACAGGTAACTCAGGATTAGAAATACCCGAGCAGTTTAATCAGGCACATCCATGACAAAAAGTTACTTATTGGCAGCTTATAACTGCACCACACACAATCCTGAATCCGACACAAATCTACATGTGGGAGGGGGTTTACCCCCGATTGCTCTGCGCCAGACACAGATTTTCTATCTGATCCAACGCAATCGGGGGCAAGCCCCCTCCCACATTTGCCCTGTGTACGCTTGATGTTTAGGTGGGTTGGGCTTCCAGCCAGGTGGCGTGGCAACTTTCGCGCAGGGTTTCGCGCAGCCACTTATGAGCCGGGTCTTTGTCGAAGCGCGGGTGCCAGGATTGGGCCAGGACCAGGGTCGGCAAGGAGATCGGTAACGGGAAGGCGCGTAGGGGCAGCTTCAGGCGATTGGCGCTGTAGAGCGCTTCCTTGGGCACCGGCAGAATCAAGTCGGAGTCAGGCAACATGAACATCGCCCCGTGAAAGCCCGGCGCAATCATCGCCACGCGTCGCTCCAGGCCCTGGGCATTCAGTGCAGTGTCGATCGGGCCACGGGCGATGCCACGCCGCGAGATGCTGATATGGGAATAGCTGGCGAAGCGCGCGGCGGTAATCTCTTCGTCAAACAACGGATGGTTCTCCCGCGCCAGACCCACGAAGGTGGTGGAAAACAGGTTCTGCACCTTCACTTCCGGGGTGACCGGCATGGTGTTGCTCACGCGCAAGTCCAGCCGTCCTTCGCGCAGCGCTTCATCATCGGTGTCGCCTTCAGGCACGAAACACAGCTCGCACAGTGGCGCCATGCGCTCCATGGAGTCGAACAGTCGACCGCCATACACGCCGATGAAAAAGTCGTTGGCGCGCACACTGAAGCGACGGCGCAGGGTGCTCAGGTCCACCTGGTCCGCCGAGCGAAACAACAGCGCGGCCTGCTCCACCACGTTGCGCACCTGGCCCTGCAACTGCAGGGCCTTGGGCGTCGGCACCAGGCCGCGACCGGCGCGCACCAGGATCGGATCGCCCACCGCTTCGCGAATACGCGTGAGGGTGCGGCTCATGGCCGCCGGGCTGAGGTTCATCCGCCGCGCGGCGCCCACCACGCTGCCCTCGTCGAGCAAGGCGTCGAGGGCGACCAGCAGGTTCATGTCTGGTAGTTGCATGGCAAGCACTCGTGATCAGTCGGGAGTGAGCTGGCCGCAATCGTAGCAGGATGGGTGTGTCAGCGCTGCATGCCCCAGCGTTTCACGGTGAGCCGCTCGAAGGTGTCGAACACCAGGTTTTCCACCAGCAGGCCGATCAGTATCACCACCGCCAACCCGGCAAATACCTTGTCGGTGTACAGCTCATTACGGTTCTGGAAGATGTACCAGCCCAGTCCGCCCTTGCCGCTGGTCGCACCAAATACCAGCTCGGCGGCGATCAGTGTGCGCCAGGCGAAGGCCCAGCCGATTTTCAGCCCGGCGAGGATCGATGGCAGTGCCGCCGGGATCAGGATGAACAACACGAAACGCATGCCCTTGAGGCCATAGTTGCGACCGGCCATGCGCAGGGTTTCGGACACGCCGAGGAACCCTGAATAAGTATTGAGCGCCAGCGCCCACAACACCGAATGCACCAGCACGAAGATCAGGCTGTTCTGCCCCAGGCCGAACCATAGCAACGCCAACGGCAATAGCGCGATGGCCGGCAGCGGGTTGAACATTGAGGTCAGGGTGCTCAGCAGGTCGCGGCCCAGTTGCGTCGACACCGCCAGGGTGGTCAGGGCAAACGCCAGCACGATGCCGATCAGGTACCCCTTGATCAGCACCACCAGCGAGATGCTCACCTTGCTCAGCAGTTCGCCGCTGAGCAGGCCGTCATAAAGCGCGTGAAAGGTTTGCAGGAAACTCGGCAGCAGCAGGTCGTTGTTCTGGTAGCGCGCCACGGCTTCCCAAAGGATCGCGAGCACGATCAGGATCAAGCCCTTGCGCAGCCAGCCTTGTTGCCACAGGCGTTGGCGCAAGGGCAGTTCGCGTTCCACGGGGACGCTGAGCAACGGCTCAAGGGTAATTTCGTATTCCTGGCGCATTGGGCTGCCCTCTTAGTAAGCGATGCGGATGTCGGCGAAACCCAACTCACGTTCGGCCTCGGGCGCTTCATCGAACAGCAGGCGATGAATCCGCCGCGCCGACGCCTGGAACTCCACGCCACCGAGGCTGTGCAGGTCGTATTGATGGCTGTGGATTTCCGCGCGCACGCGCCCCGGGTGGGGCGACAGCAACAGGATGCGATTGCCCACCACCAGCGCTTCTTCGATGGAGTGGGTGACGAACAGCAAGGTGAAGCGCACCTCTTCCCAGAGCAGCAGCAATTCTTCCTGCATCTTGCGCCGGGTCAGGGCATCGAGGGCGGCGAAGGGCTCATCCATCAACAGGATTTTCGGCTGCATGGCCAGGGCGCGGGCGATCGCCACGCGGGCTTTCATACCGCCGGAAAGCGTGTGCGGGTAAGCATCGGCAAAGGCGCTGAGGCCGACTTTGTCGAGGTAGTGCAGCGCCCGCTCTTCGGCTTCGCGACGCGGTAGGGTCTTCGATGCCAGTAGCGGAAACATCACGTTCTGCTTGACGGTTTTCCACGGCGGCAACTGGTCGAATTCCTGGAACACCACGATGCGGTCCGGGCCCGGCTGTTCGACCTTTTGCCCCAGCAGGCGGATTTCGCCTTCGCAGGGTTTGATAAACCCGGCAATGGACTTGAGCAGCGTGGATTTGCCGCAACCCGATGGGCCGAGTAACACGTAGCGATCCGCCGGGTCGATTTCGAAACTGACTTGGTGAGTGGCCCGCACCACGCGCTCGGGGGTGCGGTATTCCAGGCTGACGTTATCCACCGCCAGCAACGGCGTAGTGGTGTGCAGGTTGCTGGCCGTGTGGCCTTGCAAGGGCGCGTTCATCTCAACTTCCTTGCAGGGGCTTGGCGTCCTGGAAGAAGTAGTCCTTCCACGATTCAGGCTTGTTTTTGATGGCGCCGACGCGGTAGAGGAATTCCGCCAGCGGGTAGGTGTTTTTCGGCGTGACGCTGAATTCGAACTGCGGGTTGTCGATGATTTTCAGCAACTCGGCGCGGTCGATCTTGGCCTTGGTGACGCGGATGTAAGTGTCGGCCGCAGCGCCTTTATCGTTCTGGGCGAATTGCGCGGCTTCGGTCAACGCCTCGACAAATGCCTTGTAGGTCTTCGGGTTGTCGTTGCGGAATTTTTCGCTGGCGAACAGCACCGTTGGCGAGTTCGGGCCCAGCAGGTCGTAGGTGTTCAGCACCACATGCACGTTAGGGTTGGCCAGTGCCTGGTCCTGGAACGGCGGGTTGGAAAAGTGCCCGGTCAGTTCGGTGCCGCCGGCGATCAGGGCAGCGGTGGCATCAGGGTGCGGGACGGCGACGGTGTATTTGTCGAGGCGATTGAATTCCTTGTCGCCCCATTGTTTGGCGGCGGCGTATTGCAGGAAGCGCGACTGTACCGACACGCCCACCGCGGGCACGGCGATACGGTCCTTGTCGGTGAAATCGGCAAGGGTCTTGACCTTGGGATTGTTACTCACCAGGTAGTAGGGGAAGTTGCCCAGGGAGGCCACGGCCTTGACGTTCTGCTTGCCGTGGGTGCGGTCCCAGATGGTCAGCAGAGGGCCGACGCCAGCACCGGCGATATCGATCGAGCCGGAGAGCAGTGCGTCGTTGACCGCCGCGCCACCGGACAGCTGGGTCCAGTCGACCTTGATGTCGATGCCTTCCTGCTTGCCGTATTTTTCGATCAGGTTCTGGTCGCGCACCACGTTAAGCAGCAGGTAGACGATACCGAACTGTTCGGCGATGCGGATCTCGCCTTCGGCCTGTGCAGCCGTCGGAGCGACCAGGCTGCCGGCCAACAGGCTGACACCCAGGCCGACGGTGGCGGCCAGCCGTGCAAATGGAATTTTCCTGGACATGGTCATGCTCCGAATCAGAAAGGCGCGTCGCCCTGGATGGTGGTGCGAAACAGCTTGCGGCGCAGATGGCTCGGGCAACCGGCGGCCAGGTGGATCAGCGAGCGGTTGTCCCAGAACACCAGGTCGTGGGGCTGCCAGTGGTGGCGGTAGATGTTGTGCGGCAACACGCTGTGGGCGTAGAGCTGGGTCAGCAGGTCGCGGCTTTCGTCTTCCGGCAGGCCGACGATGCGGGTGGTGAAGCCTTCGCTGACGAACAGCGCCTTACGGCCGTTTTCCGGGTGAGTGCGCACGATCGGGTGAACCACTTCCGCGACTTGGGCAAGCTGCTCAGGCGTCAACGTCGGGCGCCAGTTGCCTTCGAATTTGGTTTCGCTATAGCGCGCGGTATAAGAGTGCGCGGCGCTGCGGCCTTCAACGGCTTTGCGCAGGTGCTCGGGCAGTTGGTCCCAGGCTTTGTGCATGTCGGCGAACAGGGTATCGCCGCCCTCGGACGGCAACTCCTGAGCGTGGAGCATCGAGCCCAAGCTTGGCAGCTCTTTATAAGACAGGTCCGAGTGCCAGAACTTGCCCGCATCACCCAGGCCAATGGATTGGCCGTTTTCGATGATGTTGGAGACGATCAGGATTTCCGGGTGATTGGCCAGCAGGAACTGCTTGAGCACGTGAATCTGCAGGACGCCAAAGCGGCGGCTGAAAGCGATCTGTTGGTCGGGGGTGATGCGCTGGTCGCGGAACACCACGACGTGGTGATCCAGGTGCGCGCGATGAATGCGGGCGAAATCCTGGTCGTTGACCGGCAGGGACAAATCCAGGCCGACAATCTCGGCCCCCACGCTGCCGGGCAGTGGGCGAACCTCGAAGGCTTGGGCGGTAAGGGTCGCTGTTGGAACAGTAGAGGTGGCGGACATGAGTTCACTCCCGGTCAGACAGGAGAGTGACTTTATAGGTATAAGAACGGCAATTTAAATACCGTTAAAGAATATCTATATGCGGGAATGTCGTAACATGTCAGTGCCGTGTCAGACCCGGCAAAACCCAGGCGTGGGCCGCCGGAGTCGCGCGTTGAAACGCTTACAAGCCGAAACCGTGCCCGTTTGACAAGCTTATGGGCAGCCTCTAGTGTGCATTGGATCCAATTAGCCACCACTATTATAAGGAGGATAGCGTAACCGTGACGCAGAAGCCGAACCCTTTGAACAGCATCAAGATCACCGGCCCTATTCCCGCCCATCTTGCCCGCTCCGTGATTGAAGAAACCTTGCGCAATGCAATCCTCGATGGCCGCTTGCCCTGCGGTACCGCCATGCGTCAGCAAGAGCTGGCCAGCCTGTTCGGGGTCAGCCGCATGCCGGTGCGTGAAGCCTTGCGCCAGTTGGAGGCCCAGTCACTGCTGCATGTGGTCACCCACAAGGGCGCCGTGGTTGCACCTTTGATCGAAGACAATTCAGCTGAGACCTATGAGCTGCGGATGTTGCTGGAGTCTGAAGCCCTGCGCTTGTCGATTCCCTTGCTGACCGAAGCCGATATCGTCGAGGCAGACACGCTCATCTGTGCCCTGGAACAGGAAAAAGACTACACCGAGATTGGCCATCTCAATCGCCTGTTTCACATGACCCTGTATGGCAAGGCCCCCAACCAGCGGCTGCTCAAGCTGGTGGAGCATGGGTTGAATGAAGAGGAACGCTTCCTGCGTTTCAACCTCGAGGCGATGGGGCTGGGTGAGACATCCCAGGAAGACCACCGTGAACTGCTGAACCTGGTGGCACAGAAGAAAGTCGAGGAAAGCATCCTGACGCTGCGTAATCACTTGATGCGCGGGATGGAAGTGATCACTTCCTATCTCAATAGCCTGGAACCCACCGGTAAGAAGACGCCATAACAAGGTCGCTCATCTTGCCCGTACAGCGCTGCGGGGTTAACTACCTGATCGGGTAGTACCCCGCGCCGAAGAAACTTCCCACTCTTATAAAGCAACTTGCCGACAGCTTATATTATTTAGAAAAACATCTACTGCATTCATATGCTCGCCAATTTGTTTAACCCGCTTATTATTCTCCCTTACTAAACCAGACATTTAATTCGACGGCGCAGCGCCATAGGTGTGAGCGCTCGCGCGTGCCAACCCTGGTTTAAATCTGTTTATCTCCTTGTCACTCACAAAAATCCAATGCTGCTTTAACAGCAAACGCAACAATTTATAGGCATCAACCATGTACCAATCATTACTTGAACAAAGAAAACTGCAGTTATGCAGTCATCCGTTATTCCAGGAAATAACTTCACTGAAAAAGTTACAACTATTTATGGAAAACCATGTGTTCGCTGTATGGGACTTCATGACACTCACCAAACGCCTGCAACAGGACCTGACCTGCACTCGCCTGCCCTGGCTGCCACCGGCCGACCCGCAAGCTGCACGCCTTATCAATGAGATAGTGCTGGGCGAGGAGTCAGACTCCCATCCCAGGCAAGGCCACTGCAGCCACTTCGAGTGGTACCTGGAAGCCATGGTCGAGGTCGGCGCCAGTACCTCGGCGATAAAACGTTTCGTTGCGCTGCAGCACCAAGGCGTGGAAGCAAGCGCTGCCCTGCGCATGGCCGATGTTCCTGCTGGCGCGGAACGCTTCGTCAGCGACACGTTGCACATTGCGCTGAACGCTCCTACCCATTGCGTAGCAGCCGCATTCCTTCACGGTCGTGAACGTGTCATCCCAAGTATGTTCGAGCACATCCTGCAGCCTGATACGCTCATCCATCGCCAGGCACCTACCTTGTGTGGCTACTTCGAACGCCATATCGAGTTGGACACTGAACATCATGGGCCAGCAGCCGAGCAGTTGCTCGGACGCCTGGTGGGCGCAGACCCGACTTATCCGCAACAAGCCCACGACGCAGCCCTTGCCGCCATAGAAAGCCGTATCACGTTCTGGGACGAGGTGCAGGCCGCGCTGCAAGAGGTGCACCCATGAATACCGCTGGCTACACCACTATTGCCGACGACTGGGAACGCCGCGCAACCATCCGAACCCGTCCTCGCCGCTGGTTGGAAAACGATGACAAGCTGATCTACCCGCTGTGCCGTCAGCCCTTGGTACTCAGCGCGACCTTCGTGGAACATTGCCCGCAATGGCGCGACTTCGTGCTGGTGCAAAGCTTCTATAAATTCATCAACGACGTGGTTATTTTCGAAACCGAAATCGTCGACAAGACCGCACGCAACATTGCCAAGAATCGCTTCTCGCTGCCCTTCCCCCTTGCCTGTCGCGTTGATGCGATGACGGTTGTGGTGGACGAGGACTACCACGCCTTGGTGGCACTGGACTTCATGCAACAGACTGTCGCAATGACGGGCATACAACCGCTCGACCTGCCCGGGCATATCGAACTGAGTCGCGCGCTGCCGGCGGCGCAGGCACAGGCTCCCGCACACCTGAGCGATGCTGTGGAGCTGATTGGCGTGGCCATCGCCGAAAACACCGTCACCCACGATGTAGCAGCGTTTTCCAAGGACCGCAGTGTCAAGGCCTCCATCCGAGGCTTGATGGACGACCACCTGTTTGACGAAGGGCGCCACGCGCAGTTCTGGACGCGGCTGGTGCGCATTTACTGGCAGGCCGCGAGCCCGGACGACCGTGACAGCATCGCTCAGGTACTGCCGACATTCCTGGCGCATTACCTGACCAACAACCTGCAGAAAAACTTCGACCTGCATCTGATCGAACACCTCGACATCAGCGAGGACCTGCGCGGCGTGCTGCGCGACGAAGTATCGGCGCTGGCATTCCCCATCACCCGCCAGCACCCGTTGATGGGCAATATCATGGGCTTCCTGCAACACAGCGGCTTGTTGCAGACGCCGAGTGTGGGGCAGGTGCTGAACGACTACCTGTCGGTGTCGCCATGAGGCGCCTGACAATCGGCTGGTGCGGCACAAGCAAGGCACTTGGCGCAATCAGGCCAATGCTGGAACAGTACGGCCATGTGTCGGGTGATGAGGCCACCGACCTGTGGATTGAAGACGGTAGCCTGCCGTTGCCGGATGACGCGGGCGGAACCACCTGTATAAGTCTGCGAGTGGGGGTTGGTCCGTCAACCGACTGTGGGTTACCCGCGCTGCAATTGCGCGCCTATGGCCATGACCGACGTTTGTCTGCCGTGCTGGACATCGCCGAGGAGCCCAGTGGCAACGGCCAGCGACTACGTCAACACGCAACAAACGCGCTGGTGGATTGGGTCGCGCTGCTAGTCAGTGGCTTCTCACGTGACCCCGAATCTCTCTCTACGAGCGCGATTGCCACTGAGTGGTCCGAGCACAGTTTGCACGGGCTTGAGCCGTTGGCATTTATGCATCGATTCAATCGTACGACAAACCCCGATCTGATCCAGCAAGCCCAGGTACCGCTGATCGAACGCGTGCAAGCCAGCCTTCATCTGTTCGCCGACCGGCCGGCGCTGAACATTGCGGGGCACACCGTAACCTATCGCCAACTGCACCTACAGGCCATGGCGATTCAGCAGCGATTGCGTCCGCTGATGGAAGCGCTTGAGACGCCCGCGGTGATCGGCGTATGCCTGGAAAAAAACACGGAATTGTATGCCAGCATTCTTGCCGTACTGGGCAGTGGCGCGGTGTACCTGCCACTGGGACCTGATCAACCCACACAACGCCATCGGGCCATGCTCGAAAACGCCGGGGCCCACGTATTGCTGGATGCCGGCCAGCATCCATTACGCGAGCATTTCATTGCACTGGATGTCAGCACCGTCGAGCCGCACAACGCCAACTTCGCGTCCTCGCTGACGCACAATCGCCCTTGTTCGGATATACCGTGCATGGTGCTCTATACATCGGGCAGTACTGGCCAGCCCAAGGGTGTACTACTCAGCCAAGGTAACCTGGCGCATTTCACGGCCTGGTTCGGGTCCTGCATGACGCAAGATGAACGGAGCCGCGTCTTGCAGTTTTCCCCCTTGGGTTTCGACTCGTCATTGATCGAAATCTTCCCCGCCCTGATTGCCGGCGCCGAGTTGATCGTGCCTAACGAGGAACAGCGACGCGACCCTGTACAACTGGTGGAATTGCTCCGCCGACAGCGCGTCACTCACGCCTTCCTGCCGCCTGCGCTGCTCAATATCCTACCGCTGGATAACCCCCTGGGCGTGACGCATCTGCTCACCGGTGGCGACGCCTGCGAACCCCATGTAATCGAGCGGCTGGCAGGGCAGTGCCAGCTTCACAACCTCTATGGCCCCACCGAAACCACAGTACTGATTACGCACCGGACGTTCGCCCCCGATGACAACAATCGTAATGTCGGCCGCCCCATCGCCAATAGCCAGGTGCTGATCCTCGATGACGATCTGCAGCCGGTGGATGAGCAGGTGATGGGCGAACTGTACATCGTCGGGCCCGGCGTGAGCCTGGGATATGTGAATGCGCCGCCGCAGGCTAACAGCCCATTCGTCGAACTGTTGGTGCCGGGCGGCCAAACGCTGCGGGCGTACCGCAGCGGCGACCTGGCGCAGTGGACCGCCGAAGGCATTGTGCTGGGTGGGCGCCGCGACGATCAGGTAAAGATCCGCGGCTTTCGAGTCGAACCCCGGGAGATTGAACAGTGCCTGCGTAACAGCAGGCTGTATCGCGAGCTGGCAGTGGTGATCGACCAAAAAAGCAGGATCTGCGCCTTCGTCGCCCAACCCGAACCCAACGCTACGTTGGCGGCCTTACAGCAGCACGCGCGCCAGTGGCTACCGGACTACATGGAACCCGGTTTCTGGGTGGAACTGCCAGCCATGCCGCACTGTAACAATGGCAAAGTCGACCGCAAGGAACTGCTGGCCCTACCCTTCCACTCCATTTTTCAGGCCACTCCCCGCGCTGCGCGCACACCCCTTCAAGCGCGATTACGCGACCTATGGGGCGAGCTGTTGGGCGTGCCCACCAGCCAGTTGCCCATCGATGAAAGCTTCTTTGCACTGGGCGGCCATTCGATTTTGCTGTCGACGTTGTTGCTGCGTGTTCGCGAGCAGTTTGGCCGTAGTTTCGCGTTGAGCCATTTCATTGAAGCACCGACGATTCGTACGCTTGCAACGCTGATGGAGGATGGTGAACTACCCGGTTCATCTTCCGCCGAGGCGGTCCAGGATGCTCAACGGGAATGGGTGATCAATTCGTTGCAAGAGTGCCGCTCAGGCAATCCACACAAGGTGATCGTGACGGGAGCCAACAGTTTCGTCGGCATCCATATTGTCGAAGCGTTATTGACTGCCGGTGCAACGGAGGTGGCGTGCCTGGTGCGTGAATTGCCGGGGAATCCTGCGATGGCTCGCTTTACCCAGGCGTTGCGTGAATACCACCTGGAACACCTGGACTTGAGCCGGATACGAGTATTCCCCGCCAACATCAACCAGCCTCGATTGGGTTTGGCCTGCGATGTGTATGAAGCCCTCGCCGCAGACTTTGGCGCGCTGGTGCACAACGCAGCACGGGTCAATCACGTCATGGACTACGCCTCACTGGCCAGAGACAACGTCGACCCCATATTCGAATGCCTGCGTCTGTGCGAAACCCACTGCAAGAAGGTCTTCAACTTTGTCTCGACGTTGTCGGCCGCCAGTAGCATCGACACGACGGGGCATGTGCTCGAAGCTCCAGCGGCGACTACCCTGCCGCTGTACATCCGAAATGGCTACAACCTGTCCAAATGGGTAGCCGAGCGGGTGCTGGGACGTGCAGTTGAGCAAGGAGCCTGGGTGAACATCCATCGGCCTGGAAATATCAGTTTCAACAGCCGTAACGGTGTCTGCCAACCACAGAAGAATCGCCTGATGCTGATGCTCAAGGGCTCGCTGCAATTGGGCATGCTGCCTCGGCTGGATCTGAATTTCGACCTGATGCCCGTGGACTTTGTGGCGCGCTTCATTGCGTTCCACTGCACCCGCTTTCAAGCCGACAGAAGCGTGTTCAACCTGCACAACCCACAACCATTGAGTTGGGAGCGCTACCTGGACGCGTTCAGCCGGGCGGGCCACCGGTTCGAACGGGTGAGCGCTGCGCATTGGCAGCGCGCGCTGCGAACGGTGAGCCAGGACAATGCAATGTTTGGCGTGCTCGGTTTTTACCTTGATCGACTGGATGAAGACATCGGCGACACCCTGATGATCCGCCATGACAACGCGCAACGCGGCGTTCAGCAGATGGGTGAGCAGTACCCCAAAAAAGACCCGGCACTGCTGAGTAAAGGCTGCAATTACCTCAAGGCCATCGGCTTTCTTTGAACCGCTCAGGACAACTTCATGAAACCGCTGCAACCCGATACGTTAATTCATAACCCGAACGGCCAGCCGATAGTCTCCTCTATGGTGATCGACTGCCATGCCACCCGTCTCTGGAACATGGTCGGGCAGTTTGCAGGCTTCGATGCGTTCATACCTGCCCTGACGCATATCGAAATGACGGGCACCGGAGTGGGCGCTTTACGCACGAAATTTTTCCGCGATGGCAACCGCGTCGTAGAACAGCTCAATAGCCGGGATGAGCACGCGATGCACATGACCTGGACCACGATCTACAACACCCTGGGCGTGGCCAGGTTGTGGGCGGCAATCAAGGTAGAAGCGCTGGGAGCGCACTGCTCCAGGGTAACCTGGACCATCATTGCAGACCCAATAGACACGGCGCAGGCAGGATTTGAACAGTTTGTGCAGGGCTTCGCCGACGGCGCGCTGGACAATGTTCGCCGCTTGCTGGGTAAGCGGTAGGAGCGAAACGGCTCGCCCCTACTCAGACACTCAGCGGGTCAGATCTTGAAGCTATCGACCAGCTGCTTCAACCGATTGGCCTGTTGCGACAACGCATCGCAGTCTTTCAGGGTTTCGTTGAGGTTGGTCACGCCCTGCTGGTTCAGCAGGTTGATCTGGTTGATGTCGACGTTGAGGGTTTCCACCACGGCAGTCTGTTCTTCGGTGGCTGCAGCAACGGACTGGTTCATGCCGTCGATCTCAACAATTCGCTGCGTTACGCTGACCAGGCGCTCTCCAGCCTGGTTGGCCACCTGGACACTTTCTTCGCTGGAGGTCTGGCTGGCATTCATGGTGGTCACTGCCTCACGCGAACCCACTTGCAGCGAAGTGATCATTTTATGAATCTCCTCAGCCGACTCCTGGGTACGGTGAGCAAGGTTACGCACCTCGTCGGCGACCACGGCAAACCCGCGCCCAGCTTCCCCGGCACGTGCCGCTTCGATTGCAGCGTTCAGTGCCAACAAGTTGGTTTGCTGGGAGATGCCTTTGATCACATCAAGGATGTGGCCGATATTGTCAGTGCTGGCGTTCAGAGTTTCGATCTGAGTGCAGGACAGGCTGATCTTCTGCGACAGCTCCGACATTGCCAGGATAGTTTGCTCGACCACTTTACGCCCATCATCGGCCTGCTCGCTGGCACCGCTGGCGTGCTGTGAAGCATCGGCGGCGTTACGCGCGATTTCCTGGGTGGCAGCCCCCAATTCGTTGATTGCGGCGGCCACGCTGTTGGTGCGTGCGCTTTGCTCGTCAGAGCCGATGATCGAGGCGTTGGATGACGCCATCACACGCTGAGACAGGTCATGCACCTGACGTGTGGCAGAAGACACTTCGGAAATCGAGGCGTGTATACGCTCTACGAACCGGTTGAACGCACTGCCCACTTCACCGAACTCGTCTTTACTGGTGACCGTCAAGCGGCGGGTCAGGTCGCCCTCACCTTGGGCAATGTCCTGCATGGCAATGCCCATGGTGGTAAGGGGCCGCAGTAACACTTGAATCAGCAGGCTCAAGAGCACAGCAATCGCGACTACGGCGATCAGCATGGCGATCAATGCAGACGTACGGAATTTACCCAGCGGTGCGTAGGCTTTGTCTTTATCGATCGACAGGCCGATATACCAATCTGCACCAGGCAAGCCGCTGATAGGCGTGAACGACAGGATGCGATCCTGGCCCTTAAGTACTACCTCCTGGTTAACTTTCTCAATACGGACGTTAGTACCTGGGTAGATGTCCTTCAGGTTTTTCATCACCTGATCTTCGTCAGGACTTACGATAACTTGGCCGTCGCCGCTGACCAGAAACGCATGACCGATGCCGCCAAAGTCCACCGAATTGATAATCTTCACCAGGGTTTGCAGGCTCAGATCTCCGCCCACCACGCCGAGCAACTCACCGTTCTTTTTCACCGGCATAGCGATAGTTACGATCTGCCCACCCACTGCGGCCATATAGGGCGGAGTGAGCATGGGTTTATCGGCAGCCACGGCTTGCTTGTACCAGGGACGCTGACGAGGGTCGTAGCCGTCAGGCATTTTTGCATCCGGACGCTGGGTGAACACACCGTTTGTTTGGCCAACGTAGGTGAACTGGAAGTTCGAGGTGAATGCCGGTTGATCGACCAACCCCGGGAGATCCACAGCACTACCCTGGTGGGCAACGTTTTGCGTCAGGCTTTCGAGCACCAGTATTCGACCGCTAAGCCAGTTCTGCACACTACTGGCGGTGAGCTCACCCGACTGCTGGATAGACGACTCCAGGTTCTGTTTGATGGTGCTGCGCTGCAGATAATCGTTGTAAAGAGTGAATAACGCGAAGGCCAAAACCACAACGCCTGACGCGGCCAACAGAATTTTATGACTGAATTTGAGATTCATTTCATCGACTTCTTTTTGCCAAAGGGGGTGAGCGTGCCGAGAGGAACATTCCATGTAACGGTATAGACGGCGTCTCGGGCCGCTCTATTTCGGTGCACGCATGGCTCATCAGGCTTTCGGCCAAGCAGGAGGAAAACTTAGGGAATTGTGGGACGAATCTTCTTTTTACGTAGGAAGCCGACCAAAGGTTGTCGTACAAGATTTAGAGGTAAAAATTTTTCCCTTCAAAACGTGCGACCAATTTTCATTAATACCTGTGTCGCGCTCTTAAAAATAGGTCGGCGCCATGAACCTGATTTTTGGAGTTGGATAGGCGTATCTCCTGTTCGCTTACAGAGCTCATAAAGCCTCTAAACGACAAAACCCCTGTCTGCATTGCAGACAGGGGTTCTGGAATTTAATCTTGACGATGACCTACTCTCACATGGGGAAACCCCACACTACCATCGGCGATGCATCGTTTCACTGCTGAGTTCGGGATGGGATCAGGTGGTTCCAATGCTCTATGGTCGTCAAGAAATTCTGTGTACCGGAGCGTTGCTTCAGCAACGTGCCGATGAAATTCATGGACTTCTACATAAACAAAACCCCACCTGCTTTCGCAAATGGGGTTTCGGAATTTAATCTTGACGATGACCTACTCTCACATGGGGAAACCCCACACTACCATCGGCGATGCATCGTTTCACTACTGAGTTCGGGATGG
>NZ_VFES01000026.1 GCF_007858185.1 Pseudomonas grimontii
GAGAACGAGGTCGGCAGCCTCGCGTTTGAATTCAGGGGAAAAGGTACGGCGTTGTTTGGTCATCTGACACCTCGTTCTGGCGAGCATTCTCGCCTAAATGGGTGTCCGGTTTCATTAGACCACTACAGATTCTGCTCTTCAATGTAGTAAGGCTCGCGCACCTCCTCCAGCGTGTTGCCCCTTTATCCGATAAGAGTATTTCATCGATCTAATCGCCTACCGGATCAAGCTTGTTTTTTATAGGGGTTAAATAAACGGTTCACAATGTAAAAGCCTAGTCCATTATCTCCTTTGAATTTATTTTGGATCATGGAGTCGGCTAGCTCCTGGGAAATCAAAAGGTCTCCCGAATCATACTCGCGAGCTATTGCACGCATTCCGACGGCATTGTCATGAAGCCAAATTTCGTTGAAGTAGAGTATTGACCCTTCCTCAGATAACTCTGCTACTGACTTGCTGTGATCAATTGCTCTTATCGCTTCAACTGCATTCATAATGTAATAAATTTCGCCGATGTCCTCTCCGTCGGCGGTAATACTCTTCGGCGTCAACAGTTCGACGTCCAGACCTGCGCTCTGGACAAGGAAGTCCGCCAGTCGGGGGCTTACCAACGGGATGTCGCCCAACAACCATAAGCAATCATAATCTAGGACTTTTCTCTTCGAACATGAGAAAAACACTTCGGGTTTATCCATGCCGGCTGGATAAGGTTTGCCGACCAGCAGAGATAAATAATCAAAATTCGAGCCCACAGTTTCATATGATCCATGTTCGGCTGCATATGAACCAATCAGTTTTTCGTTGTAATAGATAGGTGCTTTCCAACTCAAGATCACTTCCGATTCTCCTAATTATAATGAGCACCAAAGCGTGCAATTTTATTTAGCTGTCTTTCGCCTGAGCGTAGCAATTGGCGTTCATTGAGCACTATTTTTTCCAGGGCAGTGCGGTATTGGGCCTGACTCCAACCGTTTTGTTTGCCAAATTTCTCCACCTGGTCCATTTTACTTCCAAGACTCTGGTTGACTCTGCCCGCATGGCGACCTTGATGGATTGATCGTCGCCCGTCAGCAACAGCTTGGGTTTTATTAGGCAGGAATATTTTGTTTTGTCTGCTTTGCAAGTCAAATCCCGCCAGTTTGAGCAACGGATGATTTTTCGTGCTGCCGTGTTTATCACTCAGTATATGGTGGTCTTGGTATCCCTGTTTTTTCAAATGGTTGATACGTCGGTTTATCGACGAAGTACAACTCCATCCCAGCGGATCTATCCAGCCGTATGGATTAGTTGCGTACAGGTATAGATTAACTCCCCCCGCCAACCCAACCGGATCCGGCGTCGTAAACCGCCCCGCATCCGGGTCATAAAACCTGAATGTATTGAAGTGCAGCCCCGTTTCCCGATCCAGATACTGCCCCTGAAACCGCAGATTCTGCTCTTCAATGTAGTAAGGCTCGCGCACCTCCTCCAGCGTGTTGCCCCACACCCGATAAGTCGCGCGCCACACGTTGCGCCCGTCGGCTTCCGTCAGCTGTTCCGGCAGCCCGTTCAGGTCGTTGTGGTAATAGCGCACGCGCTGGTGTTCGCCCTTTCCGTCGACTCGGGCAAGCGGCGCGTAGCCGTCGTCTTCATAGAGGTAGAGGCTGGTCTGGCTATGCCGATGTTCCTGCAACAGGCGCAGGCCGTCCCAGTCGAAGCGGGTTTCGCTCTGCGGATAAGCGTGACTGTCGTATTCGACTTTACTGATGCGTCGGCCGAGTGGGTCATAGCGCATTTTTACCCGCGTTTCTCGCCCGTTTTTCTGGCTATGCACTTCGATCAGACGGTGTTCGGCGTCGTAGACGAAGCGTTGCAAGCCTCGGAGGGTGCTACGTTTTTCGATCAGCCGACCAAACCCGTCGTAGCGGTAGCGCTTGTCCTGATAGGTCAGCAACTGGTTGTGCCTCACTAATCCGGCGCCAGCCTGGGGCCCATCCAGCAAATTGGCGGCAGCATCGTAGGCGAAGGTTTCCTGCTGACCTTGCGTGTTGTCCTGGGTAGCGATAATTCGACCGGTCGCGTCGTAGTGCAGCAGTTGGCGTCGGCCGTCTTCCAGGCGGCCGATCAGGTTGTCGGCCGGGTCGTATTCGAAGGTTTTTTGTTGGGAGGGCGGCAGCTGCCGGGGTTGGCCTGTTGGGCTACGTTTACGCGAGCGTAATCGGCCGCAGCGGTCGAACTCGCTGCGGGTGGTGATCTGCCCTTGGGTGCGCAGCACTTCGCGGTGCAGGCGGTCGCGTTCGAAGTCGCTGATGACGTGGCCGTCGAGGTTGAGCTGGTGCAGGTGGCCGCTGCCGTAGTACAGGCGATTGAGCCAGCGACCGTCGGGCAGTTGCGTCTGGATCAGGTTGCCGAGTTCGTCGTAGTGGTGGTTCAGGCTGCCCGCAGCGCTGTGTTCGGTGAGCAGTTGGCCAAGTGGATCGTAGACGAAGGCCAAGGTCTGGGTGGTCTGGTCGTTGCCGGTGAAGGTGACGCTGGTGAGTTGGTCCAGGGGGTCGTAGGTGTAGTCGGTGCGACCATCATCGGTCACTTTCGCCCGCAAGCGCCCGGCTGCATCGCGCTCCAGGCGATGCACGATAGAAGAGCCCTCGTTCACGGGCACGTATTCGATCGCTGCCAGGTTATCCCGCGCATCGTAGGCATAGCGCCGCGCGCTGCCATCGAGGCCTTGCTGTTGGGTGAGTCGGTCGCCCTGGTCCCAGGCGAAGCGGTAGCGCTCGCCGTTTTCATTGGTCAGGGTTTGCAGGCGGCCGTAGGCGTCGTGACGGAATTCGATCTGTCGGCCTTGGGCATCGACGCGCTGTCGGACCTGCCCACGGCGGTCGTATTGGTAGCGGGTGATCTGGCCGGCTGCATCGGTGTAGGCGATCAACTGGCCGCAGGTGTCGCGCAGATAATGCTCGATATGCCCATACGGCCTTTCGGTTTGCAGCAGGCGGCCCTGGCTGTCGTGTTGATAGCGCTGCCGCTCACCCGCAGCATCGATCACGACGTGCAAGTGGCCCCGACGGTCGTACTCGAAGCGTGTGGGATAGCCCGAACAATCGACGTACTCAATCAACTGCCCGGCTTCATTCCAACGCTGGCGGCTATTTTTTCCGGTGGTGTCGGTGATTTCGACTACCTGGGCAAACGCATCATGACGGTAGCGGGTGACCTGCCCCAGCGGATCGGTTTCGCTGACACAGTTGCCACGCGGGTCGTACTGATACTGCCAGGCTTGGCCGGCGGCATCGGTCTCCACCAAAGGCAGCGACCAATGCTCCAGCCACACCGTGGATTCAGCGCGCCCCAACGGATCTTGCGTCTCGCACAGATTGCCGGAGGCGTCGTAACCGAACTTCCATTGACCGTCCTGGGGGTCGGTGGCACCGAGCAACTGGCGCTCGTCATTCCATTCAAACTGCCAGGTTTGACCGAGGCTGTCGGTATACGCGGTGATCTGGTACTGAGCGTTCCAATGGCGGGTGCTGACCCGTTGCAAGCCATCGGTAATCCGCGTGGTTCCGGCGTGTAGGTCATAGTCGAACTGGTAGTCGTCGCCCTCGTCGGTCCAGTGTCGGACCACGCGCCATTCGCGGTCGTCCACACAGCCCCATTGGTAAAAACAACGTAGCCCGGTGGGCCGTTGGTGTTCGACCATGCGCTGGCCGTTGTCATAGGCGAAACGGCGATGTACATGCCCGGCAGCGTCGCGAACTTCAGCCAGGTTGCCATCAGCGTCATAGCCATAGCTGGCAAGGATTTCGCGACTGTGGTCGGTGTACAAGCGATCAATCTGCTCGACCCGGCCTGACCATTGCTGGCTGTAGCCCAGTTCGATTCGCACATCGTTGAAGGGATCGCGTAACTGGCTCAGGCGGCCTTGGGCGTCATAGTCAAGCAAGAGGCGGTTGTCATTGCGATCCCCCAACTGACTCAGGCGCAGGTGCGACGAATTGCCTGGCGTTGGTTCGAACAACCGATAGCGCCCGTCGACACTTTCAATCAGCAACTGGCCGTTGCTATGGCGCCGCACGCTCAACCCCTCTCCGGCGCTGAACACCGCACCACCCAGCGGGATCACGCCCATGTCGATCTGGCGAGCCTGCTCATCGGTGTAGACCAGTCGTTCACCCCCTTCGGGATGCACGCCAATGTCGACGCGGGCTTCATAAACCACGCTCCAACTGGCGCCGAACAGACCGTCACGACGTTCATCTCGACTGCAGTAATAGCGCTGCCACTCGATCGGCAGCAGTCCTGGCAAAGCGAAGTCCAGGTCGTCTTCACCGTCGAGGATCTTCGCGCCCGTGGCGCTGTGCACCGGGTTGGGCGAACCCGCGACCGCAGCGGTCATCGCATTACTTACCTGGCTGCTGCCCCACGACACCAGCCCGCCCACCGCCATGCACGGCAACTTGCTGAAGAACTTCGCGCCCCCGCCGCGCAACGTCAGCAACGCCGTCACCGCCAACCCCACGCCCGGCGTCTTGCCGCTGCGAATCTCACGCACCACCACGGGCGCGCCACCGATGATCACATTCGGCGAAATCTGTACATTTGCGACCTTGGCTTCGCAGGTGCTCCGGTCTCCACTGCGCACGGCGGGCTGGCCGTTGATGAACACCGTGCTGGAACCTTCGGCCAGGAACTGTTCCGGCATTGGCGGGTGTTTATTGCAGTCGACTTTATCGGCCGGACAAGGCACGGCGCCTGCCACTGAGGCAGCCACCGTAGGGCGCCATAACTGAGAGAAAAAGCCTTCGGCGATATCCAGATAAGACGGCTCCCCCCCTGGGGCCGCGATGACATCCGAAAGTTTGCCGGCCGCCCGCGCGGCGGGTTTAGCGTTGATGAAGACGTTGGGCGAGCCGCTGCTGATGAATGCGTCGATGACCGGAGGGAAAAAAGCATTGGCAAAAGACTCACATAATCGTGAGAGGCCTTTATCCGCGCCGGTCTGGCTCATGCCGACGCCGACCACCACACCCACGACGGCGCCCAGTACAACGCAGCCGAGGCCGCCCGTTGTCACGGTGAAGCCCGCTGCGGCAACAACAGCGGCTGTCGCCAAGGCCGTCACGGCTACGTTGGCGGCAATCTCCAGGACGCCGCCTAACACGTCGGCGAGCATTGAACTGTGCACAAGCGCATCACCCTCGCGGGCGGCCCACAGCGTGTCAGTCATGCGTAACGATCCGTGTCTGAAAAGACCAGGATCAAATCACGCGATTGTGTCCTTGCTCAGGTGAGACTTTCCGAGAAAATCGTAGGAAAGCTCCTGAGACGCCACATTCAGATGCAATTAATGAATAATTAATATGAAAATAATCAATTATTTTAATAATTAACATATAACCAAAAAGACCTTCACAATAGGTTTTTATGGGAATAACGTGAACTCCTCTCACCGACCCCTTCTCCAGGCGGAGGTAGCCGAACCCTTTATCGATCTGCCTGGAGCCTGCATCCCATGGTCTTTTCCACTCCGTTCAAACACCTGCTCCTGGCCACCTCCCTGGCCCTTGGCCTGGCCACCAGCGCCCACGCCGCCGACCTGCAACCGCTGCGGGTGGCCAATCAGAAATCGACGATCAAGACGCTGCTGGAAGTCTCCGGTGAAAGTAAAAACGTGCCCTATGAAATCCAGTGGTCGGAGTTCCCGTCCGCCTCGCCCCTGGGCGAAGCCTTGAATGCCGGGGCCGTGGATATTGGCGCGCTGGGCGATGCGCCCTACGTGTTTGCCCTCGGCGCGGGCGCCTCGCTCAAGGTGGTCAGCATCATTCACGCCGAAGGGCGTAACACCACCGCCCTGCTGGTGCCCAAGGATTCGCCGATCAAGACGGTGGCCGACCTCAAGGGCAAGAAAATCGCCACCGGGCGTGGGTCCATCGGGCACTACCTGGCGATCAAGGCCCTGGCCACGGCCGGCCTGACCACAAAGGATGTGCAGTTCATTTTCCTGCTGCCCAGCGAGTCGCGCCTGGTACTGGATAACGGCACCGTCGACGCCTGGTCGACCTGGGACCCCTACACCACCGTGGTCACCTCCCAAAGCCAAGCGCGGATCGTGGCCAGCGGCAACACGTTGTTGAGCAACCACCTGTACCTCGCCGCCACCCGCCAGGCCATCGCCGACAAGCGTACGCAGCTGGACGACTTTGTCGCCCGCGTCGACCGCGCCTACGCCTGGGCCAATACGCACCCCAACGAGTACGCCGCCGCCCAGACCAAAATCACCGGGCTGCCGCTGGCCGTACATGTGGCTGTGGCCAAGGAGACCCACCTGAGCCCGGTGCTGATTGACGACAGTGTGATCAGTGGCCTGCAAGCCACCGCCGACACCTACCAACAAGAAGGCCTGCTGCCCCGCCACATCGACGTGTCCCAGGGCTTCGACAAGAGTTTTAACGCCAAGCGTGCCCCCCTCAACCAAGCATCGCGCTAAGGAGCAGAACATGAGCAAGCCACATCAATCGAAGCCACGCCATTTGAAACTGGGAGCGATGGTCCATGGCGTCGGCCACGGCTGGGGCGAATGGCGCCATCCGCAGGCGCAACCCGACGCCAGTACGAATTTCGGCTTCTACAAGCAACAGACCGAACTCGCCGAAGCGGCCAAGTTCGACTTCGTGTTCATCGCCGACAGCCTGCACATCCACGCCAAGTCCAGCCCGCATTACCTCAACCGCTTCGAGCCGCTGACCATCCTCTCGGCCCTGGCCGCGCTGACCACACACATCGGCCTGGTGGCCACCGTGACCGTCAGCTACACCGAGCCCTACCAGGTGGCGCGCCAGTTCGCGTCCCTGGACCATATCAGCGGCGGTCGCGCCGGCTGGAACGTGGTGACCTCGTGGCTCAGCGGCACCGCCGACAACTTCGGTAAAGCCGAACACCCACCCCACGCCGTGCGCTACCGCATCGCCAAGGAGCACCTGAACACGGTCAAAGGCCTGTGGGATTCCTGGGAAGACGACGCCTTTGCCTACAACAAGCAAAGCGGCGAATTCTTTACCCCGGGCAAGCTGCACGCGTTGAACCACAAGGGCGAGTTTTTCTCGGTCAAAGGCCCGCTGAACATTGCGCGCTCGCGCCAGGGCCAACCGGTGATTTTCCAGGCGGGCACCTCCGAGGACGGGCGTAACTTTGCGGCGCAGAACTCGGACGCCATCTTCGTGCATGTGGAAAGCATCGAAGAAGGCCTGGCCTACACCCAGGACCTCAAACGCCGCGCCAAAGGCTTTGGCCGCGACGCCGACAGCCTGTCGATCCTGCCGGGCATCCGCCCGATTGTCGGCCGCGACGAGGCCGAAGTGGAAAGCCGCTACCAGCAGGCCGTGGAGCTGGTCACCGTGGAAGATGCCATCGTCGCCCTCGGCCGCCCGTTCAACGACCACGACTTCAGCCAGTACCCGCTGGACGCGCCCTTCCCGGAACTCGGCGACCTGGGCGCCAACAGCCAGAAAGGCGGCTCCGACCGCATCAAGCAACTGGCCAAGGACGAAGGCCTGACCCTGCGTGAAGTGGCGCTGCGCTTCTCGCGGCCCAAGCGTGATTTTGTCGGCACCCCGGAGCAAGTCGCCGATGCGATCCAGACCTGGTTCGAGCGCGGCGCCAGCGATGGTTTCATCATCAACTCGGTGCTGCCGGACGGCTTGCAGTACTTCACCGAACTGGTGGTGCCGGTGCTGCAACAGCGGGGCCTGTTCCGTAGCGAATACACGGGCCACACCCTGCGCGACAACCTCGGCCTGGACGTGCCGGCCAACCGTTACAGCGTGATCGAAGCCCGCGAAAAGGCCCTGGCCTGAACACTATCCCCGGTGGGAGGGGGCTTGCTCCCGATTGCGGTAGGCCTGTCACAGATGGATTGACTGACACACCGCAATCGGGAGCAAGTCGAATCGTCGCACCGCCCCTCCCACATTTTTGACCGAGCACATACTGATGACTCAATCGTCTCTACGCACTGTGAACGTTGTCGATTTCGATGCCCTGCTCGAATACTTGAGCACCGAGCTGGCCGGCACCGCGCACCTGTATGACGAGAGCGGCGCCTTCCCCCACGCCAACTTCCAGCGGCTGCATGACCACGGCCTGGTCGCCCTCACCGTGCCCAAAGCCCTCGGTGGCGGCGGTGCCAGCCTGCCGCAGGCGCGCAAGGCGATCAGTGCAATTGCCAAGGGCGAACCGTCTACCGCACTGATCCTGGTGATGCAATACCTGCAACATACCCGCCTGCAAGACAGCAAGACCTGGCCGCCCCATCTGCGTACACAAGTGGCCGAGGACGCGGTGCGCAACGGCGCATTGATCAACGCCCTGCGCGTCGAACCCGACCTCGGCACCCCGGCCCGTGGCGGGCTGCCGGCGACCACCGCCGTGCGCACCGCTGAGGGTTGGCGCATCAGCGGGCGCAAGATCTACTCCACCGGCAGCCATGGCCTGAGCTGGTTCAGCGTATGGGCGCGCAGCGATGACACCGACCCGCTGGTGGGCGCCTGGCTGGTGCCCAAGGACAGCCCCGGCGTGAGCATCATCGACACCTGGGACCACCTCGGCATGCGCGCTACCTGCAGCCATGAAGTGCTGCTCGACAACGTACTGGTGCCGCTGGACCACGCCGTCAGCGTCAGCCCCTGGAGCGCGCCGCAACCGGAGCTGGATGCCGACGGGTTCCTGTGGATGTCGGTGCTGCTGTCCTCGGTGTATGACGCCGTGGCCCAGGCCGCGCGGGACTGGTTGGTGAACTGGCTGGAAGAACGCCAGCCGTCCAACCTCGGTGCGGCGTTGTCGACATTGCCGCGTTTCCAGGAAACCGTCGGGCATATCGACACGCTGCTGTTCGCCAACCGCAGCCTGCTCGACGCCGCCGCCGACGGCCACACCCCGGCCGCCAACGCCGCGCAGTTGAAGTACCTGGTCACCCACAACGCGATCCGCGCCGTGGAACTGGCCATCGAGGCCTCCGGCAACCCCGGTCTGTCACGCCATAGCCCGCTGCAACGCCACTACCGCGATGTGCTGTGCAGTCGCGTGCATACCCCGCAGAACGATGCGGTGCTGCAAGGTGTCGGTAAAGCCGTGTTCGCCCAACGCCAGAAGGAACGCACATGACTCAGGTGATTATTGCCAGCCAGTTGGACGAAGACTACAACGACGTGATCCGCGCACGCCTCACTGCGATCCACCCCGGAGCCCAGGTGATCGGCGTGCCGGCGGGCGTGCCGAGCGACCTGCCGCCCCAGGCGAATATCCTGCTGCTGCGCCCGATCAACGTGCGCGGCTACACCGCCCCGGACACCCCGCCACCGGGCTGGCCCTACGGCGCGCAATGGGTGCATTTGGTCTCATCGGGCATCGACTTCTACCCGCAATGGCTGTTCAACGGCCCGCCGGTGACCACCTCCCGGGGCAGCGCCGCCGACAACCTCGCCGAGTTCGCCCTGGCGGCGATCTTTGCCGCAGCCAAGCATTTGCCGGACATCTGGGTGAAGGACTCGCAATGGAATTTCACCGCCCTGCGCCCACTCAAGGGCACCACCCTGGGCATCCTCGGCTTTGGTGCGATTGGTGAAAGCCTGGCGCAAAAAGCCCTGGGCCTGGGCATCAACGTTGTGGCCCTGCGTCAGAGCCAGGCACCGTTCGGCGCAGGAGTGCAGCCCGCCAACGACATCCACGACCTGTTTGCCCGCGCCGACCACTTGGTGGTGGCAGCGCCACTGACCGACGCCACGCGGCATATCATCAACCGCGATGTGCTGGGCAGCGCCAAGCCGGGGCTGCACCTGATCAACATCGCGCGTGGCGGTTTGCTCGATCAGGAGGCGTTGCTGAAGGCGCTGGATAACGGCCAGGTCGGCCTGGCATCACTCGACGTGACCGAGCCGGAGCCATTGCCGGATGGGCACCCGTTGTACAGCCACCCACGGGTGCGGTTGTCGCCGCATACGTCAGCGATTTCGACCAATAGCCGCAACGAGATTGCCGATACGTTTTTGGCGAATCTGGAGCGCTACGTTTCAGGGATCGCACTGGCGAATCTGGCTAACGCCTGACGCCGTTCAAAAATGTGGCAGGGGGCAAGCCCTTATGCCGGTCAGTTAAGGAGGAACACTGTAACTGTGGCGAGCGGGCTTGCCCCCTCCCACATGGGTCTTGTGTCAGTTGGAAAATATCATTTGATGCGGTAGTGGAAGGTGTTGCGCACCGCCGGCACGGCCACGGCCTTGCCATCAACGATCCTCGGCTGGTAGCGAAAGGTGTTCGCCGCCGCCAGTGAAGGCCGGATAAACAATGGGTGGCAGCCGTCCAGCACCTTGGGGTTTTCCACGCGGCCTTGGGTGTTGACGCTGTACTCCAAGGTGCAGTCGCCTTCGATGTTCTTGTCCAGGGCGCGCTCGGGATAGTCCGGTGCCTCCTTGCTCAGGGGTTGGTATTGGCGGCTGTCGAAGGCCGGTGCAGGGGCTGGCGCGGGTGTGGCAGCCCGGGCTTTTTCAGCGGCCAGGCGTTGCTGATTGAGGCGTTGTTGTTCCAGCTCGCGGTTGCGTTGTTCGGTGGCCAGGCGTTCCTGCTGCTCGAGTTTCTTGTCTTCGACGCGTTTACGCGCCAAGGCGGCTTTCTCGAGTTTTTGCGCCTGGATCTGCGGGTCGACCGTGGGCTTTGCCGGTACCGGTACCGGTACCACCAGCGGCTCCGACGGTGCGGGTGCGGCCATCACCGGCTCAGGCTCGGGTGCTGGCGCAGGCGGCAGCATGACCAACTGCGTGTGCATCACACGCGGGGCATCCACCACCGGCTTTTGCGTCGACCAGCCGAGCATCAACGCGGCCAGCACGCCCACGTGCAGCGCCACCGCCAGGCTGGCGGCGAGGCTGTTTCTCCACAACCCGGAAGCATCCCGGGGCGCCATCGTCAGTGTGGGACTGTGCATGATCATCGCCGTCATTGCGGGGCCTCGGTCACCAGCCCCAGGTTGCTGACCCCACCCTTCTGCAACACCGCCATGGCCGCGACCACACGGCCGTAACCGGCGTTGTCGTCGGCACGGATGTAGACCTGGGTGTCGTTGCGCGCCGCCACCACCTGCATGACCTTGGCACCCATTTCATCCAGGCTCACGGCACTGTCGGTCTGGTGTTGGGTATCGAGTTCGCCGCCAAGGTTCCAGTAGTAGCCACCGTCGGCCTTTACCGACAGCGTAAGGATCTGCTGGCGGGTGTCGGTGGCCAACGCCTCGGCGGCGACCTTGGGCAGGTCGATCTTCACGCCCTGGGTCAGCATCGGCGCGGTGACCATGAAGATCACCAGCAGCACCAGCATCACGTCGATATACGGCACCACGTTCATCTCGGCCTTGGGCCCGTGCTTGCGTTGCGGCCTGACTAACATGGGAGTTGCTCCTTTCAGGCGGCCACGGCCAGGTTGATCGACGTACCGCGCAGGGTGCGGTGCAGGCGCACTTGCAGCTCATTGCCAAACGCGTAGTAACGGGTGAGCAGGGTCTGGCCGCGCGCCGCGAAGCGGTTGTAGGCGATCACCGCCGGGATCGCTGAAAACAGGCCGATAGCCGTGGCGATCAAGGCTTCGGCGATGCCCGGCGCTACGGTGGACAACGTGGCCTGTTGCACCTGGGAAAGGCCGATAAAGGAATTCATGATGCCCCACACCGTGCCGAACAGGCCGATGTACGGGCTGACCGAACCCACGGTCGCCAGAAATTGCAGGCCCTTTTCCAGCTCGATTTCCTGCTCGGTGATCGCCACCTGCAAGGCCCGCTCCACGCCTTCGAGCACCGCCGGATCATGACCGTGCAGGTGCTGGTATTCCTGGACCCCGGCGATAAAGATCGGCGCAATGCCGCCCTCGCCCGCCTGTTGGATCTCACGGGACAGCGCCTGCAAATCCGGCGCGGCGCGAAAGCGCTGCACAAAACCGTTTAACTGACGCTCCAGGCGGCGCAGGACACTGCCGCGCTGGATAATCAGGTACCAGCTGAGCAAGGACGCCAACAGCAAGGTGACCATGACAGCCTTGACCAACAGGCTGGCGTCGCTGATCAGTCCCCAGATCGTCATATGTTCCATCGTCGCGTGCATAGTGAATCTCCCATTCGATTAAAAAGTGATGACCGGTTGATGACGGTTCACGGCAATTTCAATGCGCGGGTGACCTCGGCCCAGGGCACGAACTTGAAGTTCTGGGTTTGCTCGGGCATGCGCTTGCGTCCGTCCTGCACCACCAGCATGCCTTGGCTCCATGGCCCGCCGAGGTTGATGGCGGTGACTTCCAGGCCATCGGTTTCCGACGCGCCGTCGATACCGGCGGCGGCGTTCAAGCCGACGCGGAAGCCGCCGTGCACGGCGAACGGCGGTTCGGCATCCACCACCAGATAGCTGTCATTGCCTTGGCTGGAGATCACCAGGTAGTCATGCTTATCGCTCTGGTACAGCGCCAGGCCCTCGACATCCGCATGCAGCTGCGGGCCGACCTTGATCACGCTGGTCAGCGTCGCCGGTTGATCGGCGCGCGCATCCACCGTCCACACGCCGACGTCTTCCTCACCGATAAACAGGCGCTGGCGCTGGTCGTCGGCCACGCAGCCTTCGGGTTGGCTGTCGACCTTGAACTGGCGCACCAGCTCGCCGTGCACACGGCCGTCCGGCGCGCTGAGGCGGTATTGCAGGAAGGTGCCGTCCTTGCCGTTGGCAATCGCGTAGATTTCGCCGCTGGCGGGCTGGAACAGGCAAATGCCATAGATTTCCTTGAGCGGCGTGGGCACTTCACCGACCTCACGCAGCTCGCCGCTCTGACGGTCGATGCTGAACAGGCTCAGGCTGTTGTGATCGCGATTGCTCGCCACGGCCATGTCGACCGTTTGCTGGCCGAGCTTGAAACGGGGACGGACGTCCACATTGTTCAGGCGCCCCACTGCCAGTTCCTGCAACAGCTTGCCGTCGAGGTCGTAGGCGAGCAGGCCCTGTTTCTTGTTGGTGCCGAGCACACGGCTTTTGGCCGGTGTTTCGGGGTGAATCCAGATCGCCGGGTCATCCGCCGCATCGCCCTGGCGGCCGACCGGGTCGCTCTGGCGCAAGGCCGCGACTTCCGGCAGCACCGGCGCCGCCGCGACGGGCGTGGCCTGCCAGTCGAGCCTGGCCTGGTAAAGCTTGCCGCTGTCGTCATCGCGCACCAGCAACTGGCGGCCAGTGATCGCCAATTGTTCCGGCTCTTTCAGGCCCGGCAGGCCCAGGCTCGATTGCTCCAGCCAGCGCTCGCCGGTTTGCTGGAACAGGTGCAACCGGGCGGTCTTCGGGTCCAACGCAACCATGCCACCCGGCACCAGCGCCATGGCCCCGGCTTCGCGCTTGGGAGTGTCGAACAGCGCCACCGGCGTGCGTTTCACATCAGCTTCCGGATGCGCCGGGTAGGCCCACCAGCCGACATTCTCTTCATTCACCACCAACTGCTGGGTGGCGTCGTCCACCTGGCAGAACTGCGCCGACGGCGGCAGCGGTACACCGCGTACACGCTGGGCTTCGGTGAGCAGCGTCGAGCCGTTGCCCACCAGCCATTGCTCGCCCTTGCCCTCTTCGCCCACCAGGAAGACAAACAGGTTGGCCGCGGCGTCGCGGTACAGGCACAGGCCATTCACCGGGTAGTCGCGGGTCGGCAGGTACAGCGGCTTGCCCCAGTTTTTGCTGGCGCTGTCCAGGCTGATCAGCAACGCCTGTTGGCGGTCGTTGTCGAGGCTGGCGACCAGCACCTGGGTACCTGCGGCGCGGGTGTCGAGGCTGCTGAAGTTACCGTTGAAACGCGCCAGCTCGGCGCCCTTGCTGTCGAGCAGTTGCAGGCCGTCGCGGGTGCTGGCGGCCACGCGCTCGGTGGCGTTGGGCAGGAAGGCCACGGCTTCGGCCTTCAGGCTGGGTGCCCACGGGGTCAGCGCCAGGTCGGCGGCGAACGCATGGCCGCTGGTGACCAGGGCGATCAGCAGGTACAGCTTGGAAATTCTCATGAACAAACAAATCCTTCGAAAACAATGGAGATCCAATGTGGGAGGGGGTTTGCCCCCGATAAGGGTGTGTCAGTTGATGAATCGTTCACTGATCCACCGCTATCGGGGGCAAGCCCCCTCTCACATTGGAATCTAGGTGTGCGTTAGAAATGGGTGAAGGTCAGGCCCACTTTGTAGGTGGGGCCGTACTCTTCGTATTGGCCGTTGTAGCTGCGGTGGCCGGTGTAGACGAAGTACGACTCATCGGTGAGGTTCTGGGCCTCGAAGCTGACTTGCAGGTTCTTGGTCAGCGAGTAGCGCGCGCTGAAGTCGACGAAGGTCTGCGCGTCGACGTGCAGGTCGTGGGCCTTGTCGTTGATCGAGGCCAGTTCATACAGGTAGGCCGATTTGTAGTTGGCCGAGAGGCGCAGGCTGAGCTTGTCGTCTTCCCAGCCGAGCATCAGGTTGCCGACGGTGTCCGACTGGTTGGGCAGGCTGATATTGCGCTTGCGATTGGTGCCGCTGGCGGCGTCGAAACCTTCGATATCGGCGCTGGAGCGGCTGAAGGTGCTGTTGGCGCCGATCAGCAAACCGTTCCACGGTGCGGGCAGCCAGTCGAACTTCTGTGAGTAGGCCAGTTCCAGCCCGTAGAGCTTGGCGCTGTCGCCGTTGGCGTAGGTGTGGGCCTCGGCGAAGTTGGTCCAGGCGCCGGTACCGGAGAGGTCGGTGTTGTAGACGAAGTTCTTGATGTCCTTGTAGAACACGAACGCCGACACGGTCCCGGCACGGCCCATGAAGTGCTCGATGCCCAGGTCGAGGTTGCTCGACTCCAGCGGTTTGAGGTCCGGGTTGCCGAAGGTGGCTTCGTCATCGTCGATCACGAAACCCGGCGCCAGCTGGCCGAACGTCGGGCGCACCACCGACTTGGTCCAGGCCGCGCGCACCTGGGTGTTCTTGTCGATCTGATAGCGCGCATGCAGGCCCGGCAGCCAATGGTGATAGCGGCGCTTGGTCTCGGTGGCCGTGAACACGCCATCGGTGGCGCCAGTGCCCTTGGCTTCGAACTCGGTGCCTTCGTAGCGCAGGCCGGCGATAAAGCGCCAGTCGTCGACATCGATGGTGTTCATCAGGTAGCCGGCGTTGATGTCTTCGCGGATGGTGAAGTCGTTGACCCGCGATTCGGTCTCGTCATAGAAGTCCGCCGGGTTGAGGCTGCCGATCAGCTGCTTGATGGCGCTGGGGCTGATGCCGGGGCCGTAGTTGCCCAGGCGATAGTCGACGCTGCCCTTCTGGAACCGGGTGAGGTTGAGTTGGTCGGCGGTGAAACCGAGGGTGTCGAAGTCTTCGTAGACCCAGGCTTCCAGGTCGTTGTCCTTGTTGCGGCGGCTGACCTTGCCACCGAACTTGACCTGGGACGCATAACCGCTCAGGTCGTAGTCGCGGGCCAGGTCCAGGCGCAGGTTTTTCTCGGTGTCCTTGGTGTTCTGTTTTTCCCAGTCGACTTTGTCGAGGCTGAAGTTGCTCGCGTCGTAGAAGCCGCTGCCGATGATCGGGCGGGGCTTGTCCTTGTCGTAGAAACCGCTGTTGGCAAAGTCACCGCCGTCGAAGGTGGCGCCTGCGATATGCGCCGGGCTGTCTTCGCTGGACTGGCTGTAGCCGGCCTGGCCGCTGAGGGTCCAGAGGCCGAGCATGCGTTCGCCGCCGAACACATAGGATTGGATTTCCTGGGTTTCCTCACGGTTTTTAAGCTTGCGCTTGCCCTCGGCATCGCCCAGTTGGCCTGGGGCCTGGGGGTCGGCAAACTCGATGCTGGTGGAGTTGCGGGTTTCGGTGTCGGTGTAGCGGCTGTAGAGGGTGCGCAGGTAGTAGCTGCTGAGGTCATCGGGCTTGTAGTCGAAGTTCAGGCCACCGCCGGCGCGTTCGCGGCTGATGTCGTAGTCGCGCTGTTCGAACTCGTTGAGCCGGGCGCCGTCGGTGAAGTCCCAGGCGCCGCCGGTTTCGACGTTGTCCGAGCCGAAGTCACGCTTTTGCCAACTGAGGGCGGCGGCGACGCCGAAGTTGTCGATGCCGTCGCCGAGGCTGAAACGGTTACTGGCGGCGCCGGAGAATTTCGGGCTGGTCTGGCTCGTGTTCTTGTCGTAGCTGGCTTCGGTGCTGCCGGTGTAGAACAAACCTTTATGGTCGAAGGCCGAGAGGCTTTGCACGTCGACGGTGCCGCCGAGGGAGTTGGCGTCCATGTCCGGGGTGAGGGTCTTGATCACCGACAGCGACTGCACCAGCTCCGAGGGCAGCACATCGAGGGCCACGGCGCGGCGCGCGCTTTCCGGGGCGGGCACCAGGGTGCCGTTGATGGTCACGCTGTTGAGGTCCGGGCCCAGGCCACGCACGCTGACAAAACGCCCTTCGCCCTGGTCGCGCTCGACACTGATGCCCGGCAGGCGCTGCACCGCTTCGGCGACGTTTTCATCCGGCAACTGGGCCACGCCGTCGGCATGCACCACGCTCTTGATGCTGTCGGCGCTGCGCTGCTCCTTGAGCGCCTGGTCCATAGCGGCAGCCTGGCCGACCACTTCGACGTGCTCGGTGGCGCTCGCTTCGGCGGCGCTCAACCGTTCACTGGCCATCGCCAGGGCCAAGGCGGTAAGCGTAAAGCTGACGAGCCTGGTGCGCTTGTACATGCAATCCTCCCCAAGAATCCGTTGGCGCCAGGCAAGAGGCCCGGCAACTGGGAGGGCAAGCTAGGGGTGGGGGATGACCGTTCTGTGACAGGGGTCGGCGCGAAGCCCCGTAAACCGGGGGTTTTGCCCGAACCCGGACGTGGAATGAGCTGATATGACCTGTGGAGATCCCCTGTGGGAGAGGGCTTGCCCCCGATAGCGGTGGGTCAGCTGGCCTATCTGTCGACTGATACACCGCCATCGGGGCATAAGTATCTACACAACTTCAGTAGGATAACGCGTAGCAGCTGTCGAGCCTTGGCGAGGCTGCGTTTGCGGCGCGTCTGACACACCGCCGACGCAGCCTCGCCAAGGCTCGACAGCTGCTACACAGGGGGCTCGGCTCAAGATGTGTAGATACTTATGCATCGGGGGCAAGCCCCCTCCCACATTTTTTGATCTCCAGTGTGTTTGAGATGAGCTGATTCGACCCACCCCCACCGTCATCCAACGGTCACATCCATCTGCTGTGCTGGCGCCCATCGCTCATTTTCCCAAGGACCCGCGGCCATGTTTTCCGTGCTCAAGCCCCACCGCTGGAAGCTCTCGTTGCTGCTGATCGCCGCCAACCTCGGGTTGATCCTGCACCTGGCCTGTGGCGAATTGAAAAGCGTCAGCGAATGGGTGTGGCTGGATATTTTCGGCGAAGGCGGTTCCGCCCTGCTCGCCCTGGTGTGGCTGGGCCTGGTGCTCAAAAGCCGCCCCGCCGGGCGCGTCACCAATTACCTGGCGCTGGGCCTGGCATGCATCTTTTTCTCCTGGTGGATCGACAGCCTCGACGAATTTATCCGCCTGCCCGACAGCATCACCTGGGACCATTGGCTCGAGTCCGGACCGATGCCGGTGGGCATGATCCTGCTGACCATCGGCATCTACCACTGGCACCGCGAACAACTGGCGATCAGCGCGCAGATGGAAAAACGCGAGCGACTGTTCCGTGAGCATCGGCTGTTCGACAAACTCACGCCGCTGGCCGGCGCCGATTACCTCAAGCGCCAGTTGGCCGACAGCCTGCAAGACAGCCGCGACCAGCAACAACCGCTGTCGCTGCTGGCCCTGGACCTGGACAACTTCGCCGCCATCAACCAGGCCTACGGGCATGCCGAAGGCGACGCGGTGTTGCAGGCCCTCAGCCATTTGCTGCTGCTCAACCTGCGCCGCCAGGACCTGCTGTGCCGCCTGGCCGGCGACCGTTTTGTGGTGCTGCTGCCCAACACCGGCGAACGCCAGGCCAAGGAGCTGGCGCTGGAGTTGCAGCAAGCGGTGCGCGGCCTGGCCCACAAGACCCGGCAACAAGGCGAACGCCTGCAACTGGCCGCGACCACCGCCGTGGTCATGGCGCTTGAAGAACCGCCCCAGGACTTGCTCAAGCGCCTGAACCTGGCGTTGGCCAGGGCCAAACAACCGCTTGCGAAAAGTGCCTGAGATGGCCGTGAAAACCAGCTGGTATGAAGCCGACAGCCGCTTCATCCCCGGGCATTACCAACCCGCCACGCTGATCGACCTGGCCTTGTCCCGCGACATCGACAGCCATCGCCTGCTGCGCGGCACCGGGCTGTTTCACGAGGACATCCTGGCCGGCACCGCGCAGCTGAGCCCGCAGCAGTTTTTCGGTTTGATCGGCAACAGTCGCAAGTTATTGGACGCCGACGACAGCAGCTTCCTGTTTGGCCAGCGCCTGCTACCCGGCTATTACGGCGCCGCCAGCCACGCCCTTGGCCATGCGCAGAACCTGCACCAGGCCCTGGAGATCCTGATCCAGCAACAGGTGCTGCTCAGCCCGTTGGCCACCCTGCAACTGGAGCTGGATGAGCACCACGCCTACCTGTACTGGCTGGACAGTTGCGGCGCCGGCGAACATTGGCGCTTTCTGCTGGAAGCCAGCATGACCTCGCTGGTTGCCATGAGCCAATGGCTCAGCGGCGAGCGCCTGCCGTGGGCGTGCAGCTTCAGCCATGCCGAACCGCGTTATATCGAGCAGTACTGGGTGCACCTGGGCGAAGACACGCGCTTCGAGCGCCCGCTGGACATGATGACTATCCCGCGCGAATACCTTACCCGTGCCTGGCCTGGTGCCTCGGCCACGGCCGGCCAGGTTGCGCGTCGGCAAGCCCGCGAGCAGATCGAACAGTTGGGCTTTGCCGGCAGTTTTCTCGACTGCCTCTACGAGTACCTGCGCGACCAGGTGCGCCAGCCGCCCAGCCTGGAACAGGCGGCCCAGGCCTTCGCCATGAGCCCGGCGACCCTCAAGCGCAAGTTGCACAAGCACGACACCGGTTTTCAGCAGCAGGTGGACCGGGTGCGCAAGCAGGTGGCGTTGCACCTTTACCAGGTCAAGGGCTACAGCAATGATGAAGTGGCGGCGTACCTGAACTTCAACGATGCAGCGAACTTCCGACGTTCGTTCAAGCGCTGGACCGGCAGCACCCCAAACCTTATCCGCCAGCTGTTCAACAGCCGCTAGCCAGGCGTTCGCGCAAAAACTCCACCAGCGCCTGCACCGGCCGTGAGCTTTGCCGGTGCTGGGGATACACCGCCGACAGGGTCAGGGCTTCGGGGGCAAAGTCATCGAGGACGGTGACCAGGCGCCCGTCCTTCAAGGCGTCGCCGACGATAAAGGTCGGCAAGTAGGTCACGCCCAGCCCGGCGATGGCGGTGTCGCGCAGCAGGTCGCCGTTGTTCACGCGCATGCGGCCGCTGACATGCAGGGCCTGCAACTTGCCCTTGAAGCGCCATTGCACCTGGCGGCCATGGCCGTAGGGCAGGCAGTCGTGCTCGGCGAGGTCCTCGGGTTTTTGCGGGGTGCCACGCAGGGCCAGATAGTCGGGACTGGCGCAATACACACGGGGGATGCTGGCGATACGGCGGGCGATCAGGGTGGAATCTTCCAGGGTGCCGATCCGCAGCACCAGGTCGTAGCCTTCGCCAATCAGGTCCACGGGACGGTCGCTGAGATCAACCTCCACCGAGACCAGCGGATGGCGCTGCAAAAACAGCGGCAGCAGGCAACCGAGGTGGGCCATGGCAAACGACAACGGTGCGCTGAGGCGCAGGGTGCCGCGTGGTTCGCTGTTCTGGCCGGCGATGCCCTGCTCCACTTGCTCGACTTCACCGAGCAGGCGCAAGGCGGATTCGTAGTAACTCTGGCCCAGGGGCGTGACATCCAGGCGGCGTGTGGAACGGTTGAGCAGGCGCACGCCGAGGCGGTCTTCCAGCTGGATCAGGCGGCGGCTGACGAATTGCTTGGACAGGCCCAACTGTTCGGCGGCGGCGGTGAAGCTGCCGGATTCCATGACCTGGCAAAACAGGCGCATGTCTTCGAAGGGGTTCATTGTCGCTTCTCGGTGGACGATGGGCTGATTTATAACTGGATGGTCGCAACACCACAAATCAAATGTGGGAGGGGGCTTGCCCCCGATAGCAGTGGATCAGTCAAAAATATTCAGACTGACACACCGCAATCGGGGGCAAGCCCCCTCCCACAAGGGATTACCTACAGGCTTGAGAACAGCTTACTTGGCCGTGAACGCCGAGTAGCTGTTCATCAGGTTGCGGTAGTTGGGGATGCGCGGCGACAGCAGGTTGGCCAGGCCTTCCATGTCGTTGCGCCAGTCCACTTGCAGCTCGCAGGCCACGGCGAACCAGTTCACCAGTTGCGCACCGGCGGCGGTCATACGCGCCCAGGCGGCTTGTTGCACGGTTTCGTTGAAGGTGCCGGAGGCGTCGGTGACCACGAACACCTCGAAGCCTTCGTCGAGGGCGCACAGGGTCGGGAACGCTACGCACACATCCGTCACCACACCGGCAATGATGATCTGCTTGCGGCCGGTAGCCTTGACGGCCTTGACGAAATCTTCGTTGTCCCAGGCGTTGATCTGGCCAGGGCGGGCGATGTACGGCGCGTCCGGGAAGAGTGCCTTGAGCTCTGGCACCAGTGGGCCGTTAGGACCGCCTTCAAAACTGGTGGTCAGGATGGTCGGCAGGTTGAAGAACTTCGCCACGTCGGCCAGGGCCAGTACGTTGTTCTTGAATTCGTTGGGGGAGAAATCCTGCACCAGGGAGATCAGGCCGGTCTGGTGATCCACCAACAGCACCACCGCGTCATCTTTGTTCAAGCGCTTGTAAGTCATGGGGGTAACTCCTTTGTGGGTTTAGGTATCAGAACGCAAAGCACGAGCAGCCAAACGCACCCCAGAAGCCCTGGAAGTCGCTGACCGGCACGCTGGAAAGGCGCGCCTTTTCGTGGCTGTGGGAATGCACGCCGCATGGGCCGCTGCATTGGTGTACTTGAGCTTGCAAAGGCGAACTCGGGCGCCAGTGCCCCGGCACCTTGACCACCGGCGACCAGTCTGGCAGCACCGGCACGCGCGGCGGTGCGTAGTCTTCGAAGTCGCCGGCGCCGTAGACCACCTTGCCGCCCACGACAGTGAGCACCGATTCGATCCACTTGATGGCTTCTTCATCGACGCTGAAAAAGTCCGCCGACAGCGCCGCCACGTCCGCCAACTGGCCGACCTTGATCTGGCCTTTCTTGCCCTGCTCGGACGAGAACCAGGCGCTGCCATGGGTGAACAGCTCCAGCGCGGTGAGGCGCGGCAGGCCTTCGGCGTGCAGTTCCAGGCCACCGACGGTGCGGCCACTGACCATCCAGTACAGCGAGGTCCACGGGTTGTAGCTCGAGACCCGCGTGGCATCGGTGCCCGCCCCCACCGGCACGCCTTCAGCCAGCATGCGCTTGATCGGTGGCGTGGCTTCGGCGGCCTTGGCGCCGTAGCGCTCGACAAAGTATTCGCCCTGGAACGCCATGCGGTCCTGGATCGCAATACCACCACCGAGGGCGCGCACCCGCTCGATATTCTTCGGGGTGATGGTTTCGGCATGGTCGAAGAACCACGGCAAGCCATTGAACGGGATGTCGCGGTTGACCTTCTCGAACACATCGAGCATGCGCGAGATGGACTCGTCATACGTGGCATGCAGGCGGAACGGCCAGCGCTGTTCCACCAGGTGGCGCACCACCGGTTCCAACTCCTGTTCCATGGTCAGCGGCAGGTCCGGGCGAGGTTCGAGGAAGTCTTCAAAGTCGGCCGCGGAGAACACCAGCATCTCGCCGGCGCCGTTGTGACGCAGGTAGTCATCGCCCTGGTGCAGGGTGACGCTGCCGGTCCAGTTCTTGAAGTCGCTGAGTTCTTCCTTGGGCTTCTGGGTGAACAGGTTGTAGGCGATGCGCACCGTCAACTGTTCATCCTTGGCCAGTTGTTCGATCACCGCGTAGTCATCGGGGTAGTTCTGGAAACCACCGCCGGCATCGATGGCGCTGGTCAGGCCGAGGCGATTGAGTTCACGCATGAACTGGCGGGTGGAGTTGACCTGGTATTCCAGTGGCAGTTTCGGGCCTTTGGCCAAGGTCGAGTAGAGGATCATCGCGTTGGGTCGCGCCACCAGCATGCCGGTGGGGTTGCCGTTGCTGTCGCGCACGATCTCGCCACCCGGTGGGTTCGGCGTGTCCTTGGTGTAGCCGGCCACGCGCAGGGCGGCGCGGTTGAGCAAGGCGCGGTCATACAGGTGCAGCACGAACACCGGGGTATCCGGCGCGGCCTGGTTGAGTTCTTCCAGGGTCGGCATGCGTTTTTCGGCGAACTGGAATTCGTTCCAGCCGCCCACCACCCGCACCCATTGCGGCGTAGGAGTACGGTCGGCCTGCTCCTTGAGCATGCGCAGGGCATCGGCCAGGGACGGCACGCCTTCCCAGCGCAGCTCGAGGTTGTAGTTCAGCCCGCCACGGATCAGGTGCAGGTGCGAGTCATTGAGGCCGGGGATCACGGTGCGGCCCTTGAGGTCGATGACCTGGGTGCCGCTGCCACGCAGGGCCATGGCCTCGCCATCGGTGCCGACGGCAACAAAGCGTCCCTCGCGGATGGCGACGGCGGTTGCCCGTGGATTTTCACGGTCCACGGTGTGGAACTGGCCATTGAACAGAATCAGATCGGCGTTCATAGGGTTTCCTTTACAGAGGCTTCAAGCCAGGGAGCGAACAGGCGGGTAGCCGCCGGCATCAGCAGGTAGACCACCAGCAGGACGATGGTCACGGTGACCAGGAAGGTCGCGACCACATAGTTGGAGAGGAACGGGTGCAGGCCGAGGATCGGGCCCCACACGATCGGCACCAGCAGGGTCAGTGGCAGGATCACGAACAGGGTCACCACCGCCTGTTTCCAGCGCGGCGGCTTGGCGGCGCTGTCGGCCAGGGGCGTGAACCAGAATTCGTTGACCGCACCGATTTCGGTCTTGTCGCCGTCGGCCAGCATTGGCGTGGCTTCGGCGATCAAGGTTTTGCGCTCGGGGGAATTGAGCCAGGTTTCCAGGTCGTCGGTGGAGCGGTAGCGCAATACGCAGGTGAACAGCGTCAAGCCGTTTTGTTTACTGCGCACTACGTCGACACCGAGGTGGCCGGGACGCTCGCCGGCGATACGCACGGTGCGGCGTAGCCAGGCTTCGTAGTCGGCTTCGCGGCCTGTCTTGATCAAGTGTTTGACGACCAGGGTGACGACTTCGTCGGGCCCTGTCTGTGGTGCTGGGTCCATGGTGTGCCCCTCTGCCTAGACGTTTCAGCGATGAGGGGAGTTTGCCGAGGATGGGGGTAGGAAAATTGGATGTACGTGCTGTTTAAGCGGGATCGCTGGAAGGGGTTCACCAACCTTCTTTCAGCATGCGCAACTCCAGGTGCTGCAACAGCATGATGGTCTTGCCGTCGGCGATCTCGCCGCTCTGCACCATGGCCAACGCCTGCTCGAAACCCAGCTCCAGCACCTCGATGTCCTCGCCCTCCTCTTCCAGGCCGCCGCCACTGCCGACCTGGTCCCCCGGCTGGTATTCGCCGAGAAAAAAGTGAATCCGCTCAGTGACCGAGCCTGGGCTCATGAACGCCGCATAGACCTTCTCCACATGCCCGACGCGATAACCGGTTTCCTCCTCCGCCTCGAGGCGAATGCGCTCCTCGGGGCTGGCGTTGTCCAGCAACCCCGCCGCCGCTTCAATCAGATAGCCGTGGTAGTCATTGACGAAGGTGGGCATGCGGAACTGGCGAATCAACAACACCGTGCGTTGCTCGCGGTTGTACAGCAGGATGGTCGCGCCATTGCCGCGGTCATACACCTCGCGGGTCTGGGCTTGCCAACTGCCGTCGCGGCGACGCAGGTCGAAGCTGTATTTTTTCAGCAGGTACCAGTTGTCCGAGAGGGTCTCTTCGGCGGTGATGCGAACGGGGCTGTTGTCCATGGCTGGCTCTTTTTCCAAAGGAGTAATCGGGGTTCACAGTTGTTTGATCTGCCCCACCCTAGCAACCTGTGCAGGGGTTGTTCAATGCTGTAACACTTTGCAAGCAATCAACCTGGGCGGCCGTCGAATTTATACCTGCCTGTGTAGGCCATCTGGTAAAACCCCCACTTCACCTTTGCCCTGGAATCTTCATGCCCTCACGTTTTCTATCGCGCCTGAGCCTGCGCTGGTTTCCCCTGCTGTGCATGGCACTGTTGATCGTCGGCCTGCCAGTGGGCTGCGCGGTGCTGCAACACAAGGAGCGCGAGCTGGTGTTTCGCATCGAGCCCGGCACCGCCAGTTGGTACAGCGGTTTGCCCAAGGCGGTGCAGGAATTCGAACTCAAGCCCGCCAGTTTCAAATCGGGGCAGAACATTCATGGCTGGTGGTACCCGGCAGCTAACAAGGACGCGCCGGCGATCCTCTACTTGCACGGCGTACGCTGGAACCTCACCGGGCAGCTGTTTCGCATCGAGCAATTGCACGCCCTGGGTTACTCGGTGCTGGCCATCGACTATCGCGGTTTCGGCCAGAGCCGTGGCGAACTGCCTTCGGAAACCACGGTGTATGAAGATGCACGCATCGCCTGGGAACGTTTCCAGGTGCTGCAACCGGACCCCGGCAAACGCCTGATCTACGGGCACTCCCTTGGTGGGGCGGTGGCCATCGACCTGGCAGCCGAGCTGGGCCAGCAAACGCCGCTGCCGGTACGTGGGCTGGTGATCGAGTCCACCTTCACCTCCCTGGCCGACGTGGCCGCAGCGGTAGCCAATACCTCGCTGCCGGTGCGCTGGTTGCTGTCGCAGAAGTTCGACTCCATCGACAAGATCGCCGACATCCACATGCCGCTGCTGGTGGTCCATGGCCTGGACGACCGCTACGTGCCGCCGCGTTTCAGCGAGCAACTATTTGAAGCGGCCCGGCAACCCAAACGCCTCTTATTGGTGCCGGGTGCCAGCCACAACAACAGCATGAGCCTGGCCGGTGGCAGCTATCGCCAGGCACTCGACAACCTGATGCAAGCGAAGATGCCAGCCCAGGTGGTCACCCACACTCCAGGTCGCAACAACGAGTCATAAATCTGCTTTTCGGCACTGGGTTCGCGCTTGGCTGTCAAGCGCAAACCCTGCCCATACTGGACATGGCCGGCAGTTGATCAAATATTAACCTTTGGTTAAATCGCCAACCCTGCCGGGCCCTCGCAAAGTTATCCACAGAGATACCCACGGTTTTCGTGGACAACTCTTTTTATTTTTTTACGATTTTTTTGCTCACTAAACGGTTTCGGGGAATGTACCCGGCAGCAAAATCTCGCGATTCACAGCGCGTATATCGTTATAGCCACACAGTGCCATCGTCACGTCCAGCTCACGGGCAATGATGTCGAGTGCCTTGGTCACCCCCGCTTCGCCCATCGCGCCCAAACCATACAAATGCGGGCGACCGATCATGGTGCCTTTGGCGCCGAGTGCCATCGCTTTGAGCACGTCCTGGCCGGAGCGAATGCCGCCGTCCAGCCACACTTCAATCCGCTCGCCCACCGCTTCGACAATCGCCGGCAACTGGCTGATGCTCGACGGTGCACCATCCAACTGGCGGCCACCGTGGTTGCTCACCACCAGTGCATCGGCACCGGAGTTGGCGGCCAGGCGCGCGTCCTCCACATCGAGGATGCCCTTGATGATCAGCTTGCCGCCCCAGCACTTCTTGATCCACTCCACATCGTCCCAGCTCAGGCGCGGGTCGAATTGCTGGGCGGTCCACGATGACAGCGAACTCATGTCCGCCACACCCTTCACATGCCCGACGATATTGCCGAAGCCACGCCGTTGGGTGCCGAGCATGCCCATCACCCAGCGTGGCTTGGTGGCCATGTTGAGGATGTTCGGCAAGGTCAGCCTGGGCGGCGCCGAGAGGCCGTTGATCAAGTCCTTGTGGCGTTGCCCGAGGATCTGCAGGTCCAGCGTCAGCACCAGCGCATCCACGCCGGCCGCCTTGGCACGTTCGATCAGTTGCTCGACAAACGCGCGGTCGCGCATCACATACAGCTGGAACCAGAACGGCTTGCCGACCTGTTCGGCGATGTCCTCCAACGAGCAAATACTCATGGTCGACAAGGTGTAGCGCAGGCCAAACGCGGCGGCGGCACGCGCGGTAAGAATCTCGCCATCGGCATGCTGCATGCCGGCCAGGCCCGTGGGTGCGAGGGCCACCGGCATGGCCACGTCCTGGCCGATCATGGTGGCGCGGATCGAGCGTTCATCGATATTGCGCGCCACGCGCTGGCGGAATTTGATCCGGGCAAAATCGCTTTCATTGGCCCGGTAGGTGCTCTCAGTCCAGGACCCGGAGTCGGCGTAATCGTAGAACATCCGTGGAACACGTTTTTGCGCCAGCTTGCGTAAATCTTCGATGGTTGTAATCAACGACATCTAGGTCACCTCTCCCTGAACTGAGCACAGAGAGTAACCGCGCAACAGGTGGGCAACCAGCCATTGCGTTTATATCGACCGCGGACTAATCTCGCACAAACCCGCAAAAAAGCGCATAAACATGCACAATACTCATCACGCCATCGACCTGCCTTCCCTGCGCAAACAAAAGATCCTGTTATTGCTGGAGCGCGACGGCAAAGTCACCGCTTCGGAATTGGTGGACCACTTCGCCGTGTCCCAGGACACCATCCGCCGCGACCTCGGCGAACTCGCCGCCGCCGGCCTGTTGCAGCGCGTGCACGGTGGCGCGCTGCCACGGCCCAAGGACACCGGCAAGGACTTCTTCACCCGTGTCGGCGAGACCAATGAAGCCAAGCGTCAACTCGCGCAACTCGCCGCCGACCAGGTGGAAGACGGCCAGATCGTACTGTTCGATTCCGGCTCCACCACCTTGCAGATCGCCCAGTCATTGCCGCGCTCGATCCGCCTCACGGTCGTCACGCCGTCACCGATGATCGCCATCGCCCTGGCGGACCATCCCACGGTAAAAGTGATACTCGCCGGCGGCCAACTCAACCCGGCCACCTTGTCTACCAGCGGCCAGGAAAGCGTGCGCCTGATCCAGAGTATCAAGGCCGACCTGCTGTTTACCGGGGTGTGCGCACTGCACCCGCAAGTGGGCATCAGCTCGCTGCATTTTGATGAGGTGGCGGTCAAACAGGCCCTGCTCGACAGCGCCTCCCATGTGGTGGCGGTGACCATGGCCGACAAACTCGGTGCGGTTGAACCGTTTGTGGTGGCGCCGTGCAACCGTATTCACACGTTAATCACCGAGTGGCATGTGCCGAGTGTGGAGGCGTATGAGCGGTTAGGGTTGGAGGTGTTGCGAGTCGATACCGAGTAGGAACAGGGGGTCAAGATTGGCTTTTGTGGCGAGCGGGCTTGCCCCGCGTTGGGGCGCGTAGCGGCCCCACATAAGGTCACCGCCACTATCCTGCCTAAACGCGGTGGCAGGTTTCAGGGCCGCTTGCCACAAAAAGGATGTAGGTGCTCTTGCCGGCGTACTCGGCGTTCAGCTTGGCAATCAGTGCCCCAGCTTGCGCTCGGCCTTGGTAGCCTGCTCGTTGATGGCATCGGTCTGGCGTTCGGTGTCTTTGATCGAGGTGGGCGTCAACACCTTATCGACGGTTTCGGTCTTTGGATTCGGGCGTTCCAGGGTCTGGCCTTTGGAGGCTTTTTCAGTGCCTTTCTGAGCGTCTTCAGAACTGATCGGCGCGGGGGTTTTGTCGGCAGTCATGGTCTCTCTCCAAGGGGTCGAAGGCCCACGAAAAAGCGCGGGCACTTATGCAGCAGAGGCCGGTGGATTTGGATAGTTCAAGGAAATTGCCCGCGCCAACCGCCGGCGAAATAAGCGCAAATTAATTTAAACCTTTGCCGCCCGGACTCGATCCACTCTCCCATATCGCGTCTTTAATCCACCCCTCAGGAGACACTCGATCATGAGTTCACACCTTAACGGCAAGAAGATTCTGATCATCACCTCCAACACCGGCATCGAGCGCGACGAGCTGCTCAAGCCCCTGGACGCCTTGCGCGGCTACGGCGCCACGGTGACCCACGCTTCGAGCAAAGGCGGTACCACCCAGACCTTTGTCGGCGACACCGAGAAAGACAAAACAGTGGAGTCCGACGTGCAGCTGTCGGACGTCGTGAGCAGCGACTTTGACGCCCTGGTCATCCCTGGCGGTACCGTCAATGCCGACACCCTGCGCCAGGATGCGGCGGCGCTGCGCCTGATCAAGGACTTCACCGAAGCCGGTAAAACCATCGCGGCGATCTGTCACGGCCCATGGACGCTGATCGACGCTGGCGTGATCAAGGGCAAGACCCTGACCTCCTACAAAAGCGTGCGCATCGACCTGGAAAACGCTGGCGCGGCTGGATGGGTCGATGCCGAAGTCAAGCAGTGCCAGGCCAATGGCTGGACGTTGATCACGTCGCGCACACCCGATGATTTGCCGGCGTTCAACGAGGCGATTGCCAAGGCTGTAGCCGGTTGAACGGTCCCTGTTGAACGTAAACAGGCGCCTCTCGGCGCCTGTTTTTATTTCCCCAAGCCCTTCAGCTTTTACGCTGCTCCGGCATCTCACGCTTGGGCCCGAACATCGCCCAGGCAATCAAGCCAAACAACGGCACAAAGATCAGGATCACCAGCCACAACCCCTTGCTTTCCCAACCACCGGTGCTGCGCAGGACGATATTGATCGCCCACAACTCCAACAGCAGCAGAATCACCGCCAACCCGATCCAGATATATTGAATTTCCATGCATCACCTCCTAGGTCGTATGCGTTAGTTCAAGCATCGGCCGCGAGGGTTCATTTAAATTTTCCTGGGTTGTGGAATGCAACGTGCCCTGCGCCCAACCATGCAACCTGCACGACGGCTACTTCCTCCAATCTTCTTCAACCAGTTGAATTGAAAGACCAATTTAAAATCACTCAAGTTGGTACACCTGATGCACCCCTGCACGGGACGAGGCGTGCATATCGACGCGCCCTGAAATTCCCGTGAGGTGTCACCCATGAATGCCATTGACCTGCTCAAAGCCGACCACGAACGCGTGAAGGCCCTGTTGACTCAACTGAGTGAGTCCACCGAACGTGGGGTGAAAAAACGCACTGAGTTGCTGGCCAAGCTGGAAGCGGAAATCAGTCTGCACACCAAGCTGGAAGAAGAAATTCTCTACCCGGCGTTCAGAAAAGCCGGCGGCAAGGAACAGGACATCATGTACCACGAGGCCAAGGAAGAGCATCGCACCGTCGACTCCCTGGTACTGCCCGACCTGAAGCAAACCGAACCTTCGACCACCGAGTTTTCCGGCCGCGTCAAAGTGGTCAAGGAATTGCTGGAGCACCACATCGAAGAAGAGGAAACCGAGATGTTCCCGCAGGCTAAAAAGCTGCTGGGCAAGGCGCTGCTTGAAGAGTTGGGCGCTGAAATGGAAGCCATGAAAGTCGCGCATAAAAAGTTGCAGTCGAGCAAGCCGATGGCGGCTTGATCGAGGCAGGACCGGAGCCTGGAATTCATCCAGGCTCCTGATACATCCACACGATAGGGGATTGCGTCATGAAGACCAGATTGTCCCAACGGATTGTGCTTATCGTCGGCCTGTCAGCCCTGCTCTCCGGCCCCGCCCTCGCCGCCTTTGGCGATAACCCGGAACCTGCCGCCAACGCCTTGAGTGGCGACAGCGCCGCCGGTTCCGCCCTGCCACCGGGGACCTACCCCAGCAGCCCTTCCGACAGCGACAAAAAAACCAAGGACACCGCCAAACCGCCGAGCAAACCCGCCAAGCCGGCTGACGCCCCTAAAGACGGCAAGGAAAAACCCCGCTCAGGCAGCTGACGGTTCATCCGCAACCGGCGGCTCGGGTGCAAACCCCCAGTCGCCATGCTCGTACCAGTCATCCCCGATCATCTCGGCCGGGTGCATGGTGCGGTCGGCGCCATTGCCGCACGCCAGGTCGGTGGCGGCGCAGTAGCGATCGCAGCCCCAACAAATACGTTCGGGATGCTTGGGGTGCAGCGGAAAAGGCTTGGCCATGCGTGGACTCCCTGGCGACGAACACTTACTGCAACCTACCCCCATAAAGCTTGTGCGACCTTGACCGGCATCAAGCCTGGCCAAGATGAAATATCCTCGAAACTTGACAAGAATCATTATTATTTACTGCTGACCTTCCTAGACTCGGGTTCTCTCCCCTCACCCGTCAGGAAGCCTCCATGCGTAGCCCTTCTTTGTTGTCCCTTGCCCTGCTGCTGAGCACCTCCGTGGCGTTTGCCAAGGAGTACCCCATCGGCGAACCGCAACACTGCCCCGGCCTGGAAATCGGCGCGGTGTACCTGCAACCGATCGAGATGGCCCCCGCCGGGATGATGCGCGCCACGGCCGATTCGGATGTGCACCTGGAGGCCGATGTACGCGCCACGGCGGACAACGCCCAAGGGTTTCAGGAAGGCAGTTTCGTGCCCTACCTCAACCTGTCGTTCACCCTGAAGAAACAGGGCAACGACACCCCCATCAGTGGCGACTTCCACGCCATGGTCGCCAACGACGGGCCGCACTACGGCGATAACGTCAAGCTGCAAGGCCCCGGCAAATACACCCTCACCTTCAGCGTATTGCCGCCCACCGGCCACCACTCCCTGGGCCGTCATACCGACAAGGAAACTGGGGTGGCCCCGTGGTTCGAACGCTGCGAGGTGCACTACGAATTCGTCTACGCCGGCATCGGCAAAAAAGGCGGTTATTGATGCGCCGCGCCCTGTTGCTGGGCGGCCTGCTGCTAAGCGGCGCGGCGATGGCGGCGCCGTTGCCCACCTATGAGCTGAGCCTGCGGGACGGCCATTTCGACCCGCCGCAACTGGTGGTCAAGGCCGATGAGCGTTTCAAGATCGTGCTCAAGAACATCGGCCAAGGCCCGGCCGAATTCGAAAGCACACCGCTGCGGGTCGAGAAGGTGTTGTCTGCGGGGGTGACCACCTTTGTGGTGATCCACCCGCTCAAGCCGGGGTTGTACCCGTTCTTCGACGAGTTCAACCCACAGTTGCCCGAAGGCAGCATCCTCGCCGAATAGGAGCCGTTGATGAATCAATCGATGTTTATTGTCTGGCGTGAAAGCGTCGAGGCCCTGCTGGTGATCGGCATTCTGCAAGTCTGGATCAGCCGCCAGGCCGGCCATGCGCAACTGGCCCGTTTCCTCTGGGCCGGGGTGCTGCTGGGGTTGTTGTGTTCGGCCGGGCTGGCCGGTTTGATGCTCTGGGCCGGTGACACCATGACCGGCCCCCAGGGCGAGTGGCTGCAAGCGGCGTTGACCCTGTTGGCCAGCGGCTTGATGGTGCAGATGGTGTTCTGGATGCACCGCAACGCGGCCACGCTCAAACACACCCTGGTACGCGAGGCCGACGAGCGCCTGGCGCGCCAGGGCGGCTGGGGCGTGCTGTTACTGGCGTTGCTGGCGGTGAGCCGCGAAGGCAGTGAAACCGTGGTGTTTTTGTATGGCGCCGGGGCGCGCCTGCACGATGAGGCGCTGGGCCTTTTCGCCGTCGGCGGTGTGCTCGGCCTGGCATTGGCGGGGCTCACCGTCGTGTTGTTGCGCGGCAGTCGGCGCTTTATCTCCTGGTCACTGTTCTTCGCCCTCAGCGAGGCGCTGCTGTTGCTGCTGGGCGGTGCCTTGCTGGTCGCGGCCGTGGACCGTATCAGCGGGCAACTGCTGGGCATGGACATGCCCGAGTGGGTTTACACCGCCTTTGGTGACAGCCGCTGGGACAGCAGCACACTGCTCAGTGACAGCCATGGCCTGGGCGCGCTGCTGGCCGACTTTGCCGGCTACCGTGCGGCCCCCAGCCTTGTCACCCTGCTGGTCCTGCTCGGCAACTGGCTGTGGGTGGGCAACGGCCTGCGTCGCTCCCGGCACGCGGCATGAGCTGGTTGCAGCAACTGGGCGATGGCATGCGCCGCCATGCCCGGCTGATCCGTGCCATGCAATGGGCGGTGGTGCTGGCGTATGCCGTGCTGCTGGTGCTGCCCACCGTGCTGCCGTTGCCGGACAGCCAGGCGCGCGTGGTGAACAACCTGACGCTGCTCGCGCAATTTATCTTCTGGGGGATCTGGTGGCCGTTCGTGTTGCTGTCGATGGTGCTGTTCGGGCGTCTGTGGTGTGGCGTGCTGTGCCCGGAGGGTTCGCTGAGCGAGTGGGCCAGCCAGCACGGGCGCGGCCTGGGCATACCGCGCTGGCTGCGTTGGGGCGGCTGGCCGACCCTGGGCTTCTGCCTCACCACGCTCTACGGTCAGTTGATCAGCGTGTACGACTACGCCCAGGCGGCGTTGCTGATCCTGGGCGGCTCGACGTTGGCGGCGGTGGTGGTCGGCCTGTTGTTCGTGCGCGGCAAGCGCGTGTGGTGCCGTTACCTGTGCCCGGTGAGCGGCGTGTTCGCCCTGCTCGCCCGCCTGGCGCCAGTGCATTTCGCCGTGGATGAACAACGCTGGAAAGCCAACAATGCCCCGCGCCTGCCGCTGCCCAACTGCGCGCCACTCCTGGACATCCGCCGCCTGCAAGGCGCCAGCGACTGCCACGCCTGTGGTCGTTGCAGCGGGCAACGCGGCGCAGTGCAACTGATCGCCCGCTCGTGCAATCAAGAGATTCTGCAGGCGCCCCATCAACCCGGCTCGCCGTGGGATGCGCGCCTGCTGCTGTTTGGCGTGATCGGCCTGGCCATGGGCGCGTTCCAATGGACCTTGAGCCCGTGGTTTATCGCGCTGAAACAGACACTCGCCGAATGGCTGGTAAGCCGCAACTGGATGTGGCTGTTGCAAGACAACGCCCCCTGGTGGCTGCTCACGCATTACCCGCAACTCAACGACAGTTTCAGCTGGCTCGATGGCCTGTGCATCGTGCTGTACCTGAGTGGCAGCTCACTGCTGATCGGCGGTGGCTGCTGGCTGCTACTGCGCCTGGCCGCGTCTGTGGCGGGAGATCGTGCCCTGTTTTGGCCCCTGGCGCTCACGCTCACGCCCCTGGCTGGTGCAGGGTTATTCCTGGGGCTGTCGGCGACGACGGTGAAGTTGTTGCGTTATGAGGGCTTGGCATTGGCATGGGTGCAACCGGCGCGCGCACTGATGCTGAGCGCCGCGATTGGCTGGTGCTTGTGGTTGGGGTGGCGACAGCTCCAGGGGCTGGAAACCCGGCGCCGTTGCCTCGGGTGGTTGTGCGTACTGCTGAGTAATGGGCTGGTGGGGTGTGGCTGGTGGTTGCAGTTCTGGGGGTGGGCTGGCTGATGTGCAGCGATGCACATGGGAGGTAGTGTCAGTTGATGCAGTTGTTACTGACCCACCGCCATCGGGAGCAAGCCCCCTCCCACCCTTAACCGAGTACACCAGTCACAACTCCGGTCGGCTCGAAGACTGCAAAAGCCAGAGCAAAAGCAGACCGAGGTCTACCTGATATATGCAGATCCAAATGTGGGAGGGGCGGTGCGACGATTCGACTTGCCCCCGATGAGGGCGTGTCTGTTGATGCACCTGCCACTGCCCCACCGCCATCGGGGGCCAGCCCCCTCCCACAGTCAGGCGAAGTTACACCTTGAACCGCGCCACCGTCTGATGCAGCGTCCCCGCCATCCCGGCCAGGTCATGCCCCGCCGTCTCGGTGTGTATCGCGCCCTGCAACACCTGCTGCGACAGGTTGCGAATGCCCACCAGGTTGCGATCCACTTCCCGCGCCACCAGTGCCTGTTCTTCGGTAGCGCTGGCAATCATCATATTGCGTTCGTTGATCTGCGAGATCGACCGAGTGATTTCGTCCAGCGCCTCTCCCGAACGTTGCGCCACGCTCAAGGTCGCCTGTACCCGCTCGCTGCTGCTGTGCATGGCGGCCACCGCGTGTTCGGTGTCCTGGCGGATACTGCCGATCATCTGCTCGATCTCCTGGGTCGAGGTCTGGGTGCGATGGGCCAGTGCGCGCACTTCATCGGCGACCACCGCAAACCCGCGTCCGGCATCCCCGGCGCGGGCCGCTTCGATGGCCGCGTTCAACGCCAGCAGGTTGGTCTGGTCGGCAATGCTGCGGATCACTTCGAGCACGCTGCTGATGTCTTGCACGCGGCCGGCCAGTTGCTGGATACGCTCCGATGTTTCCACCACACCGGTGGCCAAGGTGTTGATCGACGCCACGGTTTCCTGCACCTGCGCCTGTCCACGCTGGGCGGTCTGCTCCGACAGGCGCGAGGCTTCGCTGGTGCTCACGGCATTGCGTGCCACTTCGTCTACAGCGGCAGTCATTTCATTCACGGCGGTGGCGGCCTGTTCGATTTCCTGGCCCTGCAACTGCAGGCTGCTGCTGGTCTGGCCGCTGACCGCGCTCAACTCTTCCGACGAACTGGCCACGCCGTCCACCGACGCGGCGATATGCCGGACCATCTGGTTAAGGCTCTGCTGCATCTGGTGCAGATTGCGCATCACACTGCCGTCGATACTGTTGCCCAGTGGCACCTCGATGGTCAGGTCGCCCTGGGCGATATGACTTAACACCCGCGCCACTTCATCCGGCTCGCCGCCCAGCGGTCGGGTGACGCTGCGCGTGACGATCACCGCCGCCGCCACCACCAGGGTCAGGCACAGCAGGAACAACCCGAGCATGGTGCGTCGGGCCTCGTCATACAGGGTTTGCGCCGCCTGCTGGCGCTCGGCGAACAACCGTCCCTGCATGGCCATCAACGCATCCAGGCTCTTGAACACTTCCAGCTCGGCGGGGATCACCTGTTGCTTGAGCTGGGCCAGGCCCTGCTCGCGCGCGCCCTGTCTGATCAGCGCCTGCACCTGGGTGAAGGCCGCTACGTAGGCTTCACGGTGGGTTTTCAAGGTGGCATAGGCGGCCTTGCCCTCGGCGGTGTCGAGCAGCGGCTCAAGGGTGGCGAACGCCTGGGTGATGCGCTCGCGCGTGGTGCCGATGGAGGCCTGGGCCTGCTGGTTATCCTGGTCGATCAGCAGGTCGCGGGTGTTGCGCCCGTTATCGCGCACTCCGGTGGCGATCACCATGATCGGCGCGATCCGGGGCCAGTCCTGCTGCACGATCTGCTCAGACTGCTGCTTGAGGGTCGCCAGGTCGTGCAGGGCGTAAAACACCAAGCCGACCAGCGCCAACGGCGCAATCGCGAAACCGATGACAATGCGTTGTGCCGTGGTTAATTGCTTCATTGTGATAGTCCCTGATGAAAACCTGCCCGTCATGGACAGCATCTATAAAAATCCGCTGAGGGCACGCATCACCCTCGCAATACAAAAGCAGGAAACAACTCGCGCAAGCGGCCCCATAACTCCGGCAATGCGGCCTGTGCCGGTGAACTCGACAATTGCGCATCGAGCATGCTGGCCGTGCGCACCATTTGCACCGCGAAGCGTTGCACGCCGTTGGCTTGCAAACGCTGGGCCAGCAACAGCAACCGAGGGGGGTCGATCAAATGCCAATGCACCGTGGTGCGGCATTCGTATTCCACGCCGCTGGCCAGCAGAGTGTCGAGGCTGCGCCAGTTGGCGGCACCGCTGTTCTTGACCTGGGTAATCAACCGGCAATCCTCGGCCAGTGCCTTGACGTCAAAGCCGACCCAATCGGCATGACGCAACGCATTGGCAAACCCTGCCGGTTTGATCCCGGCACTGTGCAGGCCAACGCGAAAACCCATCGCCCGCACTTCATCCATGGCTGCCGGTAAGCCTTCCTGCAAGGTCGGCTCGCCACCACTGAACACCACGGCGTCGAGCAAGTCCTTGCGCCGCTGCAAAAACAGCAACACCCGGCGCCAATCCACCTCCGCGCTACCGCGCGGTGGGATCAGGTCCGGGTTGTGGCAGTAACGACAGCGCCAGGCACAGCCCTGGCAAAACAGCACACAGGCGAGCATGCCGGGGTAGTCGAGGGTGGTCAGGGGCACCAGGCCCCCGACCCGTAGCGCTCGACTCATTGGCGCCCGGCCACGGCGGCCGTTTCAGTGAAATGCACACGTTCCTTGTGCTCGGATTGTTTACCGGGATTGAACGCCGACACCGGCCGGTGATAACCCATCACCCGGGTCCAGACTTCGCAGCGCTGACGTTGTGGCTGGGATGTTTGCATGGTGAATCTCCTTGCGGGTTGGAAGATCGGTTCAGTGCGCAGCGGCAAGTGCGAGGATTTCATCGCACTTGGGGCAGAACTCATGCTCACCGGCCAGGTAGCCGTGCACCGGGCAGATCGAGAAGGTCGGGGTGATCGTCAGGTACGGCAGGCGGAACCGCCCCAACGCCTTGCGCACCAGTTGCTTGCAGGCCTGCGCCGAGGAAATCTGCTCGGCCATGTACAGATGCAACACGGTGCCGCCGGTGTATTTGCATTGCAGTTCGTCTTGCAGCTCCAGGGCTTCGAAGGGGTCTTGGGTAAAGCCCACCGGCAGTTGCGACGAGTTGGTGTAGTACGGCGCGACGTCGCTGCCGGCCTGCAGGATGTCCGGGTAACGCTTGCGGTCTTCCTTGGCGAAGCGATAAGTGGTGCCTTCGGCCGGGGTGGCTTCGAGGTTGTAGAGGTGGCCGGTGTCTTCCTGGAAACGCAGCAAGGTGGCGCGAACATGGTCGAGCAGCTTGAGGGCAAACGCGCGGCCCTCTTCGGTATGCATGCCCTGCTCGTCGCCGGTGAAATTGCGCAGCATCTCGTGCATGCCGTTGAGGCCGATGGTGGAGAAGTGATTGCGCAAGGTGCCGAGGTAACGCTTGGTGTACGGGTACAAGCCAGCGTCCATATGGTGCTGGATCACCTTGCGCTTGACCTCCAGGCTTTCCATGGCCATGTCCATCAGGCTGTCCAGGCGCTGCAACAAACCCGAGGTGTCGCCCTTGAACAGGTAGCCGAGGCGCGCGCAGTTGATCGTCACCACGCCCAGGCTGCCGGTCTGCTCCGCCGAACCGAACAACCCACCGCCGCGCTTGAGCAGCTCACGCACGTCCAGTTGCAGGCGGCAGCACATCGAGCGCACCTGGTTGGGCTGCATATCGGAATTGAGGAAGTTCTGGAAATACGGCAGGCCGTAGCGCGCGGTCATCTCGAACAGGCGGTCGGCGTTCTCGCTGTCCCAAGGAAAATCGTGGGTGATGTTGTAGGTGGGAATCGGGAAGGTAAACACCCGGCCCTTGGCATCGCCGGCCTGCATCACTTCGATATAGGCGCGGTTGATCAGCTCCATTTCCGCTTGCAGGTCGCCATAGGCAAACGGCATCTCCTCACCACCGATCACCGGTACCTGCTCGCGCAGGTCTTCCGGGCACACCCAGTCGAAGGTCAGGTTGGTAAACGGCGTCTGGGTGCCCCAGCGCGACGGTACGTTGAGGTTGTAGATGAACTCCTGCACCGCCTGGCGCACCTCGGCGTAACTCAGTTGGTCCTTGCGCACATAGGGCGCCAGGTAGGTATCGAACGAACTGAACGCCTGGGCGCCGGCCCATTCGTTTTGCAGGGTGCCGAGGAAATTGACCATCTGCCCCAGGGCGCTGCTCAAGTGCTTGGGCGGCCCGGCTTCCACACGTCCCGGCACACCATTGAGGCCTTCATGCAGCAGTGAACGCAGCGACCAGCCGGCGCAATAACCGGCGAGCATGTCGAGGTCATGGATATGCAAATCCGCCTCGCGGTGCGCGCGGCCGATCTGCTGGCTGTAGACCTCGTCGAGCCAATAGTTGGCGGTGACCTTGCCCGACACGTTCAACACCAGCCCTCCCAGGGAGTAGCCCTGGTTGGCGTTGGCTTGCACGCGCCAGTCTTCGCGGTCGAGGTATTCGTTCATCGAGGTGGCGACTTCCACCAGGGTCTTGCGGTCGCGGCGCAGACGGCCGTGTTGTTCGCGGTAGACGATATAGGCGCGCATTGAGAGGAAGTAGCCGGCGTCCATCAGCACGCGTTCGACGCTGTCCTGGACTTGTTCGACGTCCAGCTGCTCGATGCCCCTCAGGCGGGCCAGGACGGCGCCCAGTAACAGGTCGACGTCGGCCTCTTGGTACTCGCCGGTTGCGGTGCCGGCAGCGGTCAGGGCGTGGTGGATTTTTTCGGCGTTGAAGGGGACCAGGCTGCCGTCGCGTTTGTGTAGGCGGGTGCTGACCAGCGGGGTGAGCGTGTTTTGCATTTTCCGGGCTCCAGGCACTACATGTAGATGTTTTTAGGCTTACAGACACAATATGCAGTGAGGTTACGGAGAATGGGGTGGGGATCCCTTGATCGGGGTCAAGGTTTTTTGATTGGGTACATATCCGTTATTTAGGGATATGTGGAGATCCAAATGTGGGAGGGGGCTTGCCCCCGATGAGGGAGTGTCAGTTGATGGATTTGGTACTGACCCACTGCAATCGGGGGCAAGCCCCCTCCCACATTTTTACCGAGTACATCAGACACAAAACCGGCAGGCCGAAGTAATGGATATGTACTCACCCCCCACTCATATTCATAAACCGCACCACCTGCACCTCCCCCGCCCCACTGAAATCATGCCGCAACGGCTTGCCCTCCAACCCCCTGTGCAACGCCTCAACCAAAGGCCCATCCTCCCCCGGATAGCGCCGTAACAAAGCGCGAAAATCCACCGCATCCTCCTGCCCCAGGCACAACAACAACTGCCCCTCCACCGTCATCCGTACCCGATTACAACTGCCACAAAAATTATGCGAATTCGGCGAAATAAACCCCACCCGCGTCCCCGGATGCCGTGCCAACCGCACATACCGCGCTGGCCCTCCGCTGTTCTCGGTGCTGTCGATCAGCCCATGCTCACGGGCAATCAGCGCCCGCACTTCATCGCTGGAGCAGAACGTCTCCCCTCGCGACCGCCCCACGTCCCCCAGGGGCATTTCCTCGATAAAACTGATGTCGACACCCTGCTCAATGGCATACCGCACCAATGCCGGCACTTCGTCAAAATTGCGCCCCTTCATCACCACGCAGTTGAGCTTGACCCGCTCGAACCCCGCATCCCGCGCGGCCTCGATACCGTCCAGCACTTGGCGCAGATCACCGTTGCGGGTAATCGCGCGAAAGCGCTCAGGGTCCAAGCTATCGAGGCTGATGTTCATGCGCTTGACCCCCGCCTCCACCAACGGCCGCGCCAGTCGCGCCAACTGCGAGCCATTGCTGGTCATCACCAGTTCACGCAGCCCCGGCAGCGCCGCGATGTTGCGGCACAGACCGAGAATGCCCGGGCGAATCAATGGCTCGCCCCCGGTCAGGCGGATCTTGCGCACGCCCTGCCCCACAAACAGCGCGGCCAGGCGTTCCAGTTCTTCCAGGGTCAGCACCTGCTGGCGCGGCAGGAATGTCATGTTTTTCGCCATGCAATACACACAGCGAAAATCACAACGGTCGGTCACCGACAAGCGCAGGTAATCGATCGAACGGCCCACCCCATCCACCAGGCTCATGTCACTGCACCAACGGTGAGTCGGCACCCTGCAGCGCGATGCCGCGGATGTCCGCCGCGCCGATCAGGGTTTGCAGGTACTGCACCAATGCCTTCTGCCACACCCCTTGCTGCAACTGGGTGCGAATCGCTACAGCCACGGCTTCGTACGGCAACGGCTGGCCTTCGATACGCTGGTCGACACTGATCACATGCCAGCCGTAACGGCTCTCCAGCGGCTTGGCGGCCAGGCCTGGGGCCAGGGTGAACAGCTGGCGCTCCAGCTCGGGCACGGTCTGGCCTTTGCTCACCTGGCCCAACGAACCACCCTGGGCCTTGGACGGGCAGGCCGAGTATTTGAGCGCCAGTTCGGCAAATTGGCCGGGCTGTTCTTCCAGGCTCAGCAGCAGGACTTCGGCCTGGGTGCGCGCCAGGTGGCGCGCCTCGGCATCGTCCGGCGCGCATTCGAGCAGGATGTGCCGCGCCGCCAACAAAGGCGCGCTGTGAAAGCGTCCACGGTTGTTCTCGAAGTAGCGCACACAGGTCGCCTCGTCGCAGTCCGGCACCGTGACCTCACGCTCCAGCAGCAGGCGCGTGGCCGCCTCTTCTTCGTTCTCACCGGCGGCGATCTCCACCGCCAGGCCCAGCTCGGCGATCCGCTGCTGCAACAGCTCGCGGATCACCAGCGCACGGGCGGCCAGGTACACCGCCTCCTCGCGGCTGTCGGCCGGGTGGTATTGCAACTCCAGGGCCATGGCCTCGGGCGTGACCGCCACGCCATTGACGCTGATGATCGGCCATTCCTGTTCACTGCTGGCGATCAACTCCGGCGCCTTGAGTTCCTCGAAAGGCGCCTGGGCTACAACCTCGGCCATCATCACCGGTTCTTTGGCCGACGAGCCGCAACCACCGCTGCCGCCGTTACCGCCACCACATCCGCATCCTGTAGTCATGACGTTCTCCTCAGTACTTCTGCCGCACGATTTGATAACGACGCCCCAGGTACCAGATCGGCGCGCTGACCATGTGCACCAAGCGGGTAAACGGGAACAGCACAAACAGGGTCAAGCCCAGCGCCACGTGGGCCTTGTAGATCAGGCTGACCGGCTCGATCGAAGCCGCCGCGTCCAGCGGACGCAACAGCACCACGTTCTGCGCCCAGTCGGCGAGCATCACCATCACCGAACCGTCCATATGCCCGGTAGAGGCAACGATGGTCAGCAAACCCAGCACCAACTGCGCCAGCAGCACCAGCAGGATCAGGATGTCCGACGGGCTCGAGGTAGCCCGCACGCGCGGGTCACCCAGGCGGCGCTTGACCAGCATCAGCAGGCCCACCAGACACAGCAGGCCGAAGAAGCCACCCGAGACCATCGCCAGCAACTGCTTGTTCTCAGTGCTGATCACATGGTGGTAGATCGACGCCGGGGTCAGCAGGCCGACAAAATGCCCGGCCAGCACGAACAGCACGCCGATATGGAAGAAGTTGCTCGCCACACGCATGCCACGGTTGTTGAGCATCTGGCTGGAGCCGGCCTTCCAGGTGTACTGCGACAAGTCGAACCGCGCCCAACTGCCCAACAGGCAGATCGCCAGGGCCACATAGGGGTACACCCCGAATACCAGCAAATTCCACTTAGACATTACCCACCTCCCCGGCGGGCGCTGCGGCCCGGCCTTCTTGCTGAAAATCCACCCAGTGCAACGGCACCGCGCTTTCTTCGCGGGCCTTGCCCGGACTGCTCGGCATTGAACTGCAACGGTCCTGCTGTTCGGCCTGCATAAAGTCCACCGCTTCCTCTTCCCAGATTTTGTCCAGGGCTTCGAGGGAGTCGTCGCGCGGTTCGGCGGCGACCTGGGCACGCAGTTCGGCCACGGCCTGGTGCGGCTCGGCGCCGGCAATCTGCAACAACGCACGGAAGCAACTGGCATAGCCGCTCTCACGCTCGTCCAGACGCGCGGCGAGCAAGGCCAACAGGTGCGCCACATCCGCCAGGCCCTCACGGGCCTCGATGTCTTCGCGGGTGGACAGGAACTCCAGGTACAACGGGATGTAGTCCGGCAGCTCCTTGACGCCGATAGCAAACCCGGCTTCTTCGTACTGGGCCATCATGTCGACCATGGCCTGGCCGCGGTCGCGGGACTCGCCGTGCACGTGTTCGAACAACAACAGCGACAGCGAACGCCCCCGGCCAAACAGCGCGCCGTAGTGTTCCTGGCCGTCCATCAGGTCATTGGCACAGATCAGTTCCAGCAGCTCGAACAACGCACCGCGCTGCTTGGGGCTGATTTCCCGCGATTCGAGAATCGCCTGCTCCAGTTCATCGCGACCGTTCACCAGGGTCTCGGTGGGGTAGTCGAGCAGCAACGAAATCACTTTAAGAATGCGCATGGCTCAGTCCTCCCAGATCTGGACGGTTTTCAGCACGTCACGGCGGTTGGCCTTCTTGGCGCCGAACATGTTGGTGTCGGAACTGCCGCTGCAACCGCTGCCGAAGCTGAAACCACAGCCGGAGCGTTCAGCGAACGCGTCGCTCATGGCGTCTTCACGGTGGGCGCTCGGTACCACGAAGCGGTCTTCGTAGTTGGCGATCGCCAGGTAGCGGTACATCTCTTCCACCTGTTCAACGCTCAGGCCGACGTCTTCGAGCACTTGCAGGTCCTGCACGCCATCGACTTGCTGGGAGCGCTTGTAGGCGCGCATCGCCAACAGGCGCTTGAGTGCACGCTTGACCGGTTTTTCATCGCCGGCGGTGAGCATGTTCGCCAGGTACCGCAGCGGAATACGCAGGCTGTCCACATCCGGGATCACCCCGTTCATGCCCACGGTGCCGGCAGCGGCGGCGTTCTGGATCGGTGACAGCGGCGGTACGTACCAGACCATCGGCAAGGTGCGGTATTCCGGGTGCAGCGGCAGCGCCAGCTTCCAGTCGACGGCCATTTTGTACACCGGCGAACGCTGGGCCGAGTCGATCACCGACTGCGGCACGCCATCGGCCAGGGCCTGGCGAATCACCGCTGGGTCATTCGGGTCGAGGAAGATTTCCAGTTGCTTCTCGTACAGGTCCTGCTCGTTGGCGGTGCTCGCCACTTCGCTGATGCGGTCGGCGTCGTACAGCAGCACACCGAGGTAGCGAATCCGACCCACGCAGGTTTCGGCGCACACGGTCGGCATACCGGCTTCGATACGCGGGTAGCAGAAGATGCACTTCTCGGACTTGCCGCTCTTCCAGTTGAAGTAGATTTTCTTGTACGGGCAGCCGCTGATGCACATGCGCCAGCCCCGGCACTTCTCCTGGTCGATCAGCACGATGCCGTCTTCTTCACGCTTGTAGATCGCACCGCTCGGGCAGGATGCCGCGCACGCCGGGTTGAGGCAGTGCTCGCACAGGCGCGGCAGGTACATCATGAAGGTGTTTTCGTACTCGCCATAAATGTCGGCCTGGATCTGGTCGAAGTTTTTGTCCTTGCGGCGCTTGGCGAATTCGGTACCGAGGATTTCCTCCCAGTTCGGGCCCCACTCGATCTTTTCCATGCGCTTGCCGGACACCAGCGAACGCGGGCGTGCGGTCGGCTGGTGCTCGCCCAATGGCGCGGTGTGCAGGTGCTGATAGTCGAAGTCGAACGGCTCGTAGTAGTCGTCCAGGCTCGGCAGGTCGGGGTTAGCGAAGATGTTCGCCAACACGCGGAACTTGCCGCCGATGCGTGGGTTGATCGAGCCGTTGGCGTTGCGCACCCAGCCGCCCTTCCACTTGTCCTGGTTTTCCCACTCTTTGGGGTAGCCGATGCCGGGCTTGGACTCGACGTTGTTGAACCAGGCGTATTCCATGCCTTCACGGCTGGTCCACACGTTCTTGCAGGTGATCGAACAGGTGTGGCAGCCGATGCATTTGTCCAGGTTGAGGACCATGCCGATCTGTGAGCGAATTTTCATCTCAGTTCTCCTCGATGTCAGTCGGCAATGGGCGCGGCAAGTCATCGCCGCTGGAGCCATCGAGCCAGTCGACCTTGGCCATCTTGCGCACCACGACAAACTCATCGCGGTTGCAACCGACCGTGCCGTAGTAGTTGAAACCGTAGGCCTGCTGGGCATAGCCGCCGATCATGTGAGTCGGCTTGAGCACCACGCGGGTTACCGAGTTGTGGTGGCCGCCACGGGTCTTGGTGGTTTCCGAACCCGGCACGTTCACGATGCGTTCCTGGGCGTGGTACATCATCACCATGCCTTCCTTGACGCGCTGGCTGACCACCGCACGGGCGGTCAATGCACCGTTGACGTTGAAGCATTCGATCCAGTCGTTGTCTTCGATGCCGGCGCGCTTGGCGTCGATTTCCGAGAGCCACACGATCGGTCCGCCACGGCTCAGGGTGAGCATCAGCAGGTTGTCGCTGTAGGTGCTGTGGATGCCCCACTTCTGGTGCGGGGTGATCCAGTTCAGCACAATCTCGGTCTCGCCATTGCTGCGCTTGCCCTTCACGCCTTCGATGGTGCGGGTGTTGACCGGTGGCCGGTAGCTCATCAACTGCTCGCCGAACGCCTGCATCCACGGGTGATCCTGGTAGAACTGCTGGCGGCCGGTGATGGTGCGCCATGGGATGTTTTCATGCACGTTGGTGTAGCCGGCGTTGTAGCTCACGTGCTCGTCTTCGAGGCCTGACCAGGTCGGGCTGGAGATGATCTTGCGCGGCTGCGCCTGGATGTCGCGGAAGCGAATCGCTTCGTGGGCCTTGGAGATCGCCAAGTGGCTGTGGTCGATGCCGGTGAATTCCGACAGCGCGGCCCAGGCTTTCAAGGCGACCTTGCCGTTGGTTTCCGGGGCCAGGGACAGGATCACTTCGGCGGCGTCGATGGCCGTGTCGATTTTCGGCCGGCCGTGGCTGATGCCCGCATCGCTTTCGTGATGGTTCAGTTCGCCGAGGAATTCGACTTCTTCATCGGTGTTCCAGTTGATGCCCTTGCCGCCGTTGCCGAGTTTTTCCAGCATCGGGCCCAGCGACGAGAACTGCTTGTAGATGTTCGGGTAGTCACGCTCCACCACTGCCATGTTCGGCGCGTTCTTGCCCGGAACCGGCGCCACACCGGCGCTTTTCCAGTCGGTGCCGCCAAACGGCTGGGCCAGTTCGCCGACGCTGTCGTGCATCAACGGTACGGTGACCAGGTCTTGCTCCACGCCCAGGTGGCCGACCGACATGGCCGAGAACGCCTTGGCGATGCCCTTGTAGATTTCCCAGTCGGAGCGCGACTCCCACGCCGGGTCGATGGCCGCCGACAACGGGTGAATGAACGGGTGCATGTCCGAGGTGTTCATGTCGTCTTTTTCGTACCAGGTGGCGGTCGGCAAGACGATGTCGGAATACACGCAGGTGGAGGACATGCGGAAGTCCAGGGTGGTCACCAGGTCAAGCTTGCCGATGGCGCCGTCCTCGACCCATTCGGCCTCGGTGGGCTTGCATTCGGTGCTGTGGCCGATGTCTTCGTTCATCACGCCGTTCTTGGTGCCCAACAGGTACTTGAGCATGTACTCATGGCCCTTGCCCGAGGAACCGAGCAGGTTGGAGCGCCAGATAAACATGTTGCGCGGGAAGTTCACCGGGCTGTCCGGCTGTTCGCAGGCAAAGCGCAGGCTGCCGTCCTGCCAGGATTTGACCACGTAGTCCTTCGGCGTCATGCCGGCGGCGGCGGCATCACGGCAGATGTGCAGCGGGTTGGTGTTGAGCTGCGGAGCACTGGGCAACCAGCCGGCGCGTTCGGCGCGGATGTTGTAGTCCAGGGCGTGTTCCGGGAACTGCGATTTGTCGGCCAGCGGCGAGAGCACGTCGTGCATGCTCATCTTCTCGTGGCGCCATTGCGAGCTGTGGCCGTAGAAGAAGCTGGTGCCGTTCATCTGGCGTGGCGGGCGGTTCCAGTCGAGGCCGAAGGCCAGGGGCAGCCAGCCGCATTGCGGGCGCAGTTTTTCCTGGCCGACGTAGTGGGCCCAGCCGCCGCCGGTCTGGCCGACGCAACCGCAGAGCATGAGCATATTGATCAGCCCGCGGTAGTTCATGTCCATGTGGTACCAGTGGTTCATCGCCGCGCCGACGATGATCATCGAACGGCCCTTGGTCTTGTCGGCGTTGTCGGCGAACTCACGGGCGATCTGGATGGCTTTCTCGCGGCTGACGCCGGTGATCGCTTCCTGCCACGCCGGGGTGCCCGGCACGCTGGCGTCGTCGTAGTCTTTGGCCACGTTCTGGCCGCCCAGGCCACGGTCGATGGCCAAGTTGGCGGCGGACAAGTCGAACACCGTCGCCACTTTGGCCACGCTGCCGTCGGCCAGGGTCACGCTGTGCACCGGCACGCGGCGGAACTGCACGGCATCGCCGGCCACGTGCTGGAAGTGTTCGTGGGCTTCGCCGGCAAAATACGGGAAGGCCACTTCGGCGACGTCGTCACCGATCAGGCTGAGTTTCAGGTCGATGGCGCGGCCTTCACCGCCCTCCTTCGCGAGGATGTTCCACTTGCCTTTCTCGCCCCAGCGGTAGCCGATGGAGCCTTGTGGCGACACCAGTTCACCGCTCTCGTCGAGGGCGATGGTTTTCCATTCCGGGTTGTTGTCCTGACCGAGGTTGCCGGTGAGGTCCGAGGCGCGCAGGAAGCGGTCGGGCTGGAAGCCGGCGCCGGGCGCGAACCCGGTCATCGGCTTGAGCATCACCAGCACCGGCAAGTCGGTAAAGCGCTTGGCGTAGTCGGTGAAGTAGGCGCTCGGTTTATCCAGGTGAAATTCCTTGAAGATCACGTGGTTGAAGGCCTGGGCCAACGCGGCGTCGGTGCCCTGCTTGGGGTTGAGCCAGAGGTCGGTGAGCTTGGCTACTTCCGAGTAGTCGGGGGTGATGGCCACGGTCTTGGTGCCCTTGTAGCGCACCTCGGTGAAGAAGTGCGCGTCCGGGGTGCGGGTCTGCGGGACGTTGGAACCCCAGGCGATGATGTAGTTGGAGTTGTACCAGTCGGCCGATTCCGGCACGTCGGTCTGCTCGCCCCACACCATCGGCGAGGCCGGTGGCAGGTCGCAGTACCAGTCGTAGAAGCTCAGGCACACGCCGCCGATCAGCGACAGGTAACGCGAGCCCGCCGCGTAGCTGACCATCGACATGGCCGGGATCGGCGAGAAGCCGACGATGCGGTCCGGGCCGTATTGCTTGATGGTGTAGACGTTGGAGGCAGCGATGATCTCGTTGACCTCCTCCCAGTTCGAGCGAATGAAACCGCCCATACCGCGCTTGCTCTTGTACGAGTCGGCCTTGACCTTGTCCTCGACAATGCTCGCCCACGCCTCGACCGGCGACAGGGTCTGGCGCGCGTCACGCCACAGCTTGAGCAGCGGTTTGCGGATCTTCGGGTACTTGAGGCGGTTGGCGCTGTAGATGTACCAGCTGTAGCTGGCACCCCGTGGGCAGCCGCGCGGCTCATGGTTAGGCAGGTCGTTGCGGGTGCGCGGGTAGTCGGTCTGCTGGGTTTCCCAGGTGATCAGGCCGTTCTTCACGTAGATCTTCCACGAGCACGAGCCGGTGCAGTTCACGCCATGGGTGGAGCGCACGATCTTGTCGTACTGCCAGCGCGAACGGTAGACGTTTTCCCAGTCGCGGGACTCTTTGCGGGTCTCACCGTGACCGTCGGAGAATTCGTTTTGCTTGCGGTTGAAGAACCGCAGTTGATCCAATAAGTGACTCATGATGCTTTCCTCATCAGGCGTGCCGTGGGGTGCGTTGCCCCGCGAATTCGTGGTCGATCAGCAGGGTGTGGCGCAGCCTTTGCGGGCGTACCACCACCAGGTCACGACGATGCAGCTCAGGTAGAAACCGACAAACATGTAGAAGGCCATCGCCGGGCTGCCGGTGGCGGCCATGGACGTGCCGAAAGACTTGGGAATGAAGAACGCACCAAAGGCGCCCATGGCCGAACTGAAGCCCAGCACGGCGGCGGACTCCTTGCCGGCATCCTTGATCGCCTGCTCGCGATCGGCGGCGGATTTACCGGCACTGGCCTTCTCGTGCTGGGTGCGGAAGATCACCGGGATCATGCGAAAGGTGGAGCCGTTGCCGACACCGGTGGTGATGAACAGCAGCATGAACATGCCGAGGAAGCCGTAGAAGCTGCCGCCCTGCCCGTTCACCGGCAAAAAGTGCAGCACGCCGAACACCATCACGATCATCAGCACGAAGTTCCACAAGGTCACCCGTGCGCCGCCCAGCTTGTCCGCCAGCCAGCCGCCGAGTGGGCGTACCAGGGCGCCGACCAGCGGGCCGAGGAAGGCGAATTTCAGCGCCACCACATCCGGGAACGAGGTCTTGATCAGCAGCGGAAACGCCGCCGAAAAGCCGATGAATGAGCCGAAGGTCGCCAGGTACAGCCAGCACATCAGCCAGTTGTGCTTGCGCTTGAAGATCACCGCCTGCTCGCTGAATGAAGCGCGGGCGCTGGACAGGTCATTCATGCCGAACCAGGCCGCCACGGTGACGGTAAGGATAAACGGCACCCAGATAAAACCGGCGTTCTGCAGCCAAAGTTGACTGCCATCCGGCAAGGTTTGCGGTTGACCGCCCACCAGGCCGAACACGCCGAACGTGATCACCAGCGGGACGCAGAACTGCATCACCGACACCCCCAGGTTGCCGAGGCCAGCGTTCAGGCCCAGGGCCGTGCCTTGCTGCGACTTGGGGTAGAAGAAGCTGATGTTGGACATGCTCGAGGCGAAGTTGCCGCCGCCGAAACCGCACAGCAGCGCGATCAGTACAAACACGCTGTAGGGGGTACTGGGGTCTTGCACCGCGTAGCCCATCCACAGCGACGGCAGCAGCAACGACGCGGTGCTCAGGGCGGTCCAGCGGCGGCCGCCGAAGATCGGCACCATGAACGAGTAGAACACCCGCAAGGTCGCACCGGACAAGCCCGGCAACGCCGCCAGCCAGAACAGCTGATCGGTGGTGAACGTAAAGCCGATGGCGTTCAGGCGCACGATCACCGTGCTCCACACCATCCACACGGCGAAGGCCAGCAACAGCGCGGGAATCGAGATCCACAGGTTGCGGGTCGCGGTCTTCTTGCCGCTGGCGCCCCAGAACGCCGGGTCTTCAGGGCGCCAGTCGTGAATCACCGGCCCCGAGCCGGGCTTTTGCGCGATGGACATGTTCATTCTCCTTGGAGAGGTTGGGCGGTTTTGCCCAACAGCGGTTGCTTGCGCATTTCGCTGAAGTACATCCAGGTCAGGGACACCCAGACCACGCCGTACATCAACATGAAGCAGGACGAGCGCACGCCGGTGAGGTCCACCAGGGCGCCAAACAGGATCGGCAGCACAAAGCCGCCCAGGCCACCGGCCAGGCCGACGATGCCGGACACCGCACCCATGTTCTGTGGGTAGTCATTGGCGATGTACTTGAACACCGAGGCCTTGCCGAACGCGAAGGCGATGCCCATCACAAACAGCAGCACGGTGAACAGGGTGGCGTTGAGGCCGATATGGAAATCCAGGGGACCACTGACGGTCTGCACCTGCAATTGGGTCTGCGGGTAGCTGAGCAGGAACAAGCAGATCCAGCTCACCCACAGCACCCACCAGGTCACGCTTTGGGCGCCCCAGCGGTCGGACATCCAGCCGCCCACCGCACGCAGCACGCCGCCCGGCAGGGAGAAGCAGGCGGCCAGCAACGCGGCGCTTTGCAGGCTGAAGCCGTATTCCTGCACGTAGTATTTGGTCATCCACAGCGCCAGGGCCACGTAGCCGCCGAACACAATCGAGTAGTACTGGCAGTAGCGCCACACGGCCGGGTCTTTCAGGCACAGCAGTTGCTCGCGCAGGGTGGCGCCGCCAGCACTGCGGTGGGCCTTGTTTTCGCTGGTGAGGAACCAGAACAGCAGCGCGGTGATAAACAGGATCGCGCCGAACACCTTGGGCACCAGGTGCCAGGTGCCGAGGGCGATCAGCGCCGGGGCCAGAAACTTGGTGACGGCGGCGCCCGCGTTGCCGGCGCCGAACACGCCCATGGCAAAGCCCTGGTTCTCTTTGTCGAACCACTTGGCGACGTAGGCGATGCCCACCGAAAACGAACCGCCGGCCAGGCCGACGAACAGGCCCAGTACCAGGAACTGCCAATAGGCGGTGGCGTAGGTGATCAGGTACAGCGGCAGCACACAGGCGAGCATCAACAGGAAGAACACGATGCGCCCGCCGAAGCGGTCGGTCAGCAGGCCGAGCGGAAGGCGCACCAGCGAGCCGGTCAATACCGGCGTGGCGGCCAACAGGCCGAACTGGGTTTCGTTGAGTTGCAACAGCTCTTTGATGGGTACGCCCAACACGGCGAACATCATCCACACCATAAAGCAGACGGTGAAAGCCAGGGTGCTCATGCCCAGCACCAGGCCCTGTCTCATACGGGGTTGAGTCACGGTATGCGCTCCAGAAAGTGATTCCATGAGCGCAGGTTAGGGGCGGCACCCCTGCGGAACTTGACCCAGGTCAACGTCCGCCTGGGGGGTATGGGGCTATGCTGGCCCCACATACCTCTAAGGAGGTAGTTCCAATAACAAGAGAAAGTCTTTATTTATCAATGGATTGGTCTCTTGTGCCGGTATTTTCCCGTGGGAGGGTTGGCCGGCAATTCTTTAGAGGTAGTGCGCCAGGGATTGCGGTTTTTCAGCCCTTTTCCCTTTGCAGGTGCCGCCATGCAGGCTTCCACCCCCCTTCACTTACGCCGCCATGTTTAACTGGCTGCGCAGCTCCCTGCCCGCTCGCGCCGGGTTGGCGGTGATCCTGATCGCCATCCTCGCCCTCGCCAGTTCCTTGAGCGCCGGCTTGATCGCCTGGTTCAGCCAGGGCGACGCGGCCGCCATCAACACCGCCGGCTCGGTGCGCATGGAGACCTACCACCTCAGCTGGAAACTCGCCGCCGGCGCGCCCACCGACGAGATCGACACCATCATCCACAGCCTGCAAGGGCGCCTCGACAGCCAATCGCTCAAGGCGGTGCTCGAAGACGGCCCGCGCAGCGCCCTGCTACAGAGCTACCAACAAATCCAGCAGCGCTGGAACGATGACTTGCGCCCGGCCGTGGCACGCGGCGACGCGCTGCTGTTCCAGGCCAGCGCGCCGGGTTTTGTCGATCAACTCAACCAGTTCGTCAGCCTGTTGCAGCAACAGAGCGAACAGAAACAAGGCTGGCAGCAGGGTATCCAGGGGCTGGCGCTGTTCAGCACGCTGATCATCCTGCTGATCGGCCTGTATGAACTGCAGTACGGCGTGGTCAACCCCCTGGAAGAACTGGTGCACGCGACCCGGCGCTTTCGTGACGGCGACTTCAAGACCCGGGTCAACCACCGCTCCGAAGACGAGCTGGGGCAACTGGCCCTGAGCTTCAACGCCATGGCCGAAACCATTGAACAATCCCACCGCACCCTGGAGAGCCAGGTGCGGCAGAAAACCCTCAACCTGCAACAAGCCAACGCCGCCCTCGAACTGCTCTACCAGAGCAGCCGCAGCCTGGCCACGCGCCTGGCGAATGCCGAGGGCCTGGATGAATTGATCCGGCGCTTCCAGAAACGCCTGCCGGGGCTGCGCCTGTCGCTGTGCCTGCAGGGGCACTTCCTCGCACCGGCCCAGCAGATGCTCTCGCTGCATGGTGAGAACGGCCGTAACGTCTGCGCCATCGGCGACTGCGCCTCCTGCCAGAAGATCCACGTCGCACTGCCCCAGGTGTTCAGCATCAGCAACCAGGGCGCGGAACTGGGTGAACTCAAGGCACACTTCCTCGACGGCCATGCGCCCCAGGACTGGGAGAAACAGTTGATCCAGGCCCTGGCCAACCTGATCGGCACCTCGCTGTCGCTCAAGCGCCAGCGTGAACAGGACCACCGCCTGCTGCTGCTCGACGAACGCACCATCATCGCCCGCGAACTGCACGATTCCCTGGCCCAGGCGCTGTCCTACATGAAGCTGCAAGTCAGCCGCATGCAAACCCTGATCCGCCGTGGCGAACCGGTGGAAACCCTGGCCACCGTCACCGCCGAACTGCGCGACGGCCTGAACAACGCCTACCGCCAACTGCGCGAATTGCTCACGACCTTCCGCCTGCAAATCCACGATGCCGGGCTGGTTCAGGAGCTACAGGACACCGCCGAAGAGTTCTCGCGGCGTGGCGAATTCCAGGTGCACCTGCATATGGACGCCCTGGCCTTTCAACTGTCGGCCAGCGAACAGATCCACTTGCTGCAGATCACCCGCGAAGCCCTCTCCAACTGCCTGCGCCATGCCCATGCGCAAAATGCCTGGCTGCAACTGCGCCAGGAGGGCGAGACCGTGAGCCTGAGCATCGAAGATGACGGCCGTGGTTTTTGCGAAGCGGTCGACAGGCGTGAACACCACGGCCTGACCATCATGGACGAACGCGCCCGCAGCCTGCACGGCCACCTCGACATCAGCCCCCGCGAGCCCCAGGGCACGCGGGTGCAACTGCGCTTTCACCCGGAATTTCTCGGGCAACCCCTACAAGGCACCCACGCATGAACACAGCCACTCGCCACCGTATCCTGCTGGTCGACGACCACCCGATGATGCGCCACGGCATGCGCCAGATGCTTGAACTGGAAGACGACCTGCAAGTGGTCGGCGAAGCCGGCAACGGCCAGGAAGCCCTGGACCAGATCGACGCGCTGCAACCGGACCTGGTGCTGCTGGACAACAACATGCCACACATGAACGGCCTCGAAACCCTGCGCCGCCTGCGCGCCATGAACTATGGCGGCAAGGTGTTGCTGTTTACCGTGTCCGACGCTGAAGACGATATTCGTGATGCGTTACGGCTGGATGCCAATGGCTATCTGCTCAAGGATATGGAGCCGGAATTGTTGATCCAGTACATCCGCGATGCGTTGCATGGCGCCTTGGTGATCAGCCCTGGCCTGACCCGCGTACTGGCCCAGGCCCTGCGCTCGCCGCAACCGCATGCGGCGGTGGAGTTGACTGAACGCGAGCGCCAGGTGCTGCGCACGATTGCCAGTGGGCACAGCAACAAGGTGATCGGGCATAAATTGGGGATTACCGAGGGGACGGTGAAGGTGCATGTGAAGAATTTGCTGCATAAGCTGGGGTTGCGGTCGCGGGTGGAGGCGGCGGTTTGGGCGATGGAGCATTTGCGGCAGGCGGGGTGAGTTTTTTTGGGGGCGGGTCAGTTAACAAATAAGTGACTGACACTCCCTCATCGGGGCATAAGTATCTACACATCTTGAGCCGCCCCCCCTGCGTAGCAGCTGTCGAGCCTTGGCGAGGCTGCGTCGGCGGTGTGTCAGACGCGCCGCAAACGCAGCCTCGCCAAGGCTCGACAGCTGCTACGCGTTATCCCACTGACGTTGTGTAGATACTTATGGACATCGGGGGCAAGCCGCCTCCCACATTTTTTACACAAGCCCTGCAAGAGGTACCCCCACAGAGGCATATCAACCCCGCGCCAAGCCCCCTACGCTACCCCATTGCGGAGGCCCAAACATGCTCACCCATCCCCACATCGTCCTCACCCTGCGTCGCCATCACCTGTTCAGCCAGCTCCCGGAAAAAACCTTCCAGGATGTCTGCACCCTGGCCAACCTCAAGCGCTTGCCCGGCCATGCGCCTTTGATGCATCAGGGCGACGCGGCTGACCGTTTCTTCCTGCTGGTCAGCGGCCAGATCAAGTTGCATCGGGTCACGGGCGAAGGCCAGGAACACCTGGTGGAAGTCATCCAGCCCGGCCAGACCTTTGCCGAAGCCCTGCTGTTCACCCAGGCCAAGGCCTACCCAGTGAGCGCCACTGCGCTCAAGGACAGTGTGCTGGTCAGCATCGAAGGCCAGCACTACCGCCGGGCCCTGGAGGACCAGCCGAAAATTTGCCTGGCAATCCTCGCCAGCATGAGCATCCACCTGCACCAACGCCTCAAGGACATCGACACCCTGACCCTGGCCAACGCCAGCCGCCGGGTGATCAACTTCCTGTTCCAGGAACGCGATGCGCTGAGTGGCGAGGTGGTGCTGCAAGTGCCCAAGCGCCTGGTGGCGTCGAAGCTGGGGATCCAGCCGGAGACCTTTTCAAGGATCCTGCACCGGCTGGTGGAAGGCGGGTTGATCGAGGTGCAGCGGCGCACCATCCGGATCTTGTGTGAAGAACAGTTGATGGGCTACCAGGCCGGCTGATTCAGTGCCCGCTATGCCCCGCTGGCTGTTGCAACAGCGCCAGGTCTATCTCGGTAAAGCGCAACACACTGCCCCCGGTGTCCGTCGCGACTTTCTGCGCCTTGGCCTCATCGGCAAACGAGGCCAGTACCACGCCCATCGCGCCCTTGAGCCCGGTGCCGAGCACATAGAACGCGGTGCGGGCATCGATCAGGTGCCTGTCGTCCGGCGTGTCCCACTGGCTGCGACCCATGTCATGCACATACAGCTTGGCGGTGTCATGGTGGTTTTCCGGTTGCAGCCACCAGCCGAGCATCTCGGCGGTGGAGCAGAACTTCTTCACCCCGCCCTGCTCCACCACTTGGCCCTTGGGTCCGGGGAACTCATTGATGACCATGCCGCACACGTGGCACTCATCGTTGGGATGAAATGCCACCGGCGCGTCACTGAAACTCGACGCCTGCTCCTTGTCGCAGGCTGTCAGCAGCAAACCGACCAGCAACGCCGCCAGTACCCGTGTCTTAAAACCCATATCGCTTACTCCAGCAGTCAAAAAAATCGTCAAGCGGCGCGACGCCGAAACATCCCATAGGCCAGCGCCAACGGCCCGGCCACCCAGGCCAACAGGCACGCCCACAGGGCCTGCGGCGGTACGTCGAGGTCCGTGCCCAGGGCCATGACCCCGATGGACTGCGTGCCCGTGCCGAAGCCGGACAGGTTGATCAGCCGATACACGTCGGTGGGGTTGAGCAGCAACAGCCAGGGCAACCCCTGCGGGCTGAACTGACCCTTGCCGACCACCAGCAGCGCCAGCAACGCCAGGTCGAACACCAGCACAAAGAAAAACCACACGCCCAGGGCCAGGCCGGCAGCGGTAGACTTTTCCGCGCAGCGGCTGCTCAGGGCATAGGCCAAGCCGAGAAACACCCAGCCCAATAACGTCGAGGTCAGCATGAAACGCCCAAAGGCCCAGAGCAGTACGCCGAGCTCGACGTCATCCACCAGCAGCGCAATGGCGAGCATCGCGCAGCCAAAGCCGAGCACCGTGGCCAGCGCCAGGATCAGCCCATGGCCGACAAACTTGCCCAACAGGATCTGCCCGCGCCCCAGGGGGTAGGTAAGCAACAGCAGCAAGGTGCCGCTTTCGTCTTCGCCGACAATCGCGTCATAGGCCAGCAGCAACGCAATCAACGGCATCAGGAAAGTCGCCAGGCTCGCCAGGCTGGCGATGGTCGCCGGTATCGAGGTAAAGCCCAGTTGCCCCGCAGCGGCGGCGCCCAGCCAGGCAATGCCGATGGCCAACACCGCGAACAACAGGCTGATCGCCAACAGCCAACGGTTGCGCAGGCCGTCGCAGAATTCCTTGCGGGCCATGTTCCAGATCGGTGTCATAACAGCGCCTCCTTGGCCGTGACCACGCCCGTGTTCACGTAATGGCGGTAGATGTCCTCCAGGGACGGCGCCAGCATCTCCACTTCGCTGGGGTTGTCCTCGGCGAGCAGCTGACGCAACAGCTCGACCTTGTTGGCGCTGCAGGCGGCCACTTGCAGCCCGTCGTCGCCCCAACGACGGGTGACGTGGCCGGCGGCGCTCCAGCGTTGTTGCAGGCGCTCGACATGCTGCAAGCCGCGACTGCGGATCAGCGTCGGCAGCCCGGTCTCGGCGCGCAGTTGCGCCAGGCTGCCGAGGGCGAGCAAGCGCCCCTGGGTGAGGATCGCCGCGCGGTGGATATGCGCTTCGACGCCGGGCAACACGTGGGAACACAGAATGATGCTGGTGCCTCCCGCACGCAGGCGGTCGAGCAGGCTATACAAGTCCTGGGTGGCAATCGGGTCGAGGCCCACCGTGGGTTCATCCAGCAGCAACAGTTGCGGCTCACCGAGCAACGCCTGGGCCAGGCCGAGGCGCTGGCGCATGCCTTTGGAGTAGGTCTTGACCCGGCGACCCGCCGCCACGCTCAGGCCGACGTCTTCGAGCAGGCGCGCCACCTGGTGCAGCGGCGCACCTTTGAGCCGGGCAAAGTGGCGCAGGGTTTCGACACCGCTCAGTTGCGGGTAGAACGTGACGTTTTCCGGCAAATACCCCAGGCGTTGCCGCACGTGGCTGTCCCTCGGTGAACGGCCAAACACCCGCACCTGCCCGGCGCTGGCCTCCAGCAAGCCCAACACCAGTTTCATGCTGGTGGTCTTGCCCGCGCCGTTGTGCCCGAACAGCCCCAGCACTTCGCCGGGCGCCAGGCTCAGGTTCAAGTCATGCAACACTGTGGCCTGCCCATAACGCTGGCTGACCCCTTCGATCTCGACCACGTTCATCATGCAGGTTCCTTGGGAATGGGGGTTTGCATCAGCGGGTGACTGTCCATCACACCCGGCGACTTCATCACCGGGAATGCGCGCTGCACCCAGCGCAGCAACTCGATGCCGGGGCTGTTCATCAGCAGGCGCACCTGGGGGTAGAGCCACAGCAGGCGGTCGACGTTGTCGTTGGGCTCGTAGGCCACATCGCCGAGGCCATCGCCATTGCGGTCCCAGCCAAGGTAATCGCTCCAGTAGTTGCCCCGGCCGTCGGCCGACCACTCCTGCAAGCGGCTGGCGACGTACTTGACCTGGCGTTGGTTGTCGACAAAGGCGTTGCCGGCGATGCGATTGTCTTCGGAGCCGGCGGTGAGGTGAATGCCCACCGCACTGCGCGCAAAACGGTTGCCTTCGATGCGGTTGAACAGCGAGTTGTAGATGAACAGCGCCTTACCTTCGCCGCCAGCAATCATGGTGTCGCCGGTGGCACCGTCGCGCACATCGGTGACGAGGTTGTCCTGCAAGGTGGAATAGGTGATGTAGTTCATCAGGATGCCGTAGTTCTGGTCCTGCTCGGAGCGGTTGCCGATCACCGTCAACTGGCGGCTCTGCATCAGGGCGTAGCCGGTGCGCGTACGGCGAGTGGTATTGCCCAGCACCTGGTTGTCGTTGGAAAACATGTAGTGGATGCCGTAGCGCAGGTCTTCCAGGGTGTTGCCTTGCAGCAGGTTGCCGTTGGAGGTGTCGATGTAGATGCCGTCGCGGGTGTCGCGCACTTGGTTGTCGATGACGCGGGCACCGTGTACTGCATACAGATGGATGCCGTTGCCACGGTCCTGGGAGCGGATGGACGGATCGCCCTGGATACGGTTGTCGATCAGGCTGACGTCCGCCGTGCCATCGACCCAGATACCGAAGCCCGGCCCTTGCAGGCGGTTGCCCACTAACTGAGTGCGCCGAGCCTGGGGCTGGATGAAGATGCCGGCGTTCATGGCGGTGAGGTCGCGGCCCCAATCGAGGAATGTACAGCCCTGGACGCTGACGTCCGGGGCGCTGATCAGCAGGCCATTGCCCTGGCCTTCGGCCTGGAAGACGGCACCGGGCGCGCAGGTCAATTGCAGCGGTTGATCGATGCGGAACGCGCCCCGGTATTCGCCGGCGGGCAGGCGCCAGCGGTTGGGGCCGTCGGTTTGCAGGGGCAAGTCGGTGAGTGGGCGCACAGTGGCGCCCACACCAAACGAGAGCAGTGCGAGCCCTATCAAGGTGATGAATGATCGAGCCACAGTGATGTCCTTAAACTGAATGCGGCTAAATGTGGGAGGGGGCTTGCTCCCGATGAGGGTGTATCAGTTGATGCGTCCTTGGCTGATTCACCGCCATCGGGAGCAAGCCCCCTCCCACCTTTGTCCTGCGGGGTCCTTTCGTCAGGCCCGTTCGACCTTCATCCGCCCCACCATCTCCATATGCAGCGCATGGCAGAACCAGCTGCAGTAGTACCAATGCAACCCCGGTTTATCCGCGATGAAGGTGATCGACGAGGTCTGCTGCGGGCTGATCTCCATGCTCACGCCGTGGTTGACCATGACAAAGCCATGGGTCACGTCTTCGATCATGTCGATATTGGTGATGGTGACGGTGACTTCATTGCCCTGCTTGACGGTGAATTCCCCCAGGCCGTAGGCCGGGGCCATGGAGGTCATGTACACGCGCACCTTGTTGCCGTCGCGAATCACCTTGTTGTCGGTTTCCAGCTTGATCCCGTCCTTGGCAGCAATGGCCACGGTTTCGGCAAAGAACGGATCGTCGCGCTCCCAGATTTTCTTGGTCTTGATCTGGTCGCGGCGCGCCATCACACAGTCGTGAGGTTCGGCAAAGGCCGGGCCGTCGTGCACCAGTTTCATCTCGTCGCCGGAGATGTCGATCAACTGATCGTTTTCCGGGTGCAGCGGGCCGGTAGGCAGGAAACGGTCCTTGGAAAACTTGCTCAGCACCATCAGCCACTGGCCGTCGGCATCGCGGGTTTCGGTGAGCGAAGCGTGGTTGTGGCCGGGCTGGTACTGCACATCGAGCTTCTGCTTGATGTAGTTGACCTTCTCGCCGCCATAGGCGCGGATGGCCTCGGCGATGTTCCACTTCACCACCTGGCTGTCGATGAACAGCGTGGTATAGGCAAACCCGCGCCCGTCGTAGGTAGTGTGCAACGGGCCCAGGCCCAGCTCCGGCTCACCCACCACCACGCCGCGCGGGTCGGCGATCTTGCCGCTGAACAGGTCATCGAGCTTGTCGATGGCAATGATGGTGCAGGTCGGCGACAGCTTGCCGTTGGCGATAAAATACTTGCCGTCCGGCGAGGTGTTACAGCCGTGGGGGTTCTTCGGCACCGGGATGTAGCGGGTGAATTCGCTGTCCTTGCCGTCCAGGGATTTGCGTCCGTCCACCACCGGCACCTTGGCGCCGTCGACACTGATGAACTTGCCGGCCTTGATCGCCGCTTCGATGCGCGGGATGTTGAACACCACCACCCAGTCGCGCTCGTTGCGCATCATGCCGGCCAGGTCGGTGGCCTTTTCCGAGTTGTAGCAGGTGGCCGCCGCGTATTTGCCGGTGTAGTCCATGTCGGCGTTGTCGAGGTTGCCGTCGACAATCACCTGGAAGGCCATTTCCATTTTTTCGGCGTCGATGGCGTTGAACATGGTGAAGGCATTGCGGTCCTGCAGGTCGAAATTCTTGCCGTCATTGGGGTGCGGAATGATGAACTCGGCGTTGCAGAACACGTACTTGGTGTAGGGCACTTTTTGCAGGCGCAGGCCGTGAATCGCCTGGGCGTTGGGCACGGTGAGGATCTTGTCGCACTTCATGATGTCCAGGCGGATGCGCGCCACCCGGGTGTTGGCCTTGTCGTTGATAAACAGGTATTTGCCGTCGTAACGGCCATCGGTGGTGGACAAGTGCGGGTGGTGGCAGTCGCCATTGGCGTACTTGGCGCCCTCGCCCAGGATGCGCTTGCTCTCGTTGGTCAGGCCCCAACCGGTGGCCGAGTCGACGTTGAACACCGGGATACGCATCAGCTCACGCATCGACGGGATGCCCAGCACCCGCACCTCACCCTGGTGGCCGCCGCTCCAGAAGCCGTAGTAGTCGTCGAGCTGGCCGGGTTCCACATGGATTTTCGACTTGGCGTCCTTGGCCGCGGCGGCAAAGGATTCACGGGTAAACACCGCACCGCCGATGGCCGAAGCCCCGGCGAGTACCGCGCCGGTAACCGCCCCCGTACCGAGAAAACTGCGCCGGGTCAGGCCTTCATGTTTGTCGTCTGTATCGTTCATGGGGTTGCTCCTTCAAGGGTTGGGATTTATCTGCACCACGGGGATCTGTCCGGGCGGCGCTTTGTTGCGCTTCTTGCGCTTGTTGATCAGCGGCGGGCACTTGTTTTCGTTGTGCCAGGTCATCTGGCAGTCGAGGCAGTAGTGGCATTCATTGGCGTTGATATGGCCGTCCGGGTGAATCGCCTGGATCTCGCATTCCTTGGCGCACAGCTGGCAGGGGTTGCCGCATTCCTGGCGGCGCTTGAGCCAGTCGAACAGGCGGAATTTGCTCGGGATCGCCAGGGCGGCGCCGAGGGGACACAGGTAGCGGCAGTAGACTTTGCGCGTGAACAGATTGATCACCAGCAGCGCCACGGCGTAGAGCACGAACCACCACTGGCGGTCGAACCTGAGGGTGATGGCGGTCTTGAACGGTTCCACTTCGGCAAAGCGTTCGGCGGTGGCCATGGACTCCAGCGACAAGCCGAACAGCAGCAACAGGATCAGGTACTTGATCGCCCACAGCCGCTCATGCAGCGCAAAGGGCAATTCGAACTGACGGACCTTCAGGCGCCGCGCCGCCTCGTTGAGCAATTCCTGCAAGGCCCCGAACGGGCACAGCCAGCCGCAGAACACGCCCCTGCCCCAGAGCAAAATACTCGCGGCGGTAAACACCCAGAGCATGAAGATCAGCGGGTCGGTGAGGAACAACTCCCAGCGAAAATCCTGCACCAGCGCATGCACAAAGGTCAGCACATTGACCACCGATAACTGCCCCAGGGCATACCAACCGATAAACCCCACGGTGAACACCAGGTAGCCACGCCGCAGCCAGTGCAACAGACGCGGACGACGGGCCAGGCTGTCCTGCAAAAACAGGATCGCGGTGAGCACTAGCAGCGCCACGCCGAGCACCAGCACCTGGACCTGCTTCTGGTACCAGATGGTCAACCACAGCGGGCGGTTGGCCTCATCCAGCGCGGCTTGTTCCGCAGCAGTGGGCGGTGGCCGTTCGAGGTACTCCTCCGGCAATTGGTAGGGCAATTCAAAACTGCTGAAGGTGCCGCTGACCGGGCCGGTCTGGCGTCGCACCAACAACTCCAGGGTCCAGGGGGAACCGGGGTCGAATGCTGCCTGTGGGCGCACGATAAACACCGACATCTCGGTGAAATCCGGCATGTCCTGCGCGTAGGCATCGTCGATGCGCTGGTGATCGAGGTCGCGAAAGCTGATCACATTGCCGAACTGGCGCAACTGCACCCGATCGAAAATCCCACCGCGCACATAACCCGAGCCCTTGAACGAAAACACCCCACGGCCAAGCACGGCGATGGCCTGCTCGCCGGGTTTGAGTGTGTGCATCAGGTTGGCGTAGTGCGCATCACCGAGCAGGTTGCGGCCGATACCCGGTGGGTTGATGTCGGCCACATACAGGTCGATAAAGGTCTCATTGGCCGCCTCACCGGCTTCGGCGGCGGTGTCCTTGAAGGCGGCGTCCACCTGGCCACGGGTCAAGTGCAGGCGGCGAATCGCACCGTTACCGGTCAACTGCTCCCAGGTGGCGGGGGCGAATTCGTCGGTACGGATCAGCGCGACTTTCTGCGCGGTGGCGGCCTTGCCGTCGATCAACTTGAGCGAGACCGCCACCTCATGGGCCGCACGCATGACCACCTCGTTGACCACCATCGCGGTGACCGTGGCACCGGCAATCGCATCCACCGTGACGGCCTTGGGGTCACTGGAACGCCCGACCACCACGCGTTGGCGCACGTCGACGCCCGCATAATGGCTGGTGAAGTCGTGGAGTTTGACCTCGGGGATGCCGATCAACAGGATCGGTTCATGGTGTTCCAGTACGTAGGCGTCACGGATGATGCCGGCCGTGTCGAGGATCACCTGGGTGTTGATGGGCTTGCCTGAGTAGGCCGGGATCGCCACCACGTCGAGGCTTTGGAACACGTAGCCGATGGGGGTGTTGGCCTGGGTGATCGTGCGGACGTTGAACTTGCCTTCGGGGGCGGAGACGGCGTCGTGCTGGGGGAACGTTTGGTTGATGCGTTGCTGTTCGATCGCGCCGTAGGGTTTGGCGTGGGCGCTGGCGAAGAGAGTGAGCAGTGCCGACATGACCAGGCATTGGAGGGTGAGGCGTGTGGAGCGGGTCATGGGTACCCTTCGTCATGGCGCTGGAGATGGGGGCGATGGTAGGTGGGAGGGTGGGGGGTGGCCCTTGATTGAGATCAAGTTAGGCAGGGTGTGGCGTTTGGGCGCGGGGGTTGACGGTGCCACGGGCTGATCAAAAAGCAGAGCAAAAGCCTGTGATACCTCCCTGCTGCATGGCGATCAAACTGTGGGAGGGGGCTTGCTCCCGATAGCAGTCAGTCAGCCACACATTCAGCCACTGACACGCCCTCATCGGGAGCAAGCCCCCTCCCACATTGTTAACCGAGTACACCAGACCCAACGCCGGTCGGCTCCACGGCCGCAAAAGCCAGCGCAAAACCAGGCCGAGGTCTACCTGATGGGTGCGATCAAACTGTGGGGGCGGAACCAATAGCGGCCGTTACCTAAATAACGGATATACCCCCAATCAAACAGCAACCCCCCGCCCCGCCCGCTCCAAGTTCCGCCACAACCAAGGCGGCAACACATCCGGATCCAGACTGTCGATCAAATTCTTCAACCCCAACCCCAACTCCGTATCCCCCTCGATCACCAACCGCCGCCGAAAGAACAACGTATCCGGATCTTCCTGCCGGCTGGCAAGCAACAGAAACTCCCGCCAGTTGCCACTGATGCTCACCTGCGCCTCGGCCTTTTGCGCAATACGCAACCCGTCCCGCGCCAAGGTCAGGTACCAGCACAACCCCAGGTCAGGAATACGCAAGCACATCCAACGCCCGCGCAGCAGGTCAAACCCGCCGTCGCGCAGGGGTTCGGCCAGGCAGCGGTTGAGGGTTTGCTGCAGGACCAGGCGCTGCACGCCAAACGGCACGCGACGGATCAATGGGAAGAACTGATCGGCGCCCTTGAGCAGCCATTGTTTACGACTCAACACAGCCCCACCTCCTCAACCCGCAACATGCCCGCCTGGCCGTGCCAGTAGCCGTTGCAGCCATCGACATACAGCGGCGGCGTGGCGCCCTGGCGCACCTGATCGAAAGCGCGCACCACCTCGACCATGCCTTCAGCCCGTGGGCTCAGGCGCAACAGATCGGCGCCACTGGACACCAGGCCGGCGTAATCGGCCAGCAGGTTGGTAACGTCGGCCGACATGGTCTGGATGCCGTTCAAGGTGAACAATGCCTGCCCTTCCTGGCTGGTCAGCGCCATGCCATCGGGGTAGTTGATGCAGCAGAACTGGCAGTCGTCCTTGGGGCGATTTTCCGCTCGGGCGGTGAAGCAACGCGCCGAGTAGGCCAGGGGCAAATGGCCGTAGGCGAAGACCTCCACCTCGGGCAACGGCCGGCCCAATTCGCGTACCTGTTCCAGCACGTCGGCGATCAGGCCCTGGGAGCATTCCACCGGTGGCACCCAGCGCTGCATGCCCGCGTCGAGCAGTTGTACCAGGGCGTGACCGTTGTAGAGGTTGAGCGCCGGGCCACCGACAAAGGGCAATTTGCGCTCGATCAGCATCTGCACCGCGCCCATGTCATTGGCCTCCACCAACAGTTCGCCGTTGTCGCACAGGCGGCGCAGGCTCGAGAGTTCGGAGGCGGCTTCGATCAAGGTCAGGCTCGACAACACGATCTGCGCCGAGCTGTAGGTTTGCAGCTCCCGGCCCAAACCCAACCAATGGTCCAGGGAAAACGCGCGGCGTTTGGCGCACACGGTTTCGCCCAGGTAAATCACGTCCAGGGGCAAGCCGGCCATGTCCGAGTAGAAGCGCCCCAGGTGTTCCTTGTCCCAATAAAACAGCACCGGTCCCAGGCTGAGTTTCATCTGTGTCTCCTCACTGCCATGCACGATGGTAGGCGCCGAGTGTGGTCTGGCTGCCTTCGGATAACCCGGCCAGCACCTGGCGCCATTGGTCCTTGACCACAAAGCTGGCCGGTGCGTTGCGGTGGGCGTCGAGCGCGGCGCGCCAGACGCGGGTGACTTGCTCCACATACGCCGGGCTGCGTTGGCGGCCTTCGATCTTCACCGCTTCGACACCGATGGCGCTGAGCTCCGGTACCAGGTCGAGGGTGTCGAGGCTGGTGGGTTCTTCGAGGGCATGGAAGCGCTTGCCGCCGACCAGGAAACGGCCCTTGCACAGGGTCGGGTAGCCGGCGGGTTCGTCGGCGGTGTAGCGGTCGATCAGCACTTCGCTCAGGCGCGCGCTCAAGCCCTCGGCATCCTCACTCCAGCGCACCGCCTTGGCCGGCGAGCACACGCCGCAGAGGTTGGGCGACTCGCCGGTGATGTAGGAAGACAGGTGGCAACGCCCCTCGGCCATGATGCACAGGCTGCCAAAACCGAACACTTCGATGGGCACCGGGCTGCTCGCAGCCACCTGTTTGACCTGGGCCAGGGACAACACACGGGGCAATACCGCGCGGCGAATGCCGTAGCGTTCGGCATAGAACTTCAGCGCCGCCGCGTGGGTGGCCGAGCCCTGTACCGACAGGTGCAACGCCATGTGTGGATGCTGGCGGCTGGCGTAGTCGAGCACGCCGGGGTCGGCGGCGATCAGGGCGTCCACGCCGTGGTCCGCCGCGCGGTCGACGGCGCGCTGCCAACGTGCCCAGATCTTCGGTTGCGGGTAGGTATTGACCGCCACGTACAGCTTGCGCTGGTGCTGGCGAATAAAGGCGACGGCACCGTCGAACTGTTTGTCGTCCATGTTCAACCCGGCGAAATGCCGGGCATTGGTGTCATCGCGAAAACCGACATACACCGCATCGGCGCCTTGGCGCACGGCGGCTTTGAGCGCAGGCAGGTTGCCTGCGGGGCAGACCAGTTGCATGGGGGCTCCTCACAAAAATTCGGCAAAAGACACAAACGGCACCGGTTCATCCTTGAGCACCTGATGCTCACGCTCGACGATCACCAGGCCATCGGCCCAGCACGCGGCGGTCAGCATCGCCGAGCTTTGCTGGGGGTGCAGCACGGCGCGCAGTTGCCCGTCCTCGCCGGGGCTCAGGCGTGCACGCAGGTACTGGCGGCGCTTATTGGGCTTGAGCCATTCAAACGCGGCCGGCACCTGGATCGGCACCGGCAGCACGCGCTCCACACCTTGGGCGCGCAACAGGAACGGACGCACCACCACCAACGCGGTGATCAGCGCCGCCGACGGGTTACCGGGCAGGCCCAGCCACGGTTTGCCCGCCACTTGACCAAACGCCAGGGGCTTGCCGGGCTGGATCGCCAGGCGCCAGAAGTCCACGTGGCCGAGTTCTTCGATGGCCTGCTTGAGATGGTCCTCCTCCCCCACCGACACACCCGCGGAGGTCAGCAACAGGTCGCATTCGGACGAGGCCAGGGCCAGCGCATCACGGCTGGCGGCCAGTTCGTCGGCCATCACGCCGTAGTCATGCACGTCCACGCCCCAGCCACGCAACAACGCAGCCAGGGCATAGCGGTTGCTGTTGTAGATCTGCCCCGGCACCAGCGCTTCGCCCGGATCGCGCAGCTCGTTGCCGCTGCTGAGCAGGCACACCCGCAGCGGGCGATAGACTTTCAATCGGGGGATGCCGGCCGAGGCCAGCAAGCCGATGTCCTGGGCGCGCAGGCGTTTGCCGACGGCGATAAGGGTTTGCCCGCGCTGCAGCTCTTCACCCTGCTTGCGCACATGCTCGCCGAGGCGTACCGGCGGGCACCAGATGCGCTGGCCGTACGGGCGGCAACGCTCTTGGGGCACCACCGTGTCGGCGCCGGGCGGGACCGGCGCGCCGGTAAAGATGCGCACGGCCTGCCCGGCCTGCACGTTCGTCGTGCTGTGCTGCCCCGCCGCAACGCGCCCGGCGAGCATCAGGTAGCCGCCTTCAGCCGGCACGTCCTGGGCGCGCAGGGCGTAGCCGTCCATGGCGCTGTTGTCGAAGCCGGGCAAATCCAGGGGTGAGAACAGTTCTTCGGCGATCACCCGCCCCAGCGCCTGCTCCAGCCCGATCACCTGGATGGAGGGCGGTGGCGGCGCCTGGGCCAGCAGCGTGGCGATGGCTTCGTCCACCGGCATCAGATGGCCGCCGTCACACACCGAGACACTCATGAGCGCGACTCGCAGGCTTGCAGGATTTGCTCGGGCTGGGGCTTGAGGTGCGGCACGAAGTTGCATGGGCCGGTGCGACTATCCAATTGCCCCGCCAGAATCTGATCCCAGCCGGTACGGCACGCGCCCGGCGAGCCCGGCATGCAGCACACCAGCACGCCGTTGCTGATGCCCGCCAGCGCTCGGGACTGCAAGGTTGAAGTGCCGATCTCGGCCAGGGACACCTGGCGGAACAGCTCACCGAAGCCTTCGACATGCTTGTCCAGCAACGGCAACACCGCCTGGGGCGTGTTGTCGCGGGCAGTGAAACCGGTGCCGCCGGTCATCAGCACCACTTGCACCTCGGGGTCGGCGATCCACAGCGAAACCTGCGCACGGATCTGGTAGATGTCGTCGATCACCAGGCCACGGTCGATGAGCACATGCCCAGCACTTTCGAGGCGATCCACCAGGGTCTGGCCGGAGGTGTCGGTGTCCAGGGTACGGGTGTCACTGATGGTCAGCACGGCGATGTTCAGCGGCACGAAATTGCGTTGTTTCAAATGGGCCATGATCAAGGCTCCAGGCGTGAAGAAAGTTGCCGTCAGCCTGCGCCGCAACGGGCGCAGGGCCTATTCCTCCAAGGAGGTATCTCGTTCAGGGGGCCAGGCGCGTGCGCTGCCACGTGCCCGCGTGCAGGCGGTAGTCGAGGCGGTCATGCAGACGGTCGGGCCGGCCCTGCCAGAACTCGATGCGCTGCGGTTGCAGGCGATAACCGCCCCAATGCTCGGGGCGTGGCGGTTGCTGCCCGGCGAAACGCTCGGTGACATCACGCAAGCGGCTTTCCAACTCGCTGCGATGGCTCAGGGGCTGACTTTGCGGCGAGGCCCACGCACCCAACTGGCTGGCGGCCGGACGCGCATCGAAATAATCGTCCGACAACTGCGCATCCGCACGCACCACCGGCCCTTCGATACGCACCTGACGCTCCAGCCCCGGCCAGAAAAACGTCATGGCCGCATGGGGATTGCTCGCCAACTCCTCACCCTTGGCACTCTGGTAATGGCCGAAAAAGAAAAAACCCTCAGCGCTGAAACCCTTGAGCAGCAAGATGCGGCAATGGGCATGGCCCTGGCTGTCCACGGTGGCCAGCGCCATGCTATTGGCCTCCGCCGGAGGCACCTCGGTTTTGCGCGCCTGATCCAACCACTGGCCGAACAGCACCAAGGGATCGTCCTGCACCAAGTCATCACGCAGGCCATAAAGGGTGTAGTTGCGGCGCAATTGCGCAAGAGACAAGGGCATGGCACGGTCCTCCAGAAAGTTCGCCACAGTGTGGGAACTACCGCGCCGTTATCCCTTGACCACGATCAACATTCGCCCGTGGCATGACGCCGCATGTGATTGCTTGACGTTTGGGCTCTACATAACTGATCGCGCTGTTGCTGTTGCTCTGGCTCTGGCTCTGGCTTTTGATCTTGATCCTAGGCGCCCCGTCAAACACGCTGGCCGAACGCAGGCTTGAATCCGTGGGTAACCCGGCAGGACGCCGGGTTAGCCGTCCTGGGCCAAGGATGGCCCATGACGGCGGCCCACGGATTCAAGCCGGAGTGAGGGCACACCGAGCCCAAGCGAGGTGCCGAGTGTTGGGGCGAAGGCCTTTTGCTTACTTTTGGGCCTTTCCAAAAGTGAGCCGCCGTAAGGGCGGAACCAATAGCGGCCATGACCGCAGCAACGGATATGTACTCGATCAAAGCCAACGACATGGTCGGCCCAGAGGCCGCCATCGGGAGCAAGCCCCCTCCCACATTTGATCTCCATACACCAGGTAGATATCAGCCTGCTCTGGATCTGGATCTGGATCTGGATCTGGATCTGGATCTGGATCTGGATCTGGATCTGGATCTGGCTCTCTACTTAAGCCCCAACCGCCGCGCCAGCTTATGCAAATTGCTCGAATCCACCCCCAGCAAACGCGCCGCACTCGCCCAATTGCCGCCGCAATGCTCCAGCGCCTGACGAATCTTATGACGCTGACACTCATCCACCGCAACCGCCAACGGCTGGAACACCTCACCGCTCAACACCGGCGGTTCAAGCACAGGCACGGCATCGCCCAGCCCCAACCACTGCGGTTCAAGGCTCATGAACGCACTGCTACCAACCCGACACAACAGCTTCAACGCCGCCCGGCTGATCACATGTTCCAACTCGCGCACATTGCCCGGCCAGGCATACCCCAGCAGCGCCTGGCGCGCAGCCGCGGATAGACACAGGCCACGCAACCCCAGGCGTACACGGTTGAGTTCAACAAAGTGCTCGGCCAACAACAGGATGTCATCGCCACGCTCGCGCAGGGCCGGGATCGTCACCGGGTAGACCGAAAGGCGGTGATACAGGTCCGCGCGAAACAAGCCATCGCGCACGCAGTCCGGCAAGTGGCGGTTGGTGGCGGCGATGATGCGTACATCCACCTGCAACGGCCGGTCGGCGCCCAGGCGTTGGATCTCGCCATTTTGCAGGGTGCGCAGCAACTTGGCCTGAATGCTCAGGGGCAATTCCCCCACTTCGTCGAGAAACAGCGTGCCGCCATGGGCCGCATCAAAACGCCCGGCGCGGTCATGGCTGGCGCCGGAAAAAGCGCCTTTGACATGCCCGAACAACTCGCTCTCGGCCAACGCCTCCGGCAGCGCCGCGCAGTTGACCTGCACCAGCGGCCGGTGGCAACGCCGCGACTGGCGATGCAGGCGGCGGGCGAACAGCTCTTTGCCGACGCCGGTCTCGCCCTGCAACAGCACCGGCAACTCGGTCTGCGCCAGCACCGTCAACTCAGTGAGCAACTGGCGCAGCACCTGGCTTTGCCCAAGGATCTCGTCGGCCGCCAGGGTCGCCTCGACCCTGATGGGGTTCGCATTACCCTGGCATAGGGTGGTCATGATCACCTCACCTCACAATAAAACCTTATTTATCAACAGCTTTCGGATTGGCATGGTGCCTGCAACCACTCGTTCATACCGTTATCCCCGATGAGGAAACCCGATGAGCCTGAGCGACTGGAACACCCAACCCCAGGATCAATTGATCGACCACCTGCTGGCGCGCTACCACGCCCGGCATCGCGAGCAACTGCCGGAGCTGATTCGCCTGGCCAACCGGGTCGAGCAAGTCCATGGCCACCACCGGCAATGCCCCAACGGCCTCGCAGACCTGCTGCTCGACATCCAGCAGGAACTGGAGAACCACATGCTCAAGGAGGAACAGGTGCTGTTCCCGATGTTGAAGATGGGCATGGGCCCACAGGCAAGCATGCCGATCCAGGTGATGCGCCATGAGCACGGCCAGCACGGCGAGGCGCTGGAGCAGGTGTTAAGCCTGACCGACCGCATCACCCCGCCGTCCGGCGCCTGCGGCACCTGGCGCAGCCTGTACGAGCAGCTCACAGCGTTTCATGACGACCTGCGCGAGCACATCCGCCTGGAGAACGACGTGTTGTTCATCCAGGCGCTGAACCCCGCCGCGTGATCAACGCAACATCAGCTTGGCGACGATCACGATCACTACCATATGCCCCAGGATGCTGCGACGAATCCACGTCGCACGCCTTGGGCTCAGGCGCTGATGGCCCAGCAGGTACGCCAGCCACAGGTAGTGGCCGATGATGCTCAGGGCCAGCAGGATTTTCAGGCTCAGCAGCGCGGCGAAATGGCTGGCCCAGGGCACCACCAATAGCCCGCGATAGTGCCAGGCCAGGCCGATGCCCGCGCCGTACAGCAACACCACCACGCCGTGCAGTACCTGGCGCGAACGCCGTGCAATGGCGTGGTCGGACGTGAACTGCGCCGACCAGGCCAGCTCCTCACGGGCGCTGTGCCAGATCACCACTTCGAAAAACAGCGTGCCGACAAAGGCAATCGCCGCCAGCAGATGCACGATCAACAAGGTGGAATAGAGCATGACGTTCTCCTAGCCTGGATGCCCATCGACCCGTGCCTGCCACAGCATCGGGCCATACCGCCACAGGTACAGGCCGAGCCCGACGGTCCAGCACACACCCGCCAGCCACAATGCAGCCATCGGCAACAGCAGTACCAGCACCACCCGGCACACACAGGCCAGGTTCAGCAGCCCAAATGCCAGGGTCATCCCCGCTGGCGGCTGCAACGGGCGGCCGGTGTGGCCCAGGCTGACGCGGGCGATCATCGCCAGGATCAGGCCGGCCATGGCGCCGATGGTCAATGCATGCACGGCCAGGCTGGGATTGAGCGGCGCGCCGAAGTGCCACAGCGCCATGCCCAGGCAGGCCACGGCCAGCCACGCATACGCCAGGTGCAACGACCAGAGCAACGGCACCCGCCACAGGCCGCGATCATGCCAGCGTACCAGGCGCAATAAGTGCCCGAGCCCAAGGGCGGCGAACAGCAGGCCGATCCCTGGGTGGGCGGCCAGCGCAGGCCCGGCGGCATACAGCACGGCGATCAGCACCGAGCCGCCGAGCAACACACGGTCCAGCCATGGCCAGGGCTTGACCGCCTCGACCCGGCCCAACCCGCGCTGGGTGAAAAACGGAATCACCCGCCCGCCGATCAAGCCCATCATCGCCGCCACCAGCCACAGGCCGGTCAGCACCGCCTGGCGTTGCAGGCCTGGGTCATTGCGCAGCAAGCCATACAGCGACAGCGCATCGGCCACGGTCAACAGCGCCAACACCAGCACAATCGGGTAGTTGCGCTTCTGGCGTACCTGCCACAGGGTCCAACCCATCACGCTGGCCACGGCCAGGGGGAAGGTCAGTTCCAGCACCGCCAGCAGCGGCCAGTGCAGGTTGAACAGCCATCCCAGGCGCGCGGCCAGCCACAGGCCGGCAAGCAGCGCCAGGGCGTTGCCGCTGATGCCTGGGCGACCGGTCCAGGTCTGCACTGCCGTGAGCAGGAACCCGGCGATGATCGCCAGGCCAAAGCCGAACAGCAGCTCATGCCGATGCCAGGCCAGCCAGCCGCCGGCGGGTTGCCAGGTGCCGAGGTGCCCGCCCAGGGCCAGCAGCCACAAGGGGATTGCCAGCGTCGCCAACACACAGGCGCCGAGGAAGAATGGCCGGAAGGCCAGGCGAAACAACGGGGTAATCGACATTGCCTTGCGCCGATCGAGCACTTGCATAACAGGTCTCCCTTCAGGACTGCGGCAATCTTGCGCCGATGGGCGTGCGTTGCCCTTGTCGTAGATCAAGTCGCTCTCGGAGCCAAGGGATTACCCTCGCGCCTATATCCACACCGCACCCCGGAGCCATGATGAAAAACGCCTATGTCCCCCTCGCCTGGTTTGTGATTCTCGGCTCCATGCTGGCCGCCGCCAGCGGGCTGTCGCTGGTGCTGGTGTGAACGCCCCGCTGCTGTTCAAGGAGCCGGGCATGGTGCTGCATCGCGTGCACCACCAGATCCTGCGCAGCCATCACCTGTTCGAACCGCTGAACGAGGAAGAACTCAACGAGCTGATGAGCAACAGCCAACTGCTGAGCATAGACAAGGGCGAGCCGTTGTTCCGCCAGGGCGAACCAGCCGATGCGTTTTACTTCGTGATTGCCGGTGCGGTGAAGATCTACCGCTTGACCCCCGACGGCCAGGAGAAGGTCTTCGAAGTGATCGGCGAGCGCCAGACCTTCGCCGAAGCCATGATGCTGATGGACACCCCCAACTACGTGGCCTGCGCCGAAGCGGTGTGCCCCACCCAGTTGTACCGTTTGTCCAACGCCACCTACATGCGCCTGCTGCACAGCAACAGCCGCCTGACCTTCGCCCTGCTCGGCAAGTTGTGCGTGCGCTTGCACCAGCGGGTCAACGAGATCGAAACCCTGTCGCTGAAAAACGCCACCCACCGCGTGGTGCGCTACCTGCTGACCCAACTGATGCACTTGCACTGCACCGACAGTCGCTTCGAACTGCCCATGGCCAAGCAGTTGATTGCCGGGCACCTGTCGATCCAGCCGGAGACCTTTTCGCGGATTATCCGGCGCCTGATCGATGAAAAGATCATCACCCAGGACGGTCGTCAGATCGCCATTCTGGATCGGCTGCGCCTGGAGCAGTTCGAGTGAAAACCTGCCTCTACTGCCAGCAGCGCAATGCCGACAAGCATGAGCAGTGCACGGATTGCGGCATGGCCCTGCCCGCCTCGGACGCCGGCGTACAGGCCCTTCGCTTGCGGCGTTTCCAGTGGTTCTGCCTGAGCCTGACACTGTTTTGCATCGCCATGTTCTTCTGGTTGCCGCGCGACTTCTACTGACCCTCGGTCAGTTGCCGGTACAGCTGGGGCAACCGCAGCGGCAACTGCTCCGGTTGGCGGATCAGGGTGTAGCCATGGGCACCGAACATGTAGGGCAAGTAGTCCCCAGCCTGTTTGTCGATGGTAATGCAGAACGGAATCAGGCCCTGGCGCCGCGCCTCGACCACTGCCTGGCGGGTGTCTTCGACCCCGTAGCGGCCCTCATACAGATCCAGGTCATTGGGTTTGCCATCAGTCAGCAGCAACAACAACTTGCGCCGCTGTTTGCACGCGCCCAGCAACTGGGTGGCCTGGCGAATCGCGGCGCCCATGCGCGTGTAATAGCCCGGTTTGAGCGCCTGGATGCAACCGCGCGTGCGGTCGTCATAGGCTTGCTCGAACGTCTTGAGCTGTTGCAGGCGCACCTGATGACGACGCAGCGACGAGAAACCATACAGCGCAAACGCATCTCCCAGCCCGGCCAGGCTTTCGCCGAACAGCAACAGGCTGTCGCGGATCACGTCGATGACCTTTTGCTCGTCGTTCAAATGCGCGTCGGTAGACATCGACAGGTCCGCCAACAGCAGGCACGCCAGGTCGCGTCGGGTGTGACGTTGCTCCTGGTACAAGCCGCGTTCGGTGCAGGTGCCATGTTGGCGTTGCACTTGGAAATCCACCCAGGCCTGCAGGTCCAGTTCCGCGCCTTGGGGTTGCTGGCGCAGCCATTGGCGGTCGGTGCGCACTTGCTGGAATTGACGGCGCAGGCGCTGGGCCGGGCCGAGTAATCGGGCCGGTAACGGTTGCGGTGCATCGGCACGTGGCTGCATCAGTTGCAGATTGACGAAACCGGGTTGCAGGCATTGTTGACGATAGTCCCACTCGGGCAGCTTGATGCCCTCGCCCAGGGGGATGTCATCGACGTCGGCGGGCGGCAGGTCCAGGTGCAGCTTCAAGCCGCCGCTCTTGCGCACGCGCTGGCGCGACAGGCTCAACTGGTCGAGGTCTTCGGCGACGCGAGCGGCGTCCGGGTCCTCACTGTCGTCGGCCCAGCGATCGAGGTCGACGTGCTCGGTCCAGCTGAACAGGTTTTCCAGGCGCACCACCAGCAGGCCGCCATCGCGACTGTGGTCATCCACACGGCTGGCGCGTTTGGGCGCGCCCTGCTGCTCGCCGGGCGGGGTGGCGAGGTCGTCGGCGTCATCTTCAAGGTCGAGGGCCTGGGGCGTGTCCAGGTGCAACGGCGGGTAAAGCCATAAGGGCAACGGCCAGGCGGCGCGTTCGCTGCGGGGTAAATGGCGCACGCTGCCGGGCTCGCGCAGAGCCTTGCGCAGGGCTTTTTCCAGGGCCGCTTCACCGGGTTTGAGGCTGGCCGGGTCGGGGCGTAGGGTCAGGTGCGCGTCCACCAGGCGCTGGTAACTGGGCAGCAGCGCCGGAAAGCGTTGCAACAGCAGCCAGGTCCAGCGTTGGTTGTCGCGGGCCCAATGGGTCATGGGGCCTGCATGGGCGGCCAGCAGCGCCAACCAACGGTACAACTCCAGGTTCAACGCGACGGTGGGGTACACCGCCAGGCTCGACGGCAGGCGCAGACGGTTGCCATCGCAGGAGGCCAGGGGTGCATGTTTGCAGGTGCCGGCGATGCGCATCAACAGGTTGCGGCGCAGCAGCAGGTCGCGCTCGCTGGCGGCTTCCAGGGCGATCCCACTGGCACCGCCCAAGGCGCGGAACAACACGGCCAGGCTGCGCTGACGGTCGACCAGCTCGACCCGCGCCGCCGGGAAATCGACACTGGCGCGTCGGGTGATAAAGCGGTGCCAGGCACTGCCGACCCACTCTTCCAATTCAAGGGTAAAGGCCATGGGATGGGCTCCAACTGTTTGATATTTGACAGGCACACCGCGGTCAAAATGTGGGAGGGGCGGTGCGACGGTTCGACTTGCTCCCGATGGCGGCCTCTGGGCCGACCATTTGCTGGGGTTGGAATGAGTACATATCCGTTGCTGCGGTAACGGCCACTTAGGGTTCCGCTCTTACAGCGGGTCACTTTTGGAAAAGAGCCCCAAAAGTAACCAAAAGGGCTCTTGCCCCAACACTCGGCACCTCGCCTAGGCTCGGTGTGCCCGAACGAAGGCTTGAATCCGTGGGCCGCCGTCATGGGCCATCCCTGGCCCAGGACGGCTAACCCGGCGTCCTGCCGGGTTACCCACGGATTCAAGCCTGCGTTCGGCCAGCGTGTTTGACGGGGCGCCTAGGATCAAGAGCAAAAGCCAGAGCAAAAGCAGAGCAAAAGCAGACCGAGGTCTAGCTGATATGTGGAGATCCAAATGTGGGAGGGGGCTTGCCCCCGATAGCGCCGGGTCAGTTAAAAAATAAGTGACTGACACTCCCTCATCGGGGACAAGCCCCCTCCCACATTTTTAACCCAGTACACCAGACCCAACTCCGGTCGGCTCTAAGGCCGCCGCGCTTTGTTTTTGATCTGGGATCGCCCCGTCAAACACGCTGGCCGAACGCAGGCTTTGGAGCGTGGGTAACCCGGCAGGACGCCGGGTTAGCCGCGCTGGGCCAAGGATGGCCCATCGCGGCGGCCCACGCTCCAAAGCCGGAGTGAGGGCACACCGAGCCTAGGCGAGGTGCCGAGTGTTGGGGCGAGGACCTTTTGGTTACTTTTGGGTCCCTCCAAAAGTGACCCGCCGTAAGGGCGGAACCCTAGGTGGCCGTTACCGCAGCAACGGATATGTACCCGGCCCAATCCAAAAAAAATGCTCGGCCCACACACCGCCATCGGGGGCAAGTCGAATCGTCGCACCGCCCCTCCCACATTTGGACCACGTTACCTTCAGTAGACGATCGGCACCGGTGCTCCAGCCACGCGGGCGCGTTGCCGGAAGCTGAACAGGTAGCAAACCAGACCAAGCAGGAACACCACCCCACTGACCAACCTCGCCCAGAACAGCCCCTGCAAATGTTCCACCGTGGCCATGAACGGCAAGGCCACCCCGTCCACCTGCCAGCGTTGCAACCAGACCTGCACGGCCCCGGCGGCGGTGAGGAACAGCGTGATCATCACCATCGACAGCACCATCATCCAGAAGCCCCAGATTTCGAGGGTCTGCGAACGCGCGTCCGGCGCTTCACCGATACCGCGCAGGCGTGGCATGGCGTAGCTGATCAGTGTCATCACGATCATTGCGTAGGCACCGAAGAACGCCAGGTGCCCGTGGGCGGCGGTGAGTTGGGTGCCGTGGGTGTAGAAGTTGACCGGTGCCAGGGTGTGCAGGAACCCCCACACGCCTGCGCCGAAGAACGCCGTGACCGTGGTGCCCTTGGCCCACAACGTCGCCGCGCGATTCGGGTGCTGGCGCCGACGTTGCTTCACCATGGTGAAGGCGAACATCACCATCGCCAGGAACGGCAGCGGCTCCAGGGCCGAGAAGATCGAACCAACCCACAGCCACACCTCAGGCGCACCGATCCAGAAAAAGTGGTGACCGGTGCCGATGATCCCGGTGATCAAGGCCATGGCGATGATCACGTAAAGCCATTTCTCCACCACTTCGCGGTCGACGCCGGTGACCTTGATCAGCACGAAAGCCAGCATCGAACCCATGATCAGTTCCCACACGCCTTCGACCCAAAGATGCACCACCCACCACCAGTAGAACTTGTCACGCGCCAGGTTGCCGGGGTTGTAGAAAGAGAACAGGAAGAACACCGCGAGACCAATCAACCCGGTCATCATCACCATGCTGACGGTGGTCTTGCGGCCCTTGAGCAGGGTCATGCCGATGTTGTACAGAAAGCCCAGGCACACCACGACGATGCCCATTTTGGTAATGGTCGGTTGCTCCAGGAACTCACGACCCATGGTCGGCAGCAGCTCGTTGTGGGTCAACTTGGCCAGCGCCGCATACGGCACCAGCAGGTAGCCGAGGATGGTCAACACCCCGGCGGCGGCGAACACCCAGAACAGGATGATCGCCAGTTTCGGGCTGTGCAGCTCGCGTTCGGCCTCCTCGGGTATCAGGTAGTAAGCCGCGCCCATAAAGCCGAACAGCAGCCACACGATCAGCAGGTTGGTGTGGACCATCCGCGCCACGTTGAAGGGGATCAACGGGAACAGAAAGTCACCGATGACGTATTGCAGGCCCATGATCAAACCGAACAGCACCTGACCGAGAAACAGGATCAGGGCGAACACAAAGTAGGGTTTGGCCACGGCCTGGGATTGGAATTTCAAGTATGGATTGGCACTGCGCATGGCTCAGCCCTCCTTGTTCGGTGGCCAGTTATTGGTATTGATCTTCGAGCTCCATTTGAGGAACTCGGCCATATCGTCCACCTCCTGGTCACTGAGATTGAATTGCGGCATGGCCCGCCGTCCCGGCACACCCAGGGGCTGCATCTTCATCCAGGCATGCAGGAACGGCTTGAACCCTTCTTCGCCACCTCGGCGCTTGAACACATTGCCCAGCTCCGGCGCGAAATAAGCGCCCTCGCCCAGCAAGGTGTGGCAGCCGACGCAGTTGTTGCGCTCCCAGACGCCTTTGCCGCGTACGACGGATTCGGTGAGTTGGTCGACGTTGCTGCGGGCGGGAAAGGTTTGTTCGGTGTGGTAGGTCAGGGCCAGGAAAATCAGGAAGAAGAACACGCTTCCTCCGAAGTAGATATTCCTGGCCATGCCCTTGGTGAAGGTCTCTGACATGGTCGCTTCCTCATTGCTTGGCCAGGGGATGATAGGGAGGTGGGGGGTGAAAACTGCTTGATGGCGATCAAGAAATGTTGATGGTTTTGGTGGGGTATTTTTTTGGGGGGGGTTGGGTTGGGTACATATCCGTTATTTAGGTAACGGCTGCTTAGGGTTCCGCCCTGACGGCGGGTCACTTTGGAAAAGAGCCGGAATGCCGGCCCAGCCCAAAGCGACCAAAGGGCTCTTGCCCCAACACTCGGCACCTCGCCTAGGCTCGGTGTGCCCGAACGAAGGCCAGCGTGTTTGACGGGGCGCCTAGGATCAAGATCAAAAGCCAGAGCAAAAGCAGACCGAGGTCCAGCTGATACATGGAGATCCAAATGTGGGAGGGGCGGTGCGACGATTCGACTTGCCCCCGATGCAGTGGGTCAGCCAAAGATGCATCAACTGATACTCCCTCATCGGGGCATAAGTATCTACACACCTTGAGCCGAGCCCCCTGCGTAGATACCGTCTTATCCGCCACCGCGCAAACCCCCGTAGCAGCTGCCGAGCGCAAGCGAGGCTGCGTCGGCCGCGACTCGAGCTTGAATCGGCAGCGCGCCTGACGCAGCCTCGCTTGCGCTCGGCAACTGCTACGGGGGGAGGCCTTGATGGGGTTGGCATTCGGGGGGCAAGCCCCATATGCGCTAACCATATCTCAAAAGCTATAGTAAAAACTGCCTCGCTATAGGAAGTGACTAGCAGTGACAGACGCCACGCAAAAACTGAATGAAGACTGGCCAAAACTCCTGGCGCTGTTGCC